>CAWIJS010000009.1:0-625267 GCA_963836485.1 uncultured Conexibacteraceae bacterium | reverse complement strand
AAGAGCGCGCGGGCCAGGCGGTGCGTCTGGGCCAGGCCGCTCTTGCGCTCGACGGCCTTGACCACGAGCACCTCTGCCGTGGTCTCGACGATGTGCGTCTCGTGCGGTCGCGACTCGTCGTTCTTCTCCAAGGACGCCAGTGCCGACGGCAGGTCGGCCGACTGGTCGTCGAGCAGGCCCGCCTCGCCCAGGAAGCGGACGGCCTCGTGGCCATGCTCGGCACGCAGCGAGCTGCCCCAGCCCTCGAACTGCTTGAGCAGGCGCGTGTAGCGCTGCCAGCGCGCCTCGGTCAGCTTGAACTCGGCGCCGGTGCGATCGTGCACGCGGATCTTCTCGAGCTTGTCGGAGAGCAGCAGCTCCTCGAGCTGGGAGTCCTTCTCCAGGTAGCGCTCGGTCTTGCCCTGCTTGACCTTGTAGAGCGGCGGCTTGGCGATGTAGACGTAGCCGGCCTCGATCAGCTCCGGCATCTCGCGGAACAGCAGCGTCAGCACCAGCGTGCGGATGTGCGCGCCGTCGACGTCGGCATCGGTCATCAGCACCACCTTGTGGTAGCGCGCCTTCTCGATGTCGAACTCGTCGCGGATGCCGGTGCCGAGCGCGGTGATCAGCGCCTGGACCTCGGTGTTCTTCAACACGCGGTCGATGCGCGCCTTCTCCACGTTGAGGATCTTGCCGCGCAGCGGCAGGACGGCCTGCGTGTGGCGGTCGCGACCCTGCTTGGCCGAACCGCCCGCGGAGTTGCCCTCGACGATGAAGATCTCGGCCAAGGACGGGTCCTTGACCGAGCAGTCGGCGAGCTTGCCCGGCAGCGGTGAGTTCTCCAGCGCGCTCTTGCGGCGCGTCAGGTCGCGCGCCTTGCGCGCGGCGGAGCGGGCTTGGGCAGCCTGCACGGCCTTGCGGATGATCGCCCGCGCCTCCCCCGGGTTCTCCTCCAGGAACTCCGCGAGCTTGGAGTTGACGACGTTGGCGACGAAGCCCTCCATCCCGGGGTTGCCGAGCTTGGTCTTCGTCTGGCCCTCGAACTGCGGGTCGGCGAGCTTGGCGGAGATGACCGCGGTGAGCCCCTCGCGCACGTCCTCGCCGGAGAGATTGTCGTCCTTCTCCTTGAGCTCGCCCTTCTCCCGCGCGTAGCGGTTGATCGTGCGCGTCAGCGCCGAGCGGAAGCCCGAGAGGTGCGAGCCGCCCTCGTGCGTGTTGATGTTGTTGGCGAAGGAGAAGACCGACTCCTGGTAGGAGCCGTTCCACTGCATGGCGATCTCGACGTAGCCCTCGTCGGACTCGCCCTCGAAGAAGATGACCTTCTTGCCGAGCGGATCCTTGTTCTCGTTGAGGTAGGAGACGAAGTCCTCGATGCCGCCCTCGAAGTGGAACTCGGCTCGCTGGCCGCCGGCGCGCTCGTCGGTCAGCGTGATGCGCAGGCCGCGCGTCAGGTAAGCGGTCTCGCGCAGGCGCTGCTCGAGGACGTTGAAGTCGTGCTCGATCGTCTCGAAGATGTCGGCGTCGGGCAGCCAAGTGACCGAGGTGCCGGTGCTCTGCCCCTTGGCCATCTTGTCGCCCTTGACCAGGTCGTAGCGCGGGACGCCGCGGTCGAACTCCTGATGGTGGAGGTGGCCCTCGACGGCAACCTCGACCCGCAGCGTCTCCGACAGCGCGTTGACCACCGAGATGCCCACGCCGTGCAGGCCGCCGGAGACCTTGTAGCCGCCGCCGTCGCCGAACTTGCCGCCGGCGTGCAAGACGGTCAGCACGACCTCGACGGCCGGGCGCCCCTCCTTCTCGACGATGCCGACCGGGATGCCGCGGCCCTCGTCGCGGACGGTGACGCTGTTGTCGGGGTGGATCGTGACTTCGACGTGGCCGCCGAAGCCGGCGAGCGCCTCGTCGACCGAGTTGTCGACCGCTTCGTAGACCAGATGATGGAGGCCGCGGATACCCGTCGACCCGATGTACATGCCCGGACGCTTGCGGACCGCCTCGAGGCCCTCGAGGACGGTGATGTCCTGGGCGTCGTAGGCGGCCGAGCCCTGGCGCGCATTCTTCTGCTTGCCGTTCTCGTTCGCCATAAGAGTGCTGCGTTCCTGACGCAGAACGCCCCAGTCCCGGGCTCGGTCGAGCCCGACCGGGGCGTGAAAAGAAGTTATCCACAGGATAGCACAGGGACCCCGCGGAACGCCTCCTCAGGACGTCACAAAATACCTGCAAATTCGCACAAAAGTGTCACGACTCTCGCCCGGCCCACGCGCGCGGCGGAGATGCCACGCAACGCAGCGCTGTTATGCGCCCCTCACCGAGCTGGGCGTTGAGCCGCGCGACGAGCTCCGGCGCCATCAAATCGAGCTCTTGCGCCCACACCGAAGAACGGCAGGAAATCGTCAATGTTCCACCACGCTCCGTGGTCGGCGTGGCCTCCTTGACGACCGCGGCGCCGACCACGTCGGGCCACACGCGCTGCACCTCACCGAGGACCGTCTTGGGCGCCAGTTGGTCGGCAAGACCGGCGATCGCCGACGACAGCGGCCGTGGTGCGCGGCGGCGCATCAGGCAGCCGCCGCCGCGGCATCCTGCAAGACCGTCCCCGGCGAGACCTTCAACCGGACGACCGCCGGCGCTTGGGCGCCCGGGACGTGGCCGAGGTCGGTGGTCGTCACGACGGCCTGGCCGCCATCATCCAGCCGCGCGACGAGCATCCCGCGGCGATCGGCGTCGAGCTCGCTCATGACGTCATCGAGCAGCATCAACGGGGGAGCCCCGCGCTCCTCGGTCAGCACGGCCCGCTCCGCCAGCAGCAGCGCCAGCAGCGCCAGCCGCTGCTCGCCCTGGGATCCGAAGGACTTCAGCTCGCGGCCATCGCGCAGCAGCAGCAGCTCGTCGCGGTGGGGACCGTGTTGGGTGAAGCCGCGCTCGACGTCGGAGGAGCGCCGCTCCAGCAGCTCCGCGGCCAGCTCGGTCGGCTCGACGGCCTTCGTGCGCGGGCGGTAGCGGACCTCGGCAGCACCGGCGAGGCCCAGCTCGGTCGCCAGCTGGGGGAAGCCGTCGGCCACGCGGGCCACCGCGGCGGCGCGATCGTCACGCAGCGCGATGCCCCAGCGCGCGAGTTCCGCGTCCCAGGCATCGAGCGAGGCCTCTCCGACCCGGCCGGCGCGGACGCGGGCCAGCAGCGCGTTGCGCTGCGCCATCGCCCGCGAGTACTGCGCCCGGTTGCCCGCACGGGCCGGCCACAGCGCACCGACGAGCTGATCGAGATGTGCCCGGCGCAGCGACGGCGCGCCCTTGACCAGCTCGAGCCGGTCGGGGAGGAAGACGCTAACCAGCGGCCGCGCGGGGCTGTCGGTCAGGCGCTCCACCGGCGCGCCATCGACCTTGATCCGCTTCGGCTCGCCCGGCTGGAACCCGACGCTGAGCGTGTGGACACCGTCCCGATCTGACGTGTCAACCTCGACACGTGCGGCCGGAGCGTCGAAGCGCACCATGTCGCGCTCGTTCGCGGTCCGGCACGACCGCGCCGTGCAGCCGAAGTACAGCGCCTCGAGCAGGTTCGTCTTGCCGGCGCCGTTGGGGCCGTGCAAGACCGTCAGCCCCGGACCGACCGCGACATCGGCCGTCGCGTAGGTCCGGAAGTCGCGCAGGCGCAGGCGCTCGACGCGCATGGCGCGATCGTCGTCCTCAGACGTTCAGGCGGATCGGCATGATCAGGTAGAGGAAGCCGCTTTCGTCGGCGCCCTCGATCAGGCCGGGCCGCAGGGGGCTGATGAGCTTGAGGATCAGGTCGTCTGAGCCGACGCTGTCCAGGCCGTCGCGCAGGAACTCCGGGTTGAAGCCGATCTCGAACGGCTCGCCGGCAAACGGCACCGGCACCGGCTCCGAGGCCTCACCGACATCCGGGGTCTGCGCCGAGACGGTCAGCTCGCCCTCGCTGAAGCTCAGCCGCAGCGGCGCGTTCTTCTGGGCCATCAGGCTGATGCGCTTGACGACGTCGCCGAGCTCCTCGCCGCTGATGCGCAGCTGGTGCTCGTAGCCGTCGGGGATCAGCTGGCGGTAGTTGGGGAACTGACCGTCGATCAGGCGCGAGGACAGCACGGCGCCACCGACCTCGAAGACCACCTGGTTGGAGCGGACGCCGATGCGGATCAGATCGGCGCCGGTGGTGCCCACGACCGAGCGCAGCTCGTCCAGCGCCCGCGCCGGCACGTTGGCCTCAAAGCCCGGGTCCAGCGCCACGCCGAGCGCGGTCTCCTTGACGCTCAGGCGATAGGAGTCGGTGGCGACCATCCGCAGCTCCGAGCCCGACGCCGACACGAGGATGCCGGTGAGGATCGGGCGCGTCTCGTCACGCGAGGCCGACTTGGACACCATCTCGATCGTGTCCACGAACGCCTGGGCGGGCAACTCGACGACCGTGTCGTCGGCATCGGTGCCGCCGACGCCCGGCAGCGGCGGGAAGTCCTCGGCCCGCAGCGTGCGCAGGTGGAACTTCGCCGAGCCGGCGACGACCTCGACGTCCTGCTGCTCAGGCCGCAGCTCGAGCTCGACGCGCTCGGCACCCTTGGGCAGCGAGCGAGCGACGTCGAGCAACAGCCGAGCGGGGAGGACGACGGTGCCCTCACGGGCCACCTCGGCCGCCAGCGGGACACGGAGGGCGATCTCCATGTCGGTCGCGCGCAGCTCGACGCCGGCGCTGGTAGCGGCGAGCTGGACACCCGAGAGGGCTTGGACCGCGCTGCGCGTGGACGCGACGCGGGAGACGGATTGCAGCTGAGCGAGCAGATCCGCGCTCGCGGTCGAAAGCTTCACGATGAAGACCTCAAGAGAGATTCAGGAGTCATAGGGGCTGTTGACGTGTGGACAGCCGCTGAGATGACCGGAGGATGCGGGGTGTTCGCGCACAAGAGCCCACCGAGTCTGTCAACAGCGCCGGTCAAACCGTCGTCCCGCCGGCAGCATCGGTCAGACGCGCGGTGATCGTGGCCACCGCATCGTAGGCATCGGGGTCGGTCCCGATGCGACTTGCCGCACGTTTGCAGGCGTGCAGGACGGTGGAGTGGTCGCGGCCGCCGAAGTGCGCGCCGATGGCCGGCAGCGTCTCGTGCGTGTGCTCGCGTGCGAGGTACATGGCGACCTGGCGCGGCCAGGCGACGCGGGCGGTGCGGCTGGGCGAGAGGAGCTCGTCGCGCGTGAGGCCGAAGACCTCGGCAACGATGTCTTGGATCCGCTGCACGCTGGGAGGGCCGGCGGCCCGACCTGCCGAGCTCCGGCCGTAGAGCTGGGTGAGTACCTCGTCGGCCAGCGCGTGGTCGATCGGCGCATCGGTCAGCGACGCGTAGGCCACGACGCGGATCAGTGCCGCCTCAAGGCTGCGCAGGTTGTCGGTGACGCGCTCGGCGATGAGCTCCAGGACACCGTCGTCGCCCACGTCGATCCCGTCGTGATGGGCGCGCTTGCGCAGCACCGTCAGGCGGGTGGCGACGTCGGGCTCGCGGATGTCGACCAGTAGCCCGGACTCAAAGCGCTGGCGCAGGCGGTCCTCGAGCTTGGCCATGTCGCGCGGCGGGCGGTCGGAGGTCAGCACCAACTGGCTCCCCGTCTCGTGCAGCGCGTTGAAGGTGTGGAAGAACTCTTCCTCGGTCTTGACCTTGCGCTCGAGGAACTGCACGTCGTCGATGAGCAGGACGTCGTTGCGGCGGTAGCGGTGCTTGAAGGCGTCGACGTCGCGGGCCTTCAGCGCCTCGAGGAACTCGTTGGTGAAGCGCTCGACCGTGGTGTAGCGGACGGTCAGACCACCGCCGTAGGTGCGCACGTAGTTGCCGATGCTGTGCAGCAGGTGGGTCTTGCCGACGCCGGGCGGGCCGACGATGAAGAGCGGGTTGTAGGCCTGGCCTGGCAGCTCAGCGACCGCGAGCGCTGCGGCGTGGGCGAAGCGGTTGGCGTCGCCGATGACGAACTGCTCGAAGGTGAACTTCGGGTTCAGACGCGAGGTCTCGGTGTCGTCGAAGAGCGCGGTGCGGGGGTCTTCGACCGAGGTGGCCTGCGTGGCGGCAGGCCGGTCGCCCGGCGTGGGCGCCGCGGCTCCGTCGTCGTCGCGCAGCTCCACGCGCGCGAGGCTGCCATCGCCGAGGATGGTCCGCGCCGCCTCGTCGAGGATCGCGGCGTAGCGCTGCTGCACCCACGCGCGGACCTCAGACGGGGCGAGCAGCACGATGCGATCGCCGTCGATGCCGCCCCAGCGCAGCGGCGCGAGCCAGATGTCATACGCCGACTCCGGCACCCGGCGTCGCACCTCCGCCTGCAGGCGGGTCCAGATGGGGGCGAGGTCCGGCGTCACGGCAGGGAGGAGCAGCTCCTTGAGAAGCAGACTGGCGAGGCTGGGCGAGGAGCCGTCGGCGGGGCTTTCAAAAGCAGCCATCGCGCCGGCGGGGGTCGAAACGTAGCAGGTGACTTCGGGCCGTCGCGCGCCGTCTGCGGGCCTGTGCGGGAGACGTCGCAAATGCCGTCAAAATCCCGATCCGAAGCTGTTCGCCGCGAGTGTGGATCGGTGTTAGCACGTGGGGAGGATGGTGTGGACAGGCGCGCGCCCGGGTGTCCGATACACTGGCCCGCCGGTCGTACGACCTCCCCGACGGAGCACGAAACTTCATGAAGCGCACCTATCAGCCCAAGCGACGCAAGCGCGCCCGCGCGCACGGCTTTCGCAACCGCATGGCCACCAAGGCCGGTCGCGTCGTGCTCAAGCGCCGCCGCGACAAGGGCCGCAAGCGGCTGACCGTCTGACCGTGGACGCGCCCTCGCGCGCCGGCGGCAGCCTCAAGCGACCCAAGAAGGGTCGGCTGTCCCGCAGCGCCGAGTTCGAGCGCGTCTATCGCCAGGGCCGGTCCATCGGGAACCGGCACCTCGTCCTTTACGTGTTCCCGCGCGGCGAGGCCTCGGCCGCGCCGCAGGAGCTCTCCGCCGGCCCGCGGCTCGGGCTCTCGGTCTCGCGCAAGGTTGGTGGCGCCGTCGATCGCAACCGCGTCAAGCGGCTGCTGCGGGAGGCGTTCGCGATCGAGGGCCAGCGCCTGGCGCCTGGCAGCGACGCCGTTGTGGTCGCCCGCCCCGAGGTGCGCGAACTCGCCGAGCGTGAGGGTCTCGACGGCGTTCGCGCCGCGCTGGGTGAGTTGATCGGCCGGTCGGTCGGCGAGAAGCCGGCCGCCCCGGCGTCGTGAGCGATCAGCCGTCTCTGCTGCGCCGCGTGGCGGTGGCGCCGATCATCGCCTACCAGCGCGTGATCTCGCCGCTCTTCCCGCGGCGCTGCAAGTACGAGCCGACCTGCTCGGCCTACGCCGCGCAGGCGATCGGCCGCTTCGGCATACTCCGAGGCCTGGTCCTGGCCGGCTGGCGGCTGTTGCGCTGCAACCCTTGGAGTCACGGCGGTTACGACCCGGTCGAGGAGCAGCGCCTCTTCCGTCTGCCGCCCTCCTCTCCCGGGGTGGGCGGGTCCGAATCCCCGCACGCCTGAGCCCATGGTCCCCATCACCGCGAACATCCTGCAGCCGCTGGTCGACGTCTTCGAGTCGATCCTCAAGTTCTTCCATGACAGCGTCGGCGCCAGCTGGGGCCTGTCGATCATCCTGCTGACGATCGTCGTTCGGGCCGCGCTGCTGCCGCTGGCCGTCAAGCAGTTCCGCTCCATGCAGGCGCTGCAGCGGATCGCGCCGCACCTGAAGGAACTGCAGGCCAAGTACAAGGACGACAAGCAGCGTCTCCAGCAGGAGACGATGAAGTTCTACCAGGAGCACAAGGTCAACCCCTTCGCCTCCTGCTTGCCGCTCGTCGCCCAGCTGCCGGTCTTCCTGTCGCTCTTCTACATGCTGCGCAAGGACCTGCGCTACGACATCTGCCCGGACATCAACACGGCGGCGGTCAAGGTCCCGAAGCCGTGTGGCTCGACCGAGGCGTCGCAGTTCTGGTTCATCCACGACATCACCGACAAGGCGACGGGCGGGGTCCTGATCGCGCTGCTGGTGCTCTACGTCGGGTCGCAGCTGGTGTCCAGCCTGCTGATGATGACCGCGACCGTGGATCAGAACCAGAAGATCATCATGCTGGCTCTGCCGTTCCTGTTCGTCGGCTTTGTCTTCCGCTTCCCCGCGGGTCTGATCATGTACTGGATCACGACGAACATCTGGACGATCGGACAGCAGCAGTTCCTGCGCCGAATCATCGGGCGCAACGCTCCGGAGCCACCGCCGTTACCGAGCGAGGGCGGAGGTGGCGGAGCGGTGGCGGAGCCGGCGGCTGCCGGCGGTGGCGGGCTGTTTGCCCGGTTCGCCAATGCGGCCGCGGGCGGGAGCGCCAGCAGCGGCAACGGAGCTGCGGCCGCCAAAGAAGAGTCGCGGGTCACCAAGGCGCCGCCGCCACCCCCGCGGCAGCGCAAGCGCAAGCGTTCGGGACGGAGGCGGTAGACGATGGCTGAGCGCAGCCAGGAAGAGATCTTCCGCGATTTCCTCGAGCACATCGTCCAGGGCCTCGGCCTCGAGGCGACGGTGGAGATCGAGGGCAACGACGAGGCGCTCGTCGGCACGCTGCACGGCGAGGAGCTCGGGATCTTCATCGGCCGTCACGGTCAGACGATCGATGCCGTCCAGCATCTTGCGCAGCGGATCCTGCTGGCGGATCCGGAGATCGAGCGGCGCCGGATCGTCGTCGATGCCGAGGGTTACCGCGCCCGCCGTCGCGAGGCGCTCGAGAAGCAGGCCGACCAAGCGGCCATTGACTGCGAGAAGTTCGGTCGCCCGGTGGCCTTGGATGCCATGACGGCCAGCGAGCGCAAGCACGTCCACGAGTACCTGCGCGAGCGCGGCGGCGTGGACACCCACAGCGAGGGCGACGAGCCGGAGCGCCACCTCGTCGTCACGCCGATGTTGGCCTAGCAGCCGACCGGACACGCACCGTTTCACATGAAACGGTGCCGACCGTCGCGCCGGCCCTCTAGGCTGCGGGCCGTGCTTTGTGTTGAGAATCGACTGTCTGAGCTGGCCGCGCTCTGGGAGCTTCCGGCCGGCGTGCCCGCGCAGCTGCGCACGATCCTGGGCCTCGTCGAGGCCGAGCCAACGTCGATCACGACCGTGCGGGATCCCGAACGAGGGGTCGATCTCCACGTCGCCGACTCGTTGGCCGGCTTGGCCGTTCCGGCTCTTCGCGAGGCGTCCACCATCGCTGACCTCGGCAGCGGCGGCGGCTTCCCGGGCCTCGCGCTCGCGGCAGCACTGCCGGAGACCCGCGTCACGCTGGTCGAGAGCGTCGGCAAGAAGTGCAACTTCCTCCGTCGCACCGCCGATGCCGCTGGGCTGCGCAACGTCGAGGTGGTCAACGCTCGCGCCGAGGCCTGGTGGGACGGGATCGGCAGCCAGGAGATCGTGACGGCCCGGGCGCTCGCCCCGCTCAACGTCGTGGTCGAGTACGCGGCGCCGCTGCTGGTCGACGGAGGCTCGCTCGTAGCCTGGAAGGGCAGGAGGGATCCGTCCGCCGAGGCTGATGGAGTCGCCGCTGCGGAGATCGTGGGCCTCGAGCCCGCCGAAGGTGACCCGATTCCCGTCGAGACGTCGATCCACGGCGCCGAAGCACGCCACCTCTACGTCTACCTGAAGGTTCGGGAGACGCCGTCCGAGTTCCCTCGCCGAGAAGGAATGGCCCGCAAACGGCCACTTCAAGGCTCTGCTGCAGCCTGAGGGTCTTCGTTCGGCGGCGAATCCAGGCCGCCGTCCGACCGCCTGCGCCGCTACCGTGGGCCCCGAATGGGCACCGTGTACGCGATCGCGAACCAGAAGGGCGGCGTCGGCAAAACGACCACCGCCGTCAACGTCGCGGCGTGTATCGCCGAGGCCGGCTACGACACGCTGCTGGTCGATATCGACCCCCAGGCCAACGCCACCGTGGGGCTCGGCGTCCCCAAGGACTCGCTGCCCAACGTCTACGACGTCCTTGCGGGTGAGGCGACCGCCGCCGACGCGCTGCAGCCGACCGCCATCGAGCGCCTCTTCGTCCTGCCTTCTTCGCCCGACCTCGCGGGTGCCAACGTCGAACTCCCGCGCCAGGCCGGCTCCGAGCAGCGCCTGCGCGAGGCGCTGGAGCCGCTGCGCGAGCGCTTCGCCTTCATCCTGCTGGACTGCCCGCCGTCGCTGGGCCCGTTGACCGTCAACGCGCTGGTCGCCGCCGACCGCGTGATCGTCCCGGTTCAGACCGAGTACTTCGCGCTGGAGGGCCTGGCCGGCCTGCTCGACACGCTCGCGCTGATCCAGCGCGAGCTCAACCCGCGGCTGACCGTCGCCGGCATGCTGCTGACGATGCACGACGGGCGCACGCGCTTGGCCCGCGACGTCGAGCGCGAGGTCCGCGAGCACTTCCCCGAACTGGTCTTCGACACCGTCATCCCGCGCAACGTCCGCATCGGCGAGGCGCCCAGCTACGGGCGTCCGGTGATCCACCACGATCCGCACTGCGTGGGATCGGACGCGTACTTCGAGCTGGCCAAGGAGGTTGCGGCTCGTGGCTGAGCGCGGCATGGGCCGGGGCCTGGCCGCGATCCTCTCGGTCTCGGCGCCCGCCGGGGACGGCGCCGACGGTGCCGCCGAGCTCCGCGACCTGGCCGTCGACCTCATCAAGCCCAAGAAGGATCAGCCGCGCCGGCAGTTCGACCAGGAATCGCTGCAAGCCCTGGCCGACTCGGTGGCCGAGCGCGGCGTCATCCAGCCGGTCCTCGTGCGCCCGCGCGCGGGCGGAACCTTCGAGCTGGTCGCCGGCGAGCGCCGCTGGCGCGCCGCCAAGCTCGCGGGGCTCGACCACGTCCCGGCGCTGGTCCAAGACCGCGACGACGCGACGACGCTCGAGGTCGCGCTGGTCGAGAACATGGCCCGCGAGGACCTCAACCCCGTCGAGGAGGCCCGCGCGGTTGCCGGCCTCGTCGAGGAGCTGGGGCTCACGCGCGAGGCCGTCGGCAAGCGCGTCGGACGCAGCCGTGTCGCGATCTCCAACCTGCTGCGCATCCTCGATCTGCCCGACGAGGCGCTGGGGCTGATCGAGGCCGGCACGCTCACCGAGGGCCACGGCCGCGCGCTGCTGCTCGCCGAGGACCAGCTCGACCGCAAGCGCCTGGCTGCCACGGCTGCCGAGGGCGGCTGGTCGGTGCGGGTGACCGAGGAGCGGGCACGCGAGGCCAACGCCGCCGCGGCGGAGAGTCCCGGCGTGCGTGCGGGAAAGACGGCCATCCACCCCGACCAGGCGGCCGCTGCGTCGGAGATCGCCGATGCGATCGGCGCCGCGCTGGGGACCGAGGTCAAGGTCCGCCCACGCGGCACCGGCTACAAGATCGAGCTGGCGCTGGACTCGCTCGACGACGCTCTCGCGCTGGCAGCGCGAGTCCGCGCCGGGGCCTGAGCCCGCGCTACACTTTCGCCCCGCAGCGGGCGATTAGCTCAGTCGGTTAGAGCGCTTCTCTGATAAGGAAGAGGTCCCAGGTTCGAATCCTGGATCGCCCATCACAAGGTTGGTGGCAGGTGGTGGGAGGGCCCCGATTTGGGGCCTTCGTCGTTCTTGGGGCCACCGGGAAGCGGCCTGGCCGCGCCTATACTGGCGAGACACCACCGGGGAGCTCTTCTCGTGCAGGAAATGGTCATCTATGGCGTCAGCTTTGACATGGTCGGCAAGCAGCCGATCGTCTTGTTGAAGACGGTCGACAGCAACAAGTTCCTGCCCATCTGGATCGGGCATCCAGAGGCCGCGGCGATCCTCATGAAGCTGCAGGGCGCGACGACGCCGCGACCGATGACGCATGACCTCCTCTGCGACATGCTGGGTGAGCTCGAAGTCAAGTGCACGCAGGTCTCGGTGACCGAACTGCGCGACAACACGTTCTTCGCCTCGATCACGCTGCAGGTCGCCGGCCGCGACGTCGAGATCGACTCGCGGCCTTCTGACGCGCTGGCGATCGCCGTGCGCTCGGGCGCTCCGATCTTCGCCGCCGAAGAGGTCATCGCGGAGTCCGCGATCGAGTTCGAGCACGAGGTCGAGGACACCGAAGAGGTCGTCGACCGCTTCAAGGACTTCCTGGACCAGGTCAGCCCCGAGGACTTCGCCGGCGACAGCTAGGTCCGTGTGCGGACGCTAAGCGCGGACGCTACGGGCCAAGGCCCGGGCGACCAGCTGCGCGATCAGATCGTCGAACGCGATGCCCGCGGCGTCGGCGGCCTGGGGGAGCAGGCTCGTCTCGGTCAGCCCCGGAATGACGTTGGCCTCCAGCACGTGCAGGCCGCCGTCGGCGTCGCAGAGCAGGTCGACGCGCGAGACGTCGCGGCAGCCCAGCAGCTCGTGGACGGCGACGGCTAGCTCCTGGGCGGCCTTCGTCACGTCCTCGGGCAGGTCGGCCGGGCAGACGAAGGTCGAGCGGCCGATCTCATAACGCGCGTCGAAGTCGTAGACGCCGCCTTCCGGAACGGCCTCGACGATCGGCAGCGCGACGCCGTCGAGCACCGAGACGGCGAGGTCGCGCCCAGCGATGTGACGCTCCAGCAGCACCTTGTTGGAGTAGGAGAACGCGGCGACCAGCGCGCCCGGGACCGCGGCAGTGTCGCGAGCGATGCGCAACCCCAAGGCGCTGCCCTGGTCGGCGGGCTTGACGACCATCGGGAAACCGATCCGCTCGGCGATCTCGCCCAGGGCCTCCGCCGCGCCTAGCTGCTTGAACGCCGTCTCGGTGAACGCGACGAAGTCCGGCGTCGGCAGGCCCGCGTCGACCATGTGGTGCTTGGCCAGGACCTTGTCGGAGCAGCGGATGCACGCAGAGACGCCCGAGCCGGTGTAGGGCAGGCCGAGGATCTCCAGCAGCTCCTGGACCGTGCCGTCCTCGCCGTCGCGGCCGTGCAGGGCCAGGAAGCAGACGTCGGGCGCGAGCTCGCGCAGCCGGCGGACGAGGTCGTGGTCGACGTCGATGCCGTGCGACTCGTGGCCGAGGCGCTTGAGCGCATCCTCGACACGGGCGCCCGAGCGCAGCGAGACCTCACGCTCCAGCGAGCGGCCGCCCTTCAGGACGGCGATGCGGCTCATGGCCGGCGGTCCGAGCGACGGGCGCCCGGTTGGTCCTGCGGGCGCGGCAGCTGCAGCACGTCGGCAAGCTCCGGATCGGCTGCGGCGGGCGCCTCAGGCACCGGTGACGCGGGCCGCGACCCCGTCAGGGCGCCGAAGAGCTCCAGCTGCTCAGTGACGACCTCGCCGATGCGCCGGACGCCCTCACGGATGTCGGCGTCGCCGACGCCGGAGAAGTTCAGCCGCATCGACGACCCGCCGCGGCCGTCCAGGTACGCACCACGCCCCGGCACGAACGCGACGTTGCGCTGCAGCGCGCGGGCGAGCAGGTCGGTGGTGTCGATCTCGTCGGGCAGCGTCGCCCACACGAACAGGCCGCCCTCGGGCTGCGTCCAGGTCGCTTCGGCGGGGAAGTGCTCGGCCAGCGCGCCGAGCAGCGTGTCGCGCCGGCCGCGGTACAACCGCTTCAAGGACTCCAGGTAGGGCTCCCATTGGCCCTCGCGGAAGTACTGGCTGACGAAGTGCTGGGTCAACGACGAGGTGCACAGGTCGGCGCCCTGCTTGCCCATGTTCATCTTCTGCAACACCGGCGCGGGCGCGACGGCCCAGCCGAGGCGCAATCCCGCTGACAGGATCTTGGAGAAGGTCCCCAAGTAAATGATGAAGTCGCCGCCGCTGAGCTGCAGGAGCGTGGGCAGCGGCTCGCCCTCGTAGCGGAGCAACCCATAGGGGTTGTCCTCCAACACCAACAACTCGCGCTCGGCCGCGACCTCAACCAGCCGCTTGCGCCGTGGCAGCGACATCGTCACGCCGCCCGGGTTCTGGAAGTTCGGGATGGTGTAGATGAACTTCGGGCGCCGGCCCTCGGCCTCGAGGCGGTCGAGCGTCTCCTCGAGCACGTCGATCGGCATCCCGTCGCGATCCATCTCGATCTGCACGACGTCGGCCTGGTAAGAGCAGAACGATGGGATCGCGCCGGGGTAGGTCGGCGCCTCGGCGACGATCACGTCGCCCGGGTCGATCAGCGTCTTGCAGACCAGGTCGATGACCTGCTGGCCGCCGGTGGTGACCAGGATGTCCTCGGGGTCGACGTCGGCGCCCTCGGCGGCCATGACGTGGCGGATCGCGTCCTTGGTGATCGCCAGGCCCTCGGTCGGCCCGTACTGCAGCGCGGCCGCCGTCGAGGTAGCCGCGACGCGCGACATGATTGCCGCGAAGTTCTCGGCCGGGAAGGTCGAGGTGTCGGGCAGGCCGCCCGCCAGCGAGATGACCTCGGGGCGCTCGGTGATGGCCATCAGGTCGCGCATCGCCGAGGACTTCATCGCGCGCGTGCGCGATGCGAACAGGCCCGTATACCGCTCGAGCTCGTGCGCAGCGGCGCGTTGGGGGCGGCGAGAGCGAGGCATGCTCGGCTTCCCTTCGCCGTCGGGACCTTCGGACCTGCGGTCTGTCATGGTCCCCGGGCACGGTACCGATGAAGCTCGCTCTCGACATCCTCCAAGGGCTAGGTCTCGCCTCCGCGGCAGGGCTCCGTCCGTTTCTGCCCGCCCTGCTGGCCGGCGCGCTGGCGTCCGGCGACGTCGGCCTAGACTTCGACGGGACGCCGTTCGCGTTCCTGGAATCACCGTGGTGGCTGCTCTTATTGGCCTTCGCGCTGGTCGCGACGGTCTTCGTGCGCCCCTACCTGGAGAAGCCCGCTGGCGAGGCCGCGCTGAGCGGCATCGGGATCGGCCTCGGCGCGCTGCTCTGCGCCGCGTCGATCGACGATCGCCACGCCACGTGGTGGTACGGGCTGATCATCGGCGCGGCTTTCGCCTATCTCGCCAGCAGCGTCTCCCGCGCGATCTTCGGCCGCGTCCGCGCGCGCTTCGCCTCCGCGGGCGACAGCCAGGCCGCGGCGGCACTGCCGTTCTACGGTGAGGCAGCCGGCCTCGTCGTCGCGGGCGCGAGCATCCTCTTCCCGCCGCTGGCGCTCGTGGCGGTCGGCTTCCTCATCGCCTTGCTGATCACCGGCCGCCGCCGCGGCGAGCAGAAGTACGCCGGGCTGCGCATCCTGCGCTGATCGCATGAAGCGCCTGCTCCTGGCCGTCATCGACGGGTGCAAGCCCTCCATGTTGGAGCGCGCCGTGGAGCGCGGGGAGGCGCCCGCGATCGCCGCGGTCCTGGAGCGCGGTGCCTTCGTGCCCGAGCTCTGCGCCGCCTTCCCGTCGGTCACGCCGGTCTGCGCGACCTCGATCGCGACCGGCGTCCTGCAGGACCGCCACCACATCGCGGCGATGAACTGGTGGTCGCGCGCTGAGCGGCGCTATGTCGAGTACGGCTCGTCCTTCCGGGCCGCGCGCAAGCTTGGCATCGCCAAGCAGCTGACCGACACGGTGTACAACCTCAACGGCTCGCACATGGCCGCAGACATCGAGACGATCTACGAGTCGCTCGACGACGCCGGCGTGCGGACCGCGGGCACCACCTACCTGGTCTATCGCGGGCGCCACGAGCACCCGATCTCGCGCGAGACGGCGCTGACGCGCCTTGCCGGCACGCTCTTTCGCAAGCCGGTCATGGGCCCGCGCGAGCTCTTCTACGCCGACATCTTCGCCAGCCGCGAGACGGGCTGTCGCAGCCAGATGGGCCTGCCGGGCATCCGCGATCAGCACTCCGGCTGCGTTGGGGCTTGGCTCGCCGGGCGCGACCTCTATGACTTCTTATTGCTGTCGCTGCCCGACAACGACACCTACTCCCATAAGAACGGGCCGCACGCGCAGCCGACGTCGATCGCGGCGGCCGATGCCCAGATCGTGCGCGTCGCCGAGGCCGCGGGTGGCCTTGAGCGCTTCCTCGACACCCACGCGGTGATCATCTGCGCCGACCACTCCCATGCGCCGGTCGAGCGGCGCATCGACCTGCGCGGAGCGTTCGGCGACTGGGAGGTCGCCGGGCCGGGCGGCCGCGACGTCGAGGAGGCCGAGCTGGCGTTGTGCCCCAACCAGCGCGCGGCCATGGTGTACGGGTTGGTCGAGGAAGCGCGCTCCACCGTGATCCCGCGGGTCGTCGAGACGGCCTCGGCGATCCCCGGCGTCGACATCGTCGCCTGGCGCGAGGGCGAAGAAGGCGTCATCCGCGGCGTCGGTCGCGGGGAGCTGCGCTTCCGGGTCGGAGGGGATCTGCGCGATGCGCGCGGCAATGCCTGGTCGGTTGAGGGTGACCTCGGCGCTCTCACTGCGACGACCTCCGACGGCCGGTTCGACAGCCCCGACTACCCCGACGCCCTGCGCCGCGTCTGGGCGGCGCTGACCTGCGTGACGGCGGGCGACGTCCTGCTCAGCGCCGGGCCGGGCTGGGAGTTCCCCGACTGGGGCGGCGCCGACCATGTGGGCGGCGGCAGCCACGGCTCGCTGCATCACTCCGACTCCTTGGGCGCGCTGGCGTTCTGCGGGGTCGACGCGCCGCCCATGCGCGACGGCGCCTGGTCGATCACCGACGTCGCCCCGATGGTCCGGGCGCACTTTGGCATCGCGCCCGACTGAGCCTGCCCGCAGGTGGGCCGGGTAGCCTCCGGCTTCGTGCCTGACGCCCTCGACCGGCTGCGACGCCGCGACCGCCTGCGCCGCGGTGTGCGCCACGCACACAACTGGTGGCAGCTGGCGCGCTTCACCGCCGTCGGCGCCAGCGGCTACGTCGTCAACCTCGCGACGTTCGCGCTCTGCGTGCACGTGCTCGATCTCGACTTCCGCCTGGCGGCCTTCCTGGCGTTCCTCGTCGCGGTCACCAACAACTTCTGGTGGAACCGCCACTGGACCTTCGACGCCCGTGGCGGGCACGCCGGCCAGCAGGCCTTCCGCTTCCTGGTCATCAGCGTCGCGGCCTTCGTGGTCAACCTGGCGATCCTGGAGGTCCTGGTCAGCGTGGCCAACCTCAAGGAGGTCGTCGCGCAGGCGATCGCCGTCGCGGCCGCGACGCCGTGCAACTTCCTCGGCAACAAGCTCTGGACGTTCACCGAGTGAGAGATCGCGGGCGGGGCCGGCGGGCGGGTGGGCTCCTCTTGATCGTCCTCGCGCTGACCGGCCTGCTGCTCGGCATCGCGACGGCACCCGCTGCGACCCCCGCGGCCCCGACCGGCCTGCTGCCCACCGCGCCGAGCAACCCCAACGAGCTCAGCCGGGTGCAGACGCTCGGTGGCACACCGGCCGGCCACCGTCTCGTCGGCGCCCAGGCCCAAGCGATCGCGGCGCGCAGCCCGAAGGTCAAGGAAGCGCTGCGTCAGTACCCCAAGGCCAAGCCCGAGGTCTTCCTCAAGGGGCCCCGCGACTGGCAGGTCAGCTGGTTCACGCCCGGAACCGGCACCGCGCGCAAGGAGGTCGCCCAGGTCAAGATCGCCGATGCGACCGGGCAGATCACCGAGGCGTGGAACGGTCCGCAGGTCGCGTGGACGATGGCGCGCGGCTACACGGGCGCGTTCGGGCGCAAGGTCAACTCGCCGTGGGTCTGGATACCGCTGTCGGTGCTGTTCGTCGCGCCGTTCTGCTCGCTGCGGCGCCGTCCCGGCCTGTTGCAGCTCGACCTCCTCGCGCTCGTCGGCTTCGGCATCTCGGTGGCCTACTTCAACGACGCCAACATCAACGCGTCGGTCCCGATCGCGACCGGCCTGTTGTTCTACGTCTTGGTCCGGATGCTGTGGATCGGTTACCGCCGAACACCGGACGATGGCGCGGCGCCCACCCGGCGCCTCCCGCTGTGGATCTCGCCGCTGTGGCTGGCGGTCGCGCTGATCTTCCTCGTCGGCTTTCGCATCGGGTTGAACGTCAACGCCTCCAACGTGATCGATGTGGGGTACTCGGGCGTGATCGGCGCCGACCGCATGGTCGACGGCAAGCACATCTACAACAACTTCCCCAAGGACGACGAGCACGGCGACACCTACGGCCCGGTCGCCTACGAGGCCTATGTTCCGTTCGAGCAGGCGCTGCCGTGGAGCGGCAAGTGGGACGACCTGCCGGCAGCGCATGCCGCGGCGATCGCCTTCGACCTGCTCACGCTGTTCTTCCTGTTCTTGGCGGGAAGACGGATCCGTGGCCCCGGGCTCGGGATCGTCTTGGCCTATCTCTGGGCGGCGTGGCCGTTCAGCCTGTACGTGTTGAACTGCAACAGCAATGACGGGCTCGTCGCGGCGTTTGCCGCCGCGACGCTCTACGTCGCATCCAAGCCCGGGGCGCGCGGCGCGGTCACGGCGCTGGCGGGGCTGACGAAGTTCGGCGCGCTCGGCCTCGCGCCGCTGCTGGCGACCCATGGCGCGCCGCGCGGAAAGATGGGCGCGACGATCGCCAAGTTCACCGCCGCGTTCGTCGCAACCGCGCTGATCGTCTCGCTGCCGATCATCGTGCACGGCGAGTCGCTGCAGACGATCTATGACCGCACGATCGCCTTCCAGGCCAATCGCGACGCGCCGTTCTCGATCTGGGGCCTGCACCATCTGACCGTCGGCGAGCACATGTGGCAGCTGACCGCGGTCTTCTTCGCCGTCGTCGCGGCCTTTCTGCCCCGCCGACGTGACATTGTGGGCCTCGCGGCCGTGGCGGCCGCGGTCGTCATCGGGCTGCAACTGGGCCTGAACTACTGGTTCTACCTCTACTTGGTGTGGTTCTTCCCGTTCCTCGCAGTCGCGCTCTTCGCGCGCTATCGCGTCCCCGACCCGGCGTAGGGCTCTCCGTCCTGGCGCTGATCGCCGTCTGGCTCGTGGCCACGCGCCACGGGCCGTTCAGCGACGCCTCGGTGGGCGACCTGTTCGTCTACGGGAACTACAAGGACCTAATGGCGCACGGCCTCGTGCCCTATCGCGACTTCGTCTTCGAGTACCCGCCCGGCGCGCTGATCCCGATCCGCCTGGCCGGCGGCGACATCGACTACCTGTCGTTGATGATGCTCGGCTGCGCGCTGGTCACGCAGCTTGCGGCATGGGCGGCGGGCGGGCCGATTGCCGGCTGGTCGATGGCCGCGCTGCCGGTGCTCGCGGGCGCGCTGGTGCGCACGCACTTCGACCTCTTCCCGACCGCGCTGGCGCTCGTCGGCCTCGCGCTGATCCTCGGCCGGCCGCGGCGCGGGGCTGTCGAGCTGGGGTTCGTCCTGCTCGCGCTCGGGACCATGACCAAGCTCTGGCCCGCGGCATTGGCGGCGGTTGCCTTCTGCTGGCTGCTGGGGCGCGGTGAGCGGCGCATCGCGCTGCGCGCTGGCGCGATCTTCCTGCTCGTGGTGCTCGCCACCGGCATCCCGTTTGCCGCGCTCGGCGGCTTTCCGGACAAGATGGTGCGCTTCCACCTCGACCGCCCCGTGCAGATCGAGTCCACCGCCGCGTCGGTGCTGGAGCTCACCGGGGGCTCGTATGTCACCGGCGACCCAGTCCGTCCCGACCGCTTCAAGTCCAACGGGTTGGACGGTGGTGCGGCCGACGTCGTCGCCGCGCTCAGCACGCTGGCGCTGCTGATCAGCGCCGTGCTGATCCTGCGCCTCGCCGCGCGACGGCCGACACGCGACGGGCTCGTCCTCGCCGCGCTGGCGATCACGCTCGCGTTCGTGGTGTGGAGCAAGGTGCTCTCACCGCAGTACGTCGTCTGGCTGCTGCCGCTGGCCGCGGTGGCCGCCGGGCACGGGCACCGCCTGGCGCCCGCGCTGGTCGCCGCGGCGGCGCTGACGACCCAGCTCTGGTTTCCCGCCAACTACTTCGACGTCGTCTACCAGCACGCCTGGGCGGTCGTCGCCGTCGGCGTCAGGAACCTGCTGCTGCTTGCGGCGCTGGCCGCCACGGCTCGAGCACTTGCTCGATCGCCGTCGCGCGCAGCGGCTGCTCCGCGCAGCGAATGACGACGCCCATCAGCCAGGGGTCGTCCTCGCTGGTCTCAAAGCGGACCATCATGTGCGTGCGCATCGACTCGATCGACTGCTCCTTCTTGACGCCGAGCACGCCGCCGCGCGGGCCGGTCATGCCGACGTCGGTGATGTAGGCCGTCCCGCCGGGCAGCACGCGCAGATCGGCGGTCGGCACGTGGGTGTGGGTGCCGACGACGGCGGTCACGCGCCCGTCCAGGTACCAGCCCATCGCGATCTTCTCGCTGGTCAGCTCGGCGTGCATGTCGACCAGGATGTGATCGACCTTGCCGTCGAGCTCGGCGAGCACGTTGTCGATCTCCAGGAACGCGACGCGCCCGGCGCGCAGGTGCAGGTTGCCGCTGAGGTTGACGACGCCGAGGCGCACGCCGCCTTTCTCCACGATGCAGAAGCCGCGGCCCGGCTGCGAGGCGAGGTAGTTGGCCGGGCGGATGATCGGCTTGCCGCTCTCGAGGTAGGGCGCGATCTCCTGGCGGCGGTAGGTGTGGTTGCCCAGCGTGATCGCGTCGACGCCGCCGGCGAAGAGCTCGTCGGCGAGCTTGGGGGTGATCCCGAGGCCGCCGGCGATGTTCTCGCCGTTGACGACCACGAAGTCGACGGCATGGCGTTCGCGCAAAGCGGGAAGCAGTTTGAGCAGCGTGCGCCGCCCGAGGCCGCCGACGATGTCGCCGACGAAGAGGATGGTGGGGGCGGTTGGCACGTCCCATACTCTGGCGCAAGGACGACATGAGCACCGACCACCCCACAGACGCCGAGGACTGGAACGGCCACGATCCGCTGGACGAGGAGCCCCCGCCCGAGGCCGGACGTGGTGGGAGCGGTGTCCAGAAGGTCGTCGTCCCGCGCTGGATCCAGCTCGTCGCGCTGCCGCTGATCGTCATCGCGCTCTTCCTCGTCGCCAAGGCGGCGGGCGTCGTGCTGCTGGCGTTTACCGTCGCCGCGGTCGTCGCGCTGATCCTCAACCCGATGGTGTCGTTCCTGCAGCGGCGGCGCCTGCCGCGCGGGCTGGCGATCCTCGTCGTCTACCTCGGCCTGTTCACGGTGCTGGCCGGCGCCGGCGTGCTGCTGGCCAACCCGGTCGCCGACCAGGCCCAGAAGTTCGGCAACGACGTGCCGGGGATCGTCGACGACGCCAACGGACGTCTCGCCGATCTGCAGGACTACTTCGACCGCAAGGGCATCAACATCGAGGTCAAGCGCCAGGGCGAGACCGCGCTGCAGACGCTGCAGGAGAAGGTCGTCGGCGGGACGAGCGACATCGTCGACTTCGGCGGTCAGATCCTCAAGACGGTCGTCACGGCGGGCCTGGGCCTGCTGCTGGTGATCGTCTTGTCGGTGTACATGCTCATCTACGGCGAGCGGATCGGCGCGACCGTGCGCTCGGTCATGCCGCCGGGAGACGGCACGGAGGCCGACGATTTCCCGACGCGGATCCAGCGCGCGGTCGGCGGCTACTTGCGCGGGCAGATCATGTTCAGCCTCGCGATGGGCCTGGGCGCCGGGCTTGGCCTATATGTCTTCGGCGTCGCCGGCGTCTTCCCCGATGGCAAGACCTATGCCT
Source organism: uncultured Conexibacteraceae bacterium (assembly GCA_963836485.1). Lineage (GTDB taxonomy): Bacteria > Actinomycetota > Thermoleophilia > Solirubrobacterales > Solirubrobacteraceae > Baekduia. The sequence goes on along the minus strand of CAWIJS010000009.1, from coordinate 603,780 downwards.
TCGCGTTTGGCGCGTGGTTTGGCCTGATGGAGCTGATCCCGTTCGTCGGCCCGTTCCTCGGCGCGCTGCCGCCGCTGCTGGTCGCGCTCTTCCAAGACCCGCTGACCGCGGTCTGGCTCGGGATCTTCTTCACCGCTCTGCAGCAGTTGGAGGGCCACGTCGTGGCCCCGTACATCTTCGGCCACACGCTGCGGATCAACCCGCTGCTGGTGATCTTCGCCCTGCTGCTGGGCGGCGAGGCCTACGGCTTCCTCGGCGCGCTGCTGGCGCTGCCGCTGGCGGCGATGCTGCGCGAGACGGTGGTCTACTTGCGCCGCCACCTGGTGCTGGAGCCGTGGGGGACGGCGAGCGTCCTGGGAATCGCCGGACCCTCTCCACCATCACGCTCGTGTCCGGAGTGCGGTGCCGGGGCCGCGCGCGATGACACGTTCTGTCGCACGTGCGGCGCGGCGCTGGCGCCAACGGAAGTAGCCTCTCGCCGGTGAACGACGCGGTGGCGGCGCTGGAGGCCCGGGACGTCATCCGGCGCTTCGGTGAGCGCGAGGCGCTGCGCGGCGTCAGCTTCCGCGCCGACCGCGGCGAGACGCTGGCGATCATCGGGCCCAACGGGGCGGGCAAGACGACGCTGCTGTCGGTCCTCGGCGGCGTGCTGGCGCCGAGCGAGGGAACGGTGAGCCGCGATCCGCGCGACGTCGGCTGGGTGCCGCAGCAGCCGGCGGTCTACGGCAAGCTGACGGTCGCCGAGAACTTGGCGCTGTTCGCCCGGTTGGAGCGGGTCGCCGACCCCGAAGCGGCCGTGCAGCGGATGCTCGACCAAACCGGCCTGCGCGACCGCGCCGGCGACCAGCTCGGCACGCTGTCGGGCGGCAACCGCCAGCGGGTCAACATCGCCGCCGGGCTGCTGGCCGACCCCGACGTGCTGCTGCTCGACGAGCCGTCCTCGTCGCTGGACCCGCGCCAGCGCGAGCGGCTCTGGGAGTTTGTCGAGGGATTGACGCGTACGGGCACGGCGGTCGTGTTCACCACGCACAACGTCAGCGAAGCCGAGCGCTACGCCGACCGCGTGCTCGTCCTGGCCGACGGCGAGCTGCTCTTCGAGGGCACGCCCGCGGCGCTGCACGAGGTGGTGGGGAGCGATTTGTATGACTTCGAAGAGGCGTTCGTGGCGTTCCTGCGGGAGCGTGGCCATTGAGCGGCGTGCGCTTCCTGTTGGGCAAGGACCTGCGGATCCTGCGCCGCTCACCGTTGTTGGTGTCGTTGCTGGTGATCTACCCGGTGGTCATCGCGGTGCTCATCGGTCTCGCGCTCTCCAAGGGCCCGGACAAGCCGCGGGTGGCGATCCTCAACCAGCTGCCCGAGCAGTCAAGCGCGGTGGCGATCGCGGGGACCACCGTCAACCCATCGGACTACGCGAGCAAGCTGTTTCAGTCGATCGTTCCCGTGCGGGTGCACACGCGTGCCGAGGCCGAGCGCAAGGTTCGCGACGGCGACGTGCTGGCGGCGATCATCGTGCCGCCCGACCTCGTGGCGCGCCTGCAGCACACGATCAGCCTGTCGGGAACGGGGGCAAAGCCGACGGTCGAGGTGCTCTACAACGCCGAGGATCCCGTCAAGCAGCAGTTCGTGCAGTCGACGATCAACTCGCGCGTCGCCGACCTCAACAAGGTGGTCTCGACGAAGCTGACACAGATCGCGGCGGGCTACCTCAACATCCTGCTGTCGGGTGGCAAGTTCTCCATCTTGGGTCGCGACTTCGACATCGCCGGCCTGAAGAAGTCCAAGGCCTTGATCGACTCGGTGCTGACGCGCACACCGCAGAGCTCGCCGGATCGCGACGCGCTGGAACGCGTGTCGAAGTTCGCGCAGCTGGCGATCGACAACCTCGATCTCTCCGACGCGGTCCTGAGCTCCCTGGCCACGCCGGTGAAGGTCGACGAGACGATCGTCAAGGGGCGGCGCACGCCGCTGGACGCCTTCGCGGTGACGGTCGCGGTGACCATGTCGCTCATGTTGGTCTGCGTCCTGCTCGCCGCCGGGATGCTGGCGCTGGAGCGGGAGGAGAACGCCTTCGCACGGCTGGTCCGGGGGCTCGTGTCGCGGACGGGGTTGTTGGTGGAGAAGGTGGTGCTGGCGGCCGGCTGTGCGGCGGCGGTGACGCTCGTGATGGTCGCGGGCGTGTCGCTCTTCGTCTCGCTGGACTGGAGTCGGGCGCCGCTGTGGGTCGTGGCGCTGGGCGCCGGCGGGCTGGCCTTCGGTGCGCTGGGCGTGGCGATCGGCGCGCTCGCGCGCGAGGTGCGGGCCGCGTCGCTGCTGGCGATCCTCCTCGCCCTGCCGATCGCGTTCCTCGCGCTCGTGCCCAGCGGCGCGGTCGCCCACGGGCTGTATGACGCGATCCGCGTCGTCTCTGCGCTCTTCCCGTTCCGCGCGTCGCTGGATGCGATCGACGCCGCGCTGAACGACGCCGGTGGCCTTGGCGGTGCGCTGGTGCATCTGGCCGCGCTGGTCGTTGGCTGGTCGCTGCTGGCGCGCGCGGCGCTCCAGCGGTTCTAGAACCCCAGCGGCGTCGCGCCTGGCTGCTACGTTCGCCAGCGTGCTCGGCCACGTTCCCACGCGGATCCGCTTGGACGGTGAGCGGACCGCGATCCGCCCGCTGGCCACCGGGGACGCGACCGAGTTCGCCGCCGCGGTCGCGGCCAACCGCGCGCACACCGAACCGTGGGAACCGATCCACGCCGAGGTGCATTACACGCGCGCCGGGCAGGCCGAGACGCTGCGCCGCGACGTCGAGGCATGGGAGCTCGGGACCGGCTATGCGTTCGCGGTGCTCGATCGCGAAGGCGGCGACGCGATCATCGGGCGCATCGCGCTGGGCAACGTGGTGCGCGGCGCGTGGCGCAACGCGACGCTCGGCTACTGGGTCGCCGCGTCGTCGGGCGGGCAAGGCCACGGGACGGCGGCCGCGCTGTTGATCTGCGAGTTCGCCTTCCGCCACGCCGGCCTGCATCGCGTCCAGCCTGCGGTGATCCCACGCAATGTTCGCTCGATCCGTGTGGTGGAGAAGGCGGGCTTCCGCCGCGAGGGCCGCGCGCTGAAGTACCTCAACATCGCGGGCACCTGGGAGGACCACGACATCTTCGCGATGACGATGGAAGATTGGGAGACTCGGGACCGATAAGCGGGCGGGCTTCGTAGTGAGGAGACATGGGAGCGCAGCCGGAGGCGATCCGCTGGACCGGCGTGCTGCGAGCGCGGCGCGCGGGACCGCTGACGCCACGCGCCGAGCGCGCCGCCGTCCGCGGCGCGCTGCGCGGAGATCCCGCCGCGCTGGACGTGCTCTTCCGCGCCCACTGGCCGGCGGCCTACCGGACCGCGTGGCTGATCGTGCGCGATCCGCATGCCGCCGAAGACGTGGCCCAGGAGGGCTTCGTCGCCGCGGTCGGCGCCCTGGAGCGCTTTGACGGCACGCGGCCGTTCGGTCCGTGGCTGCGGACGATCGTGGCGCGGCGGGCGATCGACCTGGCGCGCTCCCGGGCGTCGCGGCGCGAGGTCGACGGCGTCGAAACGCTCGAGCAGGTGGCGAGCACGCCGGCCGCCGGCTCACCTGACGAGGACGTCATCGCCGCGCTGGCGGCGTTACCCGAGGATCAGCGGACCGTCGTGGTCCTGCGCCATCTGCTGGAGCTGTCGCCGTCGGAGATCGCCGAGGTCGTCGGCGTTCCGCGCGGAACGGTCAACTCGCGGCTGCGGCGCGGGCTCGACACGCTCGCCGGCCGACTCGTCCCAATCCTGGTTGTGGCGGTGGCGCTGGCCGCCGCGCTGACCGCGCCCGGACGCGCGACCGCCGAATGGGTCCAGCGCCACCTGTCGGACGTGACCGGTCAGGTCCTACGGACCACGACCAACCCGTCGACGCCGGTGCCGACGACCGGTGCGCTGCCCGGCGGCGGGCGGCTGCTGGCGGTCAACGAGCAGGGCCTGTTCTCCTTCGGTGTCGGCGGGGCGCCGCGCCAACTGCTCGGCCGGATCGACGCCGCGGCCTGGTCGCCGCACGGCCGCTACGCGGTCGCCGTGCGCGGCATCGAGCTGATCGCGGTCAGCGTGGACGGACGTCGCCACTGGTCGTTTGCCGCGCACCGCGCGATCTCCTGGCCGGTCTGGTCGCCCAGCGGCTACCGGATCGCGTACGTGGTCGGCGGGGCTCGCGGCGGCCGGACGATCCACGTCGTCGCCGGCGATGGCACCGGCGAGCATGTCCTGGCCGCCACCCGCGCCGTGGCACCGGCCTGGCGGCCGGGTGTCGCGCCGGCCGAGCGGCTGGCGACCGTCGACTCCGCCGCGCGCGTGACGCTGCGTGACGCCGACAGCGGCCGCGTCCTCTGGCGCACCCGGACGCCAAGCACCCCGCTGCGGCTCGTGTGGAGCGCCGACGGACGGCGGCTACTGGTGGGCCAGCACGACCGCGTGACAACCTTGACCGCCTCGACCGGCGCGCGGATCGCCGACCAGCACAGCCCGCCCAAGACCATCAACTCGGTCATCGCCGCCCGACCGGGCCCCGCTGGCTACGCGGTCGTCCGGCGCACGGCCGGTGGTGCCGAGCGCCTCGTCGTGGTGCGCACCGACGCCGCCGGCCGCCGCGTGCTTGACGAGTCGGCGGTGCTCTTCGCCGGCGGTCCGATCCGCGCGATCGCCTGGTCGCCGCACGGTGACTGGCTCGCTGCCGACCTCGCCGGCGTCGATGGTTGGGACCTCGTGCACCTCAAAGGCCGCGGCGTCGATCGCATCCGCACGCTGGCCGCCGGGCGCGACGCCCACCTCTCAGGCTGGTGCTGTCGCTGAGGCAGCCGATCGTTCGGGACCAGCCCCAAGCTACGCTTGTGGGGCATGCCCGCCGCCTTTCCCGCCACCCGCCTGCGCCGCCTGCGCCGCACCGGGGCGCTGCGCGACCTCGTGCGCGAGACCACGCTGGCGCCGTCAGACCTCGTGTTGCCGCTGTTCGTCGAGGATGGGTTGGAGGGGCGCACGCCGATCGCCTCGATGCCCGGCGTCGACCGCCACGGCCTGACCTCCGTGGTCGAAGAGGCTGGCGCCGCTCACGCGCTCGGCGTCCCGGCGGTCCTGCTCTTCGGCATCCCCGCCGAGAAGGACGCCGACGGCTCCGGCGCCTGGGACGACGACGGCGCGGTCCAGCTCGCGACGCGCGCGATCAAGGCCGCGCACCCTGAGCTGCTCGTCCTCACCGACGTTTGCCTCTGCGAATACACCGACCACGGCCACTGCGGGCGCCTGACGGCTGACGGCAGCGTCGACAACGACGCGTCGCTGGAACTGCTCGCGCGCACCGCCGTCTCTCACGCGCGCGCGGGTGCCGATGCCGTCGCGCCCAGCGACATGATGGACGGCCGCGTCGGCGCGCTGCGCGCCGCGCTGGACGCCGAAGGCTTCGCCGAGACGCCGATCATCGCCTACAGCGCCAAGTACGCCTCGGCCTTCTACGGGCCGTTCCGCGAGGCCGCGGGCAGCGTCCCGAGCTTTGGCGACCGCAAGAGCTACCAGATGGATCCGGGCAACGCCGAAGAGGCGTTGCGCGAGGTCGCGCTTGATGTGGAGGAGGGCGCCGACATGGTCATGGTCAAGCCCGCCGTGCCCTATCTCGACGTGCTCTGGCGCGTCAAGGAGGCGACGCGGATGCCGGTTGCCGCGTACCACGTGGGTGGGGAGTACGTCATGATCAAGGCAGCTGCGGCCGCCGGTCACCTCGATGAGCGGACGGCTGTGCTGGAGACGCTCACCTCGATCCGCCGCGCCGGCGCCGACATCGTCATCACCTATTACGCGAAGGACGCCGCCCAGTGGCTGCAGTGACCCCCAAGATCCGCTCGCGCAAGGACGGCTCCGCCGTTCCGCTCGACGAGTTCGACAAGAAGCTGCTGGACACGATGCAGGGCAAGTTCCGGATCGTGCCGCGCCCCTACGCCGAGGTGGCCACGCTGCTCGGCGTGGAGGAGGAGACCGTCCTCACGCGCGTGCGCGAGCTGATCGAGCAGCGCATCATCCGCCAGGTCACGCCGATCTTCGACACCCGCGCGCTCGGCTACCAGTCGATGCTCGTTGCCGCCAAGGTCGACCCCGAGCACCCGTGGCGCCCGGCCAAGATCGTCAACGACCATCCGGGCGTCTCGCACAACTACCTGCGCAACCACGAGTTCAACATGTGGTTCACGCTCGCGACCGAGCCGGACTCGCCGCTGGGCCTCGACGGCACGCTGGAGGTCCTGAAAGCTGAGACCGGCGCCGAGTCGGTGCGCCAGCTGCCGACGCTCAAGCTCTTCAAGATCCGCATGGACCTGGAGATGTCGGGCGACACCGAGACGCTGGCCAAGGCAGCGCAGATCGTCGAGCCCGTCGACATCGAGCCCCAGCCCTACGACGAGCTCGACAAGGCCGTCATCCGGGCCACGCAGGGCGACCTGCCGATCGTCTCCGAGCCCTACGCCGATGCCGCCCGCGAGCTTGGCATGCCGGTCGAGGGGCTGATCGCCCACCTCGAGGGCATGGTCGAGCGCGGTCTGCTGCGCCGCGTCGCCGCGATCCTCTTCCATCGCCGCGCCGGGTTCAGCGCCAACGGCATGGGCGTGTGGAAGGTGCCGGAGGATCAGGTCCTGGAGGCCGGCCGTCGCATGGCCGCTTTCCGCGGCATCAGCCATTGCTATGAGCGCCCGACCTACGCCGACTGGCCCTACCAGCTGTTCACGATGGCCCACGGCCGCTCCAAGGAGGAGTGCGACGCGATCCTCGACGCCGTCCGCGACGAGGTCGGCTGCATCGAGGACCGCGCGACGCTCTACTCCTCGACCGAGTTCAAGAAGGTCCGGCTCCTGTACTTCACCGACGATTTCACGTCGTGGGAGCGGGAGCACGCAGGCGTCGGCGCCTGACGCTCGCGACGGCCATGAGCGTCTCGATCACCGATGCGAAGTCCGCGGAGCTGTACGCGCGTGCGTTGCAGCGCCTGCCGGGCGGCGTCAACTCCCCGGTCCGGGCGATGCGCGCCATCGGCCGCGACCCGATCTTCATCGACCGCGCCGAAGGCGCAGAACTCTTCGACGTCGACGGCAACCGCTACGTCGACTACGTCTGCTCCTGGGGTCCGTTGATCGGAGGCCACGCGCAGCCCGACATCGTCGAGGCCGTCGTCACCGCGGCGCGCCGCGGCACGAGCTACGGGGCGCCGACGGCCGGCGAGGTCGATCTCGCCGACGAGGTCGCCCGGCGCTTCCCGTCGGTCGAGATGCTGCGCATGACCTCCTCGGGCACCGAGGCCTCGATGAGCGCGATTCGCCTCGCGCGCGCGGTGACCGGTCGCACCAAGCTGCTGAAGTTCGCCGGCGCCTACCACGGCCACGTCGACGGCCTGCTGGCGCAGGCCGGCAGCGGCTTGGCGACGGCGGGGATCCCGGCCAGCCCGGGCGTGCCCGAGTCCGCGACGCACGAGACCGTGATCGTGGGCTGGAACGACGGCGAGGCGGTGGCCAAGGCGTGCGCCGAGCACGAGTTCGCGGCCGTCATCGCCGAGCCCTATCCGGCCAACATGGGCCTCGTCCCGCCGGTCGAGGGCTTCCTGGAGCTGTTGCGCCACAAGGCCGATGACAACGGCGCGCTGCTGATCTTCGACGAGGTCATCACGGGCTTCCGCGTCGCCGCTGGCGGCGCCCAGGAGCGCGAGGGCATCGCGGCCGACCTCACGGTGATGGGCAAGATCATCGGCGGCGGCCTTCCCGCGGCGGCCTACGGTGGCTCGCGGGCGTTGATGGACAACATCGCGCCGGCCGGCGACGTCTATCAGGCAGGAACGCTCAGCGGAAACCCGCTGGCCGTCGCCGCCGGCCTGGCGACGCTGCGGATGCTCGACGACGCGGCCTACATCCGCCTCAGCGCCACGACCGAGGCGCTGGCCGCCGGCCTGCGCGACGCGGCCGCCGGCGCGGGCGTTCCGGTCGCGGTCAACGCGGTGCCGGGCCTGCTGACGATCTTCTTCGCCGAGACTGCGCCGCGCGACTACGCCGGCGCCCAGGCCTGCGACCACGAGGCCTACGCCGCGTTCTGCCGCGCGCTGCTGGCCCGCGGCGTCTACCCGCCGGCCTCGCAGTACGAGGCGTGGTTCCCGTCGCTGGCGCACACCTCCGAGCACCTGGATCGCACGCTGGACGCGGTGAACGCCGCGTTCGCGGAGCTGTCGTGATCCTCGATCGTCTGGCCGACGTCGTGCGGGAGGACGGCGGTCTGCTTGCCGCCGCCCTGTACGCCACGCCGAAGGGCCCCACGCCCTACGGCGACGCCATCGCCCGCGGTCCGCGTGCTGACGGCCACGCCGCCGACCTCCCGCTGGTGATCGAGGCGGTCCGCGAGGGCTACCTCCTGCACTACGGCGGGGTGGGTGGGGGCCGAATCATGTCGCGCGATGACGACGACCTCGCGCTGCTCGCCGGCGACCGTCTCTACGCGCTGGGGCTCGAGCGTCTCGCGACGGCCGGCGACCTCGACGCCGTGCGCGCCCTTGCCGACCTCATTGCCCTCTCGGCCCAGGCCCAGGCGGCCGGCGACGAGCCGCTGGCCGACGCCGTCTGGGCGGCCGGTTGCGCTGAGCTCGGATGGGGTTCGACCGCGGACCTCGAAGCGGCCAAAGTCGCGGCACGTGCAGGGGAAACGGGTGCTGCAGAGCGCCTCGGAGCAACCGCGCGCCACATCACTGAAAGCCTGGCGCCGAACCGTTGATCAGGTGGCGGGCGTAGGCGGCGCGGCCCGTACGATGGTCGAGCGATAGATTTCCGGTCCCGGATGCGCGTCCATCAGGATCGCGCGTCTCCCGGACAGGACCAAGACCCACCGTGCCCAAGAAGCAAGCCAAAAGCAAGTACACCGCCGACCGGGGCATTCCCGGGGCGTTCGAAGGCGAGACCGTCACCCGTCGCCGCTTCATGGTCGGGACGGCCCACGCCACGGGCGCCATCGCCACCTCGGCGATCCTCCTGCCCGCGCTGGGGTTCGCCCTCGGCCCGCTGTTCGAGGAGCACAAGATGCGGTGGCAGCCCGTCGGCAAGCCCGACGAGTTCCCCGACGACACGTACGTCCCCAAGGTCATCTCGCTGGTCGACGGGATCGGCGAGGCCGGCAAGACGACGGTCTACATCCGCAAGCGCAACCCGGAGATCGACACCGACAAGCTCCCGAAGGGCTTCGAGGCCGAGCAGTTCGTCGCGATCTCCACGCGCTGCATGCACCTGGGCTGCCCGGTCCGCTACACCGAGGCCGCGCAGCGCTTCATCTGCCCATGCCACGGTGGCGTCTACGACTTCCAGGGCAAGGTGGACGGCGGCCCGCCGGTCCGCCCGCTCGACCGCTTCTACAACCGTGTCCGCAACGGCCAGCTCGAGATCGGTCCGCGCTTCTCGGTCAATCGCGAGCTCGACCGCTTCTCGCCGCGCAACCCGGGCGAGCCGCTCGACGGCATCGGCGGGATCCTGTACCCGTCGCGCCCGACGATCCGGAAGCTCGACTCGCTCCCCCAGGACTAAGCACTGATGCCCAAGCTCAAGCTCCCCGCACCGCCTGTTCCGCCCGGCCTGCGCCCGGCGCCGCCGCGTCCCGGCGCGCCCAAGCAGGGTCCGGCCCAGAAGGCCGCCGAAGCGGGCATCTACACCGTCGACTGGATCGACGAGCGCACCTCGCTGTCGGGCGGCCTGCGCTGGCTGATGTTCCGCAAGGTGCCTAAGGGCACCAACTGGTTCTACACGCTGGGCTCGGCGACGATGTTCGCCTTCCTGTCGCAGGCGATCACCGGCGTCTTCCTGGCGATGTACTACCGGCCCGACGCGGCCGGCGGAGCCTACGAGTCGGTCCGCCACATCAACGACGACGTCTTCCTCGGCGAGTTCGTGCACGGCATGCACAAGTGGGGCTCGTCGGTGATGATGATCCTGATCTTCATGCACATGGCCCGCACGTTCTTCTTCGGGGCCTATAAGTACCCGCGTGAGCTGAACTGGGTCATCGGCGTGGCGCTGCTGATCCTGACGTTCGTCATGGCGCTCACCGGCTACCTGCTGCCGTTTGACCAGCGGTCCTTCTGGGCGACCGTCGTGGCCAACAACATCACCGCGTCGGGCCCGCTCGTCGGTCCGTACCTCGGTGACTTCCTCAACGGCGGGTCGGACTTCAACGCGACGACGCTGTCGCGCTTCTACGCGATCCACATGTTGTTGGTGCCCGGCATCATCGGGGCCCTCATCGGCGCGCACCTGTACCTCGTGACGCGGCTGGGCACCACGGCGCCCCCGTGGCAGAAGGTCAAGCCCGCCGAAGAGCTGATCGAGGAGCAGGCGTGAACCGTCGCGAGAAGGAGGAGTACCTCCGCGAGTACTCGATCCTGAAGTCCCAGGGCAAGCCGTTCTTCCCCTACGCGGTCGCCAAGGACGGGGCGATGGCGTGCGTCGTGCTGCTCGTCATCATCCTGATGTCGATCTTCCTCGGCGCCGAGCTGGGCCCGAAGGCCGACCCGACGACGACGACCTACACGCCGCGCCCAGAGTGGTACTTCTTCTTCCTCTTCGAGCTGCTGCGCGTCATCAAGCCGCCGGAGTTCGTCGCGCTGGCGACGATCGGTATCCCGACGGTCTGCATGATCCTGCTGTTCCTCCTGCCGTTCTATGACCGCGGTCCGGAGCGGCGTCCCGAGCGGCGTCCGGTCGCGACGCTGACGGCGATCCTGATCATCGGCGCGATGGCCTACCTCACCTATGAGGGCGCGGCCGCCGGTCCGCCAACGCAGATCGACATGGCGACGCCCGCGAGCGTGATCGCCGAGGGCCCGAAGGTCGTCCAGCAGTACGAGTTCGGTCGCCAGGTGATGGCGCAATCCGGCTGTCTGGCGTGCCACAAGGTGGGCGAGAACGGCAACGGCGGCCCTGGCCCCGCGCTGACCGACATCGCCGACCGGCTTCCGGCCGCCGGCATCGAGCGGACGCTGATCAACCCGACGGCGCCGATGCCGTCCTTCTCGAAGCTGCAGAAGGACTCTCCCGAGAAGTTCAACGCGCTGGTGGCCTTCCTCGGTCGCCTGAAGTCGGACGACAACAACTGATGAGTGCCACCGGCAGCGGGGGGCGGGGGGGTCCGTTTCCCCCGGCTCCCGCCGCCGATCGCGGCACGCTGCCCGAACCGCAGGTCCGCGCGATGTTCGATCGCATCGCGCGGGTCTACGACGTCCTGAACTCGGTGATGACCGCCGGGCTGCACCACCAGTGGCGGCGGCGGGCGGTCGACATCGCCGGCGTCGGCCCCGGGGACCGAGTCCTCGACGTGGCGACGGGCACGGGCGATCTGGCGATCGAGCTGGCCAAGCGGGTCGCCCCCGCCGGGAAGGTCATCGGCAGCGACTTCTCCGAGGGGATGCTCGACCTCGCCCGCAAGAAGGCGCCAGCGATCACGTTCGAGTGGGGCAACGCGATGGAGCTGCCCTACGCCGACGACGAGTTCGACGCGGCGACCGTCGGCTTCGGGGCACGCAACTTCTCCGACCTCGATCGCGGGTTGGCAGAGCTGACACGCGTCGTGCGGCCCGGCGGCCGCGTCGTCATCCTGGAGATGACGACGCCGCGGCGGCCGCCGCTCTCGCTTTTCTTCCGGATCTGGTTCGACGGCCTCGTGCCGCTGATCGGCAAGGTCAGCGGCGGGGGAGAGGCCTACGACTACCTGCCCAACAGCGTCAAGCGCTGGCCGGATCCCGGCGGCCTGGCAGCGGCGCTGGAGCGCGCGGGGCTGCAGCAGATCCGCTGGGTGCTGACGGCGGGCGGGATCATCGCCACGCACGTCGGCGTCAAGCCCGGCGCGCCGATCCTCGCGTCGTCCAACGGCAGACCCGGTCCCACCCACCCATGAGCGACGGCGGCACGGGGGGTTCTCCGGTCGCAGCGCAAGGCGGGCCGGTCACGGCCATCGTTCACGCGGGCGGGCCGCACGTCCTGCCGATGTTGGACCGCGTCGAGGAGCTGCTGCGCGAGGTCGCCGCGAGCCACGGCGCGGTGCTCGCCGAGCATGCGGGCACCACGATCGCCGCCGGCGGCAAGCGGCTGCGGCCGCTGCTCGTCATCCTCGCCGCGGGCGGTCAGATGCGCAGCGACGGCGACGGCCTGGTCCGCGCGGCCGCTGCGGTCGAGCTCGTCCACAGCGCGACGCTCGTCCACGACGACGTGCTCGATGTCGCGCCGTTGCGCCGCGGGCGCCCGACCGTCTTCGCCACCGCCGGCCGTGCGGCGGCGACCCAGACCGGCGACCTGCTCTTCGCCCGCGCCTTCGCGCTGCTGGCCGCCAACGGCGACCCGGCGCAGGTGCGCGCGCTCAGCGACGCAGGCTCGGCGCTGGCGCGCGGCGAGCTGCTGCAGCGCGCCGACGCCTTCGACGCGACGATCCCGCTGGAGCGCTACCTGCTGCGCTGCGAGCTGAAGACCGCGCGGCTGTTTGAGGCGGCCTGCATCCTCGGCGCGCTGGAGGCCGGCGCCGGCATGGATGGTGCGGAGGCGTTGCGCGAATTCGGCCGTCGCATCGGCCTGGCCTTTCAGATCTTCGACGACGTCCTCGACGTCGCCGGCCCCGCTGAACGCACCGGCAAGCACCGCGGCACCGATCTGCTCGACGGCACCGTCACGCTGCCGTTCATCTTGGCGCGCGAGCGCGACCCGGCGCTCGGGTCGCTCGATCCCCGCGCGATTGCAGGGGTGGGTGGGCCCGTCTTCGCCGAGGAGATCTGCGACCGCATCGTGGCGACCGGCGCGCTGGAGGAGGCGCGCGCCGTCGCGCTCGAGCACGTCGCGGCTGCGAAGGCCGTCGTCCCGCCGGGCCTGCCCGACCGCGAACGCACCGCGTTGCTGCTCGTCGCCGACGGCGTCGTCGCCCGCTACGCCTGAGGCTTAAATACAGCGGGCCGGCATCCCAGCCGGCCCGCTGTCTGAGTCACGGTGCAGACGTGACGGGGAGAGCCCTAAAAGTCTTCGGGGACGATGTGATCCTCGGTCAGCGCCGTGGTGAAGCGCTCGATCTCGTCTTCCATGTTGGCGTGCGCCAGGCGCTTGAGGTCGCGGACCAGCGCCTCGGTGCCGCGGTCGAGCTCCTCGTCGAAGCGCTCGACGAGATCCTGCTCGAAGATGCCGGTGCCGGCCCACTCGCAGTTCGGGCAGCGGAGCGTGACCTCCCAGTGCGTCGCGCCGGCCTCTTCCCACTCGGTGGGGTAGACCAGCGTGGAGGCGCAGGAACCGCAGACGTGAAGGTCGTCGACCGTCTCGTCGTGGGACTTTGCCGGTGTCGCAGATGCGGTCCCACCCACCCCACCGTCGTTCGCCTGCTGGTCCTCGAAGTAGACGACCTCGATGGTCTTCCCCGAAGGGAGAACGACTCGGCGAACGTAGTGGCGGGGATCGTGAAGGCTCATCGTCTCGAGGAGTTTCGGCTGGCGCTGACAACCCGGTGATCGGTTGTGGCTTCGGCGAACTTGAACCTCCAATCGACCATTCGTCCGCACGCGGATATGGCCAGAGAATGAGCCGATTGGCCGTATGCCGCGTTACCCTCCTCAGACACCCCACGGAGGCTTCATCCCATGCCGGGAATCGGTATCCCAGAACTGCTCATCGTCCTCGTCATCGTGCTGCTCGTGTTTGGTCCTAAGCGCTTGCCTCATCTCGGCAAGCAGCTTGGCGGCGGCATGCGCGAGTTCAAGGATTCGATCCAGGGCAAGGACAAGGACGTCGAGGACGCAGACGACGCCGCGGCCGGCGGTCCTGAGCTGACGCGCGCCCAGCAGGCGGATGTGCTCGACCCCACGCCCGACGCGACCCGCGCGCCCGTCGGCGATCGGGACGAGTCCGCCACGCGTCCCGGCGGGTAGTCGTTGCCCGCCATCCGGCCGGTCGGCCACGAGGAGCGGCTGAGCCTCATCGAGCACCTCGATGAGCTGCGCACGCGGATCATCCTCTGCATCGTGGCCTTCGTGCTGTCGTTCAGCCTCTGTTACTGGCAGAACGACCGCATCCTCGACATCATCAACGTGCCGCTGGACCACGCCCATCGCGTGGACTGCAAGACCAGCGACCGCAAGAAGGCCGACGATGCGCTCGAGCGCTCCGGCTGCTTCAACGAGGCCGTCGGCGGTTACTTGAAGGCTGCGGCGCCGGCGTTGACGCATGCGGCGCGCACGCTCGGCGCGATCGCCGGCGCCGACGGCGTGAGCGCGGCGACGCGGACCCAGAGCGCCCAGACCGCGAGGGAGCTGCAGGCAGCGGCGGTGCAGGCCGCAAGGGCCGCGGCGCTAACGCCCAAGGCGTCGACCGGGCGCCAGCCCGTGACACTCGGCGTCACCGAGCCGTTTTTGACGACGGTCACCGTTAGCGCCTACGCGGCGCTGCTGCTCGCGCTGCCGTTCATCCTCTTCCAGCTCTACGCGTTCGTCTTACCGGCCTTCAGCAACGAGGAGCGCCGCGTCGCGCTCCCGCTGATGACGATGGTGCCGGTCCTGTTCGTCATCGGGGTGGTCTTCGGCTACTTCCTGGCGCTGCCGCGTGCCGTCTCCTTCCTCCAGAACTACAACGACGGCGCCTTCGACATCCTGGTCCAGGCCAAGGACTACTACCGCTTCTGCACGCTGCTGCTGGCGGCGATGGGCGTGCTGTTCCAGATCCCGATCGGCGTGCTGGCGATCGTCCGGTTGCGGATCCTGACCGTCAAGCAGCTGCGCTCCTACCGCGGCTACGCGCTGATCCTGTTCGCGGTCGTCGCCGCGGTCGTGACGCCGACGCCGGACCCCTTCACGATGCTGATCGCGATGGCCCCGCTGGTCGTGCTGTACGAGATCAGCCTGATCCTCGGCCGGATCTTCCAGCCCAGCGGTGAGCCGCGCTTCGGGTTCTTGGCCGATAGTGATGACGACGACGAGGACCTATCGGACGATGACGCTCCGGCAGACGTGCCCGACGGCGGGGAACTCAAGGTCCCGAACGATCTAGACTGAGCCGCATGCTGTTCGACCTTCGCGGCCGTGGCCGCCGACGTGCGGTCCAAGGGATCTACCTCGGTCTCGCCATCCTCATGGGTGGCGGTTTGGTGCTGTTCGGCGTCGGTGGCGCCACGAGCGGCGGCCTGCTGGACGCGTTCCAGTCCAACAGCGGCCAGACGAGCGTCGACAAGGTCTTCCAGCAGCGCGTCGACAAGGCCGAGACCGGCGTCCGGGTCCGGCCGAAGGACCCGAAAGCCTGGGCCGAGCTGACGCGCGTGCGCTTCCAGCAGGCGGGCACCGGCGACGGCTTTGATGCCAACCAGGGCGTCTTCACCGATAAGGGCAAGATCCAGCTTCAGGGGGCCGCAACCGCCTGGGACAAGTACGTGACGCTGACCGACAAGCCCGACGACAACGTCGCTGCGCTGATGGTCCAAGCGTTCGGCACGAGCGGGCTCAACCAGCCCGCCGAGGCCGTCTCGGCGATGGAGATCATCGTCGACAACCGGCCGGCAACGGGCCCGCTCTACGTGCAGCTGGCCGACCTCGCCTACCAGGCCGGCCAGACCCGCAAGGCCCAACTCGCCTCCAAGAAGGCGCTCGCGCTGACGCCCGCCGACAGCCGCGAGCAGATCAAGGCCCAGCTCGACGCCGCTCGCAGCGCCGCGTCGACGACGACCCCGTCGGCGACGGCTACACCGTCCCAGTAGCGGCGGTTCGCCGACGCCGCGAGGCGGCGCCCAGCACCACCTCCTCGCTATCCTGTCCGACCCCGCCCCTATAGCTCAACTGGCAGAGCAGCGGACTCTTAATCCGAAGGTTCTAGGTTCGATTCCTAGTGGGGGCACTGACGAGAAGCCCGGCAAATGCCGGGTTTCTTTCGCTCTCGCGCCATCCCTGAAGTAGCGGACGTGTCCCGGATATGTCCCGAGAGGGTGGTTGTTGGTGTCGAGCTTCCAGTTGGGTCGAGCCCGTTCGATTAGCGGGCACGTCTATCGCGTCAGTCGGAAGAGCGGGCCCGTTTGGTACGCGAAGTACCGGCTGCCGGACGGGCGCCAGGTGCAGAAGCGGATCGCGCCGGGATGGACGCGGCCAGGCCGTCCCGACGATGGGTTCGTCAATCGGCGCGGCGCCGAAGCCTGGCTCTCCGACGTTCTCGCCCAGGCGCACGCGGGGACGCTGCCGGGGATGGTTCGGACCGGCGTGACGTTCCCGCGCGCCGCCGAGGAGTGGTTGCGCTACTGCGTCGAGGACCGCGCCTGCAAGCCGTCCACGATGGTCGACTACCGCCACACCGTGAATCGTGTGCTCGTCCCGGTCTTCGGGCCGATGTTGTTGGAGGACATCACCGCGCCGGCCATCGAGGCCTGGCGCGCATCGCTGACCACCGCCGCACGTACGCGCAACAAGCAGCTGACGATTCTCAACGGCATCTTCCGTCGCGCCCAGAAGCGCTTCGGCCTCCAGCGCAATCCCGTCCTGGAGATCGAGCGCATGCGTGAACCGCGACAGGTCAACCTCGACGTGTTCAACCCGGAGGAGGTCATGGCCCTCGTGCGGGCGGCCGAGTGCGAGCAAGACGCCGCGATCTACCTAACCGCCGCCTTCACCGGCCTCCGTCGCGGCGAGTTGATTGCTCTGCGCTGGCGTGACGTCGACTTCGCCGGCTGCGTCATCCGTGTGCGCGCTTCGTACTCCGCGGGCGCACTGACGACGCCCAAGAGCGGCAAGCTCCGCTCCGTGCCGATGGCGCCGCAGGTCGCCGAGACGCTTGCGCGCCTGGGCCGCTCCGCAACCGACGACGCGCTCGTCTTCCTCGGCGAGGGCGGCGGCTACCTCGACGGCTCGGCCTTCCGCCGTCGCTACAAGCTTGCCCTCGAACGAGCCGGTCTGCGATCCCTCCGCTTCCACGACCCTCCGCCACACCTTCGGCACGCGCGCGATCAGCAAGGCGGACATCTTGCGCGTCAAGGAGTGGATGGGCCACGCTGACGTCGCCACCACGATGCGCTACCTCCACTACGTCCCGCGCCCGGAAGACGCGCGCCTCATCGCCGCCGCCTTCGAGATCGCACCGCCGACGGCGATGGCGCTCAGCGTGGCATCCGTTCAGCCAGGATGAAGTGATTGCACCGGAGCGGTGTCCCGTTCGCGCCCATACGGACATGAACACCGGATCTGAGTCTCAAATACCCGAGCCCATTGCCGTTGGCCTGGCCGAGCCCCTGCTGACCGCCGAGCAGGTCGCTGACCTGCTCGCGATCCCACGGTCGAGTGTCTACGAATACGCGCGACGCCACAACGAGCCGCTGCCCTCGATCCGCGTTGGCCGACACCGCCGGTTCCACAGAGCCGACATCGAACGCTGGCTCGCCGATCTTCGATAGCGCGTGCGACCGCACCGCCGACGCGATGGCGCTCAGCTCACCGCCGGGTTGGCTGACGGGAGGTGGTCCGGGGCAGCGAGGAAGAGGGGCGGCGCCGGCGCCATCCATCTCCCGCCAGCCACGGCGACAGACGAACGACGAGTTACGGTCTGTGGAACCTCGCGTGGTTGGCGCCGCCGGCCGAACCGGCGTTCACCGTGGAGGTTGGATCGGTGCTCTACCCGTCCAGCACGGGTCGGTCTACCCGTTCCCCTACCCGTTCCGCCGCGGAACGGGTAGGGCTGCCGCTCGCCCCGCAGCCAATGGGTTTCCCAGCCCTCCGCGTGCTCGACCACCCGCACCCACCATTGACTTCGTCTGAATGGCAGGTGCGGATGGTCGACCCCACTCCGGGCAGGTCTTCCAAGGCTGCGGGGCGAGCGGCAGCCCAGGGTGGTGTGTGGCTTTGATGCGGTGGGCGAACGGGTCTGGAGAGGTCGTCCGGGGTGGTGCGATATGCCGTGACCGGTCTGACCGAGATGACCGGACGGTGGTGCGGGCGGCGAAGGGTGCCGCCCGCTGAGCCGAGTTGCATCTACGTCGTGATCGCGTGGCTGTAGTCGGTGAACAACCGGTCCATCGTCTGTATGGCGAGGCGGTTGGCCGTCATCTCCGCCTCGATCTCGGCGGCCTGTTCGTCGGTCTCGGCCCGTTCGAAGTCGTCGAGGAGGTCGAGGTTGGTCGCGTCGAGGTCGTCACGGCGCTTGTGGAGCTGCTCGATGAGGCCGGCGGTCAACGGGATCTCGAACCGCTCGGCGCCGTCTGGCTCTGGCTCCCATCTAACGGCCTTGATGACCGCGATGGCGTCGCAGAAGATGTCTACGAGCGCTTCCTGGCCGGTCGCGGTGAAGTCGAGGAAGTCCTCGAACCACTCGTGGTTGAAGACCAAGACCTTCCTGGCCTCCTCGCGGAGGACGTCGGCCGTCTGGCCGTCGACGCTGATATGGCAGGCGTAGCTACCCTGTTGGGCACTCATGGAGTCACGTCTCCTTGGGTCATGCCCCCGGGCCGTCGCAAGCGGTCGCGGGGGTCTTTCTTGTTAAGGGTGTCGCTCGCGCATGGTATCGGATGGGGCAGCGGGCTTGTCAAGTTCCGCTGGCTCGCACGCGAGCTAGCAAGCAACATGTAGGTCTAGCGTGCGAGCACGTTGTCGAAGAAAGCTTGCCCCTCCGACGCCCGCGTCGATGAGGTGGACGTACTCCTTCAAGGTGTGGGCCGGAGAGTGGTGGCCGAGCCACTCCTGGACCTGCTTGGCGTTCTGACCGCCGGCCACATCGACCAACTCCACCGCTGCCGCTACGACCTCGGCATGACCGCCTCGACCGCCTCGACGACCGAGACGCCACGACCGCGCCCGACGTCATCGCGAGATCGACTCCAAGATCGAGGCCAACCGCAAGGGTCGCTGCACGACCCTGAAGGAAACGCCGCTATTGGAGTGACTCGGCCGTCTAGTGGGTCGCCGCTGCGATCTTCGAACTGCGGCTACTTGGATTCTTGGGAGCCAGGCCTGCGGCGGGTTCGATTGCGCGCGCGTCCACCGGTCGGGGTCTGGTGATTTGGCCGCGCCGCGCGGGTGGCACGACGGGCGTCTGCCACGAACTGATCGATTGGTCGGACGTCGGCAACCGTCCCGGTGTCCACTGGAATTGCTCCTGCGGCGAGCGCTGCTGCCAAGGCCTCGGGCGGGCCAGAACCGACCTGGCCGTCAAAGATGAATAGATACTGCTGCCGCCTGCCGTCTAGGCGGGCCACGAATGACGAAGAAGCCGCCGCTTCTGCCGCAAGGAACGCGTCCAGCAGCGCGGGCATTTCCGTGGGCGAGACATCGGCGGCGACGTAGCTCTGGTGGCGTGCCAGGCTCATGGCAGAGGGAGCACTGGCCTGCGAAGACGTCGGAGCCGGCGCGTCGGAAAGGGCCTGCGCGCCCGCCTCGGTTAGCGTCCACTCGCTCCGCGGCTGGTTCGGAGCGCTGTGGTCTCGAAGGGCCTCCCGGACCACCAGGTTGCGGCGCTCGAGGGTCGCGAGGGATGTGCCGACTGCGCCGACTTCGCGGCTACAAGCAGTCGCAAGGCCGGCGCTCGACAGCGGGCCGGCGCGCAGCGCAGCGAGCAACGCTCGCTGCGTATCCCGAAGTCGCGGGGCGTCCGCCATAACGCCATACTTTACGCACCGAAAGGGCGCAGACGTAGCCGTTTTGTCGCAGATCAGAACCAGTTAAACGCTGCGTATTCCGTCCGGCTCGTCGAGGAAGATCGCCGACATGGAGATCACGGTCCGGCGCGGCCCGCAAAACTTGGAACGACAAGTGGGCGCGCGCGTCGTCCTTTGTGGGTCGTTTCGGCGGGATCCGGAAGGTCTCAAGGCTGCTTTTGAGGCGCTGCAATCGGCAGGTGGTGTCGTGCTCTCCCCGGAGAGCGTCGACTTCGTGGCGGAAGTAGAAGGTTTCGCGCTGAGCGCCGATGAGGTTGGTGAAGCCCCCGCGGCGGTAGAAGCTCGGCATATCGCTGCGATCCGATCGTCGGACTTTGTCTGGCTGCACGCGCCAGATGGCTACGTCGGACCGAGCGGTGCGTTGGAGGTCGGGGTGGCCCACAGTTTCGGGATCCCCGTGTGGTCCACCACCGCCCCGGCCGACATCACGATCAGAGAATTCGTGCAAACAGCAGTGTCGCCCGAGAAAGCAGTCAGGGAGGCTGCGGTCGCAGGAGCGCGCGCACCGGCAGGCCCGCTTAAGGATCTGCAGCGCTACTACGGGCGGGTCGCGGTGGAGCGTGGGTTCGATCGAGAGACACCACAGGACACCATGCTGCTCTTGACCGAAGAAGTCGGCGAACTCGCGCGCGCTGTGCGCAAGGCAGTGGGGCTGGTCCGAGCAGGCGGTGACCGGGCCGACGCCGCTGAAGAACTCGCAGACGTACAACTTTACCTGCTGCACCTGGCCAACGTGATCGGAGTTGACCTAGCATCTGCCGTGATCGATAAGGAGCTAATCAACCACGAGCGATACGGACGTGTTGCTGCGTGAATAGGTGGTGGGTATCCGCCGGTCTAGGCTGGGTGGTTTAGAGTGGAACTCGCTGAGTTGATTGAGCGGCGTCGCGCGTTACGCGACGCACTTACAGTTCATACCGCCTCGCTACTTCGCTTCTGGCCGGGTGATCGCCCGGCATTTAAGATCCAACTAGACGAAGAACTCCCACCCGTGTCGGAGGGAGGTAAGCCGGAACACCTCACCAGCAGCGCTTCCTGCTTTGAGTCGCTTGCTGACTGGAAGCCTGGTCTCGACGGGCTACTTCCTGCGGGCGGCGATCCGAACTGGGCAGCACTGGCCGCTTCGTTTGCCGAGCGCGCGCTGGCCGCTGGTCCCAGTGATTGGAAGAGCGATGATGCGGCCCATGTGTACTGCCGAGTACGCGCGCTCCCCGCCGTCCTTCGCTTCGCCGGAGATCTCGGAGAAGATGCGGGCGAAGCGGCGCGGAATCGCCTGTATGAAGCCTTCCAGGTCATCACCGAAGATCGTCCGCTATCCGAGCGAGGTCTCGGGGAACGCAAGCTCGCCGACGACGGCACGATTGCCAATGGCGCGAGAGATCAATTGGCTAGGTACCCCGCCAACACCTTCCACGCGTATTGGGGTCTAAAGGCACACCGCCGCTACAACCAACGGGCAAAACAGCGCGCGGATGTCCCTCCGCTGGACGACGCGAAGTATCTTGAGCGCGTTCATCAGAATGAAGCCTGGGCGGAGGCGCAGATCGGTCGTCACACGGCCTTGCTGTCGGCAGGAAAGCGTCGCGGCGACGCGCAACAACTCGCGTTCGCGCTTCTAGCAGACCTGCTTGTGCATGACAGGCACGTTGTGCCCGCAAGCGCTATGCACGACCTCTATCAGGCCGCGCTCGCGGCGTTCTTCGCTGCCCAAGAGCCCGCTGGCCGCTGGCCGCTGTCGTCGCCGCTATTTCACTACCCGGAGTCAGGGAACGCGTACTGTTACACGTTCGAGACGCTCGCAGAACTGTTGCGGCCGGCGCTAGCCAGGGAGGGCGGCCGGACGTATCGGGCACTGCTGGAGCCGTACCTCGACGCGTTGTTCCGCGCTTGGGACTACGCGATGCAGACGCGTATTCCGCTCGAGGAGTCTGGCGAGACCTTCGGCTGGTCGTCGACACACCAGGTCGTTCGCAGTGAGCCAGAAGCCTGGGCCACCGCGGAAGTGTTCTCGTTCGGCGAATTGCTCCGCTGCGTTTCTGGGCACGTCGCAGCGGAGCAAGCAGGGCGGCATCTCAATGTCAGGCGTCCTGAGTATGCGAGTCCAGATGCCGCGCGGAAGGTTCTCCAGCAACGAGGCCGAACCTGGGCGCCCGACGGGTGGACGGTCGGCCGCGAACTCGCCTCGCTTTTTCTCCATCCGGCAGCCGCGCCTTCGAGCGAACCGCGAGACGTTGCGATTCGTGACCCGGATGCGCCTCTGATCGCTCAGTTGCACGCGCGATCGGCTGTGCTGTTCGGACCTCCCGGGACCGGTAAGACCACCATCGTGGAGGCGCTCGCTGGCGCGCTTGGGTGGGAATACGTTGAGATCCTTGCCTCCGACTTCCTCAGCGAAGGCGTGGATCGGGTGCCGGCGCGGGCGGACGCGATCTTCGAGCACCTCATGCAACTCGACCGCTGCGTCGTGCTGTTCGACGAGATCGATGAATTGATCCGCGACCGCACGGGCGAGCGAAGTGATCCCTTCGGGCGTTTCCTCACGACCAGCATGCTGCCCAAGATCGCCAAGCTCTGGAAGCAGGGCCGCCTAATCTTCTTCGTGGCAACAAATCACGTTAGTCGGGCGGACCCTGCCATTACACGTTCGTCGCGGTTTGATGCGCGCGTGTTTGTCGCCCCGCCGGGGCTTGGCGCCAAGCGCGAGCAGTTGGCCAAGCTCGGGTTTGATGTCCCCGACATCGACGACAAGAAGGTGATCGAAGCTCTCGGGAGCAGCAAGGCCCGGAAGGCCCTAGGTGCCGACGATCGCGCCCTTGCTGTCCTTCCACTGCTCCGACACGATCAGGTGCCGGAACTGGCTCGCCTTCTCCGCGAAGGAATGAGTCTTGAGGACGCTCTTGCGAAGTTGGGCGAAACGCTTCTAAGACACGAGTGGCAGCCCGCGAAAGACGCGGAGCATCCCACGAAGAAAGACGCCGACGATGATGGCAACCTACCGTTCGATCAGCTCGCCACTGTTTACAACGAGTATGCCGCCGGCATCACACGGGACTTCTCCCGTCAGCGGGTGATGCGCGTGGCTTGTGACGCGGTAGCGGACTTACCGGACGGTCTGCACCAGCTTCGGGGGGAGGGCGGAGCCGGCGACGCGGGTTCTGCGAGCGATTCGTTCTTCGTTGCGCCCGACGACCTCGCGACTCTGGATTTGCGCGAATTGAACACTGGCGCTGATCCATCGGCACTCACCGATAAAGAGATCCTGCATTTACACCCGGCTGTCGCCGCCGAGTGAGATGCTCGGCCCATGCGCAGAGAGACGGACATCGTGCTCGTGGGCCCGATTTGTGCGGGCAAGAGCACGCTAGCGGCGAGCCTAAGTCGATGCGGGTATACACCGGTGAGGGCCAGGGAGGTGATAGAGGCCCACGCAGGTCGTCAGGGACTGTCCCGAGCTGAGCTAGGTACGGTGGGCGCGGACCTCGAAACGAAGACCGGCGGCGGATGGCTGGCGGACGCCGTAGTCGCTGGAGAGAGACCCGCTGTGGTGGACGCAGTCCGATCAATCACCCAGCTTGAAGCCATCGGTGCGCAACTCGGCGAGCTGGTCGTGGTGCATTTGGCTGCGGGACGTACCGAGCGGGAGCGGCGCTTTTATGCGCGCGCAGATGTCAGCGATACGGACGTGGACTTCGAGGAGTTAGCGAACACGGCACTTGAGCGCGAGGTGGAGCGCTTGGCAGGTCTCGCCGATTTGGCCGTCGACACCGACAACCTAACGCCACACGACATAGTGGCGCTAGTCCTCCGTCACGTTGGCCGAACATGACCGCGGTACTCCGCATGACTCGTGACGCCGAACGCGCGCTGGCGGTCAGCAAGCAGTTCGCAAAGACCGAGAATCTCGACGAACTGGCTGCAGCCCTCGTCGGGCTGCACGCCTCCCGCCATTCCGGCCCATACGTGGTGGCCTACTCCAGGATGGGCAGGGATGCCGATGGCACACACGGGAGAAACCCAGGGTCCGGCGGGCTAGTCCAACACCGGTCTGTCAGAGGCACGCTACACAGCATGCCCGCCACCTTGGCCAGCGTGGCTCATGTCGCAACGGTCGAACAGCGTGTCGCAACGAGTCGCAGGAGGCTGGCGCGCTCCGGATGGATGAGGTCCGAGATCGATCGGTCCGTCCCCAGGATCCTTGATGGCGTCCGTGAAGCCGGAGATGTTGGCATCGACGAGAGTGCGGTCGTCGGTCGTGACGGTCCGGTTCTGAGACATCTCTGGGACCTGGGGGTGATAACTGCGTACGACGCTACGGGGACGCCGCGACGCAAAGGGCGTTGCTTCGTCGCCACGAGCGACGTTTGCGGATGGCACGAGGGTACGGAAGTGGAGTCGCGAGCTGACCTCGCACGCCGATACTTCAGGAGGTACGGGCCGGCGTCGGCTGGCGATCTTGGGTGGTGGAGCGGTTGGCGTGGTGAGCGCACCGCGCGCGTACTCGCGCGGCTCAAGGAGGAACTACTCGAAGTGACGGTCGAGGGCTTGCCGGGTCCTCTGTACTTGCACTGCGCCGATGAGGAGGCCGCCCGGGATCCACCGCATCTGACTTCGGACGCGGCCCATGTAGTCGCCTATGAGGACCCAGCCGTGAAGGCCTACTTCGCGACTCGCGAGCGGTACTTAGACGGGGCTCCTGCGCGATCGCTCTTCTGGCACGCTGGCGAATCGCTGGCCTGTGTCTTCGTCGCGGGACGCGTGGCTGCGGTGTGGTCCAGTACGCCATTCGGAAGTCCACCCGCTCTCTGTGCGGTTCGTCCGATGGGTCGGCAACAGAAGGCTGCCGTCGATGTATGCATCGAGCAGCTGCGGACCTGGCTCGGATCGTGGGGGCGCTAGGCGGCGTACCGGCTGCCGCGGGAGTCGGCTCGCCACGGACCGTCGTTGCCCAGGTCGGGTCTGAGACGATGCGTAGTGATGTGGTCCCATGATCCTCTGGCCGGCCTCCTCGACGTTCGAGCGGGTACGGACGACGAACTCCGGCTCGCGAAGCGCATTCTGGAGGTGATCTTGGCCGAGGATGCGTCACTCTTGGAGGCGGCGGCTCGGTCCCTCGAGCGTTTGTCGTGCGACCCCGGCGATAGATCGCCTCTGCTCCAAGCAGCAAGCGATTTGCTGGATGCGCGCGGGGCCGTCCACGCCTCGGAGGCCATCTCGATCGTAGACGACGACGGGTCCCGCATCCTTGAGTCGCTGCTCCACGATCCAGCTGGGCCCAAAGACCTCACTGAGATCAGCGATGCGACAGGGCTGAGTCCATTACGAGCCGCGTTCAAGCTCTCCCGCCTCGGCGTCTACGGGCTCGTGGGTATGTCTCGCCAGACCACGAATGGCGCCTCCCGGCCGCAGTGGTTTATCACCCCTGACGGAAGGCGGTGGCAGAGAGTCCACAACCTCGACTAACTGGTGGCTCGCCGTGTCCCGAACCATGTCCCCAACCCACCAAAACAACCCCCACCCAACCGCTCCCCGCGCTACCATCCACCCGCTTCTTGACCGTACTTCCGCTGCCTCGGGGCCTCTCTTAATCCGAAGGTTCTAGGTTCGATTCCTAGTGGGGGCACTGACGAGAAGCCCGGCAAATCGCCGGGTTTCTTTCGTTCTCGCGCCATCCCTGACGCGGGTAGGTCGAGGAGACGACCGTCAGTCGCTGCCTTGGGCGGCTTTTGCCGAAGTGTCATAGGCGCTCGCTCGGCTTGCGAGTAGCGCAGCGGCCGCTAGCAGCAGTCCTG
Source organism: uncultured Conexibacteraceae bacterium (assembly GCA_963836485.1). GTDB lineage: Bacteria > Actinomycetota > Thermoleophilia > Solirubrobacterales > Solirubrobacteraceae > Baekduia. Next base: position 578,308 of record CAWIJS010000009.1, on the reverse strand, counting down.
CCTGCCAGGCGACATCCGCGACCTGCGTGCTGAGCAGCTGAACGATCGCCTGCGCCTTATCGCCCGCAGGCAGCGCAAACTGCCTGTCCGTTACCTGGTGGATGTTGATTGCGGCATTGGTCGCATGGCTCCCGACGACAACGGCCGCCGTGTACACCAGCGCCCGCGGAAGAGCGTGGGCTCGTCCGAGCGGGCCGAACAGTTCCACGCCTCCCAACAGCCGATGAGCGCCGTACACCGATGCCGCCACGAGCCCCGCAAGAACGAGAATCCACACCATTCGCATGACCCTACCGGCCGAACCACATGCCAGCGCTCGCGAACTACCGCGTGGGCGTCGGGCAGTGCGTCGCGAGCCGGTGCCGGCCGTCGGCGCCGTAGTCGACGAAATCAGAGCCGCGTCGTTCGACAAGCGTGTCCACGCCTCTGCCGGTGATGCGCTGCACGTAGGACCGGTCGCCCTTGCTGAGCTGAAGCTCCGAGTTCAGCCGCGCGGTCGATGCCACGCTCATCAGTGACCCAGCCAGATGGCTGGGCGTCACCGCCTCTATCGTCTCGGCGAGGTTGCCGTAGCGACCGTGGCGCTGCCAGTGGCACAGCTCAGCGCTATCGACGGCGACCAGCAACTCACGTGCTTGGACGATGGCCGGCGGTGGTTGACCTTCAGCAGAGTCGCCGGACGACACCAGCCGGTGCACGGCGCTGCCACCGATCGCAACGGCCAGCACGATCAGGAGCCATCGTAGGCCCACGGGCGTCCGCATCAGAGTGCGGGACTCTACCGTTCGATCGAGAGCGCTGACCAACCCAGGCGGCAGACGCTGCTACCGACCTGGTGTCGCGAAGGATCAGCTACCGAACGCGCTCGTCGCCGTCACGCCCTGGGCCTCACGCGCCTCGGCGAGGCGCTGCGATGGGGTTTGCACGAGTGCCCAGCGCAGGAACGGGACGCCGACAAGCCATGACACGCCGAGAATCGCGACACCGATCCACACGTGTGCCATTGCCAGCAGCAGGATGATGACCGGATAGGAAAAGGCCGATACAGACCAGAACGCGAGCCGCAGGCACTTCATGCCGTGCTCAAGCTCGGGAATGTCAGCGGTCTTGGGATCAAAGGTCGTTTGCGTTGTGGCCATACCGCGTGCGATCGGCCTGAGCGATTGCGGGCTTGAACCGGATGGGCCGGTCCCGGACAGACAACCAGGGGTGTCCTCTAGGACTCCACGATCGTCTTGGCGAGCGTGCTCGCTGCGTCGCGGACCGCGACGTGCGAGACGTCTAATTCCTGGATGTCCTCGCATGATGGCGCGATGTCCCACAGGCACCAGACGCGCCACTGGGGCCGATGAAACGACCACCAGCGGATGCCGCTCCACCGGTGCTCCTGGTGGATCTCCAGCGCGACGCCCTGTGTGTAGGGCCGGTTGCGCTCGATGACCTGGGTCGGGCGCATCTTGCGCTTAACGAGGGTTCGCGCGTCGTCGAGGTCGATGTACGGGAGGTCGTCTGGCAGTCGGTAGACGCCGAGAGCGCGCTGGGCGCCGGGGATCTGAGGGAAGGGGAACATCTCATTCCGCCAAATGCCAACGTCGGCGAAGACCTCACCGACCGCGCTCGTCGGCTCGCTGGCCAGGTACCAAGCGAGGTACCGGTCCGGGTTGTCCCATCGGCCCTTGCCTTGACCGGGGTGAACGTAGAGCGGGTGCCCAGGCTCGCCTTTCTTGGCGGACGGCAGGTGCGGGAAGACGCGATACAGCAGCACGCGGTGCTAGGCGTACGCGCCGCTGAGGCTGGCCTTGAGCGCGTCGATGACCTCGGCCGATCCGCGCTGCAGCAGCACGTCGATTGGCCGTGCGCCTTCGAGGAACCCGTTGCCGGTGGTCATCCAGTCCATGACGACTGCGGGATGCCAGGTCTGCACGGCAAGCGCTATGACATGGTCGAGATCGAGGAGCTTGGCCGCAACGTCGGGGCTCGGCACCTCCTGCCCTGACTTCCACCGTGACGGCTGGCTGGGCGAGACGCCGAGCGTCTTGGCGAGCTTGTTGACCCCGCCCACCGTGTCGATGAGGAACTGAGCCCGTTCTGCGGATCGCCAGGTTGGGAGGGCTTTGAGCCCGGGAGCGGGTTTCCTCGGCTTGGGCGCGGCGGCGGTGCTCATGTCGTCATAGTACCCAACGAGTGCGTTGGGCGCAACACAGATGTTGGGCGAACAAACGCCCAAAATATAAGGGCGGCCTGAGTCAGCCGGCATCTTCACACGAGCTTCTCAGCAACCTCTTACGCGCACCCAGTTACCTTGGACCCTTATGCGCGTGCTGGTGGTCGACGATGAGCTGGCGGTCAGGACCTCGCTGCAGCGGGCCCTCGGCCTGGAGCGCTATGAGGTCGATCTCGCGCAGGATGGGCGCGAGGCGCTGGAGCGCGTGGCCAACGCGCGCTATGACGCGATCGTGCTCGACGTCTCGATGCCGCTCCTCGATGGCCTGGAGGCCTGCCGGCGGATGCGGGCCGCCGGCGACCGCACGCCGGTCCTGATGCTGACCGCGCGCGATGCGGTCGACGACCGCGTGGCAGGTCTCGATGCCGGCGCCGACGACTACCTCGTCAAGCCCTTCGCCCTCAGAGAGCTCCAGGCGCGGCTGCGCGCGCTGCTGCGCCGCGTTGACGGCCCGTCAGACGAGCTGCGCTTCGGCGATCTGCGCCTGGAACCCGCGACCCGCGACGTCTGGCGCGGCGATCGCCGCATGGAGCTGTCGCGCACCGAGTACGCGTTGCTGGAGCTCTTCCTGCGCCACCCGCGCCAGGTCCTGGAGCGTTCGACCGTCTTCGAGCAGGTCTGGGGCTATGACTTCGGCGCGACCTCGAACGTCCTCGGGGTCTACATGGGGTACTTGCGTCGCAAGACCGAAGCCGGCGGCGAGCCGCGCCTGCTGCACACCGTGCGCGGCGTCGGCTACATCCTGCGGGAGGAGCCGGCATGAGCCTGCGCCGGCGTGTGACGATCATGTCCGCGCTGGTGGTGGGAGCGACGCTCGTCCTGGCGTCGGTGGTCTGTTACTTGGTGATGCGCGGCGAGCTGCGCGGCCAGATCGACGACTCGCTGCGCGACCAGGGCGCCCAGACGGCGCGCATCCCGCCCAACCCTGCCAACCTGCGCGACTTTCCGCGGCGCGTGCCGCAGCCGCAGCGGCGCACGGGCACGGCCCAGAGCTACGTGCAGTTCGTCAATCCCGACGGCGTGGTGCGGCGTCCGTTCCGGCCGGCCGACCCGCGGCTGCCGGTCACGGCGCAGACGAGACAGCTCGCGCGCTCCAAGACCAGCCGCCGCGTCCTGGAAGACACCCACGCCGACGGCGTCCACGTGCGGATGCTCACCGTCGCGCTGCCCGGCCGCGGTGCCGTCCAACTGGCACGCTCGCTGGCGTCGGTCGACCGCGCGCTCGCACGACTGCGCATCGTCCTCGCTCTGCTCACCGTCTTCGGGACCGCGTTCGCGGCGCTCCTCGCGCGCATCCTCTCCAGACCGGTCGCCGCGCCGACCGAGCACGAGCTCGCGGCATCCCAAGGCGCGCTGGCCGACTCGATCGCCGCGCAGCGCCAGCTCGTCGCCGACGCCTCCCACGAACTGCGCACGCCGGTCACCAGCGTACGCACCAACGCCGAGATGTTGCGCGACGCGCCAACGGTCCCGGACGACGAGCGCCGCCTGATCGCCGGCGAGGTCGTCGAGCAGGCAGAGGAGCTGACCGCGCTGATCGGCGACCTCATTGACCTCGCCCGCGGCGACGCGCCCGACCCCGCCGTCGAAGATGTACGCCTTGACGCGTTGGCCTATGAGTCGGTCCAGCGCGCGCGGCGCCACGCCCCCGGCCTGGACTTCCATCTGACGACTGAGCCGTGCGTCGTTGAAGGCGCCCCCGAGCGCCTCGCGCGCGCGATCAACAACCTGCTCGACAACGCCGCCAAGCACTCCCCCGACGGCGGCGCGGTGGAGATCGCGCTACGCGGTGGCGTGCTGACCGTCCGCGACCACGGCCCCGGCATCGACCCCGCCGACCTGCCGCACGTCTTCGATCGCTTCCACCGCGGCGCCAACGCGCGCGGGCGGCCGGGCTCGGGGCTCGGGCTGGCGATCGTGCGCCAGGTCGCCGAGGCCCACGGCGGCTCGGTGGCGCTGGAGGCCGCGCCCGGCGGCGGGACGCTCGCGCGCCTCACGCTGCCGTCGGTCCCGGTTGAGGCGCTGACCACCTGAACGGGCCATCGGCAAGAATGGGGGCATGGCCCTCACCGCGCTCGCCATCCTGGACGGCAAGGTCCTGCCCGCCGACGAGGCGACCATCGGCGTCACGGACCTCGGCCTGCTGCGTGGCGACGGCGTCTTCGAGGTGATCTCGGTCTACGACGGCCGCCTCTTCGCGCTCGAGGACCACCTGCGCCGGATGGCCAAGTCGGCCCAGAACCTGCGCCTGGAGATCGACCTCGGGGCCGTGCAGGCCGACATCGACGCCCTGCTGGCCGAAGCGGGTCCGGTCACCGGCGCGATCCGCTTCTTCGTCACCCGTGGCGGTCGCCGCGTCGGTCTGGTCGAGGCGGTACCGGCCGAGCGCGAACCGCTGATCCTCGCCTCGATCACCTACGCGCCGCCGCGGATCCTGGACGGCGTGAAGTCGCTCAGCTACGGCGGCAACATGCTCGCGACGCGACTGGCGATCGAGAAGGGCGCGACCGAGGCGCTGCTCGTCACGCCGCACGGCCGCGTCCTGGAAGGCCCGACCTCCGCGTTCTTCGTGTCCTTGGACGGCGAGACGCTCGTGACGCCGCCGCTCAGCGACCACGTCTTAGACTCGATCACGCGCCGCCGCCTGCTGGCGATGTTGCCGAACGCGCGCGAGGAGGTCGTCACGCGCGAGGAGTTGCGCGGGGCGCGCGAGGCGTTCCTGGCCTCGACCACGCGCGAGGTCCAACCGATCGCCCGGATCGACGAGGACGACCTCCCGCTCGTTCCGGGTCCGCTCACCCAAGCCGCGGCAGCAGCGTTCGCCGCCCACATCCGCGACGCTCTCGAGGCCTAGAACACCAACATGAAGATCATCACCGTCATCGGCAATCGGCCGCAGTTCGTCAAGGCCGCCGCCGTCTCCCGTCTGCTGCGCGAGCACCACGACGAGCTCCTCGTCCACACCGGTCAGCACCACGACGACGAGCTCAGCGCCATCTTCTTCGAAGAGCTGCAGGTGCCCCGGCCGGAGGTCCAGCTGCACATCGCCGGCGGCTCGAACACCGAGCAGACCGCGCGGATGCTCGCCGAGATCGGCCCGTTGCTGGCGACCGAGCAGCCCGACGTTGTGCTCGTCTACGGCGACACGAACTCGACGGTTGCCGGCGGGCTGGCGGCGGCGCAGGCCAACATCCCGGTCGTCCACGTCGAGGCGGGCATGCGCTCGTTCGATCGCCGGATGCCTGAAGAGCTCAACCGGGTGCTGACCGACCACCTCTCCGAGCTGTTGTTGGTGCCCTCGGAGACGGCGGAGCAGAACTTGGAACGCGAGTCGGTCGCCGGCCGGGTGGTCAACGTCGGCGATGTGATGGTGGATGTGTCGATGATGTTCCAGCCGCGCGCGAAGGCCGATCTCAAGCCGCTGCGCGACGTCGGCGTGTCGCCGGGTGAGTACATCATCGCCACCTCACACCGTGCCGGGAACGTGGATGTACCCGAAAGACTGCGAAAGCTGGTGGACTTGCTGCTGGCGCTGGAGGAGCCTGTGGTCCTGCCGCTGCACCCGCGCACGGGCGCACGCCTGGACGCCGCCGGGTGGCTCGATGAGCTGCAGTCCGCCGAGCACGTGCGCCTCGCGCCGCCGCTGGGCTACATGGCCTTCACGTCGCTGCTGACCAACGCGCGCCGCGTGCTGACCGATTCGGGCGGCGTGCAGAAGGAGGCCTACTTCGCGGGCGTGCCGTGCGTGACGATGCGCGACACCACCGAGTGGGTGGAGACGGTTGACACGGGCTGGAACGTGCTGGTCGACCTCGACCTGCATTCGGCGCTGACGGCGCTCGGCGAGGATCCGCCGGCCGAGCATCCGGAGCTCTATGGCGACGGGCGCGCGGGCGAGCGTGTCGTCGCCGCCATCGACGAGCACGCCGCCGCTTAGGAGCGCGGCGCGATCGACGAGCGGGGGTCCTGCGCGGACCCCTCCGGTCGGCCGATGCGGCGGACCGGAATGCCGGGGAAGTTGGTGGCATCGAGAACGCCGCGGCCGTCGACGATGGCGGTGACGCCGGGGAGGTCGTCGACGGTGAGGGTTGAGTACTGGATGTGGTCGGCCTGGACGACCGCGGCGTCGATGGCGCTCGTGCCGTCCCATGGTGTGAAGCCATGGCCTTGCAACTCGTCACCGTCGAAGAGCGGATCGGCGGTCAGGACGGTGGCACCGCGTCCTTCGAGCGCATCGCGCAGCGCGAACGCTCCACTGAACGCCGTCTCCTTCACGCCGCCGCGGTAGGCGACGCCGAGGATCACCACGCGCTTGCCGTTGACATCGCCAAGCAGATCCGCGGCATAGGCGGGCATCCGCTCGTTGATCTCCCGCGCGGCCAGCGGCAGGCGTGCGTCGGCGTCGCCGGCCAGCAGGAAGCGCGGGTAGACCGGAATGCAGTGGCCGCCGACCGCAATGCCGGGGCGGTGGACATGCGAGTAGGGCTGGGAGTTGGCCGCGTCGATGACCGACAGCACGTCGATGCCGAGCGTGTCGGCGTAGCGCGCCAGCTCGTTGGCGAAGGCGATGTTGATGTCGCGGTAGGTCGTCTCGGCGAGCTTGCTCAGCTCGGCCGCCTCGGCGCTCCCGAGCCCACGGACCTCCGCGTCCAGGAAGGAGGCGTACAGCGCGATCCCGCGTGCCTCGCCGGCGGGCGACAGGCCACCGACCAACTTGGGGTACTTATCGAGGTCGGCGATTGCGCGTCCGCTGAAGATCCGCTCGGGCGAGAAGACCACGTGGAAGTCGGTGCCCTCCTGCAGCCCGGACGCGGACTCCAGCGCAGGGACGACGCGGCCCCGGGTCGTGCCCACAGGCACGGTCGTCTCGATCGAGACCGTCGTCCCGGCTTTTAGCCCCCGGCCGATGTCGGCCACGACCGCGTCGAGGATCCCCCAGTCCGGGCGGGCGCTCGCGTCAACCACCAGCGGCGGGACCGCGACCACCAAGTCCGGCCCCTCGGCCACGGCGGCCGCGGTGTCGGTCACCGCACGCAGTCGACCGTCGGCGACCGTCGCCGCCAGCGCCTCCGGCAGTCCGGCCTCGTTGGGGAACGGCGCTTGGCCCGCGTTCACGAGCTCCACGACGCGCGGGTCGACGTCGGCGCCGACGACCTCGTGCCCGGCCAGCGCGATCCGCGCCGCCAGCGGCAGTCCCACCTTGCCAAGCGCGACGACAACGGCCTTCATGAAGGGCTCGGCTCCAGCGCGACGGTCTCGCCCGACGCCGCGCTGGCCAGCACCGCCTCGGCGACGGCGACGGTCTCCAGTCCCTCCTCGAGCGTCACGACCGCCGCGCCATCCTCACCACGCAGCAGCGCACAGAACTCCTCCAGCTCGACGGCCAGCGGCTCGCGGCGCTCCAGCGCGTAGCGCGTCATGTCGCCCTCAGCGACGCCGCGCAGCGCCTGCATCGCTGGCCAACCTTGCGTCGTCACATGCGCGTTGGCGTAGAACGACAGGTCGGCGCGCAGTGTGTCGGCGACGAGCATCCCGCGCTCGCCCAGCACGCGCGTGCGGCGCACCTTGGTCGGCGTGAGCCAGTCGACAGTGGAGTTGAACGCACGCCCGTTCTCCAGCCGGCCGGTCACCAACACAAGGTCCTCATGTTGGCGGCCCATGCGGTGCTGGGTCTGGGCGGCGACGCGCTCGATCGGCGCTCCGCCGAGCCAGCGCACGAGGTCGAGGTCGTGCGTGGCGAGATCTTTGACGACGCCGACATCGCGCACGCGATCCGGGAACGGTCCCACGCGCTCGGTGGCGATGACGAACAAATCGCCGAGCAGGCCCTCCTGCACCCGGGCGCGCAGGGCGCGCAGCGCCGGATTACAGCGCTCGACGTGGCCGACCGCCCCCCGGACTCCGGCGTCGCGGACGATGCCGATCAGCTCGCGCGCCTCGTCGGCTGTCGCGGCCAGCGGTTTCTCGACGAGCACGTGCACGCCGGCGCCGGCCAGCTCGCGCACGGCGTGCAGATGATCCTCGGTCGGCACCGCGATGACCGCGAAGTCGGGCGGACCAGACCCACCCACCCCGGCCAGCAGTTCGTCCACGGTCGCGAAGATCAGCGCGCCATCGCTGACCGCCCCGAAGCGATCCCCGCCCGGATCGACGGCACCGGCGAAGCGCATGGCGGGGTTGGACTGGAGGATGCGGGCGTGGTGGCGGCCCATCATCCCGAGGCCGAGCACCGCGCCGCGCAACAGGTCATGGCTTCCCACGGCCCGACTAGGGTATCCGCCATGGCCGCGACCGACGCCCCCGGGCTCTTTCTGCATCCCGACGCCCAGATCGGCGCCGACGTGACCTTCGGCGCCAACGTCGTCGTCCACGCCGGCGTCGTGCTCGGCGATGGCGTCAGCGTGCAGGACTCGGCGATCCTCGGCAAGCCCGTCGTGCTCGGCCCGAAGTCCACCGCCTCGCGTGATGCCCCGCCGCCGCTGCGCATCGGCGCGGGCGCTCGGATCTGCGCGGGCGCGATCCTGCTCGCCGGCGCCGAGATCGGCGAGCGCGCGATCATCGGCGACCAGGCCTACGTGCGCGAGCGCTCGCGCATCGGTGCCGGCTCGATCGTGGGCCAAGGCTCGACGGTCGACAACGACACGATCGTCGGCGATCGCGTGCGCATCCAGTCCCGCGTCTACATCACGGCCTACATGGTGATCGAGGACGACGTCTTCGTCGGTCCCGGCGCGGTGATGACCAACGACGACGCGATGGGCCGCCACCCCAAGGGCGAGCCGCTGGCCGGGCCGACGCTGCGGCGTGCCTGCCGCGTGGGCGGCGGCGCGACGCTGACGCCGGGTGTCGAGATCGGCGAGGAGGCGTTCGTCGCCGCCGGCGCCGTGGTCACCAACAACGTGCCGCCGCGCGCGCTGGTCATGGGCGTTCCGGCGCGCGTCGTGCGCCAGGTGACCGACGCGGAGCTCGTGGAGAACTGGCGGTAGCTACGCCGCTTCGGTGGCGCGCATGGCGTCGGCGGCCAGCGCCGAGTCCTTCGCCGCTTCGGTCCAGATGATCTGCTCGCGGCCCGGGCCGACGCCGACGAGCACGACCGGCACGCCGACGGCTTCCTCGAGGTAGGCGAGGTAGTCGCGCGCGTTCTGGGGCAGCTCGTCGTAGGAACGGATGTCGCTGAGATCCTCTGACCAGCCGGGCAGCTCGGTGTAGACGCCCTCGGCGTGATGCAGCACCGACTGGTGGTAGGGGAACGTGTCGGTGATGAAGTCTTCGTCGCGCGTGCCGCGGTACTGGGTGCAGACCTTCAGCGTGTCGAAACCCGACAGCACATCGAGCTTTGTCACTGCCAATGCGCTCAGCGAGTTCAGGCGCGCGGCGTAGCGCAGGGCGACGACGTCGAGCCAGCCGGTGCGGCGGGCGCGGCCGGTGGTCGTGCCGAACTCGCCGCCCTTCTGGCGGATCTCCTCGCCGGTGTCGTCGTGGAGCTCGGAGGGAAACGGCCCGGCGCCGACGCGCGTGGCGTAGGCCTTGGTGACGCCCCAGACCTCGGCGATGTCGCGCGGCCCGACGCCCGAGCCCGTCGTCGCGGCGCCCGCGACCGGGTTGGACGACGTCACGAACGGATAGGTGCCGTGGTCGATGTCCAGCAGCGCGCCCTGGGCGCCCTCGAAGAGGATGTGCTTGTTGTCGTCCAACGCGCGCCAGGCCAGCGCGCTCGTGTCGGCGATGTGCTGCTCGAGGCGGTGGCCGAAGGTCAGGTACTGCTCGGTCATCGTCTGCAAGTCGATCTCGCGCGCGAACGGGCGCAGCTGCTGGCGCTTGGGCTCTAGTGCCGCGGCGATCTTCTTCTTGAGGATCTGCTCGTCGAGCATGTCCTGCACGCGGATGCCGAGGCGCGCGGCCTTGTCGGAGTAGGCCGGGCCGATGCCGCGCTTGGTCGTGCCGATGAGGTTCTTGCCCAACTTCTGCTCGCCCTCGACGTCGAGGAGCAGGTGGTAGGGCATGATCAGATGCGCGTTGGCGCTGAGCTTGAGGCCGCTGACGTCGACGCCGCGGGCGCGCAGGTCGTCGATCTCGGTGCAGAGGACCGCGGGGTCCACGACGACGCCGTTGCCGATGACGCACGTGCGGCCGGGGTAGAGGATGCCCGACGGGATGAGGTGGAACTTCCACGTCTCACCCGCGTGGATGATCGTGTGGCCCGCGTTGTTGCCGCCCTGGAAGCGGACGACGACATCTGCGTGCTCGGCGAGGAGGTCGATGACCTTGCCCTTGCCTTCATCGCCCCACTGGGCGCCGACGATCACGGTTCCTGGCATTTCTTTGGAAAGTGTAGGGAAGACGGCCCGCCCGCCCGGGCCAGCCGTGCCGCTACGCCGCTCGCTGCAGGCCGAGGAAGCGCGGGTACTCGCCCTGGAACGTCAGGGGGACGTCGCCGAGGCCGCCGTTGCGGTGCTTGGCGACGATCAGGTCGGCCTCACCCGGACGGTCGGTGTTCTCGTTGTAGTACTCGTCGCGGTAGATGAACATGACGAGGTCGGCGTCCTGCTCGATCTGGCCGGACTCGCGCAGATCGGAGAGCATCGGCCGCTTGTCGGTCCGCGACTCGACGCCACGGGAGAGCTGGGACAGCGCGATGACGGGCACCTCGAGCTCGCGCGCCAGGATCTTCAGACCACGCGAGATCTCGCCGATCGCCTGGACGCGGTTGTCGGTCCGCGCGTCGGTGCGCAGGAGCTGGAGGTAATCGACGATGATCATCCCGAGCCCGCCGTACTCCGACATCGTCTGCTGGTGCAGCCGCCGCGCCTTCGCACGGACCTCGAGGATGCCGATGTCCGAGGAGTCGTCGACGTAGAGCGGTGACTTGTCGTAGCGCGCCGCGGTCTCCAGCACGCGCTTCCACTTGCGCTCGTCCTTCAGGCGACCCTTGCGCAGGTCATCGCCCTTGATCGAGGCCTGCGAGGCGATGAAGCGCTGAGCCAGCTCGGACTCCGACATCTCCAGGCTGAAGAGGGCGACGGGACGCGGGCGCTCGGGGTGCAGCGCGACGTTCTCGGCGAAGTTGGTGACGAGCGCGCTGTTGTGCACGACGATGTCGTTGGCGACGAAGTTGTGGTCGCCGGGGACCTCGATGTCGTAGGTCTCCTGCTCGCCGATCGGCTCGATCGACACGATCTCGTCCCACCAGACGTCGGCCTCGGCGAGCTGTTGGAGCTGCGGGGCGTCGAGCACCTCGGCGAGCTGCGCGAGGCGCGGGCGGGAGAGGCCGCGGGTGCCTACGTGCCAGTTGTGATTGCGCGGATAGCCTGCCGCCGTGCTGACGGCGCCCCAGGATTGGTCGCCCTTCGCCGCGGCCACAAGCTCCCAGCCCTCCGGCGGGATCGTGTCGACGTTGGTCTTCGCCCGCACCGTCGCAAGGCCATCGAGCAGCCGTACACGTGCGGCGGTCTTGCCGACGACCGGTACCTCGTCGAGGAAGCGGCGCAGGTCCTCCTGGCCGGTGACCAGCACCTCCCAAGCAGTCTTCTCGGTGCCCTCGTAGATCGGCCGCGGGAGCTCGCGGATCTTCGCGACGATGCCGAGCCGCAGCAGCAGGTGCTGGACGTCGTCGGCGAGCCGGCGGCTGATGGTGGTGTATCCGACCTGGCGCAAGCGCTCGGCGGCGTAGATGTGGCCGTCGCAGGCGTAGAGAACACTGAGGAAGCGTGCGATGCGCTCGTTGTCGAGGCCGAAGATGGCGTCTGGGACGAACTTGTGCTCGGAGCGCTTGCCCCAGAGGCCGTGTGCCCGGACCAGCTCGGTGACAGGGTTGCTCTCTCCTGGCTTCCCACTCAGGTAGGCGTAAGTCTCGCCGCTGCGGTTGAAGCTTGCGCCGATCTGCTCGGTTGCCGCTTCGACCTCTTCGAGGATCGGGGAGTGCGCGCCAAAGTAAAACGAAGGGGTTCCTCGAATGATCGAGCCGTCAGCGATGAGCGCGGCCAAGAGCACGATCTCGCAATCAGGCATCGTCTGCTGAACGCCCGTACGCGGGAGGACGCGTGGGACCGCGATTCGATCACCGGGGGTGAGCTCATCGAGCCGGCGCCACCCCCGGACCGTCAAGAGCGGATGGTTGGCCGTTGCCTCGACATGACGGCCGAGTTTCGTCGTGAGTCGGAACACCGGCTTGATGCCGCTTCGCAGAGATGCGCTCACGCGCGAGGTTCGCAGTTTGAAGTCCGGGCCCAGAGACGCAACGAAACACTCTGACCCCATCTCGACATCACGGACGATCTCATCGAGCCGGCGGCGATAGCCCCGAGCCGGATCGTAAATGAGGGTCGACCCGCTCTGACATTTCCCCATGGACGGCCGGGCAGCCACGATGATCATGTTCCCCGGTTGGAAGCCGCCGGTCATCTCATCGAGCTCGTGGAAACCCGACGGCGTGCCGGTCATCGACTTGCCCTCGGTCGACAGCTCGTGCCAGCGGTCGAGCTCCTCGTGGAGGACCTCGCCGACCTTGCGGAAGTCCTTCTGGCGGTCGTCGCGGCCGACCTCGAGCATCGCCTTCTCGGCCTGCTCGACGATGTCGCGGGGGAGGCCCTCGTGGTTGTGGACCGAGGACTGGATCTCGTAGGTCGCGGTGAGCAGCTTGCGCAGCAGCGACATCTCGCGGACGATCGAGCCGTAGCGGCGCAGGTTGCCGACGGCCGGCACCGCGGCGGTCAGCGCGTCGATCTCCGCGGGGCCGCCGGCGGCCTCCAGCGCGCCGCGGGCGCGCAGGTGCTCGGTGACCGTGACAACATCGATGGGCTCTGACTCGTTGTAGAGGTCGAGCATCGACTGGTAGATGACCTGGTGGCGCTCGCGGTAGAAGTCCTCCGGCCGCAGGCCCTCCTCGATCACGTACGCGTAGTGCACCTTGTCCGACAGCAAGACGGCGCCGAGCACGGACTGCTCGGCCTCCAGCGAATGCGGTGGCGCCAGGGCCGCCTGGCCCATGGAGGAGGGTGCTTCTTGCTCGTATTCGTAGGTGCTCACGGTCTCCTCGGCGAAGCTAGCGGAGGGCGGGGATGGTGTTCGGAAAGTGCGCAGCGGCGTTACGAAATTGCTCCGCACGTTGCGGGAGACGCCTTCAGAACGAGCGACGGCGCCCCGAAGGGCGCCGTCTCAGAAGTGCTGCGGTGGGGTCCGGGCCTAAGCCTCGGAGACCATCACCTTGACGGTCGCGGTGACGCCATCGGAGATCTCGAGGACGACCTGGTAGGTGCCCACGTTCTTGATGGGGTCGTCGAGGTGGATCTTGCGGCGGTCCACGTCGATGCCGCGGGCCTCCTTGATCGCCTCGGCGATGTCCTGCGTCGTGACCGAGCCGAACAGGCGGCCGTCTTCGCCGGCCTGCTGGGAGATCGTCAGGACCGTCTTGTTGAGCTGCTCGGCGTAGTCCTGGGCCTGCGTGATGCGCCCGGCGGTCGCCTTGTTGTAGGCGTCCTGGGTGCGCGCGGCCTCGCGGAGGAGGCCCTTGGTCGCCGGGGCGGCAAGCTTGCGCGGGATTAGGAAGTTGCGGAGGTAGCCCTTGGAGACGTCGACGACGGCTCCGCGGGAGCCGATGCCGTCGACGTCCTTGAGCAGGATGGCGTCGGGCATGGAGCTACTCGCGCTCCCGATCACGGTCACGGCCGCGACGGCCGCCGACGCTCTCGGATGCGGGCTCGGCCGCGTAGGGCAGCAGGGCGAGCTCGCGCGCACGCTTGACGGCGGTCGCGATCTGGCTCTGGTGCCGGCGGCAGGCGCCCGTGATGCGGCGCGAGCGGATCTTGCCGCGCTCGGACACGAAGCGACGGAGATCGCCCACGTTCTTGTAGTCGACCTGCTCGATCTTGTCCTTGCAGTACGGACAAGGCTTGCGGCGCCCGGTGCCGGGGCCGCCCTTCTTGTCCCTGCGACGAGCAGGCTTCGTTGCGGTTTTGCGCTGCTTGGCCACGGAGTGGAAGTCCTCTTTGGTGCGATGAAGTCTGGACGTGCGGACGCGCGCCAAGCGCGGCGCGCGAACCCACAGTGTGACACGTGCGCGACGGCACCGGCCTTCCGGCCTCTAGCGGACGGCTCGGATGGACCGGTTTGCGCTGGTTACGCGTGATCTTCTGGGTCGATCGCGACGCTGATCCCGAGCGCCGCGGCGAAGGCCTGGGCCTGATCGACGATGTCGGGAAACGGCATCGCGGTGCCCTTGAGGTCGCTGATGGCGCGCAGGCCGTCGAGGCGGCAGCCGTGCAACTGGACGCGCTGATGGCGGCTCTGGCCAAAGGTCGCGCGGCGCAGATCGCAGGACTCGAACCGGACGTCGCGCAGTTGGGCCTGGTCCAGCGAGGCCTCTTGGAGGTCGCAGCCGCGGAAGACGACGCGGTCGAGGCGGGCGAGGCTGAGCACGGCGAAGTCCAGGCGGCAGTCGGTGAGCGTGAGGTCGATCAGCGTCGTCTCGATCAGCTGTGCGCCGGTCATGCGGCAGTTGGCGATGCTCAGCCGGCTGAGATGCGCGCCCTGAAGGTCGACGTTGGCGAGATCGGCGCCGACGAGTTGTGCGTCGTGGAGATGGAGGTCGTGGAGCTTGGCGCCGGCGAGCGATCCACGGATCCGCGCGTCCTCGATCGTGGCGCCGCGCGCGTCGGTGCCGGCTGGCAGGGCGCCGGTCAGCTCGACGTGCTCGATGCGGGCCTCGTCGGTGAGCTCGATCTCCTCCAGCCGGCGCGCCGGCAACTCCTGCGCGATCGTCGGCGCGCCCGGTGGCCGGGGCGTGGGGTCGTCGAAGGCGGCCGAAGCGGGATGGCGGGAGCGACGAGCGGCGGGCACGGGCCGCATGCTGCCACGCACGGCGGGGTGGGCCTGTTGAGCGCGGCGTGGTCGCGGCGTACGGGCCCACCCCTTGGCGTTTGGCCGACGGCCAAAACGACGCGAGCCCCCGGCGCGTGGGGCGCCGAGGGCTCGAAAGGTGCAGCGAGAGGGCGCGGGGTTGCCCGCGCCGGGCTAGAACGGGATGTCGTCGTCGGCCGGGGTGCTGACGGGTGCGGAGACGGGCTGCGGCTGGGCTGCTGGGGGGCCGAAGTCGCTGGTATCCGTCGGGACGTCGGCGCGCGGCGTGAACCCGCCACCGCCACCGCCCGCGCCGTCCTCACGGCCGTTGAGGAACTGGACCGTGTCGGCGACGATCTCGACCTTGGAGCGGTTCTTGCCGGTGTCCTTGTCGGCCCACTCGCTCCACTCCAGGCGACCGTCGATGGCGACCGGACGGCCCTTGGCCAGGTAGCGCGCGCAGTTCTCGCCCTGCGCGCCCCAGACGGTCACGTCGAAGTAGTTGGGCTTGTCCTCCCAGTCACCCGTGGCGTTGTTCTTCTTGCGGGTGTTGACCGCGACGCGGAGCTTGCACACGGACATGCCGGACGGCAGCGAGCGCAGCTCGGGATCGAAGGTGAGGTTGCCGGTCAGGATGACCCGGTTGATGTTGGAGGCGGCCACAACGGGCTCCTTTCGGGGGCGAACTTGAAGTCTGCGGCGAGTCTAGGGGCAGGGTCTGACGGCATGGTCGGAAAGCCTGCAACCTGCGACCGAATCTCGGCGAAGTCGTGGTGATCGGCACGGCTGCGGCACAAAGCGCTGCCGCCGAAGGGGCGGGTGGGTCCTAAAACGACCGCAGCGCCGCGGGAAGCGGCGCTGCGGAGGTCCTGCGACGAGTGAGGTGAGCGCTACAGGCGCTCGACCGGAGCGGCGGCAGCCTCGGCGGCCACGACCTCCGGAGCGGGCTCATTGGCGGCGCGGAGGTCCGGCACGGGACCCAGGCCGGCGCGCAGCTTGATCACGCGGAAGCGGACGACGCCGTCGGCGATGCGCAGGTAGCGATCCAGCGCGGCGGGGGTCTCAGGACCACCCTGGAACTGCAAGAGGTGGTACTCCGCGTCGTTCTTGTGGCGGATCTCGAACGCGGTGCGGCGGACACCCCAGTCGTGCTTGCTGACGATGGTGGCGCTGCTGCTCTCCAGGATGCGCTCGGCTTCGGCGAGCACCTTGGTGCGCTGCTCCTCCTCCGCGGCGGTGTCGAGCAGGAGCATCAGGTCGTAAGTGGGGTTCTGTGCAGGCATGAGAAAAGGGCCCCGAGGGCGACGGCCGACTATAGCGGCATCGGTCCGTCCGGCGACCGCTGGGGGGCGAACTTGCCGGTCGCTTGGCCTAAGCGGGCGTGACCTTCGATCTCCTGCATCGCATTCGCTGGACCAACGTGGCCCGTGCCGCGGCCGTCGCGCTCGCGTTGCTGCTGGCGCTTGCCTGGCCGCGCCTGCGTGCCCATCAGGATGCGCTGCCGCCGGCGGTCGAGCCGGCCGTGGCGATCCCGGCAAAGCCCACCGCAGCGGTGAAGCCGACGCGCGTCGTGCAACCCGCGCGCGTCGCAGGCGCCGAGCGGCCATCGGGAGCGACGGCGGGCCGGCCGGCCCGCGTCCGGGCAGTGCCAGAACGGCGAGCGAAGCAGCGACGGGTGAAGCGCAAGCGCCATGGCCGTCACCACGCACCGCGATCTTCGCGCTTGCCGCTTCCGGCGGTCGTCGCTCCGGTCTCCACGGCGCCAGTCGCCGCGGCCGCACCGGCGGCGGAGTTCCGGCCGTGACCGCCGCCTGCTCAGTCCGACGTGTCGGCGAACGAGTGATGCTCGTGCGTGACGCGCCAGCGGCCTTCGTGCTTGCGCAGCCCGATCGTCAGGCGCAAGCGGGCCTCCGGATGTGCGGCGAGTTGCTGCGGTGTCGCGCAGCGCAGCAGCCCATGGGCGAACGCGACGCTCTCGCCTGCGGTGACCTCCAGGGTGACGATCTCGAACAGCGCTCCCTGCGCCTGCCAGACAAAGAAGCCGGGCCAGGTCTCGCGGTAGGCGTCGATACCCCGCACGCCGTCATGGGGCGGCGGGACATCGAACATCACGATGTCGGCGTCGTGGTCGGCCAGCGTGGCCTCCATGTCGCCACGGTGGACGGCCTCGGCCCATCGCTGGATCAGCGTCCGGATCTGCGGCTCGTCGTCGGGCATGTACGTCAAGACCCGTCGCGGGTCGCGAACTCATCGCCCGGCCAGGCCGCGTCAGGCCTCCACGCCCGCCTTCTTGCGGATGTCGGCGATCTGGTCGTCGATCCAGTCGCCCGGGTTGCGCGAGGTGATGATGTCCTTGAGGCCAGTGTGGCGGCGTTCGCGCTCGGCGTCAGACATCGTCAGCGCGGCGTGGATCGAGTCGGCGAGCTCTTGGATGTCGAAGGGGTTGACCGAGAGGGCGTACTCGCCGAGCTCCTCGTGGGCGCCGGTGTTCTCCGAGAGGATCGAGACGCCGTGGCGCTCGTTGACCATCGGGCCCTCCTTGGCGACCAGGTTCATCCCGTCGAACATGGCGTTGACCAGCAGGACGTCGTAGTTCTTATAGGCCGCGACCGCCTCCTCGAGGTCGTCGCGCAGCTTGAGCTGGATCGGCATCCAGTCCGGTGTGCCGTGACGATGGTTGACGACCGCGACCACGGCCTCGATGCGCTCCAAGTACTCCGCGTACTCGGGCACGTCGGTTCGCGACGGCATCAGCTGCGCGACGAACGTGACCTTCTCGCGGAACTCCGGATGCTGCTCGAGGAACAGGTCGAAGGCGGTGAAGCCGCGCAGCACGTTCTTGGACAGGTCGGCGCGGTCGACGCGCAGCACGATGTGCTCGCGCCGGCGGCGCAGCAGCTCGGCCTCGAACTCCGCCACGCGCTCGGTCTGCGCGGTGCGCTGGATCGCCTTGGAGTCGATCGGCAGCGGGTAGGCGCGGACCCAGACCTCGCGGTCCTCGAACTGCACGACGCCGTTCTTGAAGTCGACCTCGAGGTCCATGAGGTCCTTGCAGCACTGGAGGAAGTTCCAGCGATAGGACCGCGTATGGAACCCGATGATGTCGTTGGCCAGCAGTCCCTCGTAGATCTCGCGACGCACGCCGCGCGGCAGCACCCGCCAGGCGTCGGGCTGCGTCCACGGGATGTGCACGAAGTGGTGCAGGAACGCGTCAGGCCGCGCGCGCCGGACGAGGGCCGGCAGCGTGTAGAGGTGATAGTCGTGGACCATCACGACCGGCTCCTCGACGCCGTCGATCTCCTCCACGACAGCGCGCGCGAGATCCTCGTTGACCACGTTGTAGCCGAACTCGAAGGCCTCGATCTCGTGGCGTCGCACGTCCGGGGCGTTGGAGAGGTCCCAGAGGTAGTGCTGGATGAACCACAGCATCGGGTTGGCGAAGATGTTGTAGAAGCGGTCGTAGGCGTCGGGGTCGCTCTCGACCATGCGGACCTGGAAGGTCCCCTCGCCGGCGGTGTCGACCGCGAAGGACCGCCCGTCGGCCTCGGCGATGCGCTTGGCGTCGCCGTCGGTCAGCGCCGAGGCGATCCAGACGACCTCACGATGGACCGCCAGCCCCGTGAGCGCCGTGACCAGACCGCCGGTGCCGCGCTTGAAGTCGCCGTCGTCGTCGAAGGTCACCGGCCCGCGGTTGGAGACCAGGATCAGCGGGCGCTGCGTGTCGTCGCTCATGCGGCTCCCTCTGCGGCAGAAGCCGGTCGGGCAGCGCTGACTCCGAGGAGCTCGCTGAAGATCTCCAGGTAATCGCGTAGGTACCGCGGCGTCAGGAAGTGCTTGCGCACGTGCGCCTTGCCGCGCCGCCCCAGGGCCTTGCCGAGCGCCGGATCCTGCAGGATGTCCAGACAGCGCGCCGCGCACTGCTCGGGTGACTTCACTAGGTAGCCGCTGATGCCGTTCTCGACCTGCAGCGGAATGCCGCCCACGTCGCCGCCGATGAACGGTCGCGCCTTCCACAGCGCCTCGCTCACCGTCAGGCCGAAGCCCTCGCGGATGGACTTCTGGATCACGACGTCGGCCTGGGACTGGAAGGCGTTGACCTCGATCGAGCCGACGTTGTTGAAGTTGTTGAGGATGAAGATGTCCGGATCTCCGTCGGCGTGGGCGATGGTCGCGTTGTAGAAGTCCCAGCCCTCGGGATCGTCGGAGGCCATCGAGCCCACCAGCGCCAGCTGCACCTGCGGCAGCTCTTCCTTGACCAACTTATAGGCGTCGATGACGCCTAGCGGGTCCTTCCAGGGGTCAAAGCGCGACACCTGGCAGATCAGCGGCCGGTCGACGTCGATCCCGAACTGCCCGCAGACGTAGGCGGCATCGTCGGGCGACAGGGCCATGTTCTTCGGTGCGAGGGGGTCGATCGCCGGGGGCACGACGTTGACCTTCCCGTTCAGGCCCGCCGGTACGTACTGCTCCATGTGAAAGAGGGTCTGCGGGTAGTCGCGGATGTAGGGCAGGAGCCGCTCGATCGTCGCCGGGTTCGGCGTCGAGAGGTCGATGTGGCAGCGCCAGACCCAGCCGCGGGACTTCTCCGGGACAAGCGCGTGGAGCGCGGCCGGCTGCGGGTCGTGCACGAGGCAGACGTCCCAGCCGTCGGGCAGCTCCTTGGCGTTCATCTCGTTGTAGGAGAGCCAGGTGTCCCACTGCTCGGAGGTCAGATCCTCCGGTGCGCCCTGCAGCGCGTTGTGCATCAACTTGGTTGCGTGAAAGAACTCCTCGCGCCCGTAGATGATCTGCCACTCGACGTCGATGCCGACGTCCTTCATCAGCGGGACCAGCGTGTAGAGGATCTCCGCCACGCCGCCGCCGAACGCCGTGGCCGAGATGTGCGCCACCCGTGCGCCCTTCAGCGGCGCGGCGAGCTCGCGGATCTCAGCGATCTGCTCGCGACCGAAGATATGCGTGTAATCGGCGAGGGTCTTGGACCCCAGGGTCACGGGCTGGAGCACGAGGCTGAGCCTATTACCCTCGCGGCGACTGGAGGGGACGTGTCCCGAGCCGAACCGGCACCTCGCGCGCATGGCCGCCGCGCACGATGGTCAGGACGGTCCGATCACCCGGGACGTGGCCGTCGAGCCCGCGGGCGAGGTCGGAGTCCCCGCGGACGGGCCGGCCGTCGATCCGCGTGATGACGTCGCCGCCGATGCGCCACGGCTGCTCCTGAAAGACGCGGCGCTGGGTACCGGCGCGCAACCCCGCCTTGGCCGCCGGCCCGCCCGGGACGACCTGCTGGATCAGGGCGCCACGTGCGGTGCCGAGCGCGAAGCGCGCGGCCAACTGCGGGTAGACGCTCTGGGTCGAGACGCCGAGGTACGGGTAGCTGGCGTGCCCGCTGCGGCGCAGCTGTGCCAGCGAACGCCGCACGACGTCGACCGAGACGGCGAACCCGACGCCGCTGCCCGACCCCGACGACGAGCGGATCTGCGAGTTGATCCCGAGCACGCGGCCACCGGCGTCCAGCAGCGGGCCGCCCGAGTTCCCGCTGTTAATCGCCGCGTCGGTCTGCAGCGCACCGGAGGTCAGAAAGCCGGTCAGCGACTCGATCTCGCGGTCGGTCGCCGACACGACACCGACCGACAGTGACTGCTCCTCGCCGAACGGCGAGCCGATCGCCGCGACCGGCTCGCCGACCTCGACGTCGGCGCTCGTACCGAGCGTCAGCGGGCGCAGCGTCAGGCCCTTGGGGTCGATCTTGACCAGCGCGACATCGGCGAACGGGTCGAAGCCGACGATCGTCGCACCGACCTGGTTGCCGTCGCCGAACCGGACGAAGAGCCTGCCGGCCTTGCGTAGCGAAGCTCCCGCACCGTCGGTGACGACATGTGCGTTGGTGGCGATCTCGCCGCCGGCGGAGATCACGAAGCCCGAGCCCAACCCGGCGCCCGCACCGGCGCTGCCCGCGCGGCCGAAGGCCGACAGGATCGTCACGACGCCGGGCGAGTCACGTCGGTAGATCGCCTGCGGATCGAAGCGGGTGGGCGGGCTCGAGTCCTCGGCGCCCTTGACGACCTCGACGCGCGTGGTGCGCCCAACGGTGGTCGTCTCGCCGCCTCCGGACCCTCCGCCGCAGCCGATCGCCGTGAGCGCCGACGCGGCGGCCACCGCCACCGCCATCGCCGCGCCCGTTGCGCGCCTCATGCGGGCAGCTCCAACGTGAACGTCGTGCGCCCTGGCTGCGAGTCGACGGCCAGCCGGCCATCCATCCGCTCGGCCAGCTCGCCGGCGATCGCGAGGCCGAGCCCCGAGCCCTGCGCATCGTCGGAGGTGACGAAGGGCTCGAAGATCCGCGGCAGCATCGTCCGGTGGATACCCGGTCCGAAGTCGCCCACGCCCAGCCGGGCACGATTGCCGCGGCGCGAGGCCGAGACCACCAGGTCGGTCCCCGGCGGCGTGTGGATGATCGCGTTGTCGATGAGGATCCGCAGCACCTGCGCGACGCGCTCGGGATCGCACATGACCTCGACGGGATCGGGTGGCAGGCGCAGCTCCATGTGCGCATCATGGGCCACGAGCGCCGGCGCGAACTCGTCGGCGATCATCCGCGCGACGTCGCCGAGGTCGGTGCGCTCGCTGCGCAGCTCCAGCGACCCGGCTTCCAGCTTGGACAGGTCCAGCAGGTCGGTCGCGAGCTTCTGCATCCGCAGCACCTGCTGGCGCAGCTGGGTGACGAAGCGCCGGCGGTCCTCCTCGTCGAGGTCCTCCTCTTCCAACAGCTCCAAGAACCCGCCGAGCGAGAAGAGCGGCGTGCGCAGCTCGTGCGAGGCCGTTGCGATGAAGCGCTTGCGCGCGTCGTCGAGCTCGGCGAGCTGGCGGCGCATCTGCTCCAGTGTCTGGGCCAGCTGGCCCAGCTCGTCCGAGGACTCCACCGGGAAGCGCGCGGTGAGGTCGCCTTCCGAGACGCGGCCGGCCACGACCTCCAGCCGCCGCACGCGCAGTGCCACGCTGCGGGCGACCAGCCAGGCAGCGAGCGCTGCGAGCAGCAGCGCCGCCAGCGCAGCGGTCAGGACGCGGTCGCGGACGGCGCGCACGTCGGCGTCGATGTCGCTCAGCGGCCGGGAGTAGACGATCACCGTGCCGACGACGCGCTTGTGCGTGCGCGGGTTCTCGTAGATCAGCGGGATTGCGGCCTCGCCGACGCGGCCTGCGTCGCCGGCCTCGATCGCCGTCGCCGGCTTGCTGGTCTGCGCGGCTTCGATCGCCACGTCGAACTGCAGGTCGCGGATCTCGACCTGCCGCGTGGAGTCCGATTTCGGGTAGCTGCGCAGCTCGCCCGGAACGGCGTAGAGCCCGAGCAGCGTGACGCGGGCGGTTGCCGAGTCGGAGGCGTCGCGCACGAGCATGTCGAGCCGCGGCGCCGAGTCGTTGTGGTCGATCGCCGTGTCGATCCCGCGTGAGGAGCGCTGCGCCGACATCAGCAGGCCTTTGAGCGCCTGCTGGCGCAGCCCATCGCTGAGCGACCTGAGCACGCCGAAGCTGACGATCCCGACCGCCACGGCGACGATCAGGAACAACGACAACGCGAGGCGGGTGCGCAGCGATCTCATTCGCGGCGCGGGATTCTGCCTATCTCGGTTCGTCTCTGAAGCGGTAGCCGACCCCGCGCACCGTGAACAGGTACTCGGGTTCCTTGGGATCGGTCTCGAGCTTCTCGCGCAGGTGGCGGATATGCACGTCGATCGTGCGCGGGTCGCGATAGGCGCTGTCGCCCCAGATGCGCGTGAGCAGCATGTCGCGCGTGAAGACCCGGCCCGGGTTGCGGGCCAGCGCGTTGAGGATCTCGAACTCCACGAACGTCAGCTCGACGGCGGCGCCGCGCACGTGGACGGCGCGCTTGGCCGGATCCATGTCGAGCTCGTGGACGGCGAGCGGCTGGTCCTCGGCCTCCGGCTCGGTGTTGGTCTGCATGCCGGCGCGGCGCAGGGCGGCGCGGACGCGGCTGCGGAACTCCCGCAGCGAGAACGGCTTGGTGATGTAGTCGTCGGCGCCGAGCTCGAGGCCGAGGACCTTGTCGATCTCCTCGGCTTTGGCGGTGAGCATGATGATCGGGACGGTGTGGCGGGCGCGGATGCGCCGGCAGACCTCCAGGCCGTCCATGCGGGGCATCATCACGTCGAGCACCACGAGGTCGAAGCGGCCTTCGTTGAAGCGCGCCAGGGCCTCGCGACCGTCGGCGGCGGTCGTCACCTCATAGCCGTCCTTGCGCAGCGGAAAGCTCAGGAGCGTCTGGATCGACTGCTCGTCGTCGGCGAGGAGGATTCTGGGTGCGCGTTCAGCCATCGCGTGAGAGACACTGTAGGCGGATGCTCGAAGTGCGCCTCTATCGCGTCGCGTTCGTGCCCGTGCTTCTCGCGCTGCTCGTGGCGGCGTTCTCCCTCCAGGACCGGCCACGGCCCATCGGGACGACGCAGACCCCGGAGGCCTTCGACGAGATCCGGGCCGGCCAGACGCTCGACGACCTCGCTCGCCGCTTCCCGGTCCGGCGGCCGGGCGACGCGGCCGACACGCGGCTGGCGGGCGAGATCGCGACGCGGTTGCGTCAGACGGTGCCGGGCACGGTGGAGGAGCATCACTTCCAGGGCGACACGATCGACGGGGAGCGCGATCTCATCGACGTCATCGCCACGCGGCCGGGCGTCCCAGGACCGGGAATCGTCGTGGTGGCGCACCGCGACGCGGCAAAGCCTGGCGCGAAGGCCGAGCTGTCGGCGACCGCCACGCTGCTGGAGCTCGCGCGAGTCGCCGCCGACGGGCGGTTGCGGCGGACCATCACCTTCATCTCGACCTCGGGCGGCAGCGGGGGCTTCGCGGGGGCCCAGGAGGAGGCGCGGCGGATGGACGGCCGCGCCGACGCGGTCATCGTGCTTGGCGCGGTTGGTGGTGCGAGCACGCGGCGGCCGTTCGTCGTGGCGCTGTCTAACGGCCGCGGGCAGGCGCCGATCCAGCTGCAGCGCACGGTGCAGGCCGCGGTCCGCGCCGAGGTCGGGACCGATGCCGGCGCGCCGCGGGCATTGACGCAGTGGCTGCGGATGGCGGTGCCGGTGACGATCTCCGAGCAGGGCCCGTTCCTGCGCGCCGGCCAGCCGGCGGTGCTGCTGTCGGCCTCGGGCGAGCGCCCGCCGGCCGCCGACGATCCGATCCGCGATGGCCGCCTGCGGCGCTTCGGCCGCGCCGGGCTGCGCGTCCTCTACGCGCTGGACAACTTTCGCGATCTCGCCGCACCGCCGCGGGACGACCTGGTCATCCGCGGCAAGGTGCTGCCGGGCTGGGCCGTCCGGCTGCTCGTCGGCGCGCTGCTGCTGCCGCCGTTGTTGATGGGGATCGACGCGCTCGCACGGCTGCGTCGCCGTCACGAGCCGCTCTGGGCATGGGGCGTGTGGACGCTGGCCAGCGGCGTGCCGTTCCTGCTGGCCTGCCTGTTTGCGGTGCTGCTGGCGCTGGTCGGGCTGATCTCCGTGGCGCCGGGCGCGCCGATTCCGGCTCCGGGGCTCGACCTCGGCGGTGGAGCGATCGCGGCGTTTGTGGCGATCCTGCTCGTCTTCGCCCTCGGCTGGCTGGCCGCGCGCCCGGCGCTCTTGCACGCCAGCGGTGCGGCACGGGTGCGCAAGCAGGAGCCCGATGCCGGCGGCGCGGTGGTCGCCGTCGGTCTGACGACGGTCGTGGTTGCCGGCGCGCTGTGGGTCGGCAACCCGTACGCCGCGGCGCTGCTGGTCCCCGCGGCGCACCTGTGGTTCTGGGCGCTGACGCCGGACCTGCGGCTGCCGCGGGCGGCATCGCTGGCGCTGGTGGCGCTGGCGCTGGTGCCGCTGCTGATCGTCGGGTTCGTGGATGGGCGCGCGTTCGGCCTCGACCTTCCGCACGGCATCTGGTTCTGGACGCTGCTGGTCGCGGGCGGCCATATCCCGATCGGCTCGTGGGTGCTTTGGAGCCTGCTCTGGGGCTGTGCGGTGGCCGCGGCGCTGGTGGCGATCCGCCGCCGCCGGCCGCAAGACGACGAGCCCGACGAGATCACCGTCCGCGGGCCCGTCACCTATGCCGGACCGGGGTCGCTCGGCGGGACCGGATCGGCCCTGCGCCACTAGACGATGGCGACGCTCGCGCCCCCGCCCGCCCGCTCTGAGCGTCGCCGCCGGGTCTTGCGCGGGCTGTCGGCCGTGTTGATCGCGGCGGGGCTGCTCGTCCTCGCCGACGCGGTAGTGACCCTCGTCTGGCAGGAGCCGCTCACGGCGCTGCAGACCACGGTGCGCCAGCACGGGCTGCGCGGCGATCTGCGCCACCTCGAGGCCGAGGGTCCGACCCCGTTGGAAGCGCGCGCGCTGGCCGGCGTGGCCGATGAGCGGCGGCGGATCGCGTTCCTGGCGCGCTCGCTGCAGCAGCGCACCGCGCCCGGTGACGCGATCGGGCGGCTGAAGATCGCGCGCCTCGGTGCAGACTTCGTGATGGTCAAAGGTTCTGATCCTTCGGACTTGCGCAAGGGTCCCGGGACCTTCGACGGCTCGCCGCTTCCGGGTGTCGGCGGGACAACGGCGATCGCCGGGCATCGCACGACCTATCTGGCGCCCTTTCGTCACATCGACCGCCTGAACCCGGGTGATCGCATCACGGTGGAGATGCCCTACGCGACGTTCAGCTATCGCGTCCAGCGCACGCGGATCGTCGCTCCTGACGCGGTGGCGATCCTGCGCGACGTCGGCTACGACCGGCTCGTGCTCTCCGCCTGCCACCCGTTGTTCAGCGCGGCTCAGCGCATCGTCGTTGTCTCCCGTCTGACAGGCGTCGTGCCCCTGAGGGCGGCACGGGCTGGACAAGGGTCGGAGTTTGAGCGCCCCGGCCTCACCACCACCGCATCTTGACCCGATGGCCGACAGACAGGGGGGTCGATGGAAAGTGAACCGAAAGATGTACACCAAGGCACTGAAGGCGCAGGTCGAGCACGACATGTACGTGGTGGACGCCCAACTGGTCGCCGAGGCGCTGCTGCGCCGGGCGGCCGCCGGCCGAGCAGTCACCCAACGTGGTGCTCGTGTCCGCGCAGCGGGCGCTCAGAGCCCGCGCCCGCCAGCCTGAGCCCGGGTGCGCCATCGGGCGCCACCGTGCTCACTCGGCCGATAGCGGTGACGGTCGCGCCCAGCGCGGCCGCCGCCGCGGCGGGCAGGCACGCCAACAACTCGTAATCCTCGCCGGCCGTGGCCGCCAGGACGCCCGGCAGCGTGTCGAGCTGTGCGGCGACCTCCGCCACGCCGGGTGCGACCGGCAGCGCGTCGAGGTCGATCTCCAGGACGACGCCGCTGGCGCGCGCGACATGCGCTGCGTCGGTGGCGATGCCGTCGGAGAGGTCGATCAGCGCCCGCGCGCCGGCGGCGGCCAGCGCCTTGCCCTCCGCCAGCCGCGGCTCCGGACGCAGGTGGCGCGCCAGCAGCGCGACGTCGCCCTCGGCTTGGCCGAGCAGGATCGCCAGGCCGGCGCCGGCGGCGCCGAGGTCGCCGGTGACGACAACCACGTCGCCGGGGCGCGCGCCGTCGCGGCCGATCAGCTGCGCCTCGTCGTCGGCCCAGCCGACGACGGTCACTGAGATCGTCAGCACGGGCGCGCGCGTCACGTCGCCGCCGGCGATCGTCGTGCCGGTGCGCGCAGCGAGCGTCTCCATGCCTTGGGCGAGCGCGAGCGTGTCGGCCTCTCCGAAGCCTTCGGGGAGGCCGAGCACGATGTAGGCCTCGCCCGCATCGGCGCCCATCGCGGCGAGGTCGCTTAGCGCGCTGGCCAGCGCACGGTGGCCGATGTCGGCCGCGGTGACCGCCGGGTGGTCGAGCCGGAAGTGGACGCCGTCGACCATCGCGTCGACGCTGACCGCCTGGACCGGCCGCGCACGCACGACCGCACAATCATCGCCCGACCAGCGCACCACGCGCTCAGAGCGATTGGTCAGTAGCCGCTGGAAGGCGGCGATGAGATCCAGCTCGGCCATCGGCACGAAGCTACTGGGCGCTGCACGAAGGAGCCTCTGGCGAGTTCGTGCGACTGAACCTCGCCCTCTGGGCGAGCGTTCAGCGATGGCGGTAGATGATGCGGGCCCGGTTCAAGTCATACGGGCTCAACTCGACCCGCACCCGGTCGCCCGGGAGGATCCGGATGCGGAAGCGGCGCATCTTGCCGGCGACGTGCCCGAGGACCTCGTGGCCGTTGTCGAGCTGGACCTTGAACATGGCGTTCGGCAGCGCTTCGAGCACCTCGCCCTCGAACTCCACCTTGTCCTCTTTGGACATCGCGCGACCGTACCACCGCCCGACACCGCGAGCGGGGGCTTTTCGTGAAGGCCCGACAGCCGATTGGCCTGAGTGTTTTCTACGGCGGTGGAGCGCCGGTGCCGCCGCCGGTGCCCGTCGGCGCGCCCGTGGCCGGCGTGCCGGTGCCGGCAGCAGGATCAGGCGTCCCGGTGGCACCCGTCGGGTCGCCGGTGCCGGGCGTCTGTGGCGTCGTCGTCGCGGGCGCCTGCTGCGGTGGAGCCTGGTATTGATCGTTGGGGTACTTGGTCGAGCCGTTCCCGGTGTTCTTGCCGTCCTTGCCCGTCTCCAGGTCCTTGGCCCCGACTGGGGTCCTTCTGGTAGGTGCTCGGGTCGACCTTGTTGTCCTTGACGCCCGTCTTGGCGTACTTGCCAAAGAACGGCGTGGACACGAACGCGTGCTTGGGCTTGGCGAAGTCCCCGCAGTACTTGCCGTGGGCGACCTTCATGTACTGGCCCCAGATCGGCGCGGCGACCTCGCCGCCGGCGGCGCCCGGGCCGAGCGTGCGGCGGTCGGTCGCGTGGCCGACCCAGACCGAGGTCGCCAGCTGCGGCGTGAAGCCGACGAACCACGCGTCGGTGAAGTCATCCACCGTGCCGGTCTTGCCTGCTGCGGGGCAGCCGAACTGCGCCTTGGTGCCCGTGCCGCCCTCGACGTTCTCCTTGAGGATCTTGGTGGCCTCGGCGGTCACGCCGTCCTGGAAGGCGCGGTGGCGGTGTGCCTTCTCGGTCTTGCAGTCAAAGCCGCCCAGCTTCTTGGGGAAGCAGACCTTGCGCACGGCGCTGACCTTGTTGCGCCAGCCGTTGGAGGCGATCGTCGCGTAGGCGTTGGCCATCTCCAGCGGGGTGACGCCCTTGGTCAGGCCGCCGAGCGCGGCGGCCGGCAGCGCGTCGACGGGGCTCTTGATCCCCATGTCGATCGCGGTCTCCTTGACCGCCTGGGGCCCGAGGTCGAGGTCGAGCTGCTGGTAGATCGAGTTGTCGGAGGCGAGCGTCGCCTTGACCAGGTTGGCGCGGCCGATGTAGCTGCCGGAGTAGGTGTGGACGTCGATCGGCCCCCACGTGGGGTCGTCGAACTTCAGCGGCATCGAGGTGTAGGTGGTGGTGTCGGGATCGACGCCCTTGCGCAGAGCGGTCATCAACACCATCACCTTGAACGTCGACCCGGCGGCGTAGTGACCCTGGGAGGCCAGGTTGAACTTGAACTGCCCGTAGGTGGCGGTCGAGGCCATAGCCTTGATGTCGCCGTTGGCCGGGTCGACCGAGACGATCGAGCCGGAGCGGTCGGTGCCGGCCAGGTTGGCGTCCAGCGCCTTGCGTGCCGCCTGCTGCATCTTGAGGTTCAGCGTCGTGTAGATGTGCATGCCGCCGGCCTGCACGCGCTTGGCCCCGTACTCGTCGACGAGCTGCTGCTTGACGTAGTCGTAGAAGTAGCTCTCGCGCTTCTTGGAGTAGTAGCCGTTGGCCTTGACGCCGAGCGGCTCGGCGATCGCCTTGGCGGCGTCTGACTGGGTGATGAAGCCCTGGTCGGCCATGCGCCGCAGCACGTCGTTGCGGCGCGCCTGCGCCTTGGCCGCGCTGAGGAACGGGTTGTAGAGCGACGGCGCCTGGGGCAGGCCGGCCAGCAGCGCGGCCTGGGCCAGCGTCAGCTTGCTGGCGGGCTTGTCATAGAAGATGCGCGCCGCGGCCTGGATGCCGACCGCGGTCTTGCCGCCGACGGTGCCGTAGGGCACGTTGTTGAGGTACTGGTCCAGGATCCAGCGCTTGCCGCGGCGGCCCGGGTGCTGGTTCTCCAGCTCCTCGGCGAGCTTGGCCTCGCGGATCTTGCGCTTGTAGCCCTCGACGCCGGTCCGGACCGTGTCCTTGGTGTACAGGTTGCGGATCAGCTGCATCGTCAGCGTCGAGCCGCCCTGGACGTCGTCCTTGGACTCCAGGTTCTTGACCGCGGCGCGGATGACGCCCTCGAAGTCGACGCCCTTGTGCTCGAAGAAGCGACGGTCCTCGATCGCGACCGTCGCGTCGCGCGCGACCTGCGGGATCTGGCCGCCGGTGACCGGCGTGCGCAGGACGTCGTTGCTGATGAAGCCGAGGCGATGGCCGTCGGCCGAGTAGATGACCGACGCGGCGCCCTGGTCCTGGGGCTTGATCGTGTCCAGCGCGGGGGCGGAGGTCGCGACCGAGACCACCCAGCCGACGGCGCCGAGGACGGCGAGCGCGGCAAACGTCGTCAGCACGCCGAAGGCGAGGAAGAGTGGACGGGCGGGGCCGCCCTTGTTGCGACGCCGGCGTCGCTGTCGTTCGCGGCGGGACATGGGGATGGGGCGGGCGCTGTAAGACAGAAGCGGCCTCCCGCCCTGCGCCCGCGAGGAGTGGATTCTAGCCCGCCGGCGAGAACCCTCCGCTGGTTGGCGTCAGCGCACGCCCGCGCCGCGCAGGGCGCCCAGCGCGGTGGCGCGCAGGTCGGCCTCGCGGGCGAGGCGCTCTGACGGCGGGCCCGGCTCGCCCATGATCAGCAGCCGCACGCCTTCGTGTGTTGCGTCTGCGATGCGGGCGCGGATGCCGTCGAGCGCGCGCAGCGCGTCGAGCGCGCGCGCCTCGTCGGCGTCGGGCGCCAACCAGACCGAGACCTCGATCGCGACGGTCGGCGAGCGGATCGAGTCGTTGCGGATGATCCCGCCGGCGAGGCGCTCGTTGGGGACGAGCAGCCGTGCGTCGGCGCCGGTGCGCAGCCAGGTGTAGGTCAGGCTGACGTCCTCGACGGTCCCGGTCTCGCCCTCGAACGTCACGAGGTCGCCGATGCGGATCGGCTGGACGACCGCCAGCAGGATGCCCGCGATGGCGTTGGCCAGCGTCTGGCGGGCGGCAAAACCGACGACGGCGGCGGTGATCGCGCTGGAGGCCAGGATCGTGCGGCCGACGCGGTCCAGCGAGTCGAACTCCGAGAGCGCGATCGCGATGACGATGACCGCGATCACCGCCTCGATCACGCGGCGAGCGAAGCGCAGGCGGGTCGTCGCGTCGCGCGAGAGGCCCTTGTCGCCGGTGACCAGGCCGGCCAGCCTCGTGGCCCGGCGGACCAGGAAGCGGTCGATGAAGAAGATGATCAGCGCGCCGGCCAGCAGCGTGCCCAGCGCCGTGAA
This sequence comes from uncultured Conexibacteraceae bacterium, assembly GCA_963836485.1. Classification (GTDB taxonomy): domain Bacteria; phylum Actinomycetota; class Thermoleophilia; order Solirubrobacterales; family Solirubrobacteraceae; genus Baekduia. The sequence goes on along the minus strand of CAWIJS010000009.1, from coordinate 547,778 downwards.
GAGGTTGCTGTGCTTCTGAAGCCACGTCTGATCGGCGGCTGCGGCTGCGACGATGTGTCTCACGTGGGCGTGACCGTACAAAAGCGCCAGGCGTCTCCGCGCATCGCGACGGGTCCCTGGCGCGCGGACTTCGCCGCTGCGCTGCGGGCCTTCTGGCTCTCGCGGGTGGTCGTCTGGGCGGCGGGCCTCGGCGCCATTGCGATCTGGGGTGTCCATGCGGGACACCGCGTCGCCTTCGATCCGGCGGGCGTCACGCGGCCGTTCGGCACCTTCGGGGATCTGCTCGTCGCGCCCGCCGCGCGCTGGGACAGCGTGTGGTTCTTGAACATCGCGGACTCGGGCTACGGCGGCGGCGACCGCGCCGCGTTCTTCCCGCTCTATCCGCTGCTGGTCAAGGTCGGCGGCGTCCTGTGCGGCTCGGCGCTGGTCGCCGCGATCGTGATCTCGTGCGCGGCGTTCGTCGTCGGGCTCGCCGCGCTGCATCGCCTGGCGCTGATCGAGGTCGGGCCCGAAGGGGCGCGCTGGGCGGTCATCTCGCTGGCGCTCTTTCCTGGCTCGCTGTGGTTCTCGGCGGCATATTCGGAGTCGCTGTTCTTGATGGTGTCGGTCGGCGCGGTGCTCGCTGCCCGCCAGGAGCGGTGGGCGCTGGCCGCGCTGCTCGGTGCCCTGGGGGCCGCGACCCGCAGCGCCGGGGTGTTGTTGTTGTTGCCGCTGGGGCTGTTGTGGTTTGACGCGTGGCGTGCGCGCAGAGCGCAGCTGCGCGATGGCGCGTGGATCGTGGCCGTCCCCATCGGGCTGGCGGCGTTCTGCGGGTACTTGGCGCTCGACGGCGAGGGCGCCGGCGCGCCGTTCTCGGCCCAGGACACGTGGCATCGCAGCCTGGCCGGGCCGTGGGCGGGGATCGCCGATGGGGCGACCGCCGCCTGGGATGGCGTGCGCCAGATGGTCCATGGCCCGCCGCCGCCCGTGTACTTCGACAAGGCGGCCGGTGATGCGATGGCGATCGGGCGCCACAACATCGCGCTCTTCGCTTGCCTGGTGCTCGCGATCCCTGCGCTGATCGGCGCGTTGCGGCAGTTGCCGCTCGCGCACGGCGCCTACGCGGTCTGCGCGCTGCTGCTGCCGCTCTCCTACCCGGTCGGGCCCCAGCCGCTGATGTCGCTGCCGCGCTTTGAGGCCGTGCTCTACCCGCTCTTTCTCTGGCTGGGCCTCTGGCTTGCACGCGGGCCGGCGTGGCGGCGCGTGGCGGTGCTGAGCGTATTCGCCGTCGGGCTGGCGGCATGCAGCGCGCTGTTTGCGACGTGGCATTGGGTCGCTTGAGACTCCAGGTCGTTCTGCTCGACGCGCTCGGCACGCTGTTGGAGCTCGAGCCACCGGCGCCGCACCTGTGCGTGGAGCTCGCGGCTCGCGGCACCGCGATCTCCGAGGCCGAGGCGGCGGTTGCGCTGCGCGCCGAGATCGCCTTTTACCGCGCCCACCACGACGAGGCAGTCGACGGCGCCGCGCTCGCCGAGCTCCGGGATCGCTGCACCGCGGTACTCGCTCGTGCGCTGCCCGAGCACGCCCGGGACACGCCGGATCTCCGCGGTGCGCTCCTGGCTAGCCTGCGCTTCCGGCCCTACCCCGAGGTGGGGGAGGTGCTCGCTGCGTTGCGTGCTGCCGGCCTGCGGCTGGTCGTCGTCAGCAACTGGGACGTCTCGCTGCACGAGGCGCTGGCCCGCACCGGCCTTACGCCGCTGCTCGACGGTGCGATCTCCTCTGCCGAGGCGGGCGCCGCCAAGCCCGCGCCGGCGATCTTCGAGCGCGCGCTCGCGCTCGCGGGCGACATCGCGCCCGGCGCTGCGGTGCACGTCGGCGACGACGCGGCGCTTGACGTCGCTGGCGCTCACGCGGCCGGGATCGCACCGGTGCTCGTAGCTCGCGATGGCGCCGTGAGCTCCGACGCCATCCCCACGCTCAGCGATCTGCGGGCGCTGCCCGAGCTCCTCACCACCTACCCTCAAGGCTGATGACGACCGTCCCGGCCGCCGACGAGCACCCCGCCCCGCCCGAGTATCCGGAGCGGCCGGGCAGCGCGCCTGCCGAGGGCCTCATTCCGGCCTGGCCTGGCTGGACGGCACCCGCGGCGCTACTGGCGGGCTTTGCCGCGGCGCTGATCGCCGCGCTGGTCATCGGCGCGGTCGGCGCGGTGTTCGGTGCCGACATCGGGGACCCGCCCGCGTCGGTGAGCATCCTGTCGGTCATCGCGCAGGACGGCTGCCTGATCGCCTCGGCGCTGTTCTTCGCTCGGATGGTCGCGGTGCCGCGGCCGGCGCAGTTCGGCCTGCGGCCGGCCCCGTGGAAGCGCTCGGTGCTCCTCGTCATCGGCGGCTACGTCAGTTTCATCGTGCTCAGCTACGTCTGGCTGGCGATCATCGGCCAGCCCGACGCCAAGGACTCGATCGTCGAGAACCTCGGCGCCAAGGACAGCACCGTCGCGCTGATCGCCGTGACGTTCGTGGTGACGGTGTGCGCGCCGCTGGCCGAGGAGTTCTTCTTCCGCGGGTACTTCTTCGGGGCGCTGCGCAAGAACGGGTTCTGGTTCGCGGCGCTCTTGACCGGCCTGGCCTTCGGGACCGTCCACGTCTTCGGCTCGCCGATCGCCTTCATCGTCCCGCTGGCCCTGCTCGGCGTCGCGCTGTGCTTCATCCGGGAGAAGACGGGGTCGCTCTATCCCGGCATCGCGTTGCACTGCCTCAACAACTCGGTGGCGATGTGCAGCAGCGAGCACTGGTCCTGGCAGGTGCCGCTCGTGCTCGTCCTCGCGCCGGTGGCGATCGTCGTGCTGATCTGGCTGGGACTGCGTCTCTGGCCGGACGCGACGATGACCGCCCGCGCGCCAGCCACCTGATTCCGGTACCCGCCCCGGGTACGATGCGCGCGCCTATGAGCCGCCTCGCCGTCGTCGCCGCGTCCATCGTGATCCCGTTCGCCGTCGCCGCGCCGGCGGTCGCCCAGACGACGTCTGCGCCGTCGACGACGGCAGTACCGCCGACCACGGCCACGCCGCCGCCGACGACCGCGCCGGGGGTGGGTGGGCCGACGTCCGCGGCCACCGGCACCCTCGCGCTGACGCTCGAGAAGGTCAACGGGAGGTCGGCGACCATCCTCGCGGGCGATCGCTTCCGCATCCGCGGCGCCGTCAAGCCCTACATCGCCGGCCAGACCGTCGTTGTGCGCTTCTACCGCGGTGAGAAGAAGATCGGCTCCAAGAAGGTCGCGGTCAAGGCGAGCGGGAGCGCCGGCATGTTCGTGCTGGGCTATCGCGCCGGCAAGGCGGGGCACATCACCGTCCGCGCCAGCCACCGGGCGACGCCCGAGCTGGCGACGCTCGTGGCCAAGGCTCGCGGCGTCGACGTCCTTCCGCTGCGTGCCAGCCCGGGCTCCAAGGGCCTCGCGGTCCGCGTGCTGCAGCGCAAGTTGAAGGCCTTGGGCTACGTCATCGGCGCCAAGGGCGTCTACGACGCGCGCACCGCCCGCGCCGTCCTGGCCTTCCGCAAGGTCACCGGAATGGCGCGGACGCAGATCGCCTCCAAGGACGTCTTCCGCAAGCTCGCCCACGGCGCCGGCGCCTTCAAGGTCCGCTTCCCCAAGCAAGGCAAACATGTCGAAGCCGACCTGTCGCTGCAGGTATTGGCCTTGATCCGTGGCAGGAAGGTCGAGCGGATCTACCCGATCTCCTCAGGCAAGCCGTCGACGCCGACCGTGCTCGGCACGTTCAAGGTGTACTCCAAGACCCCTGGCACCAACGCCAAGGGCATGGTCTTCACCAGCTACTTCCACGGCGGCTACGGGATCCACGGCTACGCCGAGGTCCCGGTCTACGCCGCCAGCCACGGCTGCCTGCGCACCCCCGTCCCGGACGCCGTGCCGATCTTCAACTGGATCTCCTACGGCGACGACGTGGACGTCTACTTGTAGGCCTACAGCGCGGCGGCCGTCTCGGCAGCCAGATGCTCGAGCACCGCGCGCATGCCGCCGCGGGCGAAAGCGGTGCGCTGGCGGTCAGCACCGGCGCCCTCGGCCAGCACGCGCTCGAGCTGCTCCAGCGCGCCGTCGGAGCCCAGCTCGCGCGCGAACGGTCGCGCCCGCGCCATCGCCGCGCGGGCGATCTCCAGGACCGGCGTCAGCGCGCCGTCGTGCAGCAGCGTCGCGGCCAGCCCATCGCGCGCCGCGCGGAAGCTCGACTCCATCAGTGCCTCGCGCGCTGACCAGCCGTCAGCAGGCACCGGCGCGTCGGCGGCCGCCCGCGCCAGGCCGTGGATCAGCCCGGTCAGGCCCGCGATCGTCGCCAGCGAGGACTGAGCGTCCATGGCGCGGACCTCGACCGTGCCGAGGTTCGGATGCGGCCGGATGTCCCACCACAGGAACGTGTAGTCGGGCGCGTCACCAGCGGCCACGACCGCGGCGACGCTCTCCTCGAAGTCCTCGAACGATCCGAAGGCGCGCGGGATGTCCCCGCGCGGGTAGCCGCGGAAGAGCTGGGCCCGGGCGGTCGCCAAGCCGGAGTCGACGCCGTGCCAGAAAGGCGAGTTGCCGGCCAGCGCCTGTAGCAGCGGCAGCCACTCGCGCAGGCCGTTGTACACGTGGATCGTCGTCGCGGCGTCCGGCATCCCGATGTGGACGTGCAGTGCGCAGGTCGGCGTGCGGCGCAGCAGCCCGCGCAGCTGAGCGTGGATCTCGTCGTAGCGCGGCTCGTCGACGTGCACGACGTCGCCGAACGCGCCGGCGGGATGGATCCCGGCGCCGAGCAGGGTGGCACCGGCATTTCGTGCCTGCGCGCGCAGCGCGGCGATCCGCCGTACGCCCTCCTCGGCGTTGGCGCACACCGGGCTGGCCAGCTCGACCAGCGCGGCGTAGGTGTCGGGATGGGCGCTGCCGGCGTCGGCCGGGACGTCGAAGCGCGACAGGACGTCGACCCCGGTGTGCGTCAGCGCCAACGTCGTCGGATCGACGGTCAGCAGCTCCTCCTCCACCCCGAGGGCGAAGTCGCGCCCCGGCACCCCGAATGCCGGATCGCGCTCGGTCACCAGCGGCCGGCGGCCACCCGCGCCAGGATCCCGAGGCCGAACCCGTAGACCAGCAGCGCAAAGAGCGCTGGAACAGTTCGTCGCACCCATTTGCTCGAGCTGTTCTCGGCGATCGCCGAGAACGGGCGCAGCAGGATGTCGTTGGCGTCGTCGATGAACTCGTGGGCCTTCGAGTTCACCTTCTCCCGCGCGCGCTCTTGGTCGGGATCGGGGCTGGCCGTACGCGCCGCGGTCTGCCCGGCGATCTCCGCCTGGGACTGCTCGGACGCGGCGCTCGTCTCGTCGATCGCAAACCACCCCCAGCCTGCGATCACCAACAGGCTGCAGACCACCGCGGCAAAGCGCAAAGCCCGTTCGATCACACCCATAGACTACGGCCGCTTATGGACGCGACCCAACGTTTGGTGGACGAACTACGGACCCACGCCCTCGTGATCGGCGAGGTCGTGCTGACCAGCGGCGCCACCGCGCAGTACTACGTCGACGCCAAGCGCGCGATCCTCCAGCCGGCCGGATTCACCGCTTTGGCCGAAATTACGGCCACTCAGGCGGCCGCGTGGGGCGCCACGGCGGTCGGCGGCCTCACGATGGGCGCCGACCCGGTCGCCTGCGCGGCACTCGCCGGCGGCTTCGACGGGAAGGCGTTCTTTGTCCGCAAGGAGACAAAGCAGCACGGCCTTCAGCGACGGATCGAGGGCCCGTTCCTCGACGACGACGAGCGCTGCGTGATCGTCGAGGACGTCGTCACGACCGGCGGCTCGACCCTGCAGGCGATCGAAGCCGTGCGGGAAGCGGGCCATGAGATCGTCGGCGTCATCGCCGTCCTGGATCGCCTGGCGGGGGGCGCGGAGAAGATTGAGGCTGCCGCCGGTGCCCCGTTCGTCGCGTGCGCAACGATCGATCAGGTTTATCCCGATCGACCGGATCGCGGCTGACCGCGACGCTCGACCGCGTGTAGGTTGGCGGCGTGCACGTGCCGGCCGGGCAAGGCCCCACGGAAGTCCTTGCGGTCACGGCGCTCCGCGTCCTGCTCGTGGAGGACGACGACGGTGACGCCTTCCTGTTCGAGGAGCTGCTGCGCGACGCCGATCTCGAGGTCGAGGTTGTCCGGGCACGGACCGTCGCCGGTGCCGAGCATGCGCTGTCTGGAGCGGTGGCCTGCGTCGTCCTGGACCTCGGCCTGCCCGACGCCGATGGTCTCGCCGCGCTGCATCGGCTGCGCGAGGCTGCCCCCGTCGTCCCGATGCTCGTGCTCACCGGGCTCTCGGACACCGCTCGTGGTCTTGAGGCCGTCGCCGCTGGAGCCCAGGACTACCTGGTCAAAGGCCGCGTCGATGGTGAGCTGCTTGCGCGGTCGATCCGCTACGCGGTCGAACGTCAGCGCGCGGAGGTCGTCCAGGCGCAGTTGCGCGCCGCCAACCTGACGGCCGAGGAGAACGCCCGTCTGGAACGCGGCCTGCTGCCGCGGCCGCTGGTGACCGACCCCGCGGTGGCCGTCGACTGCGGGTATCGGCCCGGCCGCGAGCGCGCGCTGCTGGGCGGCGACTTCTACGACGTGGTCGAGGCGCCCGACGGCACACTGCACGCGGTCATCGGCGACGTCTGCGGCCACGACCCCGACGCGGCGGCGCTCGGCGTCTGCCTGCGGATCGCGTGGCGCACGCTGGTGCTCGGCGGCCGCACGGCCGATGAGCTGCTCGGCACGCTGGAGCAGGTGCTCGTCCACGAGCGGCTCGCCGACGAGGTCTTCGCCACCGCGTGCATGGTCAGCGTCGCGCCCGACCGGCGCTCGGCGATCGTGCGGGTCGCGGGCCATCCGCTGCCCGTCCTGATCGCCGGTGGTGAGGCCCACGAGCTGCCGGGCCCCTCGTCGCGGCCCCCGCTGGGCGTCGGTGCCCAGCCCGGCAGCTGGCCTGCGCGGTCGATCGAGCTGCCCGCCGGCTGGCAGCTGCTGCTCTACACCGACGGGCTGATCGAGGGTCGCGTCGATGGCGGCCCGGGGCGGCTGGGGAGCGAGCGGCTGGTCGAGCTCGTCGCCTCCGGCGCGCCCGAGGCCGGCGCGACGCTGATCGAGCGCCTGATCGCGACAGCGGAAGAGCTCAACGGCGGCGACCTCGCCGACGACGTCGCCCTCCTGGTCCTCGCCGCGCCATGATGAGCCGGCTGCGCAGCGGTCAGTGGCTGGCGGTGACCGCCGGCGGTCTCGTCTTCGTGGCGCTGATTGGGATCGCGGTCTGCCTGATCGCGCTGCACCGGCTCAGCGACGCGCGGCGCCAGGTGGTCGAGCGCCTCGATCCGGCGAGCGTGGCCTCGGCGCGCTATCTGACCGCGCTGGTCGACGAGGAGACGGGCCTGCGCGGCTTCGAGCTGGCAGGGCAGGAGACGTTCCTGGCGCCGTACGTGAGCGGCAGTCGCGACGCCGCGGCAGCGCACAAGCACCTGCAGCAGATCGCCGCGACGGGCGACGCCCCCGGCCTGGCGGAGGATCTGCGCAACGTCGGCGTCGCGTCATCGTCCTGGCACCTGCTCTATGCCGACCCGGTGATCCTCACGGTCAGGGCCAGAGGCAAGGGCGCGCGCGACCTGCCATCGCTGCGCTCCGGCAAGGCGCAGTTCGATCAGGTGCGGGCGGCATTTCGTCAGCTCGACAACAACCTCACCGCGCGGCGCGCCGTCGTCCGCGCCGATCTGCGCCACGCGGCCAACGCGGCGACGTGGGCGGTCATCTTCACCGCTGCGCTGTTGCTGTTGGCCGCCGTTGTCGCCGGGGCGACGCTGCGCCGGACGGTTGCGATGCCGCTGTCGCGCCTGGCCCGCGATGCGCGACGGATCGCGGGCGGCGAGTTCGACCACCCGGTCGCGGTCGTGGGCCCACGCGACATCCAGGGGTTGAGCACCGACGTCGAATCGATGCGTCGCCGGATCATCGCCGAGCTCGAGATCGTCAATCGCTCGCGCGCGCAACTGGAGGAGCAGACGGCCGACCTGCAGCGGTCAAACGCCGAGCTGGAGCAGTTCGCCTACGTCGCGTCGCACGACCTCCAGGAGCCGCTGCGCAAGGTCGCGAGCTTCACCGGGATGCTCCAGCACCGCTACCAAGGACAGCTGGACGAGCGCGCCGACCAATACATCGACTTCGCCGTCGATGGCGCCAAGCGCATGCAGTTGCTCATCAACGACCTGCTGGCGTTCTCCCGCGTCGGTCGGGTCGGCGCCGAGAAGCAGGTGGTCGACATGGATCAGGTCGCGGCCGACGCCGCCGGCGACCTCGGCGCGGCGATCGAGGAGGCGGGCGCGCAGGTGACGATCGACGGGCCGCTGCCCCAGGTACGTGGCGACCGCTCGCTGCTGACCGCGCTGCTGCAGAACCTGTTGGCCAACGCCATCAAGTTCCGTGGCGAGGCGCCGCCACACGTGCGCCTGTCGTCCGAGCGCACGCGCGATCCGGACGGCGGCAGCGACACCTACACCTTCACCGTCAGCGACAACGGCATCGGCATCGCGCCCCGCTACGCCGACAGGATCTTCGTGATCTTCCAGCGCCTCCATCCCAAGGAGGAGTACACGGGCACGGGGATCGGGCTGGCGATGTGCCGCAAGATCGTCGAGTTCCACGGCGGCCGCATCTGGCTCGTGCCCACCGACGAAGACGCCGGCGCCGGCGCCACCTTCCGCTTCACCCTGCCCGTTCCCGAAGAGGACACCACCACCCCATGACTCCCAAGCCTGCCGGCCAGCCGATCGAGGTCCTTCTTGTCGAGGACGACCCGGGCGACGTCCTGCTCATCCGCGAGGCGTTCGACTTCAACAAGGTCCACAACAACCTCAACGTGGTCTCCGACGGCGAACAGGCGCTCGACTACCTGCGCGGCACCGGCGAGTACACCGCCCGCATCCGTCCCGACCTGGTGCTCCTGGACCTCAACCTGCCGCGCAAGGACGGCCGCGAGGTCCTCGCCGAGGTCAAGGGCGACCCGCAGCTGCGCACGATCCCGATCGTCGTCCTCACCACCTCCGAGGCCGAAGAGGACGTGCTCAAGAGCTACCAGCTGCACGCCAACGCCTACGTCACCAAGCCCGTCGACTTCCAGCGCTTCGTCTCGATCGTGCGCCAGATCGACGACTTCTTCGTGTCGGTTGTGCGGCTGCCCGGCTGACGTAGGCTTAACGGCGACTCGCCCCGATAGCTCAGATGGATAGAGCGTCCCCCTCCTAAGGGGAAGGCCGCTGGTTCGAATCCAGCTCGGGGCGCTGGCGTCAGCTCGTCGCGGTGGTGCGGAGCATGCACTGTAGGAAGGCCTTCTCGCGATCGACATGCTTCTGGAGTACGTCGTAGCCGAGCGCCTCCACCCTCTTCAGGAACTTGTCGGGATCGTAGAGGTGGATGTATTGCAGGCTGATCTCACGTTCCGGCTGGCCCTTGCCCAGCGCCTGGCGGCATTTGACGACGACGGTCTCGGTGCCGGCGATCTGACTGAATCGAGGGTGGCGCTCGACGCTCATCCGCTCGGCGTCGTACTCGAGGCCGAGGTAGTAGGCCAGCGGCCCGAAGTCGTGTTCCAGCGAGCTGGCGGTGACCAGCTCGCGCGCGTCGGACTGCAGCCGGACCTCGATCAGCACGAGATCCTTGGGTCCGATCGCGTTCTTGAGGTTGCGGAGGAACCTGATGTCGTTGTCGAGGTTGCCGAGGCTCCCAAGGAGCGCGATGACGTTCGGTGCTGCGCGATGGCTGAAGACGCGTCTCATCGTGCCGAAGTGGCCGAAGTCCGCGAGCACGGCCTTGACGCGCAGCTTGCCGGTGTCCAAGTTGTTGGCCCGCTCGCACACCTGCTGGACGGCACGCGACGCCAGCGGAAGGCTCACGTCGTAGGGGTAGTACAGGACGTCGGCATCGTCTTGCATCCAGTTGGCGACGATGTCTGCGTCCTTCTGGCCGTCGCCGGGGCCGAGGCTGACGAAGTCGAAGACGTCGGTGTCGAGGGTCTCGAGCACGAGCTGTGCGACCTCGCGGCCGTGTGCGTCGGCCCAGAAGTCGGTGGTGTGGATGTGGTAGCCGTAGGTCGGCTCGGCGCACAGGCGCAACCAGTTGGCGGCACCGCTGTCACTGGCGTAGTGGTAACGGCTCGGGATCAACGACCCGGCGAGGATGTGCCCCTCGATGGCCGTACGTGCCAGCTCCTCATCCTTGATGTACATGGCGGCGTCGACGAAGCTGTCGAAGAGGTCGCCCCATTGGAAGGCACCTGCGTTGTTGACGGCGGCACCTACGTTGTTAACGGCGCCAATGGTGTTGACGGGCGGGCCCGCATGGTTCGCTGAGGCCCTTACATTGCTGGTGGACGTCGCTGCTGGCGGGGCCAGGCCAATGGCGCCCGCGACGACTGGCAGCTGGTCGAGCGCTTCGACCGACGCCAGCCACTTCGGCTTGTAGCGACCCCACTGCTGGCTGTCGGCCTCAAGGTCCAGTGCGGCGACGACGCGGTCGAAGAGCTCGTCGAGGGCCGACGGGTCGTTGAGCGTGCGCGCCGCGACCCCGCGGAGCACGCCGTCGAGGTCGTCGTGGGTAAGCGCGGGATGCAGCAGCGGGAACAGCGCGCCGGCGGTGGCCCAGGCGGCGCCCAGCTCGGCGATGCAGTAGGCGCTTTGCGTGAACGCCGGGGTGATGAGCGCGATCACCAGGTTGGACTCTCGCGCCTTCTTGCGGATGAAGGCGCTGAGATCCTCGCCGGACGGGACGCCCCTGCCTGACGAGTAGAAGAACTGCCGCTCTTGGACCCCGAACCCGAGCCGGACGACCGAGTCGACGAAGTCGTCGACGAGCTCCTTGTCGGCGCTGGCATGGCTGATGAAGAGTCCGGGCACGCGAGCACCCTGACAGGCGTGCCAGACCGATCAGCGGGAACGGACTCAATGGGGAGTTGACGGTGGTTGGTGCAAGGCAGCAGGCAGCTGCTGCCGCGAGCGGATGCCGAGGCTGTCGTAGGCAGCGGCCAGATGCGACTCGATCGTCTTGACGGTGAGAAAGAGCGTCTGGGCGATCTGGCGGTTGGTCATCCCGCTTGCCGCCAGCTCCGCCACGCGGCGCTGGCTGGGGGTGAGCGATTCCACGCCGATTGGGGTGTAGCGGCGGACGCGCTCCCCGGTGGCCGCAAGCTCGTCGAAGGCCACCTTGGCGAGGCCGACCGCGCCGCAGTGGCGTGCGAGCTCGAGTGCCTCGCGCAGCGGCAGACGTGCATCCACGTCGCGCCGGGCGCGACGCAACGCAGCGCCGAGGTCCAGCAGCGCCTCGGCGCGCACGAGGCGGGCGGGCGAGCCGTCGAGCACGGCGACCGCCTCGTCGAGCGCGGCGAGGCGCTCGGGGCTGTCGAGCGTCATCGCTGACGCGCGCAGCGCGCGAGAGACGAGCGTGGGCGCACCGAAGTGGCGCGCGTGGGCCAGCGCCGCCTCGGCCCGCGGGCGCGCGCCCTCTTGGTCGCCAAGCGCGGCGAGGGCACGCGCCGCCAGGATGCGCGCCGGTGGCGCCGGGATCCCGATCGCGCCCCAGCAGATCGAGAGCCGCTCGGCCTGGATGAAGTCGGCGGCCGCCTCTTCGAAGCGACCCTGCTCGAAGCGCAGCTGCCCGCGCGGAAACAGCGCGAGCGACATCCAGACGGCATCCGGGATCTCGCCGGTCAAGCCGCCCGCCACGAGCTCGGCCTCGGCGGCGGCGCGCTCACCGCGCGCGAGGAGCAGGCTGGCGAGGACCGCCACCAGCGGCGGCTCGGCGAAGCGCATTCGGACGAGCCGGGCGGCCGCGAGCGACTGCCGGATGTCGGCTTCGGCCGCGGCGAGGTCGCCGTAGGCCCAGGCGACGAAGCTGCTGTGCCACCAGGCGGAGACGAGCTCGGGCGTCGCGCTGCGCCGCCGCGCGTGGGCAAGCGCCTGCTCGGCGCCGCGCCGCGCCGGGCCGAGCTCGTCCGCGAAGACCAACGCCAGCATCGCCCGGCCGGGCGCGAACAGCTCGGGCTGCTCGACGAAGATGCGGCCCTCGTGGCTGAGCGCTCGGCGCGCCGCCGCGACGGCGTCGACCACGGTGCCGTCAAACGCGTTCCACTCAGCGGTGAGCGCGGCCGCGAGGCGGCCGCTCACGCTGTCGGGCGGGATCTGATCGACGTACCCGCTGAGCCGCGCCCGCCAGGCGGGCAGCGGTTGCTGCTGGATCGCGCTGAGCTGGGCCTCCATGCGGAAGGCGCTCTCGACGTCGCCGCGCGCGCCGGCGATCTCGATGCCCTCCTCCAGGAAGCGAATGGCGCGGTTGGCGTGGCCGCTGAGGATCATCCACATGCTCACGCGGACCCCCCACCGCAGGTGCAGGTCGGGCGTGCGCGCCAGCTCCTCCAACAACTCGGGCAGCGTCGCCGCGAACAGCGCGCGACCGGGCATGCGGATGCCGACGTTGACGAGCGCGCTGAGGATGGCCGGGCGCAGGTCGGCGGGCGCCGGCTCGCGCAGTGCGCGCGACAGGTAGGTGTACGCCGAGCGCGGAGCGCCGCTGGCCAGCGCCGCCTGGCCGGCCTCCAGCAGCGTCGCGGCCGTCGCGCGCTCGCCGCGCGCCTCGGTCGCGACCAGATGCGCCGCCAGCCGCTCCGCGCTGGCGCCCTCAGCGCGCAGCAGCTCCACCGCGCGGGCGTGCTCGGCCGCGCGCTCGCCGATCGGCAGTTCGGCGTCGAGCGCCGTCCGCACGAGCGGGTGGATGAACCGCAACGTCGCGTCGAGATCGAGGATCGCGGCGGCGCGCAGCTCGTCGGCCCCGCGGGCCACGTCGCGCGCGTCGAGCCCGGCCAGCTCGGCCACGAGCCGGCCGTCGACGCCGTCGCCGAGCACGACGACGGCTCGCGCGACCGCTTGGGCCTCGGGCGAGAGTCGCGCGAGGCGCAGCTGCACGGTGCGCGTCACCCGCTCCGGCGCCAGCTCGCGGATGCGCGCCACCTGCCCGGCAACCGGCTCGATCTCCTCGGTCGCGAGCGTGTGGGTCAGCTCGCAGAGGAGGAACGGGTTGCCGCCACTGACCTCGTGGCAGGTCGCGGTGAACGCCTCTTCCGGCTTGCGCTCCAACGCGCTGGCAAGGAGCGCGGCGGCCCCCCGCGGGCTGAGCGCGCGCGGCGTGAGCCGCCGCGCCAGCGAATCGGTCGCGATCCGCGCAAGGCTGCGCTCGGCGCCCGCCTCGTCCGGCCGGCACGTGAGCACCAACAGCACGGGCAGCTCCTCCAGCCGGGGCAGCAGGAAGCGCAGGAAGTCGAGCGAGGCCGCGTCGGCCCAGTGCGCGTCGTCGACCGCGAGGAGCAGCGGCTGCTGCTCGGCAAACGCCGCGGTCAGCCAGTACAGGCCATGAAGCACGGCGAACGTGTCGGTGGCCGGTCCGTTCTGCGTGATCCCGAGCGCGCCGCGCGCCGGCCCGACCGCGCCGTCGAGCAGGGCTTCGCGCGCCGGTCCGTCGAGCGCCGCGAGCGCCGGCTCGAAGAGCTGGCGCGCAAGCGCGAACGGGAAGTCTCGCTCCAGCTCGGTCGCGCGCGCGGCAAGGACCTGCATGCCGGCTCCGCGGCCGGACGCGCGGGCGGCCTGCAGCAGCCGGGTCTTGCCGAGGCCCGCGGCCGCCTCGATCACCACGAGGCGGCCCGCGCCGGCGCGGGCCTCGCCGGCCAGCGCCTCGAGCTCGGCGAGCTCTCGCTCGCGCTCCAGCAGCTCGCTCACGCGGTGGATGCCATCGTCAGAGTCGTCAACCTCGTCTCTGACGGCAACCCTAGATGACCGCGGAAATCGGACCCACCCGCCCCGGCGGTCACCGTCGGGGCGGGAGCGTTGATGCGCGTTCAGACGGCTACTTCGTGCACGGGATGCTGCCGTTGTTCACGTTGTTGGCGGGCTGGCCGGGGGTCTCGTAGACGTAGTTGGCCGTCACCTGGTACTTCCACCCGCCCTGCGGGCAGGACGTGCTGGCGACGAAGTCCTTGGCGTAGGACTTGCCGCCGATCTGCATGTGGACCTTGGTCAGCCGCAGCGGGATGCCGGCGACGATCTGGAGGCTCTTGGGGACGTTGATCGTTTCCTGGTGGGCCCACGTGCCGTTGCCGTGCAACCTCGTCGACTTCACGGTCAGCACCTCTCTGACCCGCGCGGGATTGTTGAGCGTCGCGTAGACGTACTTCCGAGCCTCGCCGCCGTTGAAGATCAGGAGGTCCACGCGGGCGGCGACCGTGTCGGCCATGCCCGTCGCGGTGGCCGATCCCATCAGCGACGTCCGCGGGCAGCCGCTCGGGCCCTGACGATCGAGGACCTGCTTGGAGCACTTGGTGTACTTGCCGTCGTTCCAGATGAGCCCCTTGCCGACCAGGACCTCGATGCGATCGACGATCGGCGGGTCCATATCGCGCGGGGTGATCAGCTCGGCCCTCGCCGTGATCGAGAGGCCCTGGGGATGCTTCACGGTGCCGGCCTTGTCCGGCGTCGCCCGCGCGGTGGAGACGATGCGGGTCTCAGGCAGGTCTTGGGCGAGCGCCGGCACGACGGCCACCGCTCCGGCGACGACCGCCGCCGCAAGCAGACCATGAGGGGTTCGGATCTTCATGCGGCGAGTCTGTCGGGCACTCCCCGCGGTGACCACGGGGAGGCACCCTGAACTCGACCCTAGAGTGGCTCGCGGACTCGGCCGCGGGGCCCGGCTAAGCGGTCAGGGCCACGGTCCACAGGCAGGTGCCCAGGATCGCCGCGGCGAGGACGCGCAGGCCCCGGCGGTGCTCGCCGGTGAGGTAGACCTGCAGCGCGAGGATCACGCCGGCGAGCGGCACCGCGATCGCGATGACCAGCGGGAGAAGCTCGGGCGCGTGCTCGCGCAGCCATCGCATGGGCAGCATCCTGCCAGGAAGCCTGCCGCTTGGCTTGGCAGCGAGGTGCGAGAACGCCGCCGATGGGTAAGAGGCGGGATCAACCGTCGACGCGCCGATCCCGCAGCCAAAGAGGCACACCGTTTCGGCACGACGTTGTCCAAACTGGAGTCGCTTGGCTCTACAGCTTGCGTGAAGCTCAGATTGTGTGTGGTCAAGTCACCTGACATATCCCTCCTCAGAGGAGTAGCCTGCGCGCGGTTCGCTCCGGGGTTCCTCCCGATTGAGGAGGTGCAGGGACCTGTCCACTCTGGGAATGGCGTGAGCACTCGAACAGCTTTCTGGGAGAGGGACCCATCAAGCAGGACGAGACCACGCGCGGGGGCCGGAGCGTGAGCACCGGTGCCTCCGAGACGCTCCTCGAGGGCGAGCCGCGTCGACCTGGCGGACGAGTCGGCGGCGGAGATCGCTGCCCGCTCGCCCCTGGAGCTGTTCTGGCGGCGGCTGCGGCACGACAAGGTCGCCCTGGCCGCGCTCAGCGTCGTGGTGTCATGATCTTCATCGCGATCTTCGCGCCGCTGATCGTCAAGGTCTTCGGCCTGCCCAACCCGAACACGCAGAACGACAACCTGCTCGACGACTTCGGGTCGCCGACGGGTCCGAGCAGCGCGCACCTGTTCGGCGTCGACGAGCGCGGCCGCGACGTCCTGACGCGCGTGCTCTATGGCACCCGCGTCTCGCTCGAGGCCGCGCTGATCTCGACAGCGCTGATCGTGGTCATCGGTGTCACCGCCGGCTTGGTCACGGGCTACTTCCGCGGCCGCGTCGACACGCTCTTCAGCCGCGTCATGGACCTGTTCCTGGCGTTCCCGGTGCTCGTCCTGGCCGTCGGCCTCGGCGTCGCCTGCGCCGACGGCTGCCTCGGCGGCGCCATCCAGCCGGGCCTGCCGGTCGTGATCTTCGTGATCACGCTGACGACCTGGCCCTACATGGCGCGCATCGTGCGCGGCCAGGTCCTCTCCTTGCGCGAGCGGGAGTTCGTGGAGGCGTCGCGCTCGCTGGGCGCCTCGGACACGCGCATCATCGTGCGCGAGATCCTGCCGAACCTCGTCGCGCCCATCATCGTCTACTCGACCGTGCTGATCCCGCAGAACATCATCTACGAGGCCTCGTTGTCCTTCCTCGGCGTGGGCATCGACCCATCGAAGCCGAGTTGGGGCGCGATGATCTCCGATGCCACCTCCGTCTTCCAAGACGCGTGGTGGTTCATGGTGTTCCCGGGACTTGCACTCCTGATCACGGTCCTTGCTTTCAACGTCGTCGGAGACGGACTGCAGGACGCTCTCAACCCGCGGACGTCCAAGTAGGTGCACGTGCGCCGCGGCCCAACCCCCGCGCCGATCGTTGAGGACGATCGGCGGCACTCAATGAAAGGACCGCACATGCCTCGGAGCGTTCTCCGATTTGTGCTCGCGGGTGCGCTCGCCGCGCTCGTGTTCGTCGTCGCCGCCTGTGGCGGCGATGACAACAGCTCGTCTTCATCGACGTCGTCGTCCAAGCCCGCCGCCACGAGCAGCAAGACCGACAACAACGCCGCCGCCGCGGTCCAGGGCAAGAAGGGCGGCAAGCTCGTCATGCTGGCCGGCTCGGACGTTGACTTCCTCGACCCGGGGCACACGTACTTCACCCAGGGCTACATGGTCGCGTATCCGACCCAGCGCCCGCTGTACTCCTTCAAGCCCACGGACTCGGCCAAGCCGGTGCCGGACCTCGCTGACGGCGACCCCGTCATCTCGGCGGACAAGAAGACGATCACGGTCAAGATCAAGCCGAACGTGAAGTTCTCACCGCCGGTCAACCGCGCGGTGACCTCCAAGGACGTCAAGTACGCCTTCGAGCGCTTCTTCTCGATCAACGTCGGTGGTCAGTACCCGGCGTACTTCTCGAGCATCGTGGGCGCCCCCGCGACGCCGAGCAAGGGCGTCAAGCCGATCTCGGGCATCGAGACGCCGGATGACACCACGATCGTGTTCCACCTCAAGGATGCCGCTGCCGTTCCGGTCGCCGCGGCGCTCGTGATGCCGATCAGCGCCCCGGTCCCCGCGGACTACGCTAAGAAGTTCGACGCCAAGAACCCGTCGACCTACAACACCCACGTCGTCGCGACCGGTCCTTACATGGTCAAGAACGATGCCCAAGGCAACACGGTTGGCTACAAGGCAGGCAAGAGCATCGACCTCGTGCGCAACCCGAACTGGGATGCCAGCACGGACTACCGGCCCGCCTACCTCGACGAGATCGAGATGCGGACCAACGCGTCTGACGCGAACGTCGCCAGCGAGCAGGTGCTCGCCGGTTCGCACATGACGTTTGACGCCAACCCGCCGGCCAACATCATCAAGAAGGTCGCCACCCAGATCAAGGATCAGTACACGCAGATCCCGTCTGGCGGCTACCGCTACTTCCCGATCAACACGACGATCAAGCCGTTTGACAACATCAACGTGCGGCGCGCCGTGCTCGCTGGCTTTGACCGCAACGCCGCGCGTCTGGCGCGCGGTGGCAAGTTCACCGCGGATCTGCCGACGCACTTCCTGCCGCCGGACTTCCCGGGCTTCGCGGAGGCAGGTGGCTTCAAGGGCCCCGGGTTCGACTTCCTGAGCACGAACAACGAGTCCGGCGATCCGGCGCTCGCGGCCGAGTACATGAAGAAGGCCGGCTACCCCTCGGGCAAGTACACCGGGAGCAACGAGTTCCTGATGGTCAGCGCCAACGTCGACCCGAACAAGGCGCAGTCCGAGGTCGCCAAGGCGCAGTTCGAGAAGCTCGGCTTCAAGATCCGCCTCCGCCTCGTGCCGCAGGACGCGGTCTACAACGACTGGTGCCAGGTGCCGTCCAAGAAGGTCGCCGTCTGCGGCGGCGCCGGCTGGTTCAAGGACTTCGCCGATCCCCAGTCGATGCTCGAGCCGGTGTTCGCGGGCTACACGATCCCGAAGTCGGGGTTGAACAACAACATGGCGCAGCTCCGCGACCCCAAGGTCGACGCGGCGATGAAGAAGGCCACGTTGCTCGACGGGGAGGCGCGGCTGAAGGCCTGGGCCGACATCGACAAGATGATCACCGGCGACGCGCCGGCCATCCCGTTCGTGTGGGACAAGACGACGCTCCTGCGGTCCAAGGACGTCAACGGTGTGGCTAACGGGTACTACACCGCCTGGGACTTCAGCTTCACGTCGCTGAAGTAACACCCGCATCAACGAACCGCAGCTTCCCGGCCGGCGCCAGCGCGCGCCGGCCGGGAGCGCTTCGAACCACCGATCACTCGCCTATGGCCGCCTACATCTTCCGCCGACTCCTCTGGACCATCGTGCTCCTGCTGGTGATCACGGCGGTCACCTTCCTGATCTTTTACGTCCTGCCCAGCGGCGATCCCGCCAAGCTGCGCGCGGGACGCACGCCGAGCCCCGAGCAGATCGCCGCGATCCGCGCGCAGCTCGGGCTCGACCGGTCGCTGCCGGCGCAGTACTGGGACTACGTCAAGAAGCTGGTGCTGCACTTCGACTTCGGCACCAGCTACACGAACAACCAGTCGGTCAGGTCGTTGATCTTCGACCGCCTGCCCAACACGATCTTCCTGGTCCTCGGCGCCGCCGTCATCTGGTTCACCAGCGGCGTGATCATCGGCATCGTCTCGGCGAGCGCGCGCGGGACCCTCTGGGACCGCATGCTGATGGGCGGTGCGCTGCTGGCGATCTCGGCGCCGGTCTACTGGCTCGGCCTCGTCGCCCTGTATCTCTTCTCGGACGACATCGGCGTGTGGCACATCTTCCCCGGGGCGGGCTCCTATCAGGACGCCCATGGCTTCTTCGCCAAGGCCCACACGTTGATCCTGCCGTGGCTCGTGCTGGCAGCCTCCTTCGCGGCGATCTACGCCCGGCTGCTGCGCTCCAACCTGCTGGAGACCATGTCGGAGGACTACATCCGAACGGCGCGCGCCAAGGGGCTGTCGGAGCGACGAGTGGTCCTGCGCCACGGCGTTCGCTCGGCGATCACGCCGGTCCTGACGGTGCTGGGCCTCGACATCGGCATCCTCATGGGCGGCGCGATCCTGACCGAGACGGTGTTCAACATCGACGGTGTCGGCCGGCTGTCCTTCGACGCGATCCAGCGCGGCGATCTCGCGACGATCCAAGGCACGACGCTCGTCCTCGCGCTGGCCGTCGCGCTGATGAGCCTGCTCGTGGACATCTTGTACGCCTTCCTCGACCCGCGCGTGCGGTACTAGGGGCGGTGAGTCCGATGGCGCAGCCGCTGTTGGAGGTCAAGGACCTCAAGGTGCATTTCGAAACCGAGGACGGCGTCGTCCAGGCCGTCGACGGGATCAGCTACTCGGTCGATCGCGGCCAGGCGCTCGGCATCGTCGGCGAGTCCGGCTCGGGCAAGTCGGTCTCCTCGATGACCGTGATGGGCCTGACCCGCGCGGGCAACGCCCAAATCTCCGGGTCGATCACGTTCGACGGCAAGGACCTGCTCAACGCGAGCCCCGCGGAGCTGCGTGCGGTGCGCGGCGGCGAGATCGCGATGATCTTCCAGGACCCGCTGTCCTCGCTGCACCCGTTCTACAAGATCGGCCACCAGCTGATCGAGGCCCACCGGTCCCACAACGACGTCAGCAAGGCCCAGGCGCGCGACCGCGCGGTTGAGATGCTCGGCCTCGTCGGCATCCCGGATCCGCGCCGGCGCATCGACAGCTATCCGCACGAGTTCTCGGGCGGCATGCGCCAGCGCGTGATGATCGCCATGGCGCTCATCAACGACCCCAAGCTGCTGATCGCCGACGAGCCGACCACGGCGCTGGACGTCACCGTCCAGGCGCAGATCCTCGCGCTGATCCAGAAGCTGCAGTCAGAGCTCGACACGGCGGTCGTGATGATCACCCACGACCTCGGCGTGGTGGCGGAGGTCACCGAGGAGATCGCGGTCATGTACGCCGGGCGCATCGTCGAGTACGGCAAGGTCGACACCATCTTCAGCGCGCCCGAGCATCCCTACACCTGGGGTCTGCTCAAGTCGATCCCGCGTCTGGATACGCCGCGCGACGAGGAGCTCGTGCCGATCTACGGCCGGCCGCCGTCGCTGATCAACAAGCCGTCGGGCTGCTCGTTTCATCCCCGCTGCCCCTATGTGCGCGAGGCCCACAAGAAGGTCGACCCCGCGTTGGAGCCGACCGGCGGCGCCGACCCCGGCCACAAGGTGGCCTGCCTGCTGCCCGCCGAGACGCGCCGGTCGCTGTGGGCCGCGCTGCGTGCGGGCGACACGCCGGCGGCCGCCATCGAGGAGGTCCCGATTCCCGAGACCACGCTGTCACCCTCCGCTGAGGGCCACACCGGTGAGGAGGTGCCGGGCGCATGAGCACCGCCGGCGAGCCGCTCGTCCAGGTCCGCGACCTGGAGATGCACTTCCCGATCCGCAGCGGGCTGCTGATCCAGCGCCAGGTCGGCGCGGTCCGGGCCGTGGACGGCGTCAACTTCGATGTCCTGCGCGGTGAGACCCTCGGCCTGGTCGGCGAGTCGGGCTGCGGCAAGTCGACGACCGCGCGCCTGATCACGCGCCTGCTGACCCCGACCGCCGGCACGATCAGCTGGGAGGGCCGCGACATCGCCGGCCTCTCGCGCAAGGAGCTCAAGCCCCTGCGCCGCGAGATGCAGATGATCTTTCAGGACCCCTACTCGTCGCTGAACCCGCGCAAGACGGTGGGGTCGATCATCGGCGAGCCGTTCATCATCCACGACGTCGAGTCCGACGAGCGCAAGCGCAAGGTCCGCGTTCAGGAGTTGATGGAGCAGGTCGGCCTCAACCCCGAGCACTACAACCGCCTGCCCCACCAGTTCTCCGGCGGTCAGCGCCAGCGCATCGGTGTGGCGCGCGCGATCGCGCTCAAGCCCAAGCTGATCGTCGCCGACGAGCCCGTCTCGGCGCTCGACGTCTCGATCCAGGCGCAGATCCTGAACCTGCTCAAGGAGCTGCAGAAGGACCTCGGGCTGACGATCATCTTCATCGCCCACGACCTGTCAGTTGTGCGCCACACCTGCGATCGCGTGGCCGTGATGTACCTCGGCAAGATCGTCGAGCTCGCCCACTCCGACGAGCTGTACCACCATCCGCGCCATCCCTACACGGGCGCGCTGCTGTCGGCGGTGCCGGTCCCGGATCCGCGGCTGGCGCGCAACAAGCACCGCCAGGTGCTGGGCGGCGACGTGCCGTCGCCGAGCAACCCGCCCAGCGGCTGCCGGTTCCACACGCGCTGCCCGAAGTACGTGGAGGGCACCTGCGACGTGCAGGATCCGCCGCTGGCGCCCAAGGAGGGCGGCAATGTCGCGGCCTGCTTCTTCCCGCTGAGTGACGAGGAGATCGCGCGGCGGGTGCCCACCGCGGCCGCGTAGGCGGGCGGTCGCTGGCACGAGCTCGGGCCTCGTGCGTCGCACGAATCGTCACGAGATTGCGACGGAGCGGATGCGTTCGTTGCGTCTTCGCCACTTTGTGGCGGGGTCTGGCCCCGTTGCGCATGGGCGGGATCGTCAAGCGCGCGCAACCCGCGTATAGAGGCTGTCGGGTAAATCCGTCCGGTCAAGTTAAGAGACTTGGTGGATGGGTCAGCGGTTTATTCGTGGTGATCGTGATCAGGAGCTGTTGCTGCCGCCGAGCTTGCGTGAGTGGCTGCCCGACGGTCATTTGGCGTGGTTTGTGATCGAGACGGTGCAGCGGCTGGATCTGTCGGCGATCACGAGCGCCTACCGCGCCGATGGTCATGGCCGGCCGCCGTATGACCCGGCGATAATGACCGCTCTGTTGATCTATAACTACGCGGTCGGGGTCCGGAGCAGCCGGCAGGTCGAGCGTCGTTTGGTCGAGGACGTCGCTTGCCGGGTGATCGCGGTCAATCTGGTGCCCGATCACTCCACGATCGCCGAGTTCCGTGCCCGTCATCAGGACGCGATCTCGGGCCTGTTCGGGCAGGTGCTGGCGCTCTGTCAACAGGCCGGTATGGGCCGGGTCGGGATGGTCGCAGTCGACTCGACCAAGCTCGCCGGCGATGCCTCGCTGGGCGCTAACCGAGGCCTCAAGGCGCTACGCGAGCTCGCGGGCCGCGCGCTGAAGGAGGCCGCCGAGACCGATGCGACCGAAGACGAGCTCTACGGCCCGGCCCGGGGCGACGAGCTACCGCCTGAGCTCGCTGACCCAGCGACCAGGGCCAAGCGCATCGACGAGCTGCTGGCCGGCCTGGAGGCCCGCGAGCAAGAGATCCTCGACGGCCGTCAGCAAAAGCTTCAGTGTGAGGCCGACAAGATCGCCCGGACCGGCCGCAGGCTTGGGGGTAAACCGCCGTCGCGGGGGCTCTCAGTCGATGACCGCCGCGCGCTGGCCCGGCTGAGGGTCAACCTCACCGATCCCGACCTGGGGATCGTCCGCCACCGCGGGATGCTGCTGCAGGGCTACAACATCCAGACCGCGGTCGCCGATGGGCAGATCATCCTGACCGCCACCGCGACCAATCAGTCACCCGACAGCCAACAGCTTGCGCCGGCGCTGCACGCCGCGGCCGAGAATCTGAGAGCGATCAACGTCGATCCGTGCTTTGACACCGTGCTGGCCGACACCGGCTACTGGCACGCCCGCCAGATCAGCCAGCTCAAAGACCAAGGCCTCAACGTCCTCGTGGCGCCCAGACCAACCGCCCGCCAGCCCGAGGCCCTCGCGATGATCGCCACGCTAGCCACCGAGCCCGGCAAGCGTGCCTACCGCCGCCGCCAGCAAATCGTCGAGCCCGTCTTCGCTCACGTCAAGCACCACCGCCAGATCACCCGGCTCCTCAGACGCGGCAAACACGCCGTCCAGGCCGAGATCGACCTCATCGCCACCACCCACAACCTCCTCAAGCTCTACCGCAGCCCCCCGGCGACGGCCTAACGGCCGCCGCCGGCCTGCTCAACCCCACCGCCCCAACACCAACCACAGCCACACGAGCTTTACCCGACAGCCTCATATCGCGGGTTTCACGCGTTCCGCGCGCGAGAGCCCAGGATTCGGGCCCCGACCCGGCCGAGACGCCTGCGCCGAGAACCCGATGGCACCCTGACGTTGACTGTCAACGTCGAGGTGCCATTCGTCATCCCAAACTCACCCCGAATCGCCGGCCCAGACCCCGTTTGCAACGCTGGCCGGCACGGCGTAGCGTCGCTGACCAATGTTCACCAGAAAGAGGGGTCTGCTCGTGCTCGGCGCGGCGCTGGTGGCGGGCGTCCTGGCCGCCGTAGCGCTCGGGCAGGAGGTCGTCCCGACGCAGCTCACCGCCACGGCCAAGGTGACGCCGGACAAGGCCGGCACGCCGAGCCATCCGCGGGGCGTCGAGATCGTCGCGAGCGGGACGATCGACGCACCGGCCGGCACCGCCTTGCCGGTCCCGCGGTCGGTCGATGTCTGGTTCCCCAAGGGGTGGGTGTACAACGGCGCCAAGCACCCGGCCTGTGCGCTGGCGACGCTGCGCGGCGGCGGCTTTAGCGCGTGCCCGAAGCGGTCGATCATGGGCCACGGGCCGTCGCGGGAAACCGACCCCAACGACCTCAGCCCGCCCCCGCGCGTGACCATCATCAACGGCGGCCAGACCAGGATGTACTTCTGGGTCGTGCTGCAGAACCCGGCGCGCGTCCAGGCGGCGGTCACCGGCACGATCACCAAGCTCAGCTCTCCGCGCTGGTCCTACCGACTGCACGCCGACATCCCGAGCTTCCTGCACGTCGTCTCGGGCATCCCGTTGACGCTGGACTCCTTCCGCGCGAGCTTCGGGCGCGGCGACTGGATTGCCACGACCGGTTGCCCCGGCGACCATCGCTGGCCCTACCACCTCAGGATCACCGGCACCTCCGGCGCGGTCCTTGAGACCGGAGGCTCGGCGCCTTGCCGACGCTGATCGCGTGTGCTCAGGCGGCGTGGAAGTAGTCGCGCAGCGCTTGGCGGATGACCTCCGAGGGGGTTGTGCCGTCGGCCTTGGCGCGCTGGGCGAGCTGGTCGCGGAGCTCGGGGTCGAGCCGCACGGATTCCACGCTGGCGGGCGCCGAGCCGAGGGCGGGGCGTCCGCGCTTGCCGCGGCGTGCGATCAGCGCTTCGACGTCGTAGCCGTGCTCGGCCTCGTCGGCGAGTCGCTGCACGTCGACGTCGGTGATCGTCCGTCCGGACGTGGTGTGCCGTTTGCTCATGGTCGCAGCAGCCGTTCGTAGATCGGGCGCATCGGCATCGCGTGAATCGCCAGATGGCTTCCCTCGGAAGTGGTCATCACGACCACCTCGAGCATGTTGACGGCGCGGTCTGGGCCGAGGACGAGCCAGCGGTCTGGGTCTTCGCCGATGTCCTCGATGGCAAGCGCATGGTCGATGGCGTGAAGGATGTCCTCGTCGGCGACGCCGTGCTTGCGTGCCGAACTGTGAACCTGCACGCCAAATACTGTACTACGAAAATGGCCCGACGCCAGGCGGCGCCTCAGAGTTCGACGTGCGACCCCATGACGATCGTGCGGTCGTCGGGCAGCCCGAAGTAGGCCACCGGGTTGGCCACGTTGCGGCTCATCGCGACGAAGAGCTTCTTGCGCCACATCGCCATGCCGGGTGCGTGGGTCACGACGATCGTCATGCGCGAGATGAAGAAGCTTGCGTGTGCGACGTCGATGTCACCCTCCATGTGCTTGGCCGCGCGGCGCAGCGTGCGTGGGATGTCAACGTCGTCCTGGAAGCCGTGGCGGGTGGTGAGGTGGAGGATGCCGTCGTCGGCGTAGCCGAGGTCGTCGACGCTGACGCGCTCGACCTCGCGGACGTGCGGCACGCGCTCGACGACGACCGAGACGATCACGACGTTCTCGTGCAGCGTCCGGTTGTGCTCGAAGTTGGCCCGTAACGCCAGCGGCGTCGTCTCGCGGTTGGCGTTGAGGAAGACGGCGGTCCCGGTCGGCCGGAAGGCCGGTGGCTGCGCGTGGTGGACCTCGTCGACGAACGTGCGCAGCGGGCCTTCCAGCTCGACGCGGTTGCGCGAGACGATCTCGCGGCCCTTCTGCCAGGTCGTCAACACCACGAAGATGATCGCCGCGATCAGCAACGGGAACCATCCGCCGTGCACCACCTTGGGCAGGTTGGCCGCGAAGTAGGTCAGGTCGACGATCAGGAAGACCACGGCGCCGGCGATCGCGGTGCGCAGCGGCTTGTGCCAGACGACGTGGACGACTACGAAGAACAACAAGGTGTCGATCGCCAGTGTGCCGGTGACCGCGATCCCGTAGGCCGACGCGAGATGCTGGGAGGAGCCGAAGCCGACGACCAGCGCGACGACCGCGACGAAGATCCCCCAGTTGACCGCCGGCGCGTAGACCTGGCCGACCTCCTTGCTAGAGGTGTGGCGGATCGTCAGCCGCGGCAGGAAGCCGAGCTGTACCGCCTGACGCGTCACCGAGAATGCGCCCGAGATCACCGCCTGGGAGGCGATGACGGTGGCGAACGTCGCGAGGATGACGACGGGGATCCGCGACCAGTGCGGCATCAACAAGAAGAACGGGTTGTCGATGGACTCCGGGTTGCGCAGGATCAGCGCGCCCTGTCCCATGTAGTTCAACAACAGCGCCGGGAAGACCAGCCCGAACCACGCGCGGCGGATCGGCGGTCGGCCGAAGTGCCCCATGTCGGCATAGAGCGCTTCGGCGCCGGTGACCGTCAGCACGACCGAGCCCAGCGCGATGAACGCGGTGCCGCCGTGCTCGGAGAGGAAGGTGATGGCGTAGGTCGGCGAGATCGCCCGCAGGATCCCCGGGTGCTTGACGACCTCGGCGCCGCCGCTGACAGCCAGCAGCGTGAACCAGACACCCATGACCGGCCCGAACGCGCGGCCGACCGCGCCGGTCCCGAAGCGCTGGATAGCGAACAGCACGGTGAGGATCGCCAGCGTGATCGGCACGATCCACTCATGCAGGCCGGGCGAGACGACCTCGACGCCCTCGACCGCCGACAGCACCGAGATCGCCGGCGTGATCATCCCGTCGCCGTAGAAGAGCGAGGCGCCGAAGATGCCGAGCATGACCAGCGCGACCTTCGCCCAGCGGCGCTGCAGGTTCACCGCCTGGATGCGGGCAATGAGGGCCATGATGCCGCCCTCGCCCTCGTTGTCAGCGCGCATAATCAAGGACACGTACTTGATCGAGACGATGATGGTGATGGTCCAGAAGACCAGCGAGATGACCCCGTAGACCGTGGTCTGGGTCGGGTGCACGGCATGGTGGTCGACGCTGAAGACCGTCTGCAGCGCGTAGAGCGGGGAGGTGCCGATGTCGCCGAAGACGACGCCCAGCGCGCCGAGCGTCAGCGCCGCTGCGCCGCCGGCGTGGATGCCACCGGGCTTGACCCCGTGCGTCGGACGATTGCCGCGCGGTGTCTGCTCAGGCAAGGAAGGTGACGACATCGTCCAGCGGCGCACGCTCGGGCACGCGCTGCTCCTGGCGCGCGGGGCCGAGGTGCAGCAGGCCGATGCAGTGCTCGGCGTCGGGGATGTCGAGGGCCGCGCGGCCGGCGGGCTCGCGCAGGATCGCGGGCGTCCGCCAATACGCGGCCAGGCCACGATTGTGGGCGCCGAGCAGGACGGCGTAGGCGGCGCAGCCCGCGGCCAGGAGGTCTTCCTCGTCGGCGGCCGGATCGTCGGGCGTGCGGACGTAGGAGATTGCGACGAGCGTCGGCGCGCGGTCGAGCTTGCCCGCGCCCTCAGGACCCACCGCGGCCTTCAACCGCTCCAGCGCCTCCGGCCCGAGCACCCGGAAGCGCCACGGGTTGGTGAGGTGGTGGTTCGGTGCCCAGCGGCCGAGCTCGAGCAGCTCGGTCAGCACCGTGCGCTCGACGGGCTCCGACCCATAGGCCTTGTGCGTGCGCCGTGTGCGGATCGCCTCCTCGACGTCCATCACGCGTCGTCCTCGTCCTCGTCGTCTTCTTCGGTGTACAGCGACTCACGTGCGAGCTCGCGGCCGCCGGCGTCGAAGGCCAGCACGTCGAGCGTGTCGCCGCGGTAGTCGTCGGGCGCCAGCAGCGTGAAGCGGTTCTCAATCAGGATGCATTGGTCGACGGTCAGGCCGGCCAGCTCGGCGGACGCGATCGCGGCGCGGTCGACGACCGGCGTGCCCCAGACCAGCGTCATCGCGGCAACGTTGCCGGCCTCGCCGCGCCAACCGCCGACAACCTCCTCGCAGAGGTCGATCGTCCAGTCGGGGTTAGCCTCGACGGTCTCCTCGGTCCAGTCGGCGGTCGCCGCGAAATGGTCGGGCTCCTGGCCCTCTTCGACAGCGGGCGCGAAGGAGACGACGCCGTAGAGCTCCAGCCGCGCATCGGTGCGGACGGTCGCCGGGACGTAGGTGCGCCCGCCCCAGGTGCGGTCGGGGAACCAGACGATCTCGCCGGGCTCGCCGACCTCGTCGGCGATTCGCAGGCAGGCGGCGAGGAACTCCTCGCGCAGGCGATCGGCCCAGCGGCCGTACGGCAACAGCTCCTGCGGCGGCTCGGCGGCGAAGCGGGGGACGAACCGATCCTCGGGCGGCATAGGGCCGCACCTTACGTCAGGGGAGTTCCAGCAGCAGCGTCACGGGGCCGTCGTTGACGAGCGCGACCTCCATGTGCGCGCCGAAGCGGCCGCCCTGGGCGTTCAGCCGCGTGCGGAAGCGCTCGTAGAGCGGCTCGGCCTGCTCGGGCCGCGCGGCGGCGACGAACGACGGGCGGTTGCCCTTGCGCCCGTCGCCGTAGAGCGTGAACTGGCTGACGACGAGCACCTCGCGGTCGGGGCCGAGCGGCTCGTTCATCTTGCCGTCGGCGTCCTCGAAGATCCGCAGGGCGCTGACCTTGTCGGCAAGCCGGTTGGCGACGGCCTCGTCGTCTTCGTGGGTGACGCCGAGCAGGACGAGCAATCCCGCGTCGATGGTGGCGATCGTCTCCCCATCGACGGTGACCGACGCGCGCGCCACGCGTTGGATCAAGGCTCGCATTGGCCGATCATGCGTCGCCGAACTCCGTATCCGCGTCGCGCAACGATGGGCGCGACGTGGCTGCGTCGCGCAATTGGGCCGCGGCCTGCTCGGGCGCGACGATGTTGAGGTGGACGCCGGTGCCGAGCTCCAGCCCGGCGAGGTGCGTCAGGCGCGGCAGCACGTCGATGCGCCAGCAGAAGTGCTCGGCGCCGCGGGGCGCGGTCCGGACCCAGATGTTCAACGGCGGCACGAAGCCGAGGACGCGACCGAGGCGGTTGAGGCCGTCGTGCAGCAGCGCGGCGCCCAGCGGGCCGTCATCCTCGAAGCGCGCGCGGGGGCGCCGTGGCGCGAGCAGCAACTGGTAGGGCAGTCGTGCGGCATACGGCGACAGCAGGACGGCCTCGTCGTCGATCGCGACCAGCCGCTCGCGCTGGCGGACCTCCTCGGCGACGAGATCCTGCAGCAGGTTGCCGCCCATCGTGCGCGTGGCGTGGGCGGTGAAGCGCTCGCGCTCGCGGGCGATCTGGGCCGGGACGAAGTCCAGGGCGTAGAGCTGCGCGTGCGTGTGGGGTAGCGACGCGCCGCCCTCGACACGCTCGTTGACAAGGACATGGACGTACGCGGCGCCGGCCCCCGCGTGCGCGCGCATGCGCGCGCGCCAGACCTCCATTGCCGCGGTGACCTGCTCGACGGTCAACTGCGCCAGCGAGGTCACGGCGTCGGGGGCGTTGATGATGACCTCGTGTGCGCCGTGGGCGGCGGTGGCGGTGAAGAGGTCGGGGACATGGGAGCGCTCTGGCTGCGGGGAGTCGACGCTTAGCGCGGGGTAGAGGTTGGGGACGACCCGGACGCGCCAGCCCGGGGAATCGGCCCCGCCCGCCCCGGATCCGTCAGCGCGGTCGGCGTAGACCTCGGGCGGCGTCTGGTCCTCGTGGCCGGGTGCGAAGGGATCGGCCGCCGGATCGATCGGTGCCGCGTCGCCCGCGATCTGCCACCCGCCCGGCCTCGCCGCACGCTCGGCGGCGATGATCGTCTTCAGCCCGGTCAGCGGGTCGACGCGGACCTCAGGCATCGACGCCCATCACGACGGGCGCCCGAGCGCGTAACGCTGGATGTCGGCGGCAAAGCCGGCGTCCGAGGTGTACGGGCCCTGGTGGATGTACTTCACCTTGCCGCGGGCGTCGTAGTAGATGGTGGTCGGGAAGCTGCGCCCGATGCCCAGCGACTGGGCGATGCGCGAGTTGCGATCCACCAGGCTCGGATAGGTCACGGGGAAGTGGCCCAGGAACTTCGTGGCGTCGCCGTCGTTGTCGGAAGCGTCCAGCCCGACGAAGGCCACCTGCTTGCCGAACTTCACGCTGGTCGATTGCAGGACCGGGAACTCGCCCCGGCATGGTCCGCACCAGGACGCCCATTTGTTGACCACGATCGGGTGGCCGGCCAGGCCTTTGATCTCGTTCGCGTACGCCTGCTTATCGGCAGGTATGAGCGTATTGGCGCGGTCATGCAGCGCCGCCAGCGGGGCCGGCGCGCCGGCCAGGGAACGCTGGGCAGCGGCGAGATCGAACGTGTCCGGCTTCGGCGCGCTGTTATCGGTCTTGGTCTGCGAGAGGCCGATGACGACCACGGCGACGACGGCCACGGCGCCGATGATGGACAGCAGGCGGCGGCGCGACATGGCCAAAGGGTGGCAGGTTCTGGGGATCGGTCTGCCGATCCGGTATCCTTGCGCCACGAGGCGAGGGTCCAGCTGCTGTTCACAAGAAGGTCCCTCGTGTCCCACGGTCCTTCGAGGACCGTTTAGCGCACGTCCGCCGCTCGGTCTTTCGCGGACGCTTCTCACGAAGAGTTGCCGTTTGCATGGCTGATTCCACGACGCAGGCCGTCGAGGCCGCATCCGTTCCCGATCCCACCCTCGTCAAGCGTGCCGAGGCGTTCACCCGTGAGCGTTTTGTCCACGAGGGTGAGGACATCGCGGTCGCGCTGGCGCCCGGCGGCGCCCGCCGCCGCGCCCTGGATGCGGCGCTGGCCGAGATCGAGCGTGGCGAGAAGGTCCCGTCGACGAAATGGCGGCGCCGCTACGCGCTGCTGCTGGGCCTCGAGCGCGTCCTGTCCGAAGACGAGCCGGTCCTCGCCGACGGAACCCTGCTCAACCCCCACCAGGTCGACGCGCTCTCCGGCACGCTGGTCGCGCTGCTGGCCTCGACGCAGAAGGGCGCCAACGGCGCCGCGGCGGTGGCCGCGGCAGCACCGGTGCTCGCCGTCGAACCCGAGCCTGAAGCTGAATCCGAGCCCGAGGCCGTCGCCCCCGAGCCCGAGCACGACGACCACGACGACCACGACGACCACGACGACGACGAGGACGACGAGCCCGAGGACCGCACCCCGGTCGACATCGAGATCGAAGGCCTCGACGACGAAGACGAGGACGAGCCCGAGGAGCCGGCCGAGGAGGAGTCCTACGACGACGACGCCGACGAGGACGTCGACGAGGACATCGAAGAGGGCGCGGCCGACGACCCCAACGCCGACAAGCGCTTCTGGTTCGAGCACGCCACGGGCGCCGGCAAGACGGTCGCCGCGATGGGCTTCGTGGAGGCCACGCGCACCGGCGGCGTCCTGATCCTCACCCACCGTCGCAACCTCGTCGACCAGTTCCTCGGCGAGCTGCACACGCGCGGCTACGGCAAGCGCGAGTCGCCGCCGCTGCTGGATGGCGAAGGCACGGGCCGTGTCGACGGGCCGGTCACGGTCGAGACCTACCAGTGGTTCGTCCGCAACGCCGGCCGCATCTCCGACGCCTACACAATCGTCATCTGCGACGAGGCGCACACCGCGCTGGGCGAGAAGACCTCGGCGGCGATCCGTGCCTGGACGGGCCCGATCTTCGTCGGCATGACCGCCACGGGCGCGCTGATCGCCCGCCACGTCACCGACCTCTTTCCGACGCAGACCTCGCGCTTTGACCTCGCGCAGGCCGCCCGGCGCGGCGTCATCGCCCCGCTGCGCTCGATCCGGATCCCGCCGGGCCCGGGCGTGCGGACGATCGCCAAGGTGCCATTGCGCAAGGGCGAGGTCGATGTCGAGTTCGACCAGGAGATGCTGGCCGAGTTGCTGGACCAGGCGCCCTTCAACTTCGCGATCGCCGACCTCTACAAGACGCGCTTCAACGGCGTTCCCGGCGTCGTCTACGCCGCGGGTGTCAAGCACGCGATGAACGTCGCCGAGGCCTTCCGCCAGTTCGACATCAAGGCGATGGGCGTCTCGGGCGAGACCCCGAAGCGCGAGCTGGCCGAGATCCTCGCGCGCTACGAGCGTGGCGAGATCGACGTGCTGGTCAACGCGCAGTTGC
Source organism: uncultured Conexibacteraceae bacterium (assembly GCA_963836485.1). GTDB lineage: Bacteria > Actinomycetota > Thermoleophilia > Solirubrobacterales > Solirubrobacteraceae > Baekduia. The sequence goes on along the minus strand of CAWIJS010000009.1, from coordinate 516,461 downwards.
TGGCCGAGGGCTGGAACTCGCCGCGCGCGACCATCTGCATGCACTTGGCGCCGACGGCGTCCAAGCGCATCTACCAGCAGCGCGTCGGCCGCGTCACGCGCCGCCATCCCGGCAAGGAGTCGGGCATCGTAGTGGACTTCGTCCATCCCGCCACGCGCCACGACGACCCGGTCGTGACGCTGCATTCGCTGCTGGATCGCGAGGTCTACCGTGGCGGCGCGATCGTCGTTGGGCCGGTGCGGCGCGGGCGGGGCCGGCGGGTGCGCGTCGAGCGCCGCGTCATCCCGGTCACCGCCGACATGGACAAGCGCATCGAGGTCTTCGAGCGCGAGCTGTGGCGGATCGCGGTCGAGTTCCTCGACTACGGCGAGCAGGTCCAGTGGGCCGCGCTGGCCGGCGCGCGCGTCGCGCCGAGCGGCTGGCGCCGGGCGCGGGCGATGCTGCACTTCGACAAGTCGGGCGAGCTGAAGCGCTCGTTCCTGCTGACCGCGGTCGAGCGCAATAAGAACTCGCAGCTGCGCCTGCGCGCGCTGCAGGAGATCGCGCAATCGCGCGATGCGGATGCCTTCGAGCGCGCGGTCGACGTCGTCCGGCTCTGGGCGCGCGACGAGCGGCGCGAGGGCGTCAAGATCCTGTTGCAGGCGCTGGCCGAGCGGCGGATCGGGCGCCGGGATCAGGCGTCGCACTGGATCTGGGATCTCGCGGACATGACGCGCGAGGTGCACGAGGAGTACGCGGTCCAGCGCTGGCCGGAGACGAAGCGGTTGTTGGGGTTGTTGGTCAACTCCTCTGGTGGCGCGCATGCGCGCAACGCGCGGCGCCTCGTCCACGCCGCGCGCAAGCAGGACCGGCGCTTGAGCGCTGCGCTGCTCGCTGCGGCGGTCGCGCATACGCCCGAGGCGATGGAGGTCGTCCGCGGCGCGCGGACGCGCATGGCCCGCAAGCCCAGCGCGCTCTCGCGCGAGCTGCTGCGCAACTTCCCCAAGCGCAAGAACCGCTCGCGCCGTCGCCGCGGCAAGAAGGGTGAGGAGGGCAAGGCGCCGCAGGTCGAGGTCGCCGTGGGCGCGGTCGACACGGCTGAGGGCGCTGTCGCGTCGTCCAATGGCTCCGGGGATGGCGAGCAGGTCTCGCCGCGCAAGAAGCGCCGTCGGTCGCGGCGCAAGAACGCGGCCGCTCGGGCTGCGGCGGCCGCCGCTGAGGAAGCGGCGAACGGCGCGGAGGGTGAGGCCGCGAGCGTGCCCGGTGATGCCGAGCACCAGGAAGATCCCCCGGCGGGCGAACAGCGTTCTTCCACGCGCCAGGAGCGCGCGGCCGCGCGCCGCCGCCGCGCCTCTGTGCCGGCGCCCGTCGACGGCGAGCATGCGGCGCGCGAGATCGAGGCCGCTGCGGCGTTGCTCTCAGGTCACGCCGCCGCCGAGTCCACCAACGGGACCGCGGAGGTTGAGTCAGCCACCTTTGAGGGTGAAGCGCCGGCCAAGGCCCAGCCACGCCGCCGCCGCTCGCCCGTGGCCGCCGCGCCGGCAGAGGACGAGAACGGCGGAGCGCCGGCGGCTGAGACGGCTGAGGCCGATGCGCCCAAGCCGCGTCGCCGGCGGACGGTGCCCAAGGCCGCCGAGGCCGAGGTGCCAGCCGCGGAGGACGCGCCGAAGCCCAAGCGCCGCCGCGCCGCTGCCGCGAAGGCCGCAGATGCCGACGACGGCGAGACGCCGAAGCCGCGGACGCGCCGAACCGCGGCGGCCAAGGCCGCCGATGAGGACGACGCGCCGAAGCCGCGGGCGCGCCGCGCCGCTGCCGCGAAGGCCGCCGAAGCAGAGGCCGAGGAGCAGCCCAAGCCACGGACCCGCCGCACGGCCGCTGCAAAGGCCGCCGAGGCTGATGCCGTCGCAACCGAGGAGAAGCCCAAGCGCAAGCGCGCGGCGGCCAAGCCCAAGGCCGCGACGACCGAGGACGAGGCGCCCAAGCCCAAGCCGCGCGCACGCCGCACGGCCGCCGCGAAGGCTGCCGAGACCGAGCAGCTTTCCCTCGATGCGCCCGCCGAGGACGCGCCGAAGCCCAAGCGCCGCCGTAAGACCACCGACGACAAACTCGACGACGCCGCCTGAGCATCGCGACATTTCGTGTGCCGCTCGGCACACGAGATCGCTCACGATGTTGAGGTGGTCGATCCCGACGACAACCAGCGTCGTCTAAGTCGACCACCCCAACTTGAAGCGGCGGTGGCGGCGCTATTTGAAGCGCAGCACGCGGTCGCTGGACTGGGTCAGCTCGTGGCGCTCGGGCTGTCGGCGCGCGCCATCCAACATCGCGCCGCCGTTGGCCGGCTACGCCGCGAGCTGCGGGGCGTCTACGCGCTCGGCGGCGTGACGCTGACTCCCGATGGCCACCGCATGGCCGCGGTGCTGACGTCCGGTGACGGTGCGGTGCTCAGCCATCGCAGCGCGGCGGCGGCATGGGGGCTGATGCGCTGGCGGCCACGCGCAGAAGACGTGACGATCCCGGGGTCGCAACGGCGTCCGGGCGGTGTCATCGCCCACCGGGCCCGGCGGCTCCTCCCCGAAGATCGCACGGAGGTGCGCGGTATTCCCACGACCTCCCTGCACCGCACCCTCGTCGATCTCGCGGAGCTTCCGGATGTCCATCGCCTCGAGCGTGCCATCCACGAGGCGGCGGTCCTGCGGCTGATCGATGTCAGCGAACTGCGGGCTACCAGCGAACGTCTTCGCGGGCGCCACGGCGAGCGGCTGCTCCATGCGGCCCTCGCGCTCCCGCCCGCCGGCGACACGCAGAGTCCGCTGGAGGTCCACTTCCTCGATCTTTGCCGAACGCACAGCCTTCCGCCGCCGCGTTGCGGTGTCACGATCAGGTGCGCCGATCGCAGCTTCACCGTCGACGCGCTGTTTGCTGCCGAGCGGGTGGTCGTCGAGCTCGACGGTGAGCATGTTCACGGCACGCCACGCGCCTTTCATGCCGACCGTCGTCGCGACGCCGCGCTTGCCGCGGAGGGATTTCTCGTCGTCCGCTTGACGTGGCGTCGCGTGACGCGCGAGGGCGCGGCGACCGCCGAGGAGCTACGCCGCATCCTCGCCGAGCGCCGGAGCGCAAGCGCCGTCCGACACTCGTAGTCTCACCAGCATGGACGAGCGGCCTGAGCCCGACGAGCGGCTCGCCCCGGCGGCGCGCGGCTTGTGGACGCTGGAGATCCTCGCCGGAGGACTCGTCGCGACGCTCATCGCCTTCGCGATCCGCGGCCCGCTGCGCGACCAGGACGGCCTCCTGCACACGCTCGGCACCGTCGGCCCCTGGCTGGTCCTGCTCGGCGTCGTCGTCGCGGCCATCGCGATTCCGACGCTGCGGCTCTCGCGCTGGCGCTGGCGGCTGGATGACGACGAGCTCGACCTCCGCCACGGCACGATCACCGAGATCCGCACGATCGTCCCGGTCGCGCGGATCCAGCATGTCGACCTGCGCCGGTCGCTCTGGGCGCAGCTGGTCGGCACCGCGGCGGTGGTCGTCCACACGGCCGCGGGCACGAACGAGATCCCGGCGCTCACCAACGGCGAGGCCGCGCTGGTCCGCGACCGGCTCGCCGGGCTGATCCGCGCGCCTGATGACCTCTGACGAGCCGCAGCGCTTACACGTCGCGGCGGCCGTCCACCACGCCGTCCGCGGCCTCAGCGACATCGCGTTGCCGTTGCTCATCGGCCTGGTCGCCGGCGGACGTAGCAGCTCGCTGCACGCGATCGGCTTCGGTCTGCTCGGCGTCGCCACGGCGGCCGCGATCGGCATCAGCCGCTGGCAGGCGACGACCTACCGCGTCGACGATCGCGCGCTGCACTTTCGCTCCGGCGTCTTCTCGCCTGACGAGACCGTCATCCCGCTCGAACGGATCCAGGCCGTCGACACGATCGCCGGCCCGATCCAGCGCCTCTTCGGCGTCACCGGCCTGCACGTGCAGACCCCGGGCGGCGGCAAGGACGGCGACGTGGTGCTCAGCGCGCTCTCCTCGCGCGCCGCCGCCGAGCTGCGCGCCGCGCTCGGCCACCCTGACCAGCACGTCGACGTCGCCACCGTGCGCCGGCGCCTTTCGATGCCGGCGCTGCTGGTCACCGCTCTCACGGCGCCCCAGCTCGGCATCCTGCTCCCGGTCGTTGGCGGCATCTTCGGCGCGCTGCAGAACGGGCTGCTCGGCGCTGGCGAGACCGAGGTCAAGAACATCAACTCGACCCACGAGGTCGTGATCATCGCCATCATGTTGCTGCTGGCGGCGTGGGTGCTGTCGTTCCTGGGCGCGATCGTCACCTTCTCAGGCTTCGAGGTCCAGCACGCCGAGGGCCGGCTGCGGATCCGCCGCGGGCTCCTGCAGCGCCGGGCCGTCAGCGTCCCGGCCGGGCGGATCGACGGCGTGCAGATCGTGGAGAGCCCGTTGCGCCGCCCGCTGCGCCTCGTCACGCTGCGGCTGGAGGTCACGAGCCTCGGCGGACGCGAAGCTGCGGCCCGTACGCTCTTTCCGCTGATGCACCGTGCCGAGGTCGAGCCGTTCCTGGAGACGTTCCTGCCGGACTTCGCCGGCACGCTGACCGTCGACGAGCGGCCGCCCGACCGCGCCCGCCGCCGCTATCTCACGATCCCGGTCGTCGTCGCCATCGTGGCGAGCGCGGCGCTGGTCCTGGCGCTGCCTGCCGCCTGGCCCGCCGTGCCCGTGCTGCTCGCCGGGGCGGTCCTCAGCGGCGTGGACGCCTTCGCGGCGGCCGGCGTGCGTCTGCATCCTGCGGACGCCCGCGTCGTCGTGCGCGCTCGTCGCCGCGGCTCGCGCGTCACGCTCGTGGCGCGGCGTCGCCGGCTGCAGGAGCTCGACGTCTCACGGTCAATCCTGCAGCGCCGCGCAGGCTTGTCGACGGTCTCGGTCGCCGTGGCGCGCGGGACGCGGCTCGGCGTCCGCCACGTCGAGCGGACGCTGGCCGCGAGCGTCCTCGCGCGGCTGACGGCGACCAAGTCCTACACGTAGGTCCCGCCGGTGAGCAGACCGCTCACGCCGCCGCTCGCGGCGGTCAGCGAGCCGCTGAGCTGGAAGCTCTTGGTCGGTGAGCGCAGCTGCAAGAGCCCCGGCTTGAGCCGGACCGTGACGCCCTGCGTCCTGGCCGGCAGGCCCGAGACCTTCAGGAAGCGCTTCGCACCCGGCGTGAACGACACCTTCAACTTGCCGCGCGAGAGCGCGGTCGTCGCACCCTTCAAGGTGTAGGACTTCGTACCGAGCTGCAGCGTGCCGATCGCCCGGCCGCGCAACGATGCCGGGATCGCGGCCGACACGTTCTTGGTGGCGGTGACGGCAACGCCGGTCAGGGGCTCACCGGTGGCCTCGAAGGCCGATGCCCACGAGAGGGTGGCGGGGCCGCGGCGCTGCGCGACCTCGGCGTTGAAGGTCGCGGGCTGACAATCGGTTGCCGTCAGCGCGAAGTCCGTGCTCGCGGGCGTGCCAGAGGAGGGAACAACGGTGACGGTGATCGTATGGTCGCCGAGCGGCATCCGCGTCGAGGAGCCCGAAAGGCCCTTCCACTCGTACGGGGCCTTCGGGTCTTCGCGGACGACCTTGCCGTCCAGTGCCCAGGTGACCTTGGCGACACCGGCGGCGTTGCCGCGCACGGAGAAGTCGAAGAACAAGCGGTTGCGCGGCAGCAGCCCGCCATAGGGGTCGCGGGCGACGAGCTTGGTGCCGGCGATGGGATGGTCGACCGCCGCGCGCGGCGCCTGCAGCTGGCAGTCAGCTGCCGACGCCGCGGCGGGCAGCGCGAGCGCGCCGGCGATGAGGGAGAGACTGAGAACGCGAAGCATGCCCACTGAACGTAGCGGCGGCCGAAAGGTCACGCGGCCGGCAGCCGGCCGAGATGGACCTCGCCGGCGTTGAGCGCGGTGCGCCCGCCGCCGGGCAACTCGACCACGAGGCGGCCCTCGCCGTCGATGCCGCGCGCGACACCGGCCCCGCCGGCCCAGGAGATCGCGGAGTCCAGGAGTGCGTCGCGCGCTCGCCAGGCGTTGAGGATCTCATCGGCGCCGAGCGCGAAGGCGCGCTCCAGCGCGCCGAGCAAGGACGACAAGAACGGCTCGACGTCGGCGCGCGCGCGGCCCAAGGACCCCGCCTTCTCGCGCAGCTCTTCCGGGAGCCCTCCGACATCGACCGCCACGTTGACGCCGATGCCGAGCACCGCCCAGCCCTCATGCGGGCGACCCTCGGAGAGGATCCCCGCGACCTTGCGGCCTCCGACGAGCACGTCGTTGGGCCACTTGATCCGCGCGGCCTCGCCGCAGCTCTCGGCGACCGCCACCGCCGCGACCAGCGGCAGCAGCGGTGGCGGATCGCGCAAGACCACCGACATGGTCAGCGCCGTGCCCGGCGGCGAGGTCCACACACGCCCCTGGCGGCCACGCCCAGCGGTCTGGGCCGTCGCGGTCACCAGCGCACCGTGCGGCGCCCCGGCCAGCGCCAGCGCACGCGCGCGGTCGCTGGTGGAGTCGACCTCGCGCAGGTGCAGCCTTGGGACGCCGAGGCTCACCGCGCGCGGATCCGCAGCTCGCCGTCGCGCTCGATGCCCAGCAGCTCGCGCGCCGAGCCGCGGTTGACCGCCAGCGCGAGCGTCCGGTAGGCGTCCTCGTAGAGGATCAGCTCGCCTGCGGGGACGTCGGCAAACGTCGTGGCGTAGACGCCCGGGCGGCCGTTGACGTCGACGCCGTGGCCGAGCTTGAAGCCCGAATCGGCCAGCTCGGCGTGCTCGACGTCGAGCATCACGTTGCCGAAGCGATCAAAGCCGACCGCATGCGCGTACAGCTCGCCGTCCTCCAGGAACGCGAGCGGCATGTCCAGCCGCATGATCTCGTCGGCGTCGATCGGATCGCCGGCGTCGCCCAGCGGCGCGCCGAGCGCAAGGTGGGCCGCCACCGGGGCGAAGATGTCGCGGCCGTGGAAGGTCGCCGAAACCGGCTCCAGGCGATGCGGCGAGCGGGCGACGTCGACGACCTCCGCGATACCGCCGAAGCGCTGCGCGGCCAGCGAGAGCAGCCCGTTGTCGGGCCCGACGAGGATCCGGTCCTCCTCGGTTGTGCGCAGCGCGATCGCGCGCCGCTCGGCGCCGACACCCGGATCGACGACCGCCAAGTGCACCCCCGGGGCGCTGAACGGCAGCGCGCGGCGCAGCACGAGCGCCGCGGTCCGGATGTCGTGGCGGTCGAGGCCGTGGGTGAGATCGACGATCCGCGCCTCGGGCGCGATCTGCGCGATCACCGCGTGGCACACGCCGACGAAGTCGTCCTCGAGGCCGTAGTCAGAGAGGAACGTGAGCGGGCGTGCCATGCGCTTGGCAGGCTAGCGGCGCAGCGCCGCGACGAGCGCGTCCACGAGGCCCGCGGGCGTGTGCTCGCCGGCCTCGACCTCGGGCTCGAGGCCGTGAGATCGCAGCGCCTCGGTGGTGATCGGGCCGATCGAGGCCAGCCGCAGGCCGCTGTCGCGCACGATCTCCGAACCGCCGACCGCCTCGACGAAGAACCGCACCGACGACGCTGAGGTGAACGTCGCCCAGTCGGCTTCCAGGGTACGCGTACGGGTCCGCGGATCGAGCGGTTCGGCGACCGTCTCGTAGGGCTCGATCAGGTCGACGATCGGGGTGCCACCCTCCAGGAGCGCCTGGCGCACGACGTCGCGCCCGCCGCGGGCGCGGACGATCATCGCGTGGCGGACCTCGAAACCAGACACGAGGTCGGCGAGCGACTCGCCAACGGCGCGCGACGGGATTAGGTCGGGCTCGATGCCGTTGGCCCGCACCGCGTCGGCGGTGCCGGGGCCGATCACGGCGACCGCGATGCCATAGAGCGAGCGGACGTCGCGGAAGGTCGCGCGCAGCTCGGTGAAGAAGGCCCTGACGCCGTTGGGCGACGACAAGACGAGCAGGTCGACGTCGCCGAGGTCGGGGATCGAGAACTCCAGCGGCTCGGGCACGATGACCGCCGCCTCGATGACCCGCGCGCCAAGGTCGCGCAGCGCGCCGGCCAGGCCCGACGCCTGCGCCTTGGGGCGCGTGACGACGACCGACGTCCCACCCAGCGGTCCGCGCCCCAGCCAGGCGAGCTCCTCGCCCAGCGCCGCGACCGGCCCGACGACGGTGACCGACGGCGGCTTGATCGCAGCGGCCTCCGCGAGCTCGGCGATCGTCGCCAGCGTGCCGTGGACGGTGCGCTGGTCGGGCAGCGTGCCGCGCTCGACGATCGCGACCGGCTCGTCGGCTGGGCGGCCGCCGAGCATCAGCTGCTCGGCGATGCGGGGCAGCGCGCGGACGCCCATGTAGAACACCAACGTGCCGGGAAAGCGCGCGAGCGCCGGCCAATCAATCTGTGACCCGGACCCACCCACCCCCAGTTTGTCCGGATTCTCGTGGCCGGTGACGAACGCGACCGCCGCGGCCATGTTGCGCTGCGTCACCGGGATGCCTGCGTAGGCCGGGCCGGCGATGCCCGCGGTGACGCCCGGGACGATCTCGAAGGCGATGCCGTGCTCGCGGCAGAGCTGCGCCTCCTCGCCGCCGCGGCCGAAGACGAACGGGTCGCCGCCCTTGACGCGCACGACGACCTTGCCCTCCTGTGCGTGGGTCAGCAGCAGGCGGTGCGTCTCATCTTGGGGTACTTGCTCGCCGCCGCCGATCTTGCCGACGTCAAGCAGCAGCGCGTCGGCGCGGGCGCCATCGAGCGCGGTCGGGGGAATGAGCTTGTCATACAGGATGACATCGGCTTGTGCGATGACTTGCAGCGCCCGCACGGTCATGAGGCCCGGGTCGCCCGGCCCGGCGCCGACGAGGATGACGCGGCCGTTGTTCATGTGGTTGCCATCTCGGCTGCGCGCGCGAGCAGCTCGCGTGCTCCCATCGACTCCAGGCGCGTGACGAGCAACGAAGCGGCTCCATCGTCGCTCACGACGCTGTCGCGCAGCCACGCGCTGCCGTCGGGCAGCCCGACGAACGCGTGCAGCGCGGTCCCGTCATGGTGCACGCCCACCGGCGTGTCACACGACGCCTCCAGCGCCTCGACGACGAAGCGCTCGGCCCGCAGCCGAGCGTCGCTCTCGGCGTCGACCAGCGCCGTGGGGACCACGCGCCCCTCGACCGCCAGCGCGCCCTGGCCGGGCGCGGGGACGAAGATCGACGGGTCGAGCAGTGCGCCGATCTCCTCAGCGCGGCCCAGGCGGCGCAGGCCCGCGGCGGCAAGGATCAGCGCGTCGCACACGCCGTCATGCAACTTGCGCAGACGGGTGTCGACGTTGCCGCGCACCTCCACGATCTCGAGGTCGTCGCGCACGGCCAGCAACTGCGCGCGGCGGCGCAGCGACGCGGTCCCGACCCGCGCGCCGGGCGGCAGTGCCTGCAGCGAGTCGCAACCGACCAGCGCATCGCGCGCGTCCTCGCGGCCCAGCACCGCGGCCAGCGCCATACCGGGTCGCAGGAGCGACGCGGCCGGGACGTCCTTGGCCGAGTGCACGGCGAGGTCGATCGCGCCGGACTCCAGCGCGTCCTCGATCGTGTCGATCCAGCGCGCCTTGTCGCCGGCGATCCCGCGATCGCCGCTCGTGGTGATCTCCACGATTTCGGCATCGCCGCCGAGTGCGTCGGCGACCGCGTGCGCCTGAACCAGCGCCAGCGCGCTGCCGCGCGTCCCGAGCTTCACTGCCCGGCGCCGCGGCGGCGCAAGGGGCGCACGTCGGCCTGCGAGGCATCATCGGACTCCGCGACGTCCGACGCCTCGGTGATGCCCTCGGCCAAGCCGAAGAGCTCGCGCGCGAACTGCACGCGGCCGTGGCCGCCGTCGCGGTCGACGGACTTCAGGCGGATCGTCGGCTCGTGCAGTAGACGCGCCATCAACGAGCGGGCCATGGCCTCGATCCGGGCGCGGTCGCGCGCCGACGCGCTCTCCCAGCGGCCCTCGTTCTCGGTCAGCACCTGCTCGACGATCGCGTCGCCGTGCTCGCGCAGCGCGGCGATCGTCGGCATGACGTCGAGCGTGCCCATCCAGCGGGCGAAGCGCTGGATCTCGTCCTCGACGACCGCCTCGGCCTGCGCGCGCTCGTCCTCGCGGACCTGGCGGTTGCGGGCGACGACGGCCTGCAGGTCGTCGATGTCGTACAGCGTGACGCCCTCGAGCTCGCCGCAGGCGGCCTCGATGTCGCGCGGGACGGCGATGTCGATCAGCAGCAGCGGGGCGCCTTCGCGCTCGCGCATGACCAGCGCCAGCTCGTCGACGCCGATGATCGGGTGCGGCGAGGAGGTCGAGGCGACGACGATGTCGGCCTCGATCAGGCGGTCGGGAAGATCGTGCAGCGAGGAGACCGAGCCGCCGAAGCGCTCGGCGATCGAGCGGGCGCGGTCGGCGCGGCGGTTGGCGACGAAGATCGTCCGCACGCCTTCCTCGGCCAGCGCCCGGGCGGTCAGCTCGCTGGTCTCGCCGGCGCCGATGATCACGACGTCGCGGGCGGCGAGCTCGGGGCCGATGAGGTCCCGGGCGAGGCCGACGGCGACGCTGGAGACGCTGGCGCGGCCCTCGCCCAGCGTCGTCTCGGAGCGCACGCGCTTGCCGGTCTGCAGCGCGGCGGTGAAGAGGCGGTTGGTCAGCGGGCCGGTCGTCCCGGCCTCCAGCGCGGCCTCGTAGGCGCGCTTGGCCTGGCCCTGAATCTCGGCCTCGCCGACGATCATCGACTCCAGGCCGGAGACGACGCGGTAGAGCTGGCGCGCGGCGTCGCAGTTGCGCGGCGCGTACATCGCATCGGTCAGCTCGGTCGGGCGCGTGCCGGCGCGCTGGGCTAGCCGCGAGAGCAGCTCGCTCTCGGCGCCGACCGGGTCGCCGACGAGGTAGATCTCGGTGCGGTTGCAGGTGGAGATTGCGACGGCCTCGCGGATCGCGTCGGTCTCGACGAGCTCTTGGCAGAGGCGCTGCGCCTCGGGCGCGGTCAGCGCAAGGCGCTCACGCACGGCGACCGGGGCGGTCTTGTGCGAGATGCCGAGGCAGAGGAGCTCGCTGCTCACGCGAATACCTCCAGCGTTTCGCGCTGCAACTGGCGACGCGATGCGCGAGCCCTCACGCCGGGGTCTCCTCGCGCACGCGCTCAGGCTCGGTCGCCTCGTCGGCGACCAACTCGTTGATCTCGACCACGTACCGCTGCACCTTAACCAACTTGTAGGCCATGATCCCGACGTAGATCAGCAGCAGCGCCAAGAACACCAAGTAGGCGGCGGCGACGTAGCCGGCGTTGTCGGGAAGCGTGGTGGAGGCGAGCATCTAGCGGACCTGCAGTTCGGGAGCGGCGGAGCGACGGGCGCGGACGCCGTCGTCTTCACCAAGCTTGCGCCGCAGCGCACGCAGCTGCGCGACGGTGTTCTTATGGGCCATCTCGTACTGCCAGAGCAGCACGTACAACAACGTCATGCCGATCAAGCACACCAAGAAGGCCGTGGCCATGTGTGGCGGCAGGTTGCCGGTGCGGTCAAACGTCCGCGGATGCACGGTCTGCGTCGCCGCGCGCACCGCGACGAAGTTCAGCGGCACGAACGCGCCGGCGGTAATCGCGAAGACCGAGGCGTAGCGCGACTGGCGCTCGCGATCCTCGATCGAGAAGCGCAGCGGCGTGTAGGTCGCGTACAACAGGAAGACGATCAAAAAGCTGACCAGCGTCGGCTCGTCCCAGACCCACCAATGGCCCCACGACGCCTTGGCCCAGATCGCGCCCGTGAGCAGGACGCCGACGCCGAGAATGACCGAGACGTGGATCGCGACATACGAGCGCAGGTCCCACTTCGACTCGCTGGTGCGTAGGTGCATCACCGCGCAGATCCCGCCGAAGACGAAGCCGCAGAGCGCCACGATCGCCATCGGCACGTGGAGGTAGAAGATCTTCTGGATGAAGCCCTGATCGGCGTCCATCGGCGCGTAGAACGCGGCCAGGGAGTACCCGGTGATCATGGTGACCACGGTCGCGACGGACAGCGTGAGAAGGCGGTTGCCGGACATCTGCGTCTGAGCTCGGTCTCCGCCCGATCCTCAGTCTTCGAGCAGGAAGTCGAAGACCGCGTAGGCGAGAAGCCCGAACACGAGATCATAGAGCCCGAGGATCGCCAGCCAGCGCCCGGGGAGCGCCGTTGCGCCCGCCGCGGCGAACGTGGGCGCCAGGAGCTTCGCCGTTCCGATCACCACGGGCAGCAGGAGCGGCAGCGCGATCAGGGGCACGATCAGGTCGCGCGCGCGGGTCTGGATGGCCAGGGCGCCAACCAGGGTGCCGACCACGGCGATGGCGACGTCGGCCAGCAGCAACGCCACGACGGTCTGGCCGAGCACGGCGCCCGTGAGGTTGGGATCGAGCAGCATCAGCGCGAAGGCGGGCACCGCGATCAGCTCGAGGATCACGAGGAACGCGCCGAGCGCGAGCGCCTTGGCGACGAGCATCGCGGTCCGGTCGACGGGCGCCAGCAGGAAGCCGTCGAAGCCGCTCTCCTCCTGATCGGCGACGAAGAGGCGGTTGATGCCGAGGATCGCGCTGAACAGCAGCGTCACGGTGAGGACGCCCGCGGCCAGCGAGCCCTCGACCGTGTTGGCCTGGAGGCTGAAGTGAAAGACGACGAGCGTCGTCACGCTGAACAGCGCCATCGCGGGGATGACCTGGAAGGTCCGCAGCTCCAGCCGCAGCTCCTTGCGCAGCAGCGCGCCGACGGCGGCGCGGGTGGAGGGCGGCGTGGACGCGGTCATCGATACAACACCCCGATCGCGTCGCGGTCGACGTTGCTCGCAGGCGCCAGCAGCTCGGTGCGCCCGGCGCGCAGGCCCAGCGCGAGGTCGGCGCCCTGCAGGCCACCGACCGGGTCGTGGCTGGTGACCACGCGCGTGCGCCCCGAGCTCGCGCCGATCAGCGGCTCGACCAGCTCGGCGGCGTGCGGATCGAGGTTGGCGGTCGGCTCGTCGAGCAGCAGCAGCTCGGGGTCGTGCAGGACGCAGCGGGCGACCGCGGCGCGCTGGACCATCCCGCGCGAGTAGGTGTGGACCGGATCATCGGCGCGGTTGCGCAGGCCGACGGCGTCCAGCAGCTCCTCGACGCGCTCATGCGGGGTGCCGTGCAGCCGGGCGTGGAAACGCAGGTTCTCGCGCGCGGTGAGGTCGCGGTAGAGCAGGCTGGCGTGGCCGAGAAAGCCGATCCGGCCGCGAATGGCCCAGCCTTGGTCGGGCAGTGCGGAGCCCAGGACCGTCGCGCTGCCGGCGTGCGGTCGCAGCAGCGTCGCCAGCACGCGCAGCAGCGTCGTCTTGCCGGCGCCGTTGGGCCCGAAGATCACGAGCGTGCGTCCGGCCTGGAGCGTCAGCGAGACGTCGGCGAGGGCCTCGCGGTCGCCGTAGCGCCGCGTCAGCCCCGCCAGCTCAATGGCTGGGTTCGCCATCTTGGCGTTGCAGCGTGCCCACGGCGTGCTCGAGCACGGGGGCGATCACGGGAAAGAGCTGGCCGATGGCCTTCGGGCTGCCGGGGAAGTTGACGATCAGCGTGCGATGGGCGATGCCCGACACGCCGCGCGAGAGCATGCCCATCGGGGTGTGTTTGGCCGACTCGGCGCGCAGCGCCTCGGCGATCCCGGGGGCGTCGCGCTCGATCACCGCGCGCGTGGCCTCCGGCGTGATGTCGTCGGGCGTGAAGCCCGTGCCGCCGGTGGTGAAGATCAGCGCAAAACCGTCGTCGACGTAGTGGTGCAGCCGATCCTCGATCAGGGCGTAGTCGTCGGGGACGACCTCCATCGCCTCGACGTCGGCGCCGGCCTCCTCGGCCAGTTGAGCGAGCAGCGGGCCGGACTCGTCCTCGCTCGCGCGGCGCGAGACGGAGCTCGAGACGGTCAGCACGCAGGTGCGCATCGTCTCGGAGACTAGAACCGCGCGGCGTTCAGCGCCGCCACGTGCCGCTGGCGCCGCCGCTCTTCTCCAGCAGGACGACCTCTTCGATGGCCACGCCGCGCTCGACGCCTTTGACCATGTCGTAGACCGTGAGCGCCGCGACCGAGGCCGCCGTCATCGCCTCCATCTCGACGCCCGTGCGCGCGGTGACGCCTGCCGAGGCCGTGAGCGTGATCGTCCCGGCCTCGACATCCACGACGCCGTCGACGTCGACGTGATCAAGCCCGATCGGATGGCACAGCGGGATCAGCTCACCGGTCTTCTTGGCCGCCATGATCCCGGCGATCCGCGCAACACCCAGCACATCACCCTTCGGCGCATCCCCAGCCGCGACGATCCGCGCCGTCTCCGGCGTCATCCGCACGACCGCCCGCGCCACCGCGCGCCGCTCGGTCACCGGCTTGCCACCGACATCGACCATCCGCGCATCGCCGTGCTCGTCGAGGTGCGTGAGGCGGTCGGGCATCTAGGCCGTCGCCGGCGCGTACTGCGTCTTGGCGCGCTCGATGAGGTCGAGCAGTTGGGCCTCGTCGCCGGCGCGGATGAGCGCGATCGGGTCAGGTGAGCCGTTGACGATGGACTCGAAGAAGTCCTTGCGGTCCTGGTAGGTCGGCAGGATGCCCTTGGCCCAGCCGCGGACGTCGTTGAGCATGATCGCCAGACGCGCGTAGTCCTCGCCGAACTGGGCGGAGATCTCGCGCTTCATGCGCTTGGCCAGCGCGGGAGAGGCGCCGGCGGTGGAGATCGCGATGGCCAGCGGGCCGGTGCGGACGATCGCCGGAAGGATGAAGTTGCACAGCGGCGGGACGTCGACGATGTTGACCAGCATCGCACGGCGCTCGGCGTCTTCGTAGATCGCGATGTTGGTGTCGGTGTCGTCGGTGCAGGCGATGACCATGAAGATGCCCTCGAGGTCCTGCGGCCCGGCGTACTGACGCTGCTCCCAACGGATCGAGCCCTCGCGCGCCAGCTCCTCCAGCTCCGGCCCGATCTCGGGCGAGATCACGGTGACGTCGCCGTCGCAGGCGAGCAGGCCCTCGGCCTTCTCCAGCCCCAGCGCGCCGCCACCGATGACCAGGCAGCGCCGCCCGCGCAGCTTCAGGCAGGCGATGTAGAAGGGCGTGTCCAGCATGTCGCGCACGCAGGTCTGGTCGCAGACCCCGCGCTTGAACTGGCAGACGCACTCCTTCCCTTCATATGCGGCGGCAGGCATCTCGAACAGGGTAGACGGCCGTACCCTGTGACAGAGATCACGATGGCGCCCTCGTACTTCACCGACGACTCCCTGCTGCGGCGCGTTCATCGCGAGAAGGTCGTCGCGCTGTCGGGCCCGCGCGCGCTGCTGATGATGGCCGCACATCCGGTCGCGTTCGAGGGGTTCTTCATGGCGACGGGCTCGCTCGACGATCCCTACAAGCGGCTGCGGCGCACGGCAGAAGTGATGGACGCCGTCGCTTGGGGTCCGAAGGCCGAGGCCGACCGCAAGACCCGGCGCGTGCGCACCATGCACGCGCGAGCGTCTGGCGTCCTGCCCCACGATGCGGGCCGCTTTCCCGCCGGCACGCCCTGGGCGGCGGATGATCCGGAGTTGTTGTTGTGGATCGTTGCCTGCCTGGTCGACTCGGCCGTCAAGGTCTACGAGCGCTACGTCACGGGGCTGAGCGCCGTCGAACGCGACGCTTACTGGCAGGACTACCGGACCGTTGGCCGGCTCTTTGGGCTGCGCGACGCCGACATGCCCGCGACCTGGGACGACTTCGAGGCCTACATGTTGGACATACGGCGGTCTGGCGACCTGTACGTGACGCCGACGGCGCGTGAGGTCGGCATCGAGGTCGTGCTCCGGCCGCCGCTGCCGCTGAAGGTCCGGCCGCTGGTCGAGCTGGCCAACTTCATCACGGTCGGCCTGCTGCCGGGCGGCATCCGGCGCGGGTACGGCTTCTCGTGGGATCCGGCGCGCGCGATCGCCCTGCGCGGCGGTGCCGAGTACGTCAAGCGCGTGCTCGTGCCGCTGCTGCCGTCGAACCTGCGCTACGTGCCGGCCGCCGCCTGAGGCGCGCCCGGCGCCCACTGCATCAGCAGCAGCGCGCGCGTGCCGGCGCGCGCTTCGTAGAGGTGGGGCTCATCGGCGGAGAACGTCGCGTAATCGCCGCCCGACAAGCCGACCTCGCGGCCGAGCGGGCCGACCTTCAGGCCACCGCGGGTGACGAAGACGTGCTCGCGCGTGCCGGGGCCGTGGCCGCCGGCGTTGCGCGTCGAGCGCTTGGGCCACTGGGCCTCGTAGACCTCGACCGTCCCGCCGGGCGTGAAGCGCGCGATCAGCCGCAGATCATTGGCGAGACCGTCCCCACCCACCCCTGCCGTTCCCTCGTCGTTGCGCACGACGGTTACCGGCAGCGGATCGGCCGCGGTGATGAGGTCGCCCATCGGGATCTCCAGCGCGGCGGCCAGTGCCGAGAGCGTCTCCAGGGTTGGGTTGCCGCGGCCGCCTTCCAACGCCGAGAGCGTCGCCTTCGCGACGCCGGAGCTGCGGGCGAGGTCCGACAGCGACAGGCGCTGGTCGGTGCGCAGGCGGCGCAGGTTGGTTCCGACGACCTTGACAATTTCGTTCGGCATAGCGAACGTAGATACTAATGCAGCGAACGACCTATCTGGAGGGCGCCCGCCGTGCCTGGCCGCTGGCGGTGGCCGTCGGCGGCTTCGGCGTGACCTACGGCGTGCTTGCCCGCCAGGCCGGGTTCAGCGCCCTGGCGGTCGTCGTCTTCTCGCTGACGACCTTTGCCGGGTCGGCGCAGTTCGCGGCCGTGTCGACCGTGGACGACGGCGGCACGGTGGTCGCGGCGATCGTCGCCGCCCTGCTGCTCAACGCGCGCTACCTGCCGATCGGCCTCTCGATCGCGCCGTGGCTGCCGGGCGGTCCGCTGACCCGTGCGGCGCAGGGCCAGGTGGCCGTCGACGAGTCCTGGGCGGTCAGCCACCAGGGCGACGGGCGCTACGACCCGCGGCTGCTGGTCGGTGCGGGCGTCGCGATCTACCTGGCGTGGGTGGCCTGCTCGATCGTCGGCGTCGCGGCCGGCTCGGTGCTCGGCGATCCCGAGACGCTGGGGCTCGACGCGGCGTTCCCGGCGCTTTTCCTTGCCCTGCTGGCGGGGCAGATCCGCGAGCGACGGCTGCTGCTCGCCGCGCTGGGCGGCGGCGCGGTCGCGCTGGTGATGGTGCCGCTCACGCCACCGGGCGTGCCGATCGTCGCTGCCTCGGTCGTCTGCCTTGCCGGGCTGGGCCAAAGGCGCCGCGCGTGAGCACCGACTGGATCGTGGTCGCGGGCGCCGGCGCCGGGACGCTCGTGCTCAAGGGCCTGGCGCCGGCCACGCTCGGTGGTCGCGAGCTACCGCCGCGGCTGGTCGGCGCGATGACGCTGCTCGGCCCGGCGCTGCTGGCGGCGCTGATCGTCACCAACACGTTCGCCGACGGGCGAGCGCTGGTGCTCGACGCGCGCGCCGCGGGACTTGCCGCCGCGCTTGTCGCCGTGGCGCTGCGCGCGCCGGTGCTGGTGGTGATCCTGGTCGCCGCGGCGACCGCCGCGGGCCTCCGTGCCATCTCTTAGCCAGTAGCTGTCGCTTTCCCGGTGCAAAGCGATGCACTTTCTGGCAGACGCCGTTCCTGCCAATCCGGCAAGTCTAGGTTCCGCCTCCTCAAGTCCGAGCGGCGGGAGGCGCCGGTCAAGGGAGCGAGCACGTTGTCGTGGCGAAACGGAAGGCAGGTCCGCGTTCGGCACCACCGTTCTCGCACGGACCCGGCGGCGTTTCCGGCGTGCCGGTCGGAAACGCCGCTACCTCCGTCGCAGTGACTTCATCGTGCGTGCCACCACGGTGAGCGCGGGTGCCGCCCCATCGCGGAGCCCGCGCTCACGGTCGGCATCGCGCGTCGAGCGCAGGCGCGCCACGGCCCG
The DNA here is from genome assembly GCA_963836485.1 of uncultured Conexibacteraceae bacterium. Classification (GTDB taxonomy): domain Bacteria; phylum Actinomycetota; class Thermoleophilia; order Solirubrobacterales; family Solirubrobacteraceae; genus Baekduia. Next base: position 498,565 of record CAWIJS010000009.1, on the reverse strand, counting down.
CACGGTGCGAGCGAGCGCGCGGTCATACGGAAACCACCAGAACGCCTTGCCGCGCGGCGGGTCCCAGGTGACGACCTTCGGCTCGGCGCAGGTGCGCAGCGCGATCGCGCCACGGGCGCGCCCGATCCCCGAGCCGTGCACGCCGCCCCACGGCAGCTGCGGTGCGCTGCGGGCGACGTGGTGGTCGTTCATCCACACCATGCCCACACGGAGCTGCTGTGCGATGCGCTCGCCCTTATATCGATCAGCGGTCCACACCGAAGCGCCGAGGCCGAGGGCGCTGTCGTTCGCGGCGGCGATCGCGTCCTCCTCGCGGTCGACCACGGTCACGGCGACCACGGGGCCGGGCGCCTCCTCGCGTGCCAGCCGCGCGCCGGCCGGCACGCCGGTCAGGACGGCCGGTGCGCAGAAGGCGCCGCTGAAGCCGGCCACGTCCACCGGCCCACCGCAGTGCAGCGTCGCGCCCTGAGCGACGGCGTCGTCGAGCAGTTCGACGACGCGCCCCAGCCGCTCGCCGCCGACCAGCGGGCCGATCTCGGTCTCCGGATCGGCCGGGTCGCCGACCCGCAGTGCCCGCGCCCGGGCAACCAAGCCCGCCAGCAGCTCGTCGGCGACCTCGCGCAGGACGTAGACGCGCTCGATCGAGCCGCCCGACTGTCCTGCGTTGGCAAAGGCGCCCCAGGCAATGCCTTCGACGGCACGGGCGATGTTGGCGTCGGCGCAGACGATCGCGGCGTCGGTCCCGCCCAGTTCGGCGACGACCCGCTTGACGCCGCGCGCGCACTCCTCCAGCACCTTGGCGCCCGCCAGCGCCGAGCCGGTGAAGCGCACCTGCGCGACCGGCGCCTCCACCAGCGCGCCGCCCGTCGCCGCATGGCCCTGGACGATCTGCAGCAGCCCGGGCGGCAGCCCGGCGCGGGCGAAGACGCGCGCGATGCGCGCGCCGCTGAGCGCCGCGTGCGGTGACGGCTTGAGCACGACGCCGTTGCCGGCCATCAGCGCGACGGCGACGTCGCCCAGCGGCGTGGCGAACGGCTCGGCGGCGGGGCCGAGGACGGCAACGACGCCGAGCGGCTCGTAGCTCCAGCGCGCACGGGTCAGCGGATGCAGCACGCGCGACAGCGCGGCGCGCTCGCCCGAGAGGATCCGCGGGCCCGCCTCGCCGAGCCACTGCAGCGTCTCGATCGCCGGCAGCAGCTCACCGATCTCGACCTCCGTGCGCGGCCGCCCCTGCTCGCGGCAGATCAGCTCGACCAGCTCGTCGGCCTCGTCGATGACGGCCTGCGCAGCCCGCGCCATGTAGCGCGCACGATCGCTGAGGCGCAGCTGCGCCCACAGCCCCTGCACCGCACGCGCCTCGGCGACGGCGGCCAGGACGTCGTGCTGCGAGGCGATCGCGACGGTCCCGAGCGCCTCGCCGGTCGCGGGCGCCACGGAGCTCAGCGTCATCCGTCCAGCCCCCGCGCCCGTCGGATCGCCGCGACCCGTTCGGCGAACGGCGCCTCCTGGCCGTCGGGCTCGTAGAAGCGGACGCCCTCCAGGCCCGGTGGCAGCACCTGCTGGGGCGAGACGTGGCCAGGGCGGTCGTGGGGGTAGTCGTAGCCCTCGTCGGCCAGTGGGCCGGAGCGCAGGTAGGCGGGTGGCGCCTGGGCGCCGTGCTCGCGCACGTGGGCCCGCGCCGCGCCGAGCGCCTTGTAGGAGGCGTTGGACTTGGGCGCCAGCGCGAGGTAGACGGCGCACTGAGCCAGCGCGTGGGCGCCCTCGGGCAACCCCACCAACTCGATCGCCGCGGCCGTCGAGGTCGCGACCATCAGCGCCCGCGGATCGGCGTTGCCGATGTCCTCTGAGGCGAGGATCACCATCCGCCGCACGATGAAGCGCGGGTCCTCGCCGCCTTCCAACATGATGGCCAAGTAGTAGAGCGAGGCGTCGACGTCGCTCGCACGCGTGGACTTGATCCACGAGGAGATCAGGTCGTAGTGCTGGTCGCCGGCGCGGTCGTAGCGGACGGCCTTGCGCTGCAGCGCGCTCTCGGCGCCGGCCAAGGCGACCGTGGGTGGGTGGGGGCCGTTTTCCTCGGCCCCCGCCGTCTCTGCCGCCAACTCCAGCGCGCCGAGCGCGCTGCGCGCATCCCCGCCGCTGCGCTGGGCCAGGAACTCGACGGCCTCGTCGTCGATCGTCACGTCGCCCAGTTCGCCGCGCTCGATCGCGCGGCGCAGCAGCGTCTCGACGTGCTCGGCGGTCAGCGACCGCAGCTCCAGCACCTGCGAGCGCGAGAGCAGCGCGCCGTTGACCGAGAAGTAGGGGTTCTCGGTCGTCGCGCCGATCAGCGTCACCAGGCCCTCCTCGACCGCGGGCAGCAGCGCGTCCTGCTGAGCCTTGTTGAAGCGGTGAATCTCGTCGAGAAAGAGGACGGTGGAGCGGCCGGGTGGGTGGGCCCGCTTCCGCTCGCGGGCGCGCGCGATGACCTGCGTGACCTCGGCCTTGCCCGCCTGGACCGCGCTGAGCTCCTCGAAGGCCGCGTCGGCGCTGGTGGCCACGATCCGCGCCAGCGTCGTCTTGCCGGTGCCGGGCGGCCCGTGCAGGATCATCGAGAACGGGCGGCCGTGCTCGATCGCCACGCGCAGCGACGAGCCCTCGCCGAGGACGTGCTCCTGGCCGACGAGCTCGGCCAGGGTGCGCGGGCGCATGCGCGCCGGCAGTGGGGCGTTCGGATCTGACGACTCGGCCCCGGGTTCGGCATCGCCGAAGGAGAACAGCTGATCTGACACTGCCGCCCAGGATCGCAGCCCGCGCGGCCGGTGGGTTGACCGCGGAGCGTTACTGTCTTGCGCCATGGCCCTCGAGGACCGCGCCGTCGAGCTGCTGCGCCAGCTCATCCGCCACCGCACGGTCAACCCGCCGGGCGACGAGCGGACGTTGCAGGAGGAGCTCGCCGTCCTGTTTCGCGACGCCGGCTTCGAGGTCGAGCTGCGCGGCCGCACGCCAGAACGCCCGAACCTCGTGGCGCGCCTGCGCGGCGCCGCCGACGGGCCGGTGCTCGGGCTGCTGTCGCACGTCGACACCGTCCTGGCCGATCCGGCCGAGTGGCAGCGCGACCCGTGGTCGGGCGACCTGGTCGACGGCGAGGTCTGGGGCCGCGGCGCCCAGGACATGAAGTCCCAGACCGCGGCGGAGGTCGCCGCGGCATTGGACCTGGCCGAGTCCGGCTGGCGCCCCGCGCACGGCGACCTGCTGGTGATCGTGGTCGTCGACGAGGAGAACGGCGGCGGCGAGGGCGCGATCTGGCTGACCGAGACCCACCCCGAGCTCGTGCGCTGCGACTTCCTGCTCAACGAGGGCGCGGGCACCGTCATCCCGCACGGCGACCAGCGCCTCTACGGCGTGTGCACGGCCGAGAAGGGCGTCTTTCGCTTCTCGCTGACCACGCGCGGTCGGGCCGGCCACGCCTCGATGCCCAATGTCTCCGACAACGCGCTGCCCAAGCTCGCGCCGCTGCTCGACGCGCTGGCCAACCGCCAGCCCGAGCCCGACATGACCGAGGCGCCGCAGGCGCTGCTGGCGGCGCTCGATCTGTCCGACGTCGACGCGTTGCGCGCCGCCAACCCGGCGCTCGCGGCGTTCTTCGAGCCGATGGCGTCGGTCACGTTCGCGCCGACGATCATCAGCGCGGGGAGCAAGATCAACGTCATTCCCAGCAGCGCGACGCTGACCGTCGACTGCCGCGTCCCGCCCGGGCACACGCGCGAGACCGCGGCGCTGCGGCTCCGCGAGGTCATCGGCCACGAGGACGGCTACGAGGTCACCTGGCTCGAGGAGGTCGTCGGCAACGGCTCGCCCGTGCAGTCGGCGCTGATGGACGCGATCACCCACTTCCTCGCGGCCGAGGATCCGGACGCGCGGATCGTGCCGACGATGCTGCCGGCCTACACCGACTCACGCGCGTTCCGCGACGCCTTCCCGGAGTGCGTGGCCTACGGCTTCTTCCCCCAGCGGGAGATGACGCTTGGCGAGATGTGGCCGCTGGTCCACGGCAAGGACGAGCGGATCAAGGCGGCTGATGTCGGCTTCGCCGCGCGGGCCTACAGGGCCATTGCCATGGAACTCCTGGGATAAGCGCGGCGCCGGCCTGGGCGGCGCGGCGCCTAGCGGCGGGCCGTCGGTCATCTGTCCATGCTGGGCGCAATGAAGGTGCATCGGGGCGGGCGGCCGCCGATGGGAGTTGCAGCGGCGAGCCGGGTTCGGCCGCCGTCCTCGCTCCAGTCTCGCCATGCTCCCCGCCCTTCCCCCAGGGCGTCGCTTGTCGGTGCGCGCTGCGCTTCTCGCGTCGGCGGCACTGGCCGCGCTCGCCCCCTCCGCCTCGGCCGACATCTCCGTCGCGGGCGCCCGGCTCTCGGGGATCAGCAGCCCCGACGCGATCGTGTCCGACCGGGCGGCGACCGGCGGGCGCGTCGCGCGACTGCGCTCCACGCGGACGACGAACGCGACCGTCAAGCTCGACCGGCCCGCGTCGGCGATCGCGGTGCAAGCGCGCGGCATCGCGTGCAGCGGTGCTCCATCGCTCCGTCTCGTCGTCGACGGCGAGAAGTCCACGGTGCGGTCCGTGTCGGACCGTGGCTACGCGACGCTGACGATCCAGCACACGCTCCCGGCCGGGCGCCATCGCATCGGCCTGGCCCTCGCGTCGGCGTCGAAGGGCAAGCGCTGCCATCGGGCGGTGATGGTCGATGCGATCAAGGTGAAGGTCGCGGCCGCTGCCCCGGATCTCCCCCAGACGGCTGCCGTGGGCTTTGGCCTGCAGGAGCTCCTCGACGCCCCGATCGCGTCGCCACCTATCCCGACCCCCTTCCTGTCGCCGTCGGTCCCCTCCTCGCCGCCGCCGAGCTCGACGGTGCCGCCGTCGACGACCGTCCCGCCGTCCACGACGGAGCCGCCGTCGACCACCGAGCCGCCGTCGACCACCGAGCCGCCGACCACCACCGAGCCGCCCACCACCACCGAGCCGCCCACCACCACCGAGCCGCCCACCACCACCGAGCCGCCCACCACCACCGAGCCGCCCACCACCACGCCGCCACCACCAGTCGACACCCGCCCACGTCTGCGCTGGGCCCCGCCCGCGCTGACCGCGCCGACGACGCTCGTCGTGCCGCAGGGCGACAAGTCCTACACGTTGGACACGACCAAGGACTACATCATCGATCTCGGGACCGTTACCCACAACGGGACGGTCAGGATCACCGGCGGCCACAACGTCGTGATAATGGGCGGACGCATTGCCCTGTCGCAGGTCTCGCCGACCCCGCTCGCGTTGGGCATCAAGAACAGCACCGGCACCGTCCACGTCGAGGGCGTCGAGTTCGACGGCACCAGCGGCCGTGAGATGGACGCGATCCAGATCATGGCGCCGGATGCCGTGGTGCAGGTCGAGAACGTGCGCGCCAACGGCCTCCTCGGCACCTACGACACCAACCACAGCGACGTGATCCAGCCGTGGGGCGGGGTCCGCGCGCTGCGCGTCGACCGCCTCACCGCCGACTCCAACTACCAGGGCATCTTCACGCGGCCCGATCAGGGTGCGATCGGCTCGGTCGACCTCCGCCACGTCGACCTGACCTTCAACAACAGCCAGGCGACCTCGTCGGGCGGCTACCTGCTGTGGATGACGACCGGCTGCGACATGGCGCCGACGACGCTGTCAGACGTCTTCATCGTGCCGCGCGCCGGCACGTCGGTCGGCACCGCGGTCTGGCCGCCCGTCAGCGACCCCAACTGTCCCGCGAAGCTCGCCGGGTCCCAGGTCACCTGGCCGAACCTCCCGGTCACCGGGGCGGTCACGGGCGGCGCGCCGGCCGACGGCGCGTTCGTGCCCGCGGGCGTCGCCGGTCCCGGCTACGTCTCTCCAGGTTACGAATCGGTGACCTAGCCGGAGGCGGACTTGCCTCAAGACGCCTGACCGATGACACTGCGCCGGTGCGCATCGTCCGCTTTGGGGGGCCCGTCGCTGCCCTTGTGCTGGCTCTCGGCGTGGGTTCCTCGCTCGCGGATCCGGCCCCGGATCGCGTCGTCGGGTCCGCGCCGGCGTCCGCCTTCGTAGGCAACCACCACGTCAAGGTCGTCCGCCTGGCCGGTCGGGCAGACCGATTGGCCGTGCGCATCCGGCTGCGCTGCGGTAAAGGCACGACGGCGCTCCTGACGCTCGACCGGCGCACGGTCGTCCGCCGTCGCATCGCCACGCACCGTCTCCGGGAGATCATGGTGGCCTTCGTCACGCCCGCCGGCCGCCATCGCGTCGCGCTGACCTCTCGCGGTGGCGCGACCGCCCGCTGCCGCCGGCCGTTGGGCGCCGGCGCGGTGCGGTTCCTGGCACGGGACGGCGTCGGCCCGGCCAGCGGCCAGAACCCCTCGACGAGCGCCGGGCCCGGGGTCGGCCAAGTCACGGGCGCGGCGCCCGGTGGCCCAACCACGACGCTGCCCGCGACCTCGCCACCCGCCGGGCCCGCGCGCCCCAAGCTCACCTGGGCGCCGCCGACGCTGACCTCACCTACGACGATCACCGTGGCGAAGGGCGACCAGCGCATCAGCCTCGACACGACCAAGGACTACATCATCAAGCTGGGCTCCGCGACGCATGCCGGAGGCCTTGGTCTCAGCGGCGGCCGCAACGTCGTCGTGATCGGTGGCCGGATCGCCCCGCCCGCCGGTTCCGGCCTGGCCGTCGGGCTGGGCATCAGCAACGCCACGGGCACGGTCCATGTCGAGGGCGTGTCGTTCGACGGTGCGTCCGGACACGAGTTCGATGCCATCCAGATCAACGCGCCGAAGGCCACGGTGCAACTCGAGAACATCCGCGCCACCGGCCTGCGCGGTAGCTATGACACCAACCACACCGACGTCGTCCAGCCGTGGGGCGGCGTGGCCCGGCTGCGCGTCGACCGCCTCACGGCCACCACCAACTACCAGGGCATCTTCAACCAGCCCGACCAGGGTCCGATCGGCTCGGTCGACCTGCGCCACGTCGACCTCGCCTACGACAACGCCGGCGCGAAGACCGGCGGGTACCTGCTCTGGTTCAGCAAGGGGTGTTCCACTGCCACCACGGCGCTGAGCGACGTGTACGTCAAGGGTCGGCCGGGGTCGAGCCTCGGCTCGACGGTCTGGCCGCCGACGGGCCAGGCGACGAACTGCCCGGCCGTCGTGTCGGGTACCACCGCCGGCTGGCCGTCCCTGCCGATCACGGGGGTCGCGCGCTGGGGTGCGCCGGCGGGTGGGTCGTTCGTGCTGCCGGCCGACGCCGGCACGGCCTATCGTTCGCCGGGTTACGGCTGAGCCGAGCAGATGACCTCCGTCATGTGGCCATGTGGGCGGCTTGCGCCCCTGTTGGACGCGGAGACCGTCGATACCACCGCAATGTCGTCCCCACGTCTCCGCATGCCTTGGCGCCTGAGCCTGCTCGCCCTTGCCGCCCTGCTCGTGATCCCAGCCGCCGCCGCGGCCGACGTCACGGTGACCACCACGCCCGGCGAGTCGTTCACCTCGTCGGCCACCTATATCCGCGCCGTCGCCGACGGGGCGGCCGAAGGTGGCAAGACGCTCGCGATGTTCACGGGCGGGACCGCGCAGGCGACGGTCACGCCTGCAGCGGCCACCAGCTCGATCACGGTCCTCGCACGCGGCACGCAGTGCGACGGGGCGCCGACGCTCCAGGTGACCGTCGATGGCCTGAAGGTCGCGACCTTCACGGTCTCGGAGACCAGGTACACCAACTACACGGTGGCCAAGAGCCTGGTCGCCGGCTCGCACACGATCGCGCTCGCGCTGACCAACGACCACAGCAGCGCGTCGTGCGACCGCAACCTCTACGTCGACACCGTGCGCACGCTGAGCCCATCCGCGAGCGCGGATGTGACGGCGGTCGCGGTCTCCTCGAAGCTTCGCTGGCCCGCGCCGGCGCTCACCGCGCCGACAACGATCGCCGTCGCCCAGGGCGACCAGACGCTAACGCTGGACAAGACCAAGGACTACATCCTGAATCTCGGCAGCACCACCCACCGGGGCAACCTCACGATCAGCGGTGGGCGCAACGTGGTCCTCAAGGGCGGGGCGATCGCCTTGCCCCTGACCTCGACAAAGAGCACCGCGCTCAACATCGTGGGCAGCGTCGGGATCGTGCACGTCGAAGGCCTCCTGTTCGACGGGACCACCCACGAGATGGACGCGATCCAGATCAACGCGCCCGCGGCGACCGTGCAGGTGGAGGATGTGCGCGCTGTCGGCCTGCTCGGCTCCTTCGACACCAACCACACCGACGTGATCCAGCCGTGGGGCGGCGTGAAGGACCTGCGCGTCGATCACCTGACCGCGGACTCGAGCTACCAGGGCATCTACACGCGGCCTGACCAAGGCGCGATCGGATCGGTCGAGCTGCAGAACGTCGACCTCACGTTCAACTCCGCCAAGGCGACATCGTCGGGCGGCTACCTGCTCTGGATGACCAACGGCTGCACCATGGCGCCGACCACGCTCTCCAACGTCTACATCACACCGCGCCTGGGGACGAGCCTCGGGTCGGCGGTCTGGCCCGCCACCAACGACGCCTCCTGCCCGTCGAAGCTGGTGGGCAACACGGTCAGCTTCCCCAAACTGCCGGTCACCGGTGGCGTCATCGGCGGCGCGCCGCCGGCCGGCGCCTTCGTTCCGGCGAGCAAGGCGGGCACCGCCTACGTCTCACCCGGCTATCAGTGAGCGGCGGCGCCCGCCAGCACCGCGTCGCACAGCGCGTGCCAGCCGGCGCAGATCTCGTCCACTGACATCCCGCGGGCGTCGCGCTGGTAGAGGAACGGCTGGGCGCTGAGCGGCCCCAACAGCGCGTCGACGAGGTACTCGTGGTGCTCGGTCTCGCCCAGCGCCTGGCGCAGGAGCAGCGAGACGTGGGTGCGGTAGAAGGCGTAGACCGGGTGGCCGTAGCGCTTGCCCCCGGCCAGCAGCTCGCCCGCCTGGATGTAAACCGCGTGGCTGTCGAGGAACGTCAGGACCCCCTCGCCGAAGGCGTGCAGGCGCTCGGCGGGCGGGGCGCCCGGGCCCAGCGGCGCGGCGCCGCGGATCAGCTCGTCCTGGAAGGCCTGCTCGGGCTCGGAGATCAGCGCGCGCAGCAGCGAGGAGCGGTCGCCGAAGCGGCGGTAGAGCGTGCCCTTGCCGACACCGGCCTCGGCGGCGACGTCGTCCATCGACATGCAGTCGATGCCGACGCGGTCGATCAGGCGCGCGGTCGCGCAGAGGATGCGCTCGCGGTTGCGCCGTGCGTCGGCGCGCTCCCGATCTGCCGGTGCGGGGCCCGACATCGGAAGCTCGAAGGGTGGCGCCACATAGAGCACCTTAAACCGCCTGGGAGTCCCGGGCTCCCACCCGTGCGGCCAGCACGCCGAGGAGCTCCTGCAGCGCGGTGCGCAGATCGGGCTCGATCAGGTGGCCGTCGTCGCCGAACGCGCCGTGCGCCTGGCCGACCGGCAGCTCGCCGTCGAGCACGTCGGCGCCGATGATGCCGAGGATCTTCTTGGTCTCCGCCTGGGCCCAGACCGCGCCGAACAGGCCGGTGGAGGCGCCGAGCACCGCGACGGGCTTGCCCTTCAGCGCGCTGTCGGGGAAGGGGCGCGAGGCCCAGTCCAGCGCGTTCTTGAGCACGCCGGGGATCGAGCCGTTGAACTCGGGGGTGGAGATCAGGACGCCGTCGGCCTCGGCGATCGCCTCACGCAGACGGGCAACCGCCTCATGCTCAGGCTCGACGTCGAGGTCGGCGTCGTATGGAGGCAGGTCCCGGAGGCCGTCGTAGACCTCCAGCTCCACCCCGGACGGCAGCGAGAGGGCCGCCGCCCGGAGGAGGGCCGTGTTGTGGGACCCGCTTCGGAGGCTTCCGGAGAGGCCGAGGATGCGGATCGCAGACATGTGTTCCTTACGCCTGCTTGACGAGCTGCAGGTCGACGGTGAGGGTGACGTCCCACGCCACGGCGTCGCCGCCGTTGGGGAGGGCGTTCTGCCAGTTGAGGCCGAACTCGCGGCGGTCGACGGTCGTCGACAGCTCGAACGCGATGCGGTCGTTGCCGTAGGGGTCGGCGCCGGCGGCGATGTTGCCCTTGGCGACGACGGACTTGGTGACGCCACGGATCGTGAGCTCACCGGCGACCTCGCCGGTGCCGTCCTCGTTGACCGTGATGTCGGTCGAGCGGAAGGTGACCGTCGGGGTGACTTCGGCGTTGAAGAAGTCCTCGGTCAGGAGGTGGCCCTTGAAGTTGGCCTCGTCGATCGCGATCGACGTGACGTCGGCAGAGCCGGTGAGGACGCCGTCGGCGAAGGCCGCGTCGTACTGCTCGAAGGAGCTGCGGAAGGTGGCCAGGCCGTTGTACTTGACGCCGAAGCCGATGGAGCTGTGGACAGGATCGAGGCCGTAGGTGCCGGCGGGGATCTCGGTGATCGTGGTGCTCATTGGGAGGTTCTCCTGAAGGTGAGATGTGGACTGTGGTCCGCTTATGGAGAACACTATAGCGGACTCCGGTCCGCTTTTGTCAAGTCGGTGAACGACCGTCAAGGGTTCGGCGCTTGCGGCCGATGGAAGAGAACGTGTCTGCGTCTGCCTCTTCGACTTCCCCTGCCCCGGTGATCCCGAAGGTGACCAAGGGCGCACACGAGCCGGACCGCGGCACGTTCCAGGGCACCAAGAGCAAGCCCCTGGCGGGGACGACCGTCGCCGTCCCCAAGCAGTCGTTCTCCGAGAAGCTCCAGCAGTTCGGCACCGACTGGCAGGGCTTCGGCTCGCTGGTTTTCATCGTGATCATCGCCGTGGTCATGTGGCGTCTCTTGAAGACGATGCCCAAGACCAAGCCGGTCGAGATCAAGCCCGACGCCAACGTCGAGGTCGCGTGGGCCGACATCGCCGGCGTCGACGAGGCCAAGATGGAGCTCCAGGAGGTCGTCGACTTCCTGAAGGACCCCGAGCGCTTCGTGAAGATCGGCGCGCGCGTGCCCGCCGGCGTCCTGCTGCACGGTCCGCCCGGCACCGGCAAGACGCTGCTGGCCAAGGCCGTGGCCCACGAGTCCGGCGCGACCTTCTACGCGCAGTCGGCGTCCTCGTTCGTCGAGATGTTCGCCGGCCTCGGCGCCGCCCGCATCCGCCGCCTGTTCCGCGAGGCGGGCAAGCACGAGCCGGCGATCATCTTCATCGACGAACTCGACGCCGTCGGCGCCACGCGCGGCTCCGACAACAACTCCGAGCGCGAGCAGACCCTCAACCAGCTGCTGGTCGAGATGGACGGCTTCTCGTCCTCGGGCCGCGTCGTTGTCATGGCAGCCTCCAACCTGCTGGAGAAGCTCGACCCGGCGCTGCTGCGCCCCGGCCGCTTTGACCGCCAGGTCTTCGTCTCGCCGCCCGACGTTGAGGGCCGCCGGCGCATCCTCGCTGTCCACACCGCCAACAAGCCGCTGGCCGCCGACGTCGACCTGCAGAAGGTCGCCCAGCAGACCAGCGGGCTGTCGGGCGCCGAGCTGGCCAACCTCTGCAACGAGGCCGCGATCTTCGCCGCGCGTCGCGGTGTGGACGCCGTCGGCCGCGAGGACTTCGACGACGCTCTGGAGCGCGTCGTCGCCGGCGTGCAGTCCAACACCACGCTCAACGAGCACGAGCGCCGCGTCGTGGCGTACCACGAGGCCGGCCACGCGCTGACGCGCGAGCTGCTCGAGACGACCGAGCGCACGCACAAGATCTCGATCGTCCCCCGCGGCAACGCGCTCGGCTTCGTCCTCAACCTGCCCGACGAGGACAGCTACCTCAAGACGCGCGACGAGCTCATCGACCAGATCACGGTCCTGCTCGGCGGGCGCGTCGCCGAGGAGATCGTCTTCGGCGCGGTGACCACCGGCGCGGCCAACGACCTGCACCGCGTCGCCGAGATCACCCACGCGATGGTCCACGAGTACTCGATGGGCACCTCGACCGCCGGCGTCCGGGCCGTGACCGACCACAACATCGTCTCCGACCTCACCCGTCGCATCCGCGACGAGGAGCAGCAGGAGCTCGCCTTCGAGGCCCAGCGCGCCGCTTACGACCTCATCACGTCGCACCGCCCGAAGCTTGAGGAGTTGGCCAACGCCTTGCTCGAGCGCGAAACGCTGGACCGCGACGAGATCGACACGATCATGGCCGGCATCCCACCGGTCAACCGCCGCCGGCCCTATGCGGTCCCGGCACCGCCGGAGCGCCCGCACATCGCCGCGGTCACCCCGCTGCCCCATCCGGGCGGCGAGGACGACGCCGCTTAGCTCGCCTAGAGGCTCGCAAAGCGGGGCGGAAACTCGTCCAGAGGCTCGCTTCCGCAGCCAACGGTCCTTGGACGCTCTCGTTGTACTGTCCGCGCCATGTTTGCGCGCATCGACCACGTGGGCGTCGCCGTCGAGGATCTTGACGCCGCCATCGCCCTCTATGAGAAGACGTATGAGATGGAGCTCGTCCACCGCGAGACGGTGACCGAGCAGGGCGTCGAGGCCGTGCTCCTGGACGTCGGCGAGAACCACGTCGAGCTGCTGGCGGCGCTCGGGCCCGACACGCCCGTCGGGAAGTTCCTGGCCAAGAAGGGCCCGGGAATCCATCATGTCGCCTACCAAGTGACCGACATCGACGCGACGCTCGCGGCGTTGAAGGCCGCCGGGACCCGGCTCATCGACGAGACGCCGCGGGTCGGCATCCGCGGCTCGCGGGTCGCCTTCCTGCACCCGGCGGCCAGCGGCGGGGTGCTGACGGAGATCGTCGAGCCGGCGCACTGAGGCAAGTAGGATCGCCGGCATGGCTCAGCGCATCTCGATCGGCTTCCACGCCAGCCCGCCTCTGGCGACCCGCGTCAGCGAGCAGGAGCTAGAACGGCTTCAAGGCGCCCTCGGCACCGAGGGCTGGCACGACGTCGAGGCCGAAGATGGATCGATTCGTCTTAACCTTAAGCACGTCCTCTGGCTGCGGGTTGAGAAGGACGAGCAGCGGGTGGGGTTCGGGATCGGAAGTTAGGCCCGGCGCGCGACCTGTCCATTCGGGCAGGCGCTGTTGCTGCACGGCGGGAAAGCCGTAACCTCCGCATTTCGGGCCGGGCCTCCGATGGACTGGCGCGCTCAATACGTCTATGGCCTGCACCGTCTCGCTCATCGTGCGCTGCTTCAACGAGGAAGCGCATATCGGACGTCTCCTGACGGGTGCGCTGCGACAGACGCGACCGCCCGAGGAGATCATCGTCGTCGACTCCGGGTCGACCGACGCCACGCTCGCGATCGCCTCGCAGTTCGGGGTCAAGGTCGTCCACATCCGGCCCGGCAGCTTCTCCTTCGGGGGCTCGCTCAACCGCGGCATCGAGGTGGCTCAGGGCGACATCTGCGTCTTTGCCAGCGCGCACGTCTACCCGGTCTACGACACCTGGCTGGAGCACCTCGTGGCGCCGCTGGAGGAGGACGAGACCGTCGCCCTCTCCTACGGGCGGCAGGTGATCCCCGCCCACGGCCAGTTCTCCGAGGGCCGGTTGCTCGAGCAGTGGTTCCCTGCCACGTCGAACCCCCGCCAGCGTGACCCGTTCTGCAACAACGCCAACTCGGCGATCCGGCGGGCGGTCTGGCGCGATCTCCCGTTCGACGAGGACTTGACGGGCCTCGAGGACCTCGACTGGGCCAAGCGCGTGCTGGAGCAAGGCAATGTCCTGGCCTACTGCGCCGAGGCGCCGATCGTGCACGTCCACGACGAGGTGTTCAGTCAGATCGTCAACCGCTACCGCCGCGAGGCGATCGCCCACAAGACGATCTACGACGACCAGGAGATGTCGGCGCTCCACGCGATCCGCCTCGCGCTCCAGAACATCGTCCTCGACGCGATGGCCGCCCGGCGCGAGAGCCGGCTGGCGGCTGAGGCCCGCGGGATCGTCCGGTTCCGGCTGGGGCAGTTCTACGGTGCCTACCGCGGCTTCCGGCAGCATGGCCCCGTCTCTCAGTTGCTGCGCTGGCGCTTCTACTACCCGCCGAAGTCCGGCGCCGTCCCGCCGTCTGAGGAGCAGGCCGTCTCGGGCAACATCATCAACTACGACGAGCTGCCCAGCGAGGATCGCGCGTGAGCGCGTTCATCGACATCTCGGTGCCGCTGGCCCCCGGCATGGTCGCCTGGCCGGGCAGCCCGAACGTCGAGGCGCCGTACTTCCTGGCGATGGCCGACGGCGATCCCGCCAACGCGACGCGGCTGTCGCTCGACGTCCACTGCGGCACGCACGTCGACGCGCCGCTGCACCAGATCGACGGCGCTGCGCCGATGGCGTCTATGGCGCTGGACGACCTCTGCGGTCCGGCGGTCGTGGTCGAGATCGGCGACGCCCGGCGCATCGGGCCCGCCGAGCTCGCCGCAGCGGTGCCCGCCGCCGCGACCCGCGTCCTGCTGAAGACCGCCAACTCGCGCGGCGGCGTCGCTGCCGACGCCTTCGACGAGGACTACGCGGCGATCACCGCCGACGGGGCGCAGTGGCTGGTCGATCGCGGCGTCCGCCTCGTCGGTATCGACTACTTGTCGATTCAGCGCTACGACGATGACGCCACAACGCACAAGATCCTGCTCCAGGCGCCTGTCATCATTCTTGAAGGGCTGGCGCTCGCGCACGTCGAGCCGGGGCCGTACGAGCTCCTGTGCCTGCCCATCGCCGTTCCCGCGCTCGAGGCCGCGCCGGCCCGGGCCGTCCTGAGACCTCTGGAGATCTCCTAGGTGCACATCGCTGCGTTCGTTCCCATGCGCCACAGCAGTGAGCGCGTCAAGGGGAAGAACTATCGATCGCTTGGCGGTCGCCCGCTGTTTCACCACATTGTCGAGACGCTCCTGGCGGTCGACGAGATCGACGAGGTCGTCATCGACACCGACAGCGAGGTCATCGCGTCCGACACCGCGGAGGCGTTCCCCGCCGTGCGCGTCCTGGAGCGCCCAGAGCACCTGCGCTCGGGCGACACGCCGATGAACGATGTCCTGCTCAACTCGATCGCGTCGGTGCCCGCCGACCTCTACCTCCAGACCCACAGCACCAACCCGCTGTTGACGGCGGCGACGGTGCGCGACGGCATCCGCGAGCTGCGCGACGCCGGCGACGCCCACGACTCGCTGTTTACGGTGACGCCGCTGCACACGCGGCTGTGGACGCCCGAGGGCGAGGCGATCAACCACGACCCCGCGGTCCTGCTGCGCACGCAGGACCTGCCGCCGGTCATGGAGGAGAACTCCTGCATGTACCTGTTCGATGCCGACACGCTGCGCCGGCGCGGCAACCGCATCGGCGAGCGGCCGATCCTCAAGCCGATCTCCGGCGCCGAGGCGTGGGACATCGACGACGAGCTCGACTGGGCCGTCGTGGAGGCGCTGTACGCGGCGCGGGGGACGCAGGCGTGAGCACCCCGCGCGTCCTCGTGACCTGCAAGCAGATGCAGAACGTCTTCGCGACGTTCCGGCCGCGCTTCGAAGCCGCCGGGGTCGAGGCGATCCTGCCGGCGGTCGAGCGCCAGCAGCTCTCCGAGGACGAGCTGATCGCGGTGATCGGCGACGTCGACGGCATCATCGCCGGCGACGACCCGCTCACCGCGCGGGTGCTCGAGCACGCCGGGCGCCTGAAGACGATCGCCAAGTGGGGCGTCGGGACCGACGCCATCGACTTCGACGCGGCCGCGGCGCACGGCATCACCGTCACCAACACGCCGGGGGTCTTCGGCGAGGACGTCGCCGACGCGGCGCTCGGCTACCTGCTGTCGCTGACGCGCCACATCGCCCGCATCCACATGGCGGTGGTGGCGGGCGACTGGCTGAAGATCGAGGGGACTCGGCTGGCGGGCAAGACGGCGGGCGTGTACGGCTTCGGGTCGATCGGCAAGGCGACGGCGCGGCGGCTGGTCGCCTTCGGGTGCGAGACGCTCGCCTACGACGCCTTCCCCGCCGCGCTGGAGGGCGCCGCCGAGTTGGGCGTCGCCGGCGTCGGGCTTGACGAGCTGCTGGAGCGCTCGGAGGTGCTCGTGCTCTGCGCGCCGCTGACGCCCGACACCCACCACGTCATCGACGCCGCCGCGCTGGCCAAGCTGCCCGACGGCGCGCTGTTCGTCAACGTCTCGCGCGGGCAGCTGGTCGACGAGCCGGCGCTGGTCGCCGCGCTGCGCAGCGGCAAGGTCGCGGCCGCGGCGCTCGACGTCTTCGAGGACGAGCCGCTGGCCGCCGATAACCCGTTGCGCGGCTTCGAGCAGTGCGTGTTCGGCTCTCACAACGGGTCCAACACGGCCGAAGGCGTGCTTCAGTGCAGCGCGCAGGCCGTCGACAACCTCTTCCGAGAGCTGGGCTTGTCGTGAGCCGCGTCGCCGTGGTCACCGGTGCGGCCGGCGGGGTGGGCTCGGCCACCTGCGACGTCCTCGAGGCCCAGGGCTGGTCGGTGATCGCCATCGACCGGCGGCCCGTCGACCGCGAGGGAGCGCTGCAGGTCGATCTCGCCGACGCCCCGTACGTGATGGAGGTGCTGCGCCGCTGCGAGCGTGTCGACGCCCTCGTCAACAACGCGGCGCTGCAGCTCTTCAAGCCGCTGGAGGACACGACGCTTGCCGACTGGGACGCCGTGCATCACGTCAACCTCCGCGGCGCGTTCGCCTGTCTGAAGGCGTGCCGTGACCAGCTGATCGAGGCCGGCGGCGCCGTGGTGAACGTCGCGTCGGTCCACGCCACCGCGACGTCGCACTCCATCAGCGCCTACGCCGCCTCCAAGGGCGGCCTGCTCGCCTTCACGCGCGCGGCCGCCTTGGAACTGGCGCCCCACGGCGTGCGCGTCAACGCGGTCGTCCCCGGCGCGGTCGACACGCCGGCGTTGCGCGAAGGCTTCGCGCGGCGCGAGAACGCCGAGGCGTCGCTGATCGCCTCGACGCCGCTGCAGCGCATCGGCCGGCCGGAGGAGATCGCCGAGTCGATCGCCTTCCTGGCCGACAACGACCGCTCGGGGTTCATCACCGGTCAGTCCTTGACCATCGACGGCGGCGCCCTCGCGGCGCTGAGCACCGAGTAAAGGCACCTGGCGATGTCCTCGGGCACCAAGGAACGCGGGCTGAAGGCGGCGTACGGGCGGCGGCGCTCGCCGCTGGTCAACAAGGTCAAGACGCGCGTCACCTGGGGGCTGCAGCAGCGCGCGCTGGGCAAGGCCGAGGGCCAGCACTTCGACTACCTGGAGGTCGTCCCGCCGGTCGGCGACGACCCGACCGCGCTGGCCGACGTCTCGGCGCGCATCAACTGGTACCTGTCAGACCGGGACGTCCCGGTCTTCATGGAGGGCGCGTCGGGCAGGGCCATCGCTCCGGAGCAGGCGCCCTACCTCGATCCCGGGCTCGTCCGCGATCCCGGCTGGGCGGCGACACGGCCCGCGGGCCGCCCGCTGCGGCTCGTGCACCGCTACACGCCGAAGCTGGTGGCCGAATACCTGCGTGCGCCGGCCTCGACCCGGGTCATCGACCCCAACTTCGCGCTGGTCGATGAGATCGCGTACTTCCACCTGGCGCAGGATCTCGCCGGCGACGACGGTCTGCCCGACGCCGCGACGTCGTCTGCCCGCCTGCTGGCGCGCGCCAAGCCCGGTGGCTCGGCGTTCGTCCTGGCCACGGGCCCCTCGGCGTCGATGGTCGATCCGGAGGCCGTCGATACGGACCTGCGCGTGACCTGCAACTCCGCGGTGCGCGACCACGAGCTGCTCGAGAAGCTCCGGCCCGACGTCATCGCGTTCAGCGATCGCGTCTTTCATTTCGGCCCCAGCCGCTACGCCGCGGCGTTCCGTCGCGACCTGCGCCACGCCTATGAGGCCACCGATGCGCTGATCGTGACGTCGCGCCTGTGGGCGCGACCGCTGCTGGCGCACATGCCCGAGTTGGCGCCGCGGGTTGTGGCGATCGACCATCGTCAGGACGTCGGCTGGCGCTGGCCGACGGAGAATGACGTCAGGGTCAGGAGTACCGGCAACGTGCTGACCAATCTGATGCTGCCGGTAGCGTTCGCGCTGGCCGACCGCATTGAGATCGCCGGCTGTGACGGCCGCAACCCTGATGAGAACTACTTCTGGAAGCACAACGCCAAGACGCAGTACGCCGACGACCTGATGCAGGCCGCGTTCGAGGCGCACCCCGCGTTCTTTGCCGACCGCGACTACGGCGACTACTACGACGAGCATGTCGTGCAGCTCGAGGAGCTGTTGGCGACCGGCGAGCGCGGCGGGAAGACGAGCACCGGCGTCACGCCGAGCCACATCCCGGCGCTGCTGGTGCGCGGCGCGCCACGGTTCGAGAAGGCGACGTCCGGATGAACGCACCGCCGACGGGGCGCAAGCTCTGCATCCTGGGCAGCCGTGGCTTTCCGAGCACCTACGGCGGCTACGAGACGCTGGTCCGCTACCTCGCGCGGCACATGGTGCACGAGGGCCATGAGGTCACCGTGTACTGCCGCACCCGCGACGAGGGCCGCCGGTCCTGGATCACCGAGGACGTGCGGTGCATCGCCACGCACGGCCGCGACTCGAAGTCGCTGTCGACCCTCAGCTACGGGCTGACCTCCACCGTCGACGCGGTCTTCCGTCGCTACGACGCCGTGCTGGTGCTGAACATCGCCAACGGGTTCTGGCTGCCGCTGCTGCGCGCGTCGCGGACCCCGTTTGCCATCAACACCGACGGCGTCGAGTGGGAGCGCGGCAAGTGGAGCCCGCTGGGCCGCGCGACGTTCAAGGCGGGCGCGCGCATGACGGCGCGGTGCGCGCCGGCGCTGATCTGCGACTCGGTCGCCATCGGCGACGTCTGGCAGCGCGAGTTCGGCCGCACGTCGACCTTCATCCCCTACGGGGCGCCCGTCCACGAGGACGTCCCGACCGACCGGATCGACGCGCTCGACCTGGAGCCGGAGTCCTACCTGCTCGCGGTCGCCCGGCTCGTGCCCGAGAACAACGTGGAGCTGACCCTCGACGCGATCGCGCGGATGGGCGCGCGTGGGTTGCGGCCGGTGATCGTCGGCAGCGCGAACTTCGACTCGCCGATCGAGCATCGCCTGAAGGCGCTGGAGGCCGAGGACAAGGTGATGTGGTTGGGGCACGTCGACGACCAGGAGCTGCTGCGCCAGCTCTGGGCGCACGCCGGCGTCTACGTGCACGGGCACTCCGTCGGTGGGACCAACCCCGCGCTGCTCCAGGCCCTTGGCGCCGGGGCGCCGACGCTGGCGCTCGACACGGTCTTCAACAGCGAGGTCCTGCCGGTCGCCGAGCAGCGCTACCGCCACGACATCGACTCCCTGGTCGATCGGATCGAGCACGTGATGTCCTCCTCTGCGGTCCGCGCCGAGATGCGCGACCGCGGCCGGCAGATCGTCCGTGAGCGGTACGCGTGGGATGACGTCTGCCGTCGCTACACCGAGCTCCTGCTGTCGCTGGCCGACCGCGAGACCGGCGCCGTCGCGGTGTGAAGGCCGAGATCCTGTGCAGCAGCCGGGAGCTCTTCGGCGCCGACCGGTCGGCGTTGCGGCTGGCAGGTGTGCTGGGCGACGTCGGCGCTGAGGTCACGCTCGTCGTGCCCGAGCAGCGGCCTGACCTGGGGCTCGACGAGGAGGCCCGGCGGCGTGGTGTCGCGGTGGAGGTGCGCCCCGTGGCGATCGCCTCCAGCCGCGGCATCGAGGCGCCGCGGGCGCTGGTGCAGCGATACCGTCCCACCCACCCCGCGCCGGACCTGACCATCCACAACACGACGGCGGTTCTCGGCGCCGGGCGGCGCGGCGGGCGGAAGGTGATGATGGTCCGCGAGTGGCTGGAGCCCTCGTCGCCCAAGCACCGCGGGCTCGTCGCGGTGCATCGCCTTGGCCTCTCGGCGGTGGTCGGCATCTCCGGCGACGTGCTGACCCAATGGCGTGCCTGCGTGCGCGGGCCGCGAGTGCAGGCGCTCGTGCCCAACTGGCTGGAGGACGAGAAGGTCCCGGCCGCGCCGACCGTCGGCCCGGTCTCGCGCGAGGGCATCCTCTTCCTCGGGCGGTTCAACGACTGGAAGGGCCAGGACGTCCTGGCCGACGCCTACGAGCAGGCCTTCGCGGGTGCCGACGCGGCATCGCGGCCGTCGCTGACCTTCGTCGGCGCCCAGCCCGGCACGGTCTTCGCCGAGGCCGCCGCGCGCCTGGATGCCCGCGGCCGCGAGGGCGGCTGGACGGTCCTGCCGTTCGCCGACGATCCGACGCCCCACCTCGAGCGGGCGGCGCTGCTGGTCGTCCCCTCGCTGCACCCGGAGCCGTTCGGCATGGTGATCCTGGAGGCGCTGGCCCGCGGCTGCCGCGTCCTCGCCTTCCCGGGTGGAGGGGCGTCGGATCTCGCGGGGCCGTTCGGGGCGGCGCTGACCACCGTGCCGAGGACCACCGCCGATCTGGCCGCCGCGCTGCGCCGGTGGGCCGAGACCGGCGCAGCGGCCCAGCCGTCCGCGACATGGTCGGGCACGCTTGCGACGCTCCGCGCCGAGTACTCGCCGGCGGCGGCGGCCCGGCGCTGGACGCAGTTGCTGGACGAGTTGGGCTAGACGACCGCGTCTTCGGCGATCGTCCTGTCGCGTCGCCGTCGCACCATCACGCCTCCGGCGACAGCCGCTCCGGCCATCACGATCCCTCCCCGGATGGCGAGCCCGGCGACACCCTCATCGGGCGTGAGCAGGGCGAACGCGGCGTAGACGACCACGACGGCGGCAAGCCCGGCGATGGCCCGGCGCCACTGGAGCGAGACCGGGCTGCCGAGCACGACCGCGTACAGGGTCGTGCCGAGCAAGAGCAGGAGGTAGCCGGCCGCCGAGGCGATCGCGGCCGCGCGCAGCCCGTAGTCGGGCACCAGCCAGTAGATGAGCCCGAGGTTCAGCGCGGCGCTCGAGGCCGTCGTGACCCAGACGAACGACGTCCGGCCCATCACGAGGCTCAGGCTGTTCATCGGGATGTAGTACGCGCCGAGGAACGCGTAGCCGAGCACGAGCCACGGCACCAGCGAGGCCGCCCCGGAGAAGCTCGGGGGCGCGATCACGGTCACTAGCGGCGGCAGCACCACGGCGCAGACCATGCACAACGACGCGGCGATGATGAGCTGCGTCGTGGCGACCGTCGCGATGCCCTTGCGCTCGTCGGCGCTGTGCGCGGCGCGCGCGTACATCGGCATGAAGCCCTGGTTGAGCGACTGGACCGCGATCATCGCCGGCAGCGACAGGTTCGCCGTGAGGCTGTAGATGCCGACGGCGCTGGCGCTCACCAGGCCGATCAGCGCCGCGCGGTCGGCGAGCTGGAGCGCCCAGTGCGACAAGAAGTGCGGCATCAGCGGAACGCCGATCTTCAGCGCCGATCGCAGGTGCGGCCAGTCCATCGGATGCGGCCGGTGGAAGGGGATGATCAGCGCTGCCGCGACCGCGGAGATGGCGTTTGCCGTGACGGCCGCGAGCAGCCAGCCTTCGATGCCGAGGTCCAGCACGATGACCGCCGTGACGGTCAGCCCGGTCGTCAGGATCGCCGAGATGACCGTCAGGGTGATGAAGTCCTTGAGCCGCTGTTCGGCGCGCAGCACCGTGAGCGGCACGGTCGTCGCGATCACCAGCGCGCCTGCCGACCACACGCCGAGCGCCATGTCCACCGGCTCGAGCCGACCGTGCTGCAGCGCCAGGAAGGCCACGCCGGTGAACACGAGGCATCCGGCGACGGCGGTGACGCAGGTGAGCACCCAGGCCGACCAGACCAGGTTCGCCTGCCCGTAGGAGTCGCCCTGCAGCCCGAAGTAGGTGCGAAACAGCGCCGAGTCGAGCCCGAGGGCGAGCAGGATGACGACCGCGGTGCTGACCGACAGGATGACCGACAGATCGCCGTACTCGGCGGGGGTGAGGGCTCGCGTGTAGAGCGGCAGCAGCAGTAGGCCGAGCGCGCGCTGGGAGGCCCCGGCGAGCGCGTAGACCGCGCCGCTGACCAGCGCACGCTGTGCACGGGGCTCAGCCAAAGTCGGCTTCGGTCGTGCCGCGCAAGCGGTCAGCGTACCGGACCTCGTTTCTCTCCTTCTTCCGGAGTACATGCACGACCTGCCACACTTCGCGGGCTCGCGAGAACGACTTGAGGCGGTGTGAGTTTGCAGGCCGGTTGGCGTTACCTGGCGATCATTTGGAGGCACAAGTGGATCGTCGTGCCGCTCGTCGTCATCCCGACGGCCGCGGCGTTCTTCCTGTCGCACAAGCAGGAGCGCATGTACCAGGGAACCGCCGAGGTGCTGCTCCAGCGCCAGAATCTGGCGAACGCGCTCACGAACCTGCCTGATCCGTCCACCGGCAGCACCGACGCGATCCGGCTGCTCGAGACGCAGGCCAGCGTGGCCCGCTCCATCAACGTCGCCAAGCTGGTGGTCGCCGCCGATCCCACCGCCGGCGTGAGCGCCGACGATGTGCTGGCGCGGTCGAAGGTCGCCGCCGAGCGCAACGCCGACCTGTTGCGGTTCAGCGTCGAGAATCCGGATCCGGCGAAGGCGATCCTGCTCAGCAACCAGTACGCGAAGGCCTTCACCATCTATCGCGGGCAGCTCGACACGCGTGCGGTACAGACGGCCATCCGGTCGGTCAACAAGAAGCTGGAGGCCTTGCACTCCGAGACCTCGAGCACGTTGCGCAACTCGCTGGAGGAGAAGAAGGAGCAGCTCGACACGCTGCAGGCGCTGCAGACGTCCAACGCAACCGTGGTCAACCCGGCGCGCGCGGCGGTCAAGACGGCGCCGAGGACCAAGCGCAACGTCGTCGCAGGCTTCGTGCTCGGGTGCGTCCTGGCTCTGTTGATCGCGCTCGCGCTCGAGTCGCGGCCCCCACGGGCCCGGCCCGCCGAGCCGCTGCCGGACGAGCAGGCGCCCCACCGCACGCACACCGAGCAGCTCGTCTGATCCGTGACGGAAGACCGCACCAGCCAGGGCGACTGGCTCGTGCTGGGCGTGGCGGCGAGCTGCATCGTCATCGTCCGCGCGCCGCTGCTGGTCGGGCACACCCAGCCGCTTAAGCTCCTGATGCTCCTGTTGCTGTGGGCGGCCACGGCAGTGGCCGCCCAGGGCGAGCGGCGGTTCGCGCCGCCGCGTGAGGGAGCGCTGGCCCTCGGGCTGCTGTACGCCGGCTACGTCGGCCTCGAGGTGATCCGCGGGAGCAAGGCGGGCGTCTATGGGTCGGCCATCAACGCCTACCAGCTCGCGGTGCTGTTCCTGAGCCTCGTGGTCTTCGCCTACATGGCGATCAACCGAGCGTCGAGCGAGGTGCAGCGCGAACGGCGGTTGATCGCGCTGGCCCTGGCGCCGGGGGTCTACGTCACGCTTAACGTGCTGCTCTGGGCGGCCGGCATCTCCTCGCCGGCCGCAGACGCGCCGGGCGGCGGCAGCGTTGCTCTCGGCGATCCGTCCTCGACGCTGGCTGCCGTCGGGATCCACGTCGGCCGGGTTGAGTTCCCGATGGCCAACTCGATCAACCTGTTCGGCGTCGCGGCCGCCGGTGGGTTTGCGGCGATCGGCGTCATGCTCGTGCGCCGCTCGCCGCACGTGCCGCGGCGCCTGGCGTTGCTGCTCGCTGCCGGCTGTCTCGCGGGACTGCTGCTGGGTGACTCGCGCGGCTCGCTGCTCATCGCCATCGCCGTGGTCCTGTGGTTCGTCTTCAGCGCACGCATCCGGGCCGCCTCGGGCGTGGCGGTGCTCGTTCCCGTCCTGCCGCTGCTGCTGCTCACCGTCCTCGGGCTGCTGGCAGGGACCGCGTTCGACACGTCCCTGTCGCGCAGCGGCAGCGGCGATCTCGCCACCGGCACCAACCGCTTGTACATCTGGCAGGGCGCGTGGGACGTGATCAAGCATCCGGCCGTCGACGCCGTATGGGGCTGGGGTGCAGGGGGGCAGATCACGTCGGGTGCGTCGCTGAACTACGCCTACCTCTTCACCGGGGTGGCAGACCCGACGACGATGCCCGCCCACAGCCTGGTGCTGCAGACGCTGTTGGACGGCGGCTACATCGGCCTGCTGATCCTCCTAGCGGTGCTGGCGTCCTCGATCACGAGCTTTGCGCGAATCACCCGCGCCCGCCCGCGGTCCGGAAGCGGGCCGCTGCTGGCGTCGATGGTGACGATCGTGCTGGCGGGCACGACGGAGGTCGCGCCCACCTACTACGCCCAGGAGGCCTTCATCACGGTGCTTTTGGCGGTCGGCGCGGCGGCGGCCGTTGCCGTTCGCATCCCCGCGCCCGCGGCCGCTCGGGTGCCGTTGGTCAGCGCGTCGCCTTCCGCGACCGCCTGACGTCCGACATCGGTCCAGCCCGGTTTTGCCGGTTGGGCCGGCTGTCGACCCTAGGACCGATGTCCCTCACGCGCCATCCCTCGCTCGTCCGCGCCCTTGCCGTGCTCCTCGCGGTGCTGGCCGCTGCGGCGTGCGCGGCTGCGCCCGCGCACGCGGGGCCGACGCGCGCCGACGGCGCGGCGCCTCCCGGCGCCGACCCGAGCTGGCTGCCGGCAGAGAGCTGGGTCATGCAGCGGTGGCTCCCGTTCGACGAGCCGGCGCTCGAGCGGATCTACGCCATGGACACGGGACGGATCGCTGCGGAGCTCGACCGCACCGGCATGACGCTCAACCAGCTCGCAAAGCGGCGCCACGTGCGCACCCAGGGCTTGGCCGGCCGCCTGCTGGCGTCGCGGCATCTCGCGCGCGGCTCGCACCTGCGCGCGACGCTCCTGGCGCGCACCAGGCGCATGCTGACCCAGTCTCACCTGGCCGTGCACGTCCTCAGCCACGTGTTTCACACGTGGACGGTGACGCGCGACACGGAAGGGATCTTCAGCGTCAGCCAGGACCGGTTCAAGGAGCTGTACTTCACCCAGAAGCAGACGATGGGCGCGATCGCCGCCCAGGGTGGGGTGGGCACGGCGACGCTGCGGACGCGCGCCCTGCGCGCGGCTGAGCGGGCTGGGGCGCTGGGCGTCGCCCAAGGTGCGCTCTCTGCGCGCGAGAACCGGCTCATGCGCCAGCGCGACCGGCGCAACTTCCCCAGCTGGGCCGCCTATCACCTGCCCGGCCAGGCAGCGACCGCCAAGGCCGCCAGGGCCGCCGCGACGGGCCCGTCGCACCCGTTCTTCTGTCCGCTGTAGCGCCTAGAGGACGCTGACGAGGAAGTCGCGGTAGGCCGCGGCCGTCGTCGCGAGGCTGAACTCGTGGGCGACGTCGCGCCTGGTGGCGATCAGCGCGGCGAGGCACGTCGCAGCGTCGAGATCCGGCAGCCGTTGCACGACGACCATCCCTTCCCGCGTCTCGGGGCTGAACCCGACGGCGCCGAGCGGCGTCGTGACCACCGTCCGCCCGGCCAGGAGCGCTTCGGCGATCTTCACCTTGATCCCCGTGCCGCTGAACACGGGGATGACGGCGGCGTCCACCTCGCGCCAGAAGTCGGCGGGGGTGGCCACGGGGCCGAGGATGATCGCGCCGGCGTCGCGCAACGCGGGGTGGCGGTCGGACTCCCAGCCGCCTAGGACGACGTCGATTTCCGGCGCCCGGGCGGCCGGCGAGGCGAGGAGCGCGTTGGCGCTGTCGAGCGTCGGCTGATGGGCGAAGTTGCCGAGGAAGCCGATGCGCAGGCGGCCGTCAGGTGGACGGGGTGCGATCGGCTCGGCCGAGACGCCCGTCGGGACCCAGCGTGAGGGGCGGCCGAGATGCTCGAGGCGGCGATGGTCGTCCCACCCGGCGACGATCAGCGCCCGCGCGCGCCGCAGGGCGGCCTCTTCGCTGCGTCGCACCCGCGCTGCGTAGGCGGCGCGGACGGCCGCCAGGGGCAGTGGGGCGGAGCGGGCGTCGATCTCATGGCCGCGCCACACGAGGTCGTAGACGTCGACGACGGGCGCTTCGGGCAACGCTTTGATCGCGGGCGCCAGATAGCTCGTGTGCAAGAGCGGAACGGCGCCTTGTTTGATGTGATCGCTCCACTGCTCGATCAGCGCCGCGACGGCGTGCCGGCCCGACTCAAACAGCGTGTGGGGAAAGACGCGCCGCTTGAGGCCCGCCGCCGCGGCCGCGCCGTGTGCGCCTGCCCCATCCGCTCCCGCGCCCGGCTCATCGGTGCGCCAGCGGCCGGCGGGGGCGTCGAACCACGCCACGACCGTCTCGCCAAGCGGCTCGGTGGCTCGCACCGCGGTCCGCAGCCGCAATGTCCCGCCCTGCTCCCGGTCCGGCCGGAAGGGATAAAAGTGGACGAACGGCGGCAAGGGCGCCATCGTACCCAGCGCTGTGGCGCCAAAACGACCCTTCAGCTTCGCCAATCCTGGTCGACCGACCCGGATGACGCGCACCAATTCTCAGCATAGGCCCGTATTCTGGGGTGAATGAGAGAAGGTGCCGGGCTCCGGGCACCCTCACGATCACCATGACCTCGCTCCTCGTCGCCGCCTCCGGTGGACACCTCGCGCAGCTGCATCGTCTTGCGCGGCGGCTCGACGCGATCGAGGAGGATCGGGTGTGGGTCACGTTCGACGGGCCCCAGAGCCGATCGTTGCTGGAGGGCGAGAAGGTGGTCTTCGTGCCCTACGTCGGGCCGCGAGACCTGCGCATGGCGCTGCGCAACACGTGGCGGGCGCGCAAGATCCTGACCGAGTACGAGCCCAACGCAGTGGTCAGCACCGGCTCGGCGGTCGCGATGTCGTTCCTGCCGCTCGCGCGTCTGCGCGGGATCCCGACGATCTACGTCGAGAGCGCCGCGCGCGCCGACGGTCCCTCGCTGACCGGCCGGCTGCTGCAGCGCGTCCCCGGCGTCCAGCGCTTCTCGCAGTACCGGATGTGGGCGGATGACACCTGGCGCTACGTCGGGTCGGTCTTCGATGGCTTCAAGCCCGTGCCCGCCACCGCGCCGCCGGCCGGTCGGCCGCTGAAGATCGTCGTGACGTTCGGCCTGATCGAGGGCTACGGCTTTCGCCGGCTCGTCGAGCGGCTGCTGGCGATCCTGCCCGCCGATGCCGAGGTGCTGTGGCAGGTCGGCGACACCGACATGACCGGGCTGGAGATCTCCACGTGCCGGTCGCTGCCGTGGCAGGACCTCACGGTGGCGATGAAGGAGGCCGACGTCGTCGTCGCCCACACCGGCATCGGTTCGGCGATCGACGCGATGGAGTGCGGGAAGTGCCCGGTGCTCGTGCCGCGCGAGGCTCGTCACGGCGAGCACGTCGACGACCACCAGCGCCAGATCGCCGCCGAGCTCGCTGCGGCCGGCCTGGCGATCTACCGGTCGGCTGAGGAGCTGACGTTCGGAGACCTGCGCGCCGCGATGGAGGTCCGCGTCGAGGAGCTCAGCGACCCGCCGATGATCCACACGCTGCCTGCGGATCGCCGCGCGGCGTGACGGCTGCACCGCCGCGCCCCGAGCAACAGACGCTGCGATGGGCGCGGGTCCTGGCGCTCGTGCTGGTCGCGACCGTGCCGGTCCTGTCGGGCGTCAAGCGCGGGCTGCCCGTGCCCGGCTTCCGGCTGAGCGAGCTGCTGACCGTCGTGCTCGGCGGCGCTGTGCTCGTTGCCTGCGGCCGGCGCTCGCTCGCGCGCCCCGGCGTGCTCGACGGGCTCGCGCTGGCCTACGCGGTCGCCACCCTCGTGCTCGGTGCGATCGACCTGCTGCACCGCGACGCGCCGTTTGACTCCGACAACCTCAGCGGCCTGCTGGGGCCGTTTCAGTTCTTGGTGCTCTACCGCGCGGTCGAGGTGACGGCGACCACGGACGCGGTCCGCCGCGACGTGCTGCGCGCGCTGCTGCTGGCGAGCGTCCCGGTGGCGGTGCTGGCGGTGCTGCAGAGCCTCGACATCGACGTGTTCGTCAACTTCGGCGTGCACCTCACCGGCTCGGACTACCGCGGCGTCTTCGCCGACCAGGGCTTCGTGCGGGCGACGGGAACGTTCCCGCACTGGCAGGTCGCCGCCGGCTACTTCCTGACGATCGGCGTGCTCGGCTTCGCGTTGCTGATGCGCCCTGGCCACGGCGTCCTGGGCGACCGCGTGCTGCTGGCGGTCGTCGCCCTCGACATCGTCGCGCTGCTGCGCACGGTGACCACGGGCGCGAGCACCGCCCTGGCGGTCACCTGCATCCTGCTGGCGGTCGCCTCGGGACGGTTGCGCAATCCGCTGGCCTGGCTGCCGGTCATCGTGCTCGTCGTGCTGGTCATCGGCGGCTCGGTCCTCGCGCCGCGCTACCGCGAGCAATATCGGCCCGCCGAGCGTGGGCCGGAGGCGCATGGCATCGTCCCGCGGACGATCGTCTACCGCTATGACATCTGGAAGGACCAGTACCTGCCGGTCCTCGAGCACCGGTGGCTGGCGGGCTTCGGCCCCGACATCCCGCCCGACGCGCGCTGGAAGTACACCGAGTCGGTGTACGTGACCATGCTGCTGCGCGGCGGCATCTTGCTGCTGGCGATCTACTTGGCGTTCATGGTGCGCCTGGCGATCGAGGGGCGCCGCCTGATGCGTGACGGGCCGCCGCTGCACGTGGGCATCGGCTCGGCGGCGGTCGCGATCGTGCTCGTGCTCGCCGTGACGCAGATCATCGCCACGTACTTCACGACCAGCGGCGCGCCGCAGGTCGTCTGGGTGCTCGCCGCGCTCGTGGTTGCCGCCGGCCTCCAGCGGCGGGAGCGGCCGGCGTGACCCGCCTGGTCGTCATCGCCTGGACGCCGAGTCAGCGGCCGCACGAGCTCGCCGCGGCGCTCGGGGGGATCGCCCACACACCGCACTTCCCGCGGCTGACGCACCGCGCGCTCGTCCCGCTGCGCTATGGCGTCAGCGCCGTGCTGACTGCGGGCTTCCTGGTGCTTCGGCGCCCGCGCGCGGTGCTCGTGCAGAACCCGCCGATCGTGCCGGGCGCCATCGCCTATCTCTACTGTCGCCTGAGCGGGGCGCGCCTGGTGCTCGACAGTCATCCGCGCGGTTTCGGTCTCAAGGGCAGCCGCGCAGGGCGTCTCTTTCGGCCGCTGCATGACCACTTCATGCGCCACGCCGCCGCCACGATGGTGGCCAGCGAGCCGCTGGCCGACGAGGTCCGCCGGGCCGGTGGCCGGCCGCTCGTCGTCCACGAGCCGCCGCCGCTGTGGCGGATCGACGCGCCGCCGGCCGCCGACGCGCCCACCAACGTCCTGTGGGTCGGCATCTTTGCCACCGATGAGCCGGTCGCCGAGGTCGTCGAGGCCGCGCGGCTGACGCCCGACGTCCCGTTCGTCCTCTGCGGCGATCCGGAACGCTGCCCGCCGGAGGTGCGCGCGCAGGCGCCGGCGAACGTGACGTTCTCGGGCTACCGCCGTGGCGAGGACTACCGTGCGCTCGTCGCGGACGCGACGATCATGATGGTGTTGACCACCGCTCCGACATCCGTTCCCCGCGGCGCGTTCGAGGCGGTGGCCGCCCTGCGCCCGCTGATCGTCAGCGACCAGCCGCTGCTGCGCGAGCAGTTCCCCGAGGCGGTCTTCGCGGCCAACGAGGCGGCGGCACTGGCCGGCGCCGTGCAGGAGGCTCGCGACCGGCGCGTCGCGCTGGCGGCTGTCGCCGGGCAGGCGCGCGAGCGCGATGCACAGCGCTGGGCGGCTCAGCGCGCGGAGCTGCTGGCGGCGCTAGGGCTCGACGCGTGAGCGCGGAAAGCCTCGCCCCAGAGGGCTCGTTTTCCGTTGACGCGGTCATCGACTCGAAGGTTGCCCTATGAGCGACGGCACGCCGCGCCGCGCCCTGACGATGGGGACCGGCATCTACGAGGCGGGCGCGCCGCCCGTGTCGTTCCCGTTCGCCGACGCGCCCCGCTGGAGCGTCCTGGTCCTGTCTGACGGGACGCCGGCGGCGCGCATCGAGCTGCCGTCGCCCGGCGGCGGTGGCCCCCGGCTGCTCGCGGCGGCGCTCGGCCGCCAGGGTGACGCGGTGGCCTTCCGACGGGCGCTGCGCGATGACCTGCGCGGGCGCCTGGGCGCGCCCCTGATCGTCGAGCCCCAGCACACGCTGCGCATCTCGGTGATCCTCTGCACCCACCGTCGCCCGCAGTACATCCGCGACGTGCTTGGTGGCCTCGCCCAGCTGGATCCGGCACCGCACGAGGTCATCGTCGTCGACAACGACCCGGGCGAGGACGACTGCCGCGCGATCGTCGAGGCCGCCGGCTTCCGTTACGTCCGTGAGGACCGCCGCGGGCTCGACAATGCCCGCAACACCGGCGTGCGCCACGCGACCGGAGAGATCGTGGCGTTCACCGACGACGACTGCGTCCCGTGGCCGGCGTGGCTGCGCAGCGTGCCCGCGACGTTTGCCGATCCGCTCGTCGGGGCGATGTCGGGACCGGCGTTTCCGTGGAAGCTGGACACGCCGTCGCGGGTGCGGATGGAGCGCCAGGCGCCGCTCAGCCGCGGCCTCAACCGCCTCCAGTACACGTGGCACTCGATCTCGATCAACCACGCCGGCGGCGTCGGCTTCGGGGCCAACATGGCCTTTCGCCGGTCCGTCCTGGTCGCGTTGGGTCCGGAGCCGTTTCCGCCCGAGCTCGACGCCGGCACGCCGACCGAGTCCGGCGGCGACTACTACGTCTTCGCCCGCACGATCGTCGGCGGGCATCGGGTCGTCTACGAGCCCGACATGTTCACCTTCCACCAGCACCGCCCGGACCCGCGCGCGCTGCATCGCGCGGTGCGCGGTTACGGCACCGGCTGCTCGTCGGCGATCAGCAAGATGCTCGTCGAGCACGGCGAGCTGGAGACGTGGCGCGCTTGGTGGTGGCTGATCGCGCAGTATCTGCGGACTCAGCGGCGGCGGACGATCGGCCGCGCCGACACGGTGGAGACGCGTCTCTCGTGCGAGTTCATCGTCGGCTGGATGCTCGGCCCGCGACGCTGGCGTCGGTCGCTGGCCCAGCAGCGGGCGATCGCGGCGGCGATTGCGCCGGCGGTGACGAGCAGCGAGGCCCCGGTCGCGCGCCCGGCGCACGACGCGCGCATCGGCGCTGGCGGCGCGGCGCCGGCGCTCTCGGTCGTCATCCCCACCCACCAGCGCCCGGACGCCATTGCGCGCTGCCTCGACTATCTCGCCCAGCAGACCGCTGCGGCCGACGCCTTCGAGGTCCTCGTCATCGACGACGCCGCGCCCGCCGCGCTGCGGCTCGCCGAGGTCCAGCGCGCGGGCCTCACCGTCCGCCTGATCGCCACCGGCGGCCGCGGCGCCTCCGCCGCGCGCAACCTCGGAGCTGAGGAAGCCGCCGCGCCGCTCGTTCTGTTCCTCGACGATGACATGGTCGCCGACCCCCGGCTGATCGAGTGCCATCTGACCCGCCACGCCGGCGTCGCGGTCCCGACCGCCGTGGTCGGCGCCTACCCGCCCGCGCCGCCGTCGCCGTCGCTGGCCGCGCGCTCGACGGCGATCTGGTGGAGCGACACGTTCGAGCTGCTGCGCCGGTCGACGAGCCACACGTTCATGTCGCTCTTGAGCGGGAATCTCTCGGTGCCGCGCGACGCGTTCCTCGCGCTCGGCGGGTTCTCGGACGTGATCCCCTACCGGCGTGAGGACTGGGAGCTCGGCGTCCGCTGGGCGGCTGCTGGCCACGCGATCGCCTACGAGCCCGATGCCGTCGCCGTCCACGAGTACACGTTGAGCACCGCGGCGCGGCTGCGCGGCGCCGAGCTGGAGGGCTTCGGCGACGCGACGCTCGCCCACCTGTACCCGGCGATCGTCGGCACGCTGCCGTTGATCGAGCACACGCCGCCGGCCGACGGCGGCCGCCTACGTGCCGGCGCCTTTGCCGCCTGGCGACTCGGCGCCGTGCGCGCGGTCGTGGGCCTGGTCCTCGCCGCGCTCGAGGCAGGCCGCCTACGCGAAGCGTGGCTAAGATTGATCAAGCTCGCTCAGCGGGTGAGCTACCACGACGGATTGCAGCGGGCCGGATGGAACGGGCCGCCGGAGCCCGAGCTGTCGGTCGATGTCGAGCTGCTCGACAGTGCGCCGCTGGCGCCCGCCGGCGCCGTCGCGCCGTCGCTGCGGCTGCTGCTCGACGGCGAGGAGGTCGGCTGGTGCCGGCCCGCGGAGGGATTCTGGGGCCCGCACATCGCCGACCAGATCGTCGAGGCGCTCGACCCGAGCGACATCGAGCGGGTCGCCGCCGCACGCGGCTGGGGCGCCGGACGGCCCGAGCCGTCCCCGCTGCGCGCCGAGGTCGCCGTCCTGCCGCGTGCCGGGTGGGCCGAGATCGCCGCGCTCGCCGCCACCGAGGCGCCGCTCGTCGCGATCCCGCTGGCGCCCGCCGACCCCGGCAACACGTGGCTCGACGAGGCGCTCGACGCCTTCGACGCCACCAGCGTCGACCTCGCCTTCGGCTGCGGCGTGCCGTCCACGCTGCCCGCCCGGCCGCTGCACCTCCACGACGCTGCGGCGCCGCCGTCGTTTGCGGTCGACGACGCGCCCGCCTACCTGGTGGTGCGCACCGCGCGCCTGCGGGAGCTCGGCGGCGTTCCCCATGCACTTGCCCGCCACGGGGCGAGCGCGCCCGCCCTCGCGTTGGTCGAGGCCGTGCTGCGCGCGGGCGGCGTGGTCGCCCGCCGTGACGTCCACGGCCTCGGCGACCCGGGCGTCGCACCCGCCGAGCAGGGCGCCTCGTGGGCCGCGGCGGGCCTGGCCCACGCGCCGTCGCGGCGCGCGGCGGTTGCGCGCGGCGCTGTCGGCGTCGCCGCCACCGTTCTCTGGCGCACCTACAAAGACGGCCCGGACCGTCGCCTGCTGGCGGCCGCCCGCGGCGCCCTTGCCGTCGCCCGGAACCGCGGCTAGGCCGCGTCGCCGATCGTCCAGCGCCGCAGCCGCGGCAGGTAGACGAAGTCGGTGTAGCGGTTGCCGCGCACTCGCAGCTTGTGCGCGCGCCAGTGGTAGTCGTAGGAGAACGCCCAGTCGGCCGGGAAGACGCCGATGTCGACGAAGTACGTTCCGGGCGCCAGCTCGACGTCGTCGAGCGCGAGCGTGACCCTGCGCGTCCCGCCCGCGGTCACGGGGCCGACCTGGACGCCGTCGGCCTGCGTGTTGACGTCGACGCACATGATCTCGCCCTCGGGCCGCTGGATGGCCAGCGACACGGCGAGATCCTCGTGGGCGGCGTCGGCGTGGAGGGTGAACGCGACGTCCAGTGTCTCGCCGGGATCGAGGTCCCCGGCGCCGTCGGCGCCGATCCGGACGTCCTCGATCCGGACCTCCTGGGACCCGAAGCGCGTCTCCTGCAGGACGAGCCCCTCGGGCGTCTCCCCGTCGGCCGAGCCCTCGCTGTCGGGCGCCGGCGTGATCCTCAGCGTCGCCTCCTGCGCGGCGCCGCGGTAGCGCTCCACGACCTCGTCGGCCTCGCCGTACCCGAGCAGGCGGCCCTGCTCCAGCCATAGGACCTCATCGCATTCCTCGATGACCTGCTCGAGGTTGTGGGAGGCAAACAGCAGGCTCGTCCCGGCCTCGCGGACCTCGCGGATCCAGTCCATGCACTTCTCCTGAAAGCTCAGGTCGCCGACCGCCAGTACCTCGTCGAGGATCAGCAGCCGCGGCCGCAGCTGGGCGACGACGCCGAACGCGAGGCGCAGTTTCATGCCGTCGCTGTAGGAGCGCATCGGCGCGTCGGCGAACTCGTCGAGCTCGGCGAAGTCGAGGATCGCCGGCATCGCCGCCTGGGCGTCGCGTACCCGCATCCCGTGGACCAGCGCAGCGGTGAGCGCGTTCTCGCGACCGGTCAGCTCCAAGTTGAAGGTGTCGCCGAGCGAGAGGACCGAGGCGGTGTCGCTGGCGACCGAGATCGCGCCACGCGTCGGCTCGCTGACCCCGGAGGCCAGGCGCAACAACGTGGACTTGCCCGCGCCGTTGTGACCGACGACGCCGAGCGCGTCGCCCGCCTCCAGCGTGAACGACACGTCGCGCAGCGCCCAGCGGGTCTCGGCCGAGCGTCGCTGCGCGCGCAGCGACGGGGTCAGCATCGAGCGCACGCTGCGCGTCCCCGCCTGCCAGCGGGGGAAAGACTTCCAGACGCCGTCGAATTCGAGCTGGATCACAGGTTGTCGGCGAAGTTGCGAGACAGACGAGCGAAGGTGAAGTAGCCGCCGATGCACAGGACGATCGCGAGGACCGCGACGTAGATGAAGTGCCCGGCCGACGGCCATGGCGCGCCGAGCAGCGCCGCGCGGTAGGCCTCGACGAGCGTCGTCATCGGGTTGAGCTCCAGGATCGACTGGTACTCGTCGGGCACCGTGCGCAACCCGTAGAAGACGGGCGTCATGTAGAAGAGGATCTGCAGGACGACCTGCACCAGGTTGGGCACATCGCGGAAGAAGACGCTCACCGATGAGACCAGCCACGAGATGCCGGCCATCAGTGCGAGCTGCAGGATGACGAGCAGGGGCGTCACCACGATCGTCCACTCCACGCCGGTCTCCAGCGCGGCCATCACCAGCAGGATCGGCAGCGCGAGCAGCACGTCGACCAGCGGCACGACGATCGACACGATCGGCAGTACGGCGGCCGGCAGCCGCGGTTGGAAGACGAGGTGGCGGTCGTCGAGCAGGACGGTCGTGGCGGTGCCGACGCCGGTCGAGAACCACGTCCACGCGATCAGCCCGCTGAAGACGAAGACCGGGAAGTGCGGGATGCCCTGGTCGATGACCGACCCGAAGATGAACACCAGCGCGGCAAGCTGAGCGAGCTGGCGAGCCACCGGCCAGGCCCAGCCCAGCAGGGTCATGCGGTGTGTCGCATCGATCTCGCGCCGCACCAGGTGCAGCACGACCTCCTGGAACACGCCGGGGGTCAGCCGCCGCGTACCGGGGGCGGTGAGGGCCGCCTCCGCAGGGGGTGACGGGCTGGCGGTCCGTGCTGCCATCCGGTTCATTGTCCCACGCCGGGGCGCGCCCACCCGTCGAGCTGCTCGACGCGGCGCCGGATCTGGGCCAGACGGAGCGCTGCGCTGTCGGCCCGCACGGCGCCCGTGAAGGCCAGAAGGCCGCGCAGCACGGCGCGCAGAACCGTCGCCGCGCCGCGTCGCCTGGCGAGCAGCAGGACCGGCACCAGCGGTCCCGGGACACCCACCAGGAGGTCGCTTGCCCGCCTCGGCACGGCGGCGTCCGGATGCAGGCGCGCCAACTGCGCCTGCTCGGCGCCTTGGGCGCGCGCATCGGCGAAGAACGCCTCCGGAGCGCGGGCGTAACGATGGGCCGCACGCAGCTGCGGTGCGAAGACGCCCTGCAGCCCGGCCGCGCGGCAGCGCAGCCCGAAGTCCCGGTCCTCGTGGCGATACCCGCGGTAGTCCGGGTTGTGCAAGCCGACGCGCAGCACATCGGCGCGACGCAGCGACACGTTGCCCATCCAAAGCCGCTCGAGCACCTCGGCCGGATCGGCCTCCCAGCCCGCGACGCGCCGCGCGTAGTCGGCGGCGTACAGCATCCGCGGGTAGCGCGGGCGCGGCTCGGACGGTCCGAGATCGACCGGCATCGCGCCGACGACAACCAGCTCATCGCGCGCGGCGTGGCGTGCCGCGTGCCCCGCGACCAGCCCCGGCGCGGGCACCACGTCGTCGTCGAGCAGCAGCACGACGTCGCCTACGGCGGCCTCCGCGCCGGCTTGCCGCGCCGGGCCGGGGCCACGCCCATCCCCGGCCACGACGCGCACCCGCGGGTCGTCCGGCAGCCCCAGGCCCGGCGTCGCATCCCGGCGATCATCGACGACCACGACCTCGGCGGCCTCGCCGGCCAGCGCCGCCGCGACGACCTGCGCGAGCGTCGCCGAGCGACCAGCGGTCGGGACGACCACGGAGACCGTCAGACCAGGGGCTTCCGTGGGCATCTGCGAGTAGTATCGCGCGCTCCATGGCGTCGATCTCGGTCGTCATACCGGCCTACAACCGGGAGGCGACGCTGGGCGTGTCCCTCGACGCGCTGCTCGCCCAGGGCCACCAGGACTGGGAGGCGATCGTCGTCGATGACGGTTCGGCCGATCGCACGGCCGCCGTCGCCGAGGAGTACGCGGCGCGAGACCCGCGCATCCGCGTGCACCGCCAGGCCAACGGCGGCGTCAGCGTGGCGCGCAACACCGCGATCGGCCTGGCCCGCCATCCGTGGCTGTTCTTCCTGGACGCCGACGACTGGATCACGCCCGAGGCCTTCGCGCAGCTCACGGCCGCGCTGGAGCGCCATCCGGACGCCCAGCTGGTCAACGGCGGCTGCACGCGCGTGCTGGCCGACGGCACCGAGATTCCCGAGGAGCGCGTGGCTCAGGGCGAGGACCTGTTTGCCAAGTTCGCCCGCACCTGCGCGTTCTCCATCCACACGTCGCTGGTCGACACCGAGCTGGTCCGGCGCCTCGGCGGCTTCGACACGTCGCTGATCACCTGCGAGGACTGGGATCTCTGGCAGCGCATCGTGCGCACCAACGTCCGCTTCGCGTCGATCCCCGACAACGTCGCCTTCTACCGCGTGCGCAGCGGCTCGGCCTCCGGCGACGGCGTCCGGATGCTCACCGACGGGCTGCGCGTCATCGCCCAGGGCTACGGCGAGGATCCGCGGCTGGATGGCTGGCCCGGCGCCCGGCGCAGCGGCGAGGGGGAGGATGCCGCGCGCGCGGCGCGCCTGTACCTGGCCGCCTACGCCGCCGGCCTGGAGGTCGCCAAGGGTCAGGACGGCTCCGCGCTGCTGGACCTCATCGAGGACCGCCACGCGGGCGACACCGACGCCTCGGGCATGGCGCACACGATCTTCAACGCGATCGCCGTGGCCCGCGGGACCTCGGTGCGGCGCTGGCCGGACTACCCGCCCGAAGTCCACGAGCACCTGCACGGCTTCGTGGAGGCACTCGGTCGGTTCACGCGCGACCACTGGTTCGCCCTGAGCATGAGCCAGACGCTCGAGGAGCTCATCCTCCAGAACGGCACCGACCATGCGGAGCTGCTCGTTGGGCGCACGCAGGTCGCGCGGCCGCCGGTGGCCGGCCCGATCGCCGACGTGACCCTGCGCGGCGCCCAGCGCCTGATGGTTGCGCCCCGCGATCTTGAGGACGGCTCGCCGCCGATCGTCCTGCCGGTTGCCGGCCCCACCGTCCCGGCCATGGTGATCGCCGACGCGCTCGCGACGACGCACGGGTGGGAGATCCTGCGGCGCCATTTCGCGGCGACGATCTATCCGGAGTTGACCGTGCGCCGTGACGCACGGATCGTCGTGCACCGCGGGCGCCTCAAGCTCGCCGACGGCGAGGCGGCGGCCGAGGTCGAGACCGCGCAGGCGCTGCACACCGCGGTGGGCTGGATCGTGCTGCTGCAGGAGCTCTGGGGCCGCCCGGACTGGGAGCACGACCGCTTCTATGACCTGGGCGTCAAGCCGGCGCGCGAGGATCGCGACGGGGCGGTGGTCGCGCGTGAGGAGCTGGGAATCGTCGAGATCGCCGAGGAGCTGCCCGCGGTCACCGGCGTCGACGGGCCGCTCGACGTCGACGTGGCGCTGGCCGGCCTCCCGCTCCTGCGCGTCCGCGTCCACCCGACGCGGGGCGTGGTCTCCGCGCAGGCGCTGCGCGGAGCGATCAGCTACGCGGGCGGCTTCGAGCTCTGCAACGTCGTCGTCCGCGAGGGGCTGCTGCTCCACGACGGACCTGCAGACCTGCCACTGCGTGCGCGCCTGGCCGCGGCGGCGGCCCGGCGTCGGGGCACAGCCACGGGCGTCGGCGGCGACCGGGCGTTGCTGTCCGGGTGGGCGGGCGTGGCCGAGGAGGTCGCACCGGCGGGCGTCGCGCTCCTGGGCCGCCACCGGTACGGCACGATCACCGGCGCCGCCGGGCGCCCCGCCCTGCTGCCCGGCGCGGCCGCCCCCCACATTGAGGCGCTGGCCGCCCACACAGGTCAGCCGCTGATCGCCCCGTCCGGCGGCGGCGCGCCCGAGGCGGTGCTGCACGCGCCGTTTCTCATCGACCGCGACCGCGAGCCGGTCGAGCTCGGGCTGAAGTCCGACGGCCGCGCCCGCTGGTTCGAGCGCCGCCACATGGCCGTCGGACGGCTCGCTGCGCGGTCGGTCGCCGAGGCCCGTCGCGGCCACGTCCTCGAGCTGCTGCCGGCGGCGGCGCAGCAGGTGCTCGAGGTCGGGTGCTCGGATGCGGTCCTCACCGCCGAGCTCGGGGCACGTGCGCAGCGGCTGGTCGTGGCCGACATCTCGTGGCTGGCGCTGCAGGAGGCCGCCGCCCGCTGCGCCGGCGCGGCCAACGTGTCGTTCCAGCGCACCGATCTCTTCGAGGAGCCGCTGCCGCCCGGCAACGACCTGATCGTTTGCGGCGACGTCCTGCGCTGGGCCGAGAAGCCCGCCCAGCTGCAGGCCGGCGCCCGCCGTCTCATCGACGCGCTGGCGCCGGGCGGGGCGTTGGTCGTGACTAGCAGCACGTCGAGCGCCGACCAGGTCTGGCGCGCGCTGCACGCCGGGCGCCGCCTGGCGTTGACCGAGGAGCTGCGCGGCGCCACGTTTCGCATCCAGCGCTACGAGGTGCGCGCCTCACGTCTCCCGCGGCCGTTGCATCGGCCCGCTCCGGTCCGTCTGCGGACACTCACGATGGACGAGGAGACGACAGAGGCCGCGCCTGCGCCGGCGACCGTGGCCATCGGCGAGGTCACCGCTGCGCTGCCCGTGTTGATGTACCACCGGATCGCCGACGACGGCGAGCCGCGGGCACGCCGTTGGCGCACCGAGCCGGCGGCCTTCGAGGAGCAACTGCACTGGCTACGCGAGGAAGGCTTCCGCTCGGTCGACGTCGACGAGTGGGCGGGCGCCGCCGCGCTCGACCAGGAGCTGCCGGGGCGCGGCATCATCCTGACCTTCGACGACGGCTTCGCCGACTTCGGCGAGCACGCCGCCCCGCTGTTGCAACGCTACGGCTTCCGCGCCGAGCTGTTTGTCGTCAGCGGCCACGTTGGCGGTACCGACTCCTGGGACACCAGCTGGGAGCGGCGCGAGCCGCTGATGGACTGGCAGGCGCTCGCCGACCTGCCGCCCGAAGTGGTGCGGATCGGCTCGCACACGGTCGGCCACGCGCCGCTGACCGCGGTCTCCCACCAAGAAGTAGTCCGTGAGCTCGTCGAGAGCCGGATCACGCTCGAGGATCGGCTGGGACGGCGGGTCACGACGATCGCCTACCCGTTCGGACTCAATGACGGGGCGGTTCAGCGGCTGGCCGGCGCGGTCGGCTACGAGGTCGGTTACACCACGATGCCGTGGTGGGCATATCCGACACGCAACCTTTTGGACCTTCCTCGCCTGGAGGTCCGTGGTGGCGAAAAGCTGGAGACATTCCGGCGCTTGGTTGACCGTCCTTCCCCATAATTGCCTGAATTCTCGAGTCCGACGAGTGGACTTATAGTCGAGTGCAGTTTGGCCGTTCGCGGCTAGGCAAGACCACCTGCTCTCGCTACGGTGCGTTCAGACACACCGCGTCACACCCCACGGTTGGGAGTGACGCCACCACCTGACCGGGGCCACGAAGAGCAGGAACTCCGGTCGGTCATAAGTCTGTAGGGCCAACTCCTAGGACAAGGAAAGCGTTTCCCTTGCGAGTTCCGCTGCGCGTGGCC
This sequence comes from uncultured Conexibacteraceae bacterium, assembly GCA_963836485.1. Classification (GTDB taxonomy): domain Bacteria; phylum Actinomycetota; class Thermoleophilia; order Solirubrobacterales; family Solirubrobacteraceae; genus Baekduia. Next base: position 458,938 of record CAWIJS010000009.1, on the reverse strand, counting down.
GAAACCGGCCGCGGTACGACCAAACTCATGCGGATGACCGGCCTTCGCTCGGTCCCGCCCATCATCGAAGAAGTCAAACCAAACGGTGCGGTCATGCTGCGCGACCGCCGCTACCGGCGCAGCCTCGTGGTGGCCGACGCACTGTCGGCCCTCGTGGCGCTGGTGTTCGCCACCAACGTGCTCGGCACCAACCAGCTGGGGCTCCAGATTCTGCTGGGCCTGCCGCTCGTGACGCTGGCGTGCAAGCTCAGCGGGCTGTATGACCGCGACGAGCTCGTCATCCGCAAGACGACGCTGGACGAGGCGCCGGCGTTCCTGGAGTTGGCCACGCTCTACACGCTCGCCGTATGGATGCTCGACGGCGTCGTGCTCAGCGGGCCGCTCACCAAGGAAGCCGCGCTGATCCTCTGGGTCTCGCTGCTTGCCTTCGGGCTCGTGTTCCGTCGCGTCGCCCGCTACGTCGCGTCACGCGCCGTCCCCGAGGAGCGCCTGCTGCTCATCGGCGACGCGGCGACCTACGCCCGGGTCCAGCACAAGCTCGAGGCCGGCGACGTCCACGCGCGCCTGGTCGGCCGCATGTCGCTGCAGCGCGTGTCGGACTTCAGCGCCGACGAGCGCCCGGTCGACGAGGCGACGCTCGGTCAGCTAATCCGCGACCTCCATGCTGATCGTGTGCTCGTGGTGCCGAGCCAGACCAACCCGCAGGTGACGCTCGACCTGATCCGCGCGACGAAGGCCATCGGCGTTCGCGCCAGCATCGTCCCGCACGTCTTCGATGTCGTCGGCCAGTCGGTCGTCTTCGACGACCTGAGCGGCATGACGCTGCTCGGCGTCCGCGAGTTCGCGCTCGGCCGCTCCTCGCAGGTCGTCAAGCGGGCGTTCGACCTCCTCGGCGCCGTGACCGCGCTGCTGGTCTTCGCGCCGGTGCTGGCGCTCATCGCCGTGCTGATCAAGCTCGACAGCCGCGGCCCCGTCTTCTTCCGTCAGGAGCGGATCGGGCGCGACGGCGAGCCGTTTCGCATCTTCAAGTTCCGGACGATGGTGGCCGACGCCGAGGCCCGCAAGGCCGAGTTGATGGCCCACAACGAGGCTGACGGTCTCTTCAAGATCGCCGACGATCCGCGCATCACCCGGGTCGGGTGCCTTCTGCGCAAGACGTCGCTGGACGAGCTGCCGCAGCTGCTCAACGTGCTGCTCGGGGAGATGTCGCTGGTTGGCCCGCGCCCGCTGATTAACAGCGAGGACGAGACCATCACCGGCTATGACCGGCGCCGGCTGCACCTGACGCCGGGCATGACTGGTCACTGGCAGATCATGGGGTCCTCGCGCGTTCCCATGCACGAGATGCTCAAGATCGACTACGTCTACGTCACGACCTGGAGCCTCTTCGAGGACATCAAGATCCTGACGCGGACCGTGCCCTACATGCTCGCCCGCCGGGGCATGTGAGGTTGCGGGGGAGATCATCCGCCTCACCGGGTGATGGAGATCACTCGCTTTGCGAGAAACGGCGGGATAGTTTTGGCCGAACAGGAGGTCCGTGCGGGGACTTCCAGGACTGTGAAAGGGCCACCGGTGGCCGAAAGCAATTGGGTGTTCGTGGAGCGCTCGCGCGGACGCATGCGGCGCGTGACTCTGCTCAACGACGAGTTCGAGATCATCTCGACGCACGATCGCGGGAGCGACTCGGCCGAGGGTGAGCCCGACGAGTGTCAGCTGCTGCGGGCCGTCGAGCTCGAGCGCAGCATCCGGCTCACCGCCTGATTGGCCAAGCGTCGCGCCGCGCCGCAGGCGGGTGACGGACTACCGTTGCCCGTCGCATGACCGCCGCCCTCGACACCGCGCTCTATCGCGCTGCCCGCACCTACGGGCACGCGCCCGCGACCGAGCGTGCCGTGGCGCGGTTCTCGCACCTCGGTGAGCACGCGGCGCTGTGGTTGGCCATCGGTGCCACCGGCGCCGCGCTGGATCGGCCGCGGCGCCGGCGCTGGAAGCGGGCGCTGGCGGGGGTCGGTGCGGCGTACGTCGCCAACGTCGCCGTCAAGTACATCGTGCGGCGGCCGCGCCCGTTGTTCGAGGACTTGCCCCAGTTGATCGGGACCCCGACGCAGCTGAGCTTTCCCTCGTCGCACGCGACGTCCTCGTTTGCCGCCGCTCGCGCCTACGCCCCGTTGCTGGGCGCCGTGGGCCCGGCCGTCTATCCGCTGGCCGCCGCGATGGCCGCCACGCGCGTCTACCTCGGCGTGCACTACCCCTCAGACATCCTCGCCGGCGCGCTGCTCGGCACGCTCGTAGGAGAAGCAACTCGATGAAGGTCGGCATCGTCGGCATGCCCAACGCGGGCAAGTCCTCCCTCTTCAACGCCCTGACCAAAGCGGGGGCCGAGGCGGCCAACTACCCGTTCACGACGATCGAGCCCAACGTGGCGATCGTGCCAGTGCGCGACGAGCGCATGGAGCAGGTCGCCGCGTTGTTGCAGTCCTCGGAGATCGTGTGGGACACGATCGCCTTCCACGACATTGCCGGCCTGGTCAAGGGCGCATCAGAAGGCGAGGGCCTCGGCAACAAGTTCCTGGCCAACATCCGCGAGACCGACGCGATCGTCCACGTCGTGCGCGCTCACACCGACTCCTCCATCTTGCACTCGGAGGGCTCGGTCGACCCGGCGCGCGACGTCGAGACGATCGAGACCGAGCTGATCTACGCCGACCTCGAGCAGGCCGAGCGCCGCCACGAGCGCGTGCTCAAGCAGGCGCGCGGCGGCGACAAGGAGGCCACGGCCGAACAGCGGTGGCTGGAGGAGATCATCGCCGGGCTGCAGGCGGGCAAGACCGTCCGCGCCGCCGTCGTCGACCACCCGGTGCCCGACGCTGCGCCCGAGTCGCTGCGCAACCTCTCGCCGCTGACGAGCAAGCCGGTGTTGTTCGTGGTCAACGTCGACGAAGGCTCCGACGAGATCCCGCCGGTCATCGCCGAGCACGCTGCAGCGCAGGGTGCCGGCGTCGTCGCCGTCTCCAGCCGCCTGGAGGCCGAACTGTCAGAGATGGACGACCAGGACGCCGCCGAGATGCGCGCCGACCTCGGCGTCAGCGAGTCCGGCCTGGACCGCGTCGCCCAGGGCGCCTTCGCACTGTTGAAGCTCAACTCGTTCTTCACCGCCGGCGAGGGGACAATCGCCCAGTCCTGGCATCTGCGCGACGGTCTGACCGCCTGGCATGCGGCGGGCGAGATCCACACCGACATCCAGAAGGGCTTCGTCCGCGCCGAGGTCATCGGCTGGGAGGCACTGCTGCAGGCCGGGGGCTACGCCGGCGCGCGCGAGCGCGGGACGCTGCGCCTGGAAGGCCGCGACTACGTGATGCGCGACGGCGATGTCATCAACGTCAAGTTCACGCCCTGACCCCTGACGACCGGGTACACGCCTCCCATGGACTTCCCCCGCCGCGTCGACAAGCCCTGGGGCCACGAGCTCTGGTACGCCTTGACCGACCGCTACGCCGGCAAGATCTTGTACGTGAACGCCGGCCACCGGCTGTCGCTGCAGTTCCACCATGACAAGGACGAGAGCAACTACCTGCTCTCGGGCCGCCTGAAGCTGATCAAGGGCACCAGCGCCGACGACCTCGTCGAGACCGAGATCGGCCCGGGCCACACGTGGCGCAACGAGCCGGGCGAGGTTCACACGATCGAAGCGCTCGAGGATGCGCAGGTCCTCGAGGTCTCGACGCCGGAGGTCGACGACGTCGTGCGGCTGTCTGACAGCTACGGCCGCGAAGGTACGACGGCGCATTAGCGGGGTCGGCGCGCGCCCACGTCGCCGGCGCGCGCGCCGCATCGCCCTCGGGCTACTGGCCCTCGTGGCGCTCGCCGCGATCGCGGGAGCTGTCGTGCTGGCGCGGGGCAGCTATGCGACCTATCCGCGGTCCGGGCTGCTCACAGCTGCCGGCCGCCGCGCGGCGCCCGCCTGGACGCGACCCTGCTGGACGACCGCGCGCCACCTGGGCGAGACGACCTGCGCGCACGTCTCCGGCCGCGTCGTCTGGATCCAGCACCACGACCCCGACGGCGACGGCGACCGCCACCTCATCGTCATCGCGCGCCTGCACCCGCGCATCGTGAAGATCGCACCATCGCTCCCGATCTCGCACCTGCCCGGGTACGGGACCAGGATCGACGCCGTCGGCTACCTCGACCTCGGCGGCAGCGGAAACATGGAGCTCATCGCCGCGAGGCTGATGCCGGGCGGGCCGACGGGTCGCTGAGCGTTACCAGACGGTGCGCACGTCGTAGGCGGCCATCGCAGGATCGGCGGTAAGCAGGACCGCGTCCTCGATCTGGGCCTGGGCGATCAGCATGCGGTCGAACGGGTCGCGGTGGTGAAGGGGCAAGGCGGCCGCGGCCTTGGCGTGGACATGGGTGATCGGCAGAAGCGTGATGTCCTCCCCGTCGAGAACGCCATGCTCTTCCACCGGCAGGAGCTTGCCGAGCGCCATCTTGATGCGGATCTCCCAAAGGGCCGCAGCGCTGTACAGGAGCGGGTTGTCGTCGTCGGACATCAGCTCGCGGACGCGAGGGCTGAGCTGAGGCGCGTCCTCTAGCCACCAGATGAGCGCGTGCGAGTCCGGAAGCATCCTCATCGCATGCCAAACGCTTCGGCGATGTCGTCGGGCAGCTCGTTGAACTCGTCGAGAGACTCGACCATCCAGATGCCTTTCATCGAGCCGCAGAGCTCGGCGCGCGAACGTTTCGGCTTCTCGATGGCGACCAAGCGCGCCACCGGGACGCCCCGGCGCTCGAGCACGACCTCTTCACCGCTCTCCACGGCCGCGACCAGCTGCGACAGCTTCGTCTTGGCTTCGTGCATGCCCACGCGCGTCATGCCAGGAGCGTAGCACCCATATCTAGCTAGATCGACTAAGTCAATCTAGCTAGGCAACACTGCGCAGCGCCACCGGTGCGTCGACCGGCTCATCGCTGCGCGCCGCGCGGTGCGCGCGGATGATTCGCAGGCGCCGCTCGCGCGTCTCGCGGTCGTCGGCGAGGATCGCGCCGCGCCACCCGAAGAAGGCCCACAGGTCGACGCCGAGCAAGATGCCAACGGCGATCAGGATCGCGATCGCGAAGCCAAGGCCGACGCGGCCGCGGTGGTGATCGGGCACGCGGGTGTCGAGCGCCAGCGCGACGTCGGCGGCCGGCCGCACCAGCGGCGTCGCCCTGATGTTCTTGCGCAGGACGTCGTAGGCCGGCTTGGGCCGCCCGTCGTAGGTGATCAGGCCCTTGTGGTGGATCGACGTGCGGTCGGCGGACCGCAGCTGCGCGCCGCCGTCCCACTGCGGCTTGACCGCGAACTCCTGCAGCGTCCAGTAGATCGCGCCGCTGAGCGTGGGGGCTTTGCGCACGGCGTTGAGCACGTCGCGCGTGTAGAGCTCCTGGAAGGCGTAGGTCTGCTTCTCGGTCGCCGGGCCGGTCATCGTCGACTCAGCGCCGAACTCGGTCAGCACGAGCCCCGCGTTGGGGTACATCGCACGCATGCCGCTGAGATACGGGCCGAGCGAGCGGATGTCGGCGGTCGAGTGGCCGGGCTTGCCCGGGTACCAGCCGAAGTAGCTGTTGATGCCCAGCAGGTCGAAGGCCGCGTAGGCCTCCTGGCGCGCGTAGCCGGGGTAGCTGAGCGTGTCGACGGCGGTGGGCAGCGTCGGGTCGAGGTCGACGGTCAGCGCGCGGGCGTCGCGCAGGAAGGCGGCGGTCCCCGGCACCTTGTCGGGGATGACCGACAGCTCGTTGGCGACCGAGTGCGTGATCGTCGACGGATGGTTGCGCGTGGCCATCACCGCGGCGCGGACGGTCGACAGCGCCGTGTCACGCTGCGCGTCGGTGACCAGCAGCTTGTCGCGGTGGTAGATCGGCGCCTGGGTCCAGACCATGATCCCGGCCTCGTCGAGCTTGCGCTGTAGGCGCTCGTCGAGCGCGTAGTGCGCGCGCGTCACGTTGGCGCCGACGGCCTTGAGCTGGGTGACGATCGCGTCGACGTCCCCGTCGGTCAGCGCAGGACCGTGGCCGTCGACGTCCTCCTGGATCGACGCGCCGCGCAGCTCGACCGGCTCGCCGTTGAGCTCGAGCAGGCCGTTGCGAACGGTGACCGTGCGCAGGCCGATCCGCGCGCTGTCGCGCTGCTGGACGCCGCTGGGCGCGATCGTGTCCAGCGCCGCGCCGTAGAGCGCCGGATGGCCCGGGCCCCAGAGCTTCGCGCTGCCGGAGACCGGAACGCTGAAGCGCACGCGGGCGCGCTCGCCGGGGGCCAGTGGGCGGGCGGTGGCGCTGGCGCTTCCCGCCGGCTTGCCGTCCGGGTTGCTGAGCCACGCGGCCAGGCGCGGCCGGACGGTCGCCGCGCTGCGGTTCTCGACCGTCGCGTCGACCAGGACGCTCCACTTGCAGTTGCCGCCGTCTTGATCGCAGCGCTGGCGCGGCAGGAAGCCGGCGTCGCGGGTGAGCAGCGCGCCGAGCGGCACGAGCTGCGCCGGGCGCGTCATGCCGCCCCAGTTCCACCAGCCCTCGCGCGGCTCCTTGGCCTTGTGGTTGTCGGCGCGGACGACGAGCTCATGCGGCTGGCCGTCGGCCAGCGCGGGCAGCGACACGGTGAACGGCGCGTAGGGGTCGGTGTGGACGGCGATGCGCCTGCCGTCGAGGAAGACGTCGGCCACGCGGCGGATCTGCTCGAAGCGCACGCCCCAGGAGAAGCCGGCCGGCGTGCCGCTCGGCTGCGTCAGCTTGATGCGATACCAGCCGGTCTGGCCGTGGAAGACCTTGGCGTCGGGATGGGGGTCGAAGACGTGGGGCAGGTCGACGGCCGACCACGTCGCGCCGCCATGACCACCGGCCCAGCCATCTCTGAGACCGGCGTCCGTCGGGTCGGGCGCGTACTCCCAGCCGGCGGCGTCGAGGTTGACCGCCCGGGGAGGCGCCGCAGCCGCCGAAGCCGTGCCGGCACCGGCCGCGCCGATGAGCGCAGCGGCGGTCAGAAAGGCGGCGGCTCGTCGCACCACGCGGTGGATCATCGTTGACGCATCGGCAGACAGTGCATCGGGCTTCAGCCCGGCGTTCGCCCGCGCACGCCCTACTCCTGCTTGGCCAGCTCCTCCAAGCGGCTCGCCAAGCGGTTCATCCCGCGCGCCGACGCGGCCGTGGCGGCCTCGCCGAAGATGGTCGGCGCGTCGGAGGGACACGCCACTGGGATCGGCTGCAGCGTGGCGATCTTGCGGAACTCGCGCAACTCCTCCGCTTGATTTCGGAGCGCTGCGGCGACGCGTGGGCGCTCTTGGTCAGCGTTGGCGATGGCTGTGTCGAGATCGCCATGCACGCGCAGGATCTCCCCCGCCGTCTTCTCCCCGATGCCCTTCGCGCCTGGGATGCCGTCCGACGGATCGCCGCGCAGGGCGATGAAGTCCGGCACCTGGTCGGGGCGGATGCCGTACTTGGCCTTGACGCCCGCGACGTCGACGAGCTCCGGGCCGTCCTTGCCGCCACGCGGGTACAGGACGCGCACCGACTCCCCCACGCACTGGAACATGTCGCGGTCGCCGCTGAAGATCAGCGCGGTCCCGCCGGCGTCGACCTCGCAGCGCGCGTAGGCGCCGAGCAGATCGTCGGCCTCCAGGTCGCCCGCGTCCTCCCAGAGCCACCCGAACGCGCCGAAGAACGCTGGCGCATCAGCCCACTGGGGCGCCAGCTCGTCCGGGACCGGCGGGCGGGTGGCGTGGTAGGAGGCCAGCGACTCCGCGCGATAGGTCGCCGCCTCGGCGCCCGTGCAGAGAACGACGGCCCGCGGCGCATGGCGCTCGACCGCCCACAGCACCTGGTTGGCGAAGCCCAGCAGCGCGTTGACCGGCGTGCCGTCGGCACCGGTGATCGACTTGGGCAGGCCGTAGAAGGCGCGGTAGAGCAGCGATGGCGCGTCGACGGTGAGCAGCGGACCCATGGGCGCCGTACTCTGCCAGGTGCCGCCGATGCCCAAGATCCCCACCAGCCGCCTCGCGCGCACCGCGAAGTTCGGCGGCCTGGTCGCCGGCCAGAGCGCGCGCTGGGCGGGCACCCAGGCCGCCAACCGCCTGCGCTCCGACGAGCAGGCCGAGGCCGCCGACGCCAAGCGCGCGCTCGCGCTCGCCGACGAGCTGGTCACCCAGCTCGGGCAGATGAAGGGCGCGGCCATGAAGCTCGGCCAGGTCCTGTCGACCATCGACTTCGACATGGTCCCCGAGGGTGAGCGGGAGGCGTTCAAGGAGAAGTTGTCGTCCTTGCGCGACGACGCGCCCCAGGTGCCGTTCAAGAAGATGGAGAAGGTGGTCATCGACGACCTCGGCGGGTCGCTCGACGAGCACTTCTCCGCGTTTGACCGCACGCCGGTCGCGGCGGCGTCGATCGGGCAGGTCTACCGCGCGGTGCTGCACGACGGGCGCGATGTCGCCGTCAAGGTCCAGTACCCCGGCGTCGCGGAGGCGGTCGAGACCGATCTGCGCAACGCTGCGGTCCTGCTGCCGCTGGTGCGGCGCCTGGCGCCGGGGTTGGACGCCAAGGCGATCTTGCAGGAGTTGCGCGACCGCATCGGCGAGGAGCTCGATTACGAGCTCGAGGCTCAGAACCAGCGGCGGGTGGCGCGGGCGTTCAAGGACCATCCCTTCATCCGTGTGCCCGACGTCGTCACCTCGATGTCGACCCGGCGTGTGCTGATCACCGAGTTCGTCGAGGGTCGGGGGTTCGGCGAGGTCAAAGCGCTGTCGGCGGCCGAGCGTGATCGCTTCGCCGAGATCTGCTTCCGGTTCTTCTATGGGTTGCTCCGGCGCGAGCGGATCGCGGCCGGCGACCCGCATCCGGGTAATTACCTGCTGGCCGACGACGGCCGTGTGTGTTTCTTGGACTTCGGCCTGATCCGGCGGATGGACGCCGACTATCTGGAGGACGAGCGGGCGGTGGCGCGGGCAGTCATCGGTGGCGACGCCGACGCCGTACACCGCGGCCTGGCGACGCTCGGCTACCTGCCCGACCCGGACGCGTTCGATCCCGACCGCGTCCTCGGCCAGCTCGCTGCCGCGGGCGAGTGGTACTTCCTCACCGGCTTTCGCCGTCTCGATCCGGAGTACGTGCGCTCCTCGATGGAGATCTCCGGCTCGCCCGCTTCGCCGTACTTCGAGGAGATGCGCCGCCAGACCATCCCGCCGCAGGCGCTGCTGCTGCGGCGCATGGAAGGGTTGTTGTTCAGCGTGCTCGGCGAGCTGCGCGCGGGCGCCGACTGGGGGACGCTGGCGCTGGAGTACATCGCCGATGAGCCGCCGTCGACCGAGCTGGGGCGCGCCGAAGGCGACTGGCTGGCGGGCTCGGCCTGATCGCCCACCGGGTCATTTCAGGCTGCCGCGCTTGGCCAGCCAACGCGTGGGCTGGCCGGTGATCGCCGCGATGCGGTCGTAGTCCTCGTCGTAATGGAGCACCGCCACGCCCGCGGCCTCGGCGGCGGCCGCGATCAAGAGGTCGGCGTGCTTGACCGACCGCTGATGTGCGCCGCCCTGGGCGCTCAACTGCTCGTACACCCACAGCGCGCGCACCCACTGCTCGTTGCCGACCGGGCAATCCGGAAGCGCGTCCAACTCCTCGCGCAGGTCGGCGAACTCGCCGGCGTTTCGCGCGCTGTACAGCAACTCCATCCGCACCATGTCGCACGTCGCGATCTCGCCATCGACAAGCGCGGCGTCGAACTCGTGACGCAGGGCAGGTCGACCGGCCGCGCGCGACCACACCCACGCGCTCGTGTCCGCAAGCTCGCTCACGCAGCACGGCCGGCGGGCCGACGCAGCGCGTCAAGCGCGTCGGGCGTCAGGTCCTCGAACCCGCGCTCAGCCAAACGCGCGCGACGAGCGCGCGCGACGACGCCGCGAAGCGCCTCGTGGACCGTGTCGGTCGTGCGCTCCGTTCCCAACTCGTGGGCCGCCTGCTCTACGAGGTCCATATCGAGGTTGATGTTCGTGCGCTTGATCACACGCACATTGTACACCTGCCAATAGTCGCCACATACACATCGTTGCGGTAGGTGGGGGTGCGGTGTGTGGTTGGTGGGGCGGCGCTCCGCGACGATCGCCACCACGCTCCCGTGGTCTGGGGCGTTGGGTGAAAGTGTTGCGCTGTGGTTCGGCGCGCATTTGTGTGGGCACCGAACGAGCGCCGCGCGGATGGCGACATCACGGATCACCGACTCGTCCCGACGCGCTCGCGCTGCCAACGCGCGCCGCGCGGGCCGTGACGAGTCCGTGATGGGCTCTGGCAAGAGGGTCGTTCGTACGAAGGTGCTCGCAGAGAGCACTTCCATACGAATGACCTGCGCGAAACGGTCCGCGCGAGACTGGCTGGCACTTAGGCGTTGAGAGGCAATGTCTAAGTGCCAGCCGTCTGCCAAAAGGCACCCGAGCCGCCGACCCGGGCGCCGGCGGACGACGAGTCACGCCGAGAGCCACCGACCCCGCTCCCGACCCAGCGGGCGGCGGTCAAGCCGCCGCCCGCGCCCGCCGACCGCCCGAATCTCGATAACTACACTCCGCCCGATGGCACCCACCGTCATCCACGGGCTCGATGAGCTCAAGAGCAAGGTCGGTCAGGAGCTGGGTGTCAGCGACTGGCTCGAGGTCACCCAGGAGGCGGTCGATGCGTTCGCAGACGTGACCGGTGACCATCAGTGGATCCACGTCGACCCCGTCCGGGCGAAGGAGACGCCGTTCGGCGGCACGATCGCCCACGGGCTCTACACGCTGGGGCTCGGCCCGCAGTTCTCCTATGCCATGTTCGAGATCTCCGGCGTGGCGTTTGGCATCAACTACGGCTATGACAAGGTGCGCTTCCCGGCGCCGCTGCCGGTGGGCTCGAAGGTGCGGATGCGCGCGACGCTGACCAAGGCCGAGGACGTGCCCGGTGGCGTGCAGTTCACCGTGACCCAGACCTTCGAGCGCGAGGGTGGCGACAAGCCGGTGTGCGTCGCTGAGTCGCTCTCGCGCGTCTACGGCGGCTGAGGTGTCGAGCTACGCGGCGCGGGCGAGGGTGAGCCCGTCCCCGCCCATCGCGCTGCGGTCGCGCGTGTGGTCCAGCTCGAAGTACGGCCGAGCCTCGAAGGTGCCGAGCTTGCGCAGCAGCCTGCCGGCCACGCGGTTGCGGCGGCGGGTGTAGAGGCGGACGTCGGCGTTGTAGATGCGCCGAGCGGCCTGCGCGTCGTCTTCGATGTGGGCCAGCCGGGCTTGAAGGTCGACGAAGGCGCCGGTGGCGCCGAGGCCCGGATGGTGCTCGGCCAGCGTGGCGATGGCGGCGATTCCGGCGACGAGGCGGCGCTCGGCGTTGGCGCGCTCCCACGGGCTCGTGGCGGCAACCGCATGGTCGCGGGCGGCGGTGACGCGGTCCAGCGTCTCGGCCTCGACCGGCGTCTCGGCTTGGACGGCGGCAACCAGCGCGCCGATCAGCGCGTGACGGTCGCGGAGGTGGACGTCGATGGCGCTCCACGCACGGTCGGTGGCGTTTCGTGCAGCGACCAGCCCGCGCCAAGCCGACAGCAGCCAGAGCGCTCCAAGCGCAAGCACTGCGATCGCCATCGACACGCCGGTCATATCTGCGCGATCGGCAGTTCGCGCCCGAACGTTAGGGCTGGATCGAGCTTCTCAGCGAACGTTCACGGCGTGCCGGACGCCGCTTGGCCGCCGGTGGCATCCGCGGCAGCGGGCGGGGTGGAGCCCCCGCTGGCCGGCGAGATCGTCGCGCCGGGCGCGGTCGTGCTGGCCGGCGCGGAGGTGCTCGGAGCGCCGCCATCGTCATCCGACGACTGCTTCTTCGTGCCCGAGATGTAGGTGAACGACGCCCACGTGTCAAACAGCCCGAGGCGCGTGCGCAGCTGCGGCCCGGTGACCTGGGTGACGCCGTTGGTGCCGTCGACCTCCGCGCGCACGATCCGCGGTGACGCGCCGCGCTCCAGGACCGTGATCCCGCGGAAGGAGCCGCGGATCAACCCCTTCAACTTGGATTGCACGGTCGCCTGCGAGAAGGTGAACGGCCCCCAGTTGTGACGGGGCGAGACGCCGTCGAACGGATCGTCGACGCCCTTGAGCCACGTGCGCGGCAGCGCGCCGATGAACGAGTCCTCGATGTTCTCGGTGTGGCCGCCCGAGGTCGAGAAGAAGTAGGTGGTGACCGGCTTGCCGTCCTGGGCGACGACCTCGTCGTTCGTGGCGGCGACCGCGGCGTCGGTGCTCGCGAACTCGGCGGCGACGCCCTTGTACATCTGCGAGCGCGTGTCGGCGTACTGGTCGATGCCGTCGGTGGTCGTGCCGACGTTGGTCGTCACCGCGTAGGTGCGCGCCGCGACAGCCTGGGCCTTCAGCGCTTCGGCGGGCCACGTCGACGGCGACTCGGCCGAGACGACGCCGCGGACGTAGTCCTCCAGGTTGAGCGCGTTGATCGCCTCCACGCGCGAGCCGACGACGCGGAGCTCCAGCGCGCCGCGGTACCGACCGTTGCGCGTGCCGTTGGCCGCGGCGCCGCGCAGCCGGAACGCGCCGGCCTTCGGTGCGCTCAGCCGCAGCGGCGCGGCGTAGGTGCCCAGTCGCCGGCCCGAAGCGGCATAGAGCGAGACGCGCCCCCCGCTGGCGCCGGCCGAGTAGGTCGAGGCGGCCTTCAGCTTGCGCGATCCCCCGGCGACAACGCCGCTGACCACGACCCGCCTCGTCGTCTGCAACAGCACGCGCACATCCGGCGGATCGGCCAGCGGCACGACGTTGGTCTGCTCGTAGTAGTGGCCGAGGATGTCGCGGTAGGACGCGCCGTGCTGGGCGTACCCGAGCGCGCCGTACTGGCTCATCCCGATGCCGTGGCCGAAGCCGTGGCCCTTGACGATCAGGCGACCGGCCGCACCCGCGCCGGGCGCCAGCGCCAGTGCGGCAACCAGCGCGAGCGAGAGAGAGGCGGCGATCCGGCGCATGCTCGTTGCAGAACGCGGGCCGGGGAGGTGAGTTGCGGTGCTAGGTTCGGTCGACATCGGGCGTTGTCTCAAGCGCTGCAGCCAGTCAGGGTAGGGAAACCACGTGTCCAAGCGGCGAGCATCTGACCTCTTCGTCGAATGCCTCGAGGCAGAGGGCGTCAAGTACGTGTTCGGCATTCCGGGGGAGGAGACGCTGGACCTCAACCAGTCGCTCGCGAGCTCCTCGGTCTCCTTCATCCCCGTTCGACACGAACAGGGCGGGGCCTACATGGCCGACATGTACGGACGTCTGACCGGGCGCGCGGGTGTCTGTCTGGGAACGCTCGGGCCGGGCGCGATGAACCTCGTCACCGCGATCGGCGACGCCTTTCTGGACCGCGCGCCGCTCGTCGCGCTGACCGGTCAGGCCGACCTCGAGCGGATGCACAAGGAGTCGCATCAGTTCATCGACCTGGTCGAGCTCTTCCGGCCGATCACCAAGTGGAACGCCCGCGTGACAAGCCCGGAGATCATCCCCGAGGTTGTCCGCAAGGCCTTCAAGGTCGCCGAGTCCGAGAAGCCCGGCGCCACGCACCTGGAGCTGCCCGAAGACGTCATGGCCGCCGAGGTCGACGCGCGCCCGCTGCCGCGCCGCCGGCCGGTCAAGCCCGAGCCCGCGGCCCGCGAACTGCTCAAGGCCGCCGACCTGATCCGCAACGCCATCAACCCGGTCGCCCTGGCCGGCAACGGCGCCGTGCGCGCCGGCGCGGCCCCCGCGCTGCGCGAGTTCTGCCGCGCGACCGGCATCGCGGTCGCCGAGACGTTCATGGGCAAGGGCCTCCTCGATTACGAGGACCCCAAGGCGCTGGGCACCGTCGGCCTGCAGGCGCGCGACTACGCGCTGGCCGGCTTCGAGGACGCCGACGTGGTGATCGCGATCGGCTACGACCTCGTCGAGCACGCGCCCAAGTACTGGAACCCGAGACGCGACAAGAAGATCATCGTGTTGGACTCCGAGGCCGCCGAGATCGACGAGTACTTCACGCCCGAGGTCGAGCTGGTCGGCGACATCTACCACGTGCTCACGCGGCTGGCCGAGGAGTGCCGCGACGTCCCGCATTCCGGGGGTTCTCCCCGGCTGCGCTCGCTCGTCGAGGGTCGGCTGGAGGCCGCGCGCGACGACGATGCCTTCCCAATGCAGCCGCCGCGCGTGCTCTACGAGATCCGCAAGGCGCTGCGGCCCGACGACATCCTGATCTCCGACGTCGGCCTGCACAAGCTGTGGATCGGGCGCATGTTCCCGGCCCACGAGCCCAACACGGTGATGATCGCCAACGGCCTGGCGGGGATGGGCTTCGCGGTGCCGTGCGCGGTTGCGGCCAAGCTCGTGCATCCGGGCAAGCGCGTGGTCACGGTCAGCGGCGACGGCGGCATCTTGATGAACTTCCAGGAGTTCGAGACCGCGATGCGCCTCAAGACGCCGTTCGTCAACGTCGTTTGGGAGAACCGTCAGTTCGGCTCGATCGTCTGGAAGCAGGACAAGAAGTTCGGCGAGCACTTCGGGGTGGACTTCACCAATCCGGATTTCGTCAAGCTCGCCGAGGCGTTCGGGATGCCGGCGTGGCGCTGCCAGGCGCCCGAGGACTTCGGCAAGCACCTGCGCCACGCGCTGACGCTCGACCTGCCCTCGCTGATCGTGCTGCCGATCGACTACTCCACCGACGTCGCGTTCGCCTCGGAATTGGGCGACGAGACCGTGGCCAACCTGTAGGTCATGCCTGCTTCGCGGACCTGGGCGGGCACGACGCTGGAGGACCGTGCCGCGGCACGCCGTGCCGCGCTGATCGACGCGGGCACCGAGCTGCTGGGGACCGAGGGCGCGGCGGGCGTCACCGTGCGCGCGGCGTGCCGGGCGACCAAGCTCTCGGAGCGCTACTTCTACGAGAGCTTCGACGGGCGCGACGCGCTGCTGCTCGCGGTTCACGCGCAGGTCGCGGGGCAGGCGCGCGCCGCGATCGTGTCCGCCGTCGCCGCGCACATGGCGGGGGGCTGTGAGGCCGAGGATGAGGCGCTCGCCGCCATGACGGCCGAGTTCGACGATCCGCGCGAACGCCACCAGGCGGCGCTCGCCTACGCCGCCGTCGGTGCCTTCACCGCCTTCCTGGAGGAGGATCCGCGCCGCGGCCGCGTCCTGCTCAGCGAGTCCTTCTCCGACACGGTCCTGGCGCGCCAGGACGTCGAGCTGGTCCCGGCGTTCGCCGCGCTGCTGGTCGCGCAGATCACGGCGCTGCCCGACGCTCCGGACGCGGTCGACGCCGAGCTGACCGCGGTCGCGCTGATCGGTGCGCTGCGCAACCTCTATCTCGCGTGGATGGGGAGCCGCCCGCCGATCTCGACCGAGCGGCTCAACGCCCATGCGGCGCGGCTGATCATCGCCGCGGCGCGTGTGAGCTCTCGAGAGACCTGATTGACAACGGGCGTTGTCATCTTCAGACTGGCAGCGGATGCCGCCTGATGACGCACGCCCGCTCGGCCCCGACTCGCTGACCTGGCGCTACTTCGGCGACGCCCGCGGCATGCTGCTCACCGTGCGCGCCGGCGTCTTGCAGGCTATGCACCCGGCGATCAACGCCGCGCTGCTGCAGCACTCCGACTTTCTCGAGAACCCGCTCAACCGGCTGCTGCGCTCGGCGCCGCCGATTCTCGGCGTGGTCTATGACGGGCCGGAGGCCGGGGCGACCGGCGGGTGGGTGCGCGATCAGCACAAGTCGATCAAAGGCACCGACAGCCAGGGCCGCAAGTACCACGCGCTCAGCCCCGACGCCTTCTACTGGGCCCACGCGACCTTCTTCGAGTCGATCATCGCCGGCCAGGAGCTCTTCGGAAACCGCCTCGGCGCGGCGGAGCTCGAGCTGCTCTACGAGGAGTCGGTCGACTGGTACGCGCTCTACGGCCTGACGATGCGCCCGGTCCCGGAGAGCTACGCGGCCTTCCGGGAGTACTGGGAGCACATGCTGCACGACGTGCTGGAGCCGACCAAGGTCGCCCTCGGCACGTTCGCGCCGGACGGCGCGCTTCCCGCGCCCTATCCCTGGCTGGCAGGGCCGGCCTGGGCGGCGTTGCGTCCCTTGGCCAGCCGCGGCCCGACGTGGATCGCGCGCGGCACGCTGCCGCCTGCAGCGCGCGAGACGCTCGGCCTGTCGTGGTCGACGGCGGAAGAGATCGTCCTGCGCACGATGCTGACGAGCCTGCGGGCCAGCTGGCCGCTGGTCCCCGGACCGCTGCGCTACCTGCCTCGCGCTCGAAATGCAATGCGCCGTGAGGCCGCGCTGGCCCGCGCTGCCGCCTAAACCGCTCCAAAGCTCACCACGGAAGAGCGGCTACGCGCCGGGTCTTATCGGAGACGGGGTCCGATACCCATAAGCGGGGATGCGCTGGCGTAGGCAAATGTCCGATGGCAGGGATGTGTTGCCGCTCCCTCTCCTCCTCTCCCTGCTGCTGTTGGCCCTCGCCGTCCCCATGTCCGCCGCGCTGCTCGCCGCAGCCGCGCCGGCTGTCGAGGCCCACGCCGTCGCCCTCGAGGCCAAGTACCTCGTGGGCCGCTGCATCGCGCTCGTCGCGCTGCTGCTCGTCGCCCCGCTGATGATCGTCGCCGCGCTCGCCGTGCGCGGCACCTCCCGCGGGCCCATCCTCTTTCGCCAGCGCCGCGTCGGCCAGGACGGCGAGCTCTTCGAGATGCTCAAGTTCCGCTCGATGCGCGTCGCCGATGACGCCGGCTTCGTCCCCGCCGACGGCAGCGCCCCCGGCGGCGTCGAAGGCGTCGATCGCCGCACGGCCGTCGGCCGCTTCCTCCGGCGCTCCTCGCTCGACGAGCTGCCGCAGTTGTGGAACGTCGTCTGCGGCGACATGGCGCTTGTCGGCCCGCGCCCGGAGCGCCCCGAGCATGTCGAGCGCTTCAGCGACGACGTGCCCGGCTACGCCCGGCGCCATCGCGTCCGCGTCGGGCTGACCGGCCTCGCACAGGTCGAGGGCTCGCGCGGCGCCACCTGCATCGCCACGCGGGCGCAGCTCGACAACGCCTACATCGACGACTGGTCGCTGGCGCTGGACGTCAAGATCCTCAGCCGCACGTTCGGCGCGGTCCTGCGCGGCGCGGAATAGTCATAGCCGCTGGTTTCGCCGCTGCGGCACACCGGGCAGTCGTATCCTCGGAGGCTCAACCAAGGAGGACCGGCAGATGGCAGCGACAGCGGACGAGACCCGGGTCGTCGAGGGCGTCAAGACCCAACTCTTCATCGGTGGGCAGTGGCGCGACGCGACGGGTGGCGCGACGCTCGACGTCGAGGATCCGGCGACGGGCGAGACGATCGCGACGGTCGCCGACGCGACGCACGCCGACGCCGACGCGGCGCTGGCCGCGGCGACCGAGGCGTTCACGACGTGGCGCAACGTCGCCCCCCGCGACCGCGCCGACATCCTGCGCCGCGCCTACAACCTGATCGACGCGCGCGCCGAAGAGCTCGCGTTGTTGATGACGTTGGAGATGGGCAAGCCGGTGGCCGAGTCGCTCGGCGAGATCACCTACGCCAATAACTTCCTGCGCTGGTACTCAGAGGAAGCGGTCCGCATCAACGGGCGCTTCACGATCAACGAGACCGGCAAGGGCCGTGTGCTGACGCTGCGCCAGCCGATCGGGCCGTGTCTCTTCATCACGCCCTGGAACTTCCCGCTAGCGATGGGCACGCGCAAGATCGGGCCCGCGCTGGCGACCGGCTGCACCTGCGTCGTCAAGCCGGCCAAGCAGACCCCGCTGTCGATGCTGGCGCTGGCGCAGATCTTCGAGGAGGCCGGGCTGCCGGGCGGCGTGCTCAACGTCATCACCGCGTCGTCCTCGGGGTCGATCATGGCGCCCCTGATCGAGGACCCGCGCGTGCGCAAGATGTCGTTCACCGGCTCGACGCCGGTGGGCAAGGAGCTCATCAAGCAGTCGGCCGAGCAGGTGCTCAAGGTCTCGATGGAGCTCGGCGGCAACGCGCCGTTCCTGGTCTTCGAGGATGCGGACCTCGATGCCGCCGTCGAGGGTGCGCTGCTGGCCAAGATGCGCAACGGGGGCGAGGCCTGCACGAGCGCCAACCGCTTCCACGTGCACGAGTCCGTCGCGGCGGAGTTCGCCGACAAGCTGGCGGCGAAGATCGGTGGCCTGAAGGTCGGGCGCGGGACCGAGGACGGCATCCAGGTCGGTCCGCTGATCGACGAGGCACAGCGCTCGAAGGTCGCCGAGCTGGTCGACGACGCGGTCGGCAAGGGCGCCCGGGTGCTGACCGGCGGTGCGCGGGTCGATGGCGCGGGCTACTTCTACGAGCCGACCGTCCTGGCCGACGTGCCGGACGGCGCCGACCTGCTCTCCGAAGAGATCTTCGGGCCGGTCGCGCCGATCACGACGTTCGCCACCGACGAGGAGGCGATCGCCCGCGCCAACGACACCGAGTACGGCCTCGTCTCCTACATCTTCACGACCGATCTCAACCGCGCCTTCAAGGTCATCGAGTCGCTGGAGACGGGGATGATCGGCCTCAACCAGGGCATGGTCTCCAACGCCGGCGCGCCGTTCGGCGGCGTCAAGCAGTCGGGCTTCGGCCGCGAGGGCGGGCCCGAGGGGCTCGACGAATACCTGGAGACCAAGTACGTGGCGATGAACGTCGGCACCGAGCCGACGGCGCTCTAGACGAAGGTCCGTTGCAGGACACGAGGCGTCGGCGCCGAAGACGGCGAGCCGACACCGCTCCAATCGGAGGTCCGTTGCAGGACATGCGCCGTCGGTCGCGAAGTCGGCTGCGCCGATGCCTCGCTTCGTGGACCTCAGTGCGCCCATCACTCCGTCACCGCCGGAGTTGCCCGACATCTTGCGCACCGACGTCGAGTTTTCTGACCACGCCGAGGGCGCCAAGACGATCGAGGCGATGCTCGGCGTCGGACCGGAGCTGCTGCGCGACGGCGAGGGTTGGGCGGTTGAGACGTTCACGCGGTTGGGAACCCACAACTCGACCCATGTCGACGCGCCCTACCACTACAACTCGACGATCGGCGGTGCGCCGGCCAAGCGCATCGACGAGCTACCGCTGGAGTGGTTCTTCGGGCCGGGCGTCGTGCTCGACATGTCGCACAAGGCCGATGGGGATGCGATGACGGTCGCGGAGGCTTCCGCCGCCCTCGACGCCGCCGGTCATGAGCTGTCTCCCGGCGACATCGTGCTGGTCCGGACCGACCGCGATGACTTCATCGAGTCCCTGGACTACATGGCCCGCGGCCCGGGCGTGACGGTCGAGGCCACGCGCTGGCTCCACGCCCAGGGCGTCCGCGTCATGGGCATCGACGCCTGGGGTTGGGACGCCCCGCTGCACCTGCAGGCTGCCGCAGCGAACGAGGCCGGCGAGCCCGGCATCTTCTGGGCCGCGCACCAGGCCGACCTCGAGTACTGCCAGATCGAGCGCCTCTGCGCGCTGCGTGAGCTGCCGCCGACGGGCTTCACCGTCTCGGTCTTCCCGCCGCGGCTGGTGGGGGGCTCGGCTGCACCCGCCCGCGCCGTGGCGATCATCGACGACTGAGCTTGATGCGCCACACCGGTCTCAAGCTCGTGGTCTCGGCTGCCCTGGCGGTGGCGATGCTGGTCGGCGGGACGGCGGTCGTGCTGGGCGCGATCGGGTCGCGGCCCCAGGGCGAATCGCTCGTGCCGCCCGCCGCGCACGGCGGTCCTGAAGGGCGCCTGGCGGTCGCCGGCCCGTGGGTGCAGGCGCTCGATCCCGACGACACCGGTGAGCTGGCCGGCTGGGCCGCCGGCCATTTCCCCGGCCGGCTGGTCACGCTGCCCAACGTCGCCAACGCGGCGAAGGTCACCGGTGCGGCGGGCGTCGCGGCCTACCGCGGTGGGATCGCCTGGTATCGCACGACGCTGACCGCGCCGCAGACCGGATCCTTCGCGCTGCGCTTCGAGTCCGTCCACCACGTCGCGGAGGTCTGGCTCGACGGGCAGCTGCTCGGGACGCACACCGGCGCCTACCTCCCGTTCGAGTTCACGCTGCGCCTGCGCGAGGGCGTGCCGCACCGGCTGGTCGTCAAGGCCGACTACCGCTTTCCGTCGCGCCAGAAGCGCGAGGGCTGGCACCGGACCTGGTTCAACTACGGCGGCATCAACCGCGAGGTGACGCTGCGTCCGCTGGGGCGCTCGGAACTTGAGGCGCCCGCGCTGCGCACGCAGCTGTCGCACGACGGTGCGGCGACCGTGGACGTGAGCGTGTTGGTGCACAACCGCAGCGACTGGGCGCGGACGGTGCAGGTGCGCGGGACGCTGCGCCGTCGCAGCGCCGGCCCGGACCT
This sequence comes from uncultured Conexibacteraceae bacterium, assembly GCA_963836485.1. Lineage (GTDB taxonomy): Bacteria > Actinomycetota > Thermoleophilia > Solirubrobacterales > Solirubrobacteraceae > Baekduia. The sequence goes on along the minus strand of CAWIJS010000009.1, from coordinate 438,591 downwards.
CGTCTTCTCGCCGGTGCGCGTCGGTGGGGGCCAGACGCGCCGGGTGTCGGCGCGCGTCGTGATCAAGGACCCTGCCTTGTGGGCGCCCGGGTCGCCGTCGTTGTACGCCTTGCACCTCGCCGTGGCGGGCGAGAGCGCGTGGGACGACCATGTCGGCCTGCGCGAGATCCGCCGCGAGGGCGCCATCGTGCTGCTCAACGGCAAGCGACTGCGGCTGCACGGCGCGTCGATCAACGAGGACGCCGAGGGGCACGGCGACGCGCTGACCAGCGCCAATATGGACGCGATCGTCCGCGAGCTGAAGGCCATCGGCGCCAACGCGACGCGTGCGCAGCACGCGCTGTCGGCGCCCCTGCTGGAGCGGCTGGACCGCGCCGGGATCATGGTCTGGCAGGGCGTCGGCCCGGTCGATGCGCCGGGGGCGTGGACGTCGAGCACGCCCGCCTTGGCGCATGCGGCCCGCGAGCGCGTCCGGGCCAGCGTCCGCCAGGAGCAACTGCATCCGTCGGTCATCGCCTGGAACCTGGTCAACGAGATCGCGGGCAACGGCCACGACGCCTCGCAGGTCGCCTACGTGCGCGACATGGCGCGCGAGCTGCACCAGCGCGACCCGGGCCGGCTGGTCGCCGTCGACCTCTGGGGCGCACACCCACCAGATGTGCCCGGTCTCATCTATCGCGACGTCGACGCGGTCGCGTTGACCAACTACGTCGGGTGGTACGAAGGCGGCGACGAGTCCCGCGCCGACATCGCCGCGCGGCTGCACGACACCGCCGTCGGCTTCACGCGGACGTTCAAGGACAAGGTCTTGCTCGTGAGCGAGTTCGGGGCCGAGGCCAACGGCTCCAACCCGCTCGACGCACCCGGCGGCTACGACTACCAGTCCTGGCTCTTGCGCCGCCACATCGCGACCTACCGCGCCATTCCCCGGCTGTCGGGAATGTTGGTGTGGAACCTCCAGGACTTCGGCGTCGCGCCGACCTTCGCGGGCGGCTCGATCTCGTCAGTGATCCCCGACATCCACATCGAGCGCGGCCTGAACACCAAGGGCTTGTTCGACTACGCGGGCCGCCCCAAGCCCGCGGTCGTCGCCGTACGCCGCGCCTTCGCCCCCTTGGGCACAGGCCTTAACTAAGTCCGCACGCCGACGCTCCGCGCGCCGCGCGGGGGCGAACCTCCGGTCCGGGGCGCCTCGTGGTGAATATGTCACCACGAAACGACCTGGATCATCAGATCGCCGCGCTTGCGAGCGCTCAGCACGGGCCGGTCGGCCATCGGCAACTCCGCGCCCTCGGTCTCAGCCACGAGCAGATCGCTTATCGACTGCGTGTCAGGCGGCTCATCCACCACTTCCCAGAGGTCTATCTCGTCGGCCACGATGTGCTGCCGCGCGAGGGGCGGTGGATGGGTGCGGTGCTGGCTTGCGGCGAGAAGGCAGTCCTCAGTCACGCCGACGCGGCTGCCCACTGGGGGCTGATGCCGTCGCGCGGACGCCTCATCCACGTCACCACGCCGTTGCGATCTGGGCGCGGTCCCGACCGGACGCGGATCAAGCTCCACCGCGTAGGGACCCTGCGCCCCTGGGAGTGCGCGCTCATCGAGGGGATACCCACGACCACGGTGGCCCGGACGCTCCTGGACCTTTCACCGGAGTTGCGACCCAGGGCGATGGAGGATGCAATCGCACAGGCGAATCGCCTCGACCTCTTCGATCTCCTCGCTGTCCGTCGGTGCCTCGATGAGCATCCACGACAGCACGGGGCGCCGGCGCTGCGGCGCCTTCTCGATGCCCTCGAAGGTGTGGGTACCGCAGACGTCCGAAGTCTCCTGGAGGTCCTGGTGCTCCAGCTCTGCGACGACAACGGGCTCCCGCAGCCGGTTGCGAACGCCACGATCGAAGGCTTCATGGTGGACTTCTTCTGGCCAGCGACCAAGCTCATCGTCGAGGCCGACAGCTACACCTATCACTCGATGCCCGGCGCCTTCGAACGCGATCGTGAACGCGACCAACAACTCACGCTCGCCGGCTACACCGTCGTCCGGTTCACCTACACCCAGGTCGCCCAAACGCCGGCGCTGGTCCGGCGCCGTCTCCGGCGACTCCTGCTCTGACGCGGGGCGTCTCGTGGTGAATAATTCACCACGAGACGCCCCGGACCGCAGGGAGGGTGGCGCTGGACCGCGCGGGTGGCGGCTAGGCCTGGTTGCCCGCCGCGATCTTGCGCAGATTGATGGTCGCGTCGTAGAGCTTCGCGTCGACGCCGGCTGCAAGGGCGACGTCGCGTAACGGCTTCCCGGAGGCTGACGCCTCCTTGACGATCGCCGCCGCGGCGTCGTAGCCGATGGCGCCGTTCAGCGCCGTGGCGGCCGCGAGCGTGTTCTCCGCCGAGGCCTTGGTGCCGGCCTTGTTGACCTCGATCCCGTCGACGCACTTCTCCGCAAACGCCACCGTCGTCGTCGACAGCAGGTGGATCGACTGCAGCAGGTTGCGCGCGATCAGCGGGATGCGGACGTTGAGCTCGAACTGGCCCTGCATGCCGCCGATCGTGATGGCGGTGTCGTTGCCGATGACCTGCGCGGCCACCTGCAGGACGACCTCGGGCAGGACGGGGTTGACCTTGCCCGGCATGATCGAGGAGCCCTTCTGGAGCTCGGGCAGGAAGATCTCGCCGATGCCCGCGCGCGGGCCGGAGCCCATCAGCGCGATGTCCTGCGCGATCTTGGTCAAAGACACCGCGACGACCTTCAACGCGCCCGACAGCTCGACCAGCGCATCGCGATTGGCCTGCGCCTCGAACGGATCGGCTGGCGGCGCGATCAACTTCAGCTTCGACTCACGGATCAACCGCTTGCGCACCTCGGCGGCGAACTTCGGATGGGTGTTCAAGCCCGTTCCCGTAGCGGTGCCGCCGAGCGGGATCTGGCCGACGTGCACCAGCGCGCTCGACACGCGCTCCTGGCCCAGGCGCATCTGCGCCGCATAACCGGCGAACTCCGCGCCGAGCGTGACCGGCACCGCGTCCATCAGGTGCGTGCGGCCGGACTTCACCACGTCCTTGAACTTCTTGGCCTTGCGATCAAACGAGCGCTCGAGCTGCTTCAAGGCGGGCAGCAGCTTGTTGGTGGCCTCGTCCAGGGCAGCGAGGTGCACGGCCGACGGGAAGACGTCGTTGGAGGACTGGCCGAAGTTCACATGGTCATTGGGATGAGCCTTGCCGCCGGTCAGCGACGAGATCACCTCGTTGGCATTCATGTTGGACGACGTGCCCGAGCCGGTCTGAAAGACGTCGATCGGGAACTGGTTGTCGTGCTCGCCGGCGGCGATGGCGGCGCCGGCGTCGGCGATCTCCTTCGCGAGCTTCGGGTCGAGGTTGCCGAGCTCCGCGTTGACCAACGCGGCGGTGCCCTTGATGGCACCGAGCCAGCGGATGACAGAGACCGGGACCGTCTCACCGGAGATCGGGAAGTTGTCGACGGCCTTCGTCGTCTCGCCGCCGTAGAGCTTCTTCTTCAAAGGGGGCATGGCCCGGGAGCCTAAGACAAGAAGGAGAGCAGCTCCCGTGCGACCCCGACCGGGTCGTCATAGGCAATCAGGTAGCCGGTGCCCGGCAGCACGCGCAGGATCGCATCCGGCAGCAGATCGAGCGCCTCCTCGGCGCCGCGCAGCGGATGGTGGCGATCCTCGTCGGCCCACAGCAGTAGCACGGGTACGTCGAGCAGCGGCAGGAGATCCAGGACCTCGCGCCGCGCCGACCGCGGCAGCTCTCGCGCCAGCCGCGCCCACGAGCGCGCGAGGTTCGCGTTACCCCCGACGTCGGCCATCGCATGGCGCACCAGATCCGCCGCCTCCGGCACCCCGCGCGCCGTCAGCGCGGTCCCCCGTTCCGGCCGGAACGCGAGCCGCACCGCGTGGCCGGCCACGCGATCAAGGCCCGGCACCCCCGCCGCGCGCGCCGCGCCGAGCCACGCGCCGTGGGCCTTGGCGCGCTCGGGCGGTCGATGCAGGCGACACGGCATCAGCACGAGCCGCTCCGGCGTCAGCTGCCCCAGCTCGATCGCCCGGATCAGTAGATCAGCCCCCAGCCCGTGGCCGCCGACCAGCGGCCGGCGCCCGGCGACGTCGATGCAGAACGCCGCGAGCACGCCGGCCAGCCAGTCGAACGTGTACGGGTGGCGGGGGCGGTCCTCGGAGTCGCCGTGGGCCGGCAGGTCGGGCAGGATCAGCCGGAAGCGGTGCGCGAGATCCTCGACCGCCGGCTCGAACTCGCGGTGGCTGAACCCAGCAGAGTGGACGAGCACGACCGGTGGCCCCGTGCCGACCTCGCGGTAGGCGATCCGCGCGCCGTCGTCGGCGTGCCAGAGGCGCAACCTCATCCGCGCGCCGCCCCCGCAGCGAGGCCCTCGTCCAGCGCCCGCGCCACCGCGGGCGAGCGCTCGCGCACGCCGGAGCCCGCCGTCTCGACCCGCCGCGCCAGCTCTGACGCGATCCCGTTGGAGTGCGACGCGCCGCGCGAGACTGCCGCGCTCAGGAACCCCAACTGCAGCGCCGCGCGCGCGTCACCACCATCCCGGGCCCGCCCCGCCAGCTCCTCAGCCACCGCATGCACGGTCGCGCCCAGGTTCTGCAGCTCGGCATCGGTGCGCACGCGCCGCGAGCAGGTGGAGATCAGCGTCCCGCCCGGCAGTACGACCGCGCCCGGCGCGCCGGCCAGCGCGCGCTCGTAGCCGTCCCGGTCGGTGTCGATGCAGGCGCTGGGCAATGGTGGCGCGTCCTTCGTGCACGCCCCGAAGGCGAGCGCAAGGCTCACGGCGAGGGCGGCACGGCACCTCATCGGCCCCATCGTAGAGTGGCCGCCCGTGTGGACCCGCAGCAGCTATGACCGCGAGATCCTCCGGCTCGCGGTTCCCGCCCTCGGCGCGCTGGCCGCTGAGCCGCTGTACCTGCTCGTCGACACCGCGATCGTCGGCCATCTCGGCACGCCCCAGCTAGCCGCGCTGGCGCTCGCCGGCGCGGTGCTCAGCGCGGCCGTCACGCTCTGCAACTTCCTGACCTACGGCACCACCGCGCAGGTCGCGCGGCTGCACGGCGCCGGCAAGGCTCAGCGTGCCGGCGAGATCGCTGCCCAAGCGCTGTGGCTCGCGCTCGGCATCGGCCTGCTGCTGACCGTCGCCGTCGTCACGCTCGCCGACCCGCTGATGACCCTCGTTGGCGGCCACGGCCACACCGCCGACCTCGCGGCGCGCTACCTGCGCATCAGCGCCCTCGGCCTGCCGTGCGCGCTGATCGCGCTTGCCGCCCAGGGCTACCTGCGCGGCGTCGGCGACCTGCGCTCCCCGCTGATCGTGGTCGTGGTGGCCAACACCATCAACATCGTGCTCGAGCTGGTGTTCGTGTACGTGTTGGACTGGGGGCTGGACGGCAGTGCCGCCGGAACGGTCGTCGCCCAGGCGGGCATGGGCGCGGCGTTTACGGTGTACTTGCTCAAGGCACCGGCGCGCACGCGCCGTCCCAACGCCGACCAGCTCAGGAGCCTCGCGCGCATGGGCGGCCACATCGTCGTGCGCACCGGCTCGCTGCTGCTGGCCTTCGTGATCGCCGGCGCGGTGCTAGCGCGCGTCGGCGACGACAGCCTCGGCGCCCACCAGATCGCCTTCCAGGTCTTCATCTTCCTGGCGTTGGTCCTCGACGCGATCGCGATCGCCGGCCAAGTCCTTGTCGGCCGGATGCTCGGTGCCGGCGACGCCGCCGGGGCACTCGCCGCCGCCCGACGCATGTTGGGGTGGTCGCTCATCGGCGGCTGCGCGATGGGCCTCGGCCTGCTGGCCACCCGCAACGTCCTGCCGCACGCGTTCAGCACCGACACAGCTGTGCGGGCCCGCGCGCACGAGCTCTGGCCGCTCTTCGCGCTGATGCTGCCGGCAGGCGCGCTGACCTTCGCGCTCGACGGCATCCTGCTCGGCGCCGGCGACACGCGCTTTCTCGCCTATGCGATGGCCTTCAGCGCGCTGGCCGTCTTCGTGCCGATCACGCTCCTTAGCCTCCACTTCCACTGGGGCGTCGTCGGCGTCTGGTGGGGCCTCAACGCGCTGATGCTCTCCCGGCTGGCGACGACCGGCGTCCGCTACCGCGGACGCCGCTGGGTCGTCGTCGGCGCGTCGGCCTAGTTGGAGGAGGACGAGGCGCCGGCCGTCGAGACGCCCGCCTCGACCTCCAGCGTCTCGCGCAGGGCGTCGGGCAGTTGTGCCGCCTGCTGGGCGCCGTAGTCGAAGCCGACCAGCACGCCGTAGCCCTCGGCCGCCAGGCGCGTGCCGACGCGCATCTCGAACTCCACCCGGAACGACGAGCGCTTGACGGCGCCGATCGAGCACTTGACCGCGACCTCCTCGTCGAAGAGGACCGGGGAGCGGTAGTTGATGTGGCACTCGGCGAAGATCAGCCCGAACGCGTCGGCCTCCGGGTTGGCCGGGTCGTGGCCGGGGACGATCGCGCGTAGGTAAGCGATCCGGGCGGTCTCGAAGTAGCGCAGGAAGACCACGTTGTTGAGGTGGCGCATCGCGTCGAGGTCGCCGAAGCGCACGCGCTCGGTGTGGGTGTAGCTCATACGGACGTCTCCGGTTCGAGGGGTTCTGGCAGCTCGAAGGAGCGCGCGGCGCACCCACGCTCGATCTGCTCGATCACAGACTCCATCACCTTCACGCGCGCAAAGCGCTTGGACTCCCCCTCGACCAGGATCCACGGCGCCGCGTGGACGTCGGTGCGGGCCAGCATCTCCTCGACCGCCTCGACGTACTGCGGGCGCTTCTCGCGATTGCGCCAATCCTCGTCGGTGATCTTCCACGCCTTCAGCGGATCGGCCTGGCGGCGCTCGAAGCGCGCCAACTGCTCCTCGGGTGAGACGTGGAGCCAGAACTTGGCGAAGATCGTGCCTTCCGCCGCCAGCGTGCCCTCAAACTCCACGATCTCGTCGTAGGCACGCCGCCACTGCTCCTCGGTGGCGAAGCCCTCGACGCGCTCAACCAGGACGCGGCCGTACCACGAGCGATCAAAGACGGTCATGCCGCCCCAGCCCGGCTGCGGCGCCCAAAAGCGTTCCAGGTAGTGATGGCGGTGCTCGTCGGGCGTTGGCGCCGCGAACGACGCGACGCGCACGTGGCGCGAGTCCAGCGGAGCGAGCAGGCGTTTGATCGCACCGCCCTTGCCCGACGCGTCCCAGCCCTCCATCACGACGGCCAGCGGCGGCCCGAGCGGGTCGCCGGCGTGCAGCTTGCCGCCGAGCGCGAGGCGCAGCTGCGCGAGCCGCCGCCCACCCGAGGCGAGCCGCTCGTCCTGCTCGCGACGCTTGAGCTTCAGTGAGAGATCGAGGTCATCGAGCCGGCCCATCGCGCCAACAATGCTCGCAGACCGTGCCATTCCGGCAGGCCCGGACGTCGAAACCTGCGCAAAGCCGCGCGGACCGCCCCGAAGGGCCCTTCGCGCACTAACACTGCTGTTCATGACGCGGTCCACGCACACCAGTCGCCTCGGCCTGACCACGTCGGAGGCGGCACGTCACCTGGGGGTTTCCCTCTCCACCGTCCGCCGGTGGTCCGACATGGGCTACCTGCGCGGCTACCGGACGCCAGGCGGCCAGCGCCGCTTCCCCGTCGGAGAGCTCGACGAGTTCGTCACCTCGCTGGAGGAGCGCACGACCGGCACCGGCCGTTTCGTGCGCGAGTCCGAGCAGGTGCCCGACGAAGCCGTCGAGCTGCCGCTCACCACCGACGCCGACCAGTAGGGAACGCGACCCCGCGGGCGGGGCCGACTAACCGCCGGCCGCCTCGTTCATCCGCCGCTCGATCGCGAGCTCTTCGTCGTAGTCGGCGGCATCGGCGTGCCGGTACTCCGTGCCCTGGCCTGCCAGCAGTTCGGCGAGTGCCTCGACATACCCGGCGTCCAGCTGCGTGCCCGCCACGCGCCGCAGCTCGGTCAGCGCCTCAAACGACGACAGCCGCGTCCGGTAGGTGTCCGGTGCGGTCAGCGTGTCGTAGACCTCGGCAACCGCGATGATCTTCGCGATCTCGGGGATCTGCTCGCCGGTCAGCCGGTGCGGGTAGCCCTTGCCGTCGGGCCGCTCGTGATGGGCGACGATGATCTCGCTCAGCGGGCCGTAGACGCCGATGTCTCGCAGCATGTCGGCGCCGAGCTCGGGATGGCGGCGGATCGCCGTCCAGTCATCCTCGGTCAGGACGACGCCGCGCTCCATGACGCGGTCGCTCAGCGCGAAGCGCCCGATGTCGTGCAGCAGGCCCGCGGTGTGCGCGAGCTCCTGCTCACGCCCAGTCATCCCGACGTGGCCGGCGATGTCGCGCGCGAATCGTGCGACCGCGGCGCAGTGGCGGGCGGCACGATGGTCGCGGGCATCGAGCGTGCGGATCAGCCCGCTCAGCACGCCCCACGAGAGGTTGGCGTACTCCTTGGTGCGCTCGCGCGCGGCGATGACCAGCCGCGTCATGTAGCTGAACGCCAGCAGCGCGACCAGCACGAGCGTGATGACGGCGAAGCCCGTCTGGGCGTAGACGGCGCCGATCGCGGTGACCAGCGCGATGTTGATGGCGATGGTCGGCGCCAGATCCGACAGCGCGCGGACGCGGTTGCGCAGCGCCTGGCCGTCCAGGATCGCCATCCCCAGCCCGACCAGCTCGGAGTTAACGATCAGGACCGCGCCGCTGGAGATCGCCAGCGCCACGGCGAAGGCGGCCGTGTCCTGGGTGAGGTCGAGCGCCTGGAAGACGACCGCCGCAGCAACGGTCGGCAGCGCGCTGCCGGCGAGATTGATCAGCAGCGGAATGCGCCGATAGCGCTCGACCATCCAGCCGACGAGCTCGGCGATGACCGGTACCGCGAACGCGGCGGCGGGCCCGAGGAAGCAGGCCGCGAGGATGCCGCAGAGAAACGCACCCGAGACGAAGATGCGCTGCGTGGAGACGTCGACGGCGAGCAGCCGCGACACCACGGCGCACGCCAGCAGGACGCCGGCGAGCGGATCACCGATCGTGCCGGGCTCGGCGATTGCCAGCCCGGCGGCGACCACGAGGCCCGCAGCAGCAACTCCTGCTGCGAGGCGCGGGCGCTGCACCACGTCCGACCCGCTCACGGCGGAGACGCTACAGGGCGCCTCCGCACGGGTCCAGACGTCCGAGTGGTCTAACGGCCGCCGACGTACCCGGCGACGGAGGCGATGGCGACGAGGACACCGGCGTAGGGCAGGGCGCGCAGCTTCAGGTTGTTCATGGCAAGCCTCCGAAAGACAGTGGACGGATAAGGGGCGGCGAGCGTAAGCTGACTCCGTGGCTCTGCACGGGAAGTTGCGCAAAATCGATGCACTTTGGGCAGTAGGCGGGACTAAAGCTGTACGCCGTGATCCCGTGGAACGCACTTGCGCACGCTGAAGACCTCAGAAGCGGCTGCCGTTCTCAACGTCAGCCCGAACACGCTCCGTGCGTGGGAGCGTCGTTTCGGCTACCCCAAGCCGCAGCGATCGCCCGGCAAGCACCGCCTCTACACGCACGGGGAGATCGCCGCGCTGCGCGACGCCCTCCAGGAGGGATTGTCGATCTCGTCGGCCATCTCGCGGGCACGGGAGTCGGTCGCGGCCGACACGCACGTGCTGGTCGGTGCGCTCGCCGCCTATGAGCTGGAGCGGGCCGACGCGGCGATGGAGGGCGCGCTGGCGCTGCGCTCCGTCGAGCGCTCGGTGGAAGAAGTGCTCCTGCCGTCGCTGGAGGAGATCGGTGATCGCAACGGAACCGACTCGGCGCCCTGGGCGCTCGCGGCCCGCTGGGCCGGCGAGTGGCTGCTGCGCGCTCAGCGTCTGTCGCCGCCACCGTCGGCAGGGCCGTCGGTGCTGCTCGGCGACGCCACGCGCGACCAACTCGATCCCGACGCCCTCGCGCTGCGTGCGCTCGAGCTCTGTACGACGCGGATCGGGCTGCGCACCCTGACGCTGCCGGTTACGGGCCTCGCCGGCCTGGGTGACGTGCTCTCGGCCTACGAGCCGCGGGTGGTCGTCATCGCCGGTGGCGAGGAGCTCGACGATGACGTCGCGCGCTGGGCCTACCGCGTGCGTGCGTCGTCCGGCGCGCTGCCGGTCCTGCTGTTCCGTCGCGGTGGCCGCGACGACCGCACCCGCACCACCGGCGCGCGGCATCTTGCCTCCGCGCCGACCATCGCCGCAGGCCAGCTGGCGGACCTGGCAGAGGGCGGCAGCCGCGAGTCGATCGCCGATGACCTGGAGTTCGACGATCTCGCGGTCCCGACGCCACCCCGACGCCGGCTGTCTGCCTGAAAGCTGAGGAGGATCCCGTTTGAGCTCCAACCGTCCACTGCTCCGCCTCGTACCGGATCCGACGTCCCCGCCGGTCCCGTTCGTCAGCTTCTGCGGCCACTGCGGCCAGGCGCCGGCCACCCCGATGGCTGCGCTGGCGCGCGTGTGCGGGCTCTGCGGCCTCGGCGTCGTCATCAGCGCCAGTGCCGACCTCGCCCCGCGCAAGGGTGAGGCGTTCGTCATCGTCGATCGCCAGCTCAAGCTGTGCGGCCTGTCGCGCGGCGCCGAGCGCGTCCTCGGTGTCGACGAGCCCGACGCGGTCCATCGCCACGTCTCCGACTTCCTCGAGCCCGCCGACGCCGAAGCCGGCCAGGGCGACGAGCTCCTGCAGAGCATCGTCGCCAGCGCCGCGATCGGTGTCGCGCCGCCCCACAACATCGTCGTCCGCCCCACCGGGGAATACGGCGTGCGCTACGCCGCTCGCGTCGGGAGCTGCGGGCCGCCCGAAGGCGCATTGATCGTCCTCGGGACGGTGTAACCCGTCGGCACGCGGGTACAGGGTCCTTCAGGTGCAAGACGTTGCCCGTCATGCACCGGACCTTGCGCTAGTTGCCAGAACCTCACCAAACGGCGAAGACTGTCTCGACATGGGTGGATCAATCCGAACCAACGCCGCGGCAGCCATGCTCGGCGTCAGCCCGAACACGCTGCGCTCTTGGGAGCGCCGTTTCGGCTTCCCGGAGCCCAAGCGCACGGCCGGTGGGCACCGGCAGTTCGACCTCGCCGAGATCGAGGCGCTGCGCGCCGCCTTCGAGGAGACGCAGAACATCTCCTCGGCCGTTTCGGTCGCTCGTGAGCGCGGCACCGGCCCGGCCTCGCCGGCACGCTTGCAGTCCGCCTTCGGCCGCTTCGACGAGGATGGCGCCAACCGTCTGATCGAGGAGAGCCTCACGGTCCGCTCAGTGGAGCGCACGATCGAGGAGGTCCTGCTCCCGTCGGTCGAGGCGCTCGCCCCGGCCCACAACACGCCGCCCACGCCCGAGTACGGCTTCGCCTGGCGTTACGCGACCGGCTGGCTGGCCGCCACCCAGCGCCTCGCGCCGCCAGCAGCTCGTCCCGAGGGTGTCCTGGTCTTTGACGCGAGCCGCGCTCCCGAGGCCGAGGCGCTGCAGGCCCAAGCGCTGGAGCTCGTGCTGCGCCGCTCCGGCCTGCGCACGCTGACGCTGACGGCCGACTCCGACCCGAGCCGCCTCGCCCACGCGATCACCGCGCTGGACCCGCGCGCGGTCGTGCTCACCGGCCACGGCGCGTCGCTCGACGCACTGGGCCGCCTGGTCTTCACTGCCCGCCGCGTGGCGGGCGAGGATGTCGCGATCCTCGACTACCGCGGCGCGATCCCGCACGCGGGCAGCAGCACGGTCGAGGCGCTTCCCGACATGCCGCTGGCCGCCCGCGAGGCGATCCTCCTGCGGCTCGATGCGCGCAACGCCAGCGGGCGCTTCGCCCGCGGCGCGTCGACGGCCATCGGCCTCTAGATACCTGCACCGCGGGAGTGAGCCGCTAGGCGAACTGCCGCCTCGAAACCTCGCCCTCTAGGCGAGCGTTTCGACGCCGTCCGGGCGGGGCGACATGATCCCCGCGCGATGACGCTCACCCAGCTTGACGATCCCCTGGCGCACGACGCCCTGGAGTCTCTCCTGCTCGCGGAGGCGAGCGTCCGCCGGCGCCTGGCGTCGGACTTAGAGCGCGAAGGGCTCTCGTCCTCGGGCTTCTCGGTGTTGATGGTGCTGTCGAGCGGCGGCGGTGAGCTGGAACTCCGCGCGCTGCGCGCCCGGCTGCGCACCTCGAAGGCCAACGCGACCGAGGTCGTCACCACGCTGGAGACGCGCGGGATGGTCCAGCGCTTCCGCCTGCCGCACGACCGCCGCGCCGCGTCGGTCCGGCTGACCACGCAGGGCCGCGAGCTCGTCGATCGGCTCGTGCCCGAGCACACCCAGCGCGTCACCGACGCGTTCGCGGTGCTCGACGAGGCCGAGAAGCGCATGCTCGCCGACATCTGCCGCAAGCTCGCTGTCGAGCCCGCGGCCGCGGCTGCGTAGCAAGCGCATATCCTGGGCCGCTCAATGGCCCGCCGCCCCGTCGACTCGAACCAGTCCTTCCCCAAGCTCGAGGAGCAGGTGCTCGAGCGCTGGCGCGAGCGCGACGTCTTCGCCGAGTCGCTGCGCAACCGCGAGGGCGCCGATCGCTGGGTCTTCTGGGAAGGACCGCCGACGGCCAACGGCAAGCCAGGCGTCCACCACGTCCTTGCGCGGGCGTTCAAGGACATCTACCCGCGCTACAAGACGATGCGCGGGCACCTCGTCGAGCGCAAGGGCGGCTGGGACACCCACGGCCTGCCGGTGGAGATCAACGTCGAGCAGCAGCTCGGCCTCCACAACAAGCACGAGATCGAGGCCTACGGGATCGCGGAGTTCAACGCGAAGTGCCGCGCCTCGGTCTTCGAGTACCTAGAGGACTGGAACCGGCTGACCGAGCGGATCGGGTTCTGGGTGGACTTGGAGAACGCCTACCGGACGCTCGACGCGACCTACGTGGAGTCGGTCTGGTGGGCGCTGCGCCAGATCCACGACAAGGGCCTGCTCTACGAGGGCCACAAGGTGGTGCCCTACTGCCCACGCTGCGGGACGGCGCTGTCGTCGCACGAGCTGGCATTGGGCTACAAGGACGTCACCGACCCCTCGGTCTACGTGCGCTTCCCGGTCGCCGAGGACGGCGGACCGTTGCAAGCCGGGGACGAGTTGTTGGTGTGGACGACGACGCCGTGGACGTTGGTGTCCAACGCGGCGGTCGCGGTCGATCCGGAGCTGACGTATGTGCGGGCGAAGACGGGTGCCTTGGAGGCGCCGGTCGTACTGGCCGAGGCGCTGGTGGAACGGGTATTCGGTCCCGCCCACCCCGACGCCGACGTCCAGATCCTCGCCAAGTTCCCGGGCGCCGCGCTGGACGGCGTGCGCTACGAGCCGCCGTTCTCCTACATCAAGGGCTCGGAGTACGGCGAGCGCGGCCACACCGTCCTGCTCGGCGACTTCGTCACCGCCGACGACGGGACCGGCCTGGTGCACACCGCGATCGCCTTCGGCGAGGACGACTTCCGCCTCGGCGCGCAGTACGGCCTGAAGGTCGTCAACCCAGTGCGGCTCGACGGGACCTACGACGAGCGCATCAAGGGCTACGAGGGGCGCTTCGTCAAAGACGCCGACGCCGACCTGGTCGAGGACCTGCGCGCCCGCGGCCGCCTGCTGCGCGCCCAGGAATACGAGCACAGCTATCCGCACTGCTGGCGCTGCGGCACGCCGCTGCTCTACTACGCCAAGCCGTCCTGGTACATCGCGACCTCGCAGGTCAAGGACAAGCTCCTGGCCGCCAACGAGACCGTCGGCTGGCATCCCGAGCACGTCAAGCACGGGCGCTTCGGCCGCTGGCTGGAGAACAACGTCGACTGGGCGCTGTCGCGCGAGCGCTACTGGGGCACGCCGCTGCCGGTGTGGCGCTCTGAGGACGGCGAGGACTTCCACGTCATCGGCTCGTTCTCCGAGTTGGAGGAGCTGTCGGGGGTCAAGCTGGAAGACCCGCACCGGCCCTACGTCGACGACATCACCTACACGGACCCGCAGACCGGCAAGCTCATGCGGCGCGTCCCCGAGGTCATCGACGTGTGGTTTGACTCGGGCGCGATGCAGTTCGCCCAGTGGCACGCGCCGTTCGAGAACCAACAGCGCTTCGAGAACGCCTGGCCGGCGGACTTCGTCTGCGAGGCGCTGGACCAGACGCGTGGGTGGTTCTACTCGCTGCTGGCGGTGTCGGTGCTGCTGTTCGACGAGTCCCCCTACAAGGACGTCGTCTGCCTCGGGCTGATCCTCGACGAGGACGGGCAGAAGATGTCCAAGTCCAAGGGCAACGTGGTCGATCCCTTCGAGATCCTCGACCGCTTCGGCGCCGACGCGCTGCGCTGGTACTTCTTCTCCTCCAAGCAGCCGTGGGACGGCTACCGCTTCTCGGAGGAGACGATCGCCGAGGGCGTGCGGCTGTTCCTCAACACCTTGTGGAACACCTATGGGTTCTTGGTGTTGTACGAGAACGCGGCTGACGGCGACGAGGTGCTGGGGTCTGAGGCCGGCCCACCCACCGACCTCGACCGCTGGGTGCTGTCGCGGCTCAGCGCGACGGTGGCGACCGTGACCGAGCGCCTGGACGCGTTTGACGCGACGGTCGGCGCGCGCGAGATCGCGACCTTCGTCGACGATCTCTCCAACTGGTACGTGCGGCGCTCGCGCCGGCGCTTCTGGGAGGGCGACGCGCGCGCGTTCGCGACGTTGCGCGAGTGCCTCGTGACGGTCGCGCAGTTGCTGGCGCCGTTCACGCCGTTCATCGCCGATGAGATCTACGACAACTTGGACGGGGCGGCGGGGTCGGTCCATCTGACCGACTGGCCCATGGCCGGTCCGCGGGATGTTGCGCTGGAGGAGGCGATGGCCACCGCGCGCGAGGCGGTCGCGCTGGGCCTGCGGGCGCGCGCGGGCGCGAAGGTCGGCCTGCGCCGGCCGCTGCGCGAAGCGGTCGTCGTGGCCGCGGGGCGCGAGCGCGCCGCGCTGGAGACGACGGCCGACATCGTCCGCGAGGAGCTCAACGTCAAGGCGCTGCGCTTCGTCGACGAGGCCGACGAGCTGGGCTCCTATGACCTCAAGCCCAACTACCGCACGCTCGGCCCGCGCTTTGGCAAGAACATGCCGCAGGTCGCCGCGGCGGTCGAGGCGCTGGACGCCGACCGCGTCGCGGTGGCGCTGCGCGAGGGGCGGACCGTGGGCGTCAACGTCGACGGCCACGACCACGAGCTGACCGCCGACGACTTGTTGGTGGGGTTGCAGCCGCTCGACGGCTTCCAGGTCGAGCGCGAGGGCGGCCACGCGGTAGCGCTGGACCTGGCGATGGACGACGAGCTGCGCCGTGAGGGCTGGGCGCGCGAGGTCGTGCGTGCCGTGCAGAACGCGCGCAAGGACGCGGGCCTGGACGTCTCTGACCGGATCGCGCTGACGCTGGCCGGCGATGTCGAGATCGTCTCCGTCGCTCAGGAGTTCGAGCGGCTGGTCGCCGACGAGGTGTTGGCGACGAGCGTCGCCTTCGGCAATGGCGCCGAGGACGAGGGCCTGTTCGTGGCGACGGTCGACGGGCACACGCTGCGCGTCGGCGTCGCGCGGGTCTGAGGTCAGACAGCCGGGGGGCGAGGTTCGCGCGGTCGCGCCCTCAAGGGGACATGACCGATGAGACCCTGACAGCAGCAGTCGCCGCGATCCCGGCCGGGCGGTGGATGAGTTACGGCGACGTGATCGCCGCGGCCGGCGGCAACCTGGCGCAGGCGCGCACGCTCAACGCGCGGCTCAAGCGCCTGGAATGTGACGGCGCCCACCGCGTCCTGAAAGCGGACGGCTCCATCGCCGGCACCGCGCTCGGCGATCCCGAGCGGGTGCGGCGGCTGCTGGAGGCCGAGGGCCTGGCCTTCGTCGGCGGCAAGGCCGACGCTGAGGCCAGGTTGGCGCCTACGCCGTGAGCGCGGGCTCGAGCTCGGCTTCGAGCTTGCGCTTCGGGTATGCGCCGATGACCTTCTTGGCGACCGCGCCGTTCTTGAAGAGGATGAGCGTCGGGATGCTCAGGACCTCGAAGTTCGCGGCGGTCTGCTGGTTCTCGTCGACGTTGAGCTTGACGATCTTGAGATCGGAGCGCTCGGCGGCGATCTCCTCGAGGACCGGGGCGACGACGCGGCACGGACCGCACCAGGGCGCCCAGAAGTCGACGAGCACGGGCACGTCGGATTCGAGGACTTCTGCCTGGAAGTTGGTGTCGGTGACGTCGGAGAGGGTTCCGGCCATGTCTGGCTCCTTCGAAGGGGTGGTGCCTTCACTATACAAAGTGAAGTGCGTCTCGGCGAGGCCGTGAGCGTCACGGCTGCGGCGAGCCTACCCGGCGGCTCAGCCGCGCAGCGCGAGAATGAGGTGCGGCGACACGTACACCTCGATGAAGGCGGCGGTGACGACCATCGGGATCGCGATCGTCACGGTCACGAAGGTCGCGGCCAGCAGCTCCTCCCAGGCGCCGCGGCGGCTGGCGATGGTCCAGGCGGCGAGCGGGAGGAAGAGCCCGGTCAGCTCGAGGATCGCGTGGGGCAGGATGCCGACGAGCAGCAGCACCGACGACATGTGGCCCTGGGCCGACAGCGTCGCGGCGGCATGGCCAAGCGCGTAGGCCTGGGTGAAGAGCGAGAAGGTCGTCGCGGCGATGACGAAGGCGATCGCCAGCGGGCCCGCCTTGTCGTGAACCCAGCGCCAGATGCCGGAGTAGCGCTCGGCCTCCAGTGGCAGCGAGCTGCCGGCGATGAAGCCCGCTACGCAGGCCATCGCGTGCAGCGCGAGCACCAGCGAGTTGCGAAAGAGGATGTGGCCGACGCCGCCGAGCGTGGACGGCTCGTTGAGCCCCGGCATCAGGATCCCGCTCGGGTCCGGCGTGGAGAAGTGGGCGACGACCAGGACGGAGCCCAGCAGCGCGGCGCAGATCGCCAGCGAGAGGGTGAACCACGGGCCCAGCGTCGCCCACGGGCGCGCGTTCCAGCGCTCCAGCGTGCCGCGCGTATCGCGCAGGCCTTGGACGACGACGAGCTCAGGGGCCATCGTCCTCGAAGATCGGCCGGTCGGGGTGCGCGCTTGAACGCGGAGGTCGTCGACCTCAGCGGTCGCGGCGCCGCAGACGCGGTACGAGCACCATCGCCTCCACGGCGATCTTCGCGCTCATCTTCGACCTGCCGCGCAGGCGATCGCGGAACGTGATCGGCACCTCGACCACGCGGAAGCCACGGCGGATCGTGCGGTTGGTCAGCTCGACCTGGAAGGCGTAGCCGTGCGCCTGGACGCTCGGCAGGTCGATGGCCTCCAGCACCTCGGCGCGGAAGCACTTGAAGCCGCCGGTGAGGTCGCGCACGGGCAGGCCGAGGACGGTCGCCGCATACAGCGAGCCGCCGCGGCTGATGATCCGGCGCACGATGCCCCAGTCGCGCACCGCGCCGCCGGCCACGTAGCGCGAGCCCAGCGCGACGTCGGCATCGCCGTCGCGCACGGCCGCCAGCAGACGCGCGAGATCCGCGGGGTCGTGCGAGAAGTCGGAGTCCATCTCAAACACGAAGCCCGCACCGTTGCTGAGCGCGTGCTGGAAGCCGGCGATGTAGGCCGGGCCGAGCCCCTCGCGCACCGTGCGGTGCAACACCTCGACCTCGTCGTGGGCGAGCGCGAGGCGATCGGCGATGCGCCCGGTCCCGTCCGGCGAGTCGTCGTCGACGACCAGGATGTGGAAGCCCTCCGGTGCGGCCGTGCGCAGGACATCGAGCGCGGCGTCGACGATCAGCTCGATGTTCTCGGCCTCGTCGAAGGTGGGCAGGATGAGCCAGGGCTGACCGGACACGCGAATCGCACAGCCTAGGGACGTAGGCTGCAAGCACGATGTCCGACCCTTCCAACGCGACCATCGCCGCCGCCTTCGACGAGCTCGGCGACCTCTACGAGCTCGACGGCGCCGTCGTGCACCGCGTGCTCGCCTATCGCAACGCGGCCAAGGCCGTGCGCGACGCGTCGGTATCGGTGAGCGCCCTGACGCGCGAGGGTCGCGTCACCAGTCTCCCCGGCGTTGGCAAGACCCTGGAGGAGAAGCTCCACGCGCTGCTGGACACCGGGACGATCCCGGCCGCCGAGAAGCTGCGCGCCAAGTTCCCGCCTGGCCTGATCGATCTCACGCGCCTGCCCGGCCTCGGGCCCAAGCGGGCGCGCAAGCTCTTTGACGAGCTGGGCATCGACTCGCTCGACGCGCTGCGCGAGGCGGCTGAAGCGCAGAAGCTGCGCGGCATCAAGGGCTTCGGGCCCAAGTTCGAGGAGACGGTGCTCGCGGCGTTTGCCTCCGGCGTGGCCGAGAAGGCGGCGCCCCGGCTGCTGTTGCACAAGGCCACGGACCTCGGCGACGCGATCGTCGAGGCGCTGCGGGCGCACCCGGCCGCCGTGCGCGTCGAGATCGCCGGCGGCGTCCGGCGGCTGGCCGACAGCGTCAAGGACCTCGACATCGTGGCGGCCTCCGACGACCCTCCGGCATTGGCCGCGGCGCTCGCCGAGCTCGACCTCGTGGAGAGCGCCTCCTCCTCGGGCGAGAACGCTGCCCGCGCGCGGACCCACAACGGCGCGTCGATCGACCTGCGCGTCGTCGCGCCCGACCAGTTCGGCAACCTGCTGCAGCACTTCACCGGCAACAAGCAGCACAACGTCAAGATCCGCGAGCGCGCGGTGCGCAAGGGGCTGCACGTCTCCGAATACGGGATCCTCGACGACGCGACCGGCGACACACTGCGCTGCGCGACCGAGGAGGAGGTCTACCAGCGTCTCGGCCTGCCGTGGATCCCGCCGGAGCTGCGCGAGGACCGCGGCGAGCTGGAACCCGGCTATGTCGTGCCCGAGCTGATCGAGCAGCGCGACCTCAAGGGCGACCTGCATTGCCACACGGTCGCCTCCGACGGACGCAACACGGCGCTGGAGATGGCGCGCGGCGCGCTAGAGCGCGGGCTTGAGTACGTGGCGATCACCGACCACTCCGCCACGCACGGCTTCGGCAACGACGTCAGCCCGGACGCGCTGAAGCGCCAGATGGAGTTGGTGCACAAGATCAACGACGAGCTCGACGGCATCGAGGTCCTGGTCGGGACCGAGACCAACATCTTGCCCGACGGCTCGCCCGACTACGACGACGAGCTGCTCGCCGAGCTCGACTGGGTCGTGGGCTCGGTGCACACGAGCTTCGGCATGTCGCAGGCCGAGATGACCAAGCGGATCGTCGCGGCGATCGAGCATCCATGGATCGACTGCATCGGCCACCTCACCGGTCGCAAGATCGAGCGGCGCAAGCCGTATGAGGTCGACACCGACGCGGTCTTCGCGGCCGCCGCGGCCGCCGGGACCATGTTGGAGATCAACTCCGCACCCGACCGCCGCGACCTCTCCGACGTTCACGCCCGCGCCGCCCACGCGGCCGGCGTGACCATCATCATCAACACCGATGCCCACGGCGTTTCGACCCAGGGCATCTCACGCTGGGGCATCGCGACCGCGCGGCGCGCCGGCCTGACCGCCGCCGACGTCGCCAACACGCTGCCCTGGACGCAGTTCTCGCCGCTGCGCAAGCACGCGCGCGCCAGGGCCTAGCGCGCGACGCGCCTACGCGGCGACGCCCGTGAGCGCCGCCGTGCGCTCCCAGAGCCCTTCGGCGAGCGCGTCGTCGCGGCCAGCGGGTGTGGGCTCGCGGACCTTCTGGTCCACGACGTAGACGCCCGACAGCTCGGCGGCCGCCGGGTCGAGCGCGAGCCAGACGAGCGATCGTGCGCCCTTGTCGGGCGAGCGCAGGAACGGGCCGACGACGGTCAGCCCGGCCCGGTAGAGGAGGCCGTCGTTCTTGCCGAAGCCGGTCCGCACGACGCCCGGGTGAAAGCAGGTCGCGGTGATCCCGTCGCCGGCGGCGCGCTTGGCCAGCTCGCGCGTGAAGAGGATGTTCATCAACTTGGTTGTGCCGTAGACGCGCATCGGCTTGAACGAGCGCCGCTCGAACTCGAGGTCGTCGAAGTCGAGCTCGGCCGCGCTGGCGGCGTCGCTGGCCGTGGTGACGACCCGGCCGCCGCCGTCGGCCGCCAGGCGCTCGCGCAGCAGGTCGGTCAGCAGGAACGGCGCGAGGTGGTTGAGCGCCAGGGTCTGCTCGTGGCCGTCGGGCGTCACGTGGCGCGCGGTGAACATCGCGCCGGCGTTGTTGGCCAGGACGTCGAGCCGCGGATGGGTCTCGAGCACCTCGGCGGCGAGCCGTCGCACCTCGTCGGCGCGCGCCAGGTCGGCCACGTGCTCGTGCACCGGGGCGCCGCCGCCCGCGGCCCGCGCCGCCTCCGCGGTCTCGCGGACTCGATCCGCATCGCGGCCGACGATCGCGACCTCGGCGCCGCGCCGCGCCAATTCGACCGCCGCCGCCGCGCCGATGCCGCGCGTCGCGCCGGTGATCAGGACCACTGGTGAGCTCATTGACGCGAGCCTAACGCGCCCGCCCACCATCGAGGGACGACAGATGGTCCGTCACGGACCATCTGTCGTCCCTCGACGCCGGTTAGTGGTGGTCGAAGAGGCGCGGGAGGAGGTCGCCGGCCACGATGGCGTCGACCGCCGCGCGGCGGAAGGGCGCGATCGCGTCCAGCGCGCGCTCGGCATAAATGGCGTCGTCGGTCCGATCGTCAAGCGCGGCGCGCAGGGCGCCACCGAGCGCGGCGGCGTCCGGCTCGGCCACCCAGCCGAGGCCGTTGCGGCGCAGCAGCGGCAGTGCCGCGTACGGACCGGGCGACGGCGTGGTCACCACGCGGGCGCCGTCGGCTAGCGCCTCCAGCTGCGCGATGCCGTAGTCCTCGCGGCGTGGCGCCGTCACGTACACCTTGGTCTGTCGCAGCAGCGCCCGGAACGCCTGGTGCTCGAGCGTCCCCGTGTAGCGCAGGCCCTCGCGGTCGGGTCCGCGCAGGCCGGCGACGACGAGCTCCTCGCCGGGCGCGCGCACCGCGTCCCAGGCGGCGAGCACCCGGTCCAGGCCCTTCTTGTAAGGGTTGGTCGCATAGGTCACGGCGGCGATGTCGCGGACGCCGGTCGGGCTTGCTTCCGACGGCTCCACCGGGATCGGCACGACCAGCGCCGGCACGGTCGGCGACCCCGCCTCGACCAGGGCGCCCGGATCTTGGGGGATCAGCAGCGGAGACCGCCGCAGCCGCCGCGCCTCCACCGGCCGCTGCCAGATCCCATGGCGTCCCGGCCGGTTCGCCGCGGCCGGCGCGTCGAAGCGAATCGCGCCCGGCGTCGGCCACAGCAGCGCCGCGGTCGTGGTCGAGTAGATGATCGCGCGCGGCTCGTGGTCGGCCAGCGCCTCGACCGCTGCGCGGCGCGCGGCCCGTGCCCAGCCCAGATCGGTCAGCGCCAACGTCCGGACGTCGCGCGGTGCCACGGCGCGCGTGAGCATGACGTCGGCGCCCGCGCGCAGCAGCGCGCCGGCCAACTCGTCCTCGGCGGCATGCAGCCCATGCGTCGCGCCGAGGCCGACGATCAGGACGTCGAGAGAGGGCATCTCCTGCCATTCTCTCGCGCCTGAGCGGAACCTTCGTCAACGTCGGCGCCATCTTGCTCGGCACCCTCGTCGGCGTGCTGGTTGGTGGCCGCCTGACCCAGGGCCTGCAGACCCGGATCCTGCACGGCCTCGGCCTCGTCGTGCTGGTCATCGGCATCGACAACGCGCTGGCCTGGCGCGACACCAACGCGCTGTTCGTCCTCGGCGGCGTGCTGCTCGGCGGTCTGGCCGGCGAGGCGCTGCACATCGAGGACCGCCTGTCGGCCGTCGGTGACCGCGCGCAGCAGGCGCTTTCCAACGGCGACGGCACCTCGACCGTCAGCGAGGGCTTCTTCACCGCCAGCCTCGTCTTCTGCGTCGGCGCGCTCGCGGTCGTCGGCTCGATCCAGGACGGCCTGACCGGCAACCCCGACACGCTGTACACCAAGGCCCTGCTCGACGGCTTTGCCTCGGTCGCGCTGGCCGCCAGCCTCGGCTGGGGCGTCGGCCTGTCGGCGATCACCGTCCTGCTCTACCAGGGCGGGCTCACCCTCGGCGCAGGGTTGTTCGACAACATCCTCACCGACGGCAGCGACGCGCTGCTGTCGATGACCAGCGCCGGCGGGATCCTGATCATCGGCCTCGCGCTCAAGCTCCTGGACATCCAGGACGTCAAGGTGGGGAACTTCCTACCCGCGCTGATCTTCGCGCCGGCCATTGCCGGCATCGCGTCGATCTTCTGAAGCGGCTAGGCCCGCGGTCCGACGCCGTTGATCGTCGGGCGCTCGCGCCGGAAGCCCGGCAGCCGCATCAGCTGGATCGGCCGCAGCGGCGAGGTCTTCTCGATGAAGAACGTCACGCCGTCGCGCTCCTCGATGGCCGAGACGGCCGACTCCTGGCGCCGCCACGCCAGCGCCCAGATGATCGTGAAGCCGGCCGCGATCCCCGGGATCTGCGGGCCCAGGAACGTCAGCGCGCCGGCCACGATGACGGCGAGCAGCATCGGCCACAGCCGGTTGATCATCGTGGCGCCGGGCCGGACGTCGGGCATCATCGTCGCCGCCTTGGCGTCGGCCAACAGGCGCGCGATCGGCGGGTTGATCTCGTTACGCCGCCCGACCCAGGTGCCGATCAGCGTCGCCACGACCCACCAGCCGGTGGCATACAGCGCGACTTGATCATCTTGGTCACGCGTGGCGGCGACGAGCGTCAACACGCCGAGGGTGGTGGCGGCGCCGGCGCTGAGCAGCACGGTCGACCGCAGGAAGTCCACGAACCGCATCGCCTACGCGAAGCTCGCCAGCGTTTCGAGCACCGAGCGCACGCCGAGCGGCCCGTTGACCAGCAGGTCGGCGGACTCCTCGAGCTCGGGCGGCGTCTCGTCGGAGGCGACGCCGATGCAGATCGCCTCGCGCAGCGTGCCCTGCGCGACCGCGGCGCGCAGCGCGTCGAAGGCGTCGAGGTCGGTGCGGTCGTCACCGGCATACAGCGCGACGTCGACGTCGACCTCGCTGAGCAGATGCGCGACGCCCAGCCCTTTGTTGAGCTCGACCGCCGGGCGCACCTCGAGGATCTTGCGACCCCAGTGGGTCACGAAGCCGGCGGCCTCGGCGCGCGCCGCGACATCCCGCACGGCTTCCTCGGCGGCGTCCTCGTCCGGTGCACCGCGCCAGTGAAAACCGAAGATCACATCCTTGTCCTCACCGCGAACGCGGAGGCGGTGGAGCTCCTCGCCGCGCAACTCGCCTTCGCCGAAGCTCCGGACGCGGCGCGACCACTCGGCGATCTTGGGCTCGATCTCGGCGACCGTCTGGCCGCCGCGCAGGATCTCGGCGCCGTGGTTGCCGACGTAGGTGATCGAGCCCAGCGAGACGATCCGGCGCGCGGTCGTCGCCCGCCGGCCGCTGATGCAGGCGACCAGGCCGTAGCGCTTGGCGATGGCGATGAGCGGCAGCCGGGTGGGCTCGGGGACGTGGGCATCGTCAGCGTGGCGGACGATCGGCGCCAGCGTTCCGTCGATGTCGAGCAGGACCGCGGCACGCGTCGGATCGGCCAGCAACGGCGCAAGGACGTCGTCGAGGGTCGCGGCAGGGGTCACGCACTTATCATCGCAGCATGCCGCGCCCTGACCCATCGCCGGCCGGCGGCGCGCAACGGACCTTGCGCCTCGCCGTCATCGGCACCGGCGCCGGCCTGTTCAGCGGCCTCTTCGGGGTCGGCGGGGGGACGGTCATCGTGCCGCTGCTCGTGCTGTGGCTGGGTTACGGGACGCGCGAGGCGACCGGGACGTCGTTAGGCGCGATCGTGCTGATCGCCGCCGCGGCGATGCTGGCCCAGGGCGCCTACGGCAACCTTCACGTCGGCGACGGCGTGCTGGTTGGCGTGCCCGCAGTCGGCGGCGTCCTCGTCGGGACATCGCTGCAGCAGCGCGTCGACCCGCGCGTGGTCTCGCTGCTCTTCGCGGCACTGCTCGTGGCCACCGCGATCAGCCTGTTGATTCCATGAGGCGAGTGAGTCGACCGGTGATCGCCGAGATCTCCCTGCTGATCCCATGACCGCGGGCGCGCTGATCGTCGGTTTCGCTGCTGGCGTCGTCGCCGGAATGCTTGGCGTCGGCGGCGGGATCCTGTTCGTGCCCGCGCTGGTCCTGTTCCTCGGGCTCGCCCAGGTCGACGCCGAGGCGACGTCGCTGCTGGCGATCATCCCGGTGGCTTTCGTGGGCGCGGCCCGCCAGCGGCGCTACGGCAACCTGCGGCTGCGCGACGCGATCGTCCTCGGCCTCCTGGCGATCCCGGGCGCGGTCGCGGGTGTGGCGATCGTCAACGCGATTCCCGAGCGGACGGTCGAGGTACTCTTCGCGTTGTTGATGCTCTACGTCGCCGGTCAGATGGTGCGCCGCGCGCTGGCGGAGCCCTCTTCTTGATCTGACATCCTGCACCGCCGTGCCGATGATCGAGGTCGCCGACCTGCACAAGCGCTACGCCCAGGCCAAGCAGGAGGCGGTCGCCGGCGTGAGCTTCGAGGTGGCCGAGGGCGAAGTCTTCGGGCTGCTCGGCCCCAACGGCGCGGGGAAGACCACCACCATCGGCACGATGACCACGCGGGTGCGGCCGACGAGCGGCCGGGTCGTCGTTGATGGGATCGACGTCGTGGCCAATCCCGTCGCCGCCAAGCTGCGGATCGCGGTCGTGCCACAGCGGCCCAACCTCGACCGCTCGCTCAACGCGCTGGAGAACCTGACCTTCCACGCCGCGTACTTCGGCTTCGGGCGCCGCGAGCGCAACCGCCGCGCGCGGGAGATGCTGAAGCGCTTCGGCCTCGAGGGTCGCGGCGACGACCGCGTCGACAACTACTCGGGCGGGATGGCCCAGCGGCTGATCATCGCCCGTGCACTGATGCACGACCCGCGTGTGCTGTTCCTCGACGAGCCGACGACGGGGCTGGACCCGCAGTCACGGCTCTTTCTCTGGGATCAGATGGAGGCC
Organism: uncultured Conexibacteraceae bacterium; assembly: GCA_963836485.1. Classification (GTDB taxonomy): domain Bacteria; phylum Actinomycetota; class Thermoleophilia; order Solirubrobacterales; family Solirubrobacteraceae; genus Baekduia. The sequence goes on along the minus strand of CAWIJS010000009.1, from coordinate 413,606 downwards.
TTGAAGGCGCGCGGCGTAACGCTGCTGCTGACCACGCACGACATGGCCGAGGCCGACCGGCTCTGCGATCGCATCGCGATCGTCGACCATGGCAAGGTGATTGCCTCCGACACGCCGCGCGGGTTGCGCAAGCTGCTGCCGGGCGCCGAGGGGCTGGAGCTCACGCTGGCCGCCGAGGCCGATCCGGTCGACGCGCTGCGCACGCTCGGCGGTGAGGTCGAGTCCGAGGCTGCCGGTGACCGAACGTGGAAGCTGCGCGCCTACGGCGAGATCGCGCCGGGCGCGGCGATCGGTGCGGCTGAGGCTGCGGGCGCGCGGGTTCTGGATCTGCGCCGGATCGAGGGGACGCTGGAGGACGTGTTCGTCCACATGACCGGGAGGGACCTGCGATGAGCACCTCGACCGAGACCGAGACGGCGCCGCCGCGGCCCGCGACCACGACGACGCGCGGCGCGCAGGCCCGCGCGTTCCTGGCGCTCTGCGAGCGCGACTTCTGGGTGTCCTTCCGCCGCCAGCTCGGCGGCTTCCTGGCTCAGACGCTGCTGCAGCCGCTCTTCTACCTGTTCATCTTCGGCCGCGTGCTGCCCGAGATCGGCGCGGCCGGCCAGGGCTACGGCTCCCAGTTGCTGCCGGGCGTCATCGCGCTCACGCTCTTCTTGACGGCCTTGCAGAACACCTCGCTGCCGCTGGTCATCGAGTTCTCCTTCACCAAGGAGATCGAGGACCGCCTGCTCGCGCCGTTGCCCGCCGCCCTCGTCGGCATCCAGAAGGTCGTCGTCGCGGCGGTGCGCGGGATCATCGGCGCGCTGATCATCCTGCCGCTCGCCGCGGTCATCCTGCCCGGCGGCGTGCAGTTCGGCGACATCAACTGGTTCGGCTTCGTCGCGGTGATGCTGTGCGGCTCGCTGGCCGGCGCCGCCGTCGGGCTGATGCTCGGCACCGCGGTCGAGGCGCGCCAGATCAACGTGGTCTTCGCCGTCGTGCTGACGCCGCTGCTCTTCACCGGCGCGACCTTCTACCCGTGGGCGGCGCTCGACAGCCTGCGCTGGTTTCAGGTGGTCACGCTCTTCAACCCGTTGACCTACGTGTCGGAGGGGCTGCGCGCGGCCGTCACCGATGCGCCGCACCTCGGCAACGGCTGGATCGCGTTGGGGCTCGTGGGGTGGACGCTGGTCTTCGGGGCGATCGGCGTCCGCGGCTTCGAGCGGCGCGCCGTGGACTAGGAGTCCAGCCCGAGGCCGTGCTCCAGCGCGCCCTTGACGCTCGCGTCGAGCGCGTTGAGGCGGTAGAGCGCGAGCGCTTCCGGTGATCCGAAACGATGACCCGATCCCTGCCGGGCGGGGATCGAATCGGGCCCATGGTGGGTCAGGACGCAGTGGCCGAGCGCGAGGCGGCGGTCGGCGTCCATCGCGCCGATCCGCGCGGTGCGCTCGTCCAAGAGCCGGAGCCCGAGTTCGACGTGGCCGAGCAGCCGTCCCGGCTCGCTGATGCCGATCTCGGCCCCATACGTGAACTCCTGCGTCTTGCCGAGGTCGTGCACGAGCGCGGCGGTCATCAACAGGTCGGTGTTCAGCCGCGGGTGCAGCTGGCCGACTTCGAGCGCGAGCGTCCCGACCGCGACGGTGTGCTCCAGCAGACCGCCGAGGTAGCTGTGGTGGCCGCCGCGGGTGCAGGGCGCGCGGCGCCAGGCGGCGCGCAAGGCGTCGTCGCCCAGCAGTGCGCCCAGCAGGGCGGCGTACCCCGCGTCGTGGACCTCGCCGGCGAGGTGCTCGAGAAAGCCGTCGAGCTCGTCGAGATCGCGGTAGGCGACGGGCAGGAACGCGGCGGGGTCGGCCTCACCCTCGTCAGCACGGGCGATCGCGCGCAGGTCAAGCTGCAGCTCCTCGCGGAAGCGCTCGACGCGGCCGCTGATGCGGACGAGGTCGCCGCGCTCAAAGCGCGCCGCGGCAACGTCGGCGTCGCGGAAGACGCGCGCCGGGATCGCGGCGGTCCGGTCGCGCAGCTCGACCGCGAGATACGGCGTCCCCGCACGCGACATCAGGCGCTCCTTGCGGGTGCAGGCGTAGACGCCCTGCACCTCGTCGCCGGCCCGCAGCGTGGCGATCGTCGGCGCCGAGGGCGCCGACGATGCAGGGGTGTCGGGGAGTGCGGCGATGGGATCCATGATGGGCGGCGCTGCGGATGACGCTACCGTCCTGCTGATGCAGCCGCTCATCTGGGAGAGCCGGCCGGATGGCCTCCGAGCCCCGGCGCTGGTCTGCGCGTTCACCGGCTGGAACGACGCCGGCGATGCCGCCTCCGCAGCGCTGCGCTTCTTCGGCGCGTCGCTCGGCGCCACCCGCTTCGCGCAGATCGACCCCGAGGAGTTCTTCGACTTCCAGGCCACGCGTCCGCGGGTCACGCTGGTCGACGGCGACACGCGCGAGCTCGAATGGCCGTCGGTCGAGATCTACGAGGCGCGAGTCCCGCGCGCCCCGCGCGACCTCGTCCTGCTCTCGGGCCCGGAGCCCAGCTTTCGCTGGCGCTCGTTCACCCAGCTGATCGTCGATCTCGCCGAGGCGCTCGGCACGCAGATGGTGGTCTCGCTTGGCGCTTTACTGGCCGACGTGCCGCACAGCCGGCCGGTGGGGATCACGGGGCTGTCGAGCGATCAGACGCTGATCACGGGGCTGGAGCTGGCGCCGACCAGCTACGAGGGGCCGACGGGGATCGTCGGCGTCCTGCACGCCGCCTGCCAGGAGGCGGGCATCCCGACCGCCTCGCTGTGGGCGAGCGTTCCGCATTACGTCGCTGCCGCGCCGAACCCGAAGGCGGCGCTCGCGCTGGTGCGCAAGCTGGAGTCGCTGGTCGGCGTGACCGTCGACGCCGAGGAGCTCGAGCTGGCCTCTGCCGACTATGAGCGCCAGGTGTCGCTGGCGGTCCAGAGCGACCCCGACGTTCAGGCCTTCGTCGAGCGGCTGGAGAAGACTGCTGCCGAAGAAGAGGCTGAGGCTGACCCGACCGACCTGCCCTCCGGCGATGTCATCGCGCGGGAGTTTCAGCGCTTCCTGCGTCAGCGCGGGCCCGAGGGGCCTGACGTCGCGGGGCTGTAGGCCGGCGACGATCAGCTCGGCACGGACGTGAGCGACGACCTCCACGGCTTCACGCCGCCGGCGCGCGTGCCGGATGCGACCCCGATCGTGGGCGGGCGAGTCGTGCTCGAACGGCTCGACGCCGGCCGCCACGGTGACGGGCTCTACGCGGCCGCGCACGGCGAGGGCGCCGACCCGCGGCTCTGGGACTACCTGCCCTACGGGCCGTTCGCCGACGATCGCGAAGGCTTCGCGCGGCACCTGGACTCCCAGGCGGCGTCGACCGACCCGTACTTCTACGCCGTCGTCGATGTGACCGATCCCGCCCACCCACAAGCGGCCGGTGTCGTGAGCTTCCTGCGCGTCGAGCCCGCACACGGCGTGATCGAGATCGGCCACGTCTGGTTCGGCGGCCCGCTGCAGCGCACACCGCAGGCGACCGAAGCGATCTTCCTGCTTGCGCGCCACGCCTTCGAGGTGCTGGGCCACCGCCGGCTGGAGTGGAAGTGCAACAACGCCAACGCGCGATCCAAGGCCGCCGCGGTGCGCTTCGGCTTCACCGCCGAGGGAGTGTTCCGCCAGCACATGGTCATCAAGGGGCACAACCGCGACACCGCGTGGTTCTCGATCCTCGACCGTGAGTGGTCGGCGGTCGGCGCGGGCTTCGCCGCGTGGCTGGCGCCGGAGAACTTCGATGCGCAGGGGCGCCAGCGGGCGTCGCTGGCGTCCCTTCGCACGTAGCGTCACGCGCTGCGTTTCGGGCACGGCCGGACAGGTGCTTCACTGAACGCTATGGAGCACGCCGTTCGGACTCTCCCCGCGATCCGCGATTCGATCCTCGACGCGATCGGCGACACGCCGCTGGTGCGCCTCTCGCGCCTGGGCGCGGGGCTCACCCCGCAGCTGGTCGCCAAAGTCGAGGCGCTCAACCCTGGCGGGTCGATCAAGGACCGCGCGGCGGTCGCGATGATCGAGGCCGCTGAGCGCGACGGCCTCCTGCGCCCGGGCGGCACGCTCGTCGAGCCGACGTCGGGCAACACCGGCACCGGCCTGGCGATGGCTGCGCGGCTGAAGGGCTACCACGTGATCGCGGTCATGCCGGACAAGATGTCCAAGGAGAAGATCGACCTCCTGCGGGCCTATGGCGCCGAGGTCGTGGTCTGCCCGACCAACGTCGAGCCCGACTCGCCCGAGTCCTATTACTCGGTCTCAGACCGCTTGGCCGCTGAGATCCCGGGCGCCTTCAAGCCCAACCAGTACTTCAACCCCGCCAACCCGCAGGCCCATTACGACACGACCGGGCCCGAGATCTGGGAGCAGACCGAGGGCAAGATCACGCACTTGGTCGCCGGTGTGGGGACGGGCGGCACGGTCACCGGCATCGGGCGCTATCTGAAGGAGCGCAACCCGGAGATCCAGATCATCGGCGCCGACCCCGTGGGCTCGATCTACAGCGCACCGTCCGACGAGGAGATCAAGGGGTACTTGGTCGAGGGCGTCGGCGAGGACTTCTGGCCGGAGACCTTCGACCGCTCGATCGTGGACCGCTGGATCGCGGTGACCGACAAGGACTCGTTCTTGACCACGCGCCGGCTGGCGATGGAGGAGGGCATCCTCGCCGGCGGCTCGTGCGGTACCGCGCTGTGGGCGGCGCTGGAGGCGGCGCGGGAGATCGACGATCCCAACGCGCTGATCGTCGTCGTGCTGCCCGACGGCGGGCGCAGCTACCTGTCGAAGATCTTCAACGACGCGTGGATGACCCAGTACGGCTTCCTGGAGCGCGTGGGTGACCTGGCCGTCGGCGACGTCCTGCGCCGCAAGGCCGACGGCGCCTCCGAGCTGCCGTCGCTGGTCACGGTCCAGACCCATCAGAAGGTGCGCGACGCGGTGGCGCTGCTGCACGAGCACGGCGTCTCGCAGCTGCCGGTCGTCAGCGCTTCGGACCCGGGCGTCGTCGTCGGTTCGGTCGGCGAGCGTGGCCTGCTGGCTCGCGCGGTCGACGAGCCCACGCTGCTGGGCGCCGAGATCGTCGCGGTGATGGAGCCGCCGTTGCACGCCGTCTCGGCTGACGATCCGGTACGCGAGGCCGTCGAGCTGCTGGTCGGCGAACGCCAGGCGCTGCTCGTGATGGCCGACGGACGCCCGGCGGGCATCGTGACGCGCGCGGACCTGCTCGAATCGCTGGCACGATGAAGTTCGCCACCCGCGCCGTCCACGCCGGCCTGCAGCCGGACCCGACCTATCGGTCGGTCATCCCGGCGATCCACCAGACCTCCACCTTCGCGCAGCCCGCGGTCGGCGAGTTCGTGGAGGAATACGACTACGCGCGCAGCGCCAACCCGACGCGCTCGGCCTTGGAGGCCGCGCTTGGGGAGCTGGAGGGCGGGCTGGCCTCGTCGTTCTCCTCGGGCATGGCCGCGACGCACGCGCTGCTCACCGCGGTCTGCGCGGCCGGCGATCACCTCGTCTTGCCGTCCGATCTCTACGGCGGGACGTTCCGCCTGGTCGACAAGGTGCTCGCGCGCTTTGGCATCACCTACACGTTGGTCGATCAGACCGACCTGGCGGTCCTTGCGGAGGCAGTGACGGACAAGACCAAGTTGGTGTGGATCGAGACACCGACCAACCCCTTGTTGAACGTCGTGGACGTGCGCGCGGTGCTTGACGGGTTGGCCGCCGAGCGCTCCGGCATCTTCGTCGCCGTCGACAACACCTTCGCCACGCCGGTCAACCAGCGCCCGCTGGAGCTGGGTGCCGACGCTGCCGTGCACTCGGTCACCAAGTACCTCGGCGGCCACTCCGACACGGTTGGTGGCGCCGTCGTCGTCCGCGACCCGGCGGTACACGAGCAGGTGCGCTTCATCCAGAACTCGGTCGGCGCCGTGCCCGGCCCGTTTGACTGCTTCCTCGTCCACCGCGGCCTGCGCACGCTGCATCTGCGGATGACGGCCCACGCGGCCAGCGCAGAAGCCGTCGCCGGCTTCCTGCGCTCCGCGCCCGGCGTCTCCGACGTCCGCTGGCCGGGGTTTAGCGGGATGGTCAGCTTCCGCCACCCCGACGCCATCGGCATCGCGCAGCGCACGAAGCTCTTCACGCTGGCCGAATCGCTGGGCGGCGTCGAGTCGCTGATCGAGGTCCCGCAGGCCATGACCCACCAGTCCGTCGAAGGCTCCGCGGCCGCCGTTCCCGCCGACCTCGTGCGCCTCAGCTGCGGCGTCGAGGCCCCCGAGGACCTCGTGGATGACCTCCATCGCGCCATCGGCGCTGGCGCTTAGACGGGTCGGTCGCGGGGCAGACGTCGGTCATGCCTCGTCGCATCGACCTTGGCCGCGCCGTGCTCTTTGCCGGTTCTGCGCTGCTCCTGATCTCCCTGTTTACCGACTGGTACAAGCTCGGCGGGACCGGCGTCACGGGTTGGCAGGTCTTCGAGGCACTCGATCTCGTGCTCGCCGCGCTGTCGGTTGCCGGGATGGTCGCCGCGGTCCGGCCCGACGTCGCACCGCCGTGGGCTGCGGCCGTCGTGCCGGGCACGGCGGTGTTCATCGTCTTCGTCCAGCTCGTCAACAACCCGCCCGCGGCCGGTGACGCCAACCCGGCAGCCGGCGCCTGGATCGCGTTGGCCGGCGCGTTCCTGATGGCCGCCGGCTTCGCGCTGTCGCTGGCCGCGATCTCGGTGACCGTGCAGATCCGCGAGCGCGAGGTGCGCCGGCGCGTGGCAGCGGTTGACCGCCGCCACGATCGCGAGGCCGACGAGGCCGCCGATCTCGACCCTGACGCCGAGGGTCCGGTGGCCGAGCGCAAGACGACGAGCCTGTTCGCCGAGACGCCGCCGCCCACGCGTCCGGAGGCCGCCGATCTTGAGCGCACGCAGCCGTTGTCGGCACTGCCCGACGACGAGGAGGATGCGGAGCGCCCGTGACGTCTGAGGCGCGCAAACGTGCGCCGTTCGAGCTGCTGGCGTTCACGGCGGCGCCGGCTGCCGGCGCGCTGGTCGTCATCGAGCTCGAAGGGCGCTTCGCGGCCATCGCCCAGAACGGACGCTTCATCCGCCGGCCGGTGCTCGTGGTCGAGGCCGCCGACGATCGCCCACGCCTGGAGCTCGCGCCGGTCCGCGCAGAGCTTCACGACGCCTACTGGCGCGGCGCCTACGCGATGCCGGCCGAGGCGCTGACCGGCGCACGCTTCGCTCTCGGCTTGCGCGGCACGCTGCTCGAGCTGCCGGCACCCGACGAGGCCGACCCCACCGACCGTCTGACCGCGCTCGCACGCGAGGCCAACAGCCTCCGCCGCGCGCTGGAGACCGCCGAGGCCGAGACCGCACACGCCCGCGCCGAGGCCGACGCGACTTCTGCCGAACTCGGCGCCGCCGTCCTCGCCGCCCGTGACGGCGCGCTCGCCGAGTCCGCCGATCGCATCGCGACGTTGGAGGCCAAGCTCGCCAAGGCTCACCGGACAGCTGCCGAACAGATTGCTTCAGCGCGCGATGAGGCGACCCTGCGCGCCGACGCTGCGGAGCAGCGCGCCATCGACGCCGAGGCGCGTGCTCAGGGAGCCGAGAAGGCCGCGCGGGTCGCCGAGTCGGGGACCAACGTGCTCAGGGCGGAGCTCGCCGAGGAGCGCAGCCGCCCGCGCGCGGCGATCCCCGAGCCCACGGCGATCCCGCCCGTTCCGCCACACACCACCCACCGCGGCCCCGGCCCTTGGATCGCCGTCGCCGCACTGCTCCTCTTCGCCCTCGTCCTGCTCATCTTGCTCTTGAGCTAGGCCAACAGCAAGATCGCGAACGCGCGACGCCTAGTGAGGTACATAGCGTCACAAAGCGACGAGCATCGTCGCTCGCCGATTAGCGCTCCGCCGCCGGGCAGGCGATGCGGTAGTCGCAGATCGAGCAGGCTGCGTAGGACGGTGTCGGCTCGAAGCCCTGGCCGAGGATGCCGTCGGCGACCTCGCGGACGGTCTCGGCGATCCACTCGGCGTCGTTGGCGTCGTCGGGCAGCGGGACCTTCTCGTCGTCCAACACGTACAAGTAGGACTGGACCGACGCGTCGAGGTTCCAGGCCTTCGTCGCGGCGACCGCGTAGAGCGCCAACTGCACGTCGTCGCGCAGCTGTGCCGGCGCCTTCGGGCGGCCCGTCTTGTAGTCGATCAGCTCGTAGCGCCCGTCGGCCATCCGGTCGACGCGATCGACGCGGCCGCGCAGCGTGTGTGCGCCGATCTTGAAGTTGAAGGACTTCTCGAACCACATCGGTTCGGCGTCGTCGGCCTGGAAGCGCTCGTGGTACTTCTTCAACGCGTTCTCGGCCTTGACGTGCAGCTGGCGCTCCTCATCGGTCGGCCCAAAGCCGCTGCGCCGCCAGCCTGCCTCTAACAGCCCCAACAACTCGTCGATCGACTGACCGCCGGATTGGTGGTAGCGCTCCAGCACCTGGTGGACGACGATGCCAAAGCGCTGGTTGATCGTCGGCTCCTGCGGCACCCGGAAGACGCGCGCGAACTTGTACTTCAACGGGCAGGCACGGTAGGTCTCGATATCGGAGGCCGAGAGCGCCAGACCCTCGCCGCGCCGTGGCAGGAACGGCGCCAGCGACGGCTCGTGGCGTGCCGCTGTCGCCTTGGCCCGCACACCAGCGTCGCGCTCGCCGTCCAGCAACACGTCGTCCAACGATGACGTCTGCAGGATCTCGCGCTGCTGGCCCGTCGCCGCGTGCAGGATCGCCGCGTTGATGCCCGGCAGGGCATCTTCGACATCTTGGCCCTCTGGCCGCGCGTGCAGCGCGGCGAGCTTCAGCAGCTCGAGGTATCGCGTCACCCCGTGGGCGACGTCGAGATCGGTGTCCAGCCGCAGCTCCCCCAACCGCGCGCCGATCTGCTGAACATCGCTCAGCAATTCATCGCGCAGCTGACCGATCGCCGCGTGCAGCGCCTCGTCCGGGCCGAAGAGCTGCTCCTCGTGATCCTCCCACTCCGCGCCCAGCGCCGCGCGCGCCTCTTCGGCAAACGGCGACGGGTGCTGCGGCGCGCCCCGCTCAGAGTGCGCGGCGTAGGCCAACACCAACCCAACGCGCGCACGGGTCATCCCGACGTGCAGCACGCGCCGCATCTCCGCGACGTGCTCCTCGCGGGAATCCGAAGCGCCGTCCGAGTCCTCCAACAACTCCGTCGGGATCGGCTCCACCAGCACCCGCCGCGCGCCCGGCATCCGCGACGACTGCAGCCCGCAGACGAAGACGTGGTCGAACTCCAGCCCCTTGGCGGCGTGCATCGGCAGCACGGCGACCGCGTCGTCGCGTGGCGGCGTGCCGTCCTCGTCCTCGGGGTCGCCGATCCCGCCGGCCTCGGCGACCGCCGCAAACCAGCGCGCGAACTCGCGCGGCGTCGCCTGCGGCGCGCGCCGCACGTAGGACGCGGCCAGCTCGCCGACGTACGCCAGCGACACCAGCCGCTCGACGACATCGGCCTGCGCGGCGAAGACCTGCGCGCGCCGCAGGCCGAGGCGCTCGATCAACCGGTGCACGAAGAGATCCGGCCGGGTCGTGTCCAGCACGGCCGCGGCGTCGCGGTGGAGCTTGAGGAACGCCAGGACGCGCTCGCGCGCCTCCGGTGGCAGCTGCGGCGACTCGGTCGCCGCGACCAGCCCGCTGACCATGTCGAGCTTGCGACGCTTGGCGATCTGGATGCAGCGGGCCAGATCGACCGAGTGCAGCTCGATCGGCGGGCGCGCCAGCGCGCGCACCACGGCGCCCGCGTCAGCAGGGTTCACCAAGAGCCGCAGCCACGCGAGCACGTCGCGCACCTCGGCCTGGCCGAAGAACGCCGCGGCGCCCGCGAGCCGGAACGGCAGCGCGCGCTCCTCCAGCGCGACCGCCAGCTCCTGGCCCTCGGAGCGCACCGACCGCACCAGCACGCCGATGCGCCCCGGCGCGACGCCCTCGCGCACCAGCCGCTCGACCGCGGCGGCCACGCCCTGGGCCTGCGCGCGCTCGCTCGCGCAGCGCCACAGCCGGACGTCGCCGTCGGCGCCGGAGCCCGCCCCGGGGCCAGGGGCGACGCGGTCAGCCGCCAACCGGCCGGCGATCGGCGCCACCACCGCCTCGGCAGCGACCACCACGCGCTCGGGGCAGCGCAGGCTGCGCTCCAGCCGGACGACCTCGACGGTGCGCCCGCCGATCCGCGCCTCCAGCAGCGCGCGCAGCCGGCCGGCCGCGCCGCGCGGCTCGTCGATCGCTTGATCGTCATCGGCGGTGGCGACCAGATCGCCGTGATCGGCCGCCAGCAGCCGGATGACGCGCACTTGCGCCGGCGTCGCGTCCTCCAGGTCATCCACCAGCACATGGCGCCAGCGGCCCGCGACGCGCGCGCGCACATGTGGCCGCTGCTCGAGCAGCTCCTGCGTGCGCAGCACCAGTTCGCCGAAGTCCAGCAGCCCCTGCTCGAGCAACAGCCGGTCGTGGGCCTCGAAGAGCCCCGCGAATTCCCGCTCGCGCTCGCCGCGCTCCTCATCCTCGGGCAGCGACGCCGCCCACTCGCTGAAGCGCCGCGGCCGGATCCCGGCCTCCTTCAGGCCGTCGATCCGCGTGATGACCGCGCCGAGCACGGACGCCGGCCGGCCGCGCAGATCATGGCGCCGCAGCCGCAGTTCGTCGACGCGATCGAGCAGCAGCGCGAGGCGATCGGCCGGCGAGGCGGTCACCGCGAACGGATCGATGCCGGCCTCCAGCGCCTCATCGCGCAGCAGCCGCGCGCACATGCCGTGGATCGGCAGGACCGGCAGCTCCTCGAACGGCCGATCGCCGAGTGCGTCCTCCACCCGGGCGCGCAACGCCTCGGCGGCGGCCGCGGTGCGCGTGAGCAGCAGGATCTCCTCCGGCGCGGTCCCGCTCGCCACAAGCGCGGCGAAGCGATCGACCAGCAGCTGCGTCCGGCCGCTCCCCGCGCCACCCAGGACAAGCAGCGGCCCGCCGCGATGGTTGGCAGCGCGTTCGCGCGAGGCGATGGGACGGTCCTCCGGCGTGATGGCACCGGGCGAAGCGGGCACGACCCTAGGATATGGCCCTGATGACGTCGCATCCCGCCCTCGACCATGACTGGCTGGGTGCGTGTCGTACGGCGGCACAAGGGCTGCGTGCCGTGCTGCGTGAGCACCCGACCAGCAGGGAGCGCGTGATCGAGACCGGCGTGACCGGCGAGGGCGGTGACAAGACGCTCGTCATCGACGCCGAGGCCGAGGAGCACGTCTTCTCCGCGCTGCAGCACCTGCATGACGACGGCGCGCGCTTCACCGTCGTTTCCGAGGAGCGCGGGACCGTCGACTTCGGCTCCGACGAGGTGCTGGTGGTGGTCGATCCGATCGACGGCTCGCTGAACGCCAAGCGCGGGCTGCCCCACCATGCGCTGTCGGTCGCGGTCGCGACGGGCACCACGATGGCCGACGTCGTCTTCGGCTTCGTCTACGACCTCGGGCCGGGCGAGGAGTGGCGGGCGACCCTCGGTCAGGGAGCGTTTCTCAATGATCGTGCGCTCGACCACCCGCCGCCGGAGCGCCGCACGCCCGACGGCCGCTTGGAGCTGCTCGCGGTCGAATCGGCCGACCCGCGCTGGCTGGCGCTGGCCTCCGACGACCTCGTCGCCGCTACGCGCCGGATCCGCGCGATGGGCTCGATCGCCGTCTCGATGTGCCAAGTCGCCGCGACGCGCGTCGACGCGATGGCGTCGCTGGCCCGCTGCCGGGCGGTCGACGCCGCCGCGGCGCAGCTGATCGTTCGCGAGTCCGGCGGCGAGGTGGCGTTCGCCGGCGCCGAGGGCGGCCCGCTGGCCGCGCCGCTCGACCTTGTGCCGCGCTATCCCGTCGTGGCGGCGCGCTCGCCCGCCACCCTGCAGGCGCTGCTCGCGCTGCCGGCGGTCTAGACGCGTATGCACGTTGATTGGGAACTGGCGGCCCGGATCGCCCGCAACACGGCCGGCGAGGCCGTGCCCTCCTTGCCGCCCGCCGGCCTGGCCGAGACCGCTGCGGCCGCCCGCGAGCAGATCGTCGCGGCGACCGGCCTGGTGCCGACCGCAGAGCTGCCGCCGGCCGAATGGGTCGACCGCGGCGCCTGGATCGACGCGAACCTCGTGACGATGCGCTCCACGCTGGGGCCGGTGCTGGAAGAGGCCACGGGTGATGACGGCCCACCCACCCACGCGTCCGGGCCGCTCGGCGCGCTGCAGAACGCGGGCGGCGCGGTGGTCGGCGCCGAGATCGGCGCGCTGCTCGGCCTCTTCGCGCGCCGTGTTCTCGGCCAGTACGAGCTGAACCTCACCGACCCGCAGTCGCCGCCGCGCCTGCTGCTCGTCGGCCCCAACCTCGATCGTGCCGCGCGCGAGCTCGGCGCCGATCGTGGTGAACTGGTCACCTGGGTGACGCTGCACGAGGTCACCCACGCGGTCCAGTTCGGCGCTGTGGACTGGCTGCGCCCGCGCCTGGGCGGCGCGCTCACCGAGCTGCTCGGCGCGATGGACGTCAAGGTCGACCCGCGCGCGCTGCTCAACCTCGGCATGGACGATCTCAAGGCGCTGGCCGAGTCGGTCCGCGAGGGCGGGCTGGTCGGCGTGGTAATGGGCGCCGAGCGCAAGGCCGTGCTCGACCGCGTCCAGGGGACCATGGGCCTCGTCGAAGGGCACGCCGAGTGGGCGATGGATCGCGCCGGCGGTGAGGTCCTGCGTGATGTCGACGGCCTGCGCGCTGCCATGGACCGCCGCCGCGAGGGTCGCGTGCCGCTGCTGCGGATCCTCGACCGCCTGCTCGGCTTCGACCTCAAGCTCAAGCAGTACGCCCAGGGCCGCGTCTTCTGCGACACGGTCGTCGCCGCCCGCGGCGAGGACGGCTTGCGCGACGCCTGGGCCGCGCCCGAGCTGGCGCCGACGTCGGCCGAGCTCGCGGCACCCTTGGTCTGGCTGGCGCGCACCGCGCCGGCTGCCGCCTGACGCCCGCCCAGCGCCGAAGTTGTCACGAACCGGTGTTCGAACTGTAACCCTGCCGACGGTCGGGTTTACAAACGTGTGTTCGCTGCTAGCCTGCAGGGCGAACAACGACTTAGATCTAACTTCCTTAGACCGAGGAGCCCCACACAGATGGCCACGAACGCCAGCACCGCCCGCAAGACCGCCGCTACGAAGCGCTCGACGACCGCCAAGAAGGCCGCCGCCACGCGCTCCGCCAACGCCGCCACCACGGCGCGCAAGAGCACCAGCACCGCTGCCAAGAAGGCCGCTGAGACGCGCGCCGCCAGCGCCAAGAAGGCCGCCGACGCCCGCGCCGCCGCCGCCAAGACCCGCGCCGATCGCGTGCAGGAGTACGCCGAGCGCGCCGCGCTCGTGCAGGTCGGCGCCGCCCTCGTCGCTCGTGACGCCGTGACCGAGGTCGTCGACTCGCTGCGCACCTCGCTGAGCTCGCGCGACAAGGTCGAAAAGGAGCTGCAGCTCCGTCGCCGCCGCCTCGAGGCCGAGCTCAAGCGCTTCGAGCGCCGCGGCTCCACCGAGGTCAAGCGCTTCGAGCGCGAGGCCAAGAAGACCCGCACCGACGTCACCAAGCAGGTCAAGTCGCTGCGCACCGACGTCACCAAGCAGATCAAGCCGGTCACCTTCCAGACCGAGTTCGTCACCGCCCGCGTCGAGAACCTGGTGCAGACCGGCCTCACCGCCGGCCAGAAGGCTGCGACGACGGTCCAGGAGCGCATTGCCTCCGTCGCGTAGCACCCGCTGCGCCCTCTGACCCCTGTAGGACCCCTCCTCCCAACGGCGGGCCGCCCACGTGCGGCCCGTCGTGCGTTAACCCCGCGAACGGGTTTGCGACAATGGTGCACATGGCCCTCCCCTCCCGCGACGAGATCCTCCAGTCGCTGACCGCCGTCATCGACCCCGAGCTGCGCGAGAACATCGTCGAGCTCGGCATGGTCCGCTCGATCGACATCGCCGACGACGGCGCCGTCGCGATCACCATCTCGCTGACGACCGCCGGCTGCCCGATCCGCAACCACTTCCAGACCGCCGTCGTCAAGGCCGCCCAGGAGGCGGGCGCGACGAAGGTCAGCGTCGCCTTCGACGTCCTCTCAGACAGCGAGAAGGGCGCGCTGCAGAAGAAGCTCGGCCGCGCCGGCGCGCTGCCCACCGGCGCGCTCGCCCAGGTCCAGAACGTCATCTGCGTCGGCTCCGGCAAGGGCGGCGTGGGCAAGTCGACGCTGACCGCCAACCTCGCCGCGGCGCTGGCCGCCGACGGCAAGAAGGTCGGCATCCTCGATGCCGACGTCTGGGGCTACTCGATCCCGCGCATGTTCGGCCTCGGCGGCGACCGCCCGCCGGTCTCGCCCGAGCGCAAGATCCTCCCGCTGGAGTCCCACGGCGTGAAGATCATGTCGATCGGCTTCTTCGTGCAGGAAGACAGCGCCGTGGTCTGGCGCGGGCCGATGCTCCACAAGGCGCTCACGCAGTTCCTGGAGGACGTCGATTGGGGCGAGCTCGACTTCCTGCTCGTCGACCTGCCGCCGGGCACCGGCGACGTCTCGATGACGCTGGCCCAACTGCTGCCCGACGCGAAGTTCCTGCTGGTCACGACGCCGCAGCCGACCGCGCAGAAGGTCGCGCGGCGCGCCGCCGAGATGGCCCACAAGGTCTCGCTCGAGGTCGCCGGCGTCGTGGAGAACATGTCGGTCTTCACCACGCCGGGCGGCGAGCGCTTCCCGATCTTCGGCGAGGGCGGCGGCCAGGAGCTGGCCGACGAGCTCGACGTGCCGCTGCTGGGCAAGGTCCCGCTGACGATGCCGCTGCGCGAGCAGGCCGACGCCGGCTCGCCGCTGGTCGGCACCGACCCCGACGACCCGGCGTCCCAAGCGATCCGTCAGGCCGCCCGTGGCCTGCAGGCGCTGATGCCGGTCGAGCTACCGATTCTCGCGGCAGCGGCACCGACCATCGACGTCATCCCCGCGGCCAAGCCGACGGGGATGAGCCTGCCGATGGCGGGTTAGACCTTCTTGAAGTAGTCCGCGTTGATCTGCACGAACTTGTTCCACTCCTCCGGGACCTGGTCCTCGGCGAAGCAGGCATCGACCGGGCACGCCTCGACGCAGGCGTCACAGTCGATGCACTCCTCAGGGTCGATGTAGAGCATCTCGACCGAGTCGTAGTCGGGCTCGTCCGGCGTCGGGTGGATGCAGTCGACCGGGCAGACCTCGACGCAGGAGTTGTCCTTGGTGCCGATGCAGGGCTCGGTGATGACGTACGCCATAAAGGGGATCCTCGTGCGGGTTCAAACGGGTTGGACGCGGCATTGTGCCAAAGCCCGCCTCCGGGGTGATTGTGGCACCTGATCTGCAGCTTCCGACGCGTCTAGGGGGCAGAAGCCATGCACTTCGGCGCATCGCGGTTGAACCCTGTCGATTCGGCGCACACTGGGCGTGGCTGAGGATGACGGTCCGATCTCATGGCGACGCCATCCATCATCAAGACGATCGAGGTCGAGCGCCAGCGGCGCTGGGTCTCGCGCCGCGCGCTGACCCGCACGGCCTGGCTGGCGGCCGACCTGGTCGCCATCGCGGCCTGCGCGGTCCTGGCGCTGCACGGCTGACGCGGCCAGGTCCGTAGTCTCCGGGCCGCATGCTGCTGCTCACCGGTGCCACCGGCCTCGTCGGCTCCGCGGTGCTACGTCGCCTGACGGCCGCGCAGGTTCCCGTCCGCTGCCTTGTGCGCGACCCGCGCCGCCTCGGGCCAGAGCGCGTCCGCGTGCAGATCGCGCTGGGCGACCTCGCCGATCCGCCGTCGTTTCGCAACGCGCTGCGCGGGGTGACGACCGTCGTCCATCTCGCCGCCGCGATCCGCGACCAGCCGCGCGCCTCGATCGAGGAGCTCAACGGGATCGCAACATGGCGGATGGTCCAGGCCGCCGAGGCCGCGGGCGTCCGGCGCTTTGTCTTCTTCTCCGCCTTGAGCGCCAGCGCGCACGACCGCACGCGCTTCCTGCGCGCCAAGGCGCTGGCCGAGCAGGCCGTCCTGGCCTCCGACCTCGAGCATGTCGTCGTCGCGCCGTCGATCGTCTACGCCCCCGGCGACGTCTTCATGACGCTGCTGAGCCGGCTGGCGCTGGCGCCGGTCGTGCCGGTCAGCGGCTCGGGCCGCGCGCGCTACCAGCCGATTTGGGCCGAGGATGTCGCGCGCTGCGTGACGGCGCTGCTCGACGAGCAGTCGCCGCAGGTCCGCTACGAGCTCGCCGGCCCCGAGACGCTCGACTACACCCAGATCACGACGCTGCTGCTGCGTGCCGCCGGCCGCCCGCGCCGCCTGATCCACGTGCCGACCCCGATCGTCTCCCGCGCGCTCCGCGCCACCGAGGCGATCCTGAAGTCCAAGGCCCCGGCCACCTGGGACGAGGCGGAGCTGATGGAGGTCTCGATGGTGGCCCCGAACGGCACCGCCGACGCCCGCCTGCTCGGCGTCGATCCGGAGCCCATGGGCAGGGTTCTCGGCCTCTAACTGCTATCGGTAAGGGTGATGTTGTCCCTTCCTTCCTCTCCCAAGGCGCGGCTCGGCGCCCTGCTCGCGGTGCTCGTCCTCGGTACCGCCGGCGGTTTGGCCGTCGGTTGCGGCGGCGGCTCGGACCCCGTCAGCGACACCACGATGCCCAGCAGCGTCGCGGTGACCACGCCGGAGGGCCAGGTCACGACGCCGACGGTGACCGACGAGGTCACGACGGCGGAGACGACGCCGACGGCGCCCGGCGGCACGGTGCAGACGACGACGTCCTCGACGCCCGCAGGCGGCGGCTCGCAGACGACGTCTTCCACCGTGCCCGGTGGCTCGGCCTCCACCACGCCGGCCGACCCCGGTGGCCCCGCGGCGCCCGACGACACGGACACCACGACGTCGACGACGACCAACACCACCACCAACTCCGGTGGCGCACCCGTCGCCCAGGACCCCGAGTGCAAGCCTGGCACCGGGCCGGGGCAGCGCTATCCGCAGTGCGAGCCGCTCACCGGCCCCGACGCCCAGGACAACGAGGGCTGAGAAGGCCTACAGGTCGGGGCGGCGCTCGGCCCAGCCGTGCGCCTCCTCGAGCTGGGCGGCCAGCGCGAGCAGCGCGCCTTCCTCGGCGGGCTGGCCGATCAGCTGGACCGCGAGCGGCAGGCCGTCGTCGCGCTGGTAGAGCGGCACCGAGATCGCCGGCTGGCCGCTGATGTTGCACGGCGCCGTGTAGGGCGTGAAGGCGCCCGAGCGCGTGAAGGCGCCCATCGGGTCTTCTTCGTCCAGCGGATCGATCGTGCCGAGCGTGACCGGCGCCTCGGCCAGCGCGGGCGTCAGCAGCGCGTCGTACTGCGCGACCCACTGGATCAGCGCGCGGCCGACGCCGTGCAACTGGAACTCGGCGAGCAGCGCGTCGACCGAGTTGATGTTCTTGCACAGGGAGAAGAGCGCCCAGCTCAGCGGCTCCATGTCCTCGGCCTTCGCCTCGCGCCCGGTGATCATCTCCGCCAGCCGGATCTGCGTGGACACCGCCGGCCCGAACGACGCGGTGAAGACCGCCGACAGCTCGGGCTGTGCCCACGGCGGGTCGGCCTCGACGATCTCGTGGCCGAGCGACTCCAGGAGCGCGGCGGCGTCCTGCACGGCCTGGATCGCGACGGGGTCGATTGGCGCGTCGGGCACCGGCGAGAGCGTCGACATCGCGATCCGCAGTCGGCCTGGCGTACGGCCCGCCGAGGTCGCAAACGGCTCGGCCGGCGGCGGCGCCCACGTCATGTCGCCGAGCTCGACGCCGGCGAGGATGTCGAGGACTTCGGCGGTCTCGCGCACGCTGCGCGTCAGGACGCCGTCCTGCACCAAGAAGGTGTGGCCGACCTCGGGCGCCATCGAGATCCGGCCGCGCTGGGGCTTCAAGCCGACGAGACCGCAGCAGGCGGCCGGGATGCGGATCGAGCCCCCGCCGTCGTTGGCGTGGGCGATCGGGACCATCCCGGAGGCGACGGCTGCCGCCGATCCGCCCGACGAGCCGCCGGGGGTGCGGGACTGGTCCCACGGGTTGCGCGTGGCGCCGAAGCGGCGCGTCTCGGTCGTCGGCAGGATGCCCCACTCCGGCAGCGTCGTCGTCCCGACGATGATGAAGCCGGCGGCCTTCAGCCGTGCGACCACGTTGTGGTCGTAGGGCGCCAGGAAGTCCCCGATGAATTCCGACGCGAACGTCAGCCGCTTGCCGCTGACCGCGCGGTTGTTCTTGATGGCGATCGGGACGCCGGCGAACGGGCGCGGATCGTCGGCGCCGATCTTGTCGGCCTCGGCCAGGGCCTCGTCGGCGAAGACGTCGACGAACGCGTTGAGCGTCGGGTTGAGCTCGGCGATGCGATCCAGCGACGCCTGCACGAGCTCGCGCGCGGAGAGTTGGCCCGAGCGCACGAGCGCGGCGAGCTCGTGGACGGGGCGAAAGAGGAGATCGGCGCCGGCAGCGGTGGACATGGAGCGGACCTTAACGCGACGCACATGCGGCGCGCCGGACCGTAACCATATGGCTCGGTATCATGGGGTTATGCACGATCGGGATCTCCCCGAGGAGCTGGTCCTCCCGCTCGCCACCGGCGAGCCGTGGTGGTACTGGTCCGGCGGGCGCCCCGCGGTCGATTTCGTCAACACGCGCCGCGAGCGTTGGCGCCGTGGCGTCGAGACGCTGGTGACCACCGAGGACCTTGCCACCTGGCTCGTGCGTGCCGGCGTGATGGAGGCTTCGGCGCCGGTGACCCAGAAGGTGCTGGCGCAGGCCCTCGATCTGCGCGAGGCGATTGACACGCTCTTGGTCGGCGCGATCGAGGGCGGCGCGCCCGCGCCGACCGAGGCCATCACCTTGATCGACGACTGGCTCGTCTTCGCCGGCGTGCGCCCGCAACTGGTCGCCGGCAACGACGGCGCGCCACTCCTCACCGAGCGTGCCGCCGCGGACTCACCCCGCCGCGCGCTGGGCACGATCGCGCTGGATGCCGCGACGATGCTCGGCACCGACCAGCGCTCGCGGATCCGGATCTGCGCGAGCGAGACCTGCAGCGGGCGCTTCTTTGACCGCTCGCCGGCCGGCCGGCGCCGCTGGTGCTCGATGCGCACCTGCGGCAACGAGGCCAAGGCGCGCCGTCACCGCCAGCGCCAGCGCCAGCGCCAGCGCCAGAACGTCTGATCTTCACAAGTCCTTCAACCAGCACGGCAACAGGAGCGAGAGAGTGACCAACGTGATCGAAGGGGTGCAGTCGGGGCTGGAGGGTGTGGTCGCGTTCGCGACCGAGATCGCCGAGCCCGACAAGGAAGGTGGCGCGCTGCGCTACCGCGGCGTCGACATCGAGGATCTCGTCGGCACGGTGCCCTACGAGAAGGTCTGGGGCCTGCTCGTCGACGGGAGCTTCGCGCCCGGGCTCAGCCCGGCCGAGCAGCATCCGCTGACGATCCGCTCGGGCGATCCGCGGGTCGACGTACAGGCGGCGATCGCCGCGCTGGCGCCGGAGTGGGGTCTGCAGCAGCTGATCGACATCACCGACGAGCAGGCGCGCAACGACCTGGCCCGCGCGTCGGTCATGGCGCTGAGCTTCGTGGCCCAAAGCGCGCGCGGCCTCGGCAAGCCGTGGGTGCCGCAGGCCGACGTCGACCAGGGCTCCACGCTCGCCGAGCGCTTCCTCATCCGCTGGCGCGGCGAGGCCCATCCGGATCATGCGAAGGCCGTCGACGCCTACTGGATCTCGGCAGCCGAGCACGGCATGAACGCCTCGACGTTCACCGCGCGCGTCGTGGCCTCCACGGGCGCGGACGTCGCGGCCTCGATGTCGGCGGCGATCGGCGCGCTCAGCGGGCCGCTGCACGGCGGCGCACCGTCGCGCGTCCTCAAGATGCTCGACGAGGTCGACGCACTCGGCGACGCCGACAAGTGGGTCAAGGATGCACTGGATCGCGGCGAGCGGCTGATGGGCTTCGGCCACCGCGTCTACCGCGCCGAGGATCCGCGTGCCCGTGTCCTGCGCCGGACGGCGCGCGACATCGGCTCGACGCGCTTCGAGGTCGCCGAGGCGCTGGAGCAGGCGGCGCTCGCGGAGCTGAAGGCCCGTCGGCCCGATCGTGTGCTGGCCACCAATGTGGAGTTCTGGTCGGCCGTCGTGCTCGACACGGCCCAGGTGCCGCCGGAGCTCTTCACCTCGATGTTCACCTGTGCGCGCGTCGCCGGCTGGTCGGCGCACATCCTCGAGCAGAAGCGGGAGGCGCGGTTGATCCGGCCGACCGCGAAGTACGTGGGGCCGGCGCCGCGCCCGGTCTCCGCGGTGGCAGGAGCCTGACCGCTTAACGGCATGGGTCTTAACGACTTCGGCGCCCCAGAACTCTGGGGCGCCGAAGCCTGCGGAAGAGTCGCCGCGCTGACCCGCGTGCGCAAGGTCAGGCGGCGAATGCGGAGGGTCGATGGTCCCAGCGCATGGACCGCACCGTAATAGAATACGCTTTCGTGTGCAAACCGTAAGCGACATGTCTGCAAAACATGGCGCAATTCACTCCGGCGCCGTAATCCCGTTTTCTTGTCTCTCTCCCCTAATGTCGCCATTTCGTGGACCATCCTGGGGCGGAGCGCTTGGGGTCGCTGCTGGCGGAAATTCGCCATCCCGTCCGCCTGCCCATCCTCGTGGCGCTGGCGGATGAGCATCTGAGTCCGTCGCAGCTGGCTGACCGTCTCGATGTGCCTCTGGACACGGTCGTGTACGCGGTACGCGCACTTCACCGAGCCGGGCTGATCGAGCTCGTGCGCGTCGAGCCGGCGGGGGTGGGCGCGAACACCGTGCGGCGCGTCTACCGCACGCTGCGCCGTGATTGGCATCGTGTCGTCGACGTGCTCGTCGAGTTCGTTCCGCCTGCCCCGGCGCCGGGCACGCCGAGCGCTCCCGGCAGCGGCTAGCGGTATTTGACATTCTGGCCGGTATCCGAATACCATCGGGTATCTGATGGCCGCCACCACCGCACCCGTTCCGCGCCTGTCACGGCGCTCGCCTCTGCCGCCCGGCCCGCGCATGCCGCGGGTCGTGCAGACCGTCGGCTGGCTCAGCCGGCCGTTCCAATTCGTCGAGCGTGCACGCGCCAAGTACGGCGACACGTTCACCATGCACATCGCGCGCGACACGTTCGTCGTGCTGTCCGATCCGGCCGACGTCAAGCAGGTCTTCACCGGCGACCCGGCCATCTTTCACGCTGGCGCGTCGAACATCATCTTGCTCCCGTTCTTGGGGCACAAGTCGGTCTTGCTGCTCGACGGCGCGCCGCATCTCAGCCAGCGCCGGCTGCTGCTGCCGCCCTTCCACGGCGAGAAGATGCGCCGGCACGTCGAGCTGATGACCGAGATCGCCGAGCGCGAGGTCGCGTCCTGGCCGCGCGGTGTCCCGTTCGCGGTCCACCCGCACATGCAGAGCGTGACGCTCGAGGTGATCATGCGGATCGTCTTCGGCGTGGACGAGGGCGACCCGCGCTTGGCCGAGCTGCGTACGCGACTGCGGAGCTTCCTGGAGTCCACCGCCGACCAGCGTGAAATGCGCAAGCTGCTGATCTACGGGCCTCAGCGCGCAGACCGGCGCCGGGTGTTCGCCCACGTGCTCGATCCCGTCGACGAGATCATCGCCGCGGTGATCGCCGACCACCGTCGTCGCGATGACCTCGAGGAGCGCGATGACGTGTTGTCGATGTTGTTGCTTGCGCGCCACGAGGACGGCACGCCGATGGACGAGGTTGAGCTCCGCGACGAGCTCGTCACGCTCCTGGTCGCCGGCCACGAGACGACGGCGACCGCGCTGGCGTGGGCGCTCGAGCGGCTGGTGCGCCATCCGGATGCCCTGGAGCGCCTCACCGATGAGGTCCGCGCGGGCGAAGGCGAGGAGTACGTCGACGGCGTGATCAAGGAGACGCTGCGCCTGCGCCCGGTGATTCCGTTCGTGGGCCGCAAGCTCATGGAGCCCCAGACGATCGCCGGCTACGACCTGCCCGCCGGCGCGCGCGTGGCGCCGTCGATCCACCTGATGCACCGGCGCGAGGACATCTATCCCGACGCAGCGGCGTTCAAGCCGGAGCGCTGGCTCGGCGTGCGGGCCAACCCCTACACCTACCTGCCGTTCGGCGGCGGCGTACGCCGTTGCCTGGGCGCCAGCTTCGCCGAGACCGAGATGCGCGCGGTGCTCGGCGCGATCGTCGCCAACGTGCGTCTGAAGCCTTCTCGGCCGGAGAACGAGAAGGTCGGCCGCCGGGTCATCACGCTCGTTCCGGGGCGTGGGGGCGAGATCATCGCCGCATGACATCCACGCCCGAGCGGCTCACCCGCAAGCAACGCCAGGAGCACACGCGCAGCTGCCTGCTGGAGGCCGCTGGGCGCGTCTTCGCGCGCCGCGGGCTGACGCAGGCGTCGGTCGACGAGGTCGCCGCCGACGCGGGCTTCACCAAGGGGGCGGTGTACGCGAACTTCGGCTCCAAGGAGGAGCTCTTCCTCGCGATGCTCGACGTCCGCTTCGCCAATCGGCTTGACGAGATGGACCGCGCGCTGAGCACCGGCGAGTCGCCCGAGGTACAGGCACGCGCTGCCGGCCGTGAGTTCATCGACCACCTGGCGGGTGACCCGGAGTGGGGCCGGCTGTTCTTCGAGGCGGCGTTGCACGCGTCGCGTGACGAGGGCTTCCGCGTGCAACTGCAGCGGCGCTATGCCCAGATGCGCGAGCGGATGGCCGTCGTGCTGCGCGCGCGCGCCGAGGCGGGTGGCTTCGATCCTGGCGTGCCGTTCGACCAGCTCGCGACGATGATCTTCGCCATGGCCAACGGCGTCGCGTTCGAGCGCTTCGTCGAGCCCGCCGCCGTGCCCGACGAGCTGTTCTCCTCCATGTTGGAGCTGTTCACGCTCGGCGCGGCGTCACGCCAGGGCGACGGCGTCGCCCACGGCGACCCGTCCTGAGCGTCGGTCTGCCGTGCCCAGGCTCCTCGTCACCGGCGCCTCGGGCTTTCTCGGGAGGGCTGTTGTCGCCGCCGGGCCGGCGTCGGACTGGGAGGTTTTTGGGACGGCGTTGACAGAGCCGGCGTGGATCGCGTTGGACGTGCGCGATGCCGCGGCCGTTGCACGTGTTGTTGATGATGTCGGGCCCGACGCGATCATCCACACCGCCTATCGCCAGCACGGCGAGGAGGCGATGGCGATCAACGCGGCCGGTGCCGGGCACGTCGCCGCGGCGGCGCGGACGGCGAGCGCGCGGCTGGTGCACGTCTCGTCGGATGCGATCTTCGCCGGCGACGGCGATCGCGCGCTGCGCGAGGGAGACGTCGTGCGGCCCGTCACCGTGTACGGCACGACGAAGGCGGCGGCCGAGGTCGCGGTGGAGGCGGCGAACCCCGCTGCCCTGATGGTCCGAACCTCGCTGCTCATCGGCGGTCCGGGCCATGCGCCGTCGCCGCACGAAGAGCTGGCGCTGGCCGCGGCGCGCGGGAAGGAGCAGATCACGTTCTTTACTGACGAGATCCGCTCCGCGATCCAGGTCGACGATCTCGCGGCGGCGCTGCTGGAGCTGGCGGCGCAGGAGGGTGGCGGGCCGTTGCACGTCGGCGGGGCCGACGCTGTCAGCCGGCTGGAGCTCGCGCAGCTGGTCGTTGGGGCGGCGGGCTTGGATGTGGGGGTGCTGCTGGGCGCGCCCGCGCCTGCCGACCGTCCGCGCTACTGCCCGCTGGACAGCGGCGTCGCGCAGGCGCGGCTGCGGACCTGCCTGCGCGGGGCTCGCGAGATCTACGCAGGCTGAGGGGACGACGGTCTGGGTCGTTCAGGGTCCCGTATGAGGACACCGGGCGACCCGGATCACTCGTTCGTCGGCTGAGCGACCCGCTGGACCGTCTGCGACCATGCCGGAATGGCTGCAGAAGACGGACCCGCCACCATCGAGACCGACGCGCTGCTGGGCACGCGAGCCGTGGAGGCCGGTGTCGCCGCGCTTGCTGGCCGCAACCAGCACCACCTCGCCGGCATGGCAGCCGACGAGCAGGTCGAGGCCGCCAACCACTGGCGCGAGCTGGCGGTCGAGGTGTTGAGCGCAGCACGCGAGGCGCTGTCGGGCGGGACGGGCGTCCCAGAAGGCGCGGGCCGTGCCGTGATCGTCTTGGAGGACTCGGGCGGCGAGGAGGTCAACGTCCACGTGACGTTCGCGCCGCAGCTCGAGGAGATGTCCGACGGCTCGATCGCGGGAACGCCGGCGCAGTTGGCGGCGATGTCGCTGCTCGAGTCGATCGCGGGGGACCCTGAGGATCATGGTCATGGTCACTCGCACGATCACGACGACGACCACGGGCACGGCCACACGCATTAGCGGGGTCGGGTGTGCGGCTGGCGCTGGTGGTTGTGCCTGCGGGGCTTGCGGTGGTCGGTTAGCGGACCGCCTGAGACTGTCGTCGTGGGGCGTTGGTCGCGGGATTGGCGTTGGTGTTGCGAGCGCTGTTGTGGCGCGTCTCTCTAGGTGTTCCGTGCGGGCGTTGGTCGGGGTTTCCGGCGTAGCCTGGGCTCACCGAGGGGAGTGAGCGGGGTTTGGCGCCTCGTCGCGTTGGGCTCGTCGTCCGTTAGTGCCCGGGCGGGGTCCGGGTCGTTTCGTGGTGAATAGTTCACCACCAGACGCCCCGCATGGTTGGTCTCGGCGGTCTGGGGCGTGTTTGACATCGATGTGACGTTCAAACCGACCGCATTCTGCGCCTAGAGGTTCGGGTCGCTTTGGACGCATTTGGCACGAAGGCCCCGGTCAACCGCGAGGCTTCATGCTGCGATAGTCGTCTACGTCGACCCCGGACAGCTGTCTTGTCATCGCCCCCTGCCGCACCCAGAACGTCGCAGGCGTGCGTCGACTCGACCGCTCCCAGAACCAGCGATCCGCGTGGGCGACCTCGATCGTGCAAACCGTACGCCCTTCCACCAACGCCGTTGAGAAGTGAAGGAACGGCAGCGGGTCCGGCTCAATAGCATCGCTACACCGGCTCATGAGCCGGCTGATGAAGTGATCTCGATCTCGGTCGAGCTCATGGTCAATGCCGCAGATCATCCATGAACCGACGCGGGGAAACACGTCCGCCGAGCCACCGTCGTATGCGTCCCCTTGGGCCACCCCCAAGACAATCGTGCCGCCTTCGCCGTTCAGCATGCCAGCCAGGGCGCGCATGAGGCGTTGCGTCGTCTGGCGGCTGTCCTCTTCCTCTGGCTGGCCATGCTGACGCAGTTCAGGCGGTCGTCGAAACGCCGACGCCTTGACCTCCAGCATGGCTCCTTCTCCTTGGAGGAGGAGTTCCATGACGCTCAAGTTCGGACTGGACTCAACGAAGCGTTGAGCCAGTCGCTCATATCGAGCCACAGGCTGCGCGTTGGAGGTGATGAACGCGGTCACTCTCAGCCGCGACATTCGCACCTCCTCGCGCATTTCGGCGATGAGGGCCTCGATCTGACCAAATTCCGAGTAACCGGCGTGTCCGTCGACGACAAACGTGGCGAACCCCACACCTTTGTAGAATGCGGCTCCCCGCAAGGCGGAGTGTTGGACAAGATCGAAGAGTCGCGCAGTATGCGCTTCGAGCGTTGACCTCTGCAAGTGCATAACGCCCCCGATCGCGACCACCACACCTACTTCCGGCTCAAGTCGGCGTGGCGAGATCGAGATCAACCCCTCGTTCAAGTATCGCGACAGGAGTGCGTCATCGGCGTGGCCGTCCTCAAGTCTGAGCAATTCAGACGTGAGAGCCGCTCCAAGCTCGCCGGGCATGCGCCGAAGTATCGGCCGCGACTCTCCGACGAACTGGTCGACGTCAAATCGCTCTATTGACAAGAGATCCTCTCCCGCGAGACCTGTCATTAGCACGTCGTCGAAGTCGGAGTATCTCCGCGGTACCCATGCGCGAATCAAGGCGTCATGAACGCCAAAAAGCTCATCCATCGACCAACTCATCACCCCAGCCTCGTCCATGATCAGACGAAGCCGAGCGACGACCCTGTTTCTCTCATAAGAGGAGAACGCCAACCGCCAAAGTGACAGGCGCTCCTCAGCCCATTGCTGATGAACGAGTGGGTGCCACTCGAACGCCCTGCCGCCATCGCTACGCCCTCCTGATCGGCCGGTGGAACCTCCGTCTCCTTGAAGTAGGACCGTTGCGAGTTCGTCCAACGCTCGGGGCTCGTGGTGCTGGCGAATCGTCCCGATGCCCACTCGGCGCTCTCCACCGCGAAAGACTCGACCAGCAAGCTCTCTCCGATCGGCCACCGAAAGCTCGTCGTACGTCTCGTCGAGCCCGAGCACGATCGTCAGCAAGCGTCTGTAGGACGGGTCTGCGATTCCGCCCAGCGCGTCGACCAGCACCTTACGAAGGATCTCTGGGGCATCAGCATCTGCCGCACGGCCGAGTTCCCGCCGGACCGCTGGCAGGGCAAGGAGCGGCCGCATAGATGGCTGCCAAGCAGCGCTGACCCCGCGTTTGACGAGTCGCCCTAGCGCTTCTCGCACCATCTCCCAGTGCTCGTCCCGCTCCATGCGCTGGAGGCTATCACTTTTAGCCTAAAGTGACGATGATGGGGTCTCGATGTCCGCATAAGTTGCGACGATTCCGTCCTTTATCTTGGTGCAGCTTGACAAAATAGGATGTCTTTGTCCAAGATGGCAGCTTGAACGCGAGCCTTTTGCGTTGCGAACTCGGATAAGGAGGGACAGGCGGTGGCACTACACCGCTCCGGGGATGGCGAAGATCGACTCAAGCTCGCGGCGTCCCGGAGCCTGTTCGCCCACGGCGCCGAATCCCGTAAGAGCCCTTACCTTGGGTCGTTTCTGGACGAGCTCGCCGAGCTTGAAAGGCGCGTCGCAGAGTTAACCGCCGCAGCACGACACGACCTCCCCGCAGTTCGAGAGCGCCTTGAGCTTGTGACTTGGGCGCGGCGTCAACAGCAGGATCTCAAGAAGAGGGATCTCGACCATCAGATCCGGCGACGGAAGGAGCGTCAGGACTCCGCGCGAGGGTGGATCGCCATCGCCGCCCAACTGGTTGGCACGGTGGCCATGGCGATCGGGGCTGTGATCGGCGCAAGCGCCGCAGCCGGGGACCACCGCGCCGGGATGGGCGCTGGCGTTGTTGCGGGAGCAGGGGGCGTAACCGGTCTAGTGCGCCGACACCGACGCCGGACGAAGCAATCAGGTGGTCCGGAGTGACAAGGCGCCTCTTGCGCAACACGCTCTCGACGACGTCGACGTTGCGTCGGACTCAGGAGTTGTCGAATGTGGTCGGACACGAGCAACTCGAGGTTCGAACGTCGTCCACCCTGCCGCAATCCCTCGCCTAAGGGGTCGTCCGGATTTCGGGTCGTCCGGATCTCGCTCGCGGAGGGTTGAGAGCGAGGGTGGGGTCTGTACGCCGACGCTCACCGGGCGGCCAATGGGCCACCTCCCGAGCCGCAGCGGACGACGAGCCAACGCAGCGAGGTACCGATCCCGCTCACTCCTCTCGGTGCCGACAGACCACGCTGCGCACCCCGACCCCGCCTGCGCTAAGCGCTTGGACGCCGGCCCACGAGTTGTTGAGGTTGTCGGTGGACAACGAAGATCGCGACTTTGCAGGAACGCTCCGCGCTCAAGCGATTCCGTCCGCCCCGCCAGCTAGGCTTCACCGCTCATTCACTACATCACCCCCGCGCCGCTACCAACGGCCGGGGGCATGACCCAAGGAGCGTAGAACTCCCATGAGTACCCCGCAGCGTACCCACGCCCGCATGCTCGTCGTCGATCGCGAGACCGCAGACGTTCTCCGGCGTGAGACCAAGAAGATGATGGACCTCGGCCACGAGCTCTTTGAGGACTTCCTCCTCTACGGCCCCGAAGCCCAATACGTGCTCGCGATGCGTTTCTGCGCAGCAGCCGCGCTCATCACCGCCATCGGCTGGGACCCCGACCAGGACGACCCCAACATCGAGACCTTCGAGGTCCCGCTCACCGACGACCTCGTCGAGCAGCTCCGCCACCGCCGCTACGACCTCGCGCGCTGCAACAACGACCGCCTCGACGGCCTGCCGGTCGACAAGCCCATTCCGCCGGGCCTCCTCGCCGAGATCACCGTCGACCGCCTCGCCGCCCAGGCGCTGGACCGCCTGTTCGATGTCTACGCCACAGCCGTCAGAGGCTGAATAACCGGCCCGGGTCGCGGCCACCCGCGCCGCGGCTCACCGCATCAGGCACGTTGACCGGGACATTCCCGGTCAACGTACCCAGCACCGTCACGAAACTGCGACGCCACCGGCTAGCCGGGCCCACCGGCTCGCCGCCAGCCCATGCCTCAGCCCCAGAATCCCTCGTCCTTCAGGATCTCCCCATCGCCCTCGTGGTGCGCGCCGAGGGCGAGGTACTCGAGGCCGTCGGGGCCTGCCTCCAGCGAGCGCGCCACGCCCGGGGCGATGCGGATCGCGTCCATCACCCCGATGTCAGCGATCTCGTCGTCGAGCTTGATGCGGCCTGCGCCACCGATGACGACGTAGATCTCCTCGGCCTGGTTGTGACGATGGGCGAAGCCCTGGCGCTGGTTGGGCTTGACGCGCATCAGCGCGAGGCCGGTCTTCTCGGCGTCGAGGTCCTGCCGGCAGAAGCGTGCCTCTTGGACGGTGTCGAAGCCGGCCTTGGGCGCCACGTCTTCGACGTCGCGGAGGTTCTTGATCGTGTGGCTCATAGTGGCGTGATGCTACCCGGGTCGGGCCATGCGAAAGAGCGAGTCCACGACGGCGTACTCATCGGTGTAGCCGCAGCGGGCGATCGGCGCCATCGCCGCGGTGTCGACCTGGCCGCGTTCGTCGATGAACGCCTCGTCGAGATGGACCCCGACCACCTGGCCGATCACGAGGTGGCGGTCGGTCTCGCGGCCCTCCACATCGGTGAGCTCCAGCGTCTGCGTCACCCGGCACTCCAGCGCGCACGGGCTCGCCGCCACGCGCGGAACGGCGACGATCTGCGACGGCGCCAGCTCCAGCCCCGCGTGCTCGAACTCGCTCTCGCCGCGGGTCAGCCCGGCCGACGTTGCGTTCATCGCCTCGCGCAGCTCCCACGTCGGGAAGTTCCACACGAACTCGCGCGTCTCGTGCGCGAACGTGGCGGAGTCCTTCATGCCATCGCTCGAGAACATCAACATCGGCGGCGTGTTGCCGACCGCGTTGAAGTAGCTGTAGGGCGCGAGGTTGACCGACCCGCCGGCACCCAGCGTCGACACCCAGCCGATCGGCCGCGGCGCGACCAGCGCCTTGAACGGATCGTGGGGCAGCAGCGCGCGATCACGTGCATCGGGCTCGTAGAAGATCACGCGCCAAGTTGTACCCCTCAAACGCAGAAGGGCCCGGCGCGCACTGCGCGCCGGGCCCCTCGAAGCGAACCAATCGCAGAAGCGATTGGACTACATCATGCCGCCCATGCCGCCCATGTCGGGCATGCCGCCGCCTGCATCCTTGTCCGGGATCTCGGCGACGATCGCCTCGGTCGTCAGGATGTTCTTGGCGATCGACGCGGCGTTCTGCAGCGCCGAGCGGGTGACCATGGCGGGGTCGATGACGCCCGCGGCGACCAGGTCGACGATCTCGCCGGTCGCGGCGTTCAGGCCAAAGCCCTTCTTGGCCTTGCGCACGTCAGCGACGACGACGGAGCCCTCGAGGCCCGCGTTCTCGGCGATCTGACGGAGCGGCTCCTCCAGCGAGCGGAGGATGATGCGGGCGCCGGTGCGCTCGTCCTCGTCCTCGATCGCGTCGGCGTTGACGCCGGCCGAAGCCTGCAGCAGCGCGACGCCGCCGCCGGGCACGATGCCCTCTTCCAGCGCGGCGCGCGTGGCCTGCAGCGCGTCCTCGACGCGGTGCTTCTTCTCCTTCATCTCCGTCTCGGTGGCCGCGCCGACCTTCACGACGGCGACGCCGCCGGAGAGCTTGGCGAGGCGCTCCTGGAGCTTCTCCCGATCGAAGTCCGAGTCGGTGTTCTCGACCTCGGCCTTGATCTGGTTGATGCGGCCCTTGATGGCGTCCAGGTCACCGTTACCGTCGACGATCGTCGTGTTGTCCTTCGTCACGACGACGCGGCGCGCGCGGCCCAACTGCGACAGCTGGGTGTTCTCCAGCTTGAGGCCCATCTCCTCGGTGATGACCTCGCCGCCCGTGAGGATGGCGATGTCCTCGAGCATGCGCTTGCGGCGGTCGCCGAAGCCCGGAGCCTTGACGGCCACACCGGTGAAGGTGCCACGGAGCTTGTTGACGACCAGCGTCGCGAGGGCCTCGCCCTCGACGTCCTCGGCGATGATGAGGATCGGACGGCCGGACTGGATGACCTGCTCGAGGACCGGCAGCACGTCGCGGACGGAGCCGATCTTCTGGTTGGCGATCAGGATGTAGGGGTCCTCGAGGACCGCCTCCATGCGCTCCTGGTCGGTGACCATGTAGGGCGAGACGTAGCCCTTGTCGAACTGCATGCCCTCGGTGAACTCGAGGTCCATGCCGAAGGTCTGGCCCTCTTCGACGTTGACGACGCCGTCCTTGCCGACCTTCTCGATGGCGTCGGCGATGACGTCGCCGATCTCCTCATCACCAGCGGAGATGGTGGCGACGCGAGCGATCTGGTCCTTGCCCTGGACGGGCTTGGAGAGCTTGCGGATGTTGTCGACGATCTGGTCGACGGCCTTCTCAATGCCCTTCTTCAGGCCGAGCGGGTTCGCACCAGCGGTGACGTTCTTGAGGCCGTTGCGGACGATCGCCTGGGCAAGCACCGTCGCGGTCGTCGTGCCGTCGCCGGCAACGTCGTTGGTCGCCGTGGCGACCTCGCGGACGAGCATCGCGCCCTGGTTCTGGAAGACGTCCTCAACCTCGATCTCACGAGCGATCGTGACACCGTCGTTGGTGATCGTGGGAGCGCCGAACTTCTTGTCGAGGACGACGTAGCGACCCTTGGGGCCGAGCGTGACCTTGACCGCGTTGGCAACGGCGTCGACGCCGGCCTCGAGAGCCTTGCGGGCCTCGGCGTTGTACTTCAGTTCCTTGTGAGCCATAAAAAGATCTCCTAGTTCTCGATCTTGGCCAAGACGTCGGACTCGCGCAGGACCAGCAGGTCCTCGCCGTCGACCTTGATCTCGGTGCCGCCGTACTTGCTGTAGAGGACCGTGTCGCCCTTGGCGACATCGAGGGGGATTCGCTTGTCCCCGTCCTCGTCGAACCGGCCTTCGCCGACGGCGATGACCTCACCCTTCTGCGGCTTCTCCTTGGCCGTGTCCGGGAGCAGGAGGCCGCTGGCGGTCTTCTCCTCCTCCTCGATGGCGCGGACGATCAGCCGATCGCCGAGGGGCTTGAGCTTCATTCTGGTGACCTCCATTGAGGTGACGGACTGCAACGATTGAATGCGACTGTTGGCACTCGCAGGGGCGGAGTGCCAGCGCTAGTTCCCATACTAGCGAGCCGAAAAGGACCGTCAAGGCCTGGTTGGCACTCTTCACATCTGAGTGCCAACTCGATCGGCCATCCGTCGAGCATGGCGATGGTCCGGGCCCGAACGGTCGATGGCAGTGCCATGGAGCAGAAAGGGCTGCGTAGCGGCCATTTCCTTGCGCTCGCGGGCGCGCTGGCCGCGTTCGCGTCGCTGTGGCGCCCGTGGTACGAGATCACGATCCCGCAGCAGCTGCGCGATGCGTTCAGCGGACAGCTTGGCCAGGATCCCGGCCTGCTCGGCCAGATGGTGCGCGGGCTCGCCACCGCGCTGCCGAGCTCGATCTCGGCCTCGGGCTGGAAGGAGCTGCAGGGCGCCGACGCGGCGGTGACCGTCGGCGCGCTGGCCGTCGTGGCGCTGGTGCTCGGTGCTGGCGGGGCGTTCGGCTCGGCCGTCCGAATCGATCCGGCCGCTGCCGCGCGTGGCATCGCCGCGGTGGGCGCGGCCGGCGTTGTGCTGGCGCTTGTGCACGTCGTGCACCGGCCGATCGACAGCCACTACCTCCACGTGGCCCAGGGCTTGTGGATCGCGCTGGGCGGCTGTGCGGCGATCGTGGCCGGTGGCTTGTGGGCTGCGGTCGACACCGGCGGCTCCGGCGCCAAGAGCCGCTCGACCCCTAGGCCGCTGCCCACGTCGTTCCCGCCGCTGGAGCCCGAGCTCCCGCCCGTCTTCGCGCCCTCGTCGGGCGCTGCCGCCGGCTCGGTCCCGCCGCCGGGCGTCTGACGAACGACCGAGCTACCCGCGCTCGCGCGCGGCCGTCGCCACGCGCCGCACCGCATCGGCCAGCGCCTCGGCGTTGGCCGCCTTGCTGACGTGCCCCTCGGCGCCGGTGCTGCGTGCCACGCCGGCCAGCTCCTCGTCGGGCATGCCGGAGATCAGCAGGACGCCGGCGCGGGGCAGGTGCTCGCGCACGTAGGCGAGTACCGCCTCGGAGTGCTCGGGCTGGGGCAGCAGCCGGTCGAGGATCACGACGTCAGGACGGGCATCGGCCAGCCCCGCGATCGCCTCCTCGGCGCTGCGGACGGCAGCCACGACCTCGATGTCCTCGTGGGCTTCCAGCCAGGCGGACGCCAGCGTTCCGAAGCCCAGCGAGTCGTCAGCGATGAAGACACGCAGCACGGTTGACCCCCTCGCCCGTGCGTGTGGAGCGCTAGTTTTGCGCGCCCCCGATGCCCAATCGGGCATCGGTGAACGATGGAGGGTGGACGATGATCTGCGAGAACCGCACGACGGTCACGATGTCCTCCATCGTCACTTTCTTGCCGTAGATCTGCTCGAGGAAGTGGATCATCTCCTCGTGGCGGCGGAACTCCGGGTTGTCGTGCTCGATGTCCCGCGGCGTCAGGTCGCGGACGCGCTTGACCTCGACCTGGTCGATGACCGCGTCAAAGATCTTCTCCCGCGGCGAGTGCTGGTAGCCGATGGTCACCATCACCGCCTGGTTCTTCTTGTACTTGTGCGACTTGTCGCCGAGGCGAATCGTCGCCGTCTTGCGACCGCGCTTGAGCTGATCAGCGAAGATCGTGGAGTAGAAGTTCAGGACCTGCATCCGACGGCGGAGACTACTCGTCGGAGGTGATCTGCGACAGGGCGCGGGCCGCCATGCCTCGCTCACCGTCATAGGTCAGGCGCTCGGCGGCCTCGCTCAGCGGCATCCAGCTCGCCTGTTCGACCTCATCATCATGGTCGGCGATATCGCCGCCGGTGTAGGCGAACAGGAAGAAGTCCACCTGCTTGGCGATGCGCTTGCCGTTGCGCATGTACCAGTAGCGGACCGCTCCGAGCTCGCCGAGCGGCTCAGTCTCGACGCCGGCTTCCTCGCGGACCTCGCGCGCCGCGGCCTGCAGCGGCGTCTCGCCGGGATCGACGTGACCCTTGGGCAGCGCGAGCACCTTGGCCCCGTTGGCCGCGCGGCGAGTCGGCACGATCACGATGCAGTCGGTGCCGCGCACCACGACGCCGCCGGCCGAGTGCTCTGAGGGAGACAACAGTCCGCTGCCGGCCATCAGTAGACGTAGCGCTCCAGCGCGGACGGCTCGTGCACCGTGACCCGGCCCCGGCCCTGGGTGACGACGCCGGCGCGCTCTAGGACGGCAAGGAAGCGGCTGGCCGACTCGCGCGAGGAGCCGGCGAGCTGGGCGATGTCGGCCTGGGTGATCGTCACCAGGACGTCGCGCTCGGCCGCGCCCTCGGATTGGGCCTGGCGCACGAGCTGGCCCAGGACGCCGGCGACGCGCGACTGGACCGTCTGGAAGGACTGGCGGGCGAGGCGCTCGTTGGCCTCGCGCAGGCGCCGGCCGAGGCCGATGACGAGCTTGACCGCGATGTCGGGGTGCTCGCGCAGCAGCCGCCGCATGTCCTGGCCGAGGATCGCGATCGCCTCGACGTCGTCGAGCGTCTCGATCGTCGCCGAGCGCTTCTCGTCGTCGAACATCGCCAGCTCGCCGAAGATGTCACCAGGGCCGAAGTGCGCGAGCGTGATCGTGCGGCCGTCGACGTTCTCGCGCACGGCGCGGGCGTGGCCGCGGCCGACGATGTAACAGGTGTCGCTGGCGTCGCCCTCGCGGAAGATGACGGTGTTGCCGTCAAAGTGGCGGGGCACGGCGACGTCGGCGACGCGGCCCAGATCACCCGGTGCGAGCGCTTCGAAGACCGGCACCTGGGCCAGCAGCTCGACGCTCTGCGCACTGGAGGGCACCGGTGGAGTCTATGGGAGTTGTGTGACGGCGGTCGCACATTGAATGCGACCCGCCCACCCGACCGGTGTCCGGCGGTTAGGCGGTCCCGTCCAGCGCGCTTTCGCGCCGGTGCCGCCGCAACGTGCGGCCGGCCAGCAGTGCGAGCGCGGCGAGGATCGCCAGCGGAGCGAGGACCGCGAGGGCGATCAGCGCCACACCGCCGGCGACCTGGAGGATGCGTCCGGCATCGTGCAGGGCGTCGCGCGGGGTCCAGGCACCACCGTCGTTCTTGGTGGCCTTGCCGGTGCCCTGGACGGTGACCGCGACGGTCGCGAGGTCGGCCCGGCGCCGCTGGGCGTCCAGCGCGCCCTTGCGCTGGGCGATCTCGGAGCGGTTGTCGGCCAGGCGCGCCCTGAGGCTGGCGATCTGGCGGTCGGTCGTCGCCTTGCCCAGCGCGCGCAGCAGCGCGGCCCGCTCGGCGCGCGCGTCGGAGAGCTGGTCGGCGGCCGAAACGACGGCGGAGGTGATGTCGGTCGCGGTTTGGTTCAGCGCGCCGACGTGGGCGAGCTTGGAGAGCCGAGCGAGCGTGTCGTCCAGGCGCGCGGACGGGATCCGCAGCGTGAACGTGGCCTCGCCGCCGCCGTCGCGGGTGGCGACGTCGGAGCGCTGGACGTAGCCGCCCGCGGCCTGGGTCTCGCGCACGACGCC
Source organism: uncultured Conexibacteraceae bacterium (assembly GCA_963836485.1). Taxonomy (GTDB): domain Bacteria; phylum Actinomycetota; class Thermoleophilia; order Solirubrobacterales; family Solirubrobacteraceae; genus Baekduia. Next base: position 378,656 of record CAWIJS010000009.1, on the reverse strand, counting down.
GTCGGCGGTCTGCTGGACGTCGTCGGGCTTGGGGGTGAGCGTGAGGTCGGCGGCGCGCTGGACCTTGCGGGAGACCCCGTCTCCGCCCGCCCCCGGCGCGGGCGCCGCGGGCGCGGTGGCGGCCGACTTCTCGGCGGTGCTCGGGGCGCGTCCTTCGGCGGAGAGCGTCTGGGAGGAGGACGAGGAAGACGACGAGGAGTCGCCGAGGTCCTGCGACAGCGGCTTGGAGTGCGTGTCTACCAGGGCGATGGCCACGATCCCGGCGAGCACCGCGGCCGCGAGGCCTGGACCGAGGAGCTGCGGGGCGCGCAGGCGTGTGCGCCACGCTGGCTTGCTCGCGCCGTCGTGCCGCGACACCGCGGCCTCCCGCGGGAACCCGGCGTGCACGCGGGCGTCCAGCGACGCGAGGAACGCGGCGCTGGGCTCGGGGCGCGCCTCCTCGACGTCGGCGACCAACAGCGCGAGGTCGGGGTCGGCGGTCGGCTCGTTGGCGAGCGCGGCGTCGAGCTCGCGCAGACCGCGCAGGATCTCGGGGTCGGGCAGGGCATCACGACGGCGCATGGCAGGCCTTCCGGAGTCGGGTGACCGCGCGGTGCACGCGGGTGCCCGCGTTGGCGACGGAGATGTTGAGGACCTTGGCGATCTCGGCGTTGTCGAGGCCGGCGTGGAACTTCAGCGCGATCAGCTCGCGCTCGCGGGGGTCGAGCTGGGCGAGGGCTGCGGCCACGGTTGCGCGGCGCAACGCGGTCTCGTCCTCGGCCATGCCGTCGTCGTGCTGGGGGTCCGGATCTTCAGGGTCGGTCAGCAACGCGGCGGTGCGCTTGCGCGCTCGCACTTCGTCGAGCGCGGCGTTGCGGGCGATGCCGAACACCCAGGCCCGCTGTGTGCCGCGCTTGGGGTCAAAGCCCGCCTGGCGGCGATAGGCGCGTTCGAAGGCGCTCGCGGTGACGTCCTCGGCTGCCGCGCGGTCGCGCAGCAGCGTCATGACGTAGGCGAAGACATCCGACGCCGTCTCGCGATACAGCGCATCGAACCGGACGGTCATCGGTTCGGAAGTCGAGATCTCCATGACAGTTCCCACGTCGACACTACGGTCCACTGGCCTTTCCATCACACGCGGGTACATTTCGCGCGTGCATCCCCTGCGTCATGCCGTCGCCGCCGGCCTCGCCGCACTTGTCGCTTTGAGCGGCTCGGCGGCGCTTGCCGGCGCCGCCACCACCGGCCCGACCGTCGATCAGTCGCCGCTGCTCTGGGCGACGATCAACATCTGCGACACCGCCAAGCACCCCGACACGATCGGCATCCGCGCCTCGATGCCCGGCTCGGGCAAGAAGGCCGAGAAGATGTACATGCGCTTCCAGGTGCAGTACTTCCGGGCCTCGACCCAGACCTGGGCGCCGACCGACGCTACCGTTGACTCCGGCTTCCAATCGGTCGGCTCGGCCCTGTTCCGTCGCCGTGAGTCCGGCTGGAACTTCTCGATCACCCCACCGCCGGCCGGCCAGACCTACCGCCTGCGCGGCATCGTCTCCTTCGAGTGGCGCGTCGGCAAGAAGATCGTGCGCAAGGCCCAGAAGCGCACCCACTCGGGCCACAAGGGCACCTTCGGGGCGGACCCGAAGACCGCCAGCGCGGCGGAGTGCATCATCAAGCCGTAGGGCCGGTTCAGGCGTCGAAGAGGCGCGGGTCGTTGGTAATCACGCCGGTGACGCCCATGCGCTCGAAGCGGCGGATCTGCTTGGCGTCGTCGACGGTCCAGACGTAGAGCTCGCCGCCGGCGCGCTGTACCGCGCGGACGAAGTGCGGGGTGACGAGCGAGAAGTGCGACATGACGGCGTCGACCTCGCCGGCGCGCATGGCGCGGACGATGGCGCGGGGCACGGTGCGGCGTAGGAGCAGAACCGTTGCCAGCGCGAGCGGCTTGGTCGCGGGGTTGGCCAGGTAGTTGCGCTTGACCTTGGGCACCGACCAGCCGATGCGGACCTTGTCGGAGGCCGCGCGTAGGACCGGTAGCGAGACGACCTCCATCGTGGAGATGAGCGTGCGCTCCTCCATCCCGCGCTCGCGCAGCGCGGCGATGACGCGCTCCTCGTAGCCGTGGGTCTTGAGGTCGACGTCGAGCTCAATGCCGGTGAACGCCTGGCTGCTGAGGTGGTCGAGGCCCTCCTCGAGGGTCAGCGGCGTGCGCCGTGCCGCGTCCTTGAAGTCGTGGGCGAGGACGAGACGGCCGGTGTACTCGCCGTCGCCGTCTCGCTCGGGCAGGACGTCGAACTCCACCATGTCGCAGCCGTGGGCGAGTGCGGCGTCGAAGCTCGCCGTCGTGTTGCCGGGCGTGATGTGGTCGGCGCCCTTGTGGCCGATCCGCCGCACGGCGCGCTGGGTTGAGGTCGAGGTCAGCTCTGGCATCCGGGGCACCAGTATGTCGTCCTGTTGTCGTCGCCTTGCCCGCGGCCGAGGATGCGCTCGCCGCAGCGCGGGCAGGCGCGTCCGGTGTTGTTATAGATCTTGCGGTGGCGCTTCTGGTTGCCGTCGCGTGCGGACTCCTGCATCCGCGGACGCAGCTCGCGCACGATGCGCAGCACCTCGTCGTCGCTGACGGTTGCCGTCGTGCGCCACGGGTCGACCTCGGCCAGCCAGCAGCCCTCGGCCTTCCAGAGGTTCCCGATTCCGGCGACGATCCGCTGGTCCAGGAGCGCGTCGCCGATCCCGCGCGTCGGGTCGTCCTCGCGCAGACGGCGCAGGACCGCGCGCTCGTCGAACGCCTCGGCGACGATGTCGGGGCCGAGCGCGCCGAGGCGCAGGTCAAAGCGGCGGCGCGTCTCGGTCAGCAGCTCCAGGACCGGGCCGTCGAACTGCACGACGTCCTGGCCGCCGCGCGTGATGACCAGCCACGCCCGCCGCGGTGTGCGGTGCCAGCGCGCGCCCTCGGGATGGACGCGCCACGCGCCGGTCATCCGCAGGTGGGAGTGGATCGTCAGGTCGCCGGCGAACCGCAGGAACAGGTGCTTGCCGTGGGCGGTGACCGACTCGACCTCGCGGCCCTCTAGGCGCTCCGGCCAGCGGTCCTTGCCGAAGCGCGCGTGCGGCGTGCGGATCGCGTCGGGGACGTGGCCTTCCAGGACCGGCCGGATCCGGTTGGCTGCGTAGTGGATGGTGTCGCCCTCGGGCATGCGCGCTCTTCGAGGGTACGGTGGAGAGGTGCACGCCGATCTTGCCTCGCTGGTAGGCGCCGAGCACGTCGAGTCCGACGTCACGCTGGCCGACGCCAGCGGCCTGTCGGCGCGCGTGCCGATCCTGGTCGCGCCGGGCAGCGCCCAGGAGGTCGCCGCGGTCGTCGCCTGGTGCTACGAGCACGACGTCGCGATGGTCCCGGTCGGCGGGCGCAGCGGCTACAGCGGCGGGATCGTGCCGGTGGCCGACGGTGGTCGTGACACTGTCGGCATCGCGCTGGACCGCCTGGATCGCGTGCGGTCGTTCGATCCGCTGCGGTGGCGCATGGAGGCCGAGGCGGGGGTGAAGACGGCGACCGTTGCACGGCGTGCGCGCGAGAACGGGCTGCTCTTCCCGCCGGATCCGGGCGCGGCCGAGCAGTCGCAGCTCGGCGGCAACCTCGCGACCAACGCCGGCGGGCCGCACGCCTTCAAGTACGGCGTGACGGGGCGCTGGGTGACGGGCGTCGAGGCGGTGATCGCGCCGGGCGAGTTGGTGTCCTTCGGCGGTCCGGTGCGCAAGGATGTCGCGGGGCTGGATCTGTGCGCGCTGCTGATCGGCAGCGAAGGGACGCTGGGGATCATCACCGCCGCGTGGCTGCGGCTGGTGCCCGCGCCGGCCGCGACGTTCCCGGTCGCCGCGGCGTACGGGAGCGTGCGCGAGGGCTGCGCGGCGATCGACGCGGTGCTCGGGTCCGGCGTCGTGCCGGCGGCGATCGAGTACCTCGACGGGCGGTGCATCACGGCGGCGCCGGCGCCATTCCTGCCCGACGCCGGTGGTGCGCAGTTGTTGGTGGTCTGCGAAGCGGAGTCTCTGTCTGACCGCGACGAGTTGTTGGAGGCCTTGGGTGCTGGTGCCGTGGCGCCGCCGGCGACCGAGGTCTGGCGCTGGCGCGACGGTGTCTCGATCGCCGTGCGCGCCGTGCGCGGCGAGAAGCTCTCCGAGGACATCGCGGTGCCCGTCGAGCGGCTGGCCGATGCGATCGAGGGCACGATCGAGATCGGCGCGCGCCACGGGCTGGAGGGCTGCTCGTGGGGCCACGCTGGCGACGGCAACCTGCACTCGTCGTTCCTGCTCGATCCGGGTGACGAGGAGATGCGCGCGCGGGCCGATGCGGCCGCGCAGGAGCTCTTCGCGATGGCGCGCGAGCTCGGTGGGACGGCGAGCGGGGAGCATGGGGTTGGGTTGTTGAAGGCCGGGCAGCTGTCGGCGCAGTGGGCGCCGGCGGCGGTGGAGGCTGCGCGGGCGGTGAAGAGGGCGCTGGATCCGAAGGGGTTGTTCAATCCGGGGAAGAAGGAGCCGTGAGGCTGAGCGCCGCGGCCTACGCGCTGAGCGTCAGCTTCCGCGGGCCCGCCCGGAAGCCGACGTCGATCAGCAGCGCTTCGAGATCCGAGCCCACGACGGCCTCGCCATCGACGCGCTCGAGCGACAGCTTGTGGCGGCGGTCGCCGGTGACGAATGCGGCGAGGGCCTCCAACGCAGGACGCAGCCGCGCATCCTCGCGTTCCACCAGCACTTGGATTCCGCGGCCGCCGCGCTCGACGTAGATGACCGGCTCGGCGCCGGCGAGGACGACGTAGGCGCCGGCGGCGCGCGCCGGCTTGGCGCGCGCGTCGGTGTCGTCGCGGCGCTTGGGCCACGGCAACGCCGCGCCGAACGGCTGGGCCGGGTCGGTCGCGGCGAGCACGACCGGTGGCGCCTCCTCCGCGCGGTCGGCCTGGGTGCGCAGCCGCTCCACGGCGCCCGGCAGGGCGAACTGCGCGCCGCCGAGCCCCTCGACGAAGTAGCCGCGGCGGCAGACGCCGAGCGTCTCGAGTGACGACAAAGAGTCATACAGCGAGGAGAAGCCGCCCGGGATCCCCTCGGCCAGGACGTGCTCGCGCGTGACGATGCCGTAGCGCTCGAGCATGAGCTCCGCGACGGTCCGGCGACGAAGCCCAGGCTCGACCTCGCTCCGGAAGATCGACGTCGTCAGCGCCCAGCGGCCCTGGACTTGTGCGGCCGCGCCGGAGCCGCGACGGGAGCCGAAGCGCGTGCCGGCGCGCGCGCCGCGCCGCGCCGTTGACGCCTTCTGCGCCCGCGCCAACGTCAGCCGCGGCGCGCGCAGCGGCGCGAACGCATCGTTGGTCACTTCGCCCGCCCACACGAGATCCCACAAGGCCTCCTGGATCTGCTCGGGCGCCAGCGGGATCTCGGCCAGGAAGTCGGTGAAGAAGCACGGCGAGACCGCCAGCCGCTCACGCAGCAAATCATGCTCGGGCAGTTCCGGACGATCGATCCCGCCACGGACTGACGGCGGGCCGAGCGCCTCGGCGTCCTCGCGGAAGTACAGCGCGACGCGGCCCGAGTTCCGGCCGAGCGCCCCCGCACCGACCCAGACGACTTCCCCCGACGCGCAGAGCTGATCCAGCCACGTCGGCGAGTACGCGCCCACGCGCCGCAGCAGCACGTCGCGCTCCCACACATCGGCCGGCAGCGCCAGCCGCTGCAAGGGCACCAACATCTCTCGCAGGCGGTCGATGCCCGCGCCGGCCGCCGCATGGCGATCGACGCCCTGCCACGAGGGCAAGAACGCCGCCAGCGCCCGCTGGTCGGTCGCCTCGATCTCCTTGCGCAGGACCGCCAACGACGCGCGCCGGATCCGCCGCAGCACCTGCGGGTCACACCACTCGCGCTCGGTCCCGCCGGGGCGCAACTCACCGCGCACCAGGTCGCCGGCGGTCTCCAGCGCGGCCAGCGCGCTCGACGGGTCGACGCCCCAGCGCTCGCGCAGGTCGGCGGTCGTAAACGGCCCGTGCGTCCGGGCGTACCGCGCCACAAGCCGCTCGGTCGGCCGCTCGACCGACTCCAGGAACGCGGCCGGCAGCCCGCCCGGCGGCACGGTGCCGAACGCGTCGCGGTAGAGGCCGGCGTCGTCGGCCGCGACCCAGCGTTCCTCGCCACCGATGCGGAGCGCCACCGCGCGCCGCTCGTCGACCAAGGCCACCAACATCGCGTCGCTGTCCAGCTCGGCCAGCACACGAGCCCGCACCTCGGCCCGCGACAGGTCGCCGACCCGCCGCAGCACGTCGGCCAGCCCGTCGCGATCGGTGGCCTGCGTGCGCTGCGACCGATGCTGGAGATCCGCTTCAACTTGATCGAGGGCGTCGGCGTCGATGAGGTCGCGCAGCTCCTCTTGCCCAAGGAGCTCGCGCAGCAGGTCGCGGTCCAGCGACAGCGCGGCCGCGCGCCGCTCGGCGTTGGGCGTGTCGCCCTCATACATGTAGGTCGCGACGTAGTCGAACAGCAACGATGACGCGAACGGCGATGCGGTCCGCGTCTCGACCTCGACGAGCGAGAGATCGCGCGAGTGGAGCCCCTGCAGCAGCTCGATGAGCCCCGGGACGTCGAGGACGTCACGCAGGCACTCGCGGTAGGTCTCCAAGATGATGGGGAAGTCGCTGTACTGCTTGGCGACCTCGAGCAAGGACTGGGCCTTGAGGCGCTGCTGCCACAGCGGCGTGCGCTTGCCCGGGTAGGCGCGCGGAATCAGCAGCGCGCGGCCGGCGTTCTCCCGGAAGCGCGCGCCGAACAACGCGCTCGATCCGAGTTCCGCGACCACTTGATCTTCGACGTCCTCGGGATCCAACAACACCAGGTCGGCGCCCGGAGGCTCATCGGCGTCGGGCAGGTGCACGATGATCCCGTCGTCAGACCAGATCGCGTCGGACTCCAGGCCGGCCTCGTCGCGGATCTTCGCGCTGAGCGCCAGCGCCCACGCCGCGTGGACGCGGCCGCCGAACGGCGACAGCACGCACAACCGCCAGTCCCCGATCTCGTCGCGGAAGCGCTCGACGACGATCGTGCGGTCGCTGGGGATGACGCGCGTCGCCTCCTGCTGCTCGCGCAGGTAGTCCACCAGGTTGCGCGCGGCAAGCGGATCGAGGTCGTACTCGGCCTCCAGCAGCTCCGGCGTCTGGTCGACGGCCCAGCGCGAGAACGCGCCGATCGCCCGGCCCAGCTCCTTCGGGCGGCCGACCGAGTCGCCTTTCCAGAACGGCACGGCGCCCGGCACGCCCGGGGCGGGCGAGACGACGACGCGGTCGCGCTGGATCTCCTCGATGCGCCACGAGGACGCGCCGAGCAGGAAGGTCTGGCCGGGGCGCGCCTCGTAGACCATCTCCTCGTCGAGCTCGCCGACGCGGCGCCCGTCGGGCAGGACGACGGCGTACAGCCCACGGTCCGGGATCGTCCCAGCGTTGGTGATCGCCAGCTGGCGGGCGCCCTTGCGCGGGCGGATCGTCCCCGCGACGCGATCCCAGACGATGCGCGGGCGCAGCTCGCCGAACTCCTGCGACGGGTAGCGCCCGTCGAGCATGTCCAGGACGTTCTCCAGCAGCTCGCGCGAGAGCTCGGCGTAGGTGTAGGTCTTGGTGACCAACCCGTACAGGTCGTCGACGAGCACCGGCGCGTCACCGTCTGATTCGACGCCCGCCGCGATCGCGACGATCTGCTGGCACAACACATCGAGTGGGTTGCGCGGGACGACCGTCGGCTCGATCTTGCCCTCGCGCATCAGCTTCACGACGACCGCGCACTCCAGCAGGTCGGCGCGGAACTTCGGGAAGATGCGCCCCTTGGAGGTGTCGCCGACGGAGTGGCCCGCGCGCCCGATGCGCTGCAGACCGCGCGAGACCGACTTGGGGGACTCGACCTGCAGCACGAGGTCGACGGCGCCCATATCGATGCCGAGCTCCAGCGAGGACGTCGCCACCAGGCACGGCAGCTGGCCGGCCTTGAGCTGCTCCTCGACGACCAGCCGCTCCTCGCGCGCCAGCGACCCGTGGTGGGCGCGCGCGATCTCGACGACGGGCCGTTCCGCCTCCTCGTCCTGCTTGGCCGCCAGCTCGTTGAGGCGCAGCGCGAGCCGCTCGGCCCCCCGGCGGTTGTTAACGAAGATGATCGTCGAGCGGTGCTCGCGCACCAGCTCGAGCAACTGCGGGTACATGGCCGGCCAGATCGACTTGCGCGTCGCCTCGCTGCCGCCCGGCGTCGGCTCCAGCGGATCCAACGCCGCCGCCGACTGCTCGGGCTCGACCATCGACTCGACCGGCACCTGGATCTTGAGGTCCAGCGGCTTGCGCACGCCGGCGTCGACGATCCGGCAGGTCCGCTGCGGGCCGACCATGAAGCGGCCGACCTCCTCCAGCGGGTTCTGCGTCGCGCTCAGGCCGATGCGCTGCGGGTCGCGGCCGCCGTGCTCGGTGCCGACCAGCGCGGAGAGCCGCTCCAGCGTCAGCGCGAGATGCGCGCCGCGCTTGGTCGACGCGACCGCGTGGATCTCGTCGACGATGATCGCCTCGACGTCGCGCAGCACGTCACGCGCCTGCGAGGTCAACATGAGGTACAACGACTCGGGCGTTGTGATCAGCACGTCGGGCGGCTTGCGGCGGATCGCCATCCGCTCCTTCTGCGACGTGTCACCCGTCCGGATCGCGACCTTGATGTCGGCCCCGATCCCGATCAGCGGCGCCTGCAGGTTGCGCTCGACGTCGTAGCTCAGCGCCTTCAGCGGGGAGACGTAGACGACGCGGATCCCGCTGCCGTCCTTACGCGGCGTCCGCGCCAGATGATCCAAGGAGTACAGGAACGCCGCGAGCGTCTTGCCGCTGCCCGTCGGCGCGCTGATCAGCGTGTGCTCGCCGGTCGCGATCGCCGGCCAGGCCTGCTCCTGCACAGCCGTGGGCGCGGCGAACGCACGCGAGAACCACTCCTGCGTCTGTGGGCTGAAGGCGGAAAGCGGCACGGACCTCCCAGGGTACGACGCGGGCCAAGCCCGCCGATCACGGCCCGCGCAGGCCCAGCGCTTTCTCCGGGACGTCGGTGATGACGGCCGTGACGCGCGGATCGCTCAGAAAGCGGCGCAGGAGCTTCTCGTCGTTGACGGTCCAGACGTAGACCGGGAAGCCCGCGTCGGCGACGCGTCGCAGGGCGCCGAGCGACGCGAGCGCGTGGTGCATCGCCACGAGGTCGGCGCCGCACGCGCGCGCTCGCGCGACGGGGGAGAGCTCCGACAGGCGCGTCCGTACGACCTGCCGCGTGCGGCCGACGCCGACGAGCAGCCCGGCGCGCAGCTCCGGGGCAATCCGCTTGACCTCGGCCACCACCTCGTCGAGAAACGAGGTGACGACGACGTCGTCGATCCCGGCGAGTGCCGCTAACACGCGCTCGACGTAGCCGTGTTCCTTGAGCTCGACATCGAGCCCGATCCGTCCACGCGTGAGCTCTAACACCTCGTCGAGCAGCGGCGGGAGATGGCCGGTCGCGGCGCCGATCTCCGCCCGCGTCAGCGCCGGCACCGGCGTGCCGCCGACGACGGCGTCGTGGAAGGCGATCAGCTGACCGTCGCGCGTGCGCCGCACGTCGAACTCGATGAGATCGGCACCGATCGCGATCGCCTGCTCGAAGGCATCGAGGCTGTTGTCGATGGCTCCGGCTGAGGCGCCGCGATGGGCAATGACCAGCACGGCGCCTATCCCGCGACGTCGCGCGCCGTGTGCAGGACGTCGTCGAGCATGGTCTCGGTCAGCACCCCGGTGAACGTGTTCTGCTGCGACGGGTGGTAGGTGCCAAGCAGGACCCATCCCGACTGATCCTCGTCGTACCAGAGCGCGCCGTGGCCGAACTTCGGGCGCGGCCGCGGTGGCGGGTGGCCGAGCGCGGCGCGCAGGCGCAGCGCCGCGTCCCAGGCAAACGCGCCGAGGCAGACGACGACGCGCACGTGCTTGAGGTGATCGAGCTCGGCGACCGTCCAAGGCAGGCAGGTGTCGCGCTCGGTCGGCGTCGGCTTGTTGGCCGGCGGCGCGCAGCGCACGGCGGCGGTGATCCAGGCGCCGGTCAGCTGCAGGCCGTCGTCACGTGACACCGACGTCGGCTGGTTCGCGAAGCCCGTGCGATGCAGCGCCGCGAAGAGGAAGTCGCCGCTGCGGTCGCCCGTGAAGACGCGGCCGGTGCGGTTGGCGCCGTGGGCGGCGGGCGCGAGGCCGAGGATCAGGACGCGCGCGGCCGGATCGCCGAAACCCGGGATCGGGCGGCCCCAGTAGGTGTCGCCTTGGAACGACGCGCGCTTCTCACGTGCCACCTGCTCGCGCCAGGCGACCAGGCGCGGACAGCGGCGGCACGCGGTGACCTCGGCCTCAAGGGCTGCCAGGCCCGGATCGCTCATGCGGCCTGGTGCAAGATCCTGGGAATCCTCTCGACGATGGCGGTGGCGACCATCATCGGTTCTGCTCGAGGATCCCTCGCATGAGCCGCTCGATGACCGGCTCCAGCTCGCGGATGTCGCTCGGGTTGCCAGTGCGCAGTTGGCGTGAGGCGAGCTCTACGATCGCGCCGACGCAGGCGAACGCGTCGTCGCGAGAGGCAAAGCACGGCGCCCCGTAGCGCGGGGCGATGCGTTCGTTGTCGCGGTGGATCGCGTCGGCGAACGCGTCGAGGATGGCGTCGCGGCGCTCGGTCGCGCGCGGGCCGGCGCCGATGATCTCGACCAGCACCGTCTGCGAGGCGTCGGGCCACTCGGCGAGCGTCCGCAGGAACGCACGGGTGCCGTTGGCCAGGTGCTCGGGGTAGGTCCCCGCCTCCGCCTCGGAGGCCAGGGCCATCTGGCGCATGACCTCGGTGGCGGCCTCGTCGAAGAGCGCGATGATCGCCTCCTCCTTGTTGGCGAAGTGCTCGTAGAACGTCGCCTTCGACATCCCGGCCTCGCGGCTGATCGCCTCGGCGGTGGCGTCGGCGAAGCCGCGCTCGGCAAAGATCTTGGCCGCGGCCTCGAACAACCGGCGGCGCTGGACGGTCAGGCGCACCTCCAGCGGCGGCGCGTGGCGCCCGCGCGGAACGACGGTGGGGACGATGCTGCGGGAGAGCTCGGAGTCGGCCATGCGAGGACAGATCCTAGATAGGCTCCGGCGCGATGGCCGCACCCACACGTCTTCTCGCGCTGCTTGTCGCGCTCCCGCTCGTCCTCAGCGCCTGCGGTCAGGCGGCCAAGGACTCGGCCTCGGACTTCCAGGGCGACCAGAAGGCCGTGGCCCAGACCGTCGAGGATCTCCAGTCGGCCAGCCGCAAGCACGACAGCTCCAGGATCTGCACGACGCTGCTCGCGCCGGCGCTCGTGGCCCAGATCAAGAAGGCCTCGGGCGGCGACTGCGACAAGGGCGTCAAGGACTCGCTGAGCGACGCCGACTCCTTCGAGCTGCAGGTCCAGAAGGTCACGATCGCCGACGGCAAGGCGTCTGCGGTCGTCAAGTCCGAGGGCGGCGATAAGGACCGCGTCGACACGCTGGAGCTCGTCAAGGACGGCAACGTGTGGAAGATCGCGACGCTCGGCGCGTCGTAAGCCGCCCGATCCGCCCGGCCAGTTGGCTGGGTACTGCCGATTGACCCGGCGCTGCACGGCGCCTAGCGTCGAGCGCGATGCCGATCACCTTCGTCACGCTTGGTCCTGAAGGGACCTGCCACGAGCGCGCGGTCAAGCAATACGCGCGCTTCCAAGGGCTTGAGGACGTCGAGCTTGATCTCATCACCGACTTCTTTGACGGGCTGGAGCGGATCCGGGGCCGCGACGATGCCTTCCTCGTCCAGTGCAGCGCGCACCCGGGCGTCCACGAGATCACCGAGAAGCACTGCGTCGAGGTCTTCGTGGTCGACACCTTCATCTACCCGACCAAGTCCTTGGCCATCCTGAGCCGCCGCGACCTCGACGGGCCGCCGCGCTCGCTCGGGATCGTCGAGGCGACCGAGGGCTACGTCGACCTTTCCGAGTGGGAGGTCAAGATCCCGCAGATCTCCAAGCCGCTGGCCGCCGAGGCGCTGCTGCGCGGCGAGTTCGACGCTGCGCTCACGCACTCCGAGTGGCTCGATAGCCACCCCGACGAGCTGCAGCTCGAGCGGATGATCGGCGAGATCGACACGACCTGGGTCGTCTACGGGACGACCAAGCGCTTCGCCGGCGAGGTCATCGGGATCCCCTCGCCGGACGTGTACGGCCGCGCAGCTGCGGCGTCGGCTGTCGCTGCCGCCTAGCCCAGCGCGCGCCCGTAGTGGCGCTCGTAGTACTCGCGGTACTCGCCGGAGCGGATCGGCTCCCACCAGGCGGTGTTGTCGCGATACCAGGCGACGGTCTTCTCAAGACCTTCCTCGAAGCGGACCTGCGCCGCCCACCCCAGCGCGCGCGCCTTCTCTGACCCCAGCGAGTAGCGGCGGTCGTGGCCGGGGCGGTCGGTGACGTACTCGATCAAGGACTCGTCCTTGCCCGTGTGCTTGAGGATGCCCTTGACGACCTCGATGTTGGTGGACTCGTCCGGGCCGCCGACGTTGTAGACCTCGCCGGGCGCGCCGTGGGCCAGGATGTGGGAGATCCCGCGGCCGAAGTCCTCTACGTAGAGCCAGTTGCGCACGTTGAGCCCGTCGCCGTAGACCGGCAGCTTGTCGTCGTGCAGCGCGTTGAGCACCATCAACGGGATGAGCTTCTCGGGGTACTGATACGGCCCGTAGTTGTTGGAGCCGCGGGCGATCACGGTCTCCAACCCATAGGTGTGGAAGTACGACTGCACCAACAAGTCGCCGCCAGCCTTCGAGGCGCTGTAGGGCGAGGACGGGACGATCGGCGACTCCTCGGTGAAGGAGCCGACCTCGATCGACCCGTACACCTCGTCGGTGGAGATCTGCACGTAGCGCTTGACCTCGCGCTCGCGTGCGGCCTCCAGCAGGACGAGCGAGCCGCGGACGTTGGTCTCCACGAACGCGTCGGGGCCGCTGATCGAGCGGTCGACGTGCGTCTCGGCAGCGAAGTTGACGATCGCGTCGACGCCGTCGCCGATCGCCTCGGCGACCTTCTCGGCGTTCTGGATCTCCCCGTGGACCAGCGTGACGCCGAGGTCCTCGAGGTTCTCGGGCCGGCCGGCGTAGGTCAGCGCGTCGAGGACGATGACCTCGTCGCCGTGGTCGTTGACGCGCTGGCGCACGAAGTTCGAGCCGATGAACCCGGCCCCGCCGCAGACGAGCAGCTTCACGATGCGTTCCTCTCTGACAGGTACTGCGCGACGCCGTCCTGCCAACTGGGCAGGCGCGGGGTCTCGTCGCGCTCGGTGGCCAGGACGCTCCAGGCCGGCCGGGGGGCCGGACGCTGGAACTCCGCGGCCGTGGTCTCGTTGACGCGGGTCGACAGGCCGGCCGTGCGGTACAGCTCGACGGTCAGCTCGTGCCAGGAGCATTGGCCGCCGCCGGCGGTATGGAAGATGCCGGTGGCGTCGGCCGCCGCGAGATCCAGCAGCGCCGGCGACAGGTGGCCGGTCCAGGTCGGCGAGCCGACCTGGTCGGTGACGACGGCGACCTCGTCGCGTGACGCGGCGGCGTTGAGCATGGTGTCGCAGAAGTTCTTGCCGCCGACCCCGAAGAGCCACGCGGTGCGCGCGATGGCGTGGTTGGGGTTGTGGCCGGCGATGGCCTGCTCACCGGCGAGCTTGGTGCGCCCGTAGGCGCCCAGCGGCGCGGTCGGGTCAGACTCGACGTAGGGGCGGTCGGTGAGCGTGCCGTCGAAGACGTAGTCGGTGGAGACGGCGACGACGCGCGCGCCGAGCATCGCCGCGGCGGCCGCGACGTTGGCCGAGGCGTCGGCGTTGACGGCGAGCGCCGCATCCTCGTTGGCCTCGGCGCCGTCGACGTCGACGAACGCCGCGCAGTGCACGACCGCGTCGGGCGCGTGCTCCTCCAGGAGATCCTGTGCGGCGACCGGATCGGTGAGGTCGCCGTCGGGCAGGTCGACGCCGATCGCGTCCCAGCCGCGAGCCTGAGCATCGGCGACGACGCGGTGGCCGAGCATGCCGGACGCACCGGTGACAAGAAGCCTCACAGCGCCGCTCCAAGAGTGCAGAGACCGCGTCCCCGTTCGTCCACGTTACGTGTCACAGGATCTCGATCTCCGAGTTATCGCCGACCATGAACTTGTAGGCCTTGGGCTGTCCGTTGCTGCGCGCGATGTGGACGTTGCGGCCCAGCAGCGAGGATTCCATGCGGCCGTCGAGGCCGCGGACCGAGGAGCCGGCGAGCAGGATCGAGTGCTCGACCTCGGCGCCCTGGACCTCGCAGTCCTCGCCGATCGCCGTGTAGGGGCCGATGTAGCAGTCGGTCAGCACCGCGCCCGCACCGATGATGGCCGGCCCGCGCACCGTCGCGCGCTCCAGCTTGGCGCCCGGCTCGATGACGACGCGGCCCTCGACCTGGGAGTCGATCAGCTCGCCCTCGACCCGGTGCTCCATGCGATCGAGGATCAGCCGGTTGGCCTCCAACATGTCGTCCAGGCGCCCGGTGTCCTTCCACCAGCCCTGGACGATGTGCGGCTCGACGCGCCGGTCGGTGTTGACCAGATGCTGGATCGCGTCGGTGATCTCCAGCTCGCCGCGCGGCGACGGCGCGATCGCGCGCGCCGCGTCGTGGATCAAGGGCATGAACATGTAGACGCCGACCAGCGCGAGGTTGGTCTTGGGCTCCGGCGGCTTCTCGGCCAGGGCCACGACGCGGTCGCCGTCGAGTTCGGCGACGCCGTAGTGCTCGGGGTCGGATACTGGGGTTAGCAGGATCAGCGCATCCGGCCTATTGGCCTTGAAGGCGGCGACGAGGTCGTCGATACCGCCCTGCAGCAGGTTGTCGCCCAAGTACATGACAAACGGCGAGTCGCCCAGAAACGGCTCGGCGGTCAGGACCGCGTGGGCGAGGCCGGCGGGCTCGTCCTGCAAGATGTAGGTGATCTTGACGCCGAAGGCCGAGCCGTCGCCGGCGACCTCCTTGATCTCCTCGCCGGTCTCGGGGGCGATGATGATCCCGATCTCCTCGATGCCCGCCTTGGCCATCGCGTCGATGCCGTAGAAGAGCACCGGGCGGTTGGCGACCGGCACCAGCTGCTTGGCGCTGGTGTGGGTGATCGGGCGCAGGCGCGTGCCCTTGCCCCCGGAGAGGATCAGGCCCTTGAGTGGCTGCATCAGTAGACGTTTCCCAGCTTGCGGTGGTCCCACGTGGCGCGCGTCTGCTCGACGAACTCCAGACCGACGCGCTTGGCGGCCTGGGCCTTAACCATCTCGCGATAGGCCGATGCGTCCTGTCCGCCGCCGTAGCGGCCGAAGATCTCCAATCCCAGGTCGGTCACGAGGTCAACGTCGCGGTGGATCGTGACCTCGGTCTCGAACATCACCCCGCGTAGCTCCTGGTAAACGTCGCGCCCGGCCTCGACCTGCAGCGTCGCCCGCGGGTCGCGCTCGAGGTTCTTGGTCTTCTGGGACTTGGCGAAGGTCCACGCCCAGAGCCGTCCGTCGCGCACGACGTACCAGAGCGGCATCAGGTGCGGCCACCCTCGGGGACCGAGGGTGGCGCAGGTCATCACGCGCTCCTCATCGAGAAGCGCGAGGACCTCTGCGTCGTCCATCGTGATCAGATCGCGTCGGCTCACCGGCGCAGGAGGCTAACGGGCAAACGCCTGAGGGACCTGGCCAGACGGTCAGCGAACGGCAAGCTGGAGGCGATCGACGGCTGCGCGGACGGCCTCGCGGGCCTCCGGCGGCGAGACGACGGCGGCGTCGCCGGCCTCGGCCAGCACCTCGCGCACCAGCCAGTCGGTGCCCTTGTAGGGCAGCTCGACGATGACCGAGCCGTCGGCGAGCTCCTGGGCGACGCGGCGCTGCTCGCGCGACCAACGGGCGCGCTCGGGGGAGATCCAGACGCGGGCCACGCGGGAGGCCTCGACCAGCCCGGTGCTGGGCCAGCCGGCGACATCGGAGGCGGGATCGACCTCGGGCCGCGGCGTGAAGGCGACGTCGAGCACCTCGGCGGTCTTGACGCGGTCCAGCCGGAAATGGCGGACCGCCTCGCGCGCCGGGTCATACGAGGCGACGTACCAGCCCTCGCGGCCGTTGATGAGCGCATAGGGCTCCACGACCCGCTCGGAGAACTCGTCCTCGTTGGCCTTGTAGTACTCCAGGCGCAGCTGGTGGGAGTCCGAGATGGCGCGCGAGACGACGCGGGCGATCTCGGAGTCGTCACCGGCCCCGGACGCGACCTGCAGGCCCTGCTCCATCGGATCGGCGCCGAGCGCGGCGACGATCTTCTCGCGCGCCGAGTTCAGCGCGCCTTCGGGCAGGTGGTCGCCGATCAGGTCGATCGCGGCGATCAGCGCCTTGGCCTCGACCGGGAGCAGGCGCGCCGGGCGGTCGAAGTTGTCGGAGTACGGCTCGGGGTCGACGTCGATCATGCCGTCGTCGCGGACGTCGGCGTAGAGGACGTAGGAGCCGCCGCCGAAGTTGACGACGTTGAGGACGTTGATGTCCTCGCGCAGTTCGGCGTCGGAGACCTGCAGGTCCTGGCAGAGCGCGTTGAGCGACAAGAGCTTCTTGGCGCGGCCGGCCTGGATCAGGATGCTGGCGAGCGTGACGAGGCGCGCGAAGCGCTCGGGGCGGATCGCGGTCTCGCGCTTGGCGATGGGCTCGACGATCTCCTCGCTCTCGTCTGCGGGCAGAACGGCGGCCAGGTCAAGCTCGCCGGTGTGGCGTTCGTGCAGCTGCTCGATGCGCTCGGTGATCTCGGTGACGAGCTCGTCGGGGCCGAGGATCCGCGCGTGCTCGCCCAGGCGCAGCGCCCAGGCGGCCAGCTGGCGCACCGAGGCGTACTCGGTGGCGAAGATCATGTCGCCGCTGTCGTCCTCGGCGGGGCGAATCGTGCCGAAGCGGCCGAAGTGCCGCTCGACTTGCCAGGCGATGCGCTCGGAGATCCAGACTTCGGCCTGGCCGACGGGCTCGCCGAACTGCCAGTCGGCGCGCGTGGCGTAGGAGCGCGGGTCGAAGTCGGTGGGGCGCTTGAAGTCGTGCTCGGCCTTGGTCGCGTAGGCGACCTTGCCGCGGATGCGCGAGAGGCGAAAGACGCGGATGGCGTCGCGCTCGTGCGCGCGGCCCAGGAGGTAGAACTGGCCGCCCTGAAAGAGCAGGTGATAGGGGTCGACCTTGCGCGCGCCGACCTCGTCGCGCTCCATCGTGTAGTAGTCGAAGGTGATCGTCTTGTTGCGGAAGATCGCCGTCTCGATCTTCGCGAGGCGCTGGGAGAGGTCGTGGCCGCCGGCGCTGGCGGTGACCCCGAGGGCGATGGAGCCCTGGTCGGGCGCGTTGAGCGGGCTGGGGCGGCCCCAGGAGATCTGCTGCAACGCCAGGCGCAGCGGCTCGGCGTAGGCGAACTCGCCATCGAGCAGCGTCAGCGCGAACTGCAGGCCGGCAAGCTCCTCGTCGGTGAAGGCGATGGCGGGGAGATGGAAGTTCTCCGGCCGCAGCGAGTAGTTCTCCTGCTCGGCCACGCCGTCGGCGGGCTTCTCGACGGTGAGCTGGATGCCGAGCGACTCCAGCTCGGCGCGGTCGGCGTAGAAGCGGCGGGCGAAGGCGTCCTCGTTCATGCCGCTGTAGCCCTCGACATCGCGCCGGATCTCCAGCGCGGTGACCGGACGGCGTTCGGCCATGAGATATGAGATGAGCGAGAGCTGACGGATCAGCTTCTCGGTGTCCTTCGCCATATACAGACGACGATACGGCCCTTGACCCCGTGATGGGCCTCTCCTTGCAGAAGTCCGCGCGCTCTTTCCGCAGATTCGGTACCGGGGCGGCGCGAGCCCTGACAACTGCCATCGCACCTACACGCCGTGTACGGTTCGGCCCTCATGACCAAGCTCGTGATCGTCGACGACCACGAGGCCCTACGGGAGGGCCTGGTCGCACTGCTGCAACACGGTGGCCTGGAAGTCGTGGGTGCGGCGGGCAATGTCGCGGCCGGGGTGGACCTCGTCGAACACGCCGAGCCGGATGTCGCGATCGTCGACATTCAGCTGCCTGACGGCAGTGGTATCGACCTGACGCGCGAGCTGCTGGCCCGCCGGCCCGAGCTCGGCGTGATCCTCTACACGGGCGACAGCGACGCCGAGCTGCTCTACGACGGCCTCGACTCCGGCGCGCGCGGCTACGCGCTGAAGGCCGGATCGATGGATGAGTTGATGGCCGCGATCGAGCGCGTCGCGAGCGGCGGCTCCTACGTCGACCCGCGGCTGGACCGCATCCTGCTCTCGCCCCGCGCCACGGCGCACGTCCCGCAGCTCTCGCCGCGTGAGCGCGAGATCATGCACCTGATGGCCGAGGGCATGACCGCCGAGGCGATCGGCGACAAGATCAGCGTCTCGGTCGAGACCGTCCGCACCCACGTGCGCAACGTGATTCGCAAGCTGCAGGCGCGCAATCGCGTGCACGCGATCGCGATCGCGCTGGAGCGCGGCGAGATCGCGCTGGATTCCACGCGCGAAGAGCGATGAGCTCGGCGGGCGGTCCCTGGCCGGCCGACCCCGACGAGCGCCTCGCCCGCCTCGTCCACGATCTCCGCACCCCGCTGACGATCGTCCAAGGCTTCGCCGAGCTGCTGGATCGGGGCGCGGTGACGCTGGACGAGGAGCGACGCTCCGAGTATCTGGGGCGGATCGCGGCGGCGGGGCGCGAGATGAAGGAGATCTTGGACGACGAACGCGAAGACCGGTTGTCGTCGGCGTCCTAAGCGGCCTGTGACCGCCGCCGGTCCTCGGCGGTGATCGGCGCCGCTGAGGTGCCCGCGGAGCCGAAGTAAGCGCCGGCGCCGATCGCGCGGTCAAAGCCGGACCAGACCTGGCCGGGTGGGAGCTGCTTCTCCAAGCGGTCGAACGAGCCGAGGCGGCCGCCGAGGTTGTCGATCATGTGCACCAACGTGGCCTCGCGGGTGGCGGGCACGACGGGCGAGCCGTGCTCGAGCGCGCCGTGGTGGCTCAAGATGATGTGCAACACGCTCTGTGCGAGCTCTTCGGGGAAGCCGTCGAGATCCTCGATGCAGCGGCGCACGCGGTAGTAGCCGAGCGGGATCTCGCCCTGCAGGCGACCCTCGTCGGTCATGTCGATCGGTGCGTCGCAGGTGTAGGCCTCCAACTTGCCGATGTCGTGCAGCAGCGCGCCCGTGACCGCGACGTCGCGGTCGATCCCCGGGAAGGTCGCGCTGATCGCGCTGACCGCTTGGGCGACCGTGAGGCAGTGCTCCAGCAGCCCGTGCAGGTAGGCCTGGTGGTAGCGCTTGGCGGCGGGCGCGATCCGGTACAGCGCCCACGTCTCGGAGCCCTCGCCGAAGAAGGTGTCCAACAACCGGCGCAAGTGCGGGTCCTGCACCGTGGCCAACAGCTCGCGGAAGTCGGCCTCCATGTGATCGACGCGGCGCGGTGGGCCGTCGTGCAGGTCGGCCGGGTCGTAGGTGCCGGCGAGCGCCGGGCGCAGCTTGAGGATCGTGATCTGCGCGCCCCAGCGCTGGTGGACCTCGTAGCGGCCGACGACGTGCACGGGCGAGCCCGCGCGGCAGAGCTCCAGTGCCTGGGCGACGTCATCCCAGACCATGGCCGGTACGCCGCCGGTGCGATCGCCGAGGACCAACTTGAGGAACTCGCCGCCGTCGCGACGCTGGCGCCGGTCGGCCTCCCGAACCAGGAACACCTGGTCGAGGTCGAAGCCGTGCTGAAGGTCACGAACGAGCACGGCGGCAAGGTGACACGGCCAGCGGACGGACCGTGGCACCTTCGCACTCTTGTTACATCTTCGTCACAGATTGTGGAACAATCGTCGAGATGTCGCGCGTCCAAGTCCTTCTTGCGGCGGTCTGCTTTGGCACCACCGGCACCGCGCAGGCGCTCGGTCCGGACGCCGCTGCGGTGACCGTCGGGGCGGTCCGGATCGCGGTCGGCGCGGTCCTCTTGCTGCTCGTCGCACGCGCGGTCGGGGGCGACGGCGCGGCGGCGCGCGCCCGCTGGCCGCGTGGCCCGCTTGCCGTCGGCGCGCTCGGCGTCGCCGCCTACCAACTCTGTTTCTTTGCGGCCGTCAAGGACACGGGCGTGGCGGTCGGCACGGTCGTCGCGCTCGGCTCGGCCCCCGCGCTCGCCGGTGCCGGCGGCTGGCTGCTGGACCGCCGCGTGCCCGATCGCTCGTGGGCGCTGGCGACCGCGCTGGCGTGCGCCGGCGTCGCGACGCTCGCGCTCGCGGGCGGTGGCTCGGAGGTCAGCGCGCCGGGCGTTGCACTTGCCGTCGGCGCCGGCGCGTCCTACGCGGCGTTCACGCTCGCGTCCAAGCGGCTGCTCGACGCGGGCCACGGCATCGAGCCCGTCATGGCCTATCTCTTCGGGCTCGGCGCCATCCTGCTCAGCCCGGTCCTCGTGTTCGGCGACCTGCACTGGGTGACGAGCGCCGGCGGCGTCGCGATGGCGCTCTGGCTCGGCGCGATCCCCACCGCGTTGGCCTACCTGCTCTTCGCGTCGGGCCTGCGCCATCTGCCCGCCAACGAGGTTGCGACCTTGACGCTGGCCGAGCCGGTCACCGCCACGCTGCTCGGTGCGATCGTCCTCGGCGAGCGACCCGGAGCGGGCGCGATCGTCGGGATCGTGACGATCCTCGCCGGGCTGGCCGTGCTGGCCATTCCCAAGCGCGAAGAGCGCACACCGCCAGTCGAGGTGATCGTATGACCCCTCACCGCTGTTGATCGCGTCGCCGCCATCCTGCGCGAGCAAATCCTCGACGCCCAGCTGGACGCCGGCACGCGGCTGGTCGAGGCCGACCTCGTCGAGGCCCACGGCGCCGCGCGCCACACGGTCCGCGCGGCCCTGCGCGCGCTCGCCGACGAGGGCCTGGTCACGATCGCACCGCACCGCGGCGCGCGCGTCGCCGGCCTGGACGCCGACGCGATCGTCGCGCTTTACGAGCTGCGCGCCGCGCTGGAGGTCGAGGCCGCGCACCTCGCGCTGGCCAAGCACGGCGATGTCCTGCCGCCGTCGGTCCACGAGGCAGCAGAGGTCCTGGCCCGGGCCTGCGGCCGCGCGCGCCCCGGCTGGCCGACGGTCTCCCGCGCCCACGCCGACCTGCACACGGCGCTGGTCCGCGCGGCCCGTTCCCCGCGGATCGAGGCGGTGCACAACCGCCTGACCGCGCAGACCCGCCTCTTCCTGCTGCAGGTCCGCCCGCACTACACCTTCGCGCGCCTAGCCGATGAGCACCTGGAGCTGGTCGACGACCTCGAGCGCCATGGGCCCGAGGTCCTGCGGCTGCACCTGCGCGCCGCGGCGGGCTCGGTCGTCGACGGCGTGCTGCGCGACGGATAGGGCGCGCGCGAACGCCCCGGGGCTTGCCTGCCGCCGCCGCGGGTAGTTGACTCGACAGCTATGTCCACGCCCAGTCAGTCGCCCGACCCCCGCCGCTGGTGGACGCTCGGCGTCGTCTGCGTCGCCACGTTCATGCTGTTGCTCGACGTGACGATCGTCAACGTCGCCCTGCCCGACATCCAGAAGGATCTCGGCTCGTCGTTTCAGGATCTGCAATGGGTCGTCGACGCCTATGCCTTGACGCTCGCCGCGTTCCTGCTCACCGCGGGCTCGCTGGCCGACCGGCTCGGCCGCCGCCGGATCTTCGTCGTCGGTCTCGCGCTCTTCACCGTCGCCTCGCTGTTGTGCGGGTTGTCGAGCGCGCCGACGCCGCTCAACCTCTCGCGCGCGCTGCAGGGTGTCGGCGGCGCGGCGATGTTCGCCACCTCGCTGGCGCTGCTGGCCGCCGCGTTCACCGGGCGCGAGCGCGGCACCGCGCTGGGCATCTGGGGCGCGACGACGGGCGCCGCGGTTGCCGTCGGGCCGCTGGTCGGCGGCGTGCTGGTCGAGCATGTCAGCTGGCAGTCGATCTTCTACGTGAATCTGCCGATTGGCCTTGCCGCGATCGCGGTGACCATGCGCATGGTGAGCGAGAGCAAGGATCCCGACCCGGCGCCGATCGATTGGGCCGGGCTGCTGACCTTCTCGGCGGCGCTGTTTGCGCTCGTCTTCGGCCTGGTGCGGGGCAACAGCGAGGGCTGGGGCAGCGCGCAGATCGTCGGGCTGCTGACCGGCGCGGTGGTGTTGTTGGTGATCTTCGTCTTCGTCGAGCGCCGCCAGGAGCGGCCGATGCTCGACCTCACGCTCTTTCGCAAGCCGTCCTTCGTCGGGGTCTCGATCGTGGCTTTCGCGCTCTCGGCCTCGATCTTCGCGATGTTCCTGTACTTGACGTTGTTCATGCAGAACATCCTCGGCTACGGGCCGCTGGAAGCCGGCCTGCGCTTCCTCCCGATCACCGTGTTGTCGTTCTTTGCCGCCGCCCTGTCGGGCAACCTCACCGAGCGCGTGCCGGTGCGCTATCCTGCTCGCGACAGGCCTCGGCCTGGTCGGCATCGGCCTGCTGCTGATGAGCGGGCTGGACGCCGACTCCGGCTGGACGGCGCTGCTGCCGGGCTTCCTGCTCAGCGGCGTGGGCGTCGGTCTCTGCAACCCGGCGATCGCCTCCACGGCGGTCGGCGTCGTCGAGCAGCGGCGGGCAGGTATGGCCTCCGGCGTCAACAGCACCTTCCGTCAGGTCGGGATCGCGACGGGGATCGCCGGCCTCGGCGCGATCTTCCAAGCGTCGGTGACGACGAAGATCACCGACGCGCTGCGCGATGCCGGGGCGCAGCGGCCGCCCGCCGCCAAGCTGCCGCCCGCCGAGGTGCTCGCGCAGGGCAACCCGCGCGTGCTCGGCCCGCTGCACGATGCGTTTGTCACCGGCTGGACGGGTGCGCTGAACGAGATCCTCGTCATCGCGGCGATCGTCGCGCTGGCAGGTGCGGTTGCCGCGGCCGTCCTGATCCGCGGCCGCGACTTCGTCGCCCACGGGGCGCCGGCACCGGCGCCCGAGCCCGTGGCGCGCGAGGACTGATGCGCGAGCCGCTGGTCGAATACCGCCTGACGCTGGGCGACGTGGAGACGCGGGCGCTGGAGCTCGAGGGCGACGGGCCGCCGCTGGTGTTGCTACACGGCTTTGCCGACTCGGCCGACACGTGGCGTCTCGCGCTGGATCTGCTTGCGCGTCACGGCCGGCGGGCGCTGGCTGTCGACCTGCCGGGCTACGGTGAGGCCGATCGCCTCGCGGCCGACGTGCCCGTGCTGGAGCAGTACCGGGCGTTTGCTCGCGCGGTGGTGGAGCACGCGTCGGTCGAGGCGGGCGGCGCCGGCGTGATCCTCTGTGGCAACTCGCTGGGCGGCGCGATCGCGCTGCGCGCTGGGGAGGAGGACGACCTGCCGCTCACTGCGATCGTCCCGGTCGCGCCCGCCGGCCTGGACATGCCGCGCTGGTTTCGGATCATCGAGCGCGATCCGTTCGTGCGCGCGCTGCTCGCCACGCCGGTTCCGCTCCCCCAGGTCGTGGTCCGCGGCGTCGTGGGCCAGGCATATCGCGCGCTGGCCTTCGCGGCGCCGCGCGGTGCCGCGGCCGAGATCGTCGGCTCGTTCACCGCGCAGCTGCGCACCCGCGACGCGGTCTCCGATGTCCTGGCCAACGGCCGCCGGCTGCTGCCCGAGTTGACACGACTGCTTCGCGCTGGACGCGGTGCGCGTGCCCGTCCTGCTGGTCTGGGGCGACCACGACCGGATGGTCACCCACGAGGGCGCGCGCCACATCCTCGAGGCGCTGCCCGACACGACCTATGCGTTGCTCGACGGCGTCGGGCACTGCCCCCAGGTCGAGGCGCCGGAGCGCTTCGTCGCCGCGCTGGAGGACTTCACGGCGACGCTCACGGCGGACGCCGCACGCTGATCCGCCACAATGGCGGGCGCGTTGCTGCCCTCGCTGCCACTCATCCCAAGCCCGACGACGTCGCCCACGCCGCGGCCAATGCCTTCGACATGCTCGTGCGTGGCGGGGTCGCCGACCTGCGCCGGACCCCGGCGGCGATCATCGACGAGCAGCCGCAGGGCACGGTCTTTCAGTACCTCGCGCCCGAAGAGCGCACGCGGCACCTGCCCGTGCTGCTGGTCCCGCCGCTGGCCGCGCCGCCGATCTGCTTTGACCTGCGCCGCGGCTGCTCGATGGCCGAGCACCTCCTGGGCCTGGGCCACCCGACCTCCATGGTGGACTACGGGTCGATCGCGTTTTCGGACCGCGATCTCGGGTTGGAGCACTGGGTGCAGGACGTGCTGCCTGGTGCGATCGCGACGGTCTCCGAGCACGCGGGTGGCAAGCCCGTGCAGGTCGTCGGCTGGTGCCTGGGCGGGATCATGTCGCTGCTCGCGCTGGCCGCCCGGCCCGATCTGCCGGTTAACTCGATCGCCATGGTGGCCAGCCCGTTCGACTTCGCCCAGCTGCGGCATGTTCGCGCCGATCCGCGGTGTGGCCAACATCACCAACGGCTTCTTCGGGACCGCGGTCTACCGTGCGCTGGGCGGTGCGCCGGCGCCGATCGTCAAGCGCATGTTCCAGCTCTCGACGCTCGACAAGTACCTCACCAAGCCGATCGCCGTTGCGACCAACCTTCACGACCGCGACTTCCTGGCCCAGATCGAGGCCGTCGACCACTTCATCGACAACATGCACGCCTACCCGGGGCGGACCATGGGCCAGCTCTACCACCAGTTCTTCCGGGTCAACGACTTGGCCGACGGTCGGTTGTCGCTGGGAGATCACGACATCGACCTGGCCGATGTGCGCGTGCCGGTGCTGGCGATCGCGGGCAAGACCGACACGCTGGCGCCGCGAGCGGCTGTGCATCATGTTGGTGAGCTGCTGACCGGCGCGCCGGAGGTGCAGTGCAAGACGGGTCCGGGCGGGCATCTCGGGGTGTTGACGGGGCGCGCCGCGGCGCGGACGACGTGGCACTGGATCGACGAGTTCTTCGCGCGCAATGAGTTGGTCGAGAAGCCCGTGGCGCCACGTCGGCGTCGTCGTCGCGCCGCATAAAGCCTTGCGAGACGGCGCGATGGCGCCGCTACCCTCGACCGCCATGTCGCGCGCCCGTGTTGTCTTTGTGCTGCTCGTCGCTGTTTTCGCGGCGACCGTTCCTGCCGTTGCCTCAGCCCAGAAGAAGGACCCGACCAACGTGCCCGCCGGCGTTACCGCGGGCGGGGTGGACCTCTCGGGTCTGACGCTCGCCGACGCGCAGGCGCGGCTCGAGGCGACGGTCGGGCCGAAGGTCAACGCCGATCTCCTCCTCGGCGCCGCGGGCAAGCCGTGGACGTTGAAGGCGGCCGACGCGAAGCTGACGTTCGACGCGCTGACGACCGCCAAGCGCGCGCTGCGCGCCAAGGCACAGGGCGACGTCGGCCTCAAGCTCAGCCACTCGCGCCTCGCGGTTCGTGCGTGGGTCGCCAGCGTGGCGGCCAAGGTCGGCAAGCCGGCCAAGGACGCGACGGTCAAGATCACGCTCAAGCACATCTACCGCACCCGTGGCGGCCACGGCCGGGCGCTGGATCAGTCGGCGGTCGCGGCGCAGATCGATGCGGCGCTCGACGACGGTGTCACCGCCCCGCGCACGCTGCACACCGCGCTGAAGAAGACGTCCCCGAAGGTCAACATCAACGACCTCAAGCGCGTCTACGGCACGATCATCACGGTGGACAAGGCCCACTTCAAGCTGCGGCTCTACAAGGGCCTCAAGTTCAAGAAGTCCTACATGGTGGCCGTCGGCCAGCCGGCTTACCCGACGCCCAGCGGCCTGTTCCACATCGCCGACAAGCAGGTCGACCCGACCTGGTCGGTGCCCAACTCGCCGTGGGCCGGCGAGCTGCAGGGCACGACCGTCGACGGCGGCTCAGCGGCGAACCCCTTGAAGGCGCGTTGGATGGGCATTATCAACGGCGTCGGTATTCATGGCACCGGCGAGGACTACTCGATCGGCTCGGCTGCATCGCACGGCTGCATCCGTATGCACGTTGCCGATGTGAAGGATCTGTACCCGCGCGTCCCGGTGGGGACGTCGGTGTTGATCAAGTAGCTGGCGGCGGCGCGGGTTGCGTTTGCGTACGTCGTTGGCGCTCAGCGCGGGGCGTTGGACGGCGTGCGGCGCGTGGTCTGTTGGCGGCGAAGGAGTGAGCGGAGTCGGGAGTGCGCCGCGCCCGGTGTCGTCCGCCGACGCCCGGGAGGGTGGGCCTCTATGCCGCGATGTGCCCGCGCCGAACAGGCCCACCTTGGTCCTCGATCGCGCCGCTGGCCGGGTGGGCCTGTTGAGCGCGATCTGGTCTCGTTGAACAGGCCCACTCTCGAATCTCGAGCGCGCCGAGGTCCAGGGCGTCTCACCCCTGATATGCAAGGGGTAGACGACACGGACCGAACGTTCGGGCACGAATCACCGATGCGGGGCGTCCCGTGGTGAACTATTCACCACAAATCGACCCGGACCTCGCGGGTCGGCAACTCCGCCGCGAATCGCCCGCCCAGGCCGCCCGCGGACGACGGACCAGCGCCCGAGGCGCGCTCCCCGCTCGCTCTCCTCGGTGACGACGAATCACGCGACGCACGCCGACCAGCGTCTGCGCTGAGCGCCGAGGACGCGCGAACGAAGACCTACGCCTTGCTCGGCTCCGCCGCCGCGGCGCGATGCCGAGCCACGGCATCCCGCGCCGCGCGGATCGCTGCGAGCGGCGACCACGTTCCGAGCTCAGCTCCCAAAGCGACGACGCCGACCAGCAGTCCTGCGACCATCAACAACGCCCCCACGCCGAAGGTGAACGTCGTGATCGCCGCGATGTCGACGGCGTGGCCGGTCGTCTCCACGAAGCCGTAGCTCAGCATCGCCAGGCGCAGGCCGGCGCTGGCAGGCGCCAGCGGGATGATGCGCCCGCCGCCCTGGGCGGCCATCACCAGCACGACGGTCGACACCGTCACCGGAAGGTGGAAGGCCTCCATGAACAACGCGAGCGAGCCGAGGCGGATGAGGCGTGCGAGCGCCTGCCAGCTCGCCACGCCCGTCACGAACCGGCGCGGCTGGCGGAGGATCACGATGCCCTGGCGCAGGCGCGACGCGAGGTCAGAGACGCGACGGCGCAGCACGCCGTAGAGCAGGTACGCGCCGCCGGCGACCAGCAGCGCGCCGCCGCCAGAGAGGAACGGGTGCTCGATGATCAGCGTGACGTCGACGTGCGGCAGTTCGCCCGAGGAGGTCGGCACCGGCAGGAAGCCGCGGCTCAGCGCCCAGACCACGAGGCCGAAGCCGAAGAGGGTCTCGAACAGCGTCTCGGGGAGGAAGGTCGCCGCCAGCGTCGGGTAGCGCGCGCCCGGGATGCGGCGGTGCAGGAGCCAGAGCTTGACGATGTCCCCGCCGCGTGCGGGGATCACGCCGTTGAGCCCCGCGCCGGCCAGGTAGGCAGCCATCGTGTGGCGCGGTCGCAGCCCGTCAGCGTCCGGGTAGGCCGCCTTGATGATCGTGTGCCAGCCGCGCGGCCGCACGGCTTGGGCCAAGATGTAGGTGACGATGCCCAGCGCGCAGAGCCACGGGTTCACGCTCGCGGCACGGTGAAGTAGAAGCTCCAGCGCGTGGTCGGCGGTGCGGAAGACGTCGCTCAGCATCTCTACTCCGTGTTAACGACACCTCATGGGTGCAAGTAGAGCGGGTCGGTCACGTTTCGTGTGCGTCAGGATCCCTGCCGTGGCGGCAACTCGTCGGGCCAGTGCCCGTGGCGATCGAAGTACGCGCGCGCCTCGTCCTCGTCGGCGCGGTCACGATCGCCGCTGATGCCCATGCGGTAGAGCCAGTTCAGCAGCCCAACGCTGAGTCCGGCACCCCACAGCGCCGCTGCACCGTCGATGGACGTCTCGTCGCCACCGCGCACCACGATCAGCGCGATGCCCGCGACCAGGATCGCGACCGGCAGCCAGATGCGGACGTACGTCATGAGGCCTCTACCGTAGCCCTCCGGCGGGTGGTGAGGATCAGCCCGGTGAGGATCGCGGCGACGCCGACTAACTGCAGCCAGCTCGGGCTCTCGCTGAAGATGATCACGCCGAGGAGGACTGAGCCGACGGGTTGGATCGTCAGCAGGATCGACGTCAGCGCCGCGGGCAGGCGCGGCAGCGAGGCGGAGATCAGCAGCCAGCCGACGACCTGCGAGGTCAGCGCGAGCGTGACGAGCCAGCCGTGCGCGGGCCACGACGGCCCGAGGTCGAGGTCGCCGACGACGGCGCCGATGGCCAGCGCGCCGAGCGCGGCGACCCAGGTCGCGTCGAAGAGCGGTCCGGCGGGCCGGCGCAGATCCGAGCCCCCGGCGCGCAGCACGAGGATGAAGCCGGCGTAGCTCAATCCGGTGGCGATGCCGAAGACCACGCCCTGGGCGGGCTGGTCACCGTAGGCGCCGGACTCCAGCGCGCCGGAGATCAGGACGATGCCCGACAGCATCAGCGGCAGGGTGACGAGCACGCGTGCGCCCGGTCGCTCTTTGAGCACCGCCCAAGCGATCAGCGGCACGAAGGCGACCTGCAGGTTGCCCAGGACGGTCGCCAACCCGGCGCCGACGTCCTCGATCGCGCGGTGCCAACAGACGAGGTCGACCGCGAAGAAGACACCGGCGATCGCGGCCAGGCGGCGGTCCTTGGCCGGCCGCGGGCCATGGCGGCGGTTCTCCGCGCGCGCGAGGAAGAAGAGGATCGGCACCGCGTAGGCGCAGCGAAAGACCGCGGCGGTCGACGGCGAGACCTCGGCGAGCCGGACCAGGATCGCCGAGAACGCAATCGCCAACGCGCCGAGCACCGCCATCGCGCGCGGATGCGCGGCGAGCTGCTCGAGGGGCGTTGGTTCGGCGGTCGCCGTGGTCGTTCGGGCCACGGCGACGCACGGTAGGGCTCCGTGCATGGTGGCGGTGGGCGCGCGCGTCTGGTACAACCAGTTCATGTCACTGGTTGGACCAGCTGAGACGCGGTCGGCGGAGATTCACCGTGTGCTGCGTGCCGAGATTCTTGATGGGCGCTTTGGGGCTGACGACGCGCTGCCGTCGGAGCGGGTGCTGAGCGAGGAGCTGGGTGCCAGCCGCCATGCGGTGCGTGAGGCGCTCAAGCGGTTGCAGCAGGCGGGACTGATCTCGATCAGCCAGGGCGGGTCGACGCGTGTGCGCGACTGGCGCCGCCACGGCGGCCTCGATCTCATGCTCGCGCTCGGCGCCGAGGGCGAGTTGCCGCCGGAGGGGCTCGGCCTCGTCCGCTCGCTCTTTGAGATGCGCGCCTCGATCGGCGCCGACGCCGCGCGGCTGGCGGCAGTGCGGGCCGATGCTGCCGCGCGCGCCGAGCTCGAGGCCCGCGCCGCCGCGCTGGCCGCCGCCGACGACCCGGCCGCGCGCACCGCGATCTACGACGTGCTCTGGGACCGCATCATCGACGCGGCCGACAATCTCGCCTACCGGCTCGCCCTCAACACGCTGGTCGCCGGCCAGCACGTCCTGTCCTTCGACGCGTCGACCGTCGGGGCCGAGATCGCCGACGGCCCGGCGGTCTGCGCGCTGGCCGGCAAGATCGCTGGCGCCGATCCCGACGGTGCCTTCGCGGTGGCGAGCGAGCTGCTGCGCCGCTCGATCCCGGAGACCACGCCATGACCGAGATCCTGTACTACGCCTTCCCCTACTTCATCCTGTTGCTGCTCGTCGAGTTCCTGTCCTTCCGGCACCTCGAGGCCGACGGCATGGTCGGCTACGACTTCAAGGACTCGCGGACGTCGATCACGATGGGGATCGGCAACGTCATCATCAACGTGGGCTGGAAGTTCGTGGTCCTCGCGCTGTACGTGGTGCTCTACGAGCTGGCGCCCTGGCACCTGCCGACCGATGCGTGGTGGGTCTGGGTCGCCCTCTTCTTCGCCGACGACTTCTCCTACTACTGGTTTCACCGCGTCTCGCACGAGAGCCGCGTCTTCTGGGCCAGCCACGTCGTCCATCATTCCTCGCAGCACTACAACTTGAGCACCGCCTTGCGCCAGACGTGGGTGCCGATGACCTATGCGCCGTTCTGGCTGTGGATGCCGTTGGTGGGCTTCGCGCCCTGGATGGTCCTGCTCGCCCAGGCGTGGAGTCTGATCTACCAGTTCGGGATCCACACCGAGCGCATCGGGCGGCTGCCGCGACCGATCGAGGCGGTGTTCAACACGCCGTCGCACCACCGCGTCCACCACGGCTCCAACGAGCAGTACTTGGACAAGAACTACGGCGGCATTCTCGTGATATGGGACCGGATGTTCGGAACGTGGGAGCCGGAGGGCGAGCGCGTCCGCTACGGGTTGACCACCAACATCGAGACCAACAACGTGGTGCGCGTCGCGTTCCACGAGTACGTCGCGCTGTGGGGAGATATCCGGCGTGCGCGGACGTGGCGGGCGCGCTGGGGGCTCGCGCTGCACGGGCCCGGCTGGGCGCCGGTCGAGGAGCCCGAGCTCGAACCGTCCTCTGCCGCGCGCGGCTGAACCGCCTACGCTCGACGTCATGATCGAGCTCTACCAAGCCGAGTGGTGCCCCTTCTCCCATCAGGTGCGCCAGCGCCTCACCGAGCTGATGGTGCCGTTCGTCGCCCATCAGGTCGAGCCCGAGCCCCACGAGCGCGACGCGATGGAGGCGGCGACCGGCGATCGCACGATCCCGGTCGTCGTGCTGGAGGACGGCACCGTCATCGGCGGCGACACCGACGAGATCCTCGACGCGATCGACCGGCTGTTCCCCGAGAACGACTTCACCGTCGCCCACCACGAGCGGCGCGTCGAGGCGCACCTCTTCGAGCGCTAGGCGCCTGCGAGCATCAGCGCGCCCCAGTCCTCGGTCGCTCCGAGGCGGGCGAGGACGCTTGCGAGCTGGCCGATGGAGCGCAGGACCGCGAGGTCGTGGGGGTGCGGGGTGACGGTGGCAGCGAGCTGGAGCGCGGCGGTGAGGTGGTCGAGCCCGCGCTCGGCGATCGCGGCCAAGGTCGGGCCGTCGAGCGTTGCCGGGCCGTTGAGCACGTCCCCCAGGACGACGGCGGCCAACCCATAGGCCTTGATCGCGTCCGCGGTCGGGAGCAGGCCGAGCCGGTCGGCGATGATCGCGGCGAAGCCGTCCTGGTCGCCCGCGCGCCAGGCGACAAGGGCCTCCAGCGCGGCGGCGGTCCGGGCACGGTCGACCGGTCGCGCGAGGCCCGCGCCGAGCAGGCCGACCAGCCCTTTGTCCATCAGCACCAGGTGCCCGGGGCGCGGGTCGGTGAGGACGAGCCCGGCGTGGGCGGCGGTGACATGCGCGGCGACGAGCACCCGAGCGACCGCGCGCGGGTCGGCGACCTTCACCTTGGGGTCGGCCAGCGTGCGCCCCTCCAGGAGCTCGCTGACCAGCACGCTCTCGCCGCTCAACTCCATGTCGGGAGCGGGGACCACGAGCCCGTCGACCCCGCGCAGGCTGCGCCGTAGCTGGCGCTGCGTGGAGGCCTCGTGCTCGAGGTCGAGCTCGTCGAGCGCCGTCTCGCGGACCTCGCGCAGGATGGCGCCCGCATCCATCGCGCCGAAGACCTGGCGCAATGGCCCCGCGAGGACGTCAAGCAAGGCAAGGTCATTGCGAACGGCGCCGGTCAGCCC
Organism: uncultured Conexibacteraceae bacterium; assembly: GCA_963836485.1. GTDB lineage: Bacteria > Actinomycetota > Thermoleophilia > Solirubrobacterales > Solirubrobacteraceae > Baekduia. The sequence goes on along the minus strand of CAWIJS010000009.1, from coordinate 347,003 downwards.
GGGTCGCAGGACCTTGATGGCAACCGGCGCACCGTCGCGCACGCCGCGGTGGACCTGCGCGCTGGGCGTCACCGCCAGCGGCTCGCGATCCAGCTCGTCCAGGACCTTGCCGTGCGGGCTGCCCCACGCGCCCTTGAGGATCTTCTCCACGTCCTTGAACGCGATCGGCGTCGCGGCGGCGGCACGGGCGCGCTCCAGCTCGGCGGGGAGCCGTGCCAGCGCGGCCGGGACGGCGTTGGCGTCGACCAAGGCGGCCGCGCGCCCGAGCGCGACGCGGCCGCTCGACGAGCGCCGCACGAGCGCGCCACCCGCCTCCAACAGTGAGCGCAATGCGGGCGGCAGGGCGGGCGGGGAGGCGGCCATGAGCCGCGCAGACTATGGGGCGAGTGCGGTGATCGCCTCGGCGATCGGCGTCTCGCCGGACACGACGTCGACAGTCAGACCGGCGCTCGACGGCGTGGCGAGGACCGCGGCGAGCACGGCCGCGACGTCGGCGCGCGGGATCTGTCCGCGGTCGCGGTGCGGGCCGGTGCGGATGTGGCCCGTGCCGGGCTCGTCGGTCAGGCCACCCGGCCGGACGATCGTGAACGCCAGTCCGCTCTCGGCGAGCTTCTTGTCCGCTTGGCCCTTGGCGCGCAGGTAGGTCCCGAAGCCGCCGTCGTCTTCGGCCTCGGGGTCGGCGCCCACCGAGGAGACGATCACATAGCGGTCGATGGCGTTGCGCCGGGCGACCTCCATCAGCTTGACCGCGCCCGCGTAGTCCAGCGTCCACTTGCGCTGCGGCCCGCTGCCGGGCCCGGCGCCGGCGGCGAAGACGATCGCGTCGGCGCTGCCGATCAGCGCTGCGAGCTCGTCGACGTCGAGCGCCTCGAGGTCGGCGACCACGGGCTCGGCGCCCGCGGCGCGCAGGTCGGCCTCGTGCTCGGGATTGCGGATCAGCCCGCGCACGCGGTGGTCGGCGCCGACGAGCAGCCGCTCCAGCTCCAGCGCGATCTGCCCGTGGCCCCCGGCGATGACGATGTCCATGGCCACGACGGTAGCTCGCGCCGGCGTTCTCGCAAGTGGAGCAACGAACCGTCGAATCGTTGTCCAACGGGATAAAGACGCAGCCTGCGCGGCCCGCCAGGCTGATCGGCCGCATGATCCTGGCCGACGCGACCACGGACACCCTCGGCTTCGCGGGACGGCTCGGTGCCGACGTGGGGCTGAACTCGGCGTGGGTGATGGTCGCCGCAGTGCTGGTGATGTTCATGCAGGCGGGCTTCGCGATGCTCGAGATCGGGTTCGTCCGCGGCAAGAACGCCGGCTCGGTCGTGGCCAAGATCCTCGTCAACTTCGCGCTGGCCGCGCTGGGCTTCTACGCCGTCGGCTTCGCGCTGGCCTTCGGTGGCGACGGCGCGCTGCTCGGCACCCACGGCTTCTTCGTCGCGCACGACAACGACATCCCGCTCGCGTTCCCGACCAACCCGCACGGCGTGACGGCCGAGACGCTGTGGTTCTTCGAGTTCGTCTTCTGCGCCGTGGCGCTGGCGATCGTCTGGGGCACGACGCTCGAGCGCATCAAGTTCGGCGTCTACATCGTCTACGCGATCGTCTTCTCCACGGTGATCTACCCGGTGGTCGCGCACTGGATCTTCGGTGGCGGGTGGTTGGCCACCAACATCCACGTCCAGGACTTCGCCGGCTCGATCGTCGTCGACGTCTGTGGCGCGGCCGGCGCGCTGGCGATCCTGCTGCAGCTCGGGCCGCGGCGTGGCAAGTACGGCAGCGACGGGCGTCCGCACGCGATCCCGGGCCACAACATGCCGCTCTTCGGGCTCGGTGTCCTGATCCTGTGGCTGGGCTGGTTCGGCTTCAACCCGGGCTCGACGCTGACGGCGCTCGACGGTCGCTTTCCGACGATCGCGATGATCACGCAGCTGGCCGGCAGCGCCGGGGTCGTCGCGGCGATGATCGTCATGTACGCCAAGACCAAGACCTTCGACATCGGGATGGCCGGCAACGGCGCGATCGCGGGCCTGGTCGCCGTCACCGGCCCGGCGGGCTATATCGATCCGTGGGCGGCGCCGATCATCGGCGCGATCGCGGGTGTCATCGTCGTCTACGGCGTGCTGGCGATCGACCAGCGGATCGACGACCCGGTCGGCGCGCTCGCGGCCCACGGCCTGGCCGGGATGTGGGGCGCGATCGCGTGCGGGCTGTTCGCGGCGCCGCGGCTGGCGCACCACAACCTGCCGGGGAGCCGGGGCGGTCTGCTGACGACGGGCTCGTTCGTCCAACTGGGCTCGCAGCTGGTTGGGATCGCGGTCGTGGCGGCGTTTACGTTCTCGGTGTCCTACGCGGTCTTCTGGCTGGTGGGCAAGACGTATGGGTTGCGGGTCAGCGCGCAGGACGAGAACGCGGGCCTCGATATCTCCGAGCACGGTATGTACGGCTACCCCGAGCAGTTCATCCCGGGGGCGGAGCTGGTCGGCTACGGCGCGGTGCCCGCGGGCCTGCGGCTGGGCACGGGTCCGATGTCTGACCCCGAGGTGACGGCCGGGAACTGATGCTTCACCCGCAGGGCGATGGCCGGCCTGCGCATCTTCGACCGCCGGGCCATGTGCGAGCGAGCCACGCGCACCTACCGTTCGAGGCCGAATGCTCATCACCGAAGATCGCATCGATGTCGAGCTGCTGGAGGAGGCACGCCAGGAGATCCTCGAGCTCAGGCTGCAGAACGTCGAGCTGACCGCGCGGCTCAATGACGAGTACGCGCTGCGCAACCTCGTCGACGGGCGTCATGCCGCGGCGATCGCGACGCTCGCCGCCTATGACGCCCGGCGCCGCACCGCGCTGCTGCAGACGCTCGAGCACCATCTGCACGACCGCGGCGCGCTGGCCGCGACCGCTCGCAGGCTCTTCATCCACACCAACACGCTGCGTCAGCGCCTCGAGCGGGTCGAGTCGCTCACCGGCCTCGACCTCGCACGGGAGGATCTCCTGTCGCTGGAGCTCGCGCTGAAGCTGGTGCGGCTGCGCGACCGTCGTTGATTCAATAGGGGGCGATGGCTGCGACCGCCCCGCCCGCTCGGCATCTGCTGCGCGCCCGCGACCATGTCGACGTGCACTACGGCGACGCGGCGCTCGACGTGGCGGCGCTGGCGCGTCAGGCCCACGCGTCGCCCGCCCACTTCAGCCGCTGCTTCAAGGAGACCTTCGGCGAGACGCCCCACCAGTATCTGCAGACGCGCCGGATCGAGCGCGCGCAGGAGCTGCTGCGTCTCAGCGATCTGACCGTCGGCGAGGTCTGCGTGGCGGTCGGGTACCGGTCGCTGGGGTCGTTTAGCGCGACCTTCAAGCGCACGGTCGGCCTGTCGCCGACGGCGTGGCGTGACCAGGTCCGTGGAGAGGCGCTGCTCGCGCGCATCCCGTCGTGTTTTCGCCGCGAGTGGCAGCGGCCGCGTGCGGTGCCCGACACCACGCGCTGAAGCCCAGCAGCTTTCGAGAAGCGCGGGCCCCGCCTGCGGCGTACCGTCGCAGGCATGCCCAACCTCAAAGTTGCAATCCTCTGCGCGATGGTCGGCGACCAGGATGAAGCACTTGCCTGGTACAACGAGAAGCTCGGCTTCGAGCAGCGCGCGAACGTCGATGCCGGCGAATGGCGCTGGATCACCGTCGCGCCGCCCGGCCAGCACGACTTCGAGATCTCGCTGATCGACCCGTCCGTGAGGCCCGACGTCGAGGGCGACGTGCGCTCGCTGATGGCCCGTGGCGGCCTCAACGGCATCATCATCCAGACCGACGACTGCCGCGCCTCCTACGCGGAGCTGGTGGCGCGGGGCGTGGAGTTCACCAGCGAGCCCGAAGAGGTCTTCTACGGGATCGACTGCGGCTTTCGCGACCCGTTCGGCAACGGCTTCAGGCTGACCCAGATCGCTGATGTGCCGGCCCCCGTTCCGTCGAGCTGACGAACGCCTCGTGCTGGGTGCAGGCCTGGCGCCAGAGGCGAGCGACGCGATCGTCCCCGAGCGCCTCGGGGTCGATCGCGAAGACGTCGCGCAGCGTCCTTGGCGGCGCTCGATCGTGAACCCCAACGCCTCCAACAACGTAAGCAAGATGGTGTTGATCTCAAGACAATAGCCGCCGCGGCCGGTGCTCGGCTGTGGCGCAGGAGCTCGTCGATCGTCGCGGGGTCGGGCATGGCCCGGACTCTACGACGCGCGGTGGCCCCGCCTTTTTGGGCGGGGCCACCGGACGGCTGGGCCCCGGACTCGCCCTCAACGAACAGGAGACGAGGGGGCGGCCCGGTGCACATTCAGCTGAGGTCGGACTGTCCCACGCCAGTGGCGTGCCGTCCACAGCCAAACGGGCAACGTTCGATGTGCCTATTTGGTGTGAATCGTGACGGTTGCGCCCGTGTTCGGGACGTAGCTGCCGTTTGTCACCCCTGCATACACGCGGTATTTGCCGCCGGAGCGGATCGTCACGTGCTTGCTGTACTTCGACGCGCTGCTGCTGGTCTTGTGCGTGACGGTGCCGGTAACCGTCACCCAGTGCTTTTTGGAGTTCAGCTTCTGGATGGCGATCGGCGTGCCGCCGTCCTTGTCGGGCGAGACCGAGCCCTGGAAGGTGAGCTTGTGGCCGCGCTTGACGGTCCGGGTGCCGAGGTGCGTCGAGACGCGCACCGAGACGCTGACGACCACGATCGGGCTGACGACCGACGGCTTGTCGGGAAGGGCGACGCGGAACTGGGTGTTCAACGCCACCATCTGCAGCCCGAACGAGAAGTTGCCCGTGGCGTCGGTGACGAGCTTGTTCCCTACCGCCTTGAAGCCCTGGGTGTAGGGGAACGGGTTGCTCTGCAGGACGACGTCACGGCCACCGTTGCCGGTGCCCGTGAGCTGTCCGGCCAACGTGGTGGTGGCGCCAGGCAGGAGCGGGTTGGGCGTGGCGGCGAAGGTCACGCCGAGCGGCTGGACCTTGGTCTTGAAGCTGCGGTCGGCGCCCTTGCTCAGCCCCTTGGCGTTGCGCGCGATCAACCGGTAGTGGTAGATCGTGGCCGGGGCCAGGCCGGCGATGTCGGCCGTGACGGCCTTCTTGCCGTCGCCGGTGACGGTCTGCTCGGGGGTGACGGCGCCATAGGCGCTGGTCGTGCCGTACTGGAACTGGATGGTCGTGGCGGCGGCGTTGGGGTCGACCGACCCGGTCAGCCGCGCGGTCTGCTGCGCGACGTTGGCCGCGCCGCCGGTGGTGGCGACCGGTGCGGTGGCCGCCTGCGCGGCCGCGGGCAGCATGAGCGTCAGCGCGAGTGCGCCGGTGCGCAGCGCCCATTTCATGGTGGTGCGGTGCATCGTCCCTCCCAGTGGGATCAAGGTTCGTTGGTTTCCTTACAGCCAACACGGCAAGTGGCCGCGTGTCGCGGTGCGGTACCCAGATTTCATGGGTGTGCAGCGCTTGGTGGCGGTCTTGCCGTTGGTACGGTCCTCGCCATGTCCGACACCAATCGCCAGATCCGCCTCGCGGCGCGCCCACAGGGCGAGTGCAAGCCGACCGACTGGGCACACGTCGACGAGCCGCTGCGCGAGCCGGGAGAGGGCGAGTTCGCCGGGCAGACCAAGATCATCTCCTTGGATCCCGCGATGCGCGGCTGGCTCAACGACGCGCGCTCCTATGTCCCGCCGGTGGGCCTTGGCGAGGTCATGCGCGCCGGGTCGGTCGTCGAGGTCACGGCGTCCAACCACCCCAAGTACGCGGTCGGCGACCACGTCGTCGGCATCTTTGGCGTGCAGTCGCACGTCGTCTCTGACGGCAAGGGCGCGCTGAAGGTCGATCCGAGCGCTGCGCCGCTGCCGACCTACCTCGGCGCGCTGGGCATGCCGGGGATGACGGCGTACTTCGGCCTGCTCGACGTCGGCGCGCTGGCCGAGGGCGAGACGGTGCTCGTCTCGGGCGCGGCGGGGGCGGTCGGCTCGCTGGTCGGTCAGATCGCCAAGGTCAAGGGCGCGCGCGTCGTCGGCATCGCCGGCGGGCCGGAGAAGTGCGCGCTGCTGACCGACGAGCTGGGGTTCGACGCCGCGATCGACTACCGCGGCGACGACGTCAAGGGCGCGCTGCGGGCCGCGACGCCCGACCGCGTCGACGTCTACTTCGACAACGTCGGCGGCGACATCCTCGACCTGGCGCTGACCAGGTTGAACATGAAGGCGCGCGTGGTGATCTGCGGTGCGATCAGCCAGTACAACAACGAGTCGTCCATGCGCGGGCCGTCCAACTACATGTCGTTGCTGGTCTGCCGCGCACGCATGGAGGGCTTCGTCGTCTTTGACTACGCCAAGCGCTACCGCGAGGCGGCGGCGGAGATCGCGGGCTGGATCGCCGAGGGCAAGGTGACCACCAAGGAGCATGTGGTCAAGGGCGGGATCGACGACTTCCCCGAGACGCTGCAGATGCTCTTTCGCGGTGACAACGTCGGCAAGCTCGTCCTCGAGATCGCCTGATGGAGCTGCGCGACAAGGTCGCCCTCGTCACGGGCGGCGCGTCCGGATTGGGACGGGCGACCGCGCTGGCGCTGGCCGCCGAGGGTGTCGAGGTGGTCATCGCCGATCTCGACCAGGAGGGCGGCCGGGCGGTCGCCGAGCAGGTCGGCGGCCACTTCTTTGCCTGTGACGTCTCGGACTTCGAGGCCAACGTCGCGCTGGTCACGGCGGCGGTGGATGCCGCCGGCGGCCTCGACATCGCGTACTTAAACGCGGGCATCGCCAGCGGCTGCTCGGTCGGCGAGGACTTCTCGTTGGAGCAGTACCGGCTGGCCAACGGCGTGAACCTCGACGGCGTCGTCTTCGGCACCCACGCCGTCTTGCCGGCGCTGAAGGCCCGCGGCGGCGGCGCGATCGTCGCCACCGCCTCGCTGGCCGGTCTGACCAGCGTCCCGTTTGACCCCATCTACGCCGCCAACAAGGCCGCCGTCGTCGGCCTTGCGCGGTCGCTTGGCCCCGCGCTCGCTCCCGACAACATCACCTACAACGCGATCTGCCCGGCGTTCGCCGAGTCCCGGATCGTCGACCCGATCCGCGAGATCCTCAGCGCCCAGGGCGTCCAGCTCATCCCGGCAGAGACGGTCGCCGAGACGGTGCTGCGCATCATCACCGGCGGTGCGACCGGCGAGGCGTGGTTCGTGCAGCCCGGCCGGGAGCCGTCGCCGTTCACGTTTCGCAACGTGCCCGGCCCGGGCACCGGCCAGGCGGCGCGGCCAGGCGACATGTAGGCGTTGCGAGACGCTCAGCGGCCGCTGGGCACACCCAGCGGCTCGAGGTCGATCGAGTCCACGTACTGCTCCGGGTACCCGTACATCCCGTGCTCGACGATGTCGAGGCCGGCCTCTTCCTCCTGCGGTGTCACCCGCAGACCGAAGACCGCCTTGATCGCGGCGAACGTGATGTAGGACAAGACGAAGACGACGACGAACGCGATCGTCAGCCCCAGCGCCTGGACGCCGAGCTGCGTGAACGACCCGGTGTAGAACAGGCCCGGGTCGCCGACGACGTCCGGGCTGCCGACCAGGCGCGGCGATGAGAACAGGCCGCAGCTGAGCGTGCCCCAGACCCCCGCCACGCCGTGAGCGCTCAGCGCGCCGATCGGATCGTCGAGGTGGCGGTCGATCACCAGCACCGAGACGACGACGATCAGGCCGGCGACGAAGCCGATGATCGGCGCGGCCCAGAACTCGACGAAGCCCGACGGCGCGGTGATCGCGACGAGCGCGGCGATGGCGCCGTTGCCGATCATGCCGACGTCGAGGCTGCGCGTCAGCAGCGAGGCGGCCAGTGCGGCGCCGACGACGCCCGCCGCCGCGGCGAGGTTGGTCACCACGACGACCTCGGCCATGCGGTTGCCGCTCGTCCCCAGCGTCGAGCCCGGGTTGAAGCCAAACCAGCCCAGCCAGAGGATCAGCACGCCGATCCCGAAGAGCGGCATCGAGTGGCCGGGGATCGCCCGCGGCCGGCCGTCGGGGCCGTACTTGCCCTCGCGCGGGCCGAGCAGCAGCAGCGCCGCGAGGCCGCCGGTCGCGCCGGTGAGGTGCACGACGGTTGAGCCCGCGAAGTCCTGCATGCCGGCGCCGAGCTGGTCCAGCAGGCCGCCGCCGAAGATCCAGTGCGCGACCAGCGGGTAGATGAACCCGGCGAAGACGACGCCGTAGATCGGATAGGCGATGAAGCGGATCCGCTCCAGCGTGGTGCCCCAAACGATCGAGAGCGAGACCGCGCAGAACACAAGCTGGAAGAAGAAGTAACCGGCGCCCGCGCCGTCCAGCGGTCCGGCGATCGGGCTGCCGTGGTGCAGCACGCTGCCGTGGTCGAGGAAGAACCCCGAGTCGCCGGCCAGCGCGGCGCCGCCGCCGAAGGCCAGCGCGAAGCCGACCATCCACCACGTCAGCGACGCGACGGAGAAGTTCACCAGGATCTTGGCCACGACGGCGCCGACGTTCTTGCCGCGCGAGAAGCCCATCTCGACGCAGGCGAAGCCGGCCTGCATGAACATCACCAACACGCCGGTCACGAGCACCCAGGTGGTGTCGAGCTCCGAGGCGATCTGCTGCAGCTTCATCGAGACGTCAGCTCCTCCAGCGCGAGCTGGTCGGCGGGGATGGGGCGGCCGAGCAGGTAGCCCTGGCCGTAGGGGCAGCGGTGCTCGCGCAGGAACGCGAGTTGGCAATCGGTCTCGATGCCCTCGACGATCGTGGTCATGTCGAGCGCCTCGGCCAGCGCGAGGATCGCGGCGACGATCGCCGCCGAGCCGCGGTCGTCGGGGACCTTGTCGAGGAACGCGCGGTCGACCTTGAGCACCTGCACGGGCAGGTCGCGCAGGCGGGCCAGCGAGGAGTGGCCGGCGCCGAAGTCGTCGATGGCGATCGTCAGCCCGGCCTCGTGAAGCTCGTCGAGCAGCGAGCGGTGGCGGTGCGCGTCGCTCATGACGGCCGTCTCGGTGAGCTCCGCGCAGAACTGCTGCGGGCGCAGGTCGTGGGCCGCGATGCACTCGGCGATCGAGGAGACCAGGTCGGTCCGGCGCAGCTGGCGCGGGGAGAGGTTGAACGAGAGCCGCGGGCGGTGGCCGGCGGCGCCCCAGCGCAGCGCCTGCTGGCAGAGCTCTTCGATGACCCAGTCGCCGATCGCGTCGATGAGGCCGGTCTCTTCGGCGATCGGGATGAAGTCGCCGGGCGGGACGAGGCCGTGGCTGGGGTCCTCCCAGCGCACGAGCGCCTCGGCGCCGGCGAGCCGCCCGTCGGTCAGCGAGACGATCGGCTGGTAGTGGAGGCGCAACTCGCCGTCGCCAATCGCGCGCCGCAGCCGGCTGGTGAGCGACAGCCGCGCGCGGGCGTCGCCCTCCTCCTGCTGGTAGACGGCGACGCTGCCGCTGCCCGTGCGCTTGGCCTGGTACATCGCGGAGTCGGCGTGCTTGAGGAGGTCCTCGGCATCGTCGGCATGCTCGGGGAAGAGCGCGACGCCGATCGACGCGCCGACGTGGAACTCCGCGTCGGAGATCTCGTACGGGCGTTCGAGCGCGCTAGCGATGCGCTCGGCGGCCAGTTGGGCGGCGGCGCCGGCGGTCTCGGCGCCGGTGCAGTGCATCAACAGCAGGAACTCGTCGCCGCCCTGGCGGGCCAGGACGTCGCCGCCGCGGACGAGCTCAGACACGCGACGCGCTGTCTCGCGCAGCACTTCGTCGCCGGCGGCGTGGCCAAGCGAATCGTTGACGAGCTTGAAGTTGTCGAGGTCGAAGTACAGGAGCGCGACGGCTTCGCCTGCGCGGCGAGCGCGTACGAGGTCGGTGCGCAGCTGCTCCTCAAGCTGGGTGCGGTTCGGCAGACCGGTCAGCGCGTCGTGGTAGGCGAGGTAGGCGACCTGGGCCTCGGCACGGCGGCGCTCGGTGACGTCTTCACCGGAGCGCAGGACCGCGATGATCTCGCCATCCTCATTGTGCAAGGCCGAGTTGCGCCAGGCGATCTTGCGGTCGTCGCCGTCCTTGGTGCGGACGAAGGTCTCGAGGCTGTCGCGGGGCGGCTCGACGCCGGACACCAGGCGCGCGAACGCGCGGCGGGCGTCGAGGCGGTCGGCGGCGGGGACGACGGCGTCAAACCAGTCGCGGCCTCGGAGATCATCCTCCTCGAAGCCGAGCAGCTCGCAGCCCTGGCGGTTGATGAGCTCGACGTGGCCGCGCTGGTCGAGCACGACGACCAGCGTGCTGGCGACCTCCAGGTAGCGCTGCGCCCGGTCGCGCTCCTCGCGCAGGGTCCGCTGGGTGGTGATGGTCCCCGTGACGTCGGCGAAGGTGAGGACGATGCCGGAGTCCGTGCCGCCGCCGGCGCTGAGCGGTCGGGCGTGGACGCGCAGCCACTGGGGGTTGCCGTCGCCGTCGATCCGCGTGGAGGTGCCGGCGATCGGCCGGCCTTCGCGTTGCGCGATCGCCGACAGCGACTCGCCGGGCGCCAGCGTGCGGCCGTCGTGCTCGGCGATGATCTGCAGGTCGTCCTTGAACGGTGCGAGGGCGCCGGCCAGTTCGGCCGCCGAGAGCTCCAGGATGCGCAGGGCGCTGGCGTTCCAGGAGACCGCGCGCCGCTGCGCGTCGGTGACCACCACGCCCTCGTCGAGCCCTTCGACGACGACGCGGCTCAGCTGCTCAGCGGCTCTCGCCGCCTGCCGGGCGCGCTGCTGGGGCCCGAGATCGACGACGAGGCCGCGGCTCTTGAGCTGTCCGGCCTGTCTGCCCTTGCGGCGTCGCTCCCCGAAGGGCGCACTGAATCCCCTGCCCTGCGGCATGCTGTCCCGGTACATCGACGCACCGGTTCAGGGATTGAGGAGCTTGCACACCATCTGCAAGCTCTTGTGCGCTAGCGGACGCCGCCGCAAGGACGGTCAGGTGTGGCTCTCTATCCGACCGGTTCCGGTTCTACAGCTACTTCCGCAGGAGCGATCAGCTCCTGAACCGGGACCTTCAACGCTGCCGCTACCTGCATCACCGTTCGCAGGCGCGGCTCGCGCAACCCACGCTCCAACCGGCTGACTTCGGTCGGATGGAGCCCGGCGAAATGCGCGAGCATCTCCTGCGACCAACACCGCTCCTTGCGCAGACGGCGCAGATTGGCGGCAAGCTGGAACTTCGCATCCATCGTTGTCTCCTGTTCTTTCCGCGGGGCCCGAACCTACGGCTGTGTCCGAGACATCGGGACTAGTTTGCCCGATTTTGAGCAGTGAGATACGAAAACGTGTGCAAAGGTTTCAGCGCACCGGACGATGGAGTGGCCCCGGCAGTAGCGCATCACGCCCTTCGCGCCCTGCGGTGAAAAGACCGTAACCCAGTGAGGGCACTGCTGCCAGCCGGCATCCTGCCTCTCAGGCACGTGAGCCTTCGCAAGGCCGTGCCAATTGGCCCACGGCCTCCCATCGGTGGGCTTGACAGAGTCTCCGGGACGAGGCTCAGCGACTCGGCGCCTGGGCCGATGCCGCTGACCGCGCTCGCCCCGCCGGCGCGCCGACAGCCAGCCCGTAGCCCAGCGCCAGCGCCGCCGCGACGAGGCAGCCGGCCGCGCCGATGCCCAGGGCGGCGCGCGGGCCGGCAAGCTGTCCCACGGCGCCGACCAGCGGGCCGCCGATCGGGGTCGAGCCCACGAAGGCGACGACGTACAGCGCCACGACGCGCCCGCGCATGGCAGGGTCGGCACGCAACTGCAGGGTGGCATTGGTGGTCGAAGAGAAGATGACGCTCGCGGCGCCGGCGACCGCGAGGAAGATCGCGGCCGAGACCGGACCCGGACTCACCGCTGCGGCGCCGAGGCCAGCGGCGAAGACGAGTGCCGCCGCTGCGATTGTCTTCACGCGCGGGGCGACGCGGCCGGCGAGTGTAAGGCCGCCCACCACCGAGCCGCAGCCCATCGCCGCATAGAGCAGGCCGAAGCCGGTGGCACCGAGCCCGAACTGTTGATGGGCCAGCAGCGGGATCGTGACCTGGAACTCGTAGGCGAGCGTCCCGACGAGCGCCATCATCGCCAGCGGAATCAGCAGGTCGCGGCGTTCGCGGACGTAGCGCACGCCCGCCCGCACGGCGCCCGGTGCGCGCGCGGGCGGCTGGTCGGGCCGAAACAGCGCCTTGGTGTCCATCGCCAGCAGGCCGGCGATCGGGCCAAGGAACGAGGCGCCGTTGACGAGAAAGCAGGCGCCGACCCCGAGCAGCGCGATGATCGTCCCGCCGGCGGCGGGACCGACCATGCGTGCGGCGGCCGCCACCGTCGAGTTGATGCTGATCGCGCGCGGCAGCGCGGCGTCGTCGACGAGTTCAGAGACGAAGGCCTGTCGCGTGGGCACGTCGAGCGCGCGGGCGACGCCGAGGCCGAGCGCCAGGACCCAGACCATCCAGAGTTGCACCTCGTGGGTGACGGTCAGCACGCCGAGCGCGAGCGCGAGCGCCGACTGCAGCGCTTGGGTGCCCAGCAGGACCTTGCGCTTGTCGGCGCCGTCGGCGACGGCGCCGGCCCACGGGCCGAGGAGCAGGACCGGCAGGGCCTGGAGGGCGACCGTGATGCCCAGCGCGCTGCCCGATGGTGTCAGTTGCAGGACCAGCCACGCCTGGGCGACGGTCTGCAGCCAGGTTCCGGGAACGGAGATCAGCTGGCCGGAGAAGTAGAGGCGGTAGTTGCGGCTCTGCAGGGGTGACACCCCTAACGGTGTAGCGGGTCAGCCGTCGGACCATGTTGGGCGGCAACTCGGCAGAAGGTTGAGAATGCTGCGCAGTCAGTGGCATTGCGCTCAGTTGACATTCACACACGGTCGTGGCTACAGTCGAACCGACCGACCGACCCGCGCTTGCGGAAGACGGGTTGGTCGACGACGCAGGCCCGAACGGTCTGCGTGTCCGCGATTCACAAGGAGAGAAAAGCGATGAGGATGTCCTTCCGGACGGCGGCCTTGAGCGCCGCCCTGTCCGCCGCGGCGCTCTGCGCGTCCGGCTCGGCGATGGCGGCCGGGCCGACTGGCGAGTTCGCCCAGTTCAGCCACTGTCCCTACACCAACCCGGCCGTCGAAGGCTGCGTCTATTCGACGACGACGTCGGGCAGCTTCAAGATCGGCAACGCCAACGTGCCGATCACCGCCTCGACGCCGGTCGTCCTCCAGGGCGGCGTCGGCAGCTCCGATGTCGACGGCAACAGCGTGTTCTACAACGCCGTCGGCGCCGACACGCTGTCCAAGACCAAGCTCAAGGTGCCCGGCGGCCTCATCGGCCTGGTCAGCACCGGTGGCTGGAGCGGCGTGCTGATCAACCTGTTCAACGCGGCGGTCGCCTCGGTCAACGACGTGTACGCGACGGCCGAGCTGGTCGGCCCCGTGAAGTTCAGCGCTGCGTCCTTCCTCGGTGGGGACGGCGCGGCCTTGCAGCTGCCGGTGCGGATCCACCTGGAGAACCCGTTCCTGGGCTCGAGTTGCTACATCGGCTCGTCGGGCAGCCCGGTGAACCTGAAGCTCATCACGAGTACGACGTCGCCGCCACCGCCCAACACGCCGATCTCGGGCTCGCCCGGCACGTTCTCCGCCACGGGCGGTGGAGCGATCTTCAACTTCACCGCCAACAAGCTGGTCGACAACTCGTTCTCGGCGCCCGCCGCGTCGAACTGCGGCTACCTGTTGCTCGACAAGCTGGTCATCACGGCCGGTGTCAACCTCAAGGAGGGCCTGCCGGCCGCCGCCGGCAAGAACACGGCGATCCTCCAGGGCGACACGCACCTCGGGTTGAGCTCGGGCGTGCTGGCCAGCATCCCGTAGCCGGTCCGGACGTCGCGGCGACGCCTGATCCAGGCGCTGCCGCAGTGAGGGGCCGCCGTGCGAGCGGCGGTCCCTCGTGAGCCCGGCGGAGCTCCCTTGACATTTGGACACGTTGGCATCTACGGTTCGTTTCTCGGTCATTGGATCGGTGGATATTGATTGTTTTGGGGAGAGATACTCTCAGGTATATCTGAGTGCTGTGTGCCGTTGTGCGTGGAGGGGAAACGCCCTGCCGTGGGCTGGGCGATGGGTCGTCGAGTGAGGATGTGAGCAGGCGGATGAACGGATCATCGAACGCGGCGTCCCGCGTGGACTGGGCGAGGCTGTGTCTGGCAGCCGGAGCGGTGTCGGCCGCGATCGGTCTCTGGGGCACGACGTCGCCGGCGTCGGCGGCAGACAGCTGTCCGAACGCTGACGTGCGGACCCAAGAGGGTGCCGGACAACTCTCGGACTGTCGGGCCTATGAGTTGGTCAACCCGTCAGGGCTCGATCTCGGCGATGTCAACCGTGCCCCCGTGATCAGCGATGACGGCGAGCACGCCGTCTACCAATCGCTGGGGGCGCCTGACGGCGCGCTTGGCTCCGCCTTGGCCTACACCGCCGTCGCGCAGCGCGGGCCAGGCGGATGGACCAGCACCGAGGCCAACCTCTCCTCCGTGCGCGACATCACCAACACGATGGCGTTCAACCCGTTGATGTTCACGGCGGACTTCTCGGAGGAGCTGAACTTCACCAACGTCCAGCACGACCCCGACGACATCGATCCCAGCACCGACATCTACCGCGTCGACGTCGGCCGCGGCACGGGCACCTGGATGACCCGCGGGATGACCCTCCCCGACGGCGAAGGCGGCACCCCGCTCGTGGTCGGGGCCACCGCCGACGTAAAGCGCGTGGTCTTCGTCATGCAGAACCAGGCCTTGACGCCCGGCGCTCCGACGCAGGCGATCTACGCCAGCGACGGCACCACCATGGAGCTGCTGTCGATCCTGCCCGACGGGACGCCCTCGCCCGCCGCGTGGCCGGCCGGCTTCGGCTTCGAGCGCGGTCTGAACGACCCGCGCACCGACGGCTCCTTCGTGGCCCACGGTGGCCGCCACCCGCTTTCGGAGGACGCACGCCGGGTGTTCTTCTACGACGGCCCCGGCCCGAACAACCCGCTCTACCTCCGCGACGGGAGCACGACGATCCCGGTCTCGGTCTCCCAGCGCGCCGGTGACGTCGGGACGATGCACCCGGGCATCTTCATCGCCGCCACCCCGGACGGGGAGGTCGCCTACTTCGTCAGCGCCGACCAGCTGACCGACGCGGCTACGCCCGGCGGTGGCATCTACCGCTTCGATCGCGGCTCCCAGACGCTGACCCAGTTGACCCCGGACTCCGGCGATCCGCTGGCGGGCCTGCAGCTCGACAGCGCGATCGCGTCGAAGGACGCGTCCACCATCTACTTCACGTCGCCGACGGTGTTGGCGACCGGCGCCCAGCCCGGTGCGTCTAATGCCTACGTGTTGCACGGCTCGACGGTGCGGTTCGTCGCCGCACTGAACCCCGGCGACCGCGTCGCCCGCGTCTCGCCCGACGGGCGATTCGCAGTCCTGACGGGCACCGCCCAGGTCGCCGGCTCGTCCAACAACGGCCACCAGGCGATCTTCGAGTACGACGACACGACGGAGCAGGTGACCTGTGTCTCCTGCCGTCCTGACGGGTCGCCCTCGACCGGCGACGCGAACCTCGACGAGCAGAGCTTCGGCTTCCCCTCGCCGGTGTTCACGACCCCGCGCAACCTCACCGACAACGGTGGCGTGGTGTTCGCGACCAGGGATGAGCTGGTCGCCGGCGATCAGACGCCCGCGGCGGATATCTACCTGTATGACAAGGGCAGCCTCTCGCTGCTCTCCTCCGGTCAGGGCGACGACGACAGCTACGTGGCCGACAACAGCGACGACGGTCGCGACATCTTCTTCATGTCGCGCTCGCCGCTGGTTCCGCAGGACAACGATCCCGCGGAGCTCGATCTCTACGACGCGCGCGTGGACGGGGGCTTTGTCGTCACGTCGCCTCCGTCGCACGGCACGTGTCACGGCGATGACTGCCAGGGGCCTGCTCCCGACCAGCCGGCGACGGTGGCGCCCGGCAGCTCCCGCGTCTCGGGCGCCGGGAACATCACACCAGACGGGCCGACCGGTCTTGCCAAGCGCGTGAGCCTCACCCGGCTCAGCGCGGCGCAGCGGTCGCGCCTCGCGCGGACGGGGAAGGTGGTCGTCGAGGTCGTCGTGACGGGCGGCGGCACCGTGACCGTTCGCGCCCGGGGGCGTGCCGCCGGGACAACGACGACGCTCGCGAGCGCCAGCAGGACGATCCGCGCCACGGCCAAGACGACCGCGCACGTCACGCTCGCGCTCTCGCAGGCTGCCAGACGGGAGCTCGCCCGGCGACACCGCCTCGCGATGACCTTCGAGGTCCGCCTGAGCGGGCTCTCGACGGTCGCCCACAGCACCGCCACGCTGACCCGCGCGCGATGAGCGCCGCAACCTTCCGGAGAACGCGAATGACTGCTCTGCGCATCGCATCGGCACCCACCCGTCTCGCGCTGGCGATCGGTGTGACCGCCGCCCTCGTGGCGGGTGGACTGGTCGGCGCCGGCCCGGCGTCGGCGGCGTTCGGCCTGTCGTCGTTTACCAACGTCTACCAGGACGCGTCAGGGGCCCCGGTCACCCAGGCCGGCAGCCACGCCGACGTCGTGACCGACCTGGCGTTCAACCTGACCACGGACCCGAGCGGCACCGAGATCCCCGACGAGGAGCTACGCGATCTGCAGGTCGACCTCCCGGCCGGCTTTTACGGCAACCCGAAGGCGCAGCCGACCTGCACCGCCTCGCAGCTGGTGGCACGCGACGGCTACTGCGAACCGGCCGCGCAGGTCGGCGTCCTTGCCTACGAGATCATCCCCGGGTTCAACCTCGAGTTCCCGGTCTACAACATGCAGACGCCCTCGACGAAGACCGCGGTGCTCGGCGCGATCGTCGTGGGCGCGCAGGTCAACATCAACGTCTCGGTGCGCACCGAGGGCGACTACGGGTTGCGAGCGACGCTCTCGAACATCAACCAGGCGCTCATCCTGCGGCGGACGGTGCTGACCCTTTGGGGTGTTCCAGCCGACCCGGCCCACGATCCGTCCCGGTACTCGGCGCTGTTCACCGGCGGCCTCTCCGCGGGCATCCCGCCCAAGCCGTTCCTGACGCTGCCGGCCCGCTGCGAGCCCGTGACCACGAGCCTCAAGGCCGACTCCTGGCAGCACCCGGGCACCTGGGTGACCACCTCGGCGACCTCACCGGCGTTGACCGGGTGCGACCGTCTGCGGTTTGACCCCAAGCTCTCGGTGCGCCCGCAGGTGACCACGGCCGGAGCGCCCTCGGGCTATGACTCGAGTGTCAGCATCCCGCAGGACCAGTCGACCGATGGCCTCGGGACGCCGCAGCTGCGCAAGGCCGTCGTGACACTTCCGCTAGGAACGAAGGTGTCGGCGGCGTCGGCGGCCGGTCTGGGCGCGTGCTCGGACGAGGACCTCAAGCTCGGAACCGGCGAGGAGCCGTCGTGTCCGGAGTCCTCGAAGGTGGGCACCGTCTCGATCACCACGCCGGTGCTCGACGATCCTGTCCAAGGCGACGTGATCCTCGGAACCCAGCGGCCCGATCAGCTGCTGCGGCTGTTCATCGTGGCCCGCGGTCCCGGGCTGCTGCTGAAGATCCCGGGCAAGGTCGATCTCGACCCGGTGACCGGCCAGTTGGTCGCCACGTTCGATGGGGCGCCGCAGCTGCCGTTCAGCACGTTGGAGATCTCGCTCAAGGGCGGCTCGCGCGCGGCGCTGAGCAACCCGAAGGCCTGCGGGACCTCCACCACGCACGTGACGCTGACGCCGTGGTCCGGAGGCTCCGCTGTGGAGACCTCCGACCCGTTCACGATCGATCAGGACTGCGACCGGGGCGGGCGATTCGAGCCGGCGCTCGACGCGGGCGTCGTCAATCCGACGGCGGGCGGCTCGTCGACGTTCGTACTCAACCTCAGCCGGCCCGACGGCCAGCAGGACATCGAGGCGCTGGACGTCACGCTGCCGGCCGGCCTGCTCGCGCACGTCGACGACGTGCCGCTCTGCCCCGAAGCCCAGGCGGCGGCGGGGACGTGTGCGGCGGCCTCGCAGATCGGCAGCGTCCGTGCGGGCGTCGGCGCCGGCCCGAGCCCGCTCTCGGTACCGGAGCCTGGCAAGGCGCCGACCGCGGTCTATCTCGCCGGGCCCTACAAGGGCGCGCCGTTCTCGCTGAGCATCGTGGTGCCCGCGCAGGCGGGGCCGTTCGATCTCGGGACGGTCGTCGTCCGCGGGCCGCTGTTCGTCGACCCGACGACCGCGCAGGTGCTCGTCCGCTCCGATCCGCTTCCGACGATCCTCCAGGGCATCCCGCTCGACATGCAGAAGCTGAGCGTGACGATCGACCGCTCGCGGTTCATGCTCACCCCGACCAGTTGCGCCCCCATGCAGGTCTCAGCGCAGGTGTCGCCCACGAGCGGTGCCCACGTCGGTGTCAGCTCGCCGTTCCAGGCGACCGACTGCGCGTCGCTCGGGCACCGGCCGAAGCTGGCCTTCGCCTTGACCGGCAAGGGTCAGACCACCGACGACAAGCACCCGACCCTGGTGGCCCACCTCAGCCCCCGTGCCGGTGACGCCAACATCAAGAAGGCCACGGTCACGCTGCCGTTGTCGCTGGCGCTCGATCCTGACAACGCCAACGGCCTCTGCGAGCCCGGCGACGCGGCGGCCGACAAGTGCCCGGAGGCGTCGATCGTCGGTCACGCCAAGGCCGTGTCGCTGCTGCACGAGCCGTTGGAAGGCCCGATCTACTTTGTCCGCGGTGAGCGCACAGACCCCAAGTCAGGTGGTGTCATCCGGACGCTTCCGAAATTCTACCTCCCGCTGCGCGGAGAAGGCGTGCGCATCAACCTGAACGCCAGCTCCCAGGTGTCTGACAGCAAGCGCTTGGTCACCACCTTCGACAACGTGCCTGATGTGCTGGTGAAGTCGTTTGACTTGACGCTCAACGGTGGCGCGCATGGCATCCTGGTGGTCTCGAACACGAACCTCTGCGCTGCCAATCAGATCGCGAATAGCGTCTTCGTCGGTCAGAACGGCAAAGCCTTCGAGGATGACATCTCGATGTCCACGCCCTGCCCCCTGTCGGTCAAGGCCGCTGGACACGGGCCATCGACCGTGACGCTCACCGTCGGAGGCCTAGCGGCCGGCAAGATCCGGCTGTCGGGCGCCGGCATCCGCACGACGACACGCACCATCAGCACGGCGACGGTCGCCACCGTGGCGCCGAAGCTCCGCGCTGCCGCCGCACGCGCGCTCGCAGCCGGGCGCGACGTGACGATCCGTGTCAGCGTCGCCTTCACGCCCAAGGGCGCCAAGAAGGCCAAGAAGATCACCAAGACGCTCACGCTGCACGGCTGATCGCATCTGTCAGAACCGCTGGTTGACGGCCATGTCGCGGCCGGTGCGCGTGCGTGTGCGGACATACTGACTCTTGTGCTTGTCCGATCGGCATGACCTGCCGATTGGCTGTTGTCAGAAAGTCACCTCCATGTTGAACTGCAGTCGCTGACTTCCAGACATACTTGAGTGTCGGAAAAAAGAGTCAGCGGACGTGATCTGACAGACGCTGCTGCGAGAGCGTGTCGCGGCCTTCGGGAGGACGCGTTCATCCTGTTCATACCTGTAACCAGGAGGAATCATCATGTTCATTCGCAAGCTCGCCCTGCTCGCGGCGCTTGCCGCGCTCGGCCTGCTCGCCGTTGGCGCGGCGTCGTCTTCAGCGGCGTCATATCTGCACGACAACGTGACTTCGGGCAGCCTGCTCGCGTCCGGCACGACTATCATGCCGCGGTCGAGCGATCCTGCCGTGTTGACGCTCCCGGGCTTCGGCACGGTCACGTGCACGGCGAATTCGTTCGATGCCACTGTGGGTGCCAGCGGCGGCGCGACGATCAGCGGAACGCTGCACTCGCTCACTTTCAACACGTGCACGGACACGATCCCGATCATCACGATCTCGTCGTGTCATCTGGTGAACGGCACCCCGTCGCTGACGATCACCGCCACGAGCCACAGCGGCGGCACGATCAACATCAACGACATCACGGTGAAGTGCAACGCCGGCGGGAACAACGGGTGTTACTACACTGCGGCCACCGCCGTGGGCAACGCGAACAACACGGGTGCCACGTTGGCGTACACCAACGTCAACGTGACGCACACGACCGGCTCCGGCGACCTTGGTGCCCTCTGCGGCAACTCGGCGACGTTCTCCACGACGTTCACTGACCTCACTAGCGGCGGCACGGGCCGCACTGTCGTTCTGAACCAGACGCCCTAGGTCAGGCGCAACGCGGCGGTTTGAGTCGCGGGTAGTGAGCAGTTCGACGGGCCGGCCCTCGTGGTCGGCCCGTCGTGCGTGCGGCCCGCGAACCTGGCAGGCTTGCGCCATGTCGATCCTGGGCATGAGAAGGCAGCCATGAAGCAGCGTCCGGCGGTGACCATCCTGACGGGAGAGCTCGATCTCCAGGCGTCGCGCTCGCTCGGGCAGCGCTTGAACGAGGAGGTCGGCGCGGGCACCGCGGCGCCCGACGTCATCCTCGACCTCTCCTCGGTCTCGTTCATGGACTCCAGCGCGCTCGGCGTGATCGTCCAGGCCGACCAGCGCCTCGGCCGCCAGGGACGTGGCCTGGCGGTCATCGCGCCGGAGGGCTGTCCGGCGGCGACGCTGGTGGAGTTGACGCATGTGGAGCGCTCCCTGCGCGTCGCGGAGACCCGCGACGAGGCCGAGGCCAAGTTGGCGCAGGACCCCGCCACGCCGTCCTGATCTCCAGCCCGGAGACAAGCGAGTGTGCGAACTTCTCGTTTCCTGGGTAACACGGCTGGACGGAGAGCCGGAGCCCTGCAGGAGGGGAACGAATGAGGATGTTGTTCAGGATGCGTCGCGCGCTGGTCGCCGCGGTATCGATCGCTGGTCTGTGCGCGCTTGCGCCGGCTGCTCACGCCGCGTTCGGCGTGTCTAAGTTCGACGCGGGCACGTGCACCAAGAACACCGAGCCAGCGCCGCAATGCACGCGCGATTCGACGCCGGACTTCTGGTACGCGACGGCCGGTGGGCATCCGCAATGGGGCATCACCGACTTCGCGTTCAACACCGTGCCCGGGAGCCCGCTGGCGCCGCCGGACGGCAACGTCAAGGACGTGCACGTCGACCTGCCGGTCGGGTTGAGCGTCAACCCGGAGGCCACCCCGAAGTGCACGACCGCCCAGCTCGAGGCCCAAGCCTGTCCGGTCAACAGCGAGGTCGGGACCAACTACATCACCACGGTCTCCGGCGTGGTCAAGGCCCCGATCCCCACCACCGTCTACAACATGGTCCAGCCCGAGGGCATGCCGGCGCGGTTCGGGATGTCGGTGCCGCTGGTCGGCGGTCAGATCTATCTCGACGGCGGCGTTGCGTGGGACTCCGATTACCACGAGTCCTTCACGATCTCGAACATCACCGACGCGATCCCGCTGTATGAGACGCGCCTGGTCTTCAACGGACGCGCCGGCGACGGCACGTTCATCACCATGCCCAGCGGCTGCACCGGGCCGGCCACGACCGGCCTACAGGTCGACTCCCACCAGGCGCCGGGTCAGTACCTGTCCTACAGCACGCTCACCCCGATCGGGGCGAGCGGCTGCGGCGACCTGCCGTTCGCGCCCACGGTCGGCGTTGCGGTCGACACGCGCGTCGCCGGCGCGCCCTCCGGCGTGACGATCGACGTCGGCCTTCCGCACAACCCCAACGGCAAGGACCAGCCCGACACCGCGACGCTCAAGGACGCGCACGTCACGCTGCCCGAGGGCATGACGATCAACCCGTCGGCCGCGACCGGGCTGGCCGGCTGCACCGACGAGCAGCTCGGCAAGGGCACGACGCGCCCGGTTAGCTGCCCGGCCGCGTCAGCGATCGGCACCGTCGACTTCGAGACGCCGGTCCTGCCGGCAGGCTCGCTGACGGGCACGGTCTACCTCGGCCAGCCGCTCAAGGACGACCCGCAGTCGGGTGACAAGTACCGCATGTTCTTGGTTGCCGAGTCGCCCCGCTACGGCGTCTCGGTCCGGCTCGTCGGCCACGTCGTCCCCGATCCGCAGACCGGCCGGCTCACCGCCTCGTTTACCGACAACCCGCAGGTGCCGGTGAGCCTCGTGCGCGTCGCCCTCCGCGGCGGCGACCGCGCGCCGCTCGTCAACCCGCCGGCCTGTGGCAAGGCGAAGATCACCGGAAGCTTCACCTCCTGGGGTGGCCAGGCCGCGACGGCGACCAACGACGTCACCATCGACCAGGGCTGTGAGCGCGCGGGCTCCTTCGCGCCGGGCCTCACGGCGTCGGTGTCTGACACGCACGCGGGCAAGAGCCCGTCGTTCGCGCTCGCGGTCACGCGACCCGACGGCGACCAGGCGCTGCAGCGCATCGACGTCAACCTGCCGCCCGGCCTGCTCGCCAAGCCCGCCGGGATCCCGCTCTGCGGCGACGCGCAGGCCGCGGCCGGGACCTGCCCGGAGACGAGCAGGATCGGGTCGATCGACGTCAGCGCCGGCGCCGGACCCAGCCCCTTCGCGCTCGGCGGTCGCGTCTACCTCACCGGACCGTACGCCGGCGGGCCCTACGGGCTGTCGATCGTCGTGCCGGCGGTCGCCGGCCCGTTTGACCTCGGGCTCGTGGTCGTGCGGGCATCGGTCCAGCTCGACCGCAACGATGCGCACGTCCGCGTGCTCAGCGATCCGCTGCCGACGATCCTCGACGGCGTCCCGCTGCTGCTGCGCAGCGCCAAGGTGACGATCGACCGGCCCGACACGATGCGCAACCCGACGTCGTGCGCGCCGCTGACGATCGGCGCGACGCTGACGTCGGTCGCATCGCTGACCGCGTCGCCCACCGCGCCGTTTGCGGCCACCGGTTGCGACGCGCTGGCGTTCTCGCCGAAGACGAAGATCGCGTTGACGGGCGCGACCCAGACGGCGGTCGGCAAGCATCCCGGTGTCGACTCGACGGTGACCCAGGCCGCCGGCCAGGCCAACATCCAGCAGGTCCAGGTGACGCTGCCGCTGTCGCTGGCGCTCGATCCCGACAACGCGCAGTCGCTGTGCGAGTTCGCCGACGGCGCGCGTGGCGAATGCCCGCAGACCTCGGTGATCGGCAGCGCCACCGCGCGCACGCCGCTGCTCGACCATCCGATCAGCGGCAAGGTGTACTTCGTCAAGGGCGTGCGAATCGACCCCAAGAGCGGTCGTCAGATCAAGACGCTGCCGACGTTGTTGGTGCAGTTGCGCGGGGACATCGCGCTGGATCTGCGGGCGTCGACGACCGTGGATGCCAAGTCGCGGCTGGTCACGACCTTCGCGCCGATCCCCGATGCGGCCGTGTCGAGCTTCCGGCTGACCCTTGCCGGCGGCAAGCACGGGATCCTGACCGTGACCAATCGCAACGGCCTCTGCACGGGCTCCAAGCAGAAGGCGGCGCTGGTCGCGACCGGCCACAACGGCAAGCGCGCCCCGTCGACGGTCACGCTGGCCACGCCGTGCTCGGCGGCCGCCAAGCTGTCAGGCGTGCGCGCGGTGGGCGGCGGCCGCGTGCAGGTTGCGGTCAAGGCCACGGCTGCCGGACGTGTCGTGCTGCGCGGCGCGGCCGGACGGCTGGGCTCGTGGTCGCACAAGATGCGCAAGGGGCAGACGCTGCACGTGACGCTGAAGCCGTCGAAGAAGACGCAGACGTCGCTGGCGCGGGGACGGCATGTGAGCGAGCGGGTCAGCGCGAAGTTCACCGCCAAGGGCAAGGGCGCGACGACGGTGCGCAGCAAGTCCGTGCGGCTGCGGTGATGCGCTGAGGTGGCCGCCGCGTCCCTACGGCGCGGCGGCATTGGCCTCGGCCAGGAGGCCTGAGGCGAGCGCATCGCTGCAGTCGGCCAGCACGTCGAGGGCATAGCCGCCCTCCTGCACGACGCAGATCGGCAGGCCCCGCGCGGCCAGCAGCCGGCCGATGTCGGCGAAGATGTCGGGGTCAAGGTCCCAGCTGCCGTGCGGGTCGCCGGCGACCGTGTCATAACCGAGTGACACCACCAGGACGCGCGCCGTCTGCGCCAGCACCTGCAGCGACTCGTCGACGGCGTCGAGGTAGGCCTCGGGCTCCGGCGTACCGCGAAACTCCACCAAGCGCTCGCGGCCTGTGCGCGGCAGCGCGGGATCGGTCGACGCGGTGGTGACCGGCCAGGCGTGGAGCGAGTGGAGAGCGACGTCCTTCATGGCGGCGACGATCGCCGAGGTGCCGTTGGGATAGTGGAGACCGAGGTCGAGGATGCCGACCGGGCCTGCCCCCGCCTCATCCAGTGTGTAAGCCGCCGCGGCGGCCGTGTTGAGGCAGCAGCAGCCGCCGAGGAAGGCAGGGCCTGCCTGGTGTCCCGGCGGGCGGCAGAGGGCGTAGGCGAAGCGCGCGCCCGTGGCGACGTGGCGTGCCGCGCTGATCGCCGTGCGCACGGCCTCGCCGGCGGCGGTGACGAGTTCGGCGTCGATCGGGATGTGGGGCTCCAGATCGTGCAGCGTCACGAGATACTCGAGATCGTGGATCGCAAACAGCGTGCGCTCGACGTCGGCATCAGACGCGCCGGATCCGATCGCCCGCACGCCGGGATGGCGGCGCAGGCCCGCTTCCACGAGGCTCACGCGCCGGCCGCCATCGAGCAGCCACGGCTCGTCGCCGTCAATCGATCCGCCACGCTGGCGCACCATCACCAGGCCGCGCACGCGCTGTGCGCGGCGCGCCGGCTGGTCGATCGACAACGTGGTCATCGCGGACCCTCCAGGCCGAGGCCGCGCGCGCTGCGGTCCAGCAGCGTCTGCACGATGCGCTCGACGCGCTCACCGCGATCGCGCTCCATGGCCCAATGAGCGAGGTGCTTGAGATAGAGGGCCAGCGGGCTGACGTCGAGCCGCTGCACTGCAAGGCGCAGATGCTGGCGGTAGAGCTCTGACTGGATAACCGCGAAGCGGTACTCGGGGTCGTCGGCGGGCCGGCCGAGCTGCCCGATGTTGCCCGTGCTGCGCCGTGCCCGGGCACGGACGAGGTCCCAGCCGACGCTCTGCTTGTCGCGCAAGAGCTTTGGCTGGTCGAACTCCATCGGTCGCGCCGCCGGGTAGGGCAGGAAGTAGCCGAGCGCGATCTGCGGCGCCATCCGCTCGGGCGTCGGATGTCGGCGTCGAAGCTCGCGGGCCACCGGGTCGGCATCCATGCGCTCGTCGAGCCAGTCGATGAGGTCGTCGATGAGCAGGGCGCCTTCGCTGGAGGCCAGCGCCCGCTTCTGCCGCGCGACCATCGCGTTGAAGATGTCGTGGGTGGGGTGCAGGCTCCCGTTGCCGTTGGGGACCAGTTCGTCCATCAGCTTGCGGCGACAGGTCACGTGGCCGACCCACTCGGTGCCGCAGATCTGCATCGAGGTCATGTCCTCGAGGTCGGGTGCCGCCATCCAGTAGGCCAGCGCGCGCATGTGCTGCGTGGTCACGCCATCGGGCCGGACGAGCGGGAACTCCTCGAAGCCCTCCAGGCCGGTCGCGTAGACGACCACGCCGTCGTCGCGGCGCTTAAACCGCCCGTCGCGCAGCCCGGAGGCCGTGAGCTCGGCGGCGTCGACGAGGAAGTCGGATTCGAAGAAGACGCGGTCGAAGGCGACACCGAGGCGGGCGAGCGTCTTGCGCTGCCCGGCGATGACCCAGGCGCGGGTCTTGTACCAGAGCTCGAGCGCGTCGCGGTCGCCGAGCAGCACGCGCCGCAGCATCTCGTCGGCGTCGTCGTGGCGCATCGTGAGCTCGCGGGTTTGGGAGTCCTCGGGATACTCGATCTCGTTGCCGGCGATCGTGCCCGAAGCGGCGACATAGTCGGCATAACAGATCCCGACGAAGTGGTCGCTCTTCTCACCGCCGCCGTCCGACCAGCCGCCGGCATGGCGGCCGCTCTGGGCGACACCGGCCATGGCCTCGCCCATGCTGCGTCCGGCGTCGGAGATCAGGCTGCGGCGCTCGACCTGCCCGCCCGCCTGGGTGAGCGCCGAGGCGATGGCGTTGCCGATGGCCAGGTTGCGGAGATGGCCGACGTGCAGCGCCTTGGTCGCGTTCGCGTCCCAGAACTGCACCGAGTATCGCCGGCCACCGGCGAGGTCGGAGAGCGATGCTTCGGCGCTGCCACCGGCCTCCAGGTTGGCGCCGGTCGATTCGATCCAGCTGTCGGTCAGGCGAACCTCGACACCGTCGCGTTCGCGTCGGACGGCGGCGACCCACGGCTCGGCCTCCAGCTGGTCGAGCACCGAGAGGGCATCTGCATCGTCCTGCCAGTTGGCGGTGCGGGGCACGAGCTTCAGATCGAAGCGGCGTGGGCGCCGGGGCGCGCGTCCTGCCCAAGGAGCGGGCGCGCCTTCCCGCGGTGACGAGAATTTCAGATAATCAAAGAGGTTGACCGCCATTTGGACCTTGTGATGACTACTACCTGGCTGCGACCCCCAGGTCAACTCTGGGTCAGGACATCTGCGCCGAACCCATGACAAAGCGATCAGCCCATGCCAGGTGGCTCTTGTGAGGACCTTCTCAGGTCAGATAGAAGTTGCAGACATCGCCGCTGACTGACATTCAGATTTTGCCTGATTGTCAGAATTTGCTTGGTTGTCAGCGGCATGTCATCGTGCACCTGTGCCCTAATCGGTGAAGGGACCGGATTAGTAATCCGGGCATCAGGGTTCGAGCCCCTGCAGGTGTATCCGGCACATCGCCCGGGCCTAGGAGTTTCTAGGCCCGGGCGATGGGCGTTTCGGCGCTACCCGCCGAGGCGGAAGGCGACCAGCGCAGGCGCTTGGCCCTGAGCGGCAGCGAGGCCGCCGGCGGCGATCACCGTGTTGCCGGAGACGGCCACGCCGGTGTTGGAGCTGGCCGGCAGGCTCGCGCTCCAGACCGTATCGCCGGTCTTGGACGACAGCGCGTAGATCTGGCCGTCAAACGTCGTGGTGAAGACGACGTCGTTGACCACCGTGGTCGCCCCGAAGGCCGGGGCTTGGAACACCTGGTCCCACTTGATCTTGCCCGTGTTGACGTCGAGGGCGACGATCTCGCCCGTGTTGCTCTGGCCGCTGCCCTGGGAGGCGCTTCCCGAGAACGTCGCCGAGTTGTTGACCACCGGCACGTAGACCAGCTTGCCGTCGCTGGCCATCGGGGCGATGACGCCGCCGAGGATGCCGGGATAGACCTCCACGCCCTCGTGCAGCTTGGAGTACTGCCCCTTCATAGCGAGCATGCCGTCGTGGTCGTGGCCGTTGTGCTGGCCGACGGGCCGCTTCCACAGCAGCTTGCCGTTCTTGCGGTCGACGGCGATCACGATCCCGCTCTTGCCCGCCTCGATGACGGCGGGCTTGCCCTTGACCTTGGTGAGGATCGGCGGGTCCTGCAGATCCCAGTCATAGATGTCATGCGGCGTGAGCTGGTAGTACCACTTCATCTTGCCCGTCTTGGCGTCGAGCTTGACCAGCGAGTTGGTGTACAGGTTGGGCCCGGGGCGGCTCTTGCCCCACGGGTAGTCCGGGTTGCCCGGCCACGGTCCAGGGTTGCCCACACCGAAGTACATCGCGCCCTGGGCGTCAAACGCCGGCGCGTGCCACAGTCCGCCGCCGAGGTTGACGTCGGTGTGCTTGGCCGACCACGTCTTCGTCGGCGCGGTGTCAAAGCTCCACACGCGCTTGCCCGTCTTGGCGTTCAGCGCCCAGAGGATGCCCTTCGTGCCCTCGTTATAGAACTTTGTGTTGTTGCCTGGCACGGTCGACACGTACACCAGCCCGTGGTGGTAGCCGGGCGTCATGTCGATGCCCTCTTCGTCGTTGCGGATCAGCTTCTGCGACCAGATCTCTTTGCCGGTCTTCTGATCCAGGGCAAACGCCGAGGTGGCGGTGGCGCCGAAGACCCGGCCGCCGCCGACGACGATCCCGTTGGGGCCCTGGTCGGGCGAGCCGTAGGTCTTCTTCCAGAGCACGTCGCCCGTGCGCAGGTTGATGGCCTCGACGTTGGACTCGAGATCCTGTGAGTAGACGACGCCGCCGGCGACGATCGGAATCGAGGCGTAGCTGCCGTACTGGCTCTTGGCCGTGAGCGGGTGCGTCCAGGCCGGCTTGAGCTGTGCCGCGTTGGCGCTCGTGATCGGCCCGCCGACCGAGCGCGTGTTGGACAGGTCGTTGTTGGAGTAGCCCGAGCCCGTCAGCGTGGGCTTGGCCGCCGTGTCGGGCTTGGAGCCCGGCGGTGCGGCGTTGGGCGTCGACGTCGCGTCGGTCGCCGACGTCGGCTTGTCTGACGACGACCCGCAGGCCGACAGCGCCATGGCCACGACGACCAGTGCGGTCAGCGCCAGCAGCGCCGCCTTCCCGTTCTGTCTCATCCGCTCGAACATCAGCTCGCCTGCTCCTCTCGAGCCCGTGTCAGCTCGTCGATGATCTGGTCTTCCAGGCGGCACGTGGCCGCGATCAGCAGTTCGAATAGGTCGCCGCTGAAGTCCGCCGGCAGGTCGACGGCCGCACCGCGCGCCAGGTAGCGCGCACGCACCGCGTCGACGCGGTCGGGCTGCATCATCGGGATGCCGTGCGCGCTCTTGTAGTGCGCCACCGCCCGACAGATGTCAAAGCGCTCACCGAGCAGGTGAGCAATCTGATCGTCGATCCGGTCTAGCCGGCCGCGATAACTCTCCAGGTCACTCATGCCGCATGCTCCTCCAGGAGTCCTGTCGCGAAGGCGTGGCTACAGTCGGCCAGGGTCTCCAGCGCATAGCCGCCTTCTTGGATGACGCAGATCGGGACGCCGGAGGCTGCAAGCAGCCGTCCGATCTCCGTGAAGATGTCGGGCTCGAAGCTCCACGAGCCGTGGGGGTCGCCGGCGACGGTGTCGTAGCCCAGCGAGAGGACGAGCGTGCGCGCCGAGCGCGCCAGCGCGGCCACCGACGCACCGACGGCGTCGAGGTAGGTCGCGGGGTCGGGGACCGTGCGGAACTCGATCAGCGCCTCGCGCTCGGTGCGCGGCAGCACGGGGTCCTCGGGGGCGTTGGTCACCGGCCAGGCGTGCAGCGAGTGCAGCTGCGCGTCGTGCATCTGCGCGACGATCGCCGAGGTGCCGTTGGGGTAGTGGAGGTCGAGGTCGAGGATGCCGACGGGGCCGGCGCCGGCGTCGAGCAGCGTCTGTGTGGCGGCTGCCGCGGTGTTGAGATAGCAGTAGCCGCCGAGCCACGCCGGCCCGGCGTGGTGGCCGGGCGGCCGGCACAGCGCGTAGGCGAAGCGCGCGCCGTCGGCGACCCGCTGGGCCGCGGTGATCGCGGTACGCACGCCCTCATGGGCGGCGGCGACGAGGCCGGCGCCGACCGGGATGTCGGGCTCCAGCCCCGGTGCCGTGAATGCCGGCATCAGCGCGGGCTCCTGCGCGGACTGGCGGACGCGCGCCAGCGCGTCGAGGTAGCTGGTCTCGTGCAGCGCGCCGAGCACCCGCGCGACGTCGGCGTCGGACGCGTCGGCCTCGATCGCGTGCACGCGCGCGTGGCGCCACAGCCCCTCCTCGAGCGCCGCCAGCCGGCGGTCGTGATCGTGGCCGAGCATGCGGCGGCCGCCGTCGACGATCCAGGGGGCTGCGTCGTCGCCGTCGCGGCGACGCTGGGTCACCATCACCAACTCGGTCACGTCACACGAGCTCCCGGCGCAGTCGCCCGCCGATCGTCCCGAAGTCGTTGCGCAGGTAGAAACGCCGCGTCGCCTCCAGGTGCGGCCAGCCATCGCGCGGGACGCCAACCTCGATCCGCGTGACCTGCTGGCGTTGCGCCGCGGCGACGAGCGCCTCGATGAGCCCGTGGCCGACGGCCTGGCTGCGCCAGTCGCGGTGAACCCATAGGTCCTGGATCAGCCCATAGCGACCGGGGACATGGATCGCGAGCTGCCAGCTCGCGGCGAGCATGCCGATGATCGCGCCGCCCGCGTCGGCGAGGAAGACCTCACCGGCGTCGCGATCGCTGATCAGGGTGCGGGCGGCCGTCTCCATCGCGTCGGCGGCCGGCGGCGTGGCGTTGAGCTCGCGCAGCAGGGCGCGTGCGGCAGCGGCGACGACCGGCGCCTCCTCGGGAGAAGCGGGGCGGACCTGCCATCGCCACGCCGCCGCAAGCGACGCGGATGGCTCGACATCGGTGCGGTCGCTCATGTCGACGCCACGGTCGCGGTGGGCTCGATCTCAACCTTGAACGCCTCCGGCGCGGCGCTGCCCGTCACGGCCTGGGCGATCGCTGCCATCGGCGCGCGCGCCTTGAGCAGGATCTCGTCGAACTCCTCCTCGGGGTCTGACTGCATGACGATCGCGCCGCCGGCGCCGATCGTCGTCGCGCCCGGGCGCAGGACGATCGTGCGGATGACGATGTTGAGGTCGACGCTGCCGTCGGCGCCGAAGTAGCCGATTGCGCCCGAGTACACGCCGCGGGCGACGCGCTCGATGTCATCGATGATGCTCATCGTGCGCAGCTTCGGCGCGCCGGTCATCGAGCCGCCGGGAAAGCACGCGCGCACGCACTCCACCGGCGTGCGGTCGGCCTCGAGCTGGCCCTCGATCGTCGACACGAGCTGGTGCACGGTCGGGTAGGTCTCGACCACCATGTACTCGGGGACGCGCACGCTGTCGATCTCACACACGCGGCCGAGGTCGTTGCGCAGCAGGTCGACGATCATCAGGTGTTCTGCGAACGTCTTCTCATCGGAGAGCAACTCGGCGCGCAGCGCCTCGTCGGTCGCGGGGTCGGCCGCGCGCGGCGCCGTGCCCTTGATCGGGCGGGCCTCGACGCGTCGGTCGCGGTCGACCGAGAGGAAGCGCTCGGGCGAGGAGCTCACGATCGCCAGCTCGCCGAGCTTGAGGTAGGCGGCAAACGGCGAGGGGTTGCGGCGGCGCAGCAGCTGGTAGAGCGGGAAGGGGTCCGGGCTGGCCGTCGTGGAGATCTGATCGGTCAGGCAGACTTCGTAGGACTCGCCGGCGGCCAGCGCCGCCTGGCTGCGGGCGATGTCGGCGAGGTACTGCGTGCGCCCGCGCCCGACGCGGAAGAGGACGGGCTCCTCGGGTGTGTCGGCGGCGTGTGCCGGCGTCGTCGTCGGCGTCGCGCCGACGTCGGGTGGCGGGGCGGCCAGCGCCTCGTGCACTGCAGCCTCGGCCTCGTCGAGCCAGCGGCCGGCGGCGCCACCGTCGTCGGCGCCGGTCAGCGCGAGTAGGTGCGTGCGGTGATGGACGTGGTCGACGGCGACGACGCGGTTGGCGAACATCATCACGGCGTCCGGAATGTCGGAGCGGTGGACGTTCGGGGAGCCGCAGTCGGCCTTGCACTCGTAGCCGAGATAGCCCACGTAGCCGCCGATGAGCCCGGTGGCGATGCCCTCGGGCGGCTCGATCTTGGCGTGGGCGAGCTCGCGATCGAGGAGGTCGAAGATCGAGTCCGTCACGACCGTCGTCTCGCTCGCGCGTGTAACTAACACCTCGCCGGCCTCGATGTCGTACTGCAGCAGGCACTCCTCGGCGCCGGTGCTCGTGCCGAGATAGGAGCTCTGCGCCAGACGCGTCGGCGCATCGGCGCTGTCGAGCCAGAACGCGTGCTCGGCGGCGCCGAAGAGCCGCTGGAAGACGGGCTCGGTCGGCGGCTCGACGTCCAGCGTGCGGACGTGGAGCTCGAGGCCAGTGCGGCCAGTCTCGCGCGTGGGCCGCGGTGGACGGGCCTCCGGTGCGGGCGGCCGGCGCGGCTGGCGCTGGCGGCCGGGCTGGTGCTCGCGGGCCATGTCATAGAAGTTCTTGACGATCGCGCGCCCGTGCTCTGAGGCGATCGACTCGGGGTGGAACTGCACGCCCCACAGCGGGCGGCGGGTGTGCTCGATCCCCATCACGACGCCGTCCTCGGTCCACGCGGTCACGCGGCCCTCCGGACCGAGCGGACCCGTGACGGCCAGCGAGTGGTAGCGGACCACCGAGAAGTCCTGCGGCACGTCGGCAAACAGCCCGGTCCCGGTGTGCTGCACGTGGCTGAGGCGCCCGTGCATCGCCTCCGGCGCGGTCTCGACGATGCCGCTCAGCACGTAGCCCAGGCCCTGATGGCCGAGGCAGACGCCAAGCACCGGGATCTCGCTGGAGCGCAAGATGTCGGAGCAGACGCCGAAGTCGTGCCAACGGTCCGGGCGGCCGGGACCGGGTGAGAGCACGATCGCGTCGAAGTCCCAGCGCTCCAGCACGCGCCAGGACACCATGTCGTTGTGGACGACGATGGGCTCCTCGCCGCTGACCTCGGCGAGCAGGTGAAAGACGTTGTAGGTGTATGAGTCATAGTTGTCAATCAACAACGTGGGCATCAGGAAGCCTCCAGTCCGAGCCCCCGCGCGCTGCGGTCCAGCAGCGTGTGCACGACGCGCTCGACGTGCTCGCCGCGGTCGCGCTCCAAGTGCCAGCGCGCGAGGTGCTTGAGGTAGAGCGCGAGCTGGGTGACGTCGAGCCGCTCGACGGCCAGCCGCAGGTGCTGGCGATACAGCTCTGATTGGACGACCGCGAAGCGGTACTCCGGGTCGTCGGCCGGCCGCGTCGTGTCGGTCTTGACGCTGCCGCGGCGCGCCCGCGCGCGCACGAGGTCCCATCCGACGCTGTCCTGCTCGCGCAGGAGCTGCTCGGGCTCGAAGTCGATCGGCCGCGCGACGGGGTAGGGCAGGAAATAACCGAGCGCCACCTGCGAGGCGATGCGCTCGGGCGCAGGATGCCCGAGGCGCAGCGCGCGCCAGTCTGGGACCTCGTCGATGCGCTCGTCGAGCCACTCGATCAGGTCGTCGATGAGCAGCGCGCCCTCGCTGGAGGCGATCGCGCGCTTCTGGCGGGCGACCATCGCGTTGAAGATGTCGTGGGTCGGATGGATGCCGCCGTTGCCGGGAGGGGTGAGCTCGTCCATCAACTTGCGCCGGCAGGTCACGTGGGCGACCCACTCCTCGCCGCAGACCTGCATCGAGGTCACGTCGCCGAGGTCGGGCGCGGCCATCCAGTAGGCCAGCGCGCGCATGTGCTGCGTGGTGACGCCGTCGGGGCGGACGAGCGGGAACTCCTCGAAGCCGTCGATGCCGCTGGGGTAGACGACGACGCCGTCGTCGCGGCGCTGCAGGGTGCCGTCGCGCAGGCCCGACGCGCTCAGCTCGGCCGCGTTGGCCAGGAAGTCGGATTCGAAGAAGACGCGGTCGAAGGCGACGCCGAGTCGCGCAAGCGTCTTGCGCTGCCCGGCGATGACCCAGGCGCGCGTCTTGTACCAGAGCTCGACCGTCTCGCGGTCGCCGAGCAGGACCTGTCGCAGCAGGTCGTCGGCGTCGTCGCCGCGCAGCGTCAGCTCGCGGGTCTGGGAGTCCTCGGGGAACTCGCCGTTGTCGCCGGCGGCCGGGATCGCCGTGGCGGCGACGTAGTCGGCGTAGCAGATGCCGACGAAGTGATCGCTCTTCTCGTTGCCGTCGGGCCAGGTGTGCGCGTGGCGGTACGCCCGCCATCGCCTCGCCCATGCTGCGGCCCGCGTCGGAGATCAGGCTGCGCCGCTCGACCTGCCCGCCCGCCTGGGCGAGCGCGGAGGCGACGGCGTTGCCGATCGCCAGGTTGCGCAGGTGCCCGACGTGCAGCGCCTTGGTCGCGTTGGCGTCCCAGAACTGGACCGAGAAGCGCTGCCCGTGAGCGAGGTCAGAGAGCGTCGCCTCGGCGCTGCCGCCGGCCTCCAGGCCGGCGCCGGTGGTCTCGATCCAGGCATCGTCGAGCCGGATCTCGATACCCGAGCTCTCGCGCGAGACGGCAGCGACCCAGGGCTCTTGCTCGATCTGCTCTAACGCGCTCACCGCCGCGGCGTCCTCTTCCCAGGCGGGGGAGCGTGGGAAGAGCTTGAGGTCAAAGCGGGCGTTGGGTCGGCGTGGCGAGCGTGCCGCCCACGGGGCGCCCGCGCCACCGTGCGCAGGCGCCCCTTCCAGAAAGTCAAAAATATTGTCTGCCATGTCAAACTCGGCGGCGAGTGTGGCAGTACGAAATGCATTGGACAACAGCCAATGTCGATAAATTTCTGCACTAGGCCAACCGGCGAAGCGGTTTCAAACGCTGATGGCATATCTGCCAGTTGGCTCTTGTGGGGCCTCGTTGGGAGCGGATACAACTAGGCCACAGCAGCGAGGCGCGGGCAGCCTCGTATCACTGTGCACATTTTGTGTACAGGTCTTGTATGAGTTAACGAGCCCCGGCCGGCGGCTGGTGTTTTAAGGGAGGAGAGGCCGTCGGCATGAACTCTTTGGCGGTCGATGACGCACAGGACGCGGGTGCTGCGGGCAAGGGACGCCCGGCGCTGCCACCCGGTCCGCGGATGCCGGCGGCGATGCAGGCCTGGCAGTGGACGCGCAGCCCGCTGCCGTTCCTCGACAACTGCCGGCGCCGCTACGGCGACGCCTTCACGCTGCGCATGAGCCACTCCGGCACCTGGGTCGTGCTCTGCGACCCCGAAGACGTCAAACGCGTCTTCACGGCCGACCCCGTGCAGATGGGCGTGGCTGAGGCCAACGCCGTGCTCGGGCCCCTGCTCGGGCGTCGGTCGGTGATGCTGCTCGACGAGCCCGAGCACCTCACACGCCGCAAGCTGATCCTGCCGCCGTTTCACGGCCGGCATATGGACACCTATGCCGACATGATGAGCGACATCGCGCGACGCGAGGTCGCCCGCTGGCCGGTCGGCGAGCCGTTCGAGCTCTGGCCGCGGATGCAGGCGATCACGCTCGAGGTGATCATGCGCATCGTCTTCGGCGATGTCGGTCATGACCGGCTCAACGAGGTGCGCACGTCGATCGAGCAGTTGACCGCGTGGCTCAACGACCCGCGGCGCCTGGCGGTGCTGTCGGTGCTCGGGCCGCGCTGGATCGCCAGCGACCGCGGCTTCCGCCGCGCGCGCGGCCGTGTCGAGCAGGCCGTGCTGGGCGAGGTGCGGCGGCGCCGGACGGAGGGGACCGACGAGGTCGGTGACGACATCGTCTCGCTGCTCGGGCGTGCCCGCTATGAGAACGGCGCGCCGCTGACCGACAAGGACCTGGGCGATGAGCTGATCACGCTCCTCTCCGACGGGCCGACGTCGACCTCGTTGGCCTGGGCGTTCGAGCGCCTGTTGCGCCATCCCGAGAAGCTCGAGCGCCTGCGCGAGGAGGTGCGCGCGGGCGAGGAGGACGTCTACCTCGACGCCGTCGTCAAGGAGACGCTGCGTCTCTGCCCGCCGGTGCCGGTCGTCGTGCGCCGGCTGCGCGAGCCGGAGTGGCTGGGCGGCCATCTGATCCCGGCCAGGACGGTCGTCGCGCCGTCGGTCTATCTGATGCACCGCCGCGAGGACGTCTATCCCGACGCGGGGAGCTTCCTGCCGGAGCGCTTCGTCGGGCAGGCCACGGGTACCTACACCTGGATTCCGTTCGGCGGCGGCGTGCGCCGCTGCCTGGCCGCGAGCTTTGCGATGCAGGAGATGAAGCGGGTGCTGCGGATCGTGATCGGGGAGGTGGACCTGCGGCCGGCCGGCACGCGCTCGGAAGGCGTGGCCCGCAGCTCGATCGCGTTCGTCCCCGACCGTCGCGCACTCGCGGTGGTGGGGGCTGCATGAGCGGCGCCGCCGACCTCCTGGTCGTCGGCGCCGGCGCCAAGGCTGCCGCCGTCGCGGCGAAGGTCGACGCGATCAACCGCCTCGGGTTCGGGTCGATCTCGGTGACGATCGTCGAGGGCGTCGAGCCGGCGGCGTCGTGGAAGGGTCTCAATGGCATGACCTCGGGCGACGAGCCGCTGGCCGTGACGCCGATCAAGGACGTGGGGTTCCCGTACGAGAGCAGCAAGGCGTTCGGCGATCTCGGGCCGGCGATCGACCGCGAGGTGATGTCGGTCTCCTGGCAGCAGTACCTCGTCGGCCGCGGCGGCTGGGCGCGGTGGGTCAACGCCGAGACGCCGTCGATCCGCCATCGCGACTACGGCGCGTATCTGGCGTGGGTGCTGGCACATGCGACCACCGGCGTACGGATCGTGTCCGGGCGCGTGCAGCAGGTGGGCTTCACCGCGGGCGGCGAGGGCTGGACGGTCGCGGTCGACACGCGCGAGGGCACCGAGCACCACGAGGGCGGTGCGCTGTTGCTCACCGGTCCGGGCGTGCACCGCCACTTGTCACACGACCCCGAGGCCGCGCCCCGGATGTTTCACTGCGACAGCAAGCGCGGAGACTTCCTTACCCGTGTGCCGGCCGAGGGCAGCCCGGAGATCGCGATCGTCGGCGGCGGCGAGAGCGCGCTGAGCTGCCTGGTCTTCCTACGGCGCCACCGGCCAGCGGCGAAGCTGACGGTCTATACGCCGACGCTCCCGATGAGCCGTGGCGAGAGCTTCCTGGAGAACCGTGTCTTCGCCGACCCCGACTGCGTCGGCTGGAGCGCGCTGGAGCTCTCGCAGCGGCGGCTGTTCGTGCGCCAGTGCGATCGCGGGGTCTTCGATCCTGGCGGGCTGTTGAACATCGCTTACGACGATCACTGTCGTTTCCTTACCGGTCGCGTGGTGCACGTGGCCTCGGTGGGCGGCGGCAGCGGCGTCGCGGTCGACTACGCCTCTCCGGAGGGGCCGAGCGTCGACCACTATGACTTCCTGGTCAACTGCAGCGGCTTCGACCTGCTCGAGCAGCTGCGCGGCCTCTTCGCGCCGGAGACCAGGGCAGAGATCGAGCGCCAGTCGGGGCCGCTGTGGGACTGCCCGGCGGATGTCGAGGTGCCGATGGGGCGTGCGCTGGAAGTTGTAGGTCTGAGTCCGCGGCTGCACATCCCGGGGCTCGCCGCGCTGGCCCAGGGGCCGGGCTTCGCGAACCTCGGGTGCCTTGGGTTGACGGCGAACCGCGTCGTGGCGCCGCTGCTGGTCGGTGACGAGGCGCCGGCCGCAATGGTCGCCACCGAGACCGAGCGCTAGCCGGTCAGGTGGGGTCGCCGAGGTAGCGCGCCAGCCGCTGGCCGAAGGCCTTCGGCTTCTCGGCGTAGAGGTGCCGGCCGAGCTGCCAGGCGTCGGCCTGGATCTCGGTCCGCAGCTCGGCGATGGCCTCCAGGACAATCGGCTCGTCGGGGAGGTGCTCGGCGAGTTGGGCGAGGTCGTGGTCGTCGCC
The DNA here is from genome assembly GCA_963836485.1 of uncultured Conexibacteraceae bacterium. Classification (GTDB taxonomy): domain Bacteria; phylum Actinomycetota; class Thermoleophilia; order Solirubrobacterales; family Solirubrobacteraceae; genus Baekduia. The sequence goes on along the minus strand of CAWIJS010000009.1, from coordinate 309,919 downwards.
GAGCAGCTTGGTTAGCCGGTCGGCCGCGCCGGCCTGGGCCTTGAGGACCTCGGGCCACGCGTCGCGCAGCAGCCGCTGGTGGTACCACAGGTCCTTGGCGCGCTTGCGCCAGTCGTGGAGGTGCTCGACGGTCGTGTCGTCTTGCGCGACGGCCAGCGCCTCGACCCCGCGCTCGTAGGCGCGGACGCTGCCGGCGACGAGGGTGTCGGTGTCACAGTGATCGAGCTCCAGCGCGCGGGCGCGCGTGACGGCCTCCTCCAGCGCGCCGACGGTCTGCTCGGGGATCGCCCCGGCGCCGGCGGCCTCCTGCGGCCGCGAGGATGCCGCGAGCTCCGCGACCCGGACGCGCAGCGCGTCGAGCTCGGGCTCCGGCATCCGGCCGACCAGCCGCGTGGCGACGAGCTCGAGCGTCTCGGCCAGGACGTCGGCCTCGCGCGCGGCCGACAGCGAGCGTGCGATGTCGCGGAGTGCATCGTTCTCACTGCGATAGGCCGCGTCGGGCAGGTCGGGCCGTGCCAGGCGCAGGAGCGCTCGCGCCTTCTTGATGTCCTTGCGCGCATCGTGGACGGCCTCGGCCTCGGCGGCGGTGTCTGCGTCGGCGTCGCGCAGCGCGGCCTGCGCATGTTCCAGGCGCGCCACGAGCACGGCGCGCAGCGCGTCGGGGACGGGCACTCCCAAATCAAGGCGGTAGCTCATCGCGGACCGTCCATCACATCCATCCTAGATTCCGCGCGCATCCCGCCGTGCAATTCAGCCAACGCACGTCGCGGCGGCTGTCGTCGGCACCATTGCGACCTGATCGACGAGGATCGTGATCGCTTGGGTCACCGGGTCGCGCAGGCCGGCGACGCCGGGCGCGTCGTCGGCGTTGTGGAGCTCCAGACCGGGCGCGAGCGCGTCCCGCCCGGCCGGGGTGTTCTTGGTGACGCAGCTCGCCGTGCGCCAGCCGCTGCGCACGGGCCAGGGCATCAGCCCCGGGCCGGCGTACCAGCGGCCGGTGTAGCGATGCGGTGCGGGCAACGGGGCAAACGCGTCGCTGCGGGTGAAGCCGAAGAGCGCCAGCGGCGCGACGTCCGGCGCGACGCTGGCGGCGGGCGGCGCAACGTCGACGCCCGCGCTGAAGAGCCGGTACTGCATGCTGATCCGGTAGCGCGCACCGGTCTTGACCGCCAGGACGCAGCCGCCGAGGTCGGGGCGCACGGTGAAGCGCTGGTCCTCACCGCGGGGCACGGTCAGCTGCGCCACGGCGCCGGTGCTGCCGTCGGCCTGGCGCAGCTGGCGCACGGCGACCGCGACATGGTCGTTGGAGACGTCAAAGCAGTCCGGGATGCCGTCGGCCGCCGCGGTCGCGCCGGTGCCCGTGGGCGTGTCGAGGTCCATGCCGCCGTTGAGCACGGTGGTCCGTGCGGTGGTCGCCGGGATCGCGTCGGCGCCCAGCGGCCGCTCTTTGGTCAGGGTGCCGTCGGCGGCGTCGAGCGCGGTCGTGACCGTCCGGACGCTGAGGCGGCCCGCGGCCTGCTCGGCCTTGAGGAAGTCGCTGAGGCCGATGAAGTCGTCGTCGCGCATCGCGTGCGGCGCGGTGCACTGCGCCGCAGGGTCGGCTAGCGGCGCACAGAGGTGGTGCAGGACGAGCACCAGCCACGGCGCGCCCGTGGTCGTCGCGCCGGCGCGCTCGGCAGCGGTGATCCAGTTGCGCAGCGTGCTCAGACGCGCCGAGCCGTTGGCGGCGTCGATCGAGGCGGGCGTCGGGATCCGGAAGCGCAGGCGCGGGTCCAGCGGCAGCGTCGGGAGGCCGCGCAGGACGCAGGCGGTCGAGAACGTCGGGGCGACGCAGGCGGTTGTCGGCAGCACGCCGCCGGTTGCGCGGGCGCTGGAGTAGGCGCAGCCGCCGAACAGCGGCCCCGACCCGGCGGCGCCCGAGATGATGTCGATCACGTGCGGGTCGGCGTCGCTGGCGTCCGGCCACGCGAAGTCGCCGTTGGGATAGGCGAAGGAGGTAATCTCGAACGTCCCGCCGTCCAGGCGCGGCATCACGCTCAGCGCCTTGCGATCGCCGCAGGCTTGGCGGCGCAGCTCGGTGAGATCCTCGAGGCGCGCGAGGTCGAGATGGTGGACGGTGTGGCCGCCGAGCTCGTCGCCGGCGGCGACCATCTGCTGCAGCGTCGCCTGCGAGAAGCCGAAGCGCGAGCCGACGACGGCCGAGTTGAGGTAGTAGGTCGCCTTCAGCGGCGGCAAGGTGTGCAGCGCGTGCCAGGAGATGTCATCGACGCGGTCGCGCACGGTGCCGGCGGGCTCCGGAAGGTCGACGGCATCGTCGAAGGTCAGGCTGACGACGGGCGTGGCGGCATGGGCCGTGGCGGCGCTCGTCAGCATCAGGACCAGCAGTGTCAACAAGAGGCGTGCGCGCATGGTTGGGTCCTTGTCAGAAAACGACGGAGGCCGGCCCGTTGCAGGGCCGGCCTCCGCGAGGTGTGACGGTGTTGTGAGTTGTCCTACTTGTTGAAGGACAGCCCGGCGGCCGCCGGCGAGGAGATCAGCGAGCGGATGTCCTCGGGGAGCTGCGCGTAGTCGTTCGTGTTGGCCTGCGTCGCGCCCGAGAGGGACGTGCCGTAGACCAGGTAGTCACGCACCGTGCGCTGCGCGGCCTCGATCGGACGCGGCGTCGTCGGAGGCAGCGGGCCGCCGAAAGCGTCGAACGCGTCGTCCCACGCGAGGTCGTAGGTCAGCAGGCAGATCGGGTAGCCGCCGTTGGAACCGGAGGCCACGCCGTTGACGTCCTGCCAGCTGGACAGCGTGTCGTCAGCGTCCTTGCCGTTGCCGTTGGCGTCCGGCACGCCGGAGAACAGCGTCGAGCGGCAGTTGGCACCCTTCTTGACCGGGGTGCCGTAGAACGCCTGGTAGGCGGCGTTGGTGATCTGTGCGTAGTGGAAGTACTGCGGGTCCTGGAAGGACGAGTTCTGGTCCTGGACCGGCAGCCAGTAGGTGGTGTCGCCCGTGCCCGGATCGAGGTCGAAGCCGTTGCCGCGCGCGGTGGCGAGGTCGACGTAGCCGACCGAGCCGTCGTTGGCGTTGACCGTTGCAGCGACCTGGCCGCCGCCCGTGCCGGCAGGCACGATCAGCGTGGAGCCGTCGCCCGGATCGTTCGGCCATGCCGTGTTGGCGAAGCCGTTGACCCAGTTGGTCGCGGGACGCTGCACGTCGAGCCAGCGCTTGAGGGTCAGCGAGGAGCCCGAGACGTCCTTGCGGACGACGCGCTTGACCGGGATGTTGGCGCAGGCGTTCGTGTTGGGATCACCGTCGACGCTGTTGTCGTCGTTGATGCCCGTGACGATGTCGCTCCACTTGATGTTGCCGGTGCCGCCGCGCCACATGCGCTCCATGCGACCACGAGACAGCGCCAGACGGGTGTTGCCGGCCGGGCCGGAGGTCTTCGTGTAGGTGAAGCCCGTCGGCAGGATGCAGTGGTCGGGGTAGTTGACGATCATCGTGATCGCGCCTGCCGACACGGGGATCGTGCGCAGCACCGCGTCATCGGAGTCCGCGCCGGCGACGACGTTCGGGCCTTCGTTGGCGTTGGTGATCTGCAGGGGCGTCGGGGCATCGTCGGTGCCGGCGAACGCGAACGTCGTGCTGCGGGGCGAGCCCTGAGCATCGGTTGCGCCCATGGCGGCGAGGCCGGCGCCGGAGCCGTTGGGGATGCCGGCGGCGTTGTAGGTGATGGTCGGCGCCAGGCCACCCGAGCAGGACGCTGCGGCCCAGTTGGCCGACCAGACGTTCTGGAGGGTGTTCTGGAACGTCGAACCGACGCCGGAGATGTTGCTGCCGGCGCACTTGGTGTTGTACGGGGGCTTGAACGACGCACCTGCGGTCGGCGCACCGATGGCGACGGCCATCGCGGCACAGCCGATCGCGGCGGCGCTGAGCCGCTTGGAACGGATGATCACTGGGGAGTTCCTCCTTGCGCCCGGCGTTCAGAGGGGCCGCGCGCGATGTGAGTGGACGCTGGCAACTTAAGGGCGTTGGAGCGCCGGCTTGTAGCGCCTCTGCGAAGGGTTGGTGCCTATGTGGTGGCGGACTCGTGACCGAGCGGTGAAGTGGACGCGAGGTCGTCTAGGAAGTGGTGATAGTGAGGCGCTCACTGGCCTCTGTGCGGAGCGTCGAGGCCGTTCCGCTCATGGTGCCATTGAGGCCGCAGTCGGCGCCGAAGGCGTCCATGCTGCCAGTTGGCGGGGCGTAGTCCATGCCGGCGTTGACGAAGGCCAGCCCGCTGTTGACGTTGGCGAGGTTGGCCACGACCGGCGCGGAAGTGTAGTAGCAAGCGTCCCCACCAACCGCTACGGGGCATCGCAAGCGGATACTGTTGAACGTCACCGTTCCGCCGCCGGCTCCAGCCGTGATGGTCAGCGTCGGCAACGGCGCGATCGCCGCGCATTCGGTGATGTCGAGCATCGGGACAGTGTCGTTGCAGCTGTCGTAAGTCATCGACTCGACGTGCGCGGTGACCGAGGGGTTCCCATCGGGCGCAGTGACCTTGATGGTGACCTTCCCTGTGTCGCACTGGACCGCCCCGGTGCCGGTAGTCAAAGTGAGGACGCCGGCAGTCGAAGTGAGAGTGCTGTTGGCTGTGAGCATCGCGCCCCCCGGGTCCTTGCGCATGACCGAAGTGGCGGCCCAGCTCGATGACGAGCTGCCGAGCAGCAAGAGCATCGTCGTGACTGCGAAGGCGGAGAGCTTGAGGCTGGGCATTCTGGGCGTGGGTGATCGGGCCGGGCAGGTGGCGGTAGGTCAAGTAGTGGCGATGAACATCTCCCCGCCGCTCTCGGGGCGGAAAGTCGAGGAGACTGCGTCGAACGCGCCGTCGCTGCCACATGTCGTCGCGCTGACGGCGTCAGTCGTGCCAGCCGGCGCACCGTAGGTGATGCCGACGTTGAAGAAGCCCGCGCTGCTGTTCGCGTTGGCGAAGTTCCCCGCCGTCGTCGCAGTGTAGTAGCACGCCTCGTTAGTGTTCTTGACAGTGCAGCGCAGGTAGTGGGTGCCGAACGTCATGGTCCCTCCATTGACCCCCGCCACGATCGTGATAGTCGGCATCGGCGCGATCACGGCGCATTCGCTGATGCCGATCACCGCAAAAGTGCTCGTGCAAGTGCTGAAAGTCCAGGACTCGAGGGCAGCGGGCACCGATGGACTGCTCTCGTTCAGGATCACCCGCATGGCCAGCTTCTGCGACTGACAGTGAATGCCTCCAGTGTCGGTCGTCAGGTCGAGGCTGCCGGCTGTCGAAGTGACAGTTGATCCGACAGTCAGCAGCGCGTTCCCCGGGGACTTGCGCAGCGCCGTAGTGGCGGCCGAGGACGATGACGCGTTGCCGAGCAGGAGGATCACGGTGGTGATGGCGATGGTGGCGAGCCTGAGCTTGGACATGGCGCTTTCTGCCACGAGGATGAGCACCATACGCCGGTAGTCGCAAGAGCCGGCTGGCAGGTCACGGCCGCCGTGCCGTCGCGCGGGCGTAGGCGAAGCGGTCGCGGCGGCGGTTGCGGCGCCGGCGACGCAGCTCCCCGCGGCCCGCCGCAGCCAGCAGGATCGCGGCGCCGACGTTCAACAGCGCGCTGGTCGGCCGGTCGTCGGCGTGGTAGGAGGAGAAGGCCTGGGAGGACTCATAGGCCTCCTCTTCCTCGCGCTTCTCCTCGTGCACGCGCACCGTCGCGCCGCCGGGTGGCGTCGGCTGGCCGACGAAGGGCGCGGGCGGCGGCGGGATGATCGGCGGCACGCTGAGCGCGGCCGGCGTGACGATCGGGACCGGCGCGAAGGCCACGGCTGCGATCGGAGCTGCCGCATGGTGGGCCACGGGGTGCGGCGCGGGCGCTGGCGGCGCGGGCGGTGGTGGCGGGGGCGGCGGTGGTGCCGAGGAGGGCGCGACGGCCGGTGCGGGCGCGGGCGCCGGGGGCGGCACCGGGGTCGGCGACGGCGTGCCGGCCGCCTTGACCGGCTCGGTGAGCGGAACGGTCCCGCAGGGGCGCTGCGCGGTCCCCGCCTGCACGGTGACCTGCGTCGAGTAGGCGAGCCCACCAGCGCGGATGGTCACGGTCGTCGTCCCGGCGTTGAACGCGCAGAAGAGCGCCGAGGTTGGGTCGGGCACCGGCTTGTCGTCGGCTCCGAGCAGCACGTCGCGCGGGCTGGCCGACGTCGGGTCGTGGGCGACGAACGTCCCGATGTCGGGGTTCGACGAGCTGAACGAGTACTCGGGCGTGATCCGGTCGGCGCAGCCGCTCTGCGGGCACAGCGGCGGCGGCAACTGGACGTAGGGGTCGGCGCCAAAGCTGCGGTCGGCGCCGTTGACCGAGCGCTGCCGGCCGGCCTGCGGGCGGCGGCCGAGGCCCTGGAAGAGCCCGACGCTGCTACGACGCAGGAGCAGTCCGTCGGCGGCATCGAGCGCCAGCTGGTCGAGCACCGGGATCAGCCGCACGTTGACCGGCGCACGGTTGCTCAGCGGATCGCGATCGCGGGTGTCGACCTCGGCCAGCAGGTAGCCGGGCGTCTGGTAGACGTCCTGGGCGCCGCCGCTCGGCGCGCCGTAGCCCAGCGCGCCGGAGGCGAACTCGGGAATCCGGGTCGCGCCGCTGGCCGGGATCAGCGAGCGGCGGCTCTGGTAGGGGCGGTCGTAGAAGTAGGCCGAGGCGCCCTCGTCGACCAGGAGCTGCGCGGTGGCGTTCGCGTCATCGGCGACGTTAACCCCGAGCGACGGGTTGAGGTCGCGGCTGCCGACGACGATGGCTGGAATCCCTTGGGTGCGGGCATCGCGCAGCACCGCGCGCAGCCAGTCGGCCTGCGGCTCGGCGGGGTACTGCTGTGCGTCGGACGCGGCCAGCGAGCCCAGCGAGTTGTCAATGACGATGACTCGCACGAGGCCGTCGGGCCCGTAGGAGTCAAAGGCGTAGTGCGTGCGCGCCCGGGCGTGGCCGCCGACGCCGGGCAGGCCCTCGGAGCTGATCGACGGCGGGTCGCCCGCGCCACCAAACGGCGAGGGGAAGCCCGCGAACGCCGCGCCGATCTGTGCCGCACCGCCGCGTGCGGCATCGCCGGCCGACAGCGTCGGGTAGAAGGGCAGCGTCGCCTGGCTGGCCAGCTGTGCGTAGCGCTCGGCCTCCAGATCGGAGCCCGTCGCGCCGCTCTCCTCCGTGCGCCCGCCGGTGTAGAGGAACGCGCGCGGTCCGCTCGGACGCTGGGCCAGCGCGCCGGCGGTGGCCAGCGCGCTCGACAGCCCGACATCCGGCCCCAGGCCCGCGTTGGCGAGGTCGGCGCAATCCTGCAGGCACGCGGCGTGGCCGCCGACGACGAAGCGCGCGGAGCCTGGCGGCAAGGCGATGGGGTCGCTTGCGGAGCCCGACGGGACGGCGCCGTCGCTGCCGAGGCGCAGCGCGACCGCGGTCTGCACGCGCTCGCGCGCCGGCGAGTTGAGGTCGGCGCCGGTCGTGCCGCCGACCGCCCAGCCGCTGCCGTTGACGTCGACGGCGAAGGCGAGCACGGGGTCGGGCTGGTCGGGGCCGTCGGCGTCGGTCTGGCGGAAGCGCGCGCGCTGGAGGTCGGCCCAGCCGTCGGGCGTCTCGCGCAGGAGCTCGCCCTCGGCGGGCAGCGGCACCGGGCCCGCGAGGACCGGTGGCTCGTCGGGCGCGGTCGGCTCGGGCGCAATCAGCTGCGGGTACTGGCCCAGCGCCTCGGTCGTTACCGAGACGATCGCGCGGACGCGGTCGCCGTCGCGGACGGCGGCGACGGCGGTCGGGGTGCCGCCGACGATCGGCTGGTCGACCAGCCGCCACGGCGCGCCCGCGCTGTCGCGCACAAGGACCGCGCGCGTGCCGGCCAGCACGGCGCCGCCGTCGGGCAGGCCCGAGACGGCGAGCAGCCGCCCGCCGACGCCGGCCAGTAGCGCCTCGGCCTGGGCATCGCGGTGCCACGCGCCGCCCTCGTTCTCCAACACCACGCTGGCGCCGACGGCGATCGCCTGGCGTCCGGCGAAGCCAATCGCGAAGAGATCCTGCGTGGCGAGGTCCGCCGGCAGCGGCTCCTGCGTCCACGTCTTGTCATAGCGCAACAGCGTGCCGCCACGGCCGACGACGTAGCCGCGCTGGGGATCCTGCGGGTCAAACGCGATGCCGGTGAGGTTGGCGACGAGCTCCTCGGGCGCGGCCTCGTCGTGCTCCCATAGCCCGGTCGCGGCACGCCACAGCCACATCTCGCCGCCGTCGCCGACCGCATAGGCGCGCGTCGCCTGCGGCCAGGCGACACCGCGCAGCCGTGGCACCATCCGCGTGCCCGACGAGCTCAGCAGGAACTCAGGGACCCAGCCCTGGCCGGGCACGTAGCGCGTGACCGAGCCGCCGGCGCCGACGGCGAGCGCGCCGCTGGTCGTCGCGCCGACCGGCTTACCGGGCTCGGGCGCGATCGCGGTCAGCGGCCGGCGCACGCTCAGCGGCCAGGACGGCAACGGCGCGGGCGCGGGCGTCGAGGTGATCTCCACGACGTCGTCGGTGCCCGACAGCCAGCCGTGCGCATCGGTCGAGAACGCGCCGCCGACCGGCGTGCTGCCGATCGTCGCGCCGGCGCCGGGGCGCCGGCGGAAGCGATCGCCCTCCAGCCGCAGGTAGGTGCCGCGCGCGCTGGTCTCGGCGCCGCCTACCAGCAGCGGGTTGGTGATGATGCGGCTGCCGCCGGCAAAGGCGAAGCTGCGGTAGCCGCGGCCGGTCGAGAGCTGCGCGCCGAAGGGCGCCGAGCAAAGCGCGTCGCCGTTGGCGGCTGTCAGGTCACACCACGAGCGGTCCTCGGCGCCGTCGCCCAGGCCGGCGTGGAGGGTGAAGTCCGAGCGCCCGTTGTCGCCGCGCACCACGCCGTCGACCCAGAGGCCGTCGGGGGCGACGGTCAGCGGTTGGGCGGGGAAGCCCGCGAGCGTGATCGAGGAGATACCGAGGTCGTCGTTGGAGCGTGACGCGAAGCGGCTGTCGCCGAGCGAGCGTGGCTCCCAGGTCCAGTCGCTGCCGGTGCGCACGCGATGGAAGAGCGCCAGCGCGTGGCCGGATGCCGCCGCCGGTCGCGCGAGCAGCCATGCGTTGTCGGCGCTGCTGGCGTCCAGCGCGACGACGTCGAGGGTGGCCGTTCCGGCGGCGTCGAGGTCGATCGCCTCGCGCGTCCAGCGGGTGCCGTCGTAATGCAGGACGCCGTCCTCGACGCGGCCGCCACCGTTGGCGGCGCCGATCGGTGCGATCAGCGCGCCCGCGCCGCCGCCCGGTTCGTCGATGGCGGCGAAAGCGGCGTCGGTCGGGGTAAAGAGCGTCTCGTCGGCGTGCAGCGGCGCGGGATCGTCACCTTGCTCAGGCGCTGGAATCGCACGGAAGTCCTGACCAGCATTGCGCAGCAGGGCGACCGGCTCCTTGGCGTCGCCGGTGCCGGGCTGCGTGCCGAGCAGTAGGCCGTCGCCTTGGCCCGTCATCCGCCCCGCGGCCGGGCCGTCGCCGGCCAGTGGAACAAAACCAGCGATCGTCGCGCCGTCGGCGCCGTGGGCCTCCTGCTCGGCGCGCCAGGGGCCCGCCCCCGTCTGGTGCAGCAGCACCCAGCCGCCGGCGGTCGCACGATGGTCGCCGACCAGCGGCGGGCTCTGACCATCGGCCTGACCGATGGCCCATGTCTCGGCGGCGGTGGCGCCGAAGGGCACGACCCCGGCGGCGGGCAGCCCGATCTCCGGCTGGGCGATCGGCGGTGGGCCGCCGGCCTGTCCGGGGCCGGCGGCGGGCAGCGCGAGCGCCGTGCCGGCGAGGATCGCGGCAGCGCCGGCCGCCAGGACGCTGGTCCGGCGGTTCATGATGGCTTTGCCTTGGTCAGCTCGCGGGTCTGGAAGCGCAGCTTGGTCGGCCAGTGCTTGCGCTGGAGCTTGAGGCGGATCGCGCGACGCCCGGGCTTGAGCGTGCGCGGCGCGGCGTGCGCGACGACGTGGCCCTTGCGGTAGGCGACGAGGCCGACGCGCGCCGGGCGGCGCAGGTCGAAGGAGAGCCGCAGGATGTTGCCTTTCAACAACATGCTCTTGACCTTGGCCATCAGCGCCTTGATCCGCTTGCCCTGCGCGTCGATCGTCCCGTTGTCGGGTGCGGGCAGCAGGTCGAAGGTCGGCGCGACGTAGGCGCCGGAGTCGTCGATCGGCAGGACGTCGGGCGTGTACTGGGGCGTGCGGCCGTCGGGCGGCCGCGCGGTGATCAGCCTCGTCATCGCCGGGTCGGTGTCCTGCGCCGGCTGCGGCGCCGCGGGGTCAGACCAGTGAAAGAGCCAGCCGCGGCTGGTCGCCATCCAGCAGTCCTGCGGCGCGTCGCAGGCGATCCGCCAGCCCGAGCCGAGCACCTGACCGCTGACGGGCAGGCGCGCGTCTTCGAGGATCGTGCCGTCGGCGCGCACCCGCACGAGCCGCGCGCGGACGTTGGCGCTGCCGGTGTCGGCGTACTCCTCGAGGATCGCCCAGGCCTGGTCGCTGCCGGGGATCGCGGCGATCTGGGTCAGGCGCGCGGTGGGCGAGAGCGCGCTGCCGTCGGGCAGCGGGCCGGGCGTGATCTCGCTGACGGCGCCGTCGGTCGCGCGGGCCAGCAGCGGCGTGCGCGAGACGGGCTCGTCGCCGCGGCCCGACACGCCGGAGGCCGAGCCGGCGCCCGCGATCCAGAGCTGCGTGCCATCGGAGTCCAGCGAGAGCAGGTCGGTGCCGTCGGCCGGCACCTCCTCGTCGACGTCGGGCGCCGGGAGGAACGGGTCGGCGGTGATGCCGGTGGCGGCCGTCAGGCGTTGCAGCAGCCGCGGCGGCCCGGGCGGCGGGGCGATCGCCGCGGCGTCGCTCTCGGGCGCGCGCCCGACCACCAGCGACTCGAAGATCGTGCCGCGGTGGGCGGCGAGGTCGGTCGCGCCGCGGCCGGCGGGGCCGTCGACGATCGTCAGGCGCACGCCGTCGAAGTGCAGGTGGAAGGTCCCGCTGTGCGTCCCCGTCGCCGAGCGCCGCGCATCGCCGGCAAACCAGCAATCCGAAGGACCCGTGCACGCGGCGGCGTCCATCGGCTCGTAGTTGTCCTCGCCGCCGTCGGCGACGGCATAAGACGCGGCGACGCGCCCGTCGACGATGTGGCAGAGCGTCACCGCACGGTCGTTGGACGGCAGCGCGGGATCGGAGACGGTCCAGAGCTCGCGCGGGCCGGCCCAGGCGATGCGGCCTTGGGCGGAGCCGCAGACGGTGGTGTAGGGATGCCAGCCGCGCCCGTCGTAGGCGTACAACCCGGCCGGGACGAGCGCGGTGCCGCCGGTGATCAACACACCGCGGTTGGGCGCCGTGAACTGGAGGTCGCCGATCGCGCCCAGCGGCACGGGCGCGGTGCCATGTCCCGCGGGCGGTGCAGGCTGCTCCAGGCGCCAGGACGGATCGGCGTAGGCGGCGGAGGCCGACCCACCCACCCCGGCGAGGGCGGCGGCGACCAGCGCGCCGCAGAGCAGGGTCCTCATCGGCGGGCTCCGGACTTCTTGGTGGTCTTGAACTTCAGCGTGGTCGTGACCTTGCGGGTCAGCGTGCCGGCGCGGTCGCGGAAGGTGGCTTGCAAAGTGACGCGCAGTCCGCGCTTGGCGCGGATCCGGCGGCGGTCGGCGAGCTTGGGTGTGACGGTGAGCGTGGTCGTGCCGGCGCGCTGCGCGGTCCCGTTGGCCAGCACGACGCGGCGGTCGCCGTGCGCGGCGACACGGACGCGCAAGCCACCGGCGCCCGGCGTGACGAACGTCAGCCGCACGCGACCCGAGGCGAGCGCTTGGGCGGTCACGCGGACCTGGCGGGTGGGCAGGAGCGCGATCGGATCGTCGCTCTGGGCGAGCACGTCGCCGACGTGCTGGTCGGCGGACACGTGCACGCGCGCGGCGAAGACGTCGGTCGCCGAGTTGCCGTCGTCGGGCACCAGCCGCGTCGCGTCCGACGCGAAGACGACGGTGCCGTCGTCGGCAACCGCCGGCGTGCTCGACGGCGCATCGGCCTTGCCGCCATCGTCGTCGGCAGACACCAGCGTGATCGTGTTCTGGGCGAAGTCGGCGACGTAGACGTCGGTGAGGCCGCTGACAAAGAGCGGTGACGGCGCGCCGGCCAGCCGCAGGCTTCCGTCAAAGCGCGTGCGGTCGGTGGTCACCGCGGCAAAGCGCCCGTTGCGCGACAGCACCACGTCGCTGATGGCGCTCGAGCGGGCGCCGTCAGCGCCCTCGCGCGTGATCTCGTGGTAGGCCGCCTTGCGTGTCAGACCGGCGCGCAGGTCCAACCAGACCATGTCGGGCGAGCCGGCGTTGGGCAGCACGCCGCGCGGGCCGCCGCGGGTCAGCAGCAGCAGGCGGCTGCCGTCGGCGGTCAGGCTCAACCCCACCGTGTCGGTCGTCGCGGTACCCGGGCCGACGACCGGCCCGTCGCATGGGCCGACGAACGGATAGGTCGGCGCGACCAGCGTCGGCTCGCCGCCCGCCGGGCAGGCGGGGTCATCGGTGTCGACCGCGCTCAGCGGCCGCTGCACGGGCCCGCCGTCGACCCGGCGCCAGACCGCGAAGCGCTGGTTGTCGGGGTTGCTGAGCTCGATCGCCGGGACGGGCGTCAGCGCCGGCGTTCCGTCGCGCGGGCTCAGCCAGGCGGCGGTCGAGCCGTCGGCCGACAGCACGGCCGCCATCCCGCCGATCGCGTCGGCGCTGCCGGCCGCGGTGCCGTCCGGCGCGGCCGACAGCAACAGCGTCCGCTGCGTGTCGAGCCGGCGCACGAGCACTTGGCCGCCGTCGGTGTGGGCGCCGCTGGGCAGATCGGAGCCGCCCGTCGTCCAGAACACGACGCTGCGGCCGTCGGCGCTGATCGCCTGCCGGGTCGACATGCCGACGCTCGCGGTCGCCGCGTCGTAGGTGGCCGGCGTCGCCGATCCGTCCAGCGCGGAGATCAAGCTGTAGGCGTCGGGTTCGTCCGGCGAGCGGTCCATGTCGCGGACGTAGACATCGTCGGCGCCGTTGGTGTCAGCAGGTGTCAGCGCCTCGTCGGTAACGAAGGCGACGTAGCGGCCGTCGGCGCTCACCGACGGCTTGGCGGCACCGTGGACGTGCGCGAAGGCGGGCTGATCCAGCGACACGCCTTCGTCAAACAGCGCGCCGCCAGCGACGAACGCCGTGGCGCCCGTCGTCAGGTCGCGCCGGACGATCGCGCCCTGGCGGTAGGTGCCCGGCGGCTCGGGCAGCGCGACGACGTCGTGGCTGTCGGTGGTGAAGACCGCGTAGCGGCCGTCGGCCGAGATCGCGGGGTCGTTGGAGCGGTCCGGCGCCTGGCCCGATGGCGTGGTCGAGAGCAGCTGCGGCGGATCCCAGGAGGCCTGGGCGGCGGGCGCCGCGGCGGCCGCGGCGACGAAGGCGACGATGGCCGCGGCGCTCGCACGGCCGATCATCGGATCCGGACCTTTCGGCGCACGACGTCGGTGTTGCCCGCCTTGTCGCGCACGCTCGCGACGACGGTGTAGGTCTTCCCGCGCGCGTAACGGTGTCGCACGCGCGTGGCGCCGTGCGACACGCGCCCGTCGCCGAAGCTGATGCGCGTCGGCGACGCGTTGACGCCGGAGCCCTTGCCATCGCGAATCCGCGCCTCGACGGTGCCGCCGGCTAGGCGGCGAACCGTCAGCACCGGCGCCGTGCCGTCGATCTTGAGCTTAGCGGTGCCCGACAGCCGCTCCTGGCCCGCGCCGTCGCGGGCGCGGATCGCAACGGTGTAGCGGCCGTCGTCGAGGCCGTCGCTCGGGAGCGTGACGCCGGTGTGGGTCAGCCCGTCGGCGGCGACGACGCCGTTGAGGACGACCGCGTAGCGCAACCCGCCCAGCGCATCGGCGGGCGCGTCCCAGGTGATCTGCGCGTGCTTGGGCCGCACCCAGTCCGACGGGCCGTAGGCCAGGAAGCTCGCCGGCGGCGCGTCGACCGCGGCGGCGGCGATGGTCGGTGCGGCGTCGTCGCCCTGGCGCCAGCCCAGTAGCTGGTCGCCGAGGCCGTCGCCGGCGCCCGCGAGCTCGGCCACCGGGCCGCCGCCGGGTGCGGCCAGCGAGGCCGTCCGAACCACGCCGGGGCGCAGCTGCTGGCCGACGCCGACGCCCGACGCCGTGCGCCAGGCCACCGCGCCGGTGCCGTCGCCGCCCTCCGAGCTGGTCGGCAGGTCGCCCGCGCCAAACGAGCGCAGCGCGCCGGCGTCGACGCCGGCCTTCACGCTCGGCACGGCAAAGACACCGTCAACGGTGGGAACCGCAACGCGGTAACCGCCCTTGTCGCCGAGCGACACCGCCGGGGGCGCGACGGGCGTGCCGGGCACGGGCCACGGCCCGGCGATCTTCATCGCCGCGGCGTCGACGACCTGAGGCAGCGCGGCGACCGCGACGCTTGGCGGCAGCGCGCCGTCGTCGGGGCCGGCCTGGCGGCGGAAGGCCACGACCGCATCGCCAAGCGGACCCATCGAGAGGGAGAACGCGTCGACCGGGCCCGGCGCGTGGCCGTCGATGCCGGTCGCATCGACCTGCACCGCCGCGCCGGCGTTGCCGGCGAAGACGCGCCGGATCCAGAGGTGCTGGACGAGGTTGGCGTCGGCCTCCAGGAAGGCGACCGTGCCGTTGCCGTCCTGCTGGATGGCGACCTGCGGGCCGTCGCCGTCGCCCGGACTCGGGACCGGCAGCGTGACGTCGCGGTTGGCGCGCCCCAGCGACGCCCAGCGGCGTCCGCGAAACCGCGCCAGCCGGTACTCCGCGCCCTGGGTGCCCTCGGGCAGCGTCGGGTCGACGTCGCGCTCGCGCTGGATTACGCGGTAGGCGATGATCGCCGCGCCGGCCGGGCTCATCGCCAGCGACGGCTGCGTGCCGGTCGCCTCGTTGACGTCGAGGTCGATCGCGGCGGGAAGGTCGAAGCGGCTCGCGCCCGCCGACAGGAAGGCGGAGTACAACCGGTCAGAGGCGACGCCGTACTCCTGGACCCACGCGACGATCAGGCGGCCGCCCTCGGCGGCGGCGATCACCGGCCAGCTGGAGGCGAACTGCTGGCCGACATCCACCCGGACGGGCGCGGCCCAACTGCCGCGGGTAAAGCGCGCGGCGTAGACGTGCGCGCGACCGTCCTCGCGGTGTAGCCAGACGGCGCCGCCGGTGCCGTCGTCGGCCAGCGCGGTGGAGACCGAGCCGAGCACGTCGGGCCCCTGGTCGAGCACACGCGTGGGCAGGACGGCTGCGGGTGCAGCCGCCGGCACCGCCGCACCGAGGGCGCCGGTCAGCACGGCTGCGGTGGTCGCCCACCGCAGCCGCGCGCCTCTCCTTGCCCTCGCCGGTGGCATCGTGCCTGCGTCAGCCCGGCCGGCGGGCTAGCGCTTGCCCTTGCGGGCGGCCTTGACCGTGGCCTTGGCTGTTGTCTTGGTGCCGTCGCTGCCGGTTGCGGTGGCGACGATGGTCACCGACTTCAGCTTGCGCAGCGCGGACTTCGCCGAGCTCGACAGCGTCAGCGTGATCGTCGTCGCGCCGCCCGCGGTGACGTTGTAGGAGCCCTTGGCCAGCGTCAAGAACTTCTTCTTGGACTTGGCCGAGGCCACCGCCTTGGCGCTAACCAGCGTCAGCGTCCCCGTGCAGCCGCTCGTCGAAGCCGGGCAGCTGATCTTGACCTTCACCTTGCCCTTGGCGTCCGGCGTCAGGGTGGAACCGAGCGACATGGTGGCCTTGCCCGGCTTGAGCGCGATCGACTGACCGCCGACGTCGGGCGCCTTCTGGCCGGCGTCCTTGGGCGTCTGATCGGGACCCTTCGGTGTGTCGACCGGCGGGATGTTCTGTGCCGGCGCGGCGATCGTGATCGTCCGCCGCACGACGGCGGTGTCGCCGTCGGCGTCGGTGACGATCAGCCGCACCGCGACGGCGCCGCTGGTGGCGTAGGTGTGAGACACGTGCACGCCGGTGGCGTCAGGCTGGCCGTTGCCGTCGAGATCCCAGCTGTAGGTCGCGATCGGCCCGTCGACGTCGCTGGAGCCCGAGGCGTCGAAGCTGACGGTCGCCGGGGCGGCGCCGCCGTCACCGGCGACCGTGAAGGCCGCGACCGGCGGCGTGCTCGCCACGTGGACGCTGACCGTCTTGGTCACCACCGACTCGCCGTTGTCGACCTTCAAGGTGATGTCCTTGTCTCCGGTGCTGCTGAAGGCGTAGGAGAAGCTCGGACCGGTGTGCGTCGTGCCGTCCAGCGTCCAGGTGAACGCGCTGTCGGGCAGCGGGCCGCCGTCGTCGACCGCCGAGCCGGTGATCGTCACCGGCTGACCCTTGAGGATCGTCTGGCTGCTGAGGGTGATCGCGGCGTCGTGGACCTTGAAGCCACAGCCCTTGCCACCGTCGCCGAAGTGCAAGATGCGCGCGACCTGGTCGTTGATGGGGCTCGGGCGGCGATCGACGACGAAGAGGTCGTCCGCCGTCCCGGTCAGCCGGGCAGGCACCGCGGCGAACGTGCACGGCGCCAGCGAGCCGTCGGTCGACAGGCTGCCGAAGTGCTGGACGACCGCGGACGGGTCGGCGGCCGAGAAGTCGGACTCGGCGATCCCGCCGCTGCTCGGATCGGGAAGCGCGAGCGCGCCGTCGGGGGCGAAGGCGACCGACGGCCGCGACTGCGGCACCGTGAAGCCCGTGACGTGCGTGCCGTCCGGCGAGTAGATGTCCACCAACGACTCCTCGATCGAGACCGGGGTGTCGATGATGTTGCTGCCATCGAGCTGCGTCTCCTGCGCGTCGCTGAGCACGGCGAGCGTGCCGTCGGCGCGCACGGCGATGCTGCGCACCGCGACGTGGCGCGCACCGTGCTCGGCGTCGGTCGGCACGATGTCAACAGCGGTCATCGCCAGTGACGAGCCGGTCTCGGTGTCGGCTCCGCCCGCGGCGTAGCGGCGGACGATCGGCTCGCCGGCGTCACCGGGCGCGTCGAAGTCGCCGACGAGGACCGTGCCGTCGGTCGGGTCGACCGCCAGCGCCGAGGCCTGGTTGAGTAGCCCGACCTTGGTGGAGGTGGTGATCGGGAACGCGCGCTCGGGCACCGGCGGCGTGTCGGCCGGGTCCGGCGTCGGCGTGTCGGCGTCGATCGCGAGGATCTTGCCGCCGCTGCCGTCGCTCTGGGGCTTGAGCAAGACGTAGGCGTGTGACTGACCCGTGCGCGGGTCGACCGCGAGATCGCCCGTGTAAGAGAGGCCGCCCTGCCAGCCGCCGATCGAGTGGTCGTCGAGCCACAGCGGGATCGCGTCGACCGGCGCGCCGTGGAGATCCAGCCGCTGGACCTCGAAGACGTTGTCGCCGTTGTCGTTGACGGTGGTGTCGGCGGCGTAGACGGTTTGCGTCTCGGGGCGATAGGCGACGCCCTGGATCTCGTCGAACTCGCCGGGGCCGGTGCCCCAGCCGCCGATGGGCGACGAGATCTGGCCGAACGACGCGTCGGCGGTTTGCGCATGCGTGGCGACGCCGCCGATGGCGGTCGCGAGCAGGCATGCGAAGGTCAGGGCCGTGCGGCCACGGTGGAGCGCGAGCATGGGGGAGGCACCTCCGGTCGGGGGCGTGCCGGGGCACCGTACGACGGCAGTGGTAGCGAGCTGATGAACAACCAGTGGCGGACTGGAGAACATCTGGTGGCCGACCCAACTGGTCTCCAAACCGCCACATGAACTTCACAGCGCGCCCTCGGGCCGCCCGTACGTTCCCGGCCCATGTCGAGCGTTCCCGAAGACCAAGTCCACCTGTCCTCGGTCGTCGAGCCGGTGCTGGCCACGACCACCACTGCCGTTGTCGGGATGGGGTACGTCGGGCTGCCGACGAGCCTCGCGCTCCTGGTCGCCGGCTTCGAGGTCATCGGCATCGATGTCAGCGAACGGCGCCTCAGCGAGATCCGCGACGAGAGCGCCGACCTGGTCGCGCGTGACCGGCGCCGCCTGCGTCTCGCCCTGGGCTCCCAGGCCTTCCGCCTCACCGGCTCGGCGATTGCGGTCGCCGAGGCCGACGCGGTCATCGTCTGCGTCCCCACGCCCGTCGACGAGGAGCGCCGCCCGGACCTCACGGCGCTGCGCGCCGCCTGCGCCGCGGTCGTGCGCAACGCGCGCGCCGGGCAGACCATCATCTTGACCTCGACGACCTACGCCGGCACGACGCACGAGCTGCTCGTCGCGCCGCTGGCCCGTCGCGGCCTGGTCGCCGGCCGCGACCTGCACGTCGCCTTCGCGCCGGAGCGCATCGACCCGGGCACGCTCGGCCACGACGCCGACCAGACCCCGCGCGTCATCGGCGGCGCGACGCCCGCCTGCGCCGAGGCCGCCGCGCGGGTCATCGGGGAGATCTCGCCGTCGCTGGCGATCGTCTCCAGCTGCGAGGCCGCCGAGCTGACCAAGCTGTATGAGAACACGTTCCGCGCGGTGAACATCGCGCTGGCCAACGAGCTGGCGGGGATGGCGCGCCACCTGAACCTCGACACCATCGAGGTCACCCAGGCCGCCGCGACCAAGCCGTACGGCTACATGCCCTTCTACCCCGGCGCGGGCGTCGGCGGGCACTGCATCCCGTGCGACCCGCACTACCTCATCCACCCGCTGCGCGGCACCGGCGTGCCGACCGCGCTGGTGCAGACCGCGATGGACGCGATCGCCGGCCGGCCGGCCCAGGTCGTCGGGCGTGCGGTGGCCGAGCTGGCCGACCACGGTCGGGCGATCACCGGCGCGCGCGTGATCGTGGTCGGCGCGGCCTACAAGCCCGGCGTCCGCGACGTCCGCGAGTCGCCCGCCGCCGACATCATGCGGTTGCTCCGCGACCACGGCGCCGACGTCAGCTACCACGACCATCTGATCCCGACCGTCGACGCCGGCGACGACCTCGGGCTGATCTCGGTCGCCGAGCCCGAGGGCGGCGCCTACGACCTCGCGATCCTCGCCGTCCGCCACCCCGACGTCGACCTCGACTGGCTCGACGACTGCCCGATCGTCGTCGACTGCACCTATCGCACGCAGGCCGGTCGCCGGCGCGTGCTCGTCTAAGCCCCACCCTCGCCTTGGCCGCCATCTCCTCCCCGCTGCGCGGGCTACGGGACCTCGTCCCACCCACCCCCCGCCGGCGCGGCATCGGCCTGCGCGACGCGCTGACCCTCGCGGCGCTGGCGCCGATCACCGTGCTGCTCGCGACGCGGCTGCACGAGGTCGACTCCGTGTTCACCTACTACATGGTGTTCATGATCACGACGCTGGGGCTGACGTTCTACATCGCCTTCGCGCGCTACGTCGATCCCAGCGACGCGCCGCCGGTGCTGCCGGCGCCGTCGGTGTCGCTGCTGGTCGCGGTCAAGGACGAGCGTGACGTGATCACCGACTGCGTCGACTCGCTCGTGGGTCAGAGCTACCCCGACACGGAGATCTTCGTCGTCGACGACGGCTCGACCGACGGGACGACCGAGATCCTCGTGGCGCTCGCCGAGCGCCACCCCCAGCTGCGGCTGTTGCGCAACGAGACCTCGCAGGGCAAGAAGCGCGCGCTGACCCGTGCAGCGGGCCAGGCGCGCGGCGAGCTGTTCGTGTTCACCGACTCGGACTGCGTGCTGGAGCTCGACGCCGTCGAGCTGCTGGTCAACGCGTTTCGCGCGCATCCTGACTTCGGCGCCTTCAGCGGTCACGCCCGCGCGCTGAACGCCGATGACAACGTCCTGACCCGCACGCAGGACACGTGGTATGAGACGAGCTTCTCGGTCAACAAGGCGGCCGAGTCGGTCTTCGGCGGCGTGACCTGCGTCTCGGGCCCGCTGGCCGGCTTCCGGCGCGAGGCCATCATCGACTCGCTGCCGATCTGGGCCGAGGATCGCTTCCTCGGCGCGCCCTTCCCCTTTGCCACTGACCGCCAGCTGACCGGCTACGTGCTTGCCGACCGTCGCTGGAAGGTCGGCTACGTCAAGGCCGCGCGCGTGCAGACGATCGTGCCGGACACCTTGCGGCGTATGGTCAAGCAGCAGGTCCGCTGGAAGAAGTCGTTTCTGCGCAACCTCTGCTTCACCGGCGGCTTCTATTGGCGCCGCGGCCCCGGAGCGGGGTTCCTGTTCTACGGGCACACGCTCTTCGTGCTGCTCGCGCCGGTGATGGCCTTCCGCCATCTGGTGCTGTCACCGATCGAGGGCCAGTGGGCGCTCGCGCCGCTCTACCTCGCGGGGATCACCTTCAAGGGCTCGATGTGGGCCGTGGCCTATCGGGTGCAGAACCCGTCGTCGTCGCGCTGGATCTACCGGCCGCTGATGAGCCTGCTGGCCTCGGTCGGGTTCTCCTGGATGTTGCTCTACTCGGCGCTGACGCTGCGCCGCGGGGTGTGGTCGCGCGGATGATGATGCGACTGGCCTCGCTCGGCTTCGTCCTGGTCGTTGTCATGGTGTACGTGTTGGTCCTCACGCGGGGCCAGATCGGCTGGTTGCTGTGAGCGTCGCCGCGCCGCCGCGCCCGCGCGGGCGTCGCCACCGACGGATCCCGCGCCCGCTGCGCGCGCTGCTGGCCCTGGTGCTCGCCGCCGTGGCGGTCGCCGCGCCGGTCCTCGCCTGGTACGTGACGCGCGGCCCGGGCCCGGTCGCCAAGCAGGCCGGCCCTCCGACCGTCATCGAGGCGGGGGTCATGCGCGCGCTGACGACCGAGGCGGTCGGGCTGCGTGCCGCCCAGTCACGGCGCGGCGTGCCGGTCCTGACCTACCACGACGTCAGCGACCGCGGCGGCAAGTACGCGGTGACGCCCGAGCAGTTCGCCGCGCAGATGGCCGCGCTGGCTCAAGGCGGCTACCACGCGCTCACGCTGTCGCAGTTCGATCGCTGGCAGACGGGTGCCAACATCGACCTCCCGTCACGCCCGGTGCTGGTCACGTTTGACGACTCGATCAAGTCGGCGTGGGTGCACGCTGACAAGATCCTTGCCCGCTATCACCTGCACGCGACGATGTTCGTCATCACGGGCCGCGTCGGTACCCACCAGCCCTACTACCTGACGTGGCAGGAGCTGCAGCGGATGGCCGGCAACGGCCGCTGGGACATCGGCTCGCACACGCGCTACGGCCACACCAACATCCGGATCGCGCCGAGCGGCCGCCGTGGTGCGTTCTTGACCAACCTGCTCTGGCTGCCGAAGCGTCAGCGCCTGGAGACGCTGGCCGAGTACCGGATGCGCGTCGACGGCGACCTCGCGGGCTCGATGCAGGACCTGCGCGCGCACGGCATCCATCCCGCGTCGGCGTTCGCGTTCCCCTTCTCGGCGAGCAAGTTCCCCACCAACGACCCGCGCGTCCCCGACCTGCTCGAGCAGCTCGTCATGAACCGCTTTGACGTGGTGGTAGACAACTCGCCGGGCTCGACGTCGATCCCGGCCAAGGCCGGCCGGCGCTACCTGTCGCGGATCGAGGTCTTCCAGGACACGGGCACCCAGGGCCTCATGCACCGGCTGGCGACCGCCAAGCCGCTGACGCCCGTGCTGCCGCCGTCGGGCAAGGAGACCGTCTACGACTTCCTCGACGTCGGCTCGATCGCGCGCGCCGACCTGCTGTTGAAGGACCAGTACCAGCTGCCGCGCTACAAGGCGGTGACGATCCACCACATCACGTGGAACGAGGATCCCTACCGCGAGGTCTACTGGCGCTTCAACTTCTATGCCTTGCAGCCGTGTGTCGACTTGCTGTGGGCCTACCGCGCCACCGGCGACCACGCCTACTACGACAAGCTGCTGACGATCCTGCGCAGCTACATCGCCGCCGATGACGCGCGCGTCGACCGCTACGGCAAGGGCTTCCTGCCCTACCGCTGGGACAACAAGTACTCCTCGGCGATCCGGACGCTGATCCTCATCAACATCCGGGCCAAGCTCGCCGCCCGCCACAAGCTGCCCGCCGACGTCGACGCCGGCACGCGCAGGGCGCTTACGCGACTCGGGCACTTCCTGTCGCTGTCGGAGAACTTCAACGTCGACAACAACCACGGCTTCGGCGAGGACGCGGCGCTCTACGCGCTGGCGGTCAACCTGCCCGAGCTCCCGCAGGCCAAGGCGTGGCGCGCGATGGCCGGCGATCGCCTCGACGCGCTGATCCGCAGGAACGTCGACGCCAGCGGCGTCCAGGTAGAGCGCTCGCCGTTCTACCACTTCTACGTCCTGCGGCTGGCGACCAAGATGGTGGACTGGGCGCAGCGCGCGAACGTGGTGCTGCCCAAGGAGTTCGTCCGGCGCACCGATGCGATGGTCCGCTACGCGACCTTCGTCGTGCAGCCCAACGACATGCTGCCGCTGCAGGGCTCCTCGGTGCGCACCGACGTGTCAAAGCTCGAGCGCGCGATGTTCACGCGCTTCGGCACGCGCTATCCGCAGTTCGAGTATGCGCGTCTCGGCGGCCTGTCGGGCAAGCGCCCGACCGAGCGCAACGTGCGCTTCGCGGCCTCGGGCGACGCGATCATGCGCTCGGGCTGGGGGACGGCGGAGGACTTCCGTCAATCGACGCAGGTCGCGTTCAACATCGGCCCGCACCGCACCCAGCACGCCCACCACGACGCGTTGGCCATCAACCTGTACGGGGCAGGGCGCACGCTGCTGCCCGACTCCGGGCTGTTCACCTACGACTTCAACGACTGGCGCAAGTACTTCTGGTCCACGCGCGCCCACAACACCATCACGATCAACGACGGCAACCAGGCCACGGGGCCGGTCCACGAGGGCGCGCTGAAGACCGGCCGCACGTGGAGCTACCAGTCCGGCTCGCACCGGCTTTACAAGGGTTTCGAGCAGCGACGTTCGGTGGTGATCCTGCGGCGCGACCTGACGCTCGTGGTCGACGACGTCCGCGGAGATCACAAGGCGAGCATCGCGCAGAACTGGCACCTGTTCCCGGACGCGACGTTCCGGCGTGACGGGCAGCTCGGGGTCCGGGCGTCGGTCGACGGCAAGCCGGCGCTGGCGCTGTGGGAAGCGACCGACACGCCGTTGGAGCTGGAAGACCACTTCGGTCAGACCAAGCCGGTGATCCAAGGCTGGGAGTCCGAGTTGTACGGCAAGAAGCAGCCCAACCACGCGCTCGCCTATCAGGCTCGGTCGACGGCGGCACGCTTTGCGACGCTGATCGGATCGGGATCGTTCGCGGGGGCCAAGGGCCAGGTGCTGTTCCGCAGTGCCGACAGCGACGAGCTGACGCTGCTGGCGTGCGCAGGCTCAGCAGCATGGGAGGTCACCGTCGTCCACCAGGCGCGGCCCGGCGAACGCGTTGAAGTCAGGAGGCTGCGGACGTGCGCATGATGATGGTCGCGATGGTTCCCGTGCTGGCGATCTCCGCCACCGGGGTCGCCATCGCGGCGATCGCCCTCGGTGGCGACACCGCGCCGCCGGCCCGCACCTCGACGGCGCTGCTCGCCGACTCGTTCGGAGGTCGCAACCGGCTGCTCACCGACGAGCACGCCTACCGCGACCCGGGCGTGCCGCGCTCGCCGATCTGGACCCAGACGTCCGGGTCGCTCTTCGTCCACGACGGCCACGGCTGGACCGGCGTGCCCGACGGCGGATCGCGCGACAAGCGCACGCCCAACGCGACCGGCTCGGCGGTCTTTCGGCTGGTGAGCAAGCGCGACGACATCGGCAACGCGGATGTCAGCTTCCGGGTCCAGGTACGGCAGCTGGTGACGTCATCGCGGACGCCGCAGGAGCGCACCTTCGACGGCGTCCACGTCATGTTGCGCTACCAGACGCCGCAGCATCTCTACGCCGCCAGCGTCGACCGCCGCGACGGCTCGGTCCTCATCCGCAAGAAGATCCCCGGCGGCCCCGACCCGGCCAACGGCGGGACCTGGATGGACGTCGGCGAGCGCGCGACCGACCCCATCATCTTGGGCCAATGGCGCCAGGTCTCGGTCCGCATCCGCAACCAGCCCGACGGCTCCGTGGCCTTCCGCATCATCATCGACGGCCGCACCATCACCACCGCCCGCGACCCCGGCATCGGCAACCTCCCGCCCTACACCGAACCCGGCCGCATGGGCTTCCGCTGCGACAACGCCGACGTCCTGCTCGACGACATCCGCGTCACGCCGCTGCGCTGAGCGGCTGAGTGACACAAGGTGCCGACTAGCGGATGTCGAGCTTCCAGTCCTTGGCGACAGTCATCAGATCCACGTCGTCGCGTTCGATGGGCTGACTGGGTCCCCACGGCCGGATGACAACACGCTGCTCGAAGATGGCAACGCACGTCTGGTTGTCGAGGTTCGAGCGGTATGCGACACCCGCATGGCCCAAGCCGTGCAGATCCAAGGCGATCGTTTGCGTGACGACGCGCTGCGAGGAACGCAGCTGCGAGATATCCAGGTGACGCATGCCGTGGGCGGCCAGCAACGCGGCATGCTTCTCCTCCAGCGCCCGTCGCACGGCCAAGTCCTCGAGATCGACGATCAGGGTCGGATCGACATCGAGTCGCGCTCGACCGACCCGGCGTTCATGACGCCATTGACGGGCGATCGCGCCAGGCGGAGGCCCAGTGCCGAACAAGCTCTGGAAGTCCGCGCGGTCCTTCGCGGCGGGCCGGAGGTCCTGCAAGGTCTCGGCGAACGCAGTGCGGCGTCGTCGTGCGAGGTACAGCGTCCTGAACTTCGCGCTGGGAGCGATCCCGACGCGCGGGTCATCGAATCGTCCTTCCCAGGTGAGGACGTGGTGAGGCGGATAGTCGAGCGGGTCTTCGTGCCAGCCGACGCGATGCCAGATGCCCTTCAGTGCGCGCCCCGGACGAACGCGCGGGCCAGCGGTGCGATGAGCGCCATCTCAGCGGGCGTCTCGGCCTCCCGCAATACCGCTGCGGGCGCGCGATCGTCCAACGACGAGTTCGCACCGAAGAACCACCCTTGCGCCTCTCGGTCCCCGTAGGTGATCAAGAACAGCGACGTCGCGTGAAATGCGGCGCGCAGTCGCTCTCGGGTGATCGCCGGCGGTTCGCTGCGGGCCTGCGCCCACTGTCCGACGGATTTGACGTCCTTCAACCCAGCGAGGTATGCCGTCAGCTTCTGGCCGAGATGCTCTTGGAGGTAGCCGGCCATATCTGCCGTTTCGATGAGCACCATCTGGCGTTCGATCTCCGCCTCGGCAGCATCAAGGCTTCCAGAAGAAGCGGGAGCCCGCTGTCGACGCTTCGTCGTGGCAGGGGTGGCGATGGGAGCCATGAGCCTCGATCATACGGTAAACGACGCCCAGAATCGACCTTAGAACAGCGGTTATTACGGTGGTGGTAACGGCACCATAGACCGACAGCCCGCTCGTCTGGTGAACACCCTGCGCACGGCTGGTGACCGCGCTGTGTCGCTTCCGTGAACGACGGTTGTGGAGTGGCGCTCGGCCCGGCAGGTTGCGGGTCGCTATGTCTGCAGCCCCGACTGATCCGCCGCATCCACTGCCGCCCAAGCCGTCGCGTAAGAGCTCCAAGAGCGCGACGCCGCGGCTGGCCCGCAAGAGCACGCCGCTGGCCGACACGCTCAAGGCCACGGCCTCCGGGGTGTGGCGCGCGCTGACCAAGGACCCGCTGTCGCTCTTCCTCGCGACGGCGGCGATCGCGCTGGGGATCACGTTCTTCACGCTGCTGGGCTCGATCAAGCCGGCGTCGGCGGGGCGCGAGACGGATCTGACGGCGGTCCTCGCGCTGGCCAAGCAGCACGACGTCACCCAGGCGACGCTGCTCGACCACGACGCCCGCGTCGTCGTCTCGACCGACGGCGGCATCCAGCTCTGGGCCGCCTACCCGTCGTCCGACGCACAGACCCAGCAGCTCTTCCAGCGGCTGTCGGCAGCCGGCGCGACCGTGCGTATCGACCAGCAGGCGGGCAAGCCCACGCGCCAGCTGCTGATCCAGTTCCTGATCCCGATCCTGCTGCTCGTCAGCCTCTTCGCGCTCTTCGCGCGGCTGGGCAACGACGACGGCTCGGGCGGCATCGCCTCGTTCTCGAAGTTCTCGGGCGCCGGGCGCAAGAAGGGCAAGGGGACGGCCGACCGCGTCACGTTTGACGACATTGCCGGCGTGCCCGAGGCGGTCGCCGAGCTCCGCGAGATCCGCGACTACCTCAACGACCCGAGCAAGTACATGGCCTTGGGTGCGGGCGCGCCGAAGGGCGTCTTGCTCGTCGGCCCTCCGGGCACCGGCAAGACGCTGCTGGCCAAGGCCGTCGCCGGTGAGGCCGACGCCACGTTCTTCTCCATGTCGGGCTCGGACTTCGTGGAGTCTTTGGTCGGCGTCGGCGCCGCCCGCGTCCGCGATCTCTTCCGCAAGGCGCGCAAGGTCGCGCCGGCGATCATCTTCATCGACGAGCTCGACGCCGCCGGCCGCAAGCGCGGCGCCGGCATCGGTCAAGGCAATGATGAACGCGAGCAGACGCTCAACCAGATCCTGGTGGAGATGGACGGCTTCGGCGGCGACGCCGGGATCGTCGTGCTCGGCGCGACCAACCGTCCTGACATCCTCGACCCAGCCCTGCTGCGGCCCGGCCGCTTTGACCGCCAGGTCACCGTCGACACGCCCGACGTCCACGGCCGCCACGCGATCCTCACGCTCCATGCCGGCAAGCGCCCGCTCGGTCGCGACGCCGACCTGATGGAGATCGCCAAGCTGACGCCGGGCTTCAGCGGCGCCGAGCTGGCCAACGTCATCAACGAGGCCGCGCTGCTCACCGTCCGCGAAGGCCGCGCCGAGATCGACCAGAAGACGCTCGAGGAGGGCATCGACCGCGTCGTCGCCGGCCCCGCCAAGAAGCATGTGCTCAGCGAGCACGAGCGCTGGCTGATCGCGATTCACGAGGCGTCACACGCCGTTGTCACTCGCGCGGTCGGCCAGCGCACGGCCACCCAGAAGCTGTCGATCGTCGCCCGCGGCCGTCAGCTCGGCACCGCCGCCCACATGCTCGGCGACCGCGACGCCGTCGTCCAACAGGAGCCCGACCTCCAGCGTCAGCTGATCGCCGTGATGGCCGGCAGCGCCGGCGAGGAGGTCGAGTTCGGTTGCCTGTCAACCGGCGTCCACGACGATCTGCACGCCGCGACCCTGATGGCCCGCTCGATGGTCACCGCCTACGGCATGTCGCGCGAGCTCGGCCCGGTCACGATCGGTGAGCGTCAGGGCGAGGTCTTCCTCGGCAACTCCCTGCAGGAGCTCGGGACCGTCGGGGCCGAGACGCTCAACCTCATCGACCGCGAGGTCGAGCGGATCGTCGGCGACGCGAAGGCGCGCGCGATCCATGTGCTGGAGGCCAACCGCACCGCGATGATCGAGACCGCCGAGGCGCTGCTCGAACACGAGACGCTCTCGGGGCTGGCGCTGGAGGCCGTGCTGTCGACGGTCGCCCTGGTGCCGATGGAAGAGCTGGATCCGATCCGCGGGCCGCTCGACGAGCACGACGGCCGCCGGGCGGGGGATTAGTCCGATGCGCTCGCTCCTGCGTCGCCACGCCGCGACCGCGGCGCTGCTGGTCGCTGTCGCCTCCCTGGTGTTGTCAACCACGGGCATCGCCGACGCCGCCAAGAAGGCCGTGCAGGGCAAGGTCCTGCACTTGTCCAAGAACGGCAAGATCGCCACCAAGTACCTGCCCGTCGTCAAGCGCGCGCGGTCGGCCGACAAGCTCGGCGACGTCAAGCCCGAGGATCTCGCCGACGGCTGCAACCCGCAGACCGTCGACCTCGGCACCTGGTGTTTGATGGCCTCGCCCTACACGGTGGACAACTCAGACATCGGTAAGAACGACTACTTCTACGCCTCACAGAAGTGCGAGGACATGGGCGGCTGGCTGCCGACCGCCTCGCAGCTGATCGGCGCGGCCAAGCGCGTGCGGCTGGCGTCGGTCCTGACCGACGACGCGACCAACGCGGCGATCGACGAGACGCCCGACGACGGCATCAAGGACCAGCGCGAGATGAGCGCCACGCTCATCACGACCGCGGCCGGCTCCTCGGCAGCCGGCTCGGAAGGCGTCAGCGCCGGGTCACACGGCAACCCGCGGACCGGCGAGCCCGATCCCGTGCCGCAACCGGCCAACGCCTCGCCCGACACGCTGCAGTACGTCACCGTCTTTGACAACGGTGACCACGGCGGCTTCGCGGGCGCCAAGCCCGTCACCGAGCCCGAGCGCTTCCGCTGCGCCTTCGGCCGGACCCAGGGCCAGGCGACAGCTGAGGGCGACTAGACGTTTTGCGGAATGTACGTCGTCTCGGCGACAGCGGACGGCGACTAGAGCATGTCGTCGCTCGGGGCGGCGCCCTCCGCCGGCGCCGGCTCGATCGACATGCGGTAGCCGATCCCGAAGTGCGTGTGGATGTAGACCCACTCCGGCGAGACGGCTGCGAGCTTGCGCCGGACCTTGCGGACGAAGACATCGACCGAGCGGTCCCGGTAGGCCATCCGGCCGCCCCAGACGAGGTCGTAGAGCTCCTGCCGGCGCACGACGCGATCGC
Source organism: uncultured Conexibacteraceae bacterium (assembly GCA_963836485.1). Lineage (GTDB taxonomy): Bacteria > Actinomycetota > Thermoleophilia > Solirubrobacterales > Solirubrobacteraceae > Baekduia. The sequence goes on along the minus strand of CAWIJS010000009.1, from coordinate 281,427 downwards.
GGTGCTGGACCAGGGCATAGAAGATCTCGAACTCGCGGACAGTCAGCCGGGCGCGACGACCCGCGACGATGACCTGAAACTCCGCCGGCCGGATCTCGAGGTGCTCGATGACGAGCGTCCGTGGCTCCTGCGGCGGGTCTGGAACAAAGACGTTGGTGAGCACCTCGGCATCGTCCTCGGCTCGCGCGCTCCACCGGTGAAGGTCTGGCGTCGGACCGGAGAAGAAGTGGTTACCAGGGCGTTACCGGGCGGGGCGAATCTGATTGTGGCCCTTGCCAATCGGCTCAGCTGGTCGTTGACAAGATCTTGACGACCTCGGTCCGGGCGTCCGCTTACCTGATGAATGGCGAGTTTGACCCTCTCGCCGAACACCCCGCGGTGACCACACTCCTCCACCACGGGCCTTCGAGGGCGCGTCGCGGCGGTCGACCCCCGCCGCGGCGCTCGCCCTCGAACACGCGATCGCTACCCCACGATCTCCAGCGTCAGCTCCCACAGACGCCGCGCGTTCTCCGGGTCCAGCGCGTAGGCCGCGACGCCGGAGGCCGGCAGCTCGGTGGCGGGGTCGACCGGCTCGGCCTCGTTGCAGTCCTCGAAGTAGCGTCCGCCGATGCCTTCGAGCTGAGGTGATGTCGCGAGCAGGACGCTCGTCGCGGCGCCTTGTTCGGTCGACTTGAAGGTGAACTGGCCGGAGGCGCGCAGGGCGGCCAGGGCCTTGGCGTCCATGTGCCGGGACAGGTTGGTTTCGGCGATCGCGCCCGGGTGGACCGCGTTGGCGGTGATGCCGTCGGCGGCCCAGCGCCGGGTCGCCTCGACGGCGAGGAGGATGTTGGCCGTCTTTGACTGCCCGTAGGCCAGCCAGGGGTCATACGGCCGTGAGCTGAAGTTGATGTCCTCGAAGACCACCGGGGAGCGCAGGTGGCCGCGGGAGCTGAGCGAGACGATCCGCGCGGCGTCGGCGGCGGCGAGCGCATCATGAAGGCCAAGGGTGAGCGCGAAGTGGCCGATGTGGTTGGTCGCGAACTGCAGCTCCCAGCCGCCGGCGGTCAGCTCCAGCTCGGGCAGCGCCATGATCCCGGCGTTGTTGACCAAGATGTCGAGCGGGTCCTCCCAATCGTCGACGAACGCGGCGACCGACTCCCGGCTGGAGAGATCGAGTTGGCTGACATCGACCTGCTCGTTGCCGGTCGAGGTGATGATGTCGGCCGCGACCCGGACGCCCGCCTCGGTGTTGCGCACCGCGAGCGTCACCGCAGCTCCCGCGCGCGCCAGCTCCCGCGCCGTCTCGACGCCGATGCCCGACGAGCCGCCGGTGACGATCGCGCGCTTGCCGTCGAGGTCGATCCCGGTGACCACCTCCGCCGCGGTCGAGGTGGCGCCGAACGGCGTGGTGATGCGGTCGTGCGAGGTCATGGTGTCGCCAGGCTACCGTGGAGCCATGGCACCCAAGACATGGTTCATCACCGGAACGTCGCGCGGCTTCGGGCGTGAGTGGGCGATCGCTGCGCTGGAGCGCGGTGACCGCGTCGTCGGGACGGCGCGCGATCCCGGCACCCTCGACGACCTCGCTGCCAAATACGGCAACGCGCTGCTCGCGCTGGCGCTCGACGTCACCGATCGCACGGCGGTCTTCGCGGCCGTGGCGCGCGCGCACGAGCACTTCGGCCAGCTCGACATCGTGGTCAACAACGCGGGTTACGGGCAGTTCGGCATGGTCGAGGAGCTCAGCGAGCAGGAGGCGCGCGAGCAGATGGAGACGAACCTGTTCGGCGCGCTGTGGGTGACGCAGGCGGCGCTGCCGTTTCTGCGCGAGCAGGGCAGCGGGCATTTCCTGCAGGTGTCGTCGATCGGCGGGATCTCGGCGTTCCCCGGCATCGGGATGTACCACGCCTCGAAGTGGGCGCTTGAGGGCATCAGCCAGGCGCTCGCCCAGGAGGTCAAGGGCTTCGGGATCCACGTGACGCTGATCGAGCCGGGCGGCTTTTCGACCGACTGGGGCGGATCGTCCGCGCGGCACGCCGCGCCGCTGGACGCCTACGCCTCCCAGCACGAGGCCTCCAACCGGCGTCGCGCCGGCAACACGCCGGGCGATCCCACCGCATCGGCCGAAGCCGTCCTGCGCGTCGTGGACGCCGAGCAGCCGCCGCTGCGCGTCTTCTTTGGCAGCGCGCCGCTGGGCATTGCCGAGAAGGACTATGAGAACCGGCTGGCGACCTGGCGCGCGTGGCAGCCGGTCTCCGAGCTGGCGCAGGGCGGCTAGCGCCCGCGGTCACTCGGCGTTGAGCGCACGCTCCATCGCGTCCGCCAGCGCCGGGTGCTCGTAGGCGCCGGGACGGCGCAGCGCGGCAAGGACCTGTTGTTGGCTCTGCGGGTCCTTGTCCTGGCTCATCTTCACCTTGCACACGAAGCGGGTGATCGGCAGGCGTAGGCCGACGGTCCCGGGCGCGAGCCGCGCGCCGACCTCCGGGTCGAGATAGGCCGGCTCGTCGACATGCTGCTCGAAGTGCGCGACCAGCCGCGTCAGGACACGCAAGTTCTCCTCGGGCTCCAGCAGCTCGGGCACCCCGTAACAGTGGGCGACGCTGAAGTTCCAGGTCGGTGCGCGATGGGGGATCTCGGAGTACCAGCTCGGCGAGATGTAGCCATTGACGCCCTCGACGATCAACAGCACCTCGCCAGCACCAAGATCATGGATTTGATCGTCGGGGCGGCCGACATGCGTGACGATCGCCAGCTGATCATCATCACGCTCGTCGAGCAGCACCGGATAGTGCGAGGCGACGAGCTCGCCACCTTTGTTGCTGACGATCGTCGCCCAGGGGTTCTCGGCGATCAGCCGCCGAACGGTCTGCTCGTCATCGACAGCGTGCGCGGGGGTGTGACGCATGGCCTCCAGGTTACGAGCGACCGGCCGCCGGTTGCGGAGCGGTGCGTTCGCCTTCCCGCCACGGAGCCATCCGCAACGCCGGGCCGAAGCCCGTCGCCAGCAGCGCGCCGGCGCGGCAGCCGGGGACGCGGTGGGCGTGGGCGCGCAGCAGTGGCTCGCCGCGGGCGGCGAAGCCGTGGCGTGGATGGCGCTCCTGGACGCGGTGGGCGCCGGCGGCGTCCAGCTCCCACGCGCGCATGCCGAGCACGTCGAGCGCGATGCCATCGTGGACGAGGTGCTGGACCGCGCCCTGCTTCACCCCCACCTTCGGGTTCAGATGCAAGGTGATGGCGTCGAGCACGTCGTGGCGCAGCACGTCTGACAGCGGCGAGGTCGCCAGCAGGTCGGCGGCCACCTCGGCGCCGACCAAGGTGAAGCACTTGCCCGAGATGGTGTCCATCTCGCCGAAGGCGTAGTCGTGCAGGATCGCGGCGGCAAAGAGCGCCTCGTCGTCGCAGCTGACGCCATCGATCTGCCCGAGCGCGCGGGCGTAGAGGTAGGAGCGGTAGCCGTGCTCGACGAGCATCGGGTCGAGGTCGGCGCACGCGTCCAGCACCTCGCGCGTGAACGCGGTGTCGGGCGGCGTCAGCTCGGACGGGTCCGGACCGCCGGAGCCGCCCCGACCCACGCGCGCCGCCAGCAGCCGCGGCATGACGCGCGCCGTGACCAGCATGGTGGCGGCGGTAAAGCGCGCGCGTTCACCGCGACCGAGGATGCCGTTGGTTCTCCGGGACCATGCGATCGTCCCGATGTCTCCAAGCAGGTTGGGCACGTCTCGCAGCCTGAGCCGTCACCGGCTTGGCCACAAGGACGCGTACCCCACGATCTCGGCCGTATGGCCTATGACCCGCTGTTCATGATGTCGTTGACCTCGTTGTAGGAGAGGCCGCTGCCGTCGCCGTAGCTGCCGGGCGTTCCGAGCAGCTCCTGCGCCGCGGCGTAGGCGGCCGAGAACGCCAGCCGCGCCGGGCCGGAGCCCGAGCTGACGCGCGCGACGCCGAGGGGTCCCAGCACAGCGACCGACGGCAGCATCGGATGGCTCAGGACGTTGAGCGGCAGCGGTGTGGCGTTGACGAGGCGCCGCAGCAGCGCGGGGTCGGTGGCGCCCGGGACGAAGACACCGTCGGCGCCCGCGTCGGCATACGCGCGTAGCCGCGCAATCGTCTCGGCCTCGTCGCCTGCGCGCAGCCAGACGGTGTCGGTGCGCGCGTTGATGAACGCTAGGATCCCGGCCGCGCGCACGGCGTCGGCCGCCGCGCGCACCCGCGCGGCATGCTCGTCGACCGGCGTTAGTCCGCCGTCGGCGCGGCCGTCTTCGAGGTTGAAGCCGACCGCGCCCGCGTCAAGCGCGAGGCGCACGGTCTCGGCGACGCCGGCCGGCGTGTCCGCATAGCCCGCTTCGAGGTCGGCGCTGACCGGGACGCTCACCGCGCGCGCGATCGCGCGGACGGCCGCGAGCATCGCGTCGCGACCTAACCGTTCGCCATCCGGGAGCCCCAGCGCGAAGGCAACCCCGGCGCTTGTGGTCCCCAGCGCCGGCGCGCCCGCGGCGACGAGCACCTTCGCGCTGCCCGCATCCCAGGCGTTGAGCAGGCGCAGCACCGGCGCGTCGCGGTCGTGCAGCGCGCGGAAGGCGAGCGCGCGGTTGTGCTGGTCGTTGGACAACGTCACCACGCTGCCGGCGCGTAGTCCTTCAAGAACACCCCATGAACATCCTCGCCCGCCTCGCCGCGCACGATCGGGTCATAGACCCGCGCAGCGCCATCGACCAGGTCGAGCGGCGCATGAAAACCCTCATCGGCCAGCCGCATCTTCGTCGGGTGTGGGCGCTCGTCGGTGATCCAGCCGGTGTCAACGCTGGTCATCAGGATGCCGGCCTCCGACAACAACTCTCTCGCGCTCGTGCGCGTGAGCATGTTGAGCGCGGCCTTGGCCATGTTGGTGTGCGGATGGCCCGGCCCCTTGTAGCCGCGGGCGAACTGCCCCTCCATTGCCGAGACGTTGACGACATAGGTCCGCCGCGCCGCGGAAGCTGTCAGGGCCCCACGTAGCCGGCTGATCAGGATGAACGGGGCGGTCTGGTTGCAAAGCTGGACCTCCAACAGCTCGACCGGATCGACCTCGTCGACCACCTGGCTCCAGCTGTTGTGCGCATCCAGATCGGGCACGAGCCCGCCGGCGTCAATCGCAGTCCCGGTGGCGATGCGATCCGGCGCCGCCGAGCCGGCGGTCAGTGCCAGTGCCGTCAGCGCATGCGGCGTCGGCGCCCAGCCGACCTCCGGAAGGCTGTCAGTCGCGCCCGCGCGCCCGAGCGTCACGATCTCTGGCAGCGGCCCCGCCGGCAATGGCGCTTGCGCGGCGCGCGCCAGGTGCGCGTACGCCTCGGGCGAGCGGCGCACGGTCTGCGCGGCGTTGTTAATGAGGATGTCGAGCGAGCCGTGTGACGCGACCTCGTCGGCGAGCGCGATGACCTGGCTCGGATCGCGCAGGTCGAGCCCGATGACCCGCAGCCGGTGCAGCCACTCGCCGCTGTCGGCCATCTCGGTGAAGCGGCGGACGGCATCGTTGGGGAACCGCGTGGTGATCGTCGTGTGCGCGCCGTCGCGCAGGAGACGCAAGGCGATGTACATGCCGATCTTGGCCCTGCCGCCGGTGAGCAGGGCGCGGCGGCCCGTCAAGTCCGTGCGGGCATCGCGGCGCTCGTGGTTGAGCGCGGCACACGGTGGACAGAGCTGGTGGTAGAAGGCGTCGACCTCGACGTAGCGCCGCTTGCAGATGTAACACGCCCGCGCGCGCAGGAGCGTGCCTGCCGAGGGCCCGACCGCGCGAGCCGTCAGCGGCCGTCCTCGGGTCTCATCATCGATCCGCCCGGGCGCCCCGGTCGCCGTCGCCGCCGTGACCGCTTCGTCATTGGTCCGGATCGCTGTGCGTCGCTGCGTGCGCCGTTGTTGCTTGACAGTTTTGAACAGCCGGCCGACCGCGCGCCGGATCGCCACAGCATCAGGATGCTCGGTCGGAAGCTGCTCGACCTCGCTGAGAACACGCAGAGCATCGGCGAGGCGATCGGAGTCAATACCATCCATGTGACTGGAAAGAGTAGACAGTGCATGATTGAGTAGCGCTTTCCAGGCAGGACACTGACCCGTAATCCTCGAAGAGAGCCACCATGAACGTCCTCGACGACCTCAAGAAGCTAGAAGCATCCATCGTTGCGCGGTATCAGCAGCTGCAGCCGGCGCTGGCTGAGATCGAGGAGCTACGCCGCGTCGCGGAACGCCTCGGCGTCAATCTCGACCGCGCTGCCGGCCGGGCCGCCAAGCCGGCGGCGGCAAGGGCTGCCAAGCCCGCCCAGACCCGCGCCCGCCGCTCGAGCGCAGCGTCGACGCGCCGCAAGGCCAGCAAGACCAAGGTCGCGGCCCCGCGCCGCCCCCGCGCCGGTGGCCGGCGCGAGCAGTTCCTCAAGCTCGTCAACGACCGCCCCGGCATCACCGTCCCGGAGATCGGCAAGGCCCTGAAGGTCGATCCCACGGGCCTCTACCGCTACGCCAAGCAGCTCGAGGCCGACGGCTCGATCACCAAGACCGGCACCCAGCTGTTCCCCGCCGGTAGCTGAGCAACGGTCCACTTCCGCGGTTCCCGGCGCGTCGCCTCGACTAGGCGGCGCGCCGCTGTGCGTGGTTGACCATTGCGCCGACGCGGCGAGCTTCGGTGTCGCCGAAGAACGTGCTGACGCACACGTAGCTGAGGGCCGGCAGGCTGTCGGGGAGCTGGTGGAGTCGGCGGCCTAGCGCGTGTCGCCGGATCGTCTCCCACACGCCGCCGCCGATGCACAGCGACACGGTCTCGCGGTCCGGCGGGTCCAAGTCGAGCGCCGCGAAGCCGGGCCCGAGCAGCTCGCAGAAGAGGTCGAGCATCTCGTTGTGGCGGGCGTAGACCAGCGGCCCGAGGCGGGGCAGCTCGACCGTGGCGCGATAGGTCAGCTCCGGGGCCTCGGCCATGTCACACAGCAGCACCTCGAGCGCGCGGTGCAACGCGTAGGGCGCGTCGTCGGCTGCGTCCATGAACGCGGCCGCGACGCGGTGAAACAGCGCATGGGTGAACGCGGCGACGCTGTCGAGCAGCCCGTCGATCTCCGCCCGTGCCATTGGTGAAACACTTGACAGAGGGAGACTCGACTGACCCATACGGTGCACCATACGCAGGGTCCAATCGAGAAAGCCAGACGTGTTCGAAAGACTTTCATGGCTTCGAGGAACGCCGCTGGCTCCCGGTCGGGAGCGTAGCGCGAGGAGGGGAGCGCCTCAGCGCGGCGGCGAGGCGGCGGCCGAGAGCTCAGCGATGCGCTGGGCCTCGTCGGCGCCGAAGAACGGCGTCAGCACCTGACGGCTGAGCGTCGGCAGCTCGGCCGTCAACTCGGGCACGCGCTCCTCGCGGGCGAAGCGGCGCAGGACGGCCAGGATGCCGTCGAGGACGACCTCCAGCGCGGCGAACGGCTGCGGTGCGCGCTGCTCGGTGGCCGGGACCTGGCCGGCGATGAGCGAGAAGAACAGGGCGATGTAGCGCTCGCGCAGCCCGGAGACCGCCTGGGCCAGCGCCGGATCGTCGGAGACGGCCAGTGCGGCGAGCGCCGGGGTCCGGGCGATGTGCGACACCGCGGCCTGGAGCGCCTGGTGGGCGGCCAGCGGTGGATCGCCAGCGGCGCCGAGGAAGGCGCCGGCGGCGACGACGACCAGCTGGCCGGCCCACGCGTCCAGCGCCTGGACGGCGACGTCGAGCTCGTCGGTGAAGAGCGTGTGGGCGACGTCGAGCTCGACGCCCGCGCGCTGGGCGACATCCGACAGCCCCGCGGCCTCCAGACCGTCGCGCTGCGCGGTCTCGGCGACGGCGTCCATCAGGCGGCGGCGATCGTCGATGCCCGTGCCGGCCGGCACGGCCCGGCTGGTGGCGTCAGCGGCCCGCGCGGCGGCGCGCAGCCCAAGCGCCGGGGTGAGGATCAGCTCGACCAGCGGCGCCTGCAGCGCCGGCAGCTGCGCGGTCCGGCCGTCGATGACCCAGCCCGCGGCCAGCTCGGCGATGCCCGCGGCCATCGCCGACGGCAGCAGCTTCGGCAGCTCCTCCGGGCCCGCCGTCGCGCGCGAGAGCAGCCGGGAGAAGGCCTGCAGCGCGTCGTCGATCGCGGGCTGGCCGGCACGGCCGGCCGATGGCGCGTCGACCAGCAGCAGCCGGGCGTAACCGGGCTCGGAAGCCAGGAGGCGAAGGCCCGCGCCGACGGCGGCGCTGACCTTCGCCGGACGGTCTCGCTGCGGCAGCGCGGCGTGCCACGCGGCGCCGAAGAGCGCGACGAAGGCCTGGTCGAACGCGGTCTCCCACGCGTCTTCCTTGGAGGAGAAGTGCTCGTAGAACGCCTCGGGCGATAGGCCGGCTGCGGCGAACAGCTCGCGGATCGACGCGGCCTCGAAGCCGGGCTGGGCAGCGATCGCGAGCACGGCCTCGAGGATGCGCGTGCGCTGGTTGCGGCGCACGAAGCCCGGCGGTAGGCCGTGGCGGCCGCGCGGCAGCGGGTGCGGCGGCTGGCGCGGCGCCTCCGGCTGCGACGCCATCAACAACGGATTGGGCGCCGGCAGGCGCCGGGGCGCCGCGCTTTCGTACAACGCCCCCCATGCCGCGAGGTCCAGGGCCGCCGGCCGTAGCGGACGCAGCCGGCCGGCACGTAGGTGGCCGTCGAAGATCCGCAGGGTCCCGCCGGCCAGCACGGTCAGCGCCGTCTCCGACAGGACCGGGCTGCCGTTGACGGTCGCGGCCTGGCGCAGCAGGTCGTGCAGGCCGATCGTCAGCGACTGGCGGCGCAGCAGCCCGCGCTGGCCGACGGCCGCGACGTCGACTAGCGCCAGGCGCGCGGTGGCTGCGTCGGCGAGGATGATCTCGACGACCGCGGTGAGCACCGCGGCGAGCCGGTCCTGGAGGTCGCCGGCCTCGACCGGCCGCGCGCGCAGGGTCTCGCACGCGGCCTGGATGCCGGCATCGGAGGCTTCGAGCGCCAGCTCGGCCTTGCCGTCCGTGAACAAGGCGTAGAACGTGCCGGTCGAGACCCCCGCCTCGGTGGCGAGGTCCTGGACCGTCGTGGCGCTGTATCCGCGGTCGGTGAAGAGCTGCGCGGCAGCCTGGTGCAGGCGCTGGCGCTGGTGCTCTGCGAGGGCGTCGGCGTCGAGCGCTCGCGGGCCGCGCAACGGCCGAGCAGACGGCTCTTGACGGGCGGACGCCATACGCGCGAGAGGATACCCGCCACTCCCTCGCCGCAGGGTTTTTCGCGAGTCCAGGAAAGATTCGGCTCGCAGAACTTGCACGCGGGGTTACTATGCGCTCATGTTGGGAAACGCGGGTGTTGCCTGGATCGAGGCGGACGAGCTGGAGAGCCTGCCCGCCGAGGCCCAAGCGTTTCACCGCCGGGCGCGGATCGTCGACGCGGCCGTGCGCGAGATCGCCGAGCGCGGCTACGGCCAGACGGCCGAGGAAGCGATCGCCCGGCGCGCCGGCGTCACGCCGCGCGCGTTCTTCGAGCTCTTCGCCGGCAAGGAGGAGGCGCTGATCTGGGCCTATGACGTCGCGGCCGCCTACGCCGTCCCACAGATTTTGCGCGCCCTGCGGGCCGAGCCCGACTGGGAGCGCGGCGCCACCGCGGCGCTGAGCACCTATCTGACGATCCTCGACTGCGACAGCGCCTGGGCGATCGCCTGCCTGCGTGATCTGCCGGCCGCCGGCGAGCGCGCGAGGGCGGCGCGCGACGCCGTCCGGGCGCCGGTCCTCGACGCGCTTGCCGCGCCCGAATCCCTTCCCGCTGCTGGGGGTGTGGGCATCGAGATGATCCTCACCGCCATCGACGCGATCGCCGTCGACGGCCTGCGCCACTCGCCCGGCCAGCCGCTGGCGGAGCGACGGCGCGAGCTGGCGACGCTGGCGCTGGCGCCCTTCACCGACGAGCCGCCGCCGACGGATGTGGCGACCGCGACGCTGCGCCCGCCGCTGCTCGCGGCCGAGGTCGAGGCACTGCTGGACGCCGGCGGCGGTGGCGAGGACCTGGAGCTCTTGGTGCGCGAGGCGGTCGACCTGCGCGACGGGCCGACCCTGTGGCAGGTCATCGCGGTGCTGCGGCGCAGGGGCGTCGAGGGCGACCCGGGATTGCGTCGTGCCGAGCAGATCGCCTTGGAGGGGCTGGACGACGCCTGGTTCTTCGGCCTGGCGCTCGCCGAGCCCGAAGACGGCGTTGCGAGCGCCGGCACGCTGCGCTGACGGCGCCGAGTATCCGGCGTCAAGAAAGTTTCGTGTCGTAAAAACTTGACTCCGCACATCCAGCCGTTTACGGTGCTCGACGCACCATGGGTTGCCGGGCTGGCAGGCATTGGTGTGAAGGAGCGGTGGGTCGCCGAGCGGCGCTCCCCGTGGGTCTGAGAGATCACTGCTGGAGGAGATGTTGTGTCCGCTGTTCCTGCTCGCAGGACATCGCTGGTCCCTGCCGTTTCGCAAGCCGATGGCGCGCGCGGCACGCGTCGTGCCGGCTTCGCCGGCGGCTCGCCGACCCAGCGCGACCGCCTGGTCGCCGCGATGGGGGAGCTCATCGCCGAGCTCGGCGGCACGGCGATCGGCGTCCACCACGTCTGCCAGCGCGCGGGGATCTCTCGCCGCACCTTCTATGACTTGTACGCCGACCGCGACGCCTGCTTGCACGACACGCTCGCCGAGGCGCAGGGCCGGCTGGTCGGCTGCGTCGCCGACGCGGTCCTGACCGTCGGCCCGGAGTGGGAGGACCGGGCGGTCGCCGCGATGCGGGCCCTGGTCGGGACGCTCTGCGCCGACCGGGTCCTCGGACACCTGTGTGTCGTCGCGCCGCTGGCGGCGGGGCGCGAGGGGCTGGCGTTGCGGAGCGCGACGATCGACGAGATCGGCCGGCTGCTCGGCGAGCCGCCGAGCATCGCGGTGCCGACCGACACGGTCCTGGCCGCGGCCCTGGGCGGCGTGTGGGAGCTGCTGCGGCGCGATCTCGTCGAGGGCGGTGAGCACGGCGACCTCGCGGCCCCGGCCATCTACGCGCTGCTCGCGCCGTTCACCGGCCGCCGCCGCGCGGTGATCCGCGCCAGCGCGCTGGGCCACCCCACGACCTTCGTCGCCCGCTGGACGCCGTCAGACGTCCGCGCAGAAGACCTTGGCCTGCTGGTCACCGAGCTCACGCGTCAGACGCTCGAGTACCTCGACCGCCATCCCGACGCGACCAACGTCGCGGTCGCACGGGCCGTTGATGTACGCCATGAGAGCCAGATGAGCCGGCACCTCGCGCGCCTGCGGCGCGCCGGGATTGTGCAACGCCGCAAGGAGGGCCGCACCAACGCGTGGCGGCTGACCGTGCGCGGCGAGGACGCGGTGCGGTCGGTGCGCGAGCTGCGACCCGACGCGACGCGACTGACCGATGGTGCCTGGGCGTCCGCCGGCCGGAGGGATGCCTGAGATGGACCTGTCACTGATGAGCACTGCCGTTTCTGAGAACACAGCGAGAGAGACCACCTGTATGACTGACTGTTTGGTTGATGCCGGCGCCGGCGCGCCGGGTGACTCGGCGAAGCTCGTCTCGGGTGCTCCGTTCTCCAAGGGACTGGCGCGCCACCTGACCGTCTGCCTCGCGGCGATGCTCCTCTTCGCGGTCGCTGCCGCGCCGGCCTCAGCCCTCACCGGCTCCGTCTACGACACCTCCTTCGGAGCGCCTGGCGACAGCGGCGGCCAGTTTGGCAGCGGTTCGCCGAACGGAAGCGCTTTTGACGAGGCGGCTGGCTTCCTCTACGTCGCCGACGGCGCAAACCACCGGATCGAGAAGTTTCAGGCCGACGGCACGTTTGTCGCAGCCTGGGGCTGGGGGGTCGCTGACGGCAACGCGGCATCTCAGGTCTGCACGACCGGCTGCCAGGCCGGCATCGCCGGGTCGGGTGCCGGCCAGTTCGACGCACCCCACTTCATTGCTGTCGACAATTCTGCCGGGCCTTCCGCAGGCGACGTCTATGTCGCTGACACGAACACGAACCTGGTGCAGAAGTTCGATTCCGCCGGTGGCCTCATCGCCACGTGGGCCGCTGGCGGCCAGCTCGACGGATCGACCGCCACCGACGGGCCGTTCGGCTCCATCACAGGGCTCGCGGTTGACGGCGCGGGAACGCTCGATGTCTTCGATGCGACGAGCCGGATGTTCCAGTTCACCGCGGGCGGCACGTTCACCACCGATTTCACGACCCTCCGCGCCTCCAGCCCGGACGGCTTGGCGGTCGACAGCGCCGGCAACTTCTTCAAGGCAAACGGTGACGGCAGCGTCCAGAAGTTCGGCCCCACGGGAGCTTCGATCGGCCAGGTGTCCGACGACGGCGCTGCAACCGGCCTGGCGGTCGACCCCGCGACCGATGACCTCTACGTCGCCTTTGGCGATCACGTCAACCGTTATGCCTTCGACGGTTCGGGAGCGGTGATCCAGCCCGACTCCTCGACCTGCACGTTCGGGCTCGTCGTCGGATGCGGCGCGACGGAGACCTTCGGGTCGCCGGATATCGGCGCCGCCGGGGGTCTCGCGGTCTCCGGCTCGAGCGCGAAGCTCTACGTCTCCGACCAGGGCTCCGGCGAGATCGACGTCTTCGCCCCTCCCGGTCCCGCGGTCACGAAGCCCGCGACCATCGTCCATCACACCTCCGCGGTCCTGAACGGGCACCTCGATCCCCAGGGGGATCCCGCGATCACCGACTGTCATTTCGATTGGGGCACCTCCACCGCCTATGGCAACCAGCTTCCGTGCGCAGGGAGCCCGCCGTTCGCGGCGCCCGCGGACGTCAGCGCCACCCTCGGTGGGCTCACACCGGGCACGACCTATCACTTCCGGCTGGCGGTCTCGACAACCGCACATGGCGATTTCACCGGCAAGGACAAGACGCTCACCCCGTCAGCGTTCCCCGTGGCTCACAGCGAGTTGGGCACGTTCGGCCCGGACGGCACGCCCGCGACCACCTTCAACACCGACCAGAGTCGCTTCGGGCCCCTCGCTTTCAACCAGTCCACAGGCGGGCTTTTCGTCCTCGACGGACTGTACTCCGGCCCAGGCAGCGGCGTATACGGATTCGACGCGTCGGCCCCGCTTGCCTATCCGCTCCTTGCCGGCTTCGGCCCTCTCGGCGTCGTCGCCTCCGGCAACAGCTACGGGCTCGCTGTCGACAGCACCGCTCTTTCGTCCGCAGGCAACCTCTACTACACGGGTGGGGAAACGGGCCTGATCTACGGCTTCGACTCCACCGGCGCGGCGCTGGGTGGCAACTTCCCCATCGACCCAACGTCGAACCCCGGCACGTCAGTCGATCTCGACGACCTGGCCGTCGATTCCTCCGGAGACCTCTGGGTTTCCGACCGTGCGACGAATCAGATCCTCCGGTACAGCTCTGACGGCGTGTTCCTCTCTTCGGTGGACGTCTCGGCTGAGATGGGCTCCCTCGGGGGGCCGTACAGGATCGCTCTCGACAGCAATGGCGATCTCTATGCCGGCAACTATTCCTCCCCTGGGGGTGGTGTTTGGCGTTACACCGCGGCCAGTGGATACGCCTTCGCGACCCAGGTGGACACCACTTCAGCCGAGGCGATCGCCGTTGATCCGTCAACGCACAATCTGTACCTCGCGCGGCGAGGCGGGACCGATATCAGAGAGTACGACGCTGCCGGCGCCCTGCTCGGCACTTTCGGTGACTTTTCCCCCGATGGCTCCTACGGTCTCGCGGTCGATGCGACCAACCACTACGTCTACGCGGCTGATCTCAATGCCCATCAGGTCCGCGTCTTCGGCCCCGGAGTTCCACAGGAGTTCCCCTCCATCACGACCGCGGACCCCAGTCCGGTCGGCGCGACATCGGCGACGCTGCGAGCTGCCGTCGATCCGGAAGGGTTCTCGGTTACTGACTGCCACTTCGAATACGTCACCGACGCTGCCTTTGCGGCTGACGGGTTCGTGGATGCAGCTTCCATGCCCTGCGGCCCGGATCCGGGGTCAGGATTTGGAGACGTCCAGGTCTCCGCCGCGGTTTCTGGGCTCAGTGGCGCGACTGGCTACCACTTCCGCATCGTTGCCTCCAACAGCAACGGAACTGCCAATGGCCCGGCGCAGACCCTCACGACCCTCGGTCCTCGCATCCACGACACCGTTGCGATCAACGTCAGCACTGCGGACGCGGACCTGACCGCCCAGATAGATCCCCGGGGCGCCGCCACTACGTACCACTTCGAGTACGGGACAACCACGGCCTACGGAACCAACGCGCCTGCGTCCGGCGGATCGGCGGGCAGCGGTACCGGAAACGTCTCGGTCTCCCAGTCCATCACCGGACTTCAGCCGGGTACGACCTACCACTTCAGGATCGTCGCCACGAGCTCCGTCGCCACGACGACCGGCCCGGATGCGACCTTCGAGACCTACTCCCAGGCTCCCGTGCTCGACGCCTGTGCGAACGACTCCCTGCGGACCGCGCTGGGCGCCCGCCTCCCAGACTGCCGCGCCTACGAGCAGGTCACTCCGATGGGCAAGAACGGGAACAACCCGATCGGAGGCGTGGACTTCCTCGAGGCTTCCGACGCCGGCGACGCCATCAGCTACGTCGTCCAGGGTGGAATCCCCGGCGGGGACGGCGCTCAGAACTGGACATCCTTCCTGGCACGACGGGGCAAGTCCGACTGGTCCAGTTCCGGGATGTACCCGCCGGCGAGCACTGGCCCGGAGGCCACGATCTCTGGCTGGACCAGCGACTTCAGCACGGTCTTCAACAGCGTCAAGAGTCTCAACCATGACACCGCCGCGTTCCTGAGCCGTGACACGGATGGTTCGATCAACACGATCTCCCAGTCTGCCGGAAACGCGGACTATGACTACGTTGGCGGCACCAAGGATGGCTCCAAGGTCTTCTTTGAGACGTCCTTGCAACTGGTCCCGGAAGCGACCCCCGACGTCAAGAACCTCTACGTCGTCGATCGCGCCGATGGCGTCATCCACCTGGCCGGCGTCCTCCCCGACTCCGCTTGCGGCACCCCGCCCTGCACTCCCGCGGCCGGATCCTTCGCCGGCCCCTATCTCTTCGCTACCGGTGATCCAAGCAGCGGTGGGAGCGGGACCCACCCGCACGTGCGCCAGAACTACGCTGTCTCGGCCGATGGCTTGAGTGTCTTCTTCACCGACGCCGGGACGGGGCAACTCTACCTCCGCCGCAACGCGGCAGCCGCCGGGGCCTCGACGATTCACGTCTCGGCCTCCGCGAAGACCAATGGCTCGGGGTCCGGTGGAGCCGACCCCTCCGGCCCCCAGCCCGCGCTCTTCCACGTCGCCTCCGCAAACGCATCGACCGTCCTCTTCAGCAGCGCAGAGGAACTCACCGATAACGCGAACACCGGCTCTGCCGATCAGGGTCGCGATCTCTACTCGTACGACACAACTGCCGTCGATCCGGCGCGCGCCCTCGTGGATCTCACGCCGGACTCGGGAGACCCCAATGGGGCGGATGTTCACGGGGTTGTCGGCGCATCTGACGATGGCTCTTACGTCTACTTTGTCGCCAACGGTGACCTCGACGGTGCCGGCCCGGCTCTGGCGGGCAACTGCACCGGAACCGAGCAGAACAACTCCGAGGGTAGTTGCAGTCTCTACGTCGCCCACGCTGGCGAGACCGACTACATCGCTCGACTTGATTCGAGCGAGCTCTCGAACTGGCAGCCCGGTTCCCTGGCCGGATCCCTGGGCACCGGCGAGTCGACCGGCCGAGTCTCGAAGGACGGTCTCACCGTGCTCGTGAGCTCTGCCCGCCGGCTAACGGCGTACGACAACAAAAGGGGGAGTGCCTGCCCGTTTCCCGCGTTCAATCCCATCGGCTCCGCCTGCAGTGAGCTCTACCGCTATCACGTGGGTGACCCCGGGCCCACCTGCGTGTCGTGCAATCCGACCGGACAAGCGCCGGATGGTGGCGCCCACATCCAGACGCAGGTAACGCCGCCCACCGTTGCCGCCATGGCCGCGTCCCGCACGCGTGTTCTGTCGAGCGACGGGAACCGGGTGTTCTTCGAATCCCCCGACAAACTCGTCGCCGCTGACACAAACGGGGACTCCGGGTGCGAACTCCAGAACAGCAACAGCAATCGACCGGGGGACTCATGCCAGGACGTGTACGAATGGGAGGCCAAGGACGCCGGAACCTGCCACAGCTCGGCGGCGAACGGGGGCTGTCTTTACCTCATCTCGACGGGTCGAAGCCGCGATCCCTCCTATTTCGCTGACGCATCCGTATCGGGTGACGACGTCTTCTTCTACACGAGTGACAAGTTGGTGGCGCAGGACCAGGACGAAAATGTGGACATCTACGATGCGCGCGTCGGCGGGGGCTTGAGCGTCCAGCACCCGGAGGATCCTCCGCCCGCGTGCACCGCGGAAGGATGTCGAGCCGGCAGCTCGCTCCCGCCCACCGATCCCGACCCGGGAAGCGGCGCATTCACCGGTCCGGGCGACCAGGGCAAGGGACACAGGGGCGGCTCGACTGCGACCGGTCCTCTGAAAGTGTCTCGGCCCAAGACGGTGAGGGGCAAGAGCACGCTGCTCTCGATCAAGGTGCCGTCGAAGGGCAAGATCGCGGTGTCCGGGACCGGCTTGAAGGGCTCGTATAGGACGGCCAAGAAGAAGGGGACGTACAGACTGAGCGCCACGTTGACCTCGAAGGCCGAGGCGAAGTTGAAGCAGAAGCACACATTGAAGGTCAAAGTCAGGGTGCTGTTCAAGCCCAGTGCCGGGGCGTCCTCCACGGCCACCGTCACGCTGACGTTCAAGACCGCCAAGACCACCAAGAAGGGCCGCTAGATGCGCATCATCTGTCGCACGCTCCTCCTCGCCCTGTCGGCGGTCTGCGCAGCCGGCGTGCCGGCCGCTGCCGCGGAACCCGCACCGGCGTGGAGCCTCTGGGGCGCATCCGTGCCGACCAGCTTCGTACCCGGAACCGCAAGCGATGGCGTTTTCGACACGAACTTCGGGCATCTCGCTTCGATGCCCGAGTACACCTATCTCGCCACGAACGTTGGCGGCGCCGCAACCACGGGTCCAATCACGATCACCGACACGCTGCCTGTCTCCCTCAATCTGGTCGGGGCGCTCGCGGCGGCGAATGGCAAGGCAGTTCCGTGTGACGTCACCGGGCAGGCATTCAGCTGCACCGTGACCGAGCCGGTTCAGGCAAATGATTCGGTCTCGGTCTTCGTCGCCGTTGGGGTCCCGCTCGGGGCTCCGCCCACCGTGACCAACACCTTGGCCATTTCCGGTGGCGGCGCTCTCACTGCCGATTCGACCACGTCGACGACCACGATCAGCGACGTCCCCGCTTCCTTCGGCTTTCTCGACGGCTTGGCGGGTCTCGGCGCATCGTTCACGGCTTCCGACGGGTCTCCGGTCACCCAGGCCGGTTCACACCCGTTCCAGTTCACAGTCGACACCGGGTTCTCGACGGTGAATCCGGGCGGCGAGAATGGATTCCTCTACGGCACGGAGCCGCTCAAGGACGTCAAGGTCAAGCTTCCGGAAGGCGTCGTCGTCGATCCCAGCGCGACGCCCGTCCTCTGCACGGAATCGCAGCTCGAAAGCCTGAAAGGCTGCCCGGAGGCCTCGCAGGTCGGCCTCGTGACGGTGCTGACGAATATCGACGGACCTCAGAGGCTCTACGACGCTCTCTACAACATGGTGCCGCCGCCTGGCGCGCCCGCCGCGTTGGGCTTTGACGCGATCTTCAAGACCTATGTCCATCTCATCGGCGGCGTCGATACGGCGGGCAACTATTCACTTACCGCAGATACGAACGACATTCTCGCCAAGCCTACGAACCCGATTCTCGCGGTCAGAACCCAGCTCTGGGGGAGCCCCACCGATCCAAGCCACGACTCAATGCGCGGTAGCTGCGCCGATAGTCGCGAGAACCAACTCGTGACCTTCTGCCCGACGGCGCCCTCGCGCAAGCCGTTTCTCACGATGCCGAGCAAATGCTCGGGCCCGCTCTCGACGAGCGCCAGCGCCGACAGCTGGGAGCACCCCGGCGTGTTCAAGTCCCGGACCGCCACCACCCAAGACGCGAACGGCAATCCGGTGGGCGTCAGCCACTGCGCCAGCCTCGATTTCTCCCCGACCATCTCCCTGCAGCCCGATACAACTGCTGCAGATTCGCCTTCTGGCCTCAACGTCGATCTCCGGATCCCCCAGACCTCCGACACGGGCTCTCTGGCCGAGGCGACCTTGAAGAAGGCCATTGTCGACCTCCCGGTCGGCATGACGGTCAACCCGTCCCTGGCCGATGGGCTCGATGCCTGCACCGCGGCACAGGTCGGTCTCGGGACCGCCGCCCCGGCCGGCTGCTCCGACGCCTCCAAGGTTGCCACGGTCGAGATCACCACGCCGCTCCTCGATCACCCGCTCGAGGGCTCGGTCTTCCTGGCAAAGCAGAACGACAACCCGTTCAACACCCTGCTCGCCGGCTACATCGCCGTCAACGATCCGGCCTCGGGCGTCGTCATCAAGCTCCCCGGCAAGATCGACGCCGATCCCTTCACCGGCCAGCTCCACGCGACCTTTGACAACAACCCCCAGCTCCCGTTCTCCGAGCTGAAGGTCAATTTCTTCGGCGGGCAGCGTGGGGCATTGGTCACCCCTCCCACCTGCGGTCACTACGCGATCATCTCGGCACTGTCACCGTGGTCGGCCGTAGATCCCGATAACCCGACAGCGGCTGAGACGAAGACCTCGACCAGCTCGTTTGACATCACCACCGGTCCCGACGGTGGCCCCTGTCCCGACCTCACGGACCCCGCGAGGTTCACCCCGGGGTTCTCGGCCGGCACCGTCTCCCCGCTTGCCGGGAGCTACTCGCCGTTCGTCCTGAAGCTGACCCGTCCTCCCGGGCAGCAAGAGATCAAGCAGGTTGACGCCACGCTGCCTCCCGGCCTCACGGCGAAGCTCGCCGGCATCCCGCGATGCGCGCAGGCCGACATCACGCCGGGCCTCGGTGGCAGCACCAATTGCCCGGCCGGTTCGCAGGTCGGGACGGTCACGGTGGGTGCGGGTGCGGGGTCGACGCCGTTCTTCCTGGCTGATCAGCCGGTGTATCTGACCGATGGCTATGACGGTGCCCCGTTCGGCCTGGCCATCGATACGCATGCGCTGGCGGGTCCGTTTGACCTGGGGCATGTGGTTGTGCGCACGAAGTTGAGCATCGATCCGGTCACGGCGCAGGCCTCCGGTGTGTCCGAGCCGTTGCCGTCGATCATCCAGGGCATCCGGTTGCACATTCGCAGCGTAACGCTGAAGCTGGATCGCAGCAGCTTCGTGCTCAACCCGACCAGTTGCGCTGCGCAGACGGTGGTCGGTCAGATCACCGGTGGGGGTGCGAGCTACGCCGATCCGGCTGACGACACGGCCAAGGGCGTGACCGCCCGGTTCCAGGTGGGTGGCTGCTCGGATCTGAGCCTGTCGCCGAAGTTGGCGATCGCCTTGACGGGCAAGGGGCAGACGACCGATGACAAGCACCCGGGTCTGCATGCGACATTGAGCCAGCCCGTAGGGCAGGCGAACCTCAAGAAGGTCGTGGTGAGCCTGCCGTTGTCGCTGGCACTGGACCCGGATAACGCGAATGGGTTGTGTGAGTTCGCCGACGGCTCGAAGGTTGAACCGACGTGTCCGAAGGCGTCGATCGTCGGCAAGGTGACCGCGCGTACGCCGATTCTTGATCAGCCGTTGACCGGCCCGGTGTACTTCGTCAAGAACATTCGCAAGGATCCGAAGTCGGGTCGTGAGATCCGGACGTTGCCCAAGCTCGTGATCCCGCTGACCGGCGAGAACGGGCTGCGCCTCAACTTGGTGGGGACCAGCAACGTCGTCGATAACCGGCTCGTCACGACGTTTGACAACATCCCCGACGCCCCGGTCAGCGATTTCACCGTCGACATCGACGGCGGCAAGAGCGGCATCCTCGTCGTCTCCGGGACCGACATCTGCAAGGCCACCCAGGTCGCCGATCAGCAGATCGACGGCCAGAACGGCAAGAACGCCGATGCCGACGTCTATCTCCAGACCCCGGCCTGCGCGCTGAAGGTGCTGTCCAAGAAGGTCGGCAAGTCCAGCGTGGCTATCAAGATCGGTGGCCTGAGCGCCGGCAAGGTCACCGTCACCGGCAAGGGCATCAAGAAGACCACCAAGACCATCAGCAAGTCCACGGTCGCGACGATCACCGCCAAGCGCACCAAGGGCAAGCCGGGGAAGGTGACGGTCTCCTTCGACCCGACCGGGCCCGCCAAGGCACACAAGACGAGCAAGTAGCACGGCGGCACGCCCGGGTCGCGGCATCGTGCCGCGACCCGGGTGCGCCGGGTCAGCCCTTGACGGTCTTGGCGTAGACGCTGAAGAGGTGGTCCAGC
Organism: uncultured Conexibacteraceae bacterium; assembly: GCA_963836485.1. Classification (GTDB taxonomy): domain Bacteria; phylum Actinomycetota; class Thermoleophilia; order Solirubrobacterales; family Solirubrobacteraceae; genus Baekduia. Next base: position 261,017 of record CAWIJS010000009.1, on the reverse strand, counting down.
GCTTGGGCCGCCAGGCGGTCGTGGGTGATCTCGGCCAGGGTCTCGGGTGAGATCGGTCCGGTGCCGTCGGGGAGGCGGTCGGCGTTGCTCATCGCCAGGTCGTAACGGCGGTGACGCAACTGCTCGACCAAGTCATCGGTCAACGGCACCTCGTACGCGTCGATGTCGACGTTGACCTTGTCAGGGTCCCAGCCGACGGCGGTGATCAACGCGGTCGCTGCGGAGAAGCGCATCGCCAGTACGTACTGGGCCTCAGGCCCGTAGAGGAGGAAGTCCTCGAACAACTCGTGGCCGAGATCCATCACCTTCTTGGCCTCCAGCCGAAGGACATCGCTGGTCTCGCGATCGACGGTGATCACGCGGGCGTGGGTACGCTGCGGGGTACTCATGGGAGATTCAGCTCCTTTGGGTCACGCCCCCGGGCCGTTGCAAGCGGTCGCGGGGGTGCTGTATTTGGATGAGGAGCGAAGCCTAGCGGGCGCGTCGGCGGACTCTGGTCTGACCGGGCGTGTCGCGTAGTGCGCGAGCGAACCTTGGCACAGTGACCGCAAGTCGGTCCAACAACTCGTCAAGGAGCATCGGCGGCCGGCGGAGCCTCGCGGCTTGTCGCACGACAGCTTCGTGGACCACCCTGCCGTCGAGGCCATACAAGTCCATCAAGAACGCATCAGGATGCAGCGACTCGATTGCGAGCGGCTCGCAGGACTCAGGCGGGAAGTCCTTGAGGTTGAGCCTCACGATGACCTGGGCGTTGCTGGCGACGGCGGCGGCCAGCACGTGGCGGTCCTTCATGTCGTTGGTCATGGAAGGTTCGAGCCGATCGATGGCGGTTGGACGGACGGAGGCGCCCTCGAACGCCGCTGTCATCGCGTCGATCAGATGCTGCGCTTGCTGCCGGCTGGCGCGTCTGTCGGCGATGAGGTTGCGGATGACCTCATCGATGATCCGCTCGCTCCAATACGCGTCGTAAAGCTCGGTCTCGGCGATACGCAGCAGCGTGTCGCGCAACGGCAGCGGATACAGGACGCTGGCATCGAGGACGGCGGCAAACGGCATCGCCGCCGAGGATATGCACGGGCGGCGGGCGTTGGCCGTCTGCCCTGTAGGACGCCTAGCGGTAGCCGCCCTCGAGCTCTTCGGAGAGCTGGGTGAGCTCGTCGAGCTTGTGGCGGCGGGTGACGGCACGCCGCGCGCGGTAGTCCAGGGCGTCCTCGATCCGCACGCGGCGGTGGGTGCCGACCTTGTAATAGGGGATGGTCCCGTTCTGGAGGAGCTTGACCAGATGCGGCCGCGACACGTGCAGCAGGTCGGCGGCCTCCTGGGTCGTCAGCTCCTTGCCGTGGGGAACAAGCGTCATCGTCTGTCCGCGGGACATGCCCTCGACCACCAGCTGGAGCGCATGAAAGGCCGAGGCCGGGATCTCCAGCGTCTCGCCGCCGAGGCCGACGAGACGAGCGGCTCGGTGCTCGCGGGCGATCTCGTCGATCTGGTTACGCAGGGCCTCAAGCGCGTCGCCCTCGTCAGGGGTGGCGCGGAGCAGGTTGTCGGTGGTGGTCGTAATGGCGTTCACGGAGTTCTTTCGCGGATAAACGGTAGCACGCTATTCGAAACAAACGCAACAACCGTAGTATCGGTCCACGCTGCGATGGTCTTGAGTCAGCGCTGCTGCGCCGCTGCCCGCTCCGGTCCCTGGCTCACCCGCAGCGCCTCGTCCACACCGAAGAACGTCGACAGCACGACGTAGCTGATCGCCGGCAGGCTGTCCGGGAGTTCCTGAAGGCGTTGGTCGATCGCGTGTTGGCGCACGATGCGCCAGAGACCGCCGGTGATGCAGAGTGAGACAATCTCCGGGTTGGGCAGCGCGACGCCGCGGGCGGCGAAGCCGGGCGCCAGGAAGTCGGCGAAGAGGTCGAGCATGCGGTGGTGGCGGTCGGCGACGAGTGGGCCGAGCGCCGGCAGCTCGACGGTCGACATGTAGGTCATCTCGGGGGCTGCGGCCAGGTCGCGCAGCAGGGAGTCCAGCGCTTCGTGCAACGCCTGGGCGGGATCCTCCGCCGCGTCCATGAAGACCTCGGCCGCGTGGGCGTAGAGCCGGCGGGTGAAGGCCGCGACGCTATCCAGCACGCGGTCGATCTCCCCGGGCTGCAGCGGCGTGACGCTTGACGTTTGTAGGCCGTGCAGCCTCATGACGCTTCACCTTACGCCCGCTGCACAGCCAAAATCCACCGTCATTCGAGAGACTTTCACGGCTCTCGAAGAGACGCCAACGTTTGCCAAAACGTGACGGTGAGTGACTTACCGCAGCGCCGCGGACTGCTCGGCCACGCGCTGCGCCTCGGCCTCGCCGAAGAACGGCGTGAGGCTCTGGAGGCTGAGGGCCGTCAGCTCGTCCGGCAGCTCGGCGAGCCGCTCCTCCTGGGCGTAGCGGCCCACGACCGCGAGGATCCCCTCGAGCACGACCTCCAACAACGCGGCGGGCTGTGGCGCGCGAGCGTCGCCCGCCGGCAGTTGGCCGCCGACGAGTTGCAGGAAGAGCGCGGCGTAGCGGGTGCGCAGCTTCGAGATGATGGTGACGATCTGCGGATCGTCGCTGACGGCGAGCGCGGAGAGCGCGGGGGTGAGGGCGACGTGTGTCAAGACCGCTTCAAGTGCGCGATGGGCCGCGAGCGGCCGGTCGAGGGCGGCCGAGAGATAGGCGCCGGCGGCGGCCGCGACCAGCTGGCCGGTCCAGACGTCGAGCGCTTGGGTGGCGCAGTCGAGCTCGTCGTCGAAGAGCGCTTCGACGGTGTCGAGCGCGATCTCCTCGCGCTGGGCGACGTCGGCGAGGCGGGTCGCCGCGAGCCCGTCGGCGACGACGGCGCGGGCGAAGGCGTCCATCAGTCGCAGCTCGTCGTCGGCGGGCTGGGCGCCGGCGGTTCCGGCGGCCCCGTCGCTCAGCCGGCGCGTGGCCGCGCGGGCGGCGCGCGTGCCGAAGAGCGGGACGAAGAGGATCTCCACCAGCGCGGGTGTCAGGTCGGCGAGGTCGGCCGTGCGGTCCTCGACGACCCAGCCGCCGACGAGGCTGACGATCCCCCCGACCATCGCCAGCGGCACGATCGCTGGCAGCTCGCGCTCCCCCGCTGCGCCGGCGATCAGACGCGCGAAGGCCTGGGTCGCGCGGTCGATCGCGGCGCTGCCGGCAGCGCCGGCTGACGGCGCGTCGACGAGCAGCAGCCGCGCGCGGCCGGGCTCGGCGATCAGCTGCTCGAGGCAGGCCGTGACCGCCGCGGTGACCTTGGCCGCCGGCTCGCGCTGGGCCGCGCCCGCGTGCCACGCGACGGAGAAGAGCTCCAGGAAAGCTTGGTCGTAGGCGGCTGACCAGGCCTCCTCCTTGGTCGGGAAGTGCTGGTAGAAGGTCTGGCGTGAGAGGCCCGCGCGGGTGGCCAGCTCGCGCGCGGAGGTGACCTCGAAGCCCTGCTCGGCCGAGAGTGTCAACACCGCCTCGAGGATCCGCTCGCGCTGGTGGCGGTGCACGAAGGCGGCGGGCAGGCCGTGGCGGCCATGGGGCAACCCCTGTGACAACGGCGAGCGAGCGCCGGTGCGCGACGCGACGGCCGGCCGGCGCGGCGGGGCCGGCTGCGGCGCGTCGGTCTCATACATCGCCCCCCACGTCGCGAGGTCCAAGGCCGCGCTGCGCAGCGGGCGCATCCGGCCGGAGCGCAGGTGGCGGTCGAGCACGTGCAGCGTGCCGCCGGCCAGCACGCCGAGTGCCGGCTCAGAGAGGACGGTCAACCCGTCGCCCGTGGTGGCCGCGCGGCGCAGCAGCTCCTGGAGGCCATCGGTCAGCGCGCGGCGACGCTGCACCCCCGACGGCCCGAGCGCCGCGATGTCGACGACGGCCAGCCGCGCCGCCTCGGGCTGGCGCAGCACCGCGTCGACGACGGCCGAGAGGACGTCGGCCAGCGCGGCGCGTAGGTCTCCTTCGGCGACCGCGCGCGTGCGGAGTCGCCCACCGGCGTCGCCGATGATCGCGTCGAAGGTGTCAAGGACCAGCTCCTGCTTGCCGGCAAACAAGCCGTAGAGCGTGGCGGTCGACACACCGGCCGCCGAGGCCAGCTCGTCGACGCTCGTCCCGCCGTAGCCCTGGGTGCCCAGGAGCTTGATGACGGCCTCGTGCAGCCGCGCCCGGTGGGTGGCCGCGGCCTCCTCGCTCCCGAGCGCGTGACGACCACGCGGCAACGGTTGCGTCGAGGGTCGGCGAACGGAGGCCATCGGCTGCCAACGATACGCGACACAGCGGCTCCGAGATAGGGGTAGAGAGCGTCTTTAGAAGGATTTGGTCTATAGAAATTTGCGTCGGTGGTCTACGATCGCGGAATCGTGTCGAGAAACGCCGACGGTGCCTCAACCGATACCGAGCGACTGCCGCAACTGCCCTCGCAGGCGACGGAGTTCTGGCGCCGTGCGCGGATCGTCGACGCGGCGGTCCGCGAGGTCGCCGAGCGCGGCTACGGCGAGGCGACCGTGGCGGGCATCGCCCAGCGCGCCGGCGTGTCGGACGAGAGCTTCTACGACGCCTTCGGCGGCAAGGAGGACGCGCTGATCTGGGCCTACGACGCCGCCGTCGCCTACGCGATGCCCCAGATCCTGCGCGCCATCCGCACCGAGCGCGACTGGCAGCAGGCGACCGCCGACGCCGTGGCGACCTACCTCGCGATTCTCGACTGCGACCACGACTGGGCGCTGGTCTGCCTGCGCGAGCTGCCGGCGGCCGGGGAGCGCGCCCGCGCGGCGCGCGACGCGGTGCGTGCGCCGATCATGGAGGCGCTGCGTGACCGGATCAGCGGGGAGCCCGGCGATGGGGCGGGCGTCGACACGGTGCTGGCGGGCCTCGACGCGATGGTGGTCGACCGGCTGCGCCATCGCCCCGAGAAGCCGTTGTGGGCGAGGCGCCGCGAGCTCACGAGCTTTGCGCTGGCGCCGTTCGCGGACGAGGGGCCGGCGGAGGTCGTCGAGAGCGACGCGGCGGCGCCCGGCCTGCCCGCGGATCGCGAGCGCATCGAGCTGCTGCTCGACCGCGGGCCGGATGCACAGGCCGACTTCGAGTTGCTCGTCCAAAGCGCGGTCGCGCGCCGGGACGGGCCGACGCTGTGGCACGTCTCGGTGGGCATGGCCGAGCGCCGGGCGGCCGGCGAGCCGGTCCCCGAGCCGATTGCCCGCCAGGCGCTGGAGGGACTGGCGGACGCCTGGTTCTTCGGCCTGCCGGTCGCTGCGCCGGCACGTCTGTCCTGACGCTTGTTCGAGTTGGTCTAAAGAAGGGCTCGGTACACAGAGCCTTGACTTAGGACATCGAGCCGTTTACGGTGCCGATCACATCTTGAGGTTGCCGCTCTGGCAGCGACGTCGGATGTGGGAGAGCGGTGGACGCCAGGTGGCGTCCGTCGTGGGTTGAGAGATCACTGCTGGAGGAGACGACGTGTCCGCTGTGCCTGCTCGCAGGTCATCGATGGCCCCTGCCGTAACGGCGGGAGACCCCGCCCCGGGTGGGGTCACGGGCCGGCGCAACGCCCAGACCTACGGCGTGCCGACCCAGCGCGACCGGCTGGTCGCGGCGATGGGGGAGCTGACCGCCGAGCTCGGCCTCACCGCGGTCGGCGTGCACCACGTCTGCCAGCGCGCCGGCGTCTCGCGCCGCACCTTCTACGACCTTTACATCGACCGCGACGCCTGCGTGGTCGACATGCACGAGGAGGCCTTCGGCCGGCTGCTCGCCCACCTCGCCGAGGCCGTCGCCGACGCAGGCGCCGCCTGGGAGGACCGTGCGGTCGCCCTCACGCAGGCGATGCTCGGCGCGTGGGACGCCGACCGCGTCCTCGCGCAGTTGTGCCTGGTCTCGTCGGTCAGCGGCCACGCCGAGGCGATGGAGCAGCGGCGCACGGCGATGGCGCACATCGCCGGCCTCCTGGCCGACCCGCCGCGGCAGCCGATGGTCGAGGCCTCCGTGCTGGCGTGTGCCATCACCGGCATCTGGGGCCTGGCCTTCGCCAGCCTGACCGAGAAGCCCGACGCGTCCATCGCCGACCTCGCGGGCGTGGCGATCTTCTTGCTGGTGGCACCGTTCTCCGGCCGCCGCCACGCCGCGGCACGCGCGGCGGGCCGCGGCGGCACGGTCGCATATGTCACTCGCTGGACCCCGACCGTTGTTGGTGGTGATGATGATCGCGGGCTGCTCGTCACCGAGTTGACGAGCCAGACGCTGCGCTACCTCAACGGTCACCCGGGCGCGGCGAACATCGACATCGCCCGGGCGATTGACGTCCGCCACGAGAGCCAGATGAGCCGTCACCTCGGCCGGCTCGAGCGCGCGGGGATGGTCAGCCGCCGCAGGGAGGGTCGGACCAACGCCTGGGTGTTGACGCCGCGCGGCGAGGAGGCGGCGCGCAGCTTGCGCGACCTGCGCTCCGACGCACCGCGAGTGACCAATGGCGCATGGGCGTCCGCTGGCCGGAAGGAGGCCTGAGATGGCCCGTCTCCGTCGCCGAGGCACCCGATGAACCTGTCACTTATGAGCACCGCCGTTTCCGAGATCACCATAAGAGGGATCACCTGCATGTTTGACTGTTTGGCTGATGCCGGCGCTGGCGCGCCGGGGGTGTTGGGTCGCTACGTCTTTGCGTTCGTGCTCGTCGCGTTGCTGGTGTTCGCCAGGTCTGCGCACGCCGCGACCACGCACACCTTCGTATCGAACTTTGGTTCTGCCGGCTCTGGCGATGGTCAGCTCTCGCACGCGGCGAGCAGCGGCAGCGCGGTCAATTCAGCGACGGCCACGGTCGACACTGCGGGCAGCCCCGGTATCGGTTCGAGGAGCATTTGGTCAAGCGCGTGGGCTCCGGTTCCTCCTTCCCTGGCAGCCCGTCTTCCGCGCGTGGCCGCCGGTTTGCTCGTAGGGACGGTGACGGTGACGGTGTCGCTGTTGGCGCTGTCGGCTGGGTCCGCAGCGGCGTCGGCGGGGAACGGGGATGCGTTCTCGTCGGCGGGGTCGGGCTCGTGGGGCGGCGCGCTGTTCAGCTCGCTGGCGACTACTGGCCATTCCTACGTTGGGGATCACTCCTACACCAACTCTTTCGGTGGCGCTGGTGCCGGCGATTCGCAGTTCGCGTCCAATGCGGGGGTCGCGGTCGATCGAGCGACAGGCGATGTCTACGTCGCGGACGCGGCGAACTCGCGGGTTGAGAAGTTCGATTCGTCGGGGAGCTTTGTCGCGGCGTGGGGTTGGGGTGTCGATGACGGCACGGCCGCGCTACAGGTTTGCGCGAGCGGCTGTCAGGCGGGCATCTCCGGCGCCGGCGCGGGCCAACTGGCGACGCCCAAGTTCGTGGCGGTGGATAATTCGGGTGGTCCGTCGGCTGGCGATGTGTATGTCGGCGATACGGCCAACAACACGGTCACGAAGTTCGACTCGGCCGGGAATCTGGTCGCTACGAACGATGGCTCAGGCTCGGGCAACGTGTTCGGCTCGCTGGCTGGCGTAGCCGTCAATGGCGGCGGTGATCTGTGGGTCTACGACGGCAACGCCGATATGCGCAAGTTCGCCCAGGACGGCAGCTTCATCACGCAGTGGAACTCCTTCTATGGCGTCACTGCGGCGGGCATCGCTGTCGATGACGACGACAACGTCTATGTCGTCCGTGGCGTCCCGGCGGTCGAGAAGTTCAGCGGCGAGGGAAGCGATCTCGGCGAGCTCGACGGGACCGGCTCGGCGACTGCCCTGGCGATCGACGACGGCCAGCTTTATGTCGTGGAGGGCGCCTCGGTCAATCGCTTCGACACCAACTGCGCGCTGCCCGACTGCATTCCAAGCGAGACCTTCGGCGGCGCCAATATCGCGGGCGCCACTGGTATCGCGTCCGATGGCATCCGTCTCTATGTCTCCGACGCGGCCAACAGCGAGATTGACGCCTTCGACGCCACCGCCGTCGCCTATGTCGCGACCGATCCCGCCGACCCTGTGACGCTCGGCGCGGCGACCCTGCACGGCACCGTGAGCCTCGGTAGCGAGGCAGCGACCGACTGCCACTTCGACTACGGCATCGACGACTCCTACGGACAGACCGCACCCTGTGAGACCGTCGACGGTGGTCAGCTCTCAGGGCCCGGCGACATCCCGGTCGACACGAACGACCACCAGGTCACATCCGACCTCGTCGACCTCACATCCAACGCCGTCTACCACTACCGGCTGGTCGTCTCAAACGCCGACGCTGACAGCGAGGGTGCCGACCAGTCCTTCACCGTCCCCGGCCCGCCGACCATCTCGACGACCACCGCGACCGACATCGCGGCGACCGAGGCGATCCTCAGGGCCCAGGTCCACCCCCACGGCGAAGCGGCGACCTATCACTTCGAGTACGGCACCACCACCGCCTACGGAACCACCATCCCCACCCCTGACGCGTCCGCGGGATCAGGCACTCAAGACCTCGCAATCTTCCAGCCCCTCAGCGGCCTCCAGCCGGCCACGACCTACCACTATCGCGTGGTGGCCAGCAGCGTCAACGGCACTACCACCGGCCTCGACAAGACGTTCACGACGTACAGATCGGCGGACCCGACCCCCCAGTCCTGCGCGAATGCCCAGTTCCGAATCGGTCCCGGCACGACCTTGCCCGACTGCCGCGCCTATGAGCAAGCCACACCCACCAACAAGAACGGCAACAACCCGATCTCCGGCATCCAGGACTTCGTCGAGGCCTCGGAGAGCGGGGATGCCATCACCTTCCTGGTCCCGGGTGGCATTCCGGGCGGGGTCGGGGCGCAGAACTATCCGTCCTACCTAGCGCAGCGCGGCAACGGCGCCTGGTCAAGCGCCGGTATCTTCCCGCCCGCGGCCTATGGGCAGGGCGGTGCCGTCGAGGGTTGGACGCGCGATCTGAAGACGGTCTTCAGCACCGCGCTCTTCTTTGGGAGCTCCGGCGCCTCGCGCATCTTCTTGGCGCGCAGCAGCGCCGACGGCTCCCACGAGACGATCGTGCCCTACACACCCAATTCCGACGTGGGCAGTTACGCCTACGCGGGTGCAAGCCGGGATGGCTCGAAGGTGTACTTCGAGGCGATAGGCGCGCTCACCCCAGAGGCGGTCCCGGGCAAGGACAATCTCTATGTCTGGGACCGCGCCGACGGCGTCGTGAGCCTCGCCGGGGTGCTGCCGGACGACAGCACGCCCGCGGGTGGGTCGTTCGCGGGTCCCTACATCCCCATAGACAACGGCGGATTCTCCGACAGCGGCGGCGCGCAGCTCAGCGCCTACCTCCAGGACAACCATGCGATCTCCGATGACGGCACGAGGGTGTTCTTCACCTCCTCTGGCGCGGCTCAGTTCTACGTTCGCAAGAACGCCATCGGGCCGGGCGCGTCGACGGTGCACCTGTCGGCTTCGCAGAAGACCAACGGCCCCGGGCTGGACGGCAGCGATCCCAACGGCCCGCAGCCGGCGAAGTTCATGGTCGCCACGCCGGATGCCTCGAAGGCCCTGTTCACCAGTCCTGAGGAGCTGACCAACGATGCCAACACTGGCACGGCCGATCAGGGAGCAGACCTCTACGCCTATGACCTCGCCTCCGACGAGCTGACCGACCTCTCCCCCGACTCCGGTGACGCCAACGGCGCCGACGTCAAGGGCGTGATCGGGATCAGCGACGACGCGTCCTACGTCTATTTCGTGGCCAACGGCGTGCTGGCTGACGGCGCCACGCCCGGTACCTGTAGCGGAGTCCTCGTGTCCGAGCTTGCCGGCGTCTGCAACCTCTATGTCTGGCATGACGGGGACACCAGCTTCATAGCCCAGCTGGATCAAAGCACCGGGCACGGCCCCCGTGATTCGAGCAACTGGCAGGACACCGTGAATACCGGTGCGGTGCCCGGTCAGCCCACGGGTCGCGTGACCGCGGACGGGAAGACCATGCTGTTCCGCTCCAAGCGTCAACTCACCGACTACGACAACAGCTCGGGGTGTGGATTGGCGGGGGCGGACGCCTGTCCCGAGCTGTATCTCTATCGCGTCGACGATCCCGACCTGACTTGCGTCTCCTGCAATCCGACCGGTACCGCCCCCACCAGCCGGGCGGAGCTTCAGGCGATGGCGCAGGTGAACGATGAGAACCCCGCATCCACCCGTACCCGCAACCTCTCCTCCAATGGCGATCGGGTGTTCTTCGAGTCAAGCGACCCCCTTCTCTCGGACGATACGAATGGCGTCCAGGACGTCTATCTGTGGCAGGCGGATGAATCGGGGAGCTGCCACAGCGCTTTGGACAACGGTGGCTGTCTGTACCTCCTTTCCACCGGCCGCAGCCCTGACAATTCGTATTTCGCCGATGCCTCGATTTCGGGCGATGACGCATTCCTCTTCACGAGCTCTCGGCTCGTGGGCAAGGATCGCGACGACCTCGTCGACATCTATGACGCTCATGTAGGCGGTGGGCTGGCGGGCCAGTACCCGCTGGCACAGGCACCATGCTTGGGCGAGGGGTGCAAAGCGTCGCCCACTTCTCCGACTGCGCCGCCGATCGCGGCGTCGGTCGCCTTCAGCGGTGACGGGAATGCCGTGGCGCCCGCCAGGACGGTCGTGTCGGTATCGAGGCTGAGGGCGGTGATCGGATCGGTCGCCAGGCTGAGAGTCAAGGTGCCGCGTGCGGGGCGGATCTCGGTGTCGGGCGCTTCGCTGCGGACGACTCGGAAGTCGGTCTCCCGCGGTGCGACCTACAGCGTCACGGTCCGGCTGAGCGCAAAGGCAAGGAAGCGGCTGCTGAGGAGCAGGTCGACGCTCAAGGTCGAGGTCCACATCGTATTCAGACCTAGGACCGGCGCTTCAGTGTCCAAGACGATGACGCTCGCGTTCAAGCGGTCGATCCGGGCCAGGCACACGGCTGGGCATCACACCGTGGCGAAGGGGGGCGATCGCTAGATGGCGGCCAACCTCGACATCGCGATCGTAGCCGTGACGAACAATAAGGAGCAGAACTCCGTGAGCACCACCGCCGGTCCCCGCAGGCTCTCGACCCCGCCCCGTTGGATCGGAGCCCCCCTGATCGTCTGTGCGGTACTCGCCCTGTGTTGCTCACTGCTCGTCGCGACCGCGGCCCAAGCCGCGCCGCGAAAGCCCGCGTGGACGTTGACGGCCACCTCCCAGCCCACCAACTTGGTCCCAGGGTCCTCGACCGTCTTCGAGGTTCCGGAGTACGCCATCGCGGTGACCAATACTGGAATGGCCGCGACCAATGGTGAGGTCACCTACAAGGACACCTTTCCTGCAGGTGTCACGCCGACCACCGCCGAGGGCTTTGGCTACAACTTCGAGTACAACATCCCGTGCGACGTCACCGGGCAGACGGTTACCTGTGTGAGCTCCGATACCGTGCAGCCAGGGCAGTGGGTGCGGATCATGATCCACATGGATGTGGCCGATTCCCCGTCCAATGGTAGCGCCCACTTGGTCGTCTCGGGCGGCGGTGCAGGCGCGGTGTCTGCCTCGGATACGATCACAGTCAGCTCGACTCCAGCGCCTTTCGGTTTTCTGCCAGGCCTAGCCGGGTTGGGCACCTCGTTCACCGGCTCGGACGGCACGCCAGTCACCCAAGCGGGCTCGCACCCCGACGAGCTCACCCTCTATTCCGCCTTTCCGACTGTTGCGCTGCCGGAGAACGTGACCGCCGCCGGCCACCTACGCGATCTCCAGATCAGGTTGCCCGAAGGCGTGATCGCCGATCCGAGTGCGACACCGGTGCTCTGCACGGAGTCCCAGCTCGAGAGCTATGTCGACGCCGGTCACGGCAACCAGTCGGGCTGTCCCGACGCCTCGCAGGTTGGCATCATCACCATCAATACCTTCGCGCTCGGATTCAAGCTCTTCACCTCGGCCCTCTACAACATGGTGCCCCCGCCCGGGACTCCGGCCGCGTTCGGCTTCAACATCCTTAGCCTTGACGGGAAGTACGCGCACGTCGTCGGCGGTGTCGACGCGGCGGGCAACTACGCGCTGACCGCCGATACCCACGACATTCTCGCGAGGGCGCTGAATCCGGTCATCGGCGTCCAGACCCAGCTATGGGGCGATCCGTCCGATCCCAGTCACGACTACACGCGCGGGGGCTGCATCAACAGCGGTGTCGCTTATAACATCACCTGCCCGGTGCCGCGTACCAACAAGCCTTTTCTCACGATGCCGAGTGACTGCTCGGGGCCGTTGTCGACGACTGCTCGCGCCGATAGCTGGGAGGAACCGGGGGTCGTCCGATCGACTAGCACGGAGACGGTGGACGGCAACGGCAATCCGCTCGGCGTGTCGGGCTGCTCGCGGTTGGATTTCGATCCATCGATCACTCTGAGACCGGATGTGACGGTGGCGGATTCGTCGACGGGTCTGCATGTCGACTTGAAGGTCCCCCAGAGCGATGGCTTGTCGTCGCTGGCGACCTCCACGCTCAAGAACGCGGTGGTGACGTTGCCCGAGGGGATGTCGTTGTCGCCGTCGGCTGCCGATGGGCTTGCGGCTTGTTCCTCAGCGCAGATCGGAATGGGTTCTAACGACAAGCCCTCTTGTCCGGATGCGTCGAAGATCGGGACGGTGGAGGTCGATACGCCGTTGCTCGATGATCCTCTGGAGGGCTCCGTGTTCGTGGCCGCCCAGAACGACAATCCGTCACATTCGGTGTTAGGGATCTATGTCGTGGCCGAGGGGCCTGGCGTGGTTATCAAGCTTGGCGGCCATGTCCAGTCGGATCCGGTGACGGGCCAGCTAACGACGACGTTCACTGACAATCCTCAGCTTCCGTTCAGCGACTTCAAGCTCGATTTCTTCGGCGGTCCGCGCGCGGCCCTGGCGACGCCGGAGTCGTGTGGGTCGTTTACGACGACGAGTGCGTTGTCGCCGTGGAGCGGCAATCCGGCCAAGACGCCGTCTGACAGCTTCCAGATCTCGTCCGGGTGTGATGGTGGGTTTGCGCCGTCGTTCACCGCGGGGGTCGTGAGTCCGGTGGCTGGTGGTTCGTCGGCGTTTACGTTGCAGATCGCCCGTCGGGACGGTCAGCAGCATCTTCGTTCGGTGAGCACGACGTTGCCTCAGGGGTTGTTGGCAAGGGTTGGTTCGGTGGCGTTGTGTTCGGATGGCGATGCTGCGGCCGGAACATGTCCTGAGGCTTCGCGGGTTGGTAGTACCGACACCGCCGCCGGTCCGGGCTCTGATCCGTTTCACATCGCCGGCAAGGTGTTTTGGACCGGTCCGTATAAGGGCGGCCCGTATGGGCTGTCGGTGGTGGTGCCGGCCAAGGCCGGCCCGTTTGATCTGGGGACGGTGGTGGTGCGGGCTTCGATCAGGGTCGATCCGATCACCGCGCAGGTCACCGCGGTCTCAGACGACATCCCGCACCTGCTCACGGTGACGGGCCGGGACGGCCAGACCGAGGGCTTCCCGCTGCGTGTCCGGTCGATCGATATCAGCATGGATCGTCCCGGGTTCATGCTCAGCCCGACGTCGTGTGATCCGAAGAGCATCGGCGGGACGCTGGACTCGTGGGAAGGGGCAACGGCCAACGTGTCCAGCCGCTTCCAGGTCGGCGATTGCGGCTCGCTGGCTCTGTCGCCGAAGTTGGCGATCGCGTTGACGGGCAAGGGGCAGACGACCGACGACAAGCATCCCGGTGTGCACGCGACCGTGAGCCAGACCCCGGGGCAGTCCAACCTGAAGAAGGTCGTCGTCAGCCTTCCCCTCTCGCTCGCGTTGGATCCGGATAACGCGCAGGCGCTCTGTGAGTTCACCGACGGCTCGAAGATCGATCCGAGCTGTCCGAAGGGCAGCATCGTCGGCAAGGCCACCGCGCATACGCCGATCCTCGATCAGCCACTCACGGGCCCGGTGTACTTCGTCAAGAACATCCGCAAGGACCCCAAGTCCGGACGTGAGATCCGCACGCTGCCCAAGCTCGTGATCCCGCTCACCGGGGAGAACGGGCTGCGGCTCAACCTGGTCGGGACCAGCAACGTCGTCAGTAACCGGCTGGTCTCGACGTTTGACAACATCCCAGACGCCCCGGTGTCCGATTTCACCCTGGACATCGATGGCGGCAAGAGCGGCATCCTCGTCGTCTCGGGCACCGACATCTGCAAGGCCACCCAAGTGGCCCAGCAGCAGGTCGATGGTCAGAACGGCAAGACCGCCGATGCCGATGTCTACCTGCAGACCCCGGCCTGCGCGCTGAAGGTCCTGTCCAAGAAGGTCGGCAAGACCAGCGTGGCGATCAAGATCGGCGGCCTGGGGGCCGGGAAGGTCACCGTCACCGGCAAGGGCATCAAGAAGACGACCAAGACGATCGCCTCCTCGACGGTCGCGACGATCACCGCCATGCGCACCCACGGCAAGCCCGGGAAGGTGACGGTCTCCTTCGACCCGACCGGGCCGGCGAAGGCACACAAGACCACCAAGTAGCACCAGCGGCAGGGCGGTCCCGTCACCCGACGACATCGAACCCGCGACATGAGGCTGTCGGGTAAAGCTCGCGCGGGTGTTGGGGCGGTGGGTGTTGTTGGCCGGTTGTCGCTGTTAGGCGGGGGCCGGGGTGGCGTGGAAGAGTTTGAGGAGGTTGTGGGTGGTGGCGATGAGGTCGATCTCGGCCTGAACGGCGTGTTTGCCGCGTCTGAGGAGCCGGGTGATCTGGCGGTGGTGTTTGATGTGAGCGAAGACGGGCTCGACGATTTGTTGGCGGCGGCGGTAGGCGCGTTTGCCGGGTTCGCTGGCCAGCGTGTCGATCATCGCGAGGGCCTCGGGCTGGCGGGCGCCTGGTCGGGGTGGCACGAGGACGTTGAGGCCTTGGACTTTGAGCTGGCTGATCTGGCGGGCGTGCCAGTAGCCGGTATCGGCTAGCACGGTGTCAAAGCACGGATCGATGTTGATCGTGCGCAGGTTCTCGGCTGCGGTGTGCAGGGCCGGCGCGAGTTGTTGGCTGTCGGGTGACTGGTTGGTCGCGGTGGCGGCCAGGATGATCTGGCCGTCGGCGACCGCGGTTTGGATGTTGTAGCCCTGCAGCAGCATCCCGCGGTGGCGGACGATTCCTGAGTCGGGGTCGGTGAGGTTGACCTTCAGCCGGGCCATCGCGCGGCGGTCATCGACCGAGAGCCCGCGCGTCGGCGGTTTGCCTGAGAGCTTGCGGCCGGTCTGGGCGATCTTGTCGGCCTCACGCGCAAGCTTTTGCTGACGACCCTGGAGGATCTCTTGCTCGCGGGCCTCAAGGCCGGCCAGCAGCTCGTCGATGCGCTTGGCTCTTGTCGTCGGGTCAGCGAGCTCAGGCGGTAGCTCGTCGCCCCTGGCCGGACCGTAGAGCTCGTCTTCGGCCGCGTCGGTCTCGGCGGCCTCTTTCAGCGCGCGGCCGGCGAGCTCGCGTAGCGCCTTGAGGCCTCGGTTAGCGCCCAGCGAGGCATCGCCAGCCAGCTTGGTCGAGTCGACTGCGACCATTCCGACCCGGCCCATCCCAGCCTGCTGGCAGAGCGCCAGCACCTGACAAAACAGCCCTGAGATCGCGTCCTGGTGACGGGCACGGAACTCGGCGATCGTGGAGTGATCAGGGCGCAGGTTGACCGCGATCACGCGGCAGGCGACGTCCTCGGTCAAGCGACGCTCGACCTGCCGGCTGCTCCGGACACCGACCGCGTAGTTATAGATCAATAGGGCGGTCATCATCGCCGGGTCATACGGTGGGCGACCATGGCCGTCGGCCCGGTAGGCGCCGGTGATCGCTGACAGATCCAGGCGCTCCACCGTCTCGATCACAAACCACGCCAGATGACCGTCGGGCAGCCACTCGCGCAAGCTCGGCGGCAGCAACAGCTCCTGATCACGATCGCCACAAATAAACCGCTGACCCATCCACCAAGTCTCTTAACTTGCCCGGACAGATTTACCCGACAGCCTCCATACGCGGGTTCGATGTCGTTCATGCCAGCATGGCCGGACACACCAGATGCTCAGACCGGACACATGAGCGCTACGCTTCGGGCATGGGGCTTGCTCTGGCACAGATCGCGACGAGCGTCGGTACGGGCGAGCGGACGCTCCGACGGGCCATCGCCGACGGCACGATCCGTGCCGTCTCAGGAGGCGCCGGCCCGCTGGTGCTCACGGCCGAGGAGGCCGAGTACGTCCGGCTCCATTGGGGCGAGCTCGGCGCGCTGCGGCAGCTCCTGCGCACCGAGCCCAATGTCGGGCTGGCGGTGGTCTTCGGGTCCTTTGCCCGTGGCGAGGAGGAGCCTGAGTCCGATCTCGACCTGGTTGTCGCACTTCGTCGTCGCGATCCTCTTGGTCTCGAGCGGCTGCGCGGTCGCCTGCAGCCGCATCTGGGCCGGTCGCTGCAAGTCGTCGCGCTTGCGGATGTCGAGCGCAGCCCATCGATGGTGTATGAGTTGCTGCGTGATGGGCGGGTACTCGTAGACCGCGAGAACCAGTGGCCGGTGCTCCAGGCGCGTCGAGCCTCGGTCGCTCGGGCTGCGCGTGCGGAGGGCCGCCGTATCGAGGATGAGGCGCGCCGCGCGATCGAGCATTTCTCCGCGCTTGCGCAGCAGTCATGACCTCGCGCCCGCCTGTTGGTGCGGCTGCGCGCCGTCAGAACATCGATCGCCTACTCGCCGCGCTCGCTCGCTCTGACGCCCAGATGCAGACGGCGCTTGCCGCCTTTGCGCCGAACTTCGATTTCCAGGCATTCCAGTACGCGTGGACGGCGACTGATCCCGAGGAGCGCAACCGGGCGCTGCTGGTCCGCGGCAACCTGGATGGCATCCACAACATGTTGGTCAAGCTGGTCACCACATCGGTCAAGCTGGGGCGTCAAGTTGGTGAACTCGGTCCCGACGCTCCCAAGGACCCATACGACGCGCTCGTGCAACTGAAGCTGCTCACACGGCCCGAGCGTGACTCACTGGACCTCACGCTGGCGACGCGCAACGAGAGCCAGCACGCCTACGAGCACCTCCAGGCACGTCAGGTCCACGCGGCGGTGCTCGCTCAGCGACGGACCGCGCCCGGACTCATCGCGCGGCTCGGGCGCTGGGTCGCGGAGTTTCCGCTCACGTCATAGCCCGTCCCTCTCGCCGCCCACCCGCGGAAGCGCGCCGACCCGCAGCGCCTCGTCCACCCCGAAGAACGTCGACACGCATACGTAGCTGAGCGCCGGCAACGCCTCCGGCAGCACATGCAGCGTGTGCTGCGCGGCGTGGCGGTAGATGAGCTCCCATAGCCCACCGCCGACGCACAGCGACACGATCTCCCGGCTCGGCGGCGGCTCCTCCAGCGCCGCGAAGCCACCATCCAACAACTCGCAGAACAGGTCGAGCATCCGGTCCTGTCGCTCGTAGACCAGCGGGCCCAGGCGCGGCAGCTCGACGACCGACAGGTAGGTCATCTCCGGCGCCTCGGCCAAGTCGTACAACATGGCGCTCAAAGCGCGATGCAGGGCCAGCGGCCCGTCGTCATCGGCCTCCATGAACGCGCCCGCCACGCGCCCGAAGAGCTGCTGGGTGCTCGCGGCCACCGTGTCCAGCAGGCAGTCGATCGGCGTCGGCCAATGCGCCTTGACGTCCTGCAGCGGCACGCCCGCACGCCGCGCCACCTCGCCGAGACACGTCAGCGCGAGGCCGCGCTCGTAGACGGCGGCGGCGAAGGCCGCCATCAACTCCTCACGCTCATCCTGTGGCGCGAAGCTTGATAACGGTAGACCGCCGAGGTCCATGACGGTCACCTTACGCACGGTGCCCACCAAAAATCCATAGCAGTTCGGGAGACTTTCATGTCTCCCGAACGCGAGGGGTGAACCGCGAGTGAGGCGCGCTCAGCGGGGCGGCGAGCCGGCGGCCGCCAGCTCGGCCACGCGCCGGGCCTCGTCGGCGCCGAAGAACGGCGTCAGCGTCTGCAGGCTCAGCGCCCGCAGCTCGGCGGCCAGCTCGCCTATCCGGCCCTCGCGCGCAAAGCGGCGCAGCACGGCGAAGATGCCGTCGAGCACGACCCCCAGCGCGGCCAGCGGCTGCGGCGCGCGCTGGTCGATCGCCGCGACCTGGCCGGCGATCAGCTGGAAGAAGAGCGAGATGTAGCGGTCGCGCAGCGCCGAGATCGCGGGGACCAGCTCGGGCTCGTCGGTCACGACCAGCGCCGAGACGGTCGGGGTGCGGGCAAGATGGCTCAACGCCGCCTCCAGCGCGCGGTGCGCGGCCAGCGGCGGATCGCTCGCGGCAGCCAGGAACGCGCCCGCGGCGATGACCACCAACTGCCCCGCCCACGCATCCAGCGCCTGCGTGGCGCAATCGAGCTCGTCGACGAACAGCACGCTCGCGACGTCGAGCTCGACCCCGGCGCGCTGGGCCACGTCCGACAGGCGCGTCTTCGCGAAGCCCTCCTGCGCGACCGTCTCGGCGAACGCGTCCATCACCACGCGGCGCGCGTCAGCCGTGGTCTCGGGATCGGTCGCGCCCACGCTCGCCGCGGCCGCCGCGCGCGCCGCCGGCGAGCCGAACAACGGCACGAAGACGATCTCCACCAGCGCCGACGTCAGCTCCGGCAGCTCGGCGGTCCGGTCGTCGACCACCCACCCGGCGATCAGGCTGACGATCCCGCCGACGAGCGCGAACGGCACGATCGCCGGTTGCTTCCCACGGTCTCCCGGCGCGCGCGTGATCAGGCGCGTGAACGCTTCTGTCGCATCGTCGATCGCCGACGTCGCGGCGCGGCCGGCCGACGGCGCGTCGACCAGCAGCAGGCGCGCACGCGCCGGCTCGGCGGCCAGGTGGTTCAAGCACGCGCTGACGGCCGCGGTGACCTTGGCCTCGGCGTCGCGCTGGGGCGCGGCCGCGTACCAGGCGGCGGCGAAGAGCTCAACGAACGCCTGGTCGAACGCCGCCGACCACGCGTCCTCCTTGGACGCGAAGTGCTGGTAGAAGGTCTGGTGCGACATGCCGGCGGCGGCGATCAGGTCGCGTACCGAGGTCGCCTCGAAGCCGTGCTGCGCCGAGACGGTCAGCACCGCCTCGAGGATCCGGGCGCGCTGATGGCGCTTGACGAACGCCGGCGGCAGGCCGTGGCGGCCGCGGGGGAGGGGGAGCGTGAAGGGGGACGGCGCGTCGGCCGCCGAGGCGCTCGGCGGGTGCACCCCCGGGGCCGGCGCGCGGCGCGGCGCGTCGGTCTCATACAGCGCGCCCCAGCCGGCGAGATCGAGCGCCGCGGCGCGCAGCGGACGCAGCTTGCCGGTGCGCAGGTGGCGCTCGAGGACCGCCATCGTCCCGCCGGCCAGCACCGAGAGCGCGGGATCCGACACGGCGGTGCGGCCGTCCGGCGTCGCGGCCCGGCGCAGCGACTCCTCCAACTCGGTGGTCAGCCGCCGGCGGCGCTCCACGCCCGGCGGGCCGACCGTGACGATGTCGACGACCGCCAGCCGCGCGGCCGCGGGCGCCCGGAGCACTGCGTCGACGACCGCCGACAGGACGCCGGCCAGCGCGCGGCGTAGGTCGTCCTCGGGCACCGCCGGCCGCGCGCGCGCCGCGCCCCCGAGCTCGTGCGCGATGGCGTCGCCGGCGTCGAGCACCAGCTCTTGCTTGCCGGAGAACAACTCATACAACGTGGCGGTCGAGACGCCGGCCGCGGCGGCCAGCGCGTCGACGGTCGTGGCCCCGTAGCCGTGCTCGCCGACGACCTCCACCGCGGCGGCGTGCAGCAGCGCGCGGTAGCGGGGGGCGGCAGCGTCGGCATCCAACGCGTGGCGACCACGCGGCAACCGTGACGACGAGGGTCGACGGGCGGAGGCCATGTCTGGCTGAAGGATACGTGACGCAACACTTTGCACAAGGTGTCCGTCCCGGTCGACCGAAGGATCTGTGTCGCAAGAAACTTGCATCGTGGTCTAGCATCCGCGGCTGTGTCGAGAAACGCTCGTGTTGCCTCGACGGACGCAGCCGACCTCGCGGCGCTGCCCCAGCAGGCCCAGGACTTCCGCCGGCGGGCGCGGATCGTCGACGCTGCCGTGCGCGAGGTGGCCGAGCACGGCTACGGCCAGGTGACCGTCGCGTCGATCGCGGAGCGGGCCGGGGTGTCCCGCCGCGCCTTCTACACCACCTTCTCCAGCAAGCAGGACGCGCTGATCTGGGCCTACGACGCGGCGGCGGCCTACGCCATGCCGCAGATCCTGCACGCGCTCCGCGCCGAGCGCGACTGGGCGCGCGGGACCGCCGCGGCGCTGGCGACCTACCTGGCGATCCTCGACTGCGACCACGCCTGGGCGCTGGCCTGCCTGCGCGACATCCCGGCCGCGGGGGAGCGGGCGCGGGTCGCGCGTGACGCGGTGCGGGCCCCGCTGCTGGCGGCGCTGCAGGAGCGGATCGCGGCGCAGCCGGCGTCGGTCGTCGGGGTCGACACCGTCGTCGCGGCGGTCGACGCGATCGCGGTCGATGGCCTACGCCATCGGCCCGAACAGCCTTTGTGGGAAAGGCGTCGCGAGCTCACGAGCTTCGCGCTGGCGCCGTTTGCCGACGGGGAGCCGACCGTGGCGGCCGACGCGGCGGCGATCAGCAAGCTGCCCGACAGCGGGCAGATCGAGGCGCTCGTCGCCGAGGGGCCGGAAGGCCGCGCCGACCTCGAGCTGCTCGTGCGCGCGGCGATCGCGCGACGCGACGGGCCGACGCTGTGGGAGGTCGTCGTGCGGTTGCAGCGGCGCAGCGCGGCGGGCGGCGCCGGCGGGTCGCCGGCGAGCGACGACCTGGCCGCCGAGGCGCTCGACGCGCTCGGCGACGCGTGGTTCTTCGGGCTGCCGATCGCCGAGCCCGACGGCGCCGCCGGCGCGGCGGGGATCTCGGAGACCGACACGCTCTACCTGCGCTACATCGCCGCCCATCCGGACAGCAGCGGCGAGCAGATCCGCCGCGGCCTGGCCGTCGGGCACCTGTCGCAGGTCAACCGGACGCTGCAGCGTCTGGAGGGCCACGGCGTCGTGGCGCGCGAGCCGGGCCACGGGCGGGCGAACGCGTGGCGGCTGACGCGGGCCGGCGTCGCTGCGCTACGCGTGCCGAGCCGCGCCTGAACCTGCGGCGAAACAGCCCTCGAAGTCGGCGGTCTCGATCCTCCTCTGAAGGATTCGTGACGTAAACTCTTGACTTCGGACATCGGCCCGTTTACGTTCCCGATCACACCGACTCGCCACGTCCCCGCTATGGGACGGCGAGCGGGAAGGGGCCGCGGGAGAGCGGTCGCCGGGTCGAGAAGCAATCTGCTGGAGGAGAAGACGTGTCCACTGTGCCTGCTCGCAGGTCATCGATGGCCCCTGCCGTGACGGGGGCCGGGCGGGAAGATGCGGACGGCCCCAGGAGCCGGCGCAGCGGTCGCGCCTATGGGCTGCCGAGCCAGCGCGACCGGCTCGTGGCGGCGATGGGCGAGCTGACGGTCGAGCTCGGCACGTCGGCCGTCGGCGTGCATCACGTCTGCCAGCGCGCGGGGATCTCGCGCCGCACCTTCTATGACCTCTACGTCGATCGCGACGCCTGCTTCCTCGATGCGGTCGGCGAGGCGCAGAGCCGGCTGGTCGCCTACGTCGCCGCGGCCGTTGCCCAGGCGGGTCCCGAGTGGGAGGACCGCGTGGTCGCCGCGACGCGGACTCTGGTCGCCGCCCTCTGCGCCGATCGGATCCTCGGACATCTGTGCGTCGTCGCGCCGCTCGCCGCCGGCCAGGACGCGCTGGCGCTGCGGCGCGCGGCGATGGACGAGATCGGCCGGCTGCTCGGCCCGCCGCCGCAGACCGATGTGCCTGCCGGCCTCGTGCTCGCCGCGGCGCTGGGCGGCGTCTGGGAGCTGCTGCGCCACTTCCTCTCCGACGACGACGGCGACGTGGCCGAGCACGAGCTGACCACCGCGGCCATCAACGCCCTGCTGGCGCCGTTCGTCGGCCGCCGCCGCGCCGCCGCGCGCGCCCAGACCCCGGGCGACGCCGTGACCTTCGTCACGCGCTGGACTCCCAGTTCGCCCGAGGCTGACAGCCACGGCCTGCTGGTCACCGAGCTCACGCGGCTGACGCTCGCCTACCTCGGCGCGCATCCGGGTGCCTGCAACGTTGACATCGCTCGAGGGGTGGATGTGCGTCACGAGAGCCAGATCAGCCGGCACCTGGGGCGGCTGGAGGGCGCCGGGATCGTGGCGCGACGTCGCGAGGGCCGAACGAACGCCTGGCGGCTGACGGCGCGGGGCGAGGAGGCGGTGCGCTCGCTGCGGTCCGACGCGCCGCGGTCGGCCGATGGCGCTTGGGCGTCTGCCGGTCGGACGGAGGCCTGAGATGGCCCATGTGAGCCGACGAAATCCCTTGACGAATCCGTCACCTATGAGCACCGCCGTTTCCGAGATCACGACGAGAGAGATCACCTGCATGACTGACTGTTTGGTTGACGGCGGCACCGGCGCGCCTGGGATCTCCATCGCGGAATCGCGTCCCCTGCGTGCGGTGGCGGCGCTCGCTCTTTCCCCGCGTCCCGATCGCCAAGAGAGGAACCCGTCCATGCCCGCCCGCTCGGTTCGCCAGCCCAACTCGACCCGCCCGAGGATCTCGGTCGCGGCAGCCCGCCGAGCGCTGGCTGGACTGGTCATCGCGTTCGCGGCGATGACGCTGCTGCCTTCCGTGGCGTCGGCCGAGCTGCGGCGAAACGAGATCTCCTCCTTCAACGGGGCCGATGCGAGCACCGGTGCGTTCAGCAACCTGGGACAGGTCGCTGTCGACCAGGACACCGGCACGCTGTACGCCATCGATGCGGGCGCCGGCACGGTTGATCGATTCGACGCCTCCGGCGCGGCCGAGAACTATCCCGCCCTCGGATCCTCGTCGCTCAGCGGCAACGCCGTCAGCCCTCCGGACGGGCCGACGTACTTCGGGTTCAGCGGCCTCGGAGATGTCGCCGTCGACAACTCCGGCTCGGCCTCGGACGGCAACCTCGTCGTCCTCGGCGAGGGCTCGGCCACGGCGTGGATATTCGACAGGAGCGGGAACTACCTCACGCAGATCACCGGCTTCGGAGATGCTTGCGGGGCCGCGGTCGATCCTGCCGGTCATATCTGGATCGCCGACTACAACGCGCAGTCGGTCATCGAATACTCCGCCGGCGGCGTTCCGACCGGGAGGACGATCGACACGTCGTCCGGCCTGTCTCCCGTCTGCCACATCGACTTCGATGCCTCCGGCAATCTCTATGCCGGCCAATACAACAGGTTTACCGTCGTGTACGACGCGTCGGGCGTCTTCGTGCGCACGCTCGATTTCGGTACCTCGCAGGGGGTGACGGTCAATCGCACCAACGGCAGGGTCTACGTGACGCGCACCGATGGAGTCGTGGAGTACGGCGCCGACGGCACGAGGCTCGGCAAGTTCGCCGGTAATGGCAGCGACGGCCCAGAGGGGGGCGCCGTCAACGAGCAGACCGACCAGGTCTACGTGGGCCGGATATACCTGCAGACCATCGGGGTCTTCGGCCCCGCCTTCCCGGTCGCCGACGTCTCCACGGAAGGGGCCACCAGCGTGACCAAGGCCACCGCGACCCTCAACGGAACGGTCAATCCCCAGGGGGAGCTCGTGACCGACTGCCACTTCGAGTACGGACTCGACGCCGGCAGCTACACCGACAGCGTCCCGTGTGCGCAGTCGGTCGGCGGCGGCACGGGACCAGTCGAGGTCAGCGCCGATCTGAGCGGGCTCGACTCGCTGCAGACGTTCCACTTCCGTCTCGTCGCCACCGATGCCAACGGAAGCAACGCCGGCTCAGACCTCACGTTCCTCACGGCGGACGTCCCCGGGATCTTACGTTCCTCGGTGAGCGAGATCTCCGACACGACCGCAAAGGTGACCGCCCAGATCAACCCCGCTGGAGCCAGCACCACGTTGCATGTCGAGTACGGGCCGACGGACTCCTATGGGTCAACGACCGGCGAAAGCGCTCCTATCGGTGACGACCTCACCGCGCACTCTGTGGCGAGGCTCATCCCTCGGCTCGCACCCGGCACCACCTACCACGCACGCGTCGTCGCCACCAACGCGCAGGGAACCACCTACGGTCCCGACGAGGTATTCACGACCATCGCGGCACCGTCGGCCGCACCAGCATCTGACAGCTGCGCAAACGCGAGGTTCCGGACAGGCCCCGCCTCGCAGATGCGCAACTGCCGCGCGTACGAGATGGTCTCGCCTGTCGACAAGAACGGCGCGAACGTCCAGTCGCCTTGCAACAACTACTGCCAGCGTGCCGAGCTCGTCCAGGCTGCGGTGAGCGGAGACAAGCTCACCTACTCGGCCGCCGCCTCGTTCGCCGACCAGATCTCGGCGCCCTTCTCCAACCAGTATCTGGCGAGTCGCGGGACGACGGGATGGACGAACCACGGGATCAACGCGCCGCGTGATGCGAGCAACCACCAGTCCTACGACCCTGCCTTTGACATCGACAAGACGTTCAACGCCTTCTCCGACGACCTGTCGCAGGCATGGCTCTTCAACAACAACAGGAAGCCGCTGACCCCAGACGCTCCTGACGACACACCGCCGCCTGTCGGAGGCATCCACCGCGAGAACTCGTACCGCCTTGATCTCACCTCAGGCAAGTACACGGTCATCCCCACGTTCGACAACCGGCCCGCGGACATCGCGGGGATCTCGGCAGATGGTCGCCACGCGGTGGTGACAGACTCTCTGGGAGAGACTCTGAGCGACAACTTCAACGGAGTCTCCTCGCAGGTCAACCTGCTGCCTGACGGCACGACCGCACCGCACCCCAATCTCGGCACCACGTTCGGGTTTGGAGTCAGCGACGTGACAAATGTCGATCGCGGCGAAAGGGTCGTCAAACACGCGGTCTCAGACGATGGGTCGCGAATCTTCTGGACCAGGGGCGGAAGCTTCTCCGCGTCCGGAGATCTGTACGTCAGGATCGATGGAGAGCGCACCGTCGAGATTGCCCGCCCCGGGAACTTCCGCACCGCGAGCCCGGACGGCACGAAGGTTCTCTACGACACGGTGACCATCGACGACATCAACCGCGAGCCGCTGAACGGAAGCCTGTACGTCTTCGACGTCGACAGTCAGACACAGCGCCTCGTGGCTTCGGACTTCATCGGCGTGATCGGGTCCAGTGATGATCTGTCCTACGTCTACTTCGTCTCCAAGTCCGCGTTGGCGCCGGGAGCTGTTGCGGGCGCGCGCAACGTCTACGTCAACCACGACGGGCACGACTCGTTCGTGGCGGAGATGTCCGAAGCCGACTTGATCGATCCCGACACCAGCAACGAGAGCAAGCGGCCGATCGCCCGCACCGTCCGGGTCACGCCGGACGGGCGACACCTCATCTTCGAGTCGAATCGCTCGCTCACCGGCTACGACAGTCGCGACGCGGAAACCGACGCCCCGGTCATCGAGGTGTACCGCTACGCCGCTGCATCGGGCGACCTCACGTGCGTCTCGTGCAATCCGAGCGGGGCACGGCCGGCCGGCCAGCTTCGGCCTTTTCCCTACACGGCCATCGACGGCCCGGTGCTGACAGGGGCTCTCGCCTCGGCGTGGCTGCCCACCGAGCAGACGTCGTTGTATGCCAGCCGCCCGCTGTCGTCCGACGGAAGCCGCGTCTTCTTCAACAGCTTCGATGCGCTGGTCACCCGCGACACCAACAACGCCCAGGACGTCTACGAATGGGAGCAGCAGGGCTCGGGTGGATGCGACACGCAGGGGGGGTGCGTGAGCCTGATCTCAAGCGGCCTCAGCCGTCAGAGGTCCGAGTTCATCGACGCTGACCCCAGCGGGGACAACGTCTTCTTCGAGACCGCCGCCAGCCTGGTCGCCGACGACTCCGACACCCTCGTCGACATCTACGACGCTCGAGTCGGCGGTGGCTTCGAGTCTCGGCCCTCGCCGGCGCCTGATTGTGAAGGCGACGCCTGCCAGCCCGCCACGCCCGACCGGGGCTCGACGGCCGACGGCGCCGCGTCGCGCGTCCCAGGTCTGCCCGATGGAGGAGCCGCGAAGCGCGCGACGCTCTCCGTCGCAGAATTGAGTGCCGCTCAGCGCCTGCGCCTGGCCGCTGGAAAGGCGGCGAGACTGAGGGTCACGGTGAACGGCCCGGGCCGCATTGCTGCGCGAGGTGTCAGCCGTATCAATAAGACGCGTCACACGGTCGTAGTCGGCAACCTCACCGCCAAGCGCGCCGGCTCATTCAGCCTACAGCTGCAACTCACACCGGCTGCGCGCAGACAGCTTGCTCGCAGCGGAGATCTCACGGTCTCGCTCTCGGTCACGTTCTCCGCTGTTCGCCAGCCAGTCGTCAGGACGGTCCGCCTGCATCGTGGGCGTACCGCAAAGCAAGCTTCGACCACGAAGGGAGGGCGTTAACCATGGGTGTGACGCCAGCGCGGCGCAGTATCCACCGCCTTTGGAGGGGCCGCTGGGGCATGCTTTTCCTGGCGACGACGTTGACGCTCATCGGAGCGTTGCCCAGCCCTGGAGTTGCCTCGGCCGATGCGCCTTTGCGCATCAAGAGCCTCGACACAACCTTCTTGGAAGCTGACGGGTCGCCGGCCACGCAGGCCGGGAGCCACCCCTATCAGATGGTGACGACCTTCGATTTCGACGCATCAGGATTGCCGCAGTTGGACTACAACGAGCTCAAGGATGCCTTCGCCGAGCAGATCGTCGGGCTCGTCGGCGACAGCACCGCCGTTCCCCGGTGCTCCACGGCGGACTTCAAGACGTCGCCGTCTGCCGGTCAGGCCTCCCTCACGAATTGCTCCGACGACACCGCGGTCGGGATCGCCGGAATCACGCTGCACGAACCGGGCAATCCGTATTACTACGTCAGCATTTACAACGTCGAACCCGGCCCCGGTGAGGCGGCTGTGCTCGGTATCAACGTCCTTGGCGTCCGCGTCGTCACCGCCATCACCGTCAAGAGCGGGGGCGACTACAACATCGTCGCATCCTCCATCAACACGTCCCAGGCGTTGAAGGTCATCGGCACCCAACTCACGGTATGGGGGGTTCCGTCGGACCCGTCTCACGACGCGTTGCGAGGTCAGTGCCTCGCGGTGCCCGCCGGTGTCTCGATTGGCGAGTGCCCCTCGAGTGCGCCCGACCGACCGTTCCTCACGCTGCCACGGGCCTGCAACGGACCCTTGACGACCACGCTCATCGCCAGCGGCTGGGGGTCCCCAGACGTGTTCGATCGCGCCACAGTGCTCACCCACGGCGACGGAACGCCACCGGATGCGCTTGGCATGAGCGGCTGCTCGCGGCTCGCCTTCGATCCGAAGACCTCCGCCGCTTCCACCACCGACGAGGCCGGGGCGCCGTCGGGCCTCGACTTCGGGATCACGGTCGACAACGAGGGGCTGTTGACGCCTAACGGCCTCTCAGATGCCGACGTGCGCAAGACGGTGGTGACGCTGCCCGTCGGCATGAGCGCCAATCCCGCACTCGCCGACGGCCTGGGGGCGTGCAGCCCGGGCGACCTGGCCCGCGAGACGGCCTCGTCCTCCGCCGGAGAAGGCTGTCCCAACGCGTCGAAGGTCGGGTCGGCCGAGGTGAGCACGCCGCTGCTGCCCGAGAAGCTGCAGGGCTCGGTCTATCTGGCCACCCAGAACGACAACCCGTTCCACTCCCTCTTGGCGCTGTACCTGGTGCTCAAGGATCCCTCGCTAGGGATCTTGGTCAAGCAACCGCTCAAGGCCGACCTCGATCCGGTGACCGGGCAGATCACCACAACGGCCGACAACATTCCGCAGCTGCCGTTCGCCCGCCTCTCGCTCCGGCTGAACGGTGGCGACCGGGGTGCGCTGATCGCCCCGCCGGGCTGCGGCTCGGCCGCGATCAACTCCGTGCTCGAGCCGAGCACGTTCGGTCCTCCCGTGCAGCGCACCGTGGCCGCCACCTTCGATCGGTCGTGCGACCGCGCGGCCAAGTTCGAGCCGACCTTCACGGCCGGCACGACCCCCAACCGAGCGGCGGCGCATACGTCGTTTGTCATGGACTTCAGCCGTCCTGAGGGCCAGAAGGCCCTGAGCAGCCTGGACGTCTCGTTGCCGACGGGGCTGTTGGGCAGCGTGGGCAGCGTGCCGCTGTGTCCCGAGGCACAGGCTGCGGCGGGGACGTGCGACGCTGCGAGTCGCATTGGCGCGGTCCAGGTCTCGGCCGGTGCGGGCGCGCATCCGCTGTGGGTGCCCCAGGCGGGCAAGGCGCCGACCGCGGCGTATCTGGCCGGCCCGTACAAGGGTGCGCCTTACTCGCTGAGCATCGTCGTCCCGGCCCAGGCCGGCCCGTTCGATCTCGGCACGGTCGTGGTGCGCACCGCCCTGTTCGTCGATCCGATCGACGCGCACATCACCGCGCGGTCCGATCCGTTTCCGACGATCCTGCAGGGCATCCCCCTGCAGGTCCGCCAGGTCCGTGTCACGCTGGATCGCCCGGACTTCATCCTCAACCCGACCAACTGCGGCCAAAAGCAGATCACCGCGACCATCAACGCCGTCGACGGCCAGGCCGCCCCGGTCAGCTCCCCGTTTGCCGCGAGCGATTGCGGTGCGCTGGGCCTCGCGCCCAAGCTGGCGATCAGCTTGACGGGCAAGGGCCAGACCACCGACGACACGCACCCCGGTGTGCACGCGACGGTGACCCAGCCCGCCGGGCAGGCGAATCTGAAGAAGGTCGTCGTGAGCCTGCCGCTGTCGCTGGCGCTGGATCCGGACAACGCGCAGGCGTTGTGTGAGTTCAGCGACGGCAGCAAGGTCGACCCGACGTGTCCGAAGGGCAGCATCGTCGGCAAGGCCGTTGCGAGGACGCCGATCCTCGATCAGCCGTTGACCGGGCCGGTGTACTTCGTCAAGAACATCCGCAAGGACCCCAAGTCGGGCCGCGAGATCCGGACGTTGCCCAAGCTCGTGATCCCGCTGACCGGCGAGAACGGACTCCGGCTCAACCTGGTGGGGACCAGCAATGTCGTCGGCGACCACCTGGTGACCACGTTCGACAACATCCCCGACGCTCCGGTCAGCGATTTCACGCTGGATATCGACGGCGGTAAGAGCGGGATCCTGGTTGTGTCGGGTGCTGACATCTGCAAGTCGACCCAGGTCGCCGACCAGCAGGTCGATGGCCAGAACGGCAAGACCGCCGACGCCGATGTCTACCTCCAGACCCCGGCGTGCGCGCTGAAGATCATGTCCAAGAAGGTCGGCAAGACGAGCGTGGTGATCAAGGTCGGCGGCCTCGGCGCCGGCAAGGTCACCATCACCGGCAAGGGCATCAAGAAGACCACCAAGACCATCACCAAGTCCACGGTCGCGACCATCACGGCCAAGCGCACCCACGGCAAGCCCGGGAAGGTCACGGTCTCCTTTGACCCGACCGGGCCCGCGAAGGCCCGCAAGACGAGCAAGTAGGAACGGTGGCACACCCGGGTCGCGGCAGCGCCGCCGCGACCCGGGTCGTGCTGGGATCTCGCTGGTATCATTTTGGGAATGAAGGCGTCGATCGATTCCGTGGGTCGCATTGTCGTGCCGAAACCCTTCCGTGACGCGCTTGGGCTGGTCGCGGGTTCGACGGTCGACATCTCTCGCTATGGCGCAGGGCTGCAGGTGATTCCCTCCGGGCGGACCGCGCGACTCATCGAGGAGGACGGCGCGCTGGTCGCGACCGGCACCACGGTCATCGATGATGAGGACGTCTTCGGACTGATCGACGCGGGCCGGCGGTGAGCGGGCTGGCGCTCGACACGAGCGTCGCGATTCCGTTGCTGGTCGCGACGCATCGCGAGCATGCGGCCGTCGTCAGGTGGTGCGCCGGCCGGGAGGTGGCGCTGAGCGGCCACGCTGTGGCCGAGACCTATTCGGTCTTGACGCGGCTGCCAGGTAACCTGCGTCTGCTGCCCGAGGACGCAGCCCGGTTGCTGCGCGAGCGGTTTTCGGCGCCGTTGCTGCTGGGTCGCAAGGTGGCGGTGAAGCTGCCCGACAGGCTGTCGGCGCTGGGGATCTCGGGCGGAGCGGTTTACGACGCGCTGGTCGGGCTGGCCGCCGCCGAGCACGGGGCGCAACTCGCGACCCGGGACGCGCGGGCGCGCGGGACCTACGAGGCTGTGGGCGCACACGTCGTGGTCGCCGGCTGAGGCTCAGCCGGCTCGAACGCCGCTGGGGTCTTGTCGCGCGGCCCGACATGGGCGACGATTCCGCCATGCCCTATGACGAGTCTCTGGCCGCCCGGATCCGGGAGCTCGTCGCGTCTGAGCCCGGCATCACCGAGAAGCGCATGTTCGGTGGCCTCGCGTTCCTCATCGACGGCAAGCTCTCAGTGGCCGCCAGCGGCTCCGGCGGCCTCATGGCCCGTGTCGCACCCGAGCAGACCGACGAGCTGCTCGACCGTCACCAGCCCCACGCCGAGCCCTTCATCATGCGCGGCCGCCCCGTCGACGGCTGGCTCCGCGTCGCTGCCGAGGGCCTCAAGACCCGCCAGCAGCTCAAGTCCTGGGTCTCCCGCTCGGTCGCCTACGCCCGCTCGCTGCCGGCTAAGTCGTAGAAGATCACCCGGCGGTGAAGAGCGAGGGTCCGGCGCTCAGCTGCCGAGGACGGCGCGCGCGGTCTGCGTGACGAGCGCGCCGGCGTCAGGTGGGAGCTTGGCTCGCGGCCCGGCCTGGAGGTGGCGCCGGACGATCGCCAGCGGAAGGTCGACGGTGGCGAGAAGGACGCGGTCGAGGGTCGGCTCGCCGAGCTCGGTCGCGCGCTCCTGAAGCGCCTTGCCGAGCGCGCGGCGGTCGGCGGTCGCACGGCGGCGTGTGGCCGGCGGCCAGTCGGCGGCTGCGAAGTCGTCGGGGCCGCGGAGGAGGAGGCGAGCCTCGGCGGGGTGGTCGCGGCACCAGGTGATCACGAAGGTCGCGGCGGCGACGCAGCCGTCTACCGCCGTCGCTGAATCCAGCGCTGCGAGGAAGCCGCTCTGGAACGCGCCGGTCGTCCGCAGCCAGAGCTGGCCGAGCAGCGCGGAGCGATCGTCGAAGCGGTGATAGAGCGAGCCGCTCGGCGCGCCGCTGGCGGCCGACACCGCGGCGATGGTGACGCTCGCCGGGCCGCGATCGGCGGCGATCGTGAGCGCCACGTCGAGCAGCGTTTGGGTGTCGTGGAGCGCGGGTCGTCCCAAGGCGGAGCATCCTGCCGGGTAGTATTAGCGAGATGCCGCTAATACTACCGACGAGGAGCACGGAATGACCGACCCGACCGCGATCGCCCAACGCCTCTACCACGCCTTCGCCGCCCATGACGGCGAGGCGCTCCTGGCGGCGATGACCGAGGACTTCGTCGGCACCGTCAGCGCCGGCATGCCGCTCGGCGTCGGCGGACGCCACGAGGGACGCGACGCGATGCTGCGCGACTGCTGGGCGCAGGTGTTCATCACCTACGACATGGCGGTCGAGGCCGACCGCTACCTCGTCTGCTCGCCCGACGAAGTTGTCGTCCTTGGTTCCTATCGTGGCACCGAGCGGGCGACCGGGGACCCCGTCGACGCGCGCTTTGCCCACATCCTCACGCTGCGCGACGGCCACGTGGCCGCCCTCGAGCAGATCACCGACACGCGCAGCTGGGCCGCGGCGCCCGCGGTCTAGCCCACGCGGCTCGCGACGTCAGTTCGCTGTGCTCAGCGATGCAACGCCGCCAGGAACTCTTGGACAGCGGCGGCCGCGTCGGCGGCGAGCAGCGCTGCGTCCTCGTCGGGTGTCACCTTGAGCGACTCCTGGGCGTAAGCCCGCGGACCCTGCGCACGGTCGTCGCGGAAGCGTTCACGCAGCTCGGCGAACGTCGTGGCCATTCCGGGCAGCGCCGCCTCGAGCGTGCTGGCGTTGATCAAGGCCGCGGCTGCAGACGGGCCGCCGGCGTCGTTGTGCAGGAGCACATAGGCGAGGTCGTAGTAGTCCTTGTCGGCACCACGGGTCCGTGCTGCTGCAGCCTTGGACAGCAGATAGCCGGCAAGCCCGGCGTAGCGGACCTGCACATCGCCGTCTGGGCCGTGCAGGGTCATCTCGCGATGGTCGTGTTCGACGTTGCCGGTGCCACGCAGGTTGACGGCCCGCAGCGTTGAGCAGCCCTTCGGCGTGACGATCGCCTCGGCCGGCTGATCATCGAGATCGCAGAGAAACTCGATCCTCACGACGCGACCCTCGACCACTCCACTCCAGCGCCAGCCGTCGGCGGCCGGTGCGAAGTCCATCGCCTCCAGGGCATGCTCGATCGGTGACAGGTCGCGGTCTGCGGTCAGATGTGTCACGAGCAGGACATCGACGTCGGTGGTGCCGAGATGCGCAGGCGTCGTTGACGCGGCGCTCGTCAGCGTCGGCGGGATAAGGCCGCCGAGAACGATCAGCAGCTTGCTGGTCGGCGCGCTACCGGCCAGCAGTCGGATGAGCGCGAGCTCGGCGACAGCCCGGGCTTCTGCAGAGCGTTCATCATCGATCATGGTTGTCCATCATGACGTCGCGGAGATGCTCGGCGGCGTCGCGGCCACGGCCGCCGATCCGCTGGAGATCTGCGTACACCCATGGCCATGCCACCAGCGGCCCTGCCGGGCCCGATGTCGTGCTGAGCAGGGCCCCTTCCGGTGTCCGCCACAGCTCGATGCGTCCGGCGTCCTCGGTCGACGTGACGCCGGCCTCCTGGAGAGCCGGCTCGATGTCGCGCCGTGCGTAGCTCTCGCTGATGCGCAGGTGGAGGATCGGCAGCTGGGTGACGAAGGGCGCCAGCTGCTCCGCCGCCGCCCAGCCTGTCCATCCGAACGTGAGCGGCGGCAGCGCATCTCCGAGACGGCGCTGCAGCTCGTGGAGGTCCCGCGTGGTGCTGTGCGCGAACCAGCGCTCGACCGGCCGGTTGTTGATGTGAGCGCTCCAGGAGTCGAGCAGCGCGACGGGCTGCTCGAGCGTGCGGTAGGCACTCCGACCTCGGTTGGCGCCGCGCTTGACCGTCCAGCCTTCGCCATCGAAGCCTTGGAGGATGGCGCTCGCGCGCGCGGGCGAGCAGCGAGCATGTTCGGCGATCCACTTGATGCTGATCTGCTCCGGGCGCAACACCAGCATCGCCGCGCCGGCGAGCGCGCTCGTGTCACTCCAGCGCACACCGCGCGGAGCCGGTTCGGCGGGGGCTGGGCCTCGGTCGATCCGAACGAGCAGACCGGCCTCGCGCACGTTGCCCGCACCGGTCTCGTCGATCCAGCTGACCTGCCGGTCTTCGAGCAGTTCGCGGGCGCCCGACGAGAAGACCGGAGCCACGGCGAGCGTGAGATCGGGGAAACGGTCCAGCGCCTCGCGGACCTCGGCCGGCCACCCGGCACGGAGCCACGCTGCCCGGAAGCGAGGACGGCCGGTGACATCGAGCACGGCCAATCGCCACGTCCCGTCGGGGCTCTCGCGCAGTTCTACGTTGGCATCGAGGACCGACGAGACGGCGCGCGTGATCCGTGTTTTCTCGTCCACGCCAATAATCTACCATGGAAGTAAATTATTGCAAGCAACGAGAATAAGGCTGCAACTTCCGGCTTGCGATGATTCAGCCCACACCACCCGGCCGTGCCGCCGGCCGTGCGCTCACGCGCAGCGCCTCGTCGATCCCGAAGAAGGTCGACAGACACACGTAGCTCACCGCGGGCAGCGTGTCGGGGAGTTCGTGCAGCCGGCGCTCCAGCGCGTGGCGGCGGATGAGCTCCCAGATCCCGCCGGCCAGGCACACCGAGACCCCTTCCGGATCGGGCGGCGGCTCGTCGAGTGCCGCGAACGCCGGACCTAGGAACGTGCAGAACAGCTCCATCGCGCGCACGCGCCGCTCCGCGACCAGCGGCCCGAGGCTCGGCAGCTCGACCAAGGACAAGGACACCATCTCCGGCGCCTCGGCCATGGTGGACAACATGGTTGCCAGCGCCTGGTGCAGTGCCTCGGCCGCGTCGCCCTCCACGCTCATGAAGCTGTCGGCGACACGAGCGAACAGCTGCCGCGTCGAGACCGCCACGGTCTCCAGCAGCCAGTCGACCTCGGTGGGCCAGTGCCCCGTCACGGCCGCCAGCGGCACGCCGGCGCGCGCGGCGACGTCGCTCAGCCGGGTCGCCGCGTAGCCACGCTCGTAGACCACGGCCGCGAAGGCCGCCATCAACGCCTCGCACTCGTCGTGCGCAACGAAGCTTGAGTCTCGTGAACCGAACTGGCTCATGAGGGTGAACATACGCTCGATCTGCCCCGGAAATCCAGTCCAGAGCAGAGGAACATTCACGGCTCTCGACCAGCATATGGGAGACGTCAACGTCTCCCGC
Organism: uncultured Conexibacteraceae bacterium; assembly: GCA_963836485.1. Taxonomy (GTDB): domain Bacteria; phylum Actinomycetota; class Thermoleophilia; order Solirubrobacterales; family Solirubrobacteraceae; genus Baekduia. The sequence continues at coordinate 226,686 of CAWIJS010000009.1, read as the reverse complement.
TCGAGCGGACGTCAGCGCGCCGGCGACGCGGCGGCCAGCGCCGCGACGCGGCGGGCCTCGTCGGCGCCGAAGAACGGCGTCAGGCACTGCAGGCTCAGCGTCGGCAGCTGGCCCGGCAGCTCGGCGACATGGTGCTCTTCGGCAAAGCGCCGCAGCGTCGCCAGGATCCCGTCGAGCACCAGCTCCAGCGCCGCCAGCGGCTGCGGCGCGCGCTGCTCGGCGACCGGCACCTGGCCGGCGATCAGCTGGAAGAACAGGGCGATGTAGCGCGCGCGCAGCACGGAGGTGGCGCGTGACAACTCGGGGTCGTCGGAGACCGCGAGCGCCGCCACCGCGGGCGTGCGCGCGATGTGCCACAACGCCGCCTCGAGCGCGCGGTGGGCGGCCAGCGGCGGATCGCCCGCGCAGGACAGGAACGCGCCCGCGGCGATGATGACCAGCTGGCCGGCCCAGGCGTCGAGCGCCTTGGTGGCGATGTCGAGCTCGTCGTCGAAGAGGGCGCCGGCGACATCGAGCTCGATGCCCGCCTCCTGGGCGACGTCGGCCAGCCGCGTCGCGCGCAGGCCGTCGCGTGCCACGGCCTCGGCGAAGGCGTCGATGAGACGATGACGGTCGTCCTGCTCGGCGGCGGTGGGGGCGCCGCCGCCGTACACCGCGGCGTTTGCGGCGCGCACCGCGCGCTCCAGCCCGATCGCCGGCGTCAGGATCACCTCGATCACCGCCGCGGTCAGGTCCGGCAGCTGGGCGGTCCGGCCCTCGAGCACCCAGCCGGCCGCCAGCTCGGCCAGGCCGCCGATCATCGCCGTCGGCAGCAATCGCGGAAGATCAGGACCGCTGAGCGCCGGCGCGATCAGGTGCTCGAAGCCGCGCAGCGCCTCGTCGATCGCGGGCGCGCCGATCCGCCCCGCCGACGGCGCGTCGACGAGCAGCAGCCGCGCCCGCCCCGGCTCCGACGCCAGGTAGCGCAGGCACGCGGCGACGGTCGCGCCGACCTGCGTCGCACGATCATCTTGCGGCGAAGCGGCCCGCCACGCCGCGAGGTAGAGCTGGGAGAAGGACTCCTCGAAGGCCGCGGCCCACGCCTCCTCCTTGGAGGCGAAGGTGTCATAGAACGCCTGCGGCGACAGACCGGCCGCGGCGATCAGGTCCTTGACCGACGTCGCCTCGAAGCCGGCCTCGGCCGAGACCTGCAGGACCGCTTCGAGGATTCGCGTGCGCTGGTAGCGGCGCACGAACCCCGGCGGCAGGCTGTGGCGCCCGCGGGGGAGCGTGCGCTCGGGCGGCGCGGCGGGCTCCTCCAGCGACGGGTCGCGGGCCGGCAGCGCTCGCGGCTTCCCCGTCTCATACATCGCGCCCCACGCCGCAAGCTCCTGCGCGGCGCCGCGCAGCGGGCGCAGCTTGCCCGCGCGGAGATGACCATCAAGAACCTGCAGGGTGCCGCCCGCCAGGACGGTCAGCGCCGCCTCGGAGAGCACCGGCACGCCCTCGACCGTCGCCGCGCGGCGCAGCAGGTCGTGCAGCCCGCTGCTCAGCGACCGGCGCCGCGCGATGCCCTGGGGGCCGACGGCGACGATGTCGACGACGGCGAGGCGCGCCGCCGCGGGCTCGGCGACGACCACGTCGACGACGGCGGTGAGCACGGCGGACAGCGCGGCGCGCAGATCACCCTCGGCGACGGGCCAGGCACGCAGCGGCGCGCAGGCGTCCTGGATGACCGCGTCGCACGCGTCGAGGACGAGCTGCTGCTTGCCGGCGAAGAGGTCGTAGAAGTCCTTGGTCGAGACCCCGGCCTGCGAGGCGAGCTCCTGCACGGTGGTCGCCCCGTAGCCCTGCGCGCCCAAGAGCGCGATGACGGCCTCGTGCAGGCGCCGGCGATGGTGGCCGGCGATCTCCTCGGCGTCCAGCGCGCTGCGACCGCGGGGCAGCCGGCGAGACGGGCTTGGGCGGGCGGTCGCCATACGCGCGTGAGGATACTCGGCGAGGGGGCGGCGCGATACCCCATTCTTGGAGAACTTCCGGCCTAGAGAAAAATATGCGGTCGTAAAAACTGGACACGCGGGTTACTATCGGCGCCCATGTCGAAAAACAGCGACGGTGCCTCAACTGAAGGGGTTGCGGTCGAGGCCTTGCCGGCGGAGGCACAGGCGTTTCACCGCCGCGCCCGGATCGTCGACGCGACGGTGCGCGAGATCGCCGAACGTGGCTACGCGGGGACGGCGGAGGAGGCGATCGCCGAGCGGGCCGGCGTCAGCACGCGCGTGTTCTTCGAGATGTTCGCCGACAAGGAGGAGGCGCTCATCTGGGCCTACGACGCCGCGGCGGCCTACGCGATCCCGCAGATCCTGCGCGCGCTGCGCGCCGAGCGCAGCTGGGCGCGCGGGGCGGCCGCGGCGCTGAGCACCTACCTGGCGATCCTCGACTGCGACCGCGCCTGGGCGCTGGCCTGTCTGCGCGACGTGCCGGCCGCCGGCGAGCGCGTACGCGCGGCTCGCGATGCCCTGCGCGCGCCCGTTCTCGATGCGCTGCAAGGGCCCGCGCCGTTGCCGGGGGCCGGGGGCGTCGGGGTCGAGACGATGCTGACGGCGATCGACGGGATCGCTGTCGACGGCATCCGCTACGACCCCGAGCAGCCGCTGCTGGCGCGCCAGAAGGAGCTGGCGGCCTTCGCGCTGGCGCCGTTTGCTGGGCGCTCGAACGATGGCGACCAGGCCTCGTCGCCGACCGTGCGCCGCTCGACCGAGACCGAGGAGATCGAGGGGCTGCTGGACCGCGGCGAGGCCGGCGAGGCGGCGCTGGAGCTCGTGGTGCGCGAGGCCGCCTCGCTACGCGACGGGCCGAGTCTGTGGCGCGTGATCGCCGCCGTGCAACTGCGCCGAGACCGCGGGCAGGATGTCGGCGGCCGGGCCGAGGAGCTGGCGCTAGACGCGCTGGGTGAAGCGTGGTTCTTCGGGCTGGAGCTGGGCGATGACGACGAGCCCCGCGGCGTCCTCTGCGGCGCACAAAAAAAAGAAAGAGGTCGTTAAATCTTGACTCCGAACATCGCAACGTTTACGTTGCCGAGCGCACCGATCGAATCCGTCTGAGTTCGAGGGAGCGGTGCGGAGGAGTGCGAGCGCCACGCGGCGCTCGCCGTTGGGTCAAGACGGTCGATGGAGGAGCAGACGAACGTGCACACCGTGCCTGTGGGCAGCACCAGCAACGCCTTCGGCGACACGCCGCAGGGCGGGCGGCATCGCAGCCGCCTCACCCACGGGTCGGCCACGCAGCGCGACCGCTTGATCGCCGCCATGGGCGAGTTGGTCGCCGAGTTGGGCCAGACGACTATCGGCGTCCACCACGTCTGCCAGCGCGCCGGCATCTCGCGCCGCACCTTCTACGACCTCTACGCCGACCGCGACGGCTGCCTCGTCGAGACGCTCCACGCGGCCTACGGCCAGCTGCTGGCCCACGTCACCGAGGCGGTCTCCGACGCCGGCTCCGAGTGGGAGGACCGGACGGTCGCCGCGACGCAGGCGTTGTTGGGGGCCTTCGAGGCCGACCGCGTCCTCGCGCACCTCTGCCTGATGCCGGCCTCCGGGGGCCACCGCGACGCCCTGGCGCTGCGCCGCGTGGCGATCGGTCAGATCGCCACGCTCCTGGCCGACGCGCCGGTGCCGGCACTGCCGAGCGAGCCGGTGCTCGCGGGCGCTCTGGGCGGCGTCTGGGAGCTGGCCCTGCGGAGCCTGACCGACGAGCCCGAGGCCTCCATCGAGCAGCTGGCGGGCGCGGCGATCTACTTGATGCTGACGCCGTTCGTCGGCCGCCGTCAGGCGGCGTCACGAGCGGCCGGCCGCGGCAGCGCCGTCGCCTATGTGACGCGCTGGCGGCCGACGATCGCGGGCGACGCCGACGACCGCGGGCTGCTGGTCACCGAGCTGACGGCTGACACCTTGCGCCACCTCGCCAGGAACCCTGGCGCGGCCAACGTCGAGATCTCACGCGCCCTGGACGTGCGTCACGAGAGCCAGATGAGCCGGCACCTGGTTCGCCTTGAGCGGGCCGGGATGGTGGAGCGCCGCAAGGAGGGCCGGACGAACGCGTGGCGGCTCACGGCACGGGGCGAGGAGGCGGCACGCAGCTTGCCCGAGCTGCGAGCTGACGTCCCGCGACTGACCGAAGGCGCCTGGGCGTCGGCCGGCCGGACCGAGGCCTGAGATGGCCTGCCTCGAGCGGCTCCTTGGCGACACCGACTTCTCCGGTAGCACCGTGAACACCATGAGAGAGACCACCTGCATGACTGACCGTTTGGGCGATGCCGGCGCGGGCGCGTCGAGCGTCTCGCTTCGCTGCCTGAGGTTGGTACAGCTTGTCACGCTCGCCGCGCTCACAACGTGCCGCACGCGCAACTTCATCCTTCCGAAGGGTGGACCTTTGGCGCTTGTTTCTCACGATCGAAATCCAGCGGTCTCTCGTTGACCGCCCGCTGTTTGACCCCTGCTGCTCCTTTGAGCATCGAGATTGCTAGGAGAGGGTTTACCCGTATGCCTGCCCGTTTGTTCGTTGCTGACGCTTGTGCGTTGGAGGTCGTCGACCCGGTGTCGGTAGGTGTGTGGCGGTGGGTGTGGGGGTTGGCGCCGGTGGTGGCGTTGGCGGCGCTGTTGGTGATGTCATCGTCGGCGTTTGGGGCGCTGTCGCGTCCAGAAACCGGCTCGTTCGGTCCTGATGGGACGTCCGCCACCGCTTTCACTGGCGTCAAGCAGCTGACAATCCGACAGAGCACGGGCCGGCTGTATGTGCACGACGGCGGCGCGAACAAGATCCACGGCTTCGACGTCACGTCGGGAGCGACTCAACCACCGATTGGGGGCTCGTTCCCGATTGACGTGCCCGACGGTGGTGGCGTCCCAGACGTCGCGGTGGATAACTCGGCAGCGGCGTCCGCCGGCAACCTCTACTTCCTCTCGGAGTCCTCCGGGTTGTACGGCTTCACGGCAGCCGGCGCTGCTCGAGCCGGGAACTTCCCGGTTGCCCGATCCGACTTCGGCGACCCCTGCGGCGCGGAGGTCGACCCGTCCGGTGACGTGTGGGTCGGTGATTATGGGACGCAGTCCATCAAGAGGTTCGATGCCGCCGGTGTCCTCCAGGGATCGATCGATGTCTCCGCACAAGGCGCGCCTTGCGACGTGGCCTTCGACGCCAACGGCGATCTGTACGTCGGTGCGTTCTACGGACCCACCTACAAGTACACCGCCGCGAGCCTCTACACGGATCCCACGCAGGTCGACGGTGGGACGACCGTTGCGGTCACCGTCGATCGGGCCACGCACCAACTCTACGTCGTGCATCCGGACCGCGTCTCCGTCTACGACGCCGCTGGGACCTTCCTCTACGACTTCGCCCAGGACATCAGCGATTCCTCGCTGGTCGGAGCGGCGATCGACGAAGCGAGCGACCGCGTCTACGTGTCCGAGCGGACGAACAATCGCGTGCACGTCTTCGGGAGCCCAGTCGTGACTGCTCGCGCCACCACGAACGACGCGACCAGCGTCGCCGCATCGACGGCGACGCTGAACGGCAGCGTCGATCCAGGCAGCCGGGCGGTCCTTACGTGCCACTTCGAGTACGGCGAGTCAACCGATTACGGCCAAACCGCCGATTGCGTCCCAGCCGCCGCATCCCTGCCGGCCGACAGCACGGAGCACGCAGTGATCGCCGACGTCACGGGACTGACGGCGGAGCAGACCTACCACGCGCGGCTCGTGATCACCAACTCCCAAGGCACCTTCAGCGGTGGCGACGTCACCTTCACAACGCAACCAGCCGTCAACGATCTGAGCACCGCGCCGGCGACGGACATCACCGGTACCGCAGCGACGCTCAACGGAACGCTCGATCCTGACGGTACGGAGGTGACAAGCTGTCGTTTCAGCTACATCGCCGAATCGGCCGCCGACGAGAACATCGCCGCCAGCCGCGACCCCTTCGACGGCGCGGCGACCGCCGACTGCTCCCCCAGCCCAAACTCGGAGGCAGGCGAAACAGCCGTGTCGGCGCGCGTCACCGGCCTCGAGCCGGGCGCGGCCTACCGATTCCGCCTGCAAGCCTCCAACGCGGACGGCATGACCGTCGGCGCCGTCGAGACGTTCACGACGCTCGGACCGATTGTCAGCGCAACTGCTGTCAGGGCCGTCACCGACACCAGGGCGACCTTCGCCGGCTCGGTTGATCCGCGAGGCGAGTCGACGTCTTACGCATTTCAGTACGTGACCGACGTTGACTTCCAGGCCCACGGTTTCGCGAACGCCGTCAGCGTTCCGGCCGCCGCGGCCTCGATCGGCTCCGGAGCCACCCACGGGCTCGTTTCTGAGCGGGCCACGGGCCTGGTGCCGGGGACGGCCTACCACGTGCGCCTGGTGGCAACGAACGCGTCGGCTACCGTCGCCGGCGCGCCCGCGGTGTTCAAGGCCCTCCCTTCACGTGATCCACAGAACGGATGCCCCAACGACTCACTGAGGACCGGCCCGGGGGCAGCGCTGCCTGACTGTCGCGCCTACGAACAGGCCTCACCGGTCGACAAACACGGCTCCAAGATCAATGGCAGCTACCGCCTGGTTCAGGCCGCCGCATCTGGCGCTCGCATCTCCTTCGCTAACGCCAGCGGTCTTCCCACCACGGGTGGGACGTCCAGCCCGACCACCTACGTCGCCTCTCGTGGGGCCGAGAGCTGGACCACCAACGGCCTGCTGGCTCCCGCGGATCCGGGTCGCGGAGCCACGCTTCTGGGCTGGGACGCAGAGCTTTCGACCAGCGTGTCGGCCGTCACCGGGGCTATCGGCCGGAATGGTCTCTACCTCGGCGACACGGGTACGGGCGCGTTTCTCCGCGCGGCTCCGCTTCCCCCCGTTGGCCACAACGCATACCTGGCTGGCTTTGCTGGCGATACGTCGAAGCTGATCTTCGAGGACTCGGAAGTTGCCTGGACGCCCGACGCCATTCCGGGAGTGGACAACCTCTACCAGCTTGATCACGGCACCGTCACCCTCGCCGGTCGCATTCCGGCGGGCTCGGCCGCCACTTGCGACGACTCGAGCGGCCCCGCCTGCGTCCCGGCGCCAGCCGGGTCGTTCGCCGGTCCCTACGCCTGGGCGGAGGGCAACTCCCCGCTCGGCCACGGCGGCGTCGCATCGTCGTTCTACACCCAGAACACGATCTCCGCCGACGGGTCCAAGGTGTTCTTCACGGCCGCCGGAACCGGGCAGCTCTACGTACGGGTCAACGGGACCACCACCACCCGGATCTCCGCCTCCCAGGCCGCCACGCCCGATCCACACGGCCCACAGCCCGCTGTCTGGGTCGCCTCCACCCCTGACGGCTCGAAGGTCTTCTTTCTGAGCTGTGAGCGCCTCACCGACGATTCCACCGCCGCCTCCCCCTCGGCCGGCAGCGGGTGCTTCGACGGCGAAAGTACGGCAGTGGCCGGGGCCGGCTCCGACCTCTACGCCTACGACACCTCGACCGGCCGGCTCACGGACCTCAGCGTCGATCCCGACCCCGCCACGGACAACAGCTGCGTGGACGGCGGGGGGACCACGTCCGGCCCTGGTTGCGGCGCCTCGGTCGTCGGTCTTCTCGGCACCTCCGCCGATGGTTCCACCGCTTACTTCGCGGCCAGCGGTTCGATCGCCTCGGGCGCGGCGCCGGTCGCATGTCGGGAGATCGGCGGGACTGGTTGCAACCTCTACGTCTCCCAGGACGGCAAGCCCCTGGCGTTCGTTACCGAGCTCGCCAGCGGGCTTGACGGAGACATCACCAACTGGAGGCCTCTACCTGTCGTCCACGCAAATGAGGCTCGAGTCGCCCGTGTGGCCGCCAACGGCACCCTCATGTTTCTCTCGAATCGCAGCCTGACGGGGTTCGACAACACCGAGGCCACAGGAGATTCTTCGTGCCACCAGGGCAACGCGAGCTCGCTGCAGCCGTGCCGCGAGCTCTTCCGCTACGTCCCCGGTGGGTCAGGTCCCGCCTGCGTGTCGTGCAACCCCGCCGGGACCAGGCCTATCGGAGTTCTCGGGCTCAATAGCGACCTAGAGGCCTTCGGCGCGGCTCCGCACACCCAGCTCCTCTCGCGCAACATCTCGGATGACGGCCAACGTGTGTTCTTCGAGACCGCCGACGCTCTCGTTGCTGCCGACACGAATGCCGACAGCGGCTGCCCGGCCGTAGCCGGTGGGCCCCGCTGCACGGACGTCTACGAATGGGAAGCTGAAGGGACCGGCTCCTGCCAGCACCCGACCTTGAACGGCGGTTGCATCTACCTGCTCTCAAGCGGCAAGAGCTCAGAGCCATCTTTCCTGGCTGATGTCTCGGCTTCGGGCGACGACGCCTTTATCTTCACCGACGAGCAGCTCGTCCCCCAGGATCAGGACCAGCTCACCGACGTCTACGACGTTCGGGTCAACGGCGGCTTGCCGTCACAACATCCGACGTCTCCGGAAGCCTGCACGGGCGACGCCTGCCAGGGACCGGTGTCTGCGCCGCCGCCGCTGATCGTCGCGGCGAGCGTGAGCTTCCCTGCCCCGGGCAACCCGGACCTTCCGGGCGCGACCCTCCCGACGCCTGCCCCCAAGGTGTCCAAGGCCAAGACGGTGAGGGGGGCGCGCGCGCTCGTCTCGGTCAAGGTCCCTGCAGCAGGCAACATCACGATCTCTGGAAAGAGATTGAAGACCTCGCACCGGACCGCCAGGGCAAAGGGGACGTACCGGTTGCGGGTTACGTTGACCGCGAAGGCGAGGGCGATCTTGAAGAAGGGGCACACGCTGAAGATCGAGGCCAAGGTGCTCTTCACGCCACGTGCCGGGAGGTCCTCGACGGCCACGGTCCGGTTGACGTTCAAGACCGCGACGACGAAGAAGCAGGGCCGCTGAATGTTCTCGATCCCGACGAAGGAGACGATCCGTATGCAGGCGATCAAGCTCGCGAGGAGGGTGGTTCCTCCCGTGGCGGCGTTGCTGCTGGTCGGCGTAATTGCCCCGTCGATGGCTCGAGCCGCCTCGCCGACGCTTTCGATCACCTCCACCGCCGCCCCGACGCATTTCTTTCCCGGAGCCACTAGCGGAAGAGTCAAGGCTCTCTACACCGTCACCGTGACGAACGTCAGCTCGGTGGATACCGACGGCTCCGCTATAACGATCACCGACGACCTGCCGCCGGGCGTCTCGGTCGACCCAGACGGTGGCGGATTCATTGCCGGCGGGCTGGAGATCACGAACGAGACGGGCGCACTGATCGACTATCACTCCTGTATCCCAGGACCGCCCGTCACCTGCGTGATTGACCCCAGCGATCCCATCGAGTCCAGTGTTCTCCACCCGGGGGAATCGAGGATCGTGCTGATCGCGCTGACCGTCGACGTCGACGCGCCGCCCCTGATCACCAACCACGTCTCGGTCAGCGGCGGCGGCGCCCCGGACGCCTCGGCCACCGAACAGACCCCCGTGAGCACCATCCCCGCGCCGTTCGGGGTTCAGGCGCTCCGTACATCGATCACAGATGAGAGCGGCACCCCCGAGTTCCAGGCGGGAGCGCATCCCTTCCTCTTCCAGACGGGCTTCCAGCTCAACACCGTCTTCGATCCCGACAACGCCAATCCGCCCGTAGAGACGTCGAAGGACATCGCCGTCAAGCTTCCTCGCGGGATGATCCTCAATCCGCGGGCGACGTCGGCTCGCTGCACCGAGGCCCAGCTTCAGGGGACCCCGCAGAACGGTCGCCAGAATGCCTGCCCCGACGCCTCTGTTGTCGGCCTCGCTCGCCCCACGATCGGGGCGTTCGGCTTTGCGAACCCCGCCGTCGCGACCCTCATCTACAACATGGTCCCGCCGCCGGGCGCACCCGCTGAGCTCGCCTTCGACGCGGCCCACCTACGTATCTTCGTCCACCTGATTGGTGGCGTCGATACCGAGGGCAACTATCAGCTCACCGCCGACGCCAAGGACGTCCCGCAGTACGGACTTATTGAGGGTACCTTCGTCGATCTCTGGGGCGACCCGTCCGATCCCAGCCACGATGCGCAACGCCTCGGTCCGGTTGCCCACAGCGACACGCCGCTGCTCACCTTGCCGAGCGCCTGCTCCGCCTCCCTCGCCACTGACTTCAGCTTCGACTCCTGGGAGAACCCTGGCAAGTTCATCTCCGGCTCGGCCCTCTCGCAAGACGCGACCCGCGCACCTTTGGGGGTCACCGGCTGCTCCCTGCTCGACTTCAACCCATCCCTCACCGCTCGACCCGACACCGCCGCGGCCGACAGCCCGACGGGGCTGGACGTCGACCTCAACGTCCCACAGACCAACGACAAGAACACTCTCGCCACGGCGAACCTCAAGTCTGCGACCGTCACCCTGCCCGACGGTATGTCCGTCAATCCTTCACTGGCGGACGGCCTCGGAGCCTGCTCTCCGGCTCAGATCGGTCTCCGCTCGAAGGCCGCGCCGGCGTGCCCGAACACCTCAAAGATCGGCACCGTCGAGGTCGACACGCCCCTGCTCGGCGATCCCCTCGTGGGCGCGATTTACGTCGCCAAGCAAAACGACAATCCCTTCGAGTCGCTCTTGGCGATCTACGTCACCGCCGAGCGCGACGGCGCCCTGATCAAGCTTGCCGGCAAGATCGACCCCGACCCCGACACCGGGCAGCTGGTGGCCTCCTTCAAGGACAACCCTGAACTGCCTTTCAGCGACTTCAAGCTCCGCTTCAAGGGCGGACCGCGGTCTGCCCTCATCACACCGCGGAACTGTGGCACCTACACGACCAGCTCGTCGCTGGTCCCGTGGTCTGCCGCCGATCCTGACCACCCGACCCCGGCTGAGACGGTCACGTCAACTGACTCCTTCGCGATCACTACCGGGCCCGGCGGCGGTCCGTGCCCCGACTACACAGACCCAGCGCAATTTACGCCGGACTTCTCGGCGGGGACGATCACGCCACAGGCCGGCGCTTACAGCCCGTTCGTGCTGAAGATCTCAAAGCCTGACGGAACCCAGGACCTGAAAAAAATCGCAGTGACCTTGCCGCTGGGTTTGACGGCCAAGCTGGCGGGTATTCCGCGGTGTCCGCAGTCGGCGATCGTGCCGGGTGTGGGCGGGAGCACGAGCTGTGCGGTGGGTTCGCAGGTGGGGACGGTGACGGTGGGTGCGGGTGCGGGATCGTCGCCGTTCTTCTTGGCCGATCAGCCGGTGTATCTGACCGACGGCTATGACGGTGCGCCGTTCGGCCTGGTCATCGACACGCATGCGGTGGCCGGGCCATTTGATCTCGGGCATGTCGTGGTGCGCACGAGGCTGAATATCGATCCGATCACGACGCAGGTCTCGGCCGACGCGGAGCCGTTGCCGTCGATCATCCAGGGCATCCCGTTGCACATTCGCAGCGTGACGTTGAAGATGGACCGTGGCAGCTTCGTGCTTAACCCGACCAGCTGCGCAGCGCAGACGGTCGCCGGGCAGATCACCGGCGGTGGTGCGAACTTCGCCGACCCAGACGATGACACGGTCAAGAGTGTCTCCTCTCCGTTCCAGGTCGGTGGCTGCTCGGATCTCGGTCTGTCGCCCAAACTGGCGATCAGCCTTACCGGGAAGGGGCAGACGACCGATAACAAGCATCCGGGTGTGCATGCGACGGTGAGCCAGACCGCGGGGCAGGCGAATCTGAAGAAGGTCGTCGTCTCGCTGCCGTTGAGCTTGGCGTTGGATCCCGACAATGCGAACGGGTTGTGTGAGTTCGCTGACGGCTCGAAGGTTGATCCGACGTGTCCGAAGGCGTCGATCGTCGGCAAGGCGACGGCCAAGACGCCGATTCTCGATCAGCCGTTGACCGGGCCGGTGTACTTCGTCAAGAACGTTCGCAAGGACCCGAAGTCGGGTCGGGAGATTCGGACGTTGCCCAAGCTCGTGATCCCGCTGACCGGCGAGAACGGGCTGCGGCTCAACCTCGTCGGGACGAGCAATGTCGTCAACAACCGCCTTGTGACCACGTTTGACAACATTCCGGATGCGCCGGTGAGCGACTTCACGCTGGACATCAATGGTGGCAAGGGCGGCATCCTCGTCGTCTCCGGCACCGACATCTGCAAGGCCACGCAGGTCGCCGATCAGCAGATCGATGGCCAGAACGGCAAGACCGCCGACGCTGATGTCTATCTCCAGACCCCGGCCTGCCCACTGAAGATCATCACCAAGAAGATCGGCAAGACCAGCGTGGCCGTCAAGGTCGGCGGCCTCGGCGCCGGCAAGGTCACCATGACCGGCAAGGGCATCAAGAAGACCACCAAGACCATCACCAAGTCGACGGTCGCCACGATCACCGCCAAGCGCACCAAGGGCACGCCCGGCAAGGTGACGGTCTCCTTTGACCCGACCGGACCGGCGAAGGCCCACCAAACCAGCAAGTAGCGTCGGGCGCGTATCCCGGGTCGCGGCGACGATGCCGCGACCCGGACGCGTTTCCGGCTAGGCCGTTGCGCGAGCGGCTTCGTACGTGCTGAACAGCCGGTCCAGCACCTGGGCCGCGAGGCGATCGACGGTGATCTCGGCCAACAGGTCGGGATCGATCGGCTTGTTGACCGGCTGACTGTCGAGCCGATCGTTGTTGCACCGCGCCAGGTCATAGCGCCGGTGACGCAACTGCTCGACCAAATCGTCGGTCAACGGAATCTCGAACTGCTCGACATCGGCGTCGACCTTGTCGGGATCCCAGCCGACGGCGGTGATGAGCTCGGTCGCGGCACAGAAGCGCATAGCGAGCACGTACTGGGCCTCGGGGCCGTAGAGGAGGAAGTCCTCAAACAACTCGTGGCCGAGGTCCATCATCTTCTTGGTCTCACGCCGGAGGACATCGCCGGTCTCGCGATCGACGACGAGCATGCGGACGTGGGTACGCTGCGGGGTGCTCATGGGAGTTACTGCTCCTTTTGGGTCATGCCCCCGGGCCGTTCAAGCGGTCGCGGGGGTGCTGTATTTGGATGAGGGGCGGAGGCTAGCGGGTGGGGCGGATGGACGCTAGGACTTGTTGGTGTTGTTGGCAGCAACCCGTGAGAGTCGTCGCAGCCCGTGGCAAGTCTGTGACGCAACGCGCAGCGCTCGTCAGCGGCGCGAGCGCGTTGAACCGTGGAGGCGATCCGTGATGTCGACATCCGGACGCGCAGCGGAAGCGCGGTGTTCGGTGCCCACACGCCCAGAACGCGCCAAGCAGTGCACAACTTTCACCAAGCGCCGCAGGCCACCATCAACTGAGCGCGAGCGGAGCGTGCGGTGGCGATCGTCACGGAGACGCCGACCAGCCAGCCACCCCGCACCCCGACCCCCCGAGCACCAAAGGGGCCCCGCCAAACACACCGGCGGGGCCCCTCTCGCCCTAGCTGCCGACTATCACCGCGCACGGCCCCCCGTTGGCGGGCGCGTAGGTCCCGTCACCCGCGTAGGCCGACGTGATCGTCCAGTCGCCCTGGTCCTGGCGCACGGTGTTAAACGAGGCGGTCCAGTTGCCCTTGGCGTCGGTCGTCGCGTGGTCGACCACGGTGCGGATCGCGCCGTTGGGGTTCTGTCCCGAGAACGTCACGTCGACCGTCGAGCCGGTCGGCGCGCCGTCCAGCTTGCCGGTGACGGTCATCGGATCCCCGAACGACACCTGCTCCGGGCAGTTCTGTGTCAGCTTCGTTGGCTGACGCGTCACCGCCACGGTGCACGGTCCGGCCTTGGCCCCGTCGTAGGTGGCGTCGCCGGCGTAGGCCGATGACACCGACCAGTTGCCGACCTGGCTCGCGTCCGGTGTGACCGACGCCGTCCAGTTGCCCTGCGCGTCGACGGTCGCCTCCACAACGGTCGGCGGCACCGCGACGAGCGTTTGCAGCGTCGGCGCCACGAACGTCACCTTGACCTTCGCGCCGGCCGGCGCGCCCGCGAGCGTCCCGCTGACCGTCAGCGGCACGCCGACCTGGCCGCCCGCCGGGCAGGTCTGGGTCAGCGCGCTCGTCCCGTTCGGGACGTCGCCGACCGGGGCCTGGACCGCCGGGCCGCCGTCGGGCTCGATCGCGACCTGCAGGTCGCCGGGCACGACCGAGCCGTCGCCGAACGTCGCCGGGATCGTGGCCACGCCGTCACCGATGATGGCCTTGCCGACGACCTCGCCCTTGCGCAGCAGGCTGATCGTCTGACCGATCAGCTCCTTGGGCAGTGTCACGTTCACCTCGTAGGGCGGCGGGTCCGGCGTGGGCGTGACGACCTTCGTGTACACCGCCTTGAGCTGCGCGATGTCGAACCTGAACGGCGTGTGCCCGCCGCCCCACATCTGCATCGACGGATCGCCGTAGTAGTGCCATAGGTACAGCTCGTTGCGCGTGTTGCCGTCGGTGGCCGGCGGTGAGATGCCGACCAGCCGCAGCTTGCCGTTGATCAGCGCGTCACCCGTGCGCTGCGCGGTGGCCGGACCCTCGGTCGGCAGCACGCTGGGCAGCAGCCCATCGACGAATCCGAGCGCCATGATCGAGTTGTGCTGTTGTCGGTGAGTCGCGGGTGTCGCCGAAGACACCGACGCCGCCACCGTTGGGGTTGACCAGCGTCTCGCCCGAGAACGACGTCTCGTCGTAGTCATAGGCACCGCTCGAGCAGTTGATGCTCAACACCACGGGCAGGTTGGCGCCATTGGTCAGCGCCTGCGCGTCAGCGGTGCCGAAGCCGGGCGTGCTCCAGCCGTCGGAGTAGCCGTGGTCGCGGTGGACGACCATGAACGGGCCGGCGTTCCAGCCGGCGGTGATGTCCGCGCCGGTCCCGTTCCAGCCAAACGTCGGCTTCAGCAGCGCGGCCGGCAGCGGGGTGCCGTCGTTGAGCCGCTGCGGGTTACCGCCTGGGTCCTCCCCGTACACGCGCTGGACCGCGACGCCGCGTCGGACCAGGCCGTTGCGCACGGTCTCGGCGAACTGCACGAAGGTGCGGTTCTCCTGACCGTCGTTGTCATCGTCCTGGAAGTCGGCGGCGACCACCGCCTTGTTGGTGAACGACGCGCCGGTCGGCGGGGTCGTCTCGTACCCGATGATCTTGCCGACGGCGACGCCGACGGCCGTCTGGTCGTTGCCGATGATGCGGCCGATGGCGACGTCGGGCAGCTCGTCGGTGTCGTCACGCATCGCGTAGGGCAGGTCAGACGGGATGCCGTTGATCCCGGCGAACGTCGGCACGAGGTCGTCGTCGCCCATGATGGTGATGTAGCTGGGGTGGATGCAGTGGTTCGCGGTCAGCTGGCCGCGGATGTAGGCCTGGACGGCCGCCGGCGTCGAGCCGATCTGGCCAGCGGCGTCACCGACGTCGACGACCAGCGTCCGCATGCCCTGCGTGCGCTTGTGGGTGGCGAACTGGTCAGCCGCCGCCTGGGTGGCTGTGTTGGTGATGACGAGCATCTCCTCGCCGCAGCGGCGGAACGGGTCGCGGACCTTGAGGAGGTCGATCAGCTTGCGGTTGAGGATCCCGTCGAGCCGCTCGCGGGCCGGGCGCTCCCACGGCGAGGCGAGCTCGTCGTTGAAGGCCTTGGTGCCGCCGTTGAACTTCACGTCGACCTCGACGGATTTGAAGAGCTTCAACTTCTTGGAAGCCGGGTCGTACTGACCGGTCGGGATCTGCAGGCCGCCGAGCGTCAGGTCGCGCGTCTTGCCGAGGATGTCGGCATCGGCGGGCTTGGCCGGCACGGGCTTGTCAGAGGCGTAGGCCTTGCGGTCGATGGTGAACGGCGCGTCGGTGAACGGGGGCTTGCCGAAGTTCGGCTTGCTGCCGGGCGCCGGTGCGGCCGCGTCGACCGGGTCGGGCTGGACCGGGAAGACGTCGACGCCGTCGAGCGTGGTGGAGACCGTCTTGTCGGACTTGACCGAGACGGTCGCGCCGTCCGGGACCGCGAAGCTGCTGGCCACGACCGGGATGCCGGGCGCGCCGGTGTCGCCGAGGCCGGCCGACGTGTCGGGCAGCACGAGTTGGGTCCAGGACTTGCCGCCGGCGCTGCGGGGCGTGAACTGGACGGCGGGAAGCTCGACGCGGACGCGCATGCCGTTGATGTCGCTGGACAGGACGCTCGTCTTGGCGTCTGACAACGTGCTCGGCTTCGTGCCACCGCCGCAGTTCTTGGTGCGCTTGTCGGCCAGCAGCAGGCGGCTGGCGGTCAGCGAGACCGGGCCGAGCGCGGCGACGCGCAGGTTGGCTCGCGCGTTGCGCTTGCCCTTGCGGGGCTTGACGGACCGCAAGATGGTGCGGAAGCGCGAGAGGGCGGCGACCGAGGAGCAGGGCTTGCCCTTGGCGGCGAGGCGCGCGCGGCGGGCGGCGTCGTGCAGCTTGCGCCGCTGCGTGCGTGAGACGGCCGTCTTGGGCAGCGTCGCGGTCTGACGGTCAAGCGTGCGCAACGCTGACGAGACGCTGGCCTTCTTCGCCGGTTTTGTCGCCCCCTGCGCAACCCCGGCCGAACCAGCCATCAGCAGGCATAGGCCTGCGAGCAATGCCATCCAACGCTTCATCTTTGACTCCTGATTTTGGACCTGTCCCCCTGGCGCGCGTGACTCTATGGGGTGCGGGGGACGGGGGCCGGGAGCGTTCTAGACGGCGCAGCGAGCGCCGCCGGGGCGACCGGAGAGCCGTCGCAGAACTTTTTCTCCGCGGGGTAGACATTCGTGTGTCCCTACCCGTAGTATCGGCGCCGTTAGGGAAACACTCATGTGTCACCGAACTCCTGTCCCCATTCCATCCTCTATCGCGTCGCTCGCCGGGTGACCCGATGCATCGTGAGGACCACTTCCGCCGTCACTGCCAATGGTCGGTGGCGGGCGATGATCGCCATGTCGGGAGCGCACGTCGGCCACGGCGCTGCCTGCTCGGCGAGGTGCGGGACCTGCCGGCCAGGGTCGTCTGGATGCACCATGGCCGCGGTGCGTGGTGCAGCCGCTGGGCGCGCCGGCGTCCTGCTCGACAAGCGGTCACGGGGCGCCGGCCGCCGCGTAGGTGAGTCAGCGAAAGGGAGCGCATGCGGCTGAGGAGGTCATGGAAGGTGGCGGTGCTCGCCGTGCTCGCGGTGAGCATGGGCGGTGCGGCGAGCGCCTCGGCGCAGGACGAGGAGCGGCCGACCACGGCGGTGACGGCGAGGATGGCGGTGACGCCGACCAAGGCGGGCACGGCGGCGCATCCGCAGGGCGTCGTCGTGCGCGGGTCGGTCCAGGTCGTCACCGAGCCGGGGTTTGACCCGCCGATCATCACCGGTGAGGACATTCTCTTTGGCGAGGGCTTCTCCTATAACGGCGATCGCTATCCGCGCTGCACCAAGGTGGTGCTCGACTTCCAGGGCCCGGCCGGCTGTCCGCAAGGGTCGATCATGGGCAACGCGTATGGCACTGGACGCGCCGACACGATCCTGGCCAACATGAAGGTGATCCTCTTCAACGCCGGCGCTGCGCGGCTGTTGGCCTACACGACGGTCGACCATCCGGCGCGCGTCCGGCGCACAATCGTCGTCGGCACCGAGAACCTGATCGGCGCCTGGCGCCGTCAGAGCAGCTTCATGGTGCCGAGGGATCTCCAGGTCGTCGCTGGCCTGCCGATTCAGCTCAACAACCTGTACTTCTCACTCGGTGGCAGGCCGTGGGCCGAGAACTACATCACGACGACGTCCTGTCCGGCCGGCGGCTGGCGGTATCAGGCGAGCTTGCACTACCTCTATGACCGGCTCGGTGAGACCAGTGATGATGCGGTGACGGGGACGGTGGGCTGCACGTCGTAGCCTGGGTTCCAGTCCCGGTTTGCGAAACCATATCGCAGGCGCTACCCTTTTGTCATGCGTGAGTTGGTCAGCGTCCCCGAAGCTGCCCGTGAGCTGAAGCTCAACCCTTCGCGCGTGCGGTCGTTGATTGCCGACGGCAGCCTGCGCGCCGACAAGATCGCCGGCCGCTGGCTCGTGCAGTCCGAGAGTGTTGCGGCACGCCAGCGTGAGCCGACGCCGCCCGGTCGCCCGATGGCGGCCCGCAACGCCTGGGCGATGCTGCTGGCCGCCTCGGGCGAGCCGTATCCGGAGGGAATGGATCCTGCTGTGCGCTGGCGTCTGCGCCAAGCGTTGGCTCAGCAGGGTCTCGTCGCCGTGCGCGGCAGGCTGGGGCGCCGCGGCAGCGTCGAGCGCTTCTGGGCTCTTCCCGGCGAGCTGCGTGCCCTGTACCAAAGCAAGGACATCGTCTTGACCGGATCCAGCGCGGCTGGTGTCCTCGAGCTTCCGCTCGCCGCACCGGATGCGATTGACGCCTACGTCCGCGCCTCCCGGCTTGACGAGTTGGTGGACGCGTACGGCCTTGATGACGTCGACAAAGTTGGCGAGGACAATGTCGTGCTGCGGATCGTCCCGGACGATGCGTGGATGCTGGGCGAGCGTCGCACCGCGCCGATTGCCGCCGTCGGTCTGGACCTGAGCTTCTATCCCGACTCCCGTTCAGCCCGCGTCGGTCACGATCTCCTCAGGCGAGCCGACAAAGAAGCGAGGCGAGCGTGATGGCGGCCGGGCCGGGCACCCCGACGCCGGTGGAGGTCGTCAGGCTCAACCGCTCGCGAGCCCCGGTCCGCCGATGGATGCGCGCCCGTCCGGCCGACATCATCGACGTCTTCGTCTATGTGGTCGTGCTCAACCTCGCGATCGAGTACGTCCCATCGGTCATCAGCGAAGGGTTCACCCTCTCGCTGCTGACCGCAGTGCTGCTCAAGGTCGCCTTGGAGGTGGTGATTCTCGCCAAGGGCGGGATCCTCGGCAGGCTCCGCGCCGCCACCTCGCGGGGCGGCAAGGTCGCGGCCGCGGTGGCGTTGTGGGCCGTCGCCGCCGGCAGCAAGCTTGTCGTGCTCGAGCTCGTCGACCTTGTCTTCGGTGATGCCGTGAGCCTCGGCGGCTTCTTCTCGGTGACGTTGCTCGTCCTGGTCCTGCTCGCATCGCGCAACGTCGTGCGGAACTTGCTCGTCGATGAGCGAGAGGGCGTGGGACTCAAGGGCTGACCGGCTTGGCCTTGCCGCCCGGCTCGACGACGACGAGGCGGCCGTCGGCGAGGCGGTAGAGGGTGCCGATGGGGGCGCCGCGGCCGGAGGTGGTGGGGCCGGGTTGTTGTTGGGGAACGGTTGTTGTCTTTGTTGTGGTGCGGGGTTCGATCTTGCCGGTGGTCTTGTTGACCGAGAGGCCGAGGCCGGCGACGAGGAAGGCGACGGCGAGGACGAGGCCGAGGTCGAAGAGGTTGACGAGGCCGTCGAGGGGGTCGCCGGAGTCGTCGGCGATGCGGCCGTGGCGGCCGAGGCCGGTGCGGTTCATACGACGACGGGCTCGGTGGTGGGCGGAGCGGCGGCGGTCGTCTTCGCATGCTCGGCGTCGTCGACGGCGCGCTCCATCGCGACGAGGTCCTCGGTCGCCGCGCGGGTGCGGACGATCGTCAGCGCGAAGGACACGGTGCCGACGAGGAGGCCGATGACGGTCGCGCCGAAGGCGGTGCGCAAGTTGGTGGCCAACGAGGCGACGTCGCCGCGGCCGAGCGCGGCGAGGCCGGGGGCGAGCGGGATCAGCGTGCCCATGAGGCCGAGCGCGGGGCCGCCGCGGACGAGTAGGCGGGTGCGGTCCAGCCGGCGCTGGATGGCGAGCTCATAGTCGGCGAGCGCGTGCTCGATCGCGTTGGGGCGGCCGGTGGCGGCGGCGATGCCGAGGTCGCGGACGGTCTCGGCGGCGATCGCGCTCGGCGCGCGCTCGGAGACGAGGCGGGCGACGCCGGGCTCGATGAGGGCCTGGGCGGTGATCAACCGCAGCGTGCCGCGCTGTGTGCGGCGGCGGCGCAGCGACTCGATGGCGAAGCGCCCGAGCTCGCCGGCGCAGAGCGCCAGCAAGAGAATCGAGGCGATCAGGACCGGGACCTGGAGCGCCTGGCTCATGCGGGCGAGGCCGTCGCCGAGGTCGATGGAGGCGGGGAGTGTCATGCGCGTGGGCGGTCGCCGAGGTCGTTGATGGTGGTGATGGTCCGTGTCATGGGAGCAGTCCCTTGCGTCCGTGGTGGGCTTCGAGGGAGGCACCGCCGAGGGCGGCGAGGAGGAGCAGTCCGGTGAGGACGAGCGCGGTGGTAGTCGACGTGTCGGCGGCGGCGTGTGGTGCGCGCAGGCCGGGTGCGGCGGCCGCGCGGGTGCCGGTGCCCGAGGCGCCGGCGGGCGCGGCGCTGGCGAGCAAGCGGCCGGTGACGGCTTCGCCAGCGTCCTTGGTGGGCGTGTCGCGCGGGCGGCGCGGTTTGCGCTTCTCCAGTTCGCGGCTCGTCCGCCCACCCGTCTTCTCGATGTCCTTGGTCTGCGACGCGATCGGCGTGATACCCGACGCCGCGACGCCGTTGGACTGCGCCGTGCCGGTCGCCGTGACCTTGGCCCCGCCACGCCGTCGCGTCTTGGTCTCCGTCGAGGACGACGAGAGCTGGCGCACGCCGCCGCTCGCGTTGCCGGTGCTGTCGGGCTGCGGGCGGCTGTAGAGCGCCGCGCCCTTGCCGCCCTTGCCCGTCGTCCGCGCGATCGACGGCACCGGCAACGGGTAGCCGGCCAGCGCGGGCGCGGCGTACGCCGTCATCCAGAGATCGTTGAGGCTGTGGCCCTTCATGTACATGATGGATCCGTCCGGCTGCTGCAGCGAGGCGAGGTAGTCCAGCGGGGTGCCGCCGGCGCGCCGCCAGGTGGTGGGGTCGATGGCCGAGGCCCACATCGCCTGCAGCGCCCAGGCGGTCGACGCGCTGTTGGACTCCGGATCGATCGGCGTCTGGGCAAAGCCGCCGTCGTCGCGCTGCGTCGAACGGAGGTAAGACCAGCCGCGCTGCACCGCCGCAATCCGCTTAGGCGTCTGCGGAGCGATCCGCAGCGCTTGGATGACCGCGGCGGTCATGTCCGAGGACTCCTCGCGGCCCGGCGCCCAGGACCAGCCGCCGTCCGCGCTCTGCGCGCCGACCAGCCAGGCGGCGGCACGGGAGATGATGTCCGTCTTGGCCGGCTCGTCGGTCGCGCTGAGCGGCAGCATGGCGAAGGCGGTGTCGTTGATGCCGCCCGACGTGCCGCCGGTGGCATGGGTGAACGACCCGTCGGGCAGCCGCCGCGACAGGATCGCCGCGACGAGGTCGCGGCCGCCGAAGTCGCGTGGCGAGGTGCCCGAGGCGACCGCGACGAGCATCGCCCGCTCGAAGTCGGTGGTGTCGGACAGGGCGGCGGCGTTGGCCGTTACGTAGGTGTAGGCGTCGATCCCGCCGACGACGCGCTGATCCTTGGGGTTGATGCCGGCCGCCGCGAGCGCCATGACGACCCACGCGCTGAACAGTGGATCCGACGGCTGGCCGGCCGCGCCGCCGAAGCCGCCGTCGGCGTTCTGGGCGCCGCGCATGTAGCTGACGGTCTTGTCGAGCTGGCCTTGGTTGGCGGTCCACGGAGGCGTCGCGGTGGCGGCGCCCGGCAGCAGCGCGGCAGCGGCCAGCGCGCCGAGGAGGACCAGCTGAGTTACTCGCGCGCGGGACGCCTCCCTCACCCGCCGCCTCCCGGCCGGGTGTAGATCAGCCGGCCGTCGCCGAGGCGGTAGACCGTTCCGACTGCCTTGCCCTTGCCGCGCGCGGGCGCAGACTTCGACGGCGTCGGCACGGCCTGCGTGCGCGGCTTGAGCTGCGCGTCCTGGCGGTTGATCGTCGAGGCCAGCCCGGCGATGAGGAACGCGACCGCCAGGACGATGCCCAAGTCAAATAGGTTGACAAGGCCGTCGAGCGGGTCGCCGGTCTCGCCCCCGAGCTGCCGGCGGGCGCGGGCGCGGTGGCGCCTCATCGCGCGACCACGACATCGTCAATGAGCGCGCGGGCGTCGGTCTCGGCGCGCAGGGTCGCAGCCGCGGCGGCCGTTGCGCGCAGCCGATCGGTCGCGCGCTCCATCGCCGCGAGATCCTCGCTCCAGCGTCGCGTGCGAGCGAGCGTCAGCCCGAATGCGACGGTGCCCGAGAGCAGACCGACGGTCGTCGCGGCGAACGCGATGCGCAGGTCGTTGGCAAGGAGGTGAACATCGCCGCGGCCGAGTGCGCGCAGGCCGGGTGCGAGCGGGATCAGCGTGCCCATGAGGCCGATCGCGGGGCCAGCGCGGACGATCATCCGCGTGCGGTCCAGCCGCCGCTCGACGACGTGCTCGAAGTCGTCGAGCGCGTACTCGACGCCCTCGAGATCGGTGGCGGCGACGGCCACGCCGAGGCGCTCGAGCGTCGTGGCCGCGGGGGCGCTGGGGGCGCCGGCGGCGAGGTGGGTGGCGGCGAGTGGGTCTTCGAGCACGGCTTGCGTGAGGACGCTCAGCGGTCCGGTCGCCCGGCGGCGGCGCGCGATCTCGCCAACCCAGCGGCCGAGCTCGATGCCGGTGAGGATCAGGACCGCCGCCGCGGCGATCAGCACGGGGGCGGCGAGGACGGAGGTCAGGCGCGAGAGCGCGTCGCCGAGGTTGGCGTCGAGGGCGGCGAGGATGGTCATCGGGTGGGCTCCGGGAAGGTGCGGATGGGTGAGATCACAACGCGACCTCCGGGCGGCGGCGGTCGAGACGGATGCCGCCGAGAACGCCGGCGGCGATCGCGAGCGCGAGGGCGATCGCCCACCAGGGCGTGGTCCGGCCTCCGCTCTGCGCGCCTGACGCGCCCGGCGCCGCGACGGAGCTGCCGCGCGCGCCCTCGGTCGGGCTCGCGCGGCCGATGAGCGTGCCGCTGACCTCGCGCGGTGCGGTGCGGCCGGTCTTGACGCGCTTGCCGCCGGCATGGCCGGTCGGCAACGGGACGGCTGCGCCAGCAGCGGTCGCGGCCGGCGCGCTGACGGCGCTTGTCGCACTGCCGCCGCCACCGCCCGCGCGGTTGGGCGCGCCCGCCGTGCCGACGGTGCCGCCGCCGCCCGTCCCGTTGCCGGCGTCGGTCGTGCCGCTGCCGGCACCGTGGCGACGCACCTTCACCCGCTTGACGCCGGTCCGTGAGGATGTTGGTGGTGTTGCCGGAACTTGGATGGCCGGCGCGGACGTCGCGGCGCTCGGCGTCGGCGTGGTGGGCGTGCTCGCCGTCGGCGTCACCGTCTCGCTCGGCAGCAGCGGACCGCTGGGGAGCCCGGCGGGCGGGCCCTGATTTGGCAGCTCGCCCCTGTCGCCGCCGTCTGCGATGGGGCCGAACAGCAAACCGGTGCCGCCGAAGGCAAGCATCGCCATGGCGGTCGTCTCCGTGGGCTCGTCGGCGGGCACGCCGGGCGCGCGGCCGACGGTCCCGCCGGCGTCCTGGGCGCTGCGCAAGAAGGACATCGGCGATCGACCGGCGCTGTTGTCAGCGTTGTTGGGGTTGATGCCTTGGGCGAGCAGCGCACGCGCGACGGCGGCGGTGGCCGGGACGTCGGAGGTCGTGCCGTCGCCGGCGCGGCTCCAGCCGCCGTCGCCGCCCTGGCGCAGTCCCAGCCAGGAGGAGGCGCGCGAGGCGGCGATGGTGGTGTCCTGGCCCACCGCGCTGAACGCCTCGCGCACGGTCGCGGTCGTCTCGACGTCGCCCGGTGCGCCCGGGAACGGTCCCCAACTGCCGTCGCCGTTCTGATGGGTGATGAGCCAATCGGTGGCGGCGTCGGCGTAGGACCGGTCGAAGTTGTGCAGCGACGTGAGGGCGAGGACGGCGTAGGCGGTTGACAGCGCGTCGCCGCTGCCCGCGCCGGGCTGGGACCGGAACGCGCCGCGATCGGGCGAGGTGCCGGGTAGCTGGGCCGCGAGCAGGTCGGCGACGACGTCATGTGTACCCGTCCCACCCACCCCATCCTGCTCGCCGCGGACCGCGGGGAAGCCGACGGCGTGGGCGGCGAGGAGGTAAAGCGCGAGGTCGGCGGTGTCGGAGAGCTCGCCGCCGGCGGCGAAGGTTCGCAGCAGGCCGAAGAGCGAGCGGCTGTTGGCTGAGGTGGCCTGATCGCGCGCGTTGACGTTGGCGGCGGCGAGGCCGAGCGCGCCCCAGAGGTTGACGCGGTGGACCGCCGCGAGCCCGGCGACGGGCAAGCCGCCGTCTCCGCTCTGCGCGCGGACCATCCACTGCTCAGCCTTGAGCAGCGCGGCGCCGTCGGCGGCGCTCGGCGGCGCGAACGAGGGCGGCCCCGTGGCCGCGGCCGGCGCGGCGGCGGTCAGCGCCGCCGCGATCAGCACGCCCACGACGGCCCGACGGCGACCCGCCGACCCGCCGATGACACCCCTACGGACGCACGCCGAGACCATCGACCCCCGCCGTTCCGGAGACGATCCGCACGCGGACGGCGCCGGCGCGCGCCCGCGGGGCCGCGACGATCTCCCGGGTGGCTGCCGTCGTGCTGCCGCTGATCCGGTAGATCGCGCGCTTGGCGCCGACGCGCACCTCGATGTCAGCCGTCTTGCGCACCCCCCGGACCAGAACGGTCGGGCGGCCGGCGGCGAGCCGCGCGGTCAGCGTCGCGTCTGCGCGACCGCGCTGCACGGCGCCGAGCCAGGCGCCGCCGTCACGCACGCGCGACCACGCACCGCTGCGGCGCACCGCGCGTGCGCCCGCGTCGAGCGGGACGAGCACGTCGCCGACGGTCTGGCTGACCTCGCGCCCCAACTTGTCCGTGAAGGTCACCCGCACCGTCCACGTCTGACCGGCGCCGAGCTTGAGCTGCGCGGTCGTGTCCTTCGTGCCGGTCGCCACCGCGGTGAAGGCCCCCGAGCGCCTGCTCGCCGGGCGGGCGGCAAACCTCCAGCGGCGCACGCCGACGCCGGTCTGTAGCACCCGCCAGCGGATGCCCACGCGGCCGGTCTTCTGCCCGGCCGTCGTGAAGCGCGGCAGTTCGATGATCGGCGCGCCGACGAGCTGCGCCGGAGCCCTGCCGCCACCCGGCTTGACCGGCGTCGCCCCGCTCCCGCCGGTGCCCGGGCCGACGGGATCGGGCGGCAACGGCGGCGCCTCGCGCGCGGCGGTGTCGACGGGCGCGGGCCCGCAGTTCCCGCCGGGTGCGCTGACCACGCAGACGTCAAGCCGGTTGGAGCGAATCGCCCCGCCGGCGCCCGCATCGGCCTTGATCCGGTGCCAGCCGAGCGTGCCGAAGATCACGTCGGTGGTGCCGTCGACCGCCGTGGTCGCGGCGCCGGGCGCGGTGGGCTGGACGGTCTCGACGCCGTTGACCGCCGTCGTCACCGGCGCGACTGTCACTCCGCCGACGCCGGCAAAGGCAGGGTTCTTCTCGCCGTAGGCGCGCGTGACGCTGACCGTCAGCGATTGCCCGGTGACCACGGTCGCGGTTGACGACGGCGCCGCCGCGGTGTCCCCGGCGACGGCGAGCTTGAGGAAGCCGCGGTTGTGGAATGCGTCATAGGCCCAGAGCACGCGGTCGCCGTCGGCCACCTGCGCCTGGCAGCCGCCGACGTCGGTGAACGCGTCGTTGATGAGGAGGCCCCAGAAGGTGTAGGTGTCGACGTTCTCGGCGTCAGGCCCGAAGCGGGTGACGTAGTAGTCGTCAAAGCCCGGGAACCACTTGGCGTCGAAGTCCATGCCCTCGGTCCGCAGGCCCTCGACCGATGCCCCGGTCGCCGACGCGCCGGGTGCCGGGTGCTGACCGTTGTTGGTGCCGTCGCAATGGCGCTGCTGGGCATCGGACGCGGAGCGCACCGGGTTGCCGGCTGAGCGCACGGGGCCCTCGAAGAGGGTCTGGGTGGCGCCCTCGACGCGGACGTCGACGGTCGCGGCGCTTGCGCCGCCGCCGGCCAGCGCGCCCGCGGTCACCATCATCATCAACAACGCCATGCGCCTCATCGAGCGACCTTCTTCCTTAAGTCGAGCGTCCGTGTGACCGTGGGGCTCTTGGCGCCCGCGATGCCGAGGGCGCGGATCGTTAGGCGATAACGGGCCCGCGCGAGCTTGGGCAGCTGCACCCGGGCGGGGCCGGCCTTCGCGACGGCGGTGTCGATCGGTGGCGCCGAGCGCCACGCCCGCCGCTTGCCGTGGACGATCTCGCGCGCGACGCGGACCTCGATCGTCGCCGGCAGGTCCACCCACAGCGTCACCTGCGATCTCGTGACGTGCACCGTCCGCAGGGTCGGTGCGCGCACGAGCGTTGGCTCCAACGCCGGCGGAAGGGCGCCAGACGCAGCACCTGGCAATGGCGTTCCCGGCGCCGTCGTCGCCACCGGGATCGGCCGCGGCGCGGCCGGCGCCGCCGGATCACCGGCGCCGTCGCCTCCTCCAGTTGCCGGGCATGCGGGCGCGGCGCTGCCGCCGATGCCAGGGTCGTCGGTGAGCCCGCAAGCGGTGATCCCCGGCCCGGCCGGCAGCGCGCCGAGCTCCCGTCGGTAGACCTGCCCGACCCCCGCATCGTTGTCGGCGATCAAGTTGGTGCCCTTCGACGAGAACGCGACGAACTGCGCGTCCGGCGTCATCGCCGCGCTGCCGAAGTGCCCGGTGTTGTCGGCGTCGGGCGTCCCGTCGGGGCCGTTGGCGCGGCTGATGAGCAGCGTCCGCCCCTCGGTGACGTCACGCAGGTAGATCTCGGGGACGCTGGCCGAGACGCCGGGGGTCAAGTTATTGGTATTGGCGGTGAACAACACGTAACGGCCGTCGGCGCTCATGCCCTGCGTGTAGACGTCCGCGCTGCCGGGCTCGCTCAACGGCGGTGTGACCGCAGCGGCGCCCGTTGGCCCATCGACGCGGCTGACCAGCCGCGTGGTGCCCTCGCAGAGGTCGCGGACATAGCTCTCGACGCCGCCGTTGCCCGGGCTGCCGGGGGCGATGCCGGTGCCGAGCGCGTCGAACGCCACGACGCAGCCGTCGGCGCGCACCGGCGTCCAGCCGACGTAGCGGCGCGGTACCGGTGCGCCCGCGGCGCCGTCCTCGCGGCTGACCAAGACGGTGGTGCCGTAGCGCACGTCGCGCAGATAGATCTGCCGGGCACTGACACCTTCGGGCGGCGCGGGTCCGGAGGTCAGGTCCGGCGAGCCGGACTGAAACGCGACGTAACGCCCGCTCGGCGAGATGCCCGTGGCCGTCAGGTCGTCGTCGGTCGCCGGGGTGCCGTTCATGCCGGTGCCGCGGCTGACGAGCACGGTCGTCCCTGACTCCAGGTCGCGCAGGTAGAGGCCGCGTGGCAGCGGGCCGACGCGCGGGTCGACCAGGCCGGCGGCGTGGAAGAGCACGTAGCGCCCGTTGCCGGCGGCGCCGGCGATCCACCACGACTGGACAGGCGCGCCGTCACGCCCATCGGCGCGCGTGACGAGTTTGGTGCGGTTGTCCTGCAGGTCGCGGCGGTAGCCGTAGGAGCCGCCGTCGCCGAGCACGGCGTTGAAGAAGACGTAGCGGCCGTCGGGCGTGATGGCGCCGAACCCGGCATCGAGCCCCGCGAGCGCGCCGCCGTTGTCCGATGGGGCCCCGTCAGGGCCGTCGGCACGGCTGACCAGGATGTTGCCGCCGCCGCGCAGGTCGCGGACGTAGACCTGGGTCTGGCTGTTGGTCACGCCCGGCGCGATGTTCGGCGCGTTGGAGTCGAACACGACGCGCTGCCCATCGGCCGAGATCGCCGCGCCGTTGGACTCGACCGGCCCGAACGATGCCGAGGCGGGCCGGCCGTCGACACCGCGCGAGACCAGCACGAGGTCGTTCGGGGCGGCCGAGGCCGGGGAGGTGGTGAGCCCGGCCAGGAGGACCAGGCCGAGCGCGATGGCAGATCGCGACATGTCTTGAGCCCTGTTCCACGAGGGCGAAACGACGTCAAGATCGCAGTCGGGTCTCCTGGCTCACGAGCGTTCGATCCGCGCCTTCCCGGACCGGTGAGGCCCAGTGGCTGCCATCGCTGGCGTGCGGCGAACGATCCTCGCTGACAGTGGCGGGCCCGCGTCGGATTCGCACCGACTTCCCCGTTCCGCGATCAGATGGATGAAGTTCTGGGCGCGGACCGTACCAGACGATTCGGAGGGGGCTGGTACTGTCCCGCCCGCAACGGACGCGGGGAACTCCGGTGGGAATCCGGGGCTGACGCGCAGCGGTGTGGGTGACGACGGAGCGTGCAGGTCCACTGAGCCGGTTCGGCTCGGGAAGGAGCTCCCGAGGATGAGCCCGAGCCCGAAGACCCGGCCGGCGCACATACGTCAACCGTCTTCGCGCACAGGACGGCCGCCGCTGCGCCGTCGAGGAGGACGGGCCATCGGGGTCGCCTGTTCGAGACAGGAGCAACCCATGTCCTACATCTCCGGCGCACGCCGGATCCTGCCCGTCTTCGTGACGCTGGCGCTCATCCTCACCTGCGTTCCCGCCGCGCTGGCGACCGGCCCGCAGGCCTATCTGCAGATCAACGACTTGACCGGGCGCGCCAACGCCGGGCTCGCGCAACTCGGCGCTGCCGGCGACACGCCGGTCGACGGCGGCGAGCTGCCCTTCGGCGGCACCTGCGGTGCGCTGACCGCCCAGAAGTACCCGGCCGACAGCGTCGGCGCGTTGTTGGAGGCCTTCGATCCGGCCTGGACCATCGCCGACGGACCGGGCTTCGACAAGCAGCTGACGATCAACGGCATCACCTACGACGCGTCGTCGCTGGGCTTCCTATCGGAGGTTCCCGGCTGGCACCTGTGGATCAACACCACGTACTACAACTTCGGTCAGGACATGGCCGGGGCGCTGTGTCACGCGCTGCACGATGGCGACGTCGTCGTCCTGCAGGCGACCGAGCGGCGCTTCGCCGACGGCGACACGATGTACGGCTTGCCGACGACGCCGCAGCTGCGGGTCGAGTTGCCGGCGACGGTCGCTGCCGGGCAGCCGGTGACGGCGACGGTCGCCGCCTACGAGCCGGGCGTCGGCGGGGCCACAGGCTGGGGCGGCAACGTCCTGGCGGGTACGCGGAGCGCGGGCGCGGGCTACGGCGTCGGCTTTGACGACGCGAGCGATACGTTCGTCGCTACCGATGATCAGGGCCGGGCGACGCTGACGGTCCCGGGTGATGCAAGCGGGAACGTGGATCTGATTGCCATCGCGGGCACCGATGCGAGCGCGTTGCCGACGGCGAGCCATAGCTCGGCGTTCTCGGTGCCGGCGAGCGTCTGCGTGTTCGACGGCCAGTCGTCCTCGCCGTGCACGGCGTCGGTCTCAGCGGCGACGCCGGACTTCGGTGCGTCGCAGGCGCGCGAGACGCTGGGTGCGCCGCGGGCGGTCGTCGTCACTCCGGCGCTCGGGACCGCGTCGGTCACGGGTGTCAAGCTCGCGGGCGTTGACGTTGACGACTTCCTGATCAGCTCTGACCACTGCACGGGGGAGACGTTGGACGCGGGAGCAGGCACGACGTGCACGGTCAACGTGCGCTTCGCGCCGTCGGTCGTAGGTGCGCGGCATGCGACGCTGGAGGTCACGAGCACGGCGTCGAACGGGACGCTGTCGGTGCCGCTGGATGGTGTGGGCGGGAGCTTGGCGGCGGGCCCGGCGGGGCCGGCGGGGCAGGATGGGGCAGCGGGCGCCGCGGGCGCGGATGGTGCCGCGGGGGTCAAGGGTGACGCCGGCGCGGCGGGCCCGGCCGGGGTGGCCGGGGCGACAGGCGCTGCCGGGGCGCTGGGTACGGCCGGTGCGCCGGGTCCGCAGGGCAAGGCCGGCCGCAATGGTCGCGACGCGGTCTGCACCGTCAAGCGCGGCAAGCGCGCGCCGAGGGTCACGTGCAAGCTGGTGTCCTCGGTCGCGGGGAAGGCGAGTGCGACGCTGACGCGTCGGGGCAAGGTGTACGCCCGCGGGACGGTGGCGTCGCTGCGCGCGGTGCGCAAGCTGGCGGCCAACACCTACATGTTGCGCTATCGCACTGACGGCCACGCCGTCGCCGTGCGGGTGCGCATCGGCTGAGCCGATCGGACTCCGGATGCTGCCGGTGACACGCGTAGGGGCGCGCTGTGTCGTCGGCGGTCCGGGTGGTGGCTGGCGTGGCGCACCCGTGGCGCTCCGCGCGCACCGTGCTCGCGGTGCGTTGCGGGGTTTTGGGGCACCGAGGGGAGGAAGTCGTGGTGCCATCGTCTTCCGCGTGAGGGTTCGTGGGACGGCCGGGGTGGTTCAGGCGTTGGCGGCGAGGTCCGGGTCGTTTGGAGCACAATGATTGTGTTCGAAACGCCCCGGACCACGCTTCGGCCCCCGAAGGATTGGTCCGGGTCGCCTGGTGTCCCTATATGGGGTCCGAAACGCCCCGGACCCACCAAGCGCCACGAGCCACCCGCGCCCAGGCGTCAACGGACGACAAGCCCCGCGCCCCGAGGCCCCGGCCACTCCTCACTTCCCTCGGTGCCCCGAACCCCGCCGCGCACCCACCAGAGCAAACGCGCGGAGCGCCACGAGTGCGCCACGCAAGCCCCCAAAGCGGACGACCTACAAGCGACGGCGCGCCAAGCCCAAGGCCTGGCGCGCCGCCCGCCCCCACGTCCCCCTACACCCCGTACTTCAGCGACACCGTGTCGCCCAGATTCACAACCGTCGCCGTGTTCGCCGCAGCCGCCGTCCCGTTGTCAATACTCGTCTTCCACGTCGACCCGCCGCCGTTGCTCACCCCGTTGATGGTGGTGATGACGCCACTCGACGGCGAGCTCCCCGTGACGCACCCGGCCGGCGTCGACCCGCTGACCGCCGCGGTCAGGACCGCCCCGAGCGTCGTGGTCGCGGTCGTCGGCGCGACCGCGACCGAGCAGACCTTCAACGTCCCCGACCCATCGTCGACGATCACCGCCAGCTTGCTCGTCGTCCCGCTCACAAACGCCGTGCTGGCGACGAACCGCGGCTCACCGACCGTCGTCGGCACCGGCGGGGTCGCCGAGAAGCCGCCACCGGCCTCCGCGCGCAGCGCGTCGATCGAGGCATAGGCGTTGGGCGTCGAACCGGTCGTGTAGCGGAAGCCGCCGCCGGCAAGCTGCTGGCTGACGAGGAAGTCGATCGGCGTCTTGCCGGCGGCCGTGGTGAAGTCCGTCCCCTGGTTGGGGATCGAGCAGGCGTTCAGCCCCTGGACGCCCCAGCCGTTGGAGTCGGTGTTCGCGCCAAACGACGAGTTGAACGCGCCGCTGGCGTTCACCAGCTTCCCCTTGAGGAAGTTCTTGCCCGCGACGACGGCGCTGTCGGTGTTCGCCACGCCGCTGACACAGAGCGACGCCAGCGCCGCGCCCGTCATGTCGATGTCACTTACTGCGGCCAGCTGCGCCGGGACGCCCTCGGCCTTCGGCCAGTTCCAGCCGCCATCGGTGTGCTGGTTGGCGCGCACCGTCGTGATCGACTTGTTCAACAACGCCTGCGGCACCCGCTGCGTTCCCGCCGACGTCTTGGCGCCGGCCAGGGCGAGCAGCCCGAAGACCGTGCCGTTGAAGTTGCCGGGCGTGCCCCAGTACCCCGGCGACGCCGTCTGCCAGTTGGACGCGATATCGGCGATCAGGTTGCGCGCGGTCGACACGCGCGCCGGGTCGATGCCCGCCGAGTAGGCGTTGAGCGCCGCCCGCTCGTAATCGGTGACCACCGGCGAGCCGCCAGGCCACGAGGCCGGCGAGAGGTAGTCGCGGTAGACCTTGCGCGCGTTCTTGCTCACCACGTTGTTCGGGGGCGGCGGCAAGAGGTCGACCGCGGCGACGCCGGCCGGGGCGAGCGCGCTGAACGCCCACTCGTTGGACAGGCCGGTCGACGCAAAGGCGCCCGTCGTCGGGTCCTGCAGGCCCTTGACGTAGGTGGTGGCGTTGGTCACCGAGGTGGCCAGCGCGGCGGGCGTGGTGGTCGCCTGCGCGGCCGCCGGGGCAAGCGCGAGCACGGCGATGGGCGCGGCGAACAGCCGCGTGATGGACATGCGAGACATCGTGGTGAGACTCCTTGTGGTTGCAGGGCGCCGGGCGCCTCTCACCACGATCTCGCCCACGCATTCGGCGCCACCGTGCCTCGAGAGCGGCCGCCGTCCAAACGCGAGAACAGGGTCCGTCAGAACTGCGCCACCGCACGGGCATTCGGGCTCGGACGGCCTTGCCGTCCACACCGCTGCGCGTCAGCTCCGGACTTGCACCGGATTCCCCCACGCGATGACGGGCGCCAATCTACACACCGGCGCGGCGACGCGCTCACCCGCCGCGAGTGAGCCGCCGTCACCCTCCTCGCCGCGAGGGTTCGCAGCGACCGAACTTCAGGAGGGACTGTGTCCGACATCCATCGTCAGACGCCGCTGACCGCTACGCCGGGACCGCGCGTCGAGACCTACACGCCCGGGGCGTGGATCATCTTCGCCGCCGTCACGCTCTTCATGACGGGCGGGTTCAACATCCTGTTCGGACTCGCCGCGGTGCTCAACGGCGACGTCGTCGCCGTCGGCGGCGAGGGCGTGATGATCTGGGACTTCACCACCTGGGGCTGGATCATGATCGTCGCGGGCGTCGTGATGATGCTCACGGGGGTCGGCCTGGGACTGGGCGTCGGCATCACGCGCTGGCTGGCCATCGGCTTCGTGCTGCTCAACGCGATCTTCCAGTTCGGGATCGCCTCGGCCTTCCCGCTGCTGGCGATCCTCGTCATCGCGCTGGATGTCGTGATCCTTTACCAACTCACCGTCGGCTGGAGCAGGAGCATCCGATGACCGATCGCCACGTCCTGCCGATCCCCGACCGGCCCTACGACGGCCCGGTCTACGAGGACGCCAAGGATCCCGCCGCCACCTTCCCGCCGATCGAGCCGCTGCGGCCGCCCGACGGCGCGCCGAACGTGTTAATCGTCTTGATCGACGACGCGGGCTTCGGCTGCTCCAGCGCCTTCGGCGGGCCGTGTCACACGCCGACCGCTGAGCGCTTCGCCTCCGAAGGGCTGAAGTTCACCCGCTTCCACACGACGGCGCTCTGCTCGCCGACGCGGGCGGCGCTGTTGTCAGGTCGCAACCACCACTCGGTGGGGATGGGCGGGATCACGGAGATCGCGACGTCGGCGCCCGGGTACAACTCCGTGCGCCCGAACACCTGCGCCCCGCTGGCCGAGACGCTCAAGCTCAACGGGTACGCGACCGCGCAGTTCGGCAAATGCCACGAGGTGCCGGTCTGGGAGACCAGCCCGCTGGGGCCGTTTGACTCCTGGCCGTCGGGCGGCGGAGGCTTCGAGTACTTCTACGGGTTCCTTGGCGGCGAGACCAACCAGTACGCGCCGGCGCTGTATGAGGGCACGACGGCGATCGAGCCTGACAAGACCGCCGAGGAGGGCTACCACTTCACCGAAGACCTGACCGATCACGCGATCAAATGGATTCGCCAGCAGAAGGCGCTGATGGCCGATAAGCCGTTCTTTGCCTACTTCGCGCCGGGCGCCACACATGCGCCGCACCACGTCCCGGCGGAGTGGTCGGCGAAGTACAAGGGTCGCTTCGACCAGGGCTGGGACGCGCTGCGCGAGGAGATGATCGCCCGCCAGAAGGAGTTGGGTGTGATCCCGCCCGAGGCGCAGTTGACCGAGCGGCCGGACGAGATCCCGGCGTGGGACGACATCCCCGACGACCTCAAGCCGGTCCTCGCACGGCAGATGGAGGTCTACGCCGGCTTCCTGGAGCACACCGACCACCACGTCGGCCGGCTCGTCGATGCCCTCGAAGACCTGGGCATCCTGGAGGACACGCTCGTCTACTACATCATCGGTGACAACGGGGCCAGCGGCGAGGGTGACATCCACGGCTGCTTCAACGAGCTGATCAACCTCAACGGCGCCAATGGGCTGCAGACGACCGAGTTCATGGCCGAGCGGATCGACGACTTCGGCACCCCCAAGGCCTACAACCACTACGCCGTCGGCTGGGCGCACGCGATGGACACGCCGTATCAGTGGACCAAGCAGATCGCCTCGCATTGGGGCGGGACGCGCAACGGCACGATCGTCCACTGGCCCAAGGGCTTTGACGCCAAGGGCGAGGTGCGCAACCAGTTCCACCACGTGATCGATGTCGCGCCGACAATTCTCGAGGCGGCCGGTCTGCCGGAGCCCACGACCGTTCATGGCGTCGAGCAGAAGCCGATCGAGGGCGTGAGCATGCGCTACGCGTTCGCCGACGGCGACGCGGCGGACCGTCACGAGACGCAGTACTTCGAGATGTTCTGCAACCGCGGCATCTACCACCAGGGCTGGACGGCGGTCACCCGCCACTCGACCCCGTGGGTGTTCGCCGAGTTGCCACCGTTTGCCGACGACACCTGGGAGCTCTACGACACCACCACCGACTGGAGTCAGGCGCACGATCTGGCGGCCGAGATGCCCGACAAGCTCGAAGAGCTCAAGGCCTTGTTCATGGAAGAGGCGCGTAAGTACGACGTGCTGCCGCTCGACGACCGGCGGGTCGAGCGCTTCAACTCCGACATCGCCGGGCGCCCGGTGCTGATCGGGGGCCCCTCGCAGCTGCTCTTCGGAGGCATGGGGCGGCTGACCGAGAACGTCATGCTCAACCTCAAGAACAAGTCGCATGCGGTGACCGCCGAGGTGACCGTGGGTGAGGGTGGCGCCGAGGGCGTGCTCATCGCCCAGGGCGGCGCGTTCGCGGGCTGGAGTCTTTACGTCAAGGACGGCCGGCCCAAGTACTGCTACAACCTGTTCGGCCTCCAGCGCTTCTATGTCGGAAGCGACGCGGAGATTCCCGCGGGCAAGCACCAGGTGCGGATGGAGTTCACCTACGACGGCGGTGGCCTGGGCAAGGGCGGCGCGGTCGCGCTCTTCATCGACGGTGAGAAGGTCGGCGAGGGACGCGTCGAGGGCACCATCCCGATGGTCTTCTCCGCCGACGAGACCTGCGACATCGGCCTCGACACCGCCTCGCCGGTCAGCGACGACTACACGCCCGAAGGCAGCCGCTTCACCGGCACCGTCGAGTGGGTGCAGCTCGACATCGCCGACGCGGCCGAGGATCTCGACCACCTGATCTCGCCCGAGGAGCGGCTGAAGATCGCGATGACGCGGCAGTAGGAAGTCCTACAACAGCTCCCGATACGTCTCTACGCGCTTCAGCACCTTGCCGAAGCTCGGCCACGAGCCGGTCACTCTCGCCGGCAGCAGGCCGGCCGAGTCGCGGTACCGTGCGGCCAGCCAGACGAACAGCTCTGACCCCTCGGTCGGCGCAAAGGCTGGGCTCTGTCCGTAGCCGCCGTCTGGGGGCGGTTCCCACGCACCGAAGTGCTGTGCGGAGATCTGCTCCATCTCGGACATGATCCGGGCGAACTCCTCGCGGTCCTTGATGACTTTTCGCGTTGGTGCGTGGTCGAGCAATCGGTAGATGTCGTAGTAGTGGCGGCCGCAGCGCGCGTCCGCCGTTCCGCGACGTTCGTGCTCCACGGCAACGTGATGCAGCAGCGAGAGCTTCTCCAGCAGCGTCCGCGCCGGCTTGAGCGCCGGGATGCTGAACGCGACGGTGTCCTCGAACTCGGCTGGGTCGATGCCCAGCGGCCGGCAGAGGATCGGTGTGATCTCGACCATCTCGCTGGGCCAGTGGCCGCCGGCGAAGCCGGTCTCCAACAGCACGCCACGGTCCTCAACCGGCACGACAACCGTTCTGCGCCGCGGCAGCCGCGGATAGACGAGCACGTCTGCGCGGTGGGCGAACTTGCCGCGCCCCGGATCGCGTGCCGCGATCGACTCGACGCCCATCTCGGTCGCGACGTCGTCGGTCATCGCGAGGAGCAACTGCTCACGCGACTTGGCTGAGTCGTCCTTGGCCGGGAAGACGAGGATGTCGACGTCTTCCGAGAACCGCTCGATCAGGTTGTAGCCCTTCGAGAGGCTGGTCCCGCCTTTGAAGACGAACCAGCCTCCGTACCGCTTGTGCAACGCGCGGAGAACCTGAGTGACCCAGTAGTCCTTCTCGACGAACTCCGCCGTGAGCCGGAGCTCGCGGGCGGCGTTGTCGACGGCGCCGGCGAAGTCGCTGGCGTTGTCGCGTAGGCGTGTCACGCCCGCTCCTCCAGCACCCGCAGCGCCTTTTCCCGGGTCCTCTGATCGCGGGCGCGCGGAATCCGTTGGGCCTCGGCCTGATGGCCCGTCTCGATGAGGACGGCTCGCAGCCGCTCGCGCACGGCCGGCGGCTCGGTCGTGCTGGCCGAGACCAGATTGGGGATGCGGACGTCAGTGCGCTGCAGGATGAGGTCGAAACGCCGCACGGCTTCGGCGGGCCCGACTTCGACATAGCGGTCCCATCCTTCAAGCGCTTCCAGCACCGTGACCTCGAGCCCGTTCAGTCCCGCCTTGCGGCGACCGGTGCGAGCCGTACGAGAGACGACCTTGATGTGGCGGAGCCCCTCGGGCGCCCGGTGCGTGACGGCGAGCGACTCGATCGGTGCGACCTGCGTTGACAGCCCAAGGACGTTCGTCGCGTTCCAGCCGGTCGCGCCGATTGCCTCCTCCTGTCCGACAACTGTCTGCAGCGCCTCGCCGTCATCGACGCCGCGCATGCCGAAGCGGCTCGTGCGACCACGCCAGTACACGCCTCGACGGATCCGCTGCAGCTCGCTGCGGTCGACCAGTCGGCGCAGTTCGTTGTTGACCGCCTTGGGTGTGCCCGCGAAGTCTTCGACGCGCCAGATCCGCTCACGTGACCCCAACACGCGCTCTCGCACGCGATGGGCCACGCTCTCGTGAGGGCTCTTCCCGGCCACGAAGATGAGTGTAACCCGATACGAGAAAACCCCAAAATATTCCCTTGCAGAGACATACGAGATGTCCCCATTCGGTCCGAGTCGGACGGGATCACCTCTGGCGGGTGATGCGGACGTGCCCGATGGCTGATGAGGATGAGATCGACGCCCTGACCGCCGCCTCCGGAGGAGATTCACGTTGCCCGACCAGCGCCAGCCCAACATCCTCGTCATCTGGGGCGATGACATCGGGACCACCAACTTGAGTTGCTACAGCGATGGGTTGATGGGGTACCGGACACCGAACATCGACCGGATAGCCAATGAAGGCATGCGCTTCACCGATGCCTACGGCGAGCAGAGCTGCACGGCGGGCCGGTCGTCGTTCATCACCGGTCAGAGCGTCTTTCGCACGGGGTTGAGCAAGGTCGGGATGCCGGGGGCCGATGTCGGTCTGCAGGCTGAAGACCCGACGATCGCCGAGCTGCTCAAGCCACTGGGCTACGCCACCGGGCAGTTCGGCAAGAACCACTTGGGCGACAACAACAAGTTCTTGCCGACCGTTCACGGGTTCGACGAGTTCTTCGGCAATCTGTACCACTTGAACGCCGAGGAGGAGCCCGAGCAGCCGTCGTGGCCGGACCCGGACGATTTCCCGGTGTTCAACGAGCACTTCCGTCCGCGGGGAGTGCTGCACAGCTGGGCGACCGGCACCGATGACGAAACGGTCGACGGCCGTTACGGCCCCGTCGGCAAGCAGCGCATCGAGGACACCGGGCCGCTGACCGCCAAGCGGATGGAGACCATCGACGACGAGGTGGTCGCCCACGCCGGCGACTTCATCAAGCGACAGGCCGAGGCCGACACGCCGTTCTTCATGTGGTTCAACACCACGCACATGCACTTCCGCACGCATCCGAAGCCCGAGAGCGTGGGCCAGGCCGGGCGCTGGCAGTCGCCGTACCACGACACGATGATCGATCACGACAAGGCCGTGGGCGAGATGCTGGACCTGCTCGACGAGCTCGGGCTGGCCGATGACACGATCGTCGTTTACAGCACCGACAACGGGCCGCACATGAACTCGTGGCCCGACGCCGGGATGACCCCGTTCCGGAGCGAGAAGAACACCAACTGGGAGGGCGCCTTCCGCGTTCCGCAGATGGTCCGGTGGCCCGGGCACATCGAGGCCGGCTCGATCTGCAACGAGATCATCAGCCACCACGACTGGCTGCCGACCTTCCTCGCCGCGGCCGGAGAGCCCGACATCGTCGAGAAGTGCAAGGCCGGGCACGTCGTGGGCGACGTGACCTACAAGGTGCATATCGACGGCTACGACTTCCTCCCGTGCCTGACCGGCGCGGTCGCGGAGGGCCCGCGGCCAGGCTTCCTGTATTTCTCCGACGACGGGGACCTGCTCGCCATCCGCTATGACAACTGGAAGGTCGTCTTCATGGAGCAGCGCTGCCTCGGCACGCTGCAGGTCTGGGCCGAGCCGTTCGTGACGCTGCGCGTGCCCAAGCTGTTCAACCTGCGGATGGATCCGTTTGAGCGCGCCGACGTCACGTCCAACACCTACTGGGACTGGCTATTGACCAACGACTTCCTGGTGCTGGCCGGCACGACGTTGGTCGCGCGGTTCCTGGAGACGTTCCGTGACTTCCCGCCGCGCCAGAAGGCAGCAAGCTTCACGATCGACCAGGCGCTGGAGAAGATGCAGGCGGCGATGACGGCCGGGCGCTGAGGCGGCCATGAACGCCCAGCCCCTGCCCTCCTGGAACGACGGCGCGGCCAAGGCCGCGATCCTCGACTTCATCACGCGGGTGACCGCCGAGGGCGGGCCCGACCACGTGCCGCCGGCCGATCGCATTGCCGTTCTGGACAACGACGGCACGCTGTGGTGCGAGCGGCCGGCCTACGCGCAGGCGATGTTCATCCTCGGCCGCCTCAAGGAGCAGGCGGCGGCGGACCCCGCCCTCGCGGCGCGGCCCGTGGTGCAAGCGCTGCTGGCGGGCGACCTCGGCGCGGCTCATGCGGCGGGCGCGGCGGAGATGATGGACATCCTGCTCTCCACCCATGCCGGTCTGACCGCAGAGGAGTTCGCCGCGGTCGCCGCCGGCTGGCTGGCCGAGGCGCGGCACCCGCGCTTCGAGCGGCTCTTCGCCGACCTGGTCTATGTGCCGATGCTCGAGCTGATCGCGTTGCTGCGCGGCGCCGGCTTCGAGGTGTTCGTCGTGACGGGTGGCGGCGTCGAGTTCGTGCGCGCGGCGAGCGAGCGGCTGTACGGCGTCGGGCCCGACAACGTCGTCGGCTCGGCGGTCCAGGTCGGCTTCGAGCGGCGCGACGGGCGCGTCGTGCTCGTGCGTCAGGCCAAGTTGTTGGGGTCGCCCAACGAGGGTGAGCCCAAGGCCATCAACATCCAGTCCCACGTCGGGCGGCGGCCGATCTTCGCGGCGGGCAACAGCGCCGGAGATCGCGAGATGCTCGAGTACGCGACGACCGGGGAGCATCCGTCGCTGGCGGTCGTGGTGAACCACGACGACGCCGAGCGCGAGTACGCCTACGCCGGCGAGTCGGTGACCAATCCGGACGCCGAGGCCATCGTCGACACCGCGGCGCGCTTCGGCTGGACGGTGGTGAGCATGCGCGACGACTGGAGCCGGGTCTTCGCCGAGCCGCCATCATGACGAGCACGGTGACCGCGACCGCGCGCGACATGGTGTGGATCTCCGGGGCGACGTTCCGGATGGGCTCCGATGGCCATTATGTTGAGGAGGCCCCGGCCCATCGCGTGACCGTCGATGGCTTCCTGATCGACCGCTGCGCGGTGACCAACCGGCAGTTTGCGGCCTTTGCGCGGGAGACCGGCTACGTGACCGTCGCCGAGCGCCCGCCGGATCCCGCGGACTTTCCGGGCGCGCCACCGGAGAACCTGCGCGCCGGCTCGCTCGTCTTCGCGCGCACGCGCGGGCCCGTGGACCTCAGGCACCTCGACCAGTGGTGGGCTTGGACGCCGGGCGCCTGCTGGCGCCGTCCCGAAGGGCCGGACTCCACGCTCGCCGGTCGCCTGGGGCACCCCGTCGTGCACATCGCCTATGAGGACGCGGCCGCTTTCGCGACCTGGGCGGGCGCCGTGCTGCCGACCGAGGCCGAGTGGGAGCTCGCCGCCCGCGGCGGCCTCGAGGGTGCGACCTACGTCTGGGGCGACGAGCCCGAGCGGCCGGGGGAGCGGTTGGCGAACTACTGGCACGGCGACTTCCCGTGGCGCGCTGACCCTGGCTACGGCACCACGGCGCCCGTCGGCTCCTTCCAACCCAATGGCTATGGGTTGCACGACATGGCCGGCAACGTGTGGGAGTGGACCGAAGACTGGTACGCGACCAGCCGCCAGGAGGGTCAGGGGGTGGCGAGCAACCCCGAGGACGCGGCCAAGCCGTGTTGCATTCCGGCCAATCCCCGCGGCGCCGACGAGGCGGCCAGCCTCGATCCCGCCCAGCCCCAGTTCCGGGTCCCGCGCAAGGTGCTCAAGGGCGGCTCGTTCCTCTGCGCCGACAGCTACTGCTTGCGCTACCGCCCCGCGGCGCGGCGGCCGCAGATGGTCGACACGGGGATGAGCCACGTGGGCTTTCGCTGCGTGCGCCGCACGGTCCGCGGGTCGGTGGCGGATCCGCCGCCGGTCAGCGCCCGTGCGTAACCGCGCGCGCGGCGACCCAGCCCCGCTGGCCCGTATCGGTGACGACCCGCACCCACGACCGGTCCCGCGACCGCGCAACGACCGTTACCGGCTGCGCGCGCCGGACCGTCCCCACCACGCTCCCGCGCGCCGGCTTCACGTACAAGAACCCCGCCGCGCGGACGCGCACCGAACCCAGCGTCGTCGTCGCCCCGGCCGCACGCGCGCCTCCACCCGCGACGATCGAGCCGCCCCGGCTCGGCCGCTTGCAGAGCACTGCGACCGAGGCCCGCGTCTCGTGGGCCAAGGCGGTGCGTCCCAGGACGACCCGCGCGCTCCGGCTTGCCCCCACGACCACCCCCGGCCCGTAGGTCGCGCTCAGCCGCGCGCCGGTCGGCGCCAGCAGATCGGCGACCCGCAGACCACTCGGGCAGCGCAGCACCACCGCTGCCGGCGCGCCCGCCCCCGCAGGCAGCGCCACGACGCGGCGCACGATCGCCGTCCCGGCCGGCAGCGGCGCGCCGCGCCCGACCTGCCCTCCCGGCAGTGCCGGGCTGCTGATCGTCGCCGGCGCGGGATCGCCCGGCCCCAGCGTGGGCAGCGTGAGACCCGCCGCGCCGACGGCCACGGTCGCTGCCGCGGCGCCCGCGGCGACCTTGCCCGCCGACGCCTTGCCCGCGAGGCCGATCTTCATCCCCGCTCCACCAGCGGCCAGGAGCACGAGCGGGCCCGGCAGCAGGATCGCCATCGCCCGCCGCGTGCGACGCAGTTCGGTGCGGAACGCGCGGCAGTCGGCACACCGTGCGAGGTGGCGATGGCTCTGCGCGGAGGCGCGGCGGCGCGCGTCGTGGGCCTCGAGCAGGTTCGTCCGGACGGCCGCACAAGAGGTCGACCGCTCGTCGACCACCTTCATCAGCGCGACGCGCGCCCGATACACGACGACCCGGGCGGCGCTTGGCGTCACGTCCAACTCGGAGGCCAGCTGCGCGTGGCTGAGCCCATCGAGCTCGCGCCGCACCAGCGCGTGGCGCTGACGCGCCGGCAGCGCGCCGAGATCGTCGAGCAGCTGGCGCAACTCGGCGCGACGCTCGTAGGCCGCCGGCGGCTCGTCGCCCGCCGCGGCCGTCAGGGCGCCATCGCCATCGATCGCGTACAGGTCGACGCAGTCCGTCCGCACGCGGCCGATCTCGTCGAGGCAGCAGTTGCGCACCAGCCGGTAGAGCCACGGCCGCAGGTTCATCGGGCGGTCGTCGCGGCCCAGCGCGCGGTGGGCGCGCCACAGCGCCTCCTGAACGACGTCCTCGGCGGTGCCGTCGTCGCGCAGGATCCGGGTGGCGAAGCGCAGCAGCGCTGCGCGGTAACGGTCGTGGATCTGCTGAAAGGCCGTCTCGTCGCCGGCGCGAAACGCGGCGACGAGGCGCTCGTCGGAGACCCGGCCCGGCACGGCTAGCGCCCCTGCTTCTTGGTCTTGCACAACGCGCGCGACGCGACCCAGCCCTGCGTGCCGGACTTGACCCGCACGTAGGACCAGCCGCCGCTGACGTCATGCAACAACACCAACAAGGTCTGGGGGCGGACGAGGTGCCCGATGACGAAGCCGCCGGGGGAGTCGCGCAGCACGGTCCGGTCGAAGCACAGCTTGCGGCTCACCGATGCCGACGCACCGTCGACAGGCAGCAGCGTCACCAGTGAGACCGCAAGCGCGACCGAGGCGGACCGTCGCAGCACGTGCCTAGACGTTCTCGCTCGCGCGGGTGCTCCGCTGCTTGAGCACGTCGGCGCGCATCCGCAGCTTGACGGGACCGCTCAGCTCACCGGTCGTGATCCGCAGGACCAACCGCGGCGGGCCGTCGGCGGCCGTGTGACCCGTGAACCCGGCCAGCGTCACCGACACCGGGCCCGCGACCTGCGTGGGCTTGGTACGGCCGGGCAGCCTTGGCTTGTGCTTGATGTAGTTGGGCAGCGCGACGTTGTTGGGGTTGCCCTTGCTGTCGTACCAGTGCCCGCCCGAGAGCGCGCAGCCGATGGCCTCGTGCTGGTTGAGCGGACCGACCACCGCCTTCGACTCCGGGAGGACGTAAGAGCCGTCGGGCTGCCGCTCGGCCGTCAGGATCCCACCGTCCGGGGTGCCCGCCTTCCCCGGCATCGGGTCGACCGGACCGAAGCCGGGAAGGTTGACGGCCGCGAGGTCGACGCCGCTGCCCTTGATGTCAAAGCCGGCGCAGGGCAGCA
This sequence comes from uncultured Conexibacteraceae bacterium, assembly GCA_963836485.1. GTDB lineage: Bacteria > Actinomycetota > Thermoleophilia > Solirubrobacterales > Solirubrobacteraceae > Baekduia. Next base: position 184,167 of record CAWIJS010000009.1, on the reverse strand, counting down.
GGGTGTTGTTGTCCTTGGGGATGCCGGCGATGGTCAAGGAGTACGTCTGCGTCGTGTTGCTCTGGAGCTGCCAGCTGTGACCCGAGCGGACGATCCGTGACGGATCGACCGACGGCGGGCGCCAGCGCTTGGCCGTCGCCGTGGCGGGGCCGGTCAGGGCGCCCGCGGCGATGACCGAGGCGAGGATGATGCTGGACGTCTTCACGGCTGGCCTTCTTTGTCGGGGGTTGCAGAGATGGGAACTGCCGACACCGCCGAGGTGTTTCACCCTAGGCCCCCTGAAGATGACGATGACCGCGTGCGTCAGCGCACGATCACCGGGACGCCCGGGAGGCGGGCGCGCCCGATGCGACCGACGATCGTCGCGATCGCGTGGTCGTCGAGACGGATGCATCCGTGGCTGCGCGCGGTGCCGAGCGGGTCGAAGAGGCTCGCGCCGCCGCGGCCGTGCAGACCCGTCCGGCCGTCGCCGCCGTTGAAGCTGTCGAGCACCTGACTGTGGGCGGTCAGCAGCAGGATCCAGCGGCCGTAGAAGCTCCCGGCGGGTGAGCGGAAGCTGTCGAGGACGGCGAACGTCCCGGCGGGCGTCGGCGTCGATGGCGCGCCGACCACGGCCCGCCACCGTGCGACGGCGCGACCGCGATGGCGCAGGACGACTGTCCGCCGCGCGCGCCGCACGTCGATCCGCCAGCCGGTGCGCTTCAGCGCGACCCGGTCACGAGCGACCCAGGTGTGCGCCGTATTCGGCCGTTGCGGCGACCGCACCTCCAACATGCAGCCGAGGCGGCGGTCGTCGGCGCGACCGAGGACGAGCAACCAGCGATCTACGGTGCTGAACGGTGCGTGGCGTGCGCTGGCGTGGGCGTGCGCACGCAACGGGGTCCCGGCGGGCACGAACGCCCGCCACGCCACGGTCGCGGTGGGTCGGCCGCCCGCGCACGAGGACGAGGCCGCGGCGGGCGTCGCGCCGGCGAGCGCCAGCGCAACGACCCCGGCGACAAGCGGAGGAGCGGATCGCCGGGGTCGCGCTTGGAAGGGGATGAGTGGCGCGCCGGGGAAGACGGCGCGCCATCCGTCCTTGCTCATCCCGTCGTGACCGGCGCGACGCGGACGCGCGCGGCGTGGACGACGATGCCCGCGGTGGAGGACGCGGGGTCGCGCTGCAGGCCGGTCACGGTGGCTTGCGAGCGTACGAGGCCGCGGACGTCGAGACGCGGGCGGGCACGATAGGTGACGATCGCGGTGAGCTGGTTCTTGGGGATCGACCGGATCCAGCAGAGCTTGCGTCCGACACGCCTCGCACCCGGCGCGGAGGTGACGACGAGCCCGCGCGCCACAACGTCGCAGATCCGGACCGTCGTCGCGGTCTTCGGCGCGAGGTCGCGGGCGATCAGCGTGAACCGCACGGGGCGGCCCGCGGTGACCGAGCGCCGCGACGGGATCTTGCGCAGGCGCAGGGCGCCGTTGATCGGCCGCGGGGTCAGCAGCACCGGCGCCGCTTCGTGTGCGTGGCTGGTCTGGACCGGCCCGGAGGCGGCTTGGACCTCGGCGCTGACCGCCGGGTTGCGGACGATGCCGTCGGCGTCGAGCGGCAGGCGGACGCCGAAGTGCAGGGTGACCGCGCTGCGCGCTGCGACCGGCACGTCGACGTTCCAGTGGAGGTTGCGGCCGTCGATCGCCGGATCGTCGGTGGTGATGCCGGTCGTGGAGCCGGCGACGTAGGCCGCACCGACGGCCATGCGCTCGTCGACGGCTTTCAGCTGCAGCGTCTTGTCGGTGGGGTTGGAGAAGGTGATGGTGTAGCCGGTGCGCAGCCCGGCCAGGCCGGACACGTCGTCGGCGATCTTGGTGACCTCGAGGTCCGGTGTCGTCGTGCCTTCCAGCGGGCGCACGTCCGCGGGGGCGGCCTGCTCGTCGGGGACGACCGTGTAGCCGTCGGCGGTCCCAGCCGCGGTGTTGCGATAGGTGCCGGGGGTGGAGCTGACGACGACCTCGAAGTGCAGGTCCACGGTGGTGGAGGCCGGGATGATGAGCGGGCCCGACCAGGTCAGACGCTGTCCGGAGATCACCGGCTCGGCCGTGGTCAGGCCGGTCGTCGAGTTGGAGATGTAGGTGAACCCCGGTGGAAGGTCGTCGAACAGCGAGGTCAGCGAGACGTCGCGGACGTTGGGGTTGGCGATGGTGATGGTGTAGCCCGTCGCCCGCCCGGCGTCGACGGTGTCGTGATCGCCGGTCTTGGTGATGATGATCGGCTGGTTGCCGGTCGGCGAGAACGTGACGAACCCCGCGACCGTCGCCGATGCGCTCGGGGCGATCGTGCGGCTCCAGCTGTTGCCCGCGCCGTTGTCGATGTACTCGTCACAGCGGCAGGTGTTGGGGAAGGGCTGCCGGGTCCCGATGAACGCCCAGACCTCCCAGTAGCCCGCGTGGTAGGTGTTCGCGGGGTTGGTGATCGGGGCGAACTCCTCGATCCGGCTGCCCTTCGTCCCGTCTGGGTTGGCGGCCAGGCAGGTGGCGGTCCCGTTCTCCAGCCGGCCATAGCCCCAGTCGCTGCTCTGCAGGTAGCAGTCGCCGGCGCGGTAGATGACCACGTCCTGGGACTCGGTGCCCTCGTTGGTGACGGTCACGTCGGTGCGATAGGACTCCTCCCCAACGACGTAGCTGTCGACTTGCGTCACGCGCAGCGTCCCGCCGGTGACGACGGTCGTGATGCGGAACGGATCGGCGGCGGTCCCGCTGCCCGTCGGCCCGGTCTGCGAGACCGGCGTCCACGGCGTCCGTGGTGCGGCGCTGCCCCCGGCAGGGATGTACGCGGGACCGTAAAGCGTGTCGGGCGTTGCGACGAGCGTCGCGCACGCGGTGTCGTTATAGAACTCGGGCACCGGATCGGTGACGTGCGTCACCCCGCAGTTGAGGTCGGCGGTGACCAGGACGCGGCTCAAGGGGCCGGCGCTGTCGATCTGCGCCGCAGTCGCGGCGGGCGTACTGGCCAGCCCGAGCGCGAGCGCGCAGCCTGCCAGCGTGCTCACCATGAAGGTCTTGGTCCGTGGCCACCGCGAGAAGGTCGACACCCCTGGGTCCTTGGTCCGCTGTGCGTTAACTCTCGCGTGGGTGAGGGACCTTGCACATCATCCAGAGGCGATGATTCTACGTCCGAAATCCTGTTGTTCGCACACGAAGAGGGAAAGATCAGCAGTGCTGGCTATGTTCTGCGAGAGGTTCGTGGTCAGCACGACGCGTGCGCGACTGGGGCCGCCGGTGCGCGTGCCGCGCAGGCGCCGGCGGGGAGCGGCGCGACCCGCTTGAGAGCGCGACGGTCCAAGCGTGGCGCCGGCGCCTGCGACGGTCACCGCCCGAACACTGGATCCGGCAAAGGTGAAGAGCGCAATGGTCCGGCGTCACTTCTCATCGTCCGAACGTGGTGTCGCGTACCGACGGCGGCGCGGGCCGCCCGCGCCGCGTGGCCCACCACGCCCGGACGCGGTCGATCACGCTGGGCCAGTCGATCACGACGATGGCCACCACGGCGCCGACAGCGAGCAGTTGGGTTGCGATGGCCAACGGTGAGAACAGGCCCTTGCTGAACAGGCGCGTCAGGCTCTCGTGCGCGGCCGAGGCGGCGCCGACGTAGAGCGAGTAGCTGATCAGCCGACCGAGGAAGAACGCGACCAGCAGCGGTTGCAGCCGGACGCGGGCCAGGCCCGCTGCCTCGAACAGCTGTGCGGAGGGAATCGGCGCCAGTGCGAATAGGGCGAAGCTCGCCCCCAGCCCGAGGCGGGAGGTCCCGAGCGTGCGGCCGAGCACCTCCAGGCTCTCTCGCCGCTCGGCTGGCAGCCGGGTGCCGAAGACGCGGAAGGCGAGCGCCAGCACCGTGCGCCCGGCCGTTGCGGCGACGGCACCGCCCACGACGAGCGCCGGCGTCGGGATCTCCGGATACCGGAATCGGAAGAACACCAACACGGCCCAGGTCGGTGGCCCGAAGATGGGCATCAAGTTGACGCAGAAGACCACCAGGATGGCCACTAGCAGATGTGTGGTCATGGGTCATGCCGACCTGCCGTGTGGCCGCACGCTCTCGGCCAGACCGGGAGGCGCAGGCTATCCGGTGACCGGGGACGGACGACGGTGGCGTGCGTGGATCCGGACGAACGCCTGACCGCTGGTCGCGGGCGCGTTGGCGGCGTTGGTCACGGCGATGTTGCGCAGGCGACCGGACGCGGATCGCCGGATCGTCATCGTCGTGTGGACGGTCCGGGAGTGGCCTGGTTGCAGGGTCCCGAAGAGCCAGCGGCCGCTGCCGTCCCGGTTGCGTCGCGCGTTGGTGCCGGCGACGTGGAGCGTGGCCGCGCCGGGCGGGGTGTCAGAGAGGAGCACGCCTTCGGCGGTCACGTCGCTGACGTTGGTGACCGTGAGCAGGACCGGGACACGCTCGCCGCGGGTTGCCGTCGCGGGCAGGCGTTTGCGGACGCGCAGCTGGGCCGTCGGCTGGGCTTGGATCGATTCGGCGGCGACCACGGCGGCCTGGACGCAGGCGGGGCTGGCGTCGTCGAATCCACACGGCGGGGTCGGCGTTGGGGTCGGGGTCGGCCCGGGCGGCGTGGGGACGGGCGGGGTTGGCGGGGTGGGTGGCGCCTCGGTGATCAGCCGGTTGTAGACGGTGCAGACGCGGAACTCGTCGGTGCCGATCGTGGCCGGCGGGATCGGGTCGGGGGCCGAGCTCGTCGTCTCGTCGGTCACCCCGGTCGATCCGTGCGTGCTGCACACGGACTTGACGTACTCATAGCCCGCGGGCGGGGTCTGCTCGGTGAGCGAGATGGAGCTTCGGGCGTCGTTGGTGCTCGTGCCCCACTGGAAGTGCGTGACGCCGTGGCTATCGGTCGACGCCGTCTGCGGCGCCGTGTCGTCGGTCACCGTCGGGATGCGCCAGTCAAAGCTTCCGGGGCTGACCGACAGGGCGGTCGTGAACGCCCAGCCTTCCTGGGGTTGGTAGTTGCCGGTGCCGAGGTGGTCGACGACCTTGGTGACGGTGAGCGACGGAGCGCACAGGGCGACGGCGACCTGGCGCAACGTCGGCTCCAGATCGCCGAAGCGGCCGACGACGGCGTAGTCGGAGGTCCCGAAGTCGTCGCCCTGGCCGGTGTACTCGTTGGGTCCGGTGATCGCGACGAGTCGGCTGCGGCTGTCCTCGTTGTCGACGGCGGTGCCGACGCCGAGCGCGAAGACATGTGAGGCGTCGGCCCCCGCGGAGCCTTGCACGTAGCCGGCCTCGGCCTGGGCGAGGCCCAGGGGTCGGACGTCGCCCTCGGCGTTGCTCAGGTAACGGGTCGTGGTGCCGGAGTTGTAGGTGTTGGGGTCGCCGTCGGTGATGAACACCACCAGGTCGGCGACCGGCCCGCGGCCGTTGGCGGCGGCGACCTGATCGAAGGCGGCCTGCCAGTTCGTCGTGCCGCCCGTGGTGTAGTGCGCGAGGTAGTCGTCAAACGCGTGCATGGTCACGTCGGTGACCGGCGTGTAGTTGACACGCAGCGCCGCGGTGTCGGCGAAGTCGATGATCCCGACCTGCGATCCGGTGCCGTTGAGCGCTTCGAGAAAGCTCCGCGTCGCGCCCCGCACCTGCGCGGCGGCGGTGCTGTTGATCGAGCCGGAGCGGTCGAGCACGAGCATCACGTGCAGTCCGCAGCCGGCCTGCAATGAGGGGTTCGGGAATCCGGTCGTGACACGGATGAAGTCGTTCTTGGTCAGCCGCTCACTGTTGGTGCCGCCTGGCGTGCAGCTTGCGCTGGTGTTCACCCAGAACGTCGCGTCATAGCTGCCCTCGCCCCGCGGCAGAACGATGCCGCGCGCCGGCCGGGTGGTGCTCGCCGGGTTGTTGGTGGGCAGCGTCGTGGCGCCGCCGCCGTGGCTCGTGGTCGGGAAGCATCCGCTCTTGACGACATCTCCGCCCTGGCGCAACTCGTAGTGGAACGTCTGCCACGTCTGCCCCGGGTCGACCGTCACGGTCGCGGTCGCTCCGAAGATCACACCGCCTGCGGGCGCGGCGCTGCTGTCGACGTGGCTGGGCAACGTGACGTTCGTGACGGTGAAAGCACCGAAGGCGGACGGGGCACCAGCCAGGACCACTGCTGTGCTTATTAGGACAGCGATCGTGAGGTTTGCGCATCGATGAGCAGCGCTACGTCGCATAGTTCAGGGGAGGATCCGGGGATACGGGTGACGAGGCCACACCCCCTTCGGGTGATCCGCCCTCGGGCGGATCGGTCTACCGGTATTCGGGATTGGGATGGTCGAAGCGGGCGCCGGCGTCCCACGCGGCGCGTTGGTTGCCCTCGGCCGGGATGCCACCGGCGTCCTTGAGCATGCGGGCCATGTGCATCAGGTTCCAGGTCATGAACGTGGTGTTGCGTTGGGTGAACTCGTTCTCGAGCCCGCCGCTGCCGGAGTCGGCGTAGGACGGTCCGGGGCCGGCCTCGCCGATCCAGCCGCAGTCGGCCTGGGGCGGGATGACGTAGCCGAGGTGCTGCAAGGAGTACAACACGTTCATGGCCACGTGCTTGATGCCGTCCTCGTTGCCGGTGACCATGACGCCGCCGGCGCGCCCGTAGTAGATCCACTGGCCCTGGTCGTTGAGTTGGCCCGAGTAGCCGTAGAGGCGCTCGATGACGCGGGTGCAGATGCTGGACTTCTCGCCGAGCCAGATCGGCGTGCCGATCACCAAGATGTCGGCGTCGAAGACGCGCCGTTGCAGGCCGGGCCACTCGTCGGTCGCATAACCGTGCTCGGTCATGTCAGGCTGCACGCCGGGCGGGACGTCGAGGTCGGCGACGCGCACCGTCTCGACCTGTACGCCTTGGGCCTCCATGATCGCGACCGCGTTGTCCATCAAGGCCTGCGTGTTGGACGGCTCGCTGCCGGGCTTGAGCGTGCAGTTCAAAAACAGGGCACGTAGGTCGGAGAAGTCGTGGCTCATGGTGAGAACAGTCCAGCGGGACCGACGGACGTTACGCGCGCCGCAGCCGGACGGCATAGGCCAGCGCGGAGGCGCCGAACAGCACCGCGCAGATCAGCAGCCAGCGGGCGAGGAAGTCCGGTGGCCCGTGGCCGACGTCGTTGACGTAGTTCTCCTTGCCGTCGCCCAGGATCAGCGGGAAGTACACGAGGAACATCGTGCCGGCCATGACGACCGGTACCCGGACGTGGTTGATGACCTTGACGCGGCGCTGCGGGTAGTCGCCGACGCCGACGCGCGCGACGATGTCGAGGATCACGTAGGTGGGGAGGAAGACCAGGTCGTGCAGCAGGGCGCCGCCGACGAACCAGGCCACCCAGTTGACCGCGTGACTGTACTTGGACAACAACACTTCGCTCAGCGCGTAGTAGGCGATGGCAAACGCGGCGAGATGCCCGAGCAGATGCAGCGGCGAGGCGCCGTAGCGCTTGCGGAAGGCGGCGATCACGCCGACGTTCCCGCCTGGAACGCGAGCTTGTCGACCCACTTGGTGCAGTGCACGCCCGGCAGCGCGGGCACGATGATCCGGGCGGGGTAGCCGTGGTCCAGCGGCAGGTCGGTGCCGTTGACCTTCAGCGCCAGCAGCGCCTGGTCGTCGCTCCACTGGCCGGTGCTCAACGTCGTCTGGCGAAACGCGCCACCCGGCTGCAGCGACTCGACGTGCAACACCATGTCCTTGCTCGCGCGGGCGTGCGCGGCGAGGTCCTTGAGCCGCACGCCGGTCCAGCGCTGGGTCGTCGTCCAGCCCTCGACGCAGGCGATCGGCAGGTCATAGCTGTGCTGGGACATGGCCAGCAGCGCGGCGCGCGACAGGCGCACGGGCTCGGCTCCGTCGCCCGACAGCTCCAGCCGCCAGGCGGAACCGACCATCGCCGGCGTCACGCGTGCCAGCCGTGCGGTCTTGTTGACCGGGAACGTCGATCCGCGACCGCGCGGCGCCAGCAGGGCGAGCGAGCGCAGCGGCCCGCCGATCGACTGCCCGGCGGTGACGACGAACAGCCCGGCCGAGGCGCTGGCGACCAGGGCGAAGACGCCGCGACGCGAGATCGTCGCCGGCTCGGGCACCGGCGGCGCCAGGCCGCCGGGCTCGTAGGGCTCGGTCGCCGTCGCAGCCAGGTTGTCTAGCAACGGGGTCAGCGCGCCGCGCTCGCGGATCGCCGTGCGCATCGTCGGCAGCTTGATCGCCACGTGGAGGACCAGCGCGGTCAGGAACACCCACGCGCCGTAGTAGTGGGCGATGACGAAGTTGAAGTGCCATGGGTAGTAGAGCTGCGCGTTGAAGATCCCGGTGCCGAACTGGAAGATCGCGCCACCCACCAGCGCCAGCAGCGACAGCCGCTCCAGCGCCTTGGCCGGGCTGGCGACCGGCGGCCAGGCGAACAGCTTGGGGATGACCGACCACAGCTTGGCCAGCAGCAGCGGCACGGCGATGATGCCGACGATCGTGTGCAGGCTCTGGTTGAGCGCGAACAGCCACGTCGGGCGCGTCGGCCAGTTGAACACCAACAACTGGAAGTCGTGGTCGCGCGGGATGATCGCGTTGCGCCCGAGGTCCGGGTTGTAGGCCGCGTGCGACAAGAACCCCGTCGCGCCGACGATGACCACGGCGACGAGCAGCACCGAGCCGAGGATCGTGGTCAGCCACGGCCCGCGGACGGGGGAGAGCCAGAAGTCCTCCTGGCTCGGGCCCGGGGGCGGGTCCTTGGGCAGCAGCGCCATCAGCGCGCGAGCTCAGACGCAGCAGCCACGCCGGGCAGGCGGAAGCGCACCGACGCGCCCGTCGCCGGCGCGGCGACCCAGATCCGGCCGCCGTGGGCCTCGACGATCGCCTGGGCGATCGCCAGCCCGAGCCCGGCGCCCGCGTCGGTGCGCGAGGCGTCGGCGCGAAAAAACGGCTCGAAGACGCGGTCGCGCAGCGGGGCGGGGATGCCGCTGCCGGTGTCGGAGACCTGGATCTCCACCTCGCCGGGCAGCGCGAGCGCGCGGACGGTGATGTTGCCCTCGGGCGGGGTGTGGCGGATGGCGTTCTGGATCAGGTTGAACAGGACGCGCTGCACCTTGTCGGGGTTGGCGCGGGCGAGTGCGAGCGCGGCCGGCAGTTCGGAGCGCACCTCGACGGCGCCCGCGGCGGCCGTGGGACGCATCGCGTCGACGGTCTCGGCGACCAGCAGGTCGAGCCGCACGCGCTCGGTCATCGCGCCGAGGTCGCCGCTGCGCACGCGCGTGAGCTCGAAGAGGTCGTCGACCAGCGCGCTGAGCGCGGTCAGGTGCGTGCCCATGCGCCGGGCGTATTCGGTGCGATCGCTTTCGTCGACCACGCCGTCGCCGATCGCCTCGGCCAACAACCGCAGGGCGGTCAGCGGCGTGCGGAGGTCATGCGAGACGGCCGCCAGCAGCCGCCCGCGCGCCTCTTCCTCGTCGTGGAGGCGGCCGACCATCACGTCGACGTCGGCGGCCAACCGCCCTAGCTCGTCGGTCGGCGTCGCGCCGGTGAGCACGTCGCGGCGGCCGGCGCCGACCGCGTCGAGGGTCGTCCGCACGTCGTCGAGGTCGGCGAGCGCGCGGCGCCCCAGCACCAGCCCCGCCCACAGCGCGAGCACGCCGCAGTCGACGGCCAGCAAAACGGTCAGCAGCGCGTCGTGGGAGGAGACGAACATGATGCCCACGAACAGCGCGACGCCGGCGGCCAGCTGCGCGGCGGCGATCGCGGCGATCGCCCCGAACTGCGCACGCAGGCCGCCGAGGCGGGCGCGGTGTGCGACGGCGGCGGTCGTCACCAGAGACGGTGACCCACCCGAGCGGCAGCAGGATCGCGGCGGTCACGACCGCCGCGTGTCCGCCGTAGACGAGCCCGGCGACGCCCGACAGGACGGCGGCGGTCAGCGTCGAGCACGCGAGACCGAGTGCGGCCGTGCGGGTCATGATTCGGCGGCGAAGCGGTAGCCGACGCCCCAGACCGTCTCAATGTCCTTGGGTTGGTCGGGGTCGCGTTCGATCTTGGCGCGCAGCCGGCGGATGTGGACCGTGACCGTCGAGGTGTCCGTGTAGTAGGAGAACCGCCAGACGTGGTCCATGAGCTGCTCGCGCGTGAACGCCTTGCCGGGGTGCTGGGCGAGGAAGAGCAACAGGTCGAACTCGCGCTGGGTCAGCAGCAACGGCTCCCCCGCGCGCGTCGCCTCGCGCGACTCGGGGTCGATGACGAGCTCGCCGATCTCGACCCGCGGCGCCAGCGCCGTCGCGGGGTCGTGGCGGCGCAGCACCGCCCCGACCCGTGCGACGAGCTCGGCCGGCGAGAACGGCTTGACGACGTAGTCGTCGGCGCCGAGCTGCAGGCCGGTGATCCGGTCGGACTCCTCGCCGCGCGCGGTCAAGAGGATGATCGCGGTCCGCGCGCCCTGCTGCTCGCGCATCCGGCGCATGACCTCCAGCCCGTCGATGCCCGGCATCATCAGGTCGAGCACGACGAGGTCGGGCCGGCGGCGGGCGAAGGCGTCCAGCGCGGCGCGTCCGTCGCCGACGACCCGCGCGTCATAGCCCGCGCGCTCCAGGTAGCGGGAGACGATCTCGCCGATCGTCGGCTCGTCGTCGACCACCAGGACTGACGCGGTGACGTTTGGCTGGTCCGCCATGGACGCCGACGATGACAGGCCGTGAGGCCTGCGGCGCCGAGTTCGGCACAACCGTCATCGATCCGTAAGGACTTGCTCCGTAGGGTCGAGCGACGTGATCGACCCGGCCGACCTGTACGCCGAAGCGCTCAGTGGCCGCGCCGACCTCGTCGCGCGGCTCGACGACGGCACTGCGTGGTCCGTGGACGTCGCTCCGTGGCTCGGCCGGGCGTCGGCGAGTGACGAGCGCCTGCTGGCGCGTGCCCGCGGGCCTGTGCTCGACGTCGGCTGCGGACCCGGCCGCCACGTGCACGCGCTGGCGCGCCAAGGCGTGCTGGCCGTCGGCGTCGACGTCACGCCCGCCGCGGTCGAGCTGGCCCGCCGCGGTGGTGCCGACGTCCTGCACGGCTCGATCTTCGATCATCTGCCCGGCGCGGGAACCTGGCGCACCGCCCTGCTGTTGGACGGCAACATCGGCATCGGCGGCTGTCCGGTCGCGCTCCTGCAGCGCGTGCGGGCGATGCTGTGCTCGGACGGCCGCGTGCTCGCCGAGCTCGACGCGCCCGGAACAGGCCTGCGCTCCGGTCGCCTGCGCCTCGAAGGCGAGACCCGGACCAGCGCGCCGTTCTCCTGGGCGCGCGTCGCGGTCGACGCGATCGACGCGCCGGCGGCGGCCGCCGGCTTCGCGGTCGCCGAGCGCTGGGTCGACGACGAGCGCTGGTTTGCCGCGCTGCAACCGGATCGCGGCGTCGCGCCGCAGACGGGCGCGGGCTGATCGGCGCAGGCCGCTCTGTCCTCGGCGTGCTCGCCGTAGTGACCGTGACCGGGTGCGGGTCGGCGACGGTCGGCGAGCTGCCGCCCGCGGCCGGGCCGGCGCGCGCGCCCGCGCTCGCCGTGGCGCCGGCGGGGCGCGTCGTCGCGGTCGACCGGGCTGGGGCGGACCTGACCGACGGTGCGGCGACGCCCGCGTTCGCCGCCGACGTGCGCGCGCGGGTCGACGGCCGCGCGCGGACCCTGGAGCTCTACGACCGGCGCACGGGGAAGCGGACGGCGCGCGTCGCGGCGGGCGTGGGTCCGACCCACGTCGTCGGCGTCGGCGACCGCCTCTACGTCACCGACACCCGGGGCGGCGCGCTGCTGGTCTTCGCGACGCGGCCGAAGCTCGCGCTCGTGCGCCGCGTCTTCCTGCCCGGTGGGCCGTACGCGATCACGGTCGATCCCGTGCGCCACCGGCTGTGGGTCACACTCAGCGCGCGCAACGAGGTCGTCAGCCTGCCGGCCAACGGCCGGCCGCGGCCGCTCGTCCGGCTGCCCACCGTGCGCCAGCCCGACCGCGTCGCGGTCGACCCGCTGCGCGGCACGGTCGCGGTCAGCGGCCGGGACGCGGGGGTCGTGCAGCTCATCGACGCGGGGCGGGCCTATCCCGCCGGCCGGGGATGACGGTGCGGCGGCTAGATTCGCGCCGGGCTGCGCAGCGCGGCGACGGCGAACTCGGCCATGCCGGCCTCGAGCATGGTCTCGGCGGTGAAGCCGAGGAGCTCACGCGCGCGGTCGGGCGAGGCGAAGACGTGGCGGACGTCGCCGCGCCGGAAGTCGCCGGTGACGACCGGCTCCGGCCCGCCCGGGATGGCCGCGGCGAGCGCGCGGGCCATGTCCCCGACCGAGCGCGGGGTGCCCGAGGCGATGTTGAACGCGCCGCGGACGTCGTCGTCGGCTTCCAAGGCAAGGACATTGGCTTGGGCAACGTCGCCGACGTGGACGAAGTCGCGCAGCTGCGCACCGTCCTCGAAGACCCGCGGCGCCTCGCCGCGTTCCAGGGAGGAGCGGAAGATGCTCGCGACGCCGGCGTAGGGCGTGTCGCGGGGCATCCGCGGGCCGTAGACGTTGTGATAGCGCAACGCGACCGGACGGACGCCATCCTGCTCGCGGGCGAACGCGCCAAGCAAGTGCTCTTGGTGGAGCTTGGTGGCGGCGTAGACGTTGCGCGGGTCCAGCGGCGCGCTCTCAGGGACCGAACGCGGCTGCAGGCCGCGGCCGCATGTGGGGCACGGCGGCTCGAAGCGGCCGGCCTGCAGGTCGGCGATCGCGCGCGGGCCGGGTGCGACGTCGCCGTGCTGCGGGCAGGCGTAGCGGCCCTCGCCGTAGACCACCATGCTGGAGGCCAGGACGAACGGGCCTGTGAAGTCGCGGCCCGCGAGCGCTCGGAGCAGCTGAGCGGTGGCGAGGTCGTTGTGGGACACGTAGTCGGCAACGTCGCCGAAGTTCGTGCCGAGGCCGACCATCGACGCTTGGTGGCAGACCGCGTCGATCCCGTTGACGGCAGCTTGCGCCACGTCGGCGTCGCGCAGGTCGGCGTGGACGAGCTCGGCGGTCTCCGGAAGACCCGGGGGGACGCCGTCGTGGGCGCTGGGCAGCAGCGCGTCGACGATCCGGACCTCGTGACCACGCGCGACGAGCGCGTCGGCGACGTGCGATCCGATGAAGCCGGCGCCGCCCGTGACGAGGATCCGCATCGCAGGAGTTGTAGCGGAACGGGAAGGACATGGAGATGATCGACGTCGTATTGCCCGTCCTCGACGAGGCGGCAGCGCTGCCGTGGGTCCTGGGGCGGTTGCCGGCCGGCTACCGCGCCGTCGTGGCTGACAACGGGTCGACCGATGGCTCGCCTGACCTGGCGCGGTCCCTCGGTGCGCAGGTCGTGGTCGAGCCCCAGCGCGGCTTCGGCGCGGCGTGCTTCGCCGGGCTGCGCGCGGCGCGGTCGGACGTTGTGTGCTTCATGGACTGCGACGGATCGCTGGATCCTGCCGACCTGCCGCTGGTCGCCGAGCCGGTCCTCGCAGGTCGTGCTGACCTGATGCTCGGCGCCCGCCGCGCGAGCCGGGGCGCCTGGCCCGTCCATGCGCGGCTGGCCAACCGGGTGCTAGTGCGCGAGCTGGCCCGCCGCGGCGGCCCGCGGCTGCAAGACCTTGGGCCGATGCGCGCCGCGGGGCGCCGCGCGCTGCTGGACCTCGGCGTCGCCGACCGCCGCTTCGGCTGGCCGCTGGAGATGGTCGTGCGCGCCGACCGCGCCGGATGGACGATCGGCGAGGTCGCGGTGCCCTACCACGAGCGCTCCGGGCGCTCGAAGGTGACCGGCACCGTGCGCGGGACGTTGCGCACCGTGCGCGACATGGCGGCGGTGCTCGCGTGAGCCGGCCGGCCGCCGTCACCCTGGCCGTGATCGCCAAGGCGCCCGTGGCGGGGCGCGTCAAGACGCGTCTCTGCCCGCCGTGCACGCCGCGCCAAGCGGCGGAGCTGGCCGAGGCGGCGTTGCGTGACACGCTTGCGGCGATGGCCGAGGCGGCTGACCTGGCGGGGCGCGAGGTCATGCGTGCCATCGTCCTCGACGGCGCGCCGGGCGCGTGGATCGACGATGAGCACGTCATCGCACAACGCGGCGCGGGGCTGGACGAGCGGCTTGCCGCCGCGTTCGAGGACCTCGGAGGCGGGCCAGCGCTGATCGTCGGGATGGACACGCCGCAGCTGACCGGCGCGCTGCTGGTCGAGGCGCTGGTGGCGCTGGAGCGCCACGACGCGGTCCTCGGTCCGGCCACCGACGGCGGCTACTGGGGCATCGGGCTGCGGCGCGCGGACGCGCGGGCGCTGGTCGGTGTGCCGATGAGCGTTGCGCACACGCTCATCGCGCAGCGCGCCCGACTGGCCGAGCTGGGCCTCGACGTGGTCGACGTTGACACGCTGATCGACGTCGACACGATCGAAGACGCCGCGCGGGTTGCGGCGGTCGCGCCGGGTACGGCGTTCGCTCGCACGTTCGCGCGGCTGGTGGTCCCGGCGTGAGCGTGTCGGCCGCCACCCGGCCGCGGCGCAGCATTGATGTAGCCAACCAGCGCCTGCTGCTCGGCGCGCTGGCGATGGCGGTGGGATGGACGGCCGTCGGGCTGCTGGTCGAGCGGGCGGGTCACGTGCTGGGGACAGCGACGCCGCCGTTCGTGATGGGCTGGTCGCCGCAGGTCGACGGCTGGGCGTTCGTCGCGGTCGCCGCGCTCGGCGGCCTGGTTGCGATGGGGCCCGCGATCCTCCGGCTTCCGCACAAGGCCTACATCATGGTGGTGGCCGGCGCAGCGCTGGCGACCGCGCTGGCCGTCAACGCCGCGCGCACCGGCACGCACGGCTGGGACGCGATCTTCGACACCGCGCCGGGCGGCTCGTTCGAGGCCAAGAACGAGTACTTGCCTGGTCTGCCGGCCCTGTCCTACGGCTCGCGCTTCTTCCTGGACCGCTTCGCCGAGCTGGTGCCTGCGGTGCCGGTCAACGTCGCCGGCCATCCGCCGGGCCTGCTGCTCTTCGCTCACGCGACGGCGCTGACGACACCTGCGCGCTTCGCGGCGCTGTGCATCGCGGCGGCGGCGGCGTGCGCGCCGTTGACCTACGCCTTGGGTCGAGGTCTGGGACAGGACGAGCGGACGGCCCGCACCGCCGGACTCCTCGCCGTCGCCGCGCCCGGCCTGTTGCTGTTCGGCACGACGTCGGCCGACGCGGTCTACGCCGCGCTGGGCACCGCGGCGGCGGCACTGCTGGTCCGGCCGTCGTGGAGGGCGCGCTGGGCCGGGGCGATCATGCTCGCGATCGCCGCGTTCTGCTCCTGGGCGCTGCTCGCCATCGGCGCCTTCGCGGTCCTTGTCGCCTGGCAGCGCGACGGCTGGCGCAGCGCCACCCGGCTGGCCATCGTCTGCGCGCTCCCGTTCCTGGTGCTCAACGCCTGGCTGGCCGCCGCCTACGGCTATGACCCGATCGGCACCCTCCGGGCGACCGAGGCCGTCTACCGGCGCTCGCTCGCGCAGATCCGGCCCTACTGGTTCTGGGTGCTCGGATCGCCAATCGCCTGGATGGCCTGCGCCGGCCTACCGCTGAGCGGCGGCTGGCTCATCGCAGCACGCCGCCGCGACCCCGGCGCCGTGGCCCTCGCAGCCATCGTCGCCATCGCCTCGATCCTCGCGTTCACCAAGGCCGAGACCGAGCGCATCTGGCTGCCGTTCATCCCGTTGGCCTGTGCTGCCGCCGCGACGGTGATCCCGCCGCACCGGCTGCGCCTGATCCTGCTAGTGCTGGCGGGGCAGACGCTGCTCACGCAGCTGCTGTTTGAGACGGTGTGGTGAGGCTGCCGTATCTCACCCGGGCGTGCGGCCGACGCGTCTAGGTGTTCAGCGCAACCGGGGTCGGGGTGTGCTGCGTGGTCTGTTGGCACCGAGGGGAGTGAGCGGTGCCGGTGCCTCGCGGCGCTGACTCGTCGTCCGCCGGCGCCCGGGCGGGCGTTCCCGACGCGGATCGATGGCAAGTCGCGCGGCGGTGCGTTGGCGGCGCGGGCGCGTTGAACCGTGGCGACATCACGGAGACGCCGACCAGCCAGCCACACACCGCACCCCGACCCACCGCCCAGCAGAACCCCAACCCCACAGACCGACAGGCCACTTCACCCACACCGGGTGACGCCGCCTCATCCGAATGACGGCGATGGTCAACCTTTCCACCCTTCGAACAGGAGTCAGATTCGTGATCCTCGCGGCCGACTACCCCTTCTTGGACATCCTCTGGAGCATGATCATCTTCTTCGCGTGGGTGATCTGGATCTGGATCATGATCATCATCCTCGGCGACGTCTTTCGCCGGCGCGACATCTCCGGCTGGGGCAAAGCGGCGTGGATCGTGTTCCTGATCGTGTTGCCGTTCCTTGGCGTGCTCGTCTACCTGATCGCTCAGCACGACGGCATGGCGCAGCGCAGTGCCGACGCGGCCCAGGCGCAGAAGGCGCAGTTCGACGACTACGTGCGCAACACGGCCGCCAGCGGCGGCGGCGCGGCGGGCGAGATCGACAAGGCTAAGCAGCTGCTCGACAGCGGTGCGATCACGCCGGAGGAGTTCGCGTCGCTGAAGGCCAAGGCGCTGGCGTAGATCGAGCCCATCGACACGGTCCCGCGCGCGTGCGCGCGCGGGACCCTCATCCGGCAGGGAACATGCGCCGGTGCACGATGTAGGCGATGAGGCCGACCGGCAGCGGCAACCAGTAGGAGAACAGCCGGTAGGCGAAGGTCGCCAGGACGGCGTCTCCCGGTGCGACGCCGGCGAGCGCCAGCGTCGCCGTCAGCCCAGCTTCGACGAAGCCCAGCCCGCCCGGCGTAATCGGGATCTGGGCGAGCAGCTGCGCGGCGCAGAACGCCAGCAGCACGAGCGCCGGACGCGGGTGCGAGCCGACGGCGGCGAGCGCGGCGAGCAGCGTGGCGTAGTCAAAGGCCCAGCGGCCGATCGTGGCGAGCAGCGCCCGCAGCCACTGCGGGCCGAGCGTCGCCACGATGCGGTCGCGCTCTCCCAGCAGGCGGGAAGGGAGCCCGCGCAGCGGCTCGGCGTGCGGACGCATGCGATTGCGCACCCGCTGCACGGCGCGCCCGACCGTTCTCAGCGGCCAGTCGCGGCGCAGGCACCATGCGCCGATCGCGGCCAGCACCGCGAAGACGGCGACGCCGATCAGCGTGGCGTTGACCAGATCGCGCGGGACGAGGCCGCGGATCAGCGCGGGGATCGCCAGCAGCGGCATCGCGAGCACGAGCGCGAAGACGAGCAGGTTGGAGGCGGTGAGGCCGCCCACCACGACGGTGCGATCCAGGCCGGCGTCCACGAGCATCCGGTACTGGACCGCTGCGCCCACCGCGCCGCCGCCCGGCGCGATCTTCGACATCGCGTTGCCCGCGAGCTGGGAGGTGATGACCGGCGTCCACGGGCGCGTGCGGACCGCCAGCCGCTGCAGCGCCCACAGCGATCCGAGCGACAGGCCCTGCAGGATCGCCATGCCGGCCAGCCACCAGGGCGCGAGCTGCTCCACGTCGCGCCACGAGCTCAGGACGTCGAGCAAACTCGGCGCCACTAGGTACAAGGAGATCGCCGTCAGCCCGAGCCAGATCGCGGTGCGGACCAGGTGGCGGCGCTCGGGCTCGCCGGTCGCTTCACCGCGTGCGATCTCGCGCTCGAGGTCGGTCCGGTCGGCGATCGCCTGCTCGAGCCGGTCTCCGACGTTGCGCGGCGCGGCGGCGGCCATGTTGGCGAAGTCTCCACACCGGCCGGGTGGACGGTGCTCACCCGCCGGGGGTGGTGAGCCATCACCCGCGCCGTGCCGATGATCGACGCCATGTGGAAGGGCCTGGTGCCCGGCTGGATCGCCGGCTACTCGCGCGACTGGCTGCGGCCCGACCTGGTCGCCGGTGTTGTCATCTGGTCGGTGGTCACGCCGCAGGCGGTCGCCTACGCGCAGATCGCTGGCCTGCCCGCCCAGGCCGGGCTGATGGCGGCGCCGGGCGCGATGATCGCCTATGCCTTGGTCGGGACGTCGCGCCAGCTGGTCGTTAGCGCGACGACGGCGACGTCGGCGGTGTCGGCAGCGACGGTCGGCCCGCTGGCGCACGGCGACCCGGTGCGCTTCGCCGCGCTGTCGGCTGCGCTGGCGATCGTCGTCGCGGTCGTACTGGCGGCGGGCGGCGCGCTGAAGCTCGGCGCGATCGCCGACCTGGTGTCCAAGCCGGTGATGACCGGCTTTCTCTTCGGCCTCGGCCTGACGATCTCGCTCGCCCAGCTGCCGAGCCTTATCGGCGTCCCGGCCGGCAGCGGGAACTTCTTCCCGCAGCTGTGGGATCTCTTCGGCCACCTCGACGACATCGCGACGACGACGCTCGCCGTGGGCGTCGGCTCGCTCGCCGTGCTGCTGCTGGGGCGCCGCGTGGCGCCGCGGATCCCGTCGACGCTCCTGGTCCTGGTGCTGGCGATCGCGGTCTCGGCGCTGCTGCAGCTCGACGACCACGGCGTCGCCGTCGTCGGCGACATCCCGCACGCCCTGCCGGACTTCGCGGTGCCCGATGTCAATGCGGATGACATCGTCAAGCTCATCACGCCCGCCTTCGGCGTGCTGATCATGAGCGCTGAGGCCGTCGGCGTCGCGCGCCAGCTCGCGGTCAAGCACGGCTATCGCGTCGACCCCAACCGCGACCTGGTGGCCTTGGGGACCGGCAACCTGGTGGCCGGGCTCTCGTCGGGGTTCGTCCAGTCCGGCGGCGCCAGCCAGACCGCCGCGGCTGACGGCGCCGGTGGGCGCAGCCAGCTCGCGTCGATCATCTGCGCCGGCCTGCTGTTGCTCACCGGTGCCTTTCTCGCACCGCTCTTCGAGCATTTGCCACAGGCGACGCTGGCGGCGATCGTCATCGTCGCGATCATGGGGTTCTACGACGTCGGCGAGCTGCGGCGCTTCGCGGTCGTGCGGCGCTCGGCGCTGCTGCAGGCGATCCTCGCGCTGGCCGGCGTCCTGGTCCTCGGCGTGCTGCAGGGCCTCGTCCTCGCCGCTGGGCTGTCGCTCGTCTACGTGGTCTTCCGGCTGAGCCGCCCGGACGTCGGCGCGCTCGGCCGCGACCCGCGCAGCGGCGCGTGGGGCTGGCTGGACCGCCACCCCGACTGGCCTCCGCCGACCGGAACGCTGGTCATCCGCGCCGACGGCCCGCTGTTCTACCCCAACGTCGACAGCGTGCGCGAGCGCGTGCTGGAGGCGGTCGCTGCCGCGGAGCCGCAGCCGGAGGTTGTCGTGCTTGACCTGTCGCAGTCGGTCGACCTCGACCTGCAGTCGGTCGACGGGATCGCCGATCTCGCCCGGCAGCTGGAGGCCGAGGGGGTGGAGCTGCGGCTCGCCGCCGTGCGCGCGCAGGCCGCGGTGATCCTGAAGCGCGCGGGCGTCACCCCGGGCCTGGTGGCCGAGCCCACGGTCACCGCGGCCATCGACGGCGCGGTCAGGCCGCCAGCCCGCTGATCGCGTCGCCGATCAGCTTGGCGCCGATGATCAAACAGAGCACGGCCATGATCACGACGTTCTCCTTGGCCATCCACGCCTTGAGGCCGTCGAGGATCTCGTGGGCGCGCTCGCCCATCAGGAAGAAGATCGCGACCGGAGCGCCCGGGCCGAGCGTGCCGACGACGATGAAGACGACCAGCGCCACCGCCTGGTCGCCGGTGGCCGCGCCCGTGGAGGCGATCGCCGCCGCGGCACCAGCCGTCAAGATGAGGTTCTTGGGGTTGATCGCCGAGAGCGCGAAGCCCATCGCCACCGAGCGCGCGGGCGTGAACGCGTCGATCGTCGCCATCCACTTCGGCAGCGTGGCCTCGTCGTCGCCCCGCGGGCGCCCGTGCCACTGCTTGACGGCCAGCGCGAGCAGCGCCAGGCCGAGGACCAACTTCAGGATGCTGGTCCAGGTGGCGGGCGCGCCGTCGTCGCTGGCGCTCGCGCCGCTGGAGACCAGCAGGATGATCGTGCCGACGATGCCGAGTCCGAGGACCCAGCCGAGCAGGAACGCGGGTCCGTTGCGCCCGCCGCGCGGCGTGGCGAGCATCAGCACGACGGCGATGATCGGCATCGGGCTGAGCGCGACACCGACGCCGAACGAGAGGACCTGGCCGATCGCCTCACCCATGGTGTCCTTCTCCCCGGACGATGCAGCGGAAGCCGATGTGGTTGGTAGAGGTGTCGATCGCCTCGCCCTGGCGGGCGGCGGGCCGAAAGCGCAGGCAGTAGGAGGGCGCGCACAGGTGCGAGCCGCCCTTGATCGTGTTGCGCGGGATCGTCTCGGGCGCTGGCGGCGTGCAACATGATGATGTTGGGGCCGTCGCGAAGCGGTCCGCCGTCCACTCCCACACGTTGCCGCAGACGTCGAAGAGCCCGAAGCCGTTGGGCGGGAACGCGCCGACCGGCGACGTGCCTTCGTAGCCGTCAAGCCGCAAGTTCTCCCACGGGAAGCGCCCCTGCCACCAGTTGGCCATCATCTTGCCGTGCGGCGCGATCTCCTCGCCCCAGGCGAAGCGCGCCCCGTGCAGGCCGCCGCGGGCGGCGTACTCCCACTCGGCCTCGGTCGGCAGCGCCTTGCCGGCCCAGGCGGCGTAGGCCTGCGCGTCGCCGTAGGCGATGTGGGTGACCGGATGGCGGTGGCGCCCGCGGACGGAGGAGCCGGGCCCTTCGGGCGCTTGCCAGTAGGCGCCGGGGACGTAGCGCCACCAGGCATGCGCGTCGCGCAGGCTGATCGGGCCCTGCGTGCGCTGGAAGACCAGCGAGCCGGGGACGAGCAGGTCGGGGTCGGCGTCGGGATACAGCGCCGCTTCGGGCGCGCGCTCGGCTTCGGTGACGTGACCGGTCTCGGTAACGAAGCGTCGAAACTCCCGGATCGTGACGGGATGGCGGTCGATGGCAAACGGGCCGACGGTGACGGTCCGGACAGGGCCTTCTTCGGCGTAGAACTCCTCGCTGCCCATGGCAAACGTGGCGCCGGGCAGCGCCACCATGTCCTTGCTCGCGAGGGCGGATGCGCTGGGCATCGTGGTGGAGGCTCGCGCCTACGCGGGTGAGGGCGATTCACCCGCGCTGGGGGATACCGCATCCCGCCCACCCGGCGCCGCGGCCGCCAGTGCCTCGGTGATCGTCGGGTAGACGGTCTGCAGCTCGGGATCCTCGCCGACGACCGAGCGCAGGACGTCGCGCACCTGCCCGACGTCGTGGACCAGCAGCAGCGTGACGCCGCGGTCGCGCAGCTCGATGGCCGTGTCGTTGAGCATGCGCGCCGCGCTGATGTCGACGAAGGGGATCGCCTCGGCGTCGAGCACAATGGCATTGACATGATCTTTGGCGGCGTGGCTGCGCAGCTCGGCGCGCACGACGTCGGCGTTGGCGAAGAACAGCCCGGCCTCGACGCGCAGGATCGTCGCGTGGTCGGGCAGCTGGTTCTCGGGGCGCCCGCGCACGTCGGAGTACTGGTCCTTGGTGCCGGGCACGCGGCCGAGCACGGCGACGCGCGGTCGTGAGGCGCGGTAGAGCAACAGGATCAGCGAGACGGCGATGCCGATGAACAGCCCGGGCAGCGTGTCGAAGATCAGGACGCCGAGCAGCGCGGCGACCGCGGCGAGGAAATCGGGGCGCGCCGCCGCGCCGTAGGCCTCACCGAGCCGGGCCGACCACACGCGGTGCAGTGTGACCAGCGCACCGAAGTCCACCAACTCGATCACCGCCGCGATGACCACGGCCGCGAGCGTGGCCTCGGGCAGCTGCTCGAAGAGGCCGGTCAGAAAGAGCAGCGTGACGACGGTCAGGACCGCGACGACGAGTCCCGAGATCTGGCTGTGCGCGCCGGCGCCGCCGTTGACCGCCGTCTTGGAGAGGCTGCCGTTGACGACCATCCCGCTCGCCAGGCCGGACGTCACGTTGGCGGCGCCGAGGCCGATCAGCTCGCGGTTAGCGTCGATCTCGTAGTGCTCGCGCGCCGCGTAGGTCTTGGCGGCGCCGAGGCCTTCGGCGAAGCCAACGAGCATCACCGCGATGCCGCCGGCCGCGAGCGCGCCGAAGTCATGCAGCGACACGTCGGGCACGCCGATCGACGGCAGCCCGGAGTCGATGTGGCCGACGATGTCGACGCCGTGGTCATCCAGGTTGAAGAGCTCCACCGCGGCGACGCCGAGCGCGACGGCGACCAGCGAGCCGGGCACGACCGGTGCGACGCGGCGCAGTCCGAGCACCACGGCCAGCGAGCCGAGCCCGATCGCGAGCGTCGCGCCCTGCGTGTCGCCGAGCTTGCCGAGGACGTCCACGAGCTTGGCGAAGAAGTCGCCCGAGGAGCCGGAGACCCCGAGCAGCTTGGGGACCTGGCCGATGATGATGGTCAACGCCAAGCCGATGATGAAGCCCTTGAGGACCGGCTCGGAGATGAAGTTGGCCAAGAAGCCGAGGCGCAGGATCCCGGCGAGCAGCGCCGCGACGCCGGTGGTGATCGCCAGCGCGGCGGTGAAGGCGGCGAAGTCCTGGCTTGCGGGGGCGATGAGGTCGGCGACCGTCGCGGCCGACAGCGCGGCGGTCGCCGACATCGGGCCGACGATCAGATGGCGGGAGCTGCCGAAGAGCGCGTAGAAGAGCAGCGCCGGCGGGGCGGCGTAGAGGCCGACGACGGGCGAGACGCCGGCGATCGAGGCATAGGCCAACGACTCCGGCACCAGGACGGCCCAGACCGTGAGCCCGGCGATGAGGTCGCCGCGCAGCCAGGTCGGTTGGTAGTGCCGCAGCGACGGGAAGAGCCAATCCACCGGTCCTCGATCGTGGTCGCGCGCCGGGTGGACGACGTTCACCCGCGCGGGGTGAACGGGCGGGCATTCCGCGAAGCGCGTTCACCCGGCACGAGGGAGGAGCGCTCACCCGTGCACGCACGACGCTCGGCGTCCCGGAACACGAGGAGGAGCACGATGGCTGCCGGTTCACTAGACGCGTCGCTTGGGGATGGGCGCGCCGCAGACGCGCCCGAGATCCCGACGTGGGTGATGTTCGTCGCCGGCGGACTGTCGGTCGCCGTCGGCGCCGCGGCACTGATCTGGCCCAAGCCGACGCTGCTGGTCGTCGGCGTCCTGTTCGGCGTCTACCTCGCGCTCTGGGGCGCGGTCGCGCTGCTGATCGCCGTCGCTGGAGAAGGCGTGGCGACGGGCGCGCGGATCCTGGGGGTCCTCGTCGGCCTACTCGGCCTCCTGGCTGGCCTGGTCCTGATGGTCCGGCCAGGGGAGTCGGTGCTGACGATCGTCTGGGTGCTCGGGTTCTGGTGGTGCGTGCTCGGGGTGATGCAGCTGATCCGCGGCATCGTGGTTTCGGGCGGCCGGCTATGGCATCTCTTGTGGGGCGTGGTCGGGATCGGGGCCGGCGCGATCCTGCTGGCGTGGCCGGGGATCGGCCTCGGCACGCTGGTCCTCGTCGTTAGCGTCAGCCTGATCCTGCAGGGCTTCCTGGAGATTGGGCTTGCGGCCGCGGTGGCGGGGGAGCGGAAGTAAGAGGCACCTCGGGCGTCCATGGCGCCCGCGCCGCCCTCACACCACCTCCGGCTCCCACCGCGCCACGAGCTGGTAGATGATCACCACGTCGAGCACGATCACGAGGATTGCCCACAGCGGGAAGGCCGAGATGATCCCGAACTGGGCCAGCGCGCTGAGCATCGCCAGGAAGACGGCCAGCCAGCGGGCGGCGCGGTTGCCGGTGAAGAGGCCGACGGCCACCAGCGCCATCACCACGCCGAGGATCAGCTGGATCCAGCCCCAGCCGGTGAAGTCCCAGACGGTCACGCCCGTGGTGCCGCCGACCGTCACGACCTTGTCGTTGAGGATCGCGCCCAGCCCGTAGAGCGCGCCGAACATGCCGTTGAGGAACAGGATGATCGCGGCGAAGGTGATCCAGCCGTTGGAGCCCGCGCCGGCGGGGAGGTCGTCGTTACGGGAGGAGAGCGGAGCGGTCGACATGATGTGGATCCCTTCGAGCGTTCGTGATGGTGGCGCGCCGACGTTCTCCGCCGGTGGGGTGAACAAGCGTCACCCAGTCGGGGTGAGAAGCAAATCCCCGCAGAGGGCAATGAACCGGTGTCCGGTCTCACGTACGGTTTGCGCGTGGGCCGAGTCGACGAGGGACGGATCGTGCCGCGCACGGCGGTTGCCGAACGCATCGCCGTGGTGGCCGGCGCGGGCGGAGTCGTCATCGTCGCGGCCGAGGCGGGGACCGGCAAGCGTGTGGTGGCCCGGCAGGCGCTGGAGCGGCTCGCCGGCGAGGAGGTCGCGCTCCACGATGCTGACCGCTGTGACGCCGACGGTCTCGTGGGGCTTGGCCGGACGCTCGCGGCGCGCACGACCGGCGCCGGCGCCATCGTCGTCGCGCGCCACGACCCCGGCCTCTGCCTCCATGAGCTCGGCGCAACCGGACCGGTGCTGGAGCTCGACGGACAGGATCTCGCGTGGTCGGAGGCCGAGGTCGCCGAGGGCCTGGAGCGCTGGGGTCTTACCGGTGATGCTGAATATTTGACGACCATCACCGAAGGGTGGTGCGCCGCGGTGCGGCTCGGCGCCTTTGCCGGTGAGCACGCGCTGGCCCCCGCGTCGGCGCCCCTGGCCGACTACCTCTTTGCTGACGCCCTGCGCGGCGTGCCGCCCGAGCTGCGCGAGGCGATCCTGCGCCTCTCGTTCGCCGAGGCCTTCAACGCCGGCGATGTCGCAGAGCTCGTGGGCGATGGCGCCGACGGGAAGCAGACGCTCGCCGCGCTCGGTCGCTGGCGCCTGTTCCTGCGGCCGGCGGAGGCGGGCGGGGTCGACACCTGGCGCGTGCACCGTCTCGTCGCGGCAGTGGCCCGCCGTCGGCTGGCCCTCGAGGACCCGGCGGCGGCACGCCTCCTGCGCGCCCGCGGGGCCGTGGGTGCACTCGACGACCCAAGCGCCACCGTCGACGCTGCGGTGGCCGATCCGGCACTCGCCTCCCACGCCTGGGAGCTGCTGCTCGACGGACGTCTCACCCGCCCGTCGGCGGGAGCCCTGGAGCTCGCTCGTTGGGGGACGGCACCGGCGCGTCTGGCTGCCGCGCTCGGCCTTCTCGCCGCCGGCGATGCGCGCCTCGCGGCGCCACTGCTCGCGCCGCTGGTGGTCGCTGAGGAGCCCGGCCGGCGCGACCCCGCCTACCGGCTCGCGCAGCTCATGGTCGCGCGGCTTGACGGTGATCGCGCCGCCGTCGACGAGCGGGCGCAGGCGCTGGATCGGCTGCCCGAGGTCGATCTCGGCCTGCGCGCGATGGCCGCGATCGAGCGCGGCATCCTCGCGCACGACCTCGGCAAGTTCGTCGAGGGCGAGCGCCACCTAACGATCGGCGCGGGGCTTGCCGGCCACGCGGACCGGCCCGCGGTGCTCGCTCGGGCCCAAGGCGCGCTGGCGCTCTGCTGCGTGGGGTTCAGCCGCCTGCGCGAGTCCACCCGCCACGCCGAGGCCGCGCTCGTCGAGCCGGCGGTCGGGCTGCCCGACGGTCGTGTCCGGGCCCTGCTGGCGCTGGCGCTTTGCGCCTACCTGCGCGACGAGCTCGCCGCGGCGGGCGAGTGGATCGTGCAGACGCGGCAGGCCGCGGCGCAGACCCGCGACGACTCGCTCTGGGGGCTCGTCCTGCTCTACGACGCGATCATCGCCGAGGGCCTCGGCGACTACGACCGCGCGCGCTTCGCGTTGGCCGAGGCACGCGCCGCAACCCGCCACCCGGTCGCTCGGGCTCGGTGGCCGCTGTTGGACTTCGTGCACGTACGTCTGCTCGACCACATCGGACGCAGCGACGAGGCAGCCCGTCTCGCTGCTGCGCTGCCACGGACGCTGGAGACCGACCTGGCCCACGCGCGCGGCCTGCTGGCCCAGCAGCGGCCGAGCGACGCGATGGCCCTGCTCGCCCCGTCGACTGCCCACGCCGGCACCGACTCCCCGCTGGCCGGCCGCGTCAGCTGGCATCTCGTGACCTTCGCGCTGGCCGCGACCGCCGCTCAGGACGACGAAGCGGCGCACGCCGCGCTGGAGCGCGCCCTGGATCTCGCAGCACCGGAGTTGTTGCGACGCCCGTTCGCCGAGGAGCGCGCTCGGCTGCGGCCGCTCTTGGAACGCCACGGCGCCGGCGCGACCAAGCACGGCGCCTTCGTGCGGGAGCTCCTTGAACGCGGAGGGCCGGTAGAGCACGCAGCGACCTCCGACGCACAACTGCGAGAACCGCTGACCGAGCGTGAGCGGGTCGTGCTCGGCTACCTGCCGTCGACGATGACCGCCGCCGAGATCGGCGCGGCGCTCACCGTCTCCGAGGCGACCGTGCGCACACATTTGCGCCACGTTTACGACAAATTCGGCGCCAGCGGTCGTCGCGATGCGGTCGAGCGCGCACGCGTATTAGGCCTCCTTGCACGGGATGGGACCCCAAGCCGCGACAGAGAGATATCTGACACCTAGTTTCCGGACCGAGAATCATCGGTCTCCGATGATGCGCTGCTGTCTGTCGCATGACTGAATGCCTTCAACATGGGGCAGCGTCTCAAGCCAAGCCCTCGTGGCGATAAAGCCGGATCGCGCGGCGGGCGCTCGTCGACCCGGCGCCGCGCTGATCGCGATCCGGCCACTCGTCGTGGCGCCATCGTGCGCCCGCGTCTGCTCGCCGCGCTGGACGCTGGAAGCGACACGCGGCTGACGCTGGTCACCGGGCCGCCCGGCAGCGGTAAGACCGTGCTGTTGTCGACCTGGGTTGCCGCGCGAGAGCTGCAGACGACGCACCTGGTCTCCCTCGACCACGCCGACCGCACCGTCCCCGCGCTTTGGAACAAGCTGTCCCAAGTGATGGAGACGCCTCGCCAACGCGCGGCACGGCCGGCACCGGCGACGCCCGAGGCGCTCGTCGAGTGGCTCCTGGAGCTCACAGGGCCCGATCAGACGCTGATCCTCGATGACGTCCACCTCGCTGACAGCCCGGCGACACGGGCGACGCTGAGCGCTCTGGTCCGCGCCCCGTCCGGCCCGCGGCTCGTGCTCAGCAGCAGGATCGATCCCGGGCTCGCGCTGCAGCGGCTGCGCCTCGCGGGAGCGCTGACCGAGATCCGCGGCCCCGATCTGGCCTTCACGCCCGACGAGGCCCGCGCCGTGCTGGCCAAAGACGCGATCACGCTCTCGCCGCCGATGCTCCAGCGGCTGTGGGCGCGCACCGAGGGCTGGGCCGCCGGCCTGCGCCTGGCAGCGCTCTCGCTGGCGGGCCATACCGATCCCGACGCCTTCGTGGAGGACTTCGCCGGCGATGACCGTGCCGTCGTCGCCTATCTCATCGAAGAGGTCCTGGAGCGCCAGAGCGAGGAAGCGCGTGAGCTGCTGCTGGCCACCGCGGTGGTCGACCAGATCAGCGCGCCGCTGGCCAACGCGCTGACCGGTCGCAACGACGCGGTGACGATCCTCGACGGGCTGTTGCACGCCAACGCCTTCCTGGTGCCGCTGGACCGTCGCGGCGAGTGGTTTCGCTACCACGCGCTCTTCGCCGATCTGCTGCGCTCCCAGCTTGCCCGACGCGGGCCGGCGGCCGTTGCACGCCAGCATCGCCGCGCCGCGCATTGGTTCGTCGAGCAGAACCGCCCGCTTGACGCGCTGGGCCACGCCGTCAGCGCCGAGGACTGGGACGGCGCGACCGCGATCCTGGCCGACCGCTGGCTGGAGCTGCGCGAGGCAGACGACGGCGCGACGGTGGACCGCGTGCTCGCGGCCTTCCCGCCCGATGCGATCGACGCGCGGCCCGAGGCGGCGCTCGTCGCGGCGGTGCGCTGCCTGGACCGCGGCGAGCCGGCCCGCGCCGATGCGCACCTGCTCGCCGCCGGCCGCCTGCGCCATCGCCTCTCCGGCAATCGCCGCGCCATCTTCACCCGCGGTCTGGCCCTCGTGCGCCTCCTGCGCGCAGGCCGCGACGGCGACGTCGACGGCGGCTTGCACGAGCTGCCGGTGATCGCCACGTTCGGCCACCAGGACTCGCCGCGCTCGCGCGAGGCGCTGGCCCGCGCGCACCTGGAGGTCGGTCGGCTCGAGGCGGCTGACGGTGCCGACGGTGCCGATCATCGGCTGCGGCTCGCCGAGCAGTTGGCCATGGGCAGCACGCGGCCCGAGTTGGCGCTGGAGGCCCAGGCCCAGCGCGCGTGGCTGTATGCCCTCGACGGAGAGTTGCGCGCAGCGCGCCTGGCTGCCGACGCTGCGATGGCCCACGCCGGGCTGCTCGTGTCCCCGACGTCGGGGCTCCTGGCCGGGGCGTTGGTCGCGGCCGAGGGGGGCGACCTCCGCCACGCCGCCGAACAGGTTCGCGCCGCTCGGGCGGTCCTGCCGGGCGGCGCGGTTGAGCCCGGCCGGCTGCGGCGATTGGAGATCGCGTTCGTCGACGCCCGTCTTGCGCAGGCCGGCGGCCGCGCCGAGGCCGAGGTCGCCTGCGAGCAGCTGCAGGACGCGCTGGCCGGCTGGACGCCGCCACGGCGGTTGGGCGACGAGGCGCACGCGGCCGCCGCCGAGCTCCTGACCAAGCTCGGCCGTCCCGACGAGGCCCTGACCGATCTCCCCACGCTCCCCGACCGGCGCAGCGGCGGCACCATCGCTGTTGCCCGCGTCGCCGCCCTGCTCGCGCTGCGCCGCAGCGAGCAGGCGCTCGGGGAAGGCGAGTGCGCGACGGCCCGCGAGCGGCTCCCGCTGCCCGCGGCCGTCGCCGCCGCTGCGCTGACCGCCGCGGCGGCCGAGGCCGAGGGCGACCGCGGCCTCGCGCAGCGCTACGCCGAGCAGGCGCTCGATCTTGCCGAGCCGGAAGGCGTACGCCTTCCGCTGGCCGCGGCGCTGGGCGAGCTCGACCCCGTCCTGCGCCGCCTGCTGCGCTTCGGCACATCGCATCGCTCATTGATCGGCGAAGTGCTTGAACTGGCGCGGTCGGGAAGCGCGCCGTCACCGGCCGACGTCGCCCCGCTCGACGACGCGCTCAGCGACCGTGAGCTGGCGGTGCTGCGCTATCTGCCGACGCTGCTCTCCTCGACTGAGATCGCCGGCGAGCTCTTCGTCAGCGTCAACACGGTCAAGAGCCACCTCAAGGGCGTCTACCGCAAGCTCGGCGTCGGCAATCGGCGCGAGGCCGTCGAGCGCGCGCGAGACCTCGGGCTGATCGCGGTCAGCGGCCTCAGCGTGGAGCGTCGCCCGTCGGTTGGGCGGGCGGGTCTGGGTCTGGATTTCCCCGGCCCGGGCGCGGGCTGAGCCGCCGCGCCTCCAGCAGTTCGCAGCCCAGCTCCTGGAGGCGGGCCAGTACGCCGCGCAGCTCGGCCTGGTCGAGGACCCGGCCGCGGAGCACGGTCTCGGTCGGCGCGAAAGCCCGCAGCGTGTCGGCGAGCTCTTTGGCGACCGCGTCGCTCAGCGCGCCGCGGACGCGGATCTCGTAGAGGTCATCCACCCGGCTCGACCTGTCGCACATCGATGAGCTCGAGGCCGCGATCTGACAGGCGGTCGAGCAGCGCGCGCAAGGCATCGGCGCCGTCGATGTCGCTGCGCAGCACGGTCATCGCCGGGCGCTCGTGGGCTTCGAGCCCTTCGAGATCGGCGAGGAGGGCGTCGCTGACATGGCCCTTGACGCTGATCTCATATGCCGTCATCGGATGATGGTGCAAGTGCGGCGGAGGAGGCGGCGTCACCCAGCGCGGGTGAACCGCGCTCACCCCGGCGCCGGTGAGGCTCTCGCCGTGCTCTCGCGCGTGTTGTTGAGCCTCGCCTGCCTGGTCGCCGTCGTCGCGGCGCTGGGCGCCTGGGCCGACCGCCAACTGCTGAACACCGACGAGTGGGTGACCACCAGCGGCGTGCTGCTGCGCGACCCAGCGATCCAGGATGCGACGGCCGCCTACCTCTCCGACCAGCTGGTCGACACGCCCCAGGTCACCGCGAAGCTGCGCGAGGGGCTGCCGCCGCGGCTGGCGCCGCTGGCCGGGCCGCTGACCGCCGGCGTCGGCGAGCTGGCCGACCGCACCGCCAAGCGCGTGATCGCCTCTGGCGCGTTCCAAACCGTCTGGGACACGACCAACCGCCACGCGCACGAGCAGCTGCTGGCGGTCATCAACGGTGACAACGGCGTGCTCGCCTCGCGCGGGGTCATTCTCGACATGCGCCCCGAGCTCGGCGTGCTGGCCGAGCGCATCGGCGTCGCCCCGGGGCTGACCGGTGACCACGGCCGCGTGCGGATCCTGAAGGGCGACACGCTGGACTCCGTGCAGAAGGCGGTCAAGCTCCTGCGCAGCCTGCGCTGGGGCAGCCTGGCGTTGTTGGTGATCTTGCTCGTGGCCGGCGTCGCGACCGCGCGCAACCGCCCACGGGCTCTCGGCGGCGCCGGCGCGGCGCTCATCATTGCCGGCCTGCTGATCCTGGTCGTGCGACGCGTCGCGGGCACCTACGTCGTCGACCAGGTCTCGGCCCACGGCGCCGGGCAGCCGGCGGCCGAGGCGACGTGGCGGATCGCGACCTCGCTGCTGGCCGACATCGCGGTCAGCGGGATCGTGCTCGGCCTGGTCCTGGCCGCAGGCGCCTGGCTGGCCGGCGGAACGGGTTGGGCGCGCTCGGTGCGGCGCTTCACGTCACCCGTGCTCGTCGACCACCCGGAGCTCGCCTTCGCCGCCGTCGTCGCGCTGCTGGCGCTGCTGCTGCTCGGCGGCCTGCTGCCCACCGTCGGCGGCGGCTGGGCCGTGCTGATCTACCTCGTCCTGGCCGCCGTCGGCGTCTGGGCGCTGCGCCGCACGGCCGAGCAGGAGCGCATCACCCCAGCTGGGTGACGGCACCTCACCCGCCGCGGACCGAGCATCGAGACTCGATACCAACGACGAACCCGGAGCCTGCCGTGAGCAACCTGATTGCCATTGCCTATCCCGACCTGTCCACCGCCGAGCAGGTTGCCGCCAACCTCAACGAGGCGCGCAAGGGCCACCTGGTCGAGCTCGACGACCTCGTTCTGGTCGAGCGTCGCGACGGCGGCAAGATCAAGCTCCACCAGCCGTCGATGGCCGCCACCGGCGCGCTCGGGGGCGCGGCCTGGGGCGGGCTCATCGGCCTGCTCTTCCTCGTGCCGTTCTTCGGTATGGCGATCGGGGCGGCGACAGGTGCCGCCGCGGGCGCGATGAGCGACGTGGGCGTCGACGACAACTTCATGAAGGAGCTCGGCGAGAACCTGCAACCGGGCAACGTCGCGCTGGTCGCGCTCGTGCGCAACGCCAACATGTCCAAGTTGCTGGCCGACGTGAAGATCCCGGGCACGATCATCCACTCGTCGTTGGACGAGGAGTCCGAGACGGCGCTGGGCGAGGCCCTCGCAAAGGCGGGCGCGTCGGCGTCTTGATGTGCATCCCTCGCTTCCATGACCGACGTCCCGCCGCCGCGCGACCCACGCTACGACCCCCACGATGAGCCCTACGATGACCGCCGTCGCGATGATCGCGACGGCGGCGGCCACGGCTGGCAGCTGGTGGCCGTGGGGCTCATCGCGCTGATCGTCGGCGCGGGCGCGGCCTACCTGATCAAGGACGACAACAACGGCACGACCGAGGTCCGCACCGTGCAACCGGACACGCGGACCGTCACCGTGGAGGCCGCGCCGTCAGCCACCAGCGCCGTCACGGTCACCCAGCCGCCGCCCGAGACGGTCGTCAAGACGACCACGGTGACGGTCACCGTGCCGACGGTGACGACCGACACCGCTACGGAACCGTAAGCGCTCCACCGTCGTCTGCCAGCGGGGCCGTCTCGTCGTCGGCCTCGCGCAGCTGCGCCATGCGCTCTCGCCGTGGCGCGCCCGCCTCGCGGATGATGATCTTGATCGTCGCGGCAAACGGCACGGCAAGGATCGCGCCGACGATGCCGAGCAGCGAGCTGGCGATCAGCACGGCGACGATCGTTGTGAACGCCGACAGCTCGACCGCCCGGCGGTAGACGATCGGGTAGACGATGTAGTTCTCGATCTGCTGGTAGACGAGCTGGATCACCAGCATCACGATCGCGGCGGGCGTCGAGACGGTCAGCGCGACCGCGACGAGGATGACCGCCGCGACCGTCGCGCCGACCTGCGGGATGAGGTCCAAGAACCCTGTGATGACCGCCAGGACGATGGGGAACGGCAGGCCCAGCGCCCAGGCCGACAGGCCGGCGACCAATGCGGCCACGCACGAGATCGCGACGTTGCCGAGCAGCGAGTTGGAGACCGCGCGGATGCACTCCTCCAGCACCGGATGCCAGCGCCGCTCGACGGCCGGCGGCGCGAAGCCGAACAGCCAGTCGGTGATCGTCGGGCGCTCCATCAACAGGAACAACGCGAGGAACGTCAGCGTGACCAGCGAGAGCACCGAGCCGAACGCGGCGCCGGCGATGCCGAGGATCGTCGTCGCCGCCTCCGGCAGCCCGGCGGCGAGGTTCTTGAGCGCCTTGCTGACCGTGTCGTCGATGCCGGAGCTGTTGACCAGCTGCTCGAAGCCGTCGGTGTGGGTGAGCTGGTCCCAGTAGGCGGGCAGCTGCTGGACGAACTCGGTGATCTGGTCCCACAGCGGCCCGGCGGTGACCAGGACGATGGCGAAGACCGCGACGAAGAGGCCGGCGAAGGTCGCCAGCGCCGCGCGGCCCCGCGCCCAACCCCGGGCCACCAACGCGGTCACGGGCGGGTCGAGGCCCAGCGCCAGCACGCCCGCGACGAAGATCGACAACAGCGTGCCCGCCGAGAGGACCGCGAGCGCCACGAAGCCTGCGAACACGGCGACCATCGCCAGCGTGCGCAGGGGGATGACGATCGCGACAGGCTTGGGTCCGGGCCGCAAAGCACTGCCATCCTGCGCGCTGTCGGGGTGACGGTCGCTCACCCGCGCGGGGTGGTCCGATCGAAGGCGGTGTGGCCGAGCGCCGCCAGCCAGCCGCACAGCACCTCGTGCACGTGCGCGGCGCCGACGATCTCTTGGGCGGGCGCCGGCAGCGCGGCCGGGGCCAAGATGAAGGGGAACGACTGCGGGCCGCCGAGGCCGCCGTGGGAGCCGACGAGCTCCTCGAAGGCCGCGACCTCCTCGGTCTGCGGCCAGTAGGTGCTGTTGAGGACGATGTCGGGGCAGTGCGGGAAGGCGGCCGTGCGGGCGACGTGGGCGGCGGCGCGCGGGCCGAACGGCGCCAGCGGGTCGGCGCCGGTGACGGCACCGTCGTTGAGCTGGTGCTCGCCGCCGGCGCCGAGCACGAGGTCGCCGCGCGCGTCGTCGCGCACGAGGACGAAGCCGATGCCCGGGTGGGTGAGCAGCGCGGAGAGCAGCCCCGGGTAGTGCGTGTCGATGGTCGCGCGGCTGACGCGACCGGGCAGGCGCGGGAAGGAGACGAGGCCGAGGCAGCCCGAGGCCATGACGACGATCTCGGGGAGTTCCTTGTCGTCGGATGTTGTCGTCTCCTCGACCTCGGCGCGGTGCCCGGAGAGCGTGCGCACCGCGCGGGCCGGCGCGCTGTTGCCGGTCGCCGCTTCGGTCAGCGCCGCCTTGATCTGCCCGCCGGCCTCGTCGCTGTCGCCCTCGCTCGCCTTGCCGAGGCGCTTGGGCTCCGCATCGCAGGCTTCGCGCACGAGCGCCTCGAGCGTCGTGCCGTAACGGTCGGCGAACGTCGCGCCCTGGGTCTGGCCGTGGTCGGAGAGGACGACGAGCTCGTAGGGGCGCGGGCCTTCCGCGGCCACACGCGCGATCCGCGCGATGCGGCGGTCGACGCGGCGCAGCACCGAGAGCGCGTCGGGACGCTCGATCCCGGAGTGGTGAGCGACCTCATCGTAAGCGAGGAAGGTGGTGTAGACGGTCGGTCGCCCGGCCTGGATGTCGCCGATGACCGCCTCGACCTGGAGGTCGAGCTGGATCGCGGTCGCGAAGGCCCGCAGCGGCGCGTAACTCAGATGGCGGTGGACGCGCGGGCGCTCGTCGCGGCGCCGCTGGCCGAGCGCCGCCCAGATCTCGGTCACCATGTCGCCGATCGTCAGCAGTAGCGTCCGGGCGACGTTGAACGGGCTGGCGAAGTAGGTGTAGTAGTCGGCGCCGAGCTTGCCGCGGCGCACGTCGAGCACGGTGCTCATCGTCAGCAGCGAGTGCGGGGCGTCACCGGAGAGGATGTTCGCGCGGCTGGCGCCGTCGTCGTGCAGCAGCCCGCGGCCGTCGGAGATCCGTCGCTCCAACTCGGCCGCGTCGCGGGGATGGTTGGTGACGATCGGCCCGCCGCGCTCCTTCTCCCACCAGCGGAAGGCCGGCATGTCCTCGTTGTCGCCGTGCAGGATCCCGGCCTGGCAGGCGCCGGTCTGCGAGGACCAGTCGGTCTCCCAGCGGGTCAGCACGTGGTCGCCGTCGGCGATCCACTGCGCCAGCGTCGGCACGTGGCCATCGCGCAGCGCGCGCTGCAGCACCTCGTAGGCCAGACCGTCGATCTCCAGGAACAGGACCCCGGGCACCGTGCTCTTGATCGGGTGGGTCGGCTGCGAGCGACGGCGCGCGAGATGGGAGGCAAAACGCGCGTCGTCGTCGATCGAGAGCGCTGCGGCGACCAGCGTGGAGAGCGCCGTGATCGCCAGCGTCACGACGATCGCGGTGCCGAGGTTGTCGATCGTCATCGCCGGCACGATCGCTGCGACCAGCAGCAGCATCGCGCCGTTGAGCACCAGCGCCGCGCCGCCGATCGTCAGCACCGTCAGCGGCAGGGCGATTCGCGCGAGGATCGGCCACAGCAGCCCGTTGAGCAGACCCGAGATCGCGGCCGCGGCCAGCGCCGGACCAACCCCACCCACATCGAACCCCGGCACGATCGGGCTGAGGACCAGCAGCGCGCCGGCGGCGGTCACGACCGACACCGCCGCCCGCAGGCCGAGGATCTGGCGCATGGCGACAGCTTGCCGAGTTCCGGGGCAACCGCGGCTCACCCATCGCGGGTGATCCGCGAGCGTCGCCCCGGCCGGCGGCCCGGGTTCTTATGCGCTCGCCTGATCCAGCTCCTTCTCAAAGGCCTTGGCGTCGGTGTCGAGCTGCTTCTGGATGCGCTTGTTCGCGCGGCGCAGTTCGCGGTCGAGCGTCTCTTCGAGTTGGGAGCGGCCGACGATGACGAGGGCTGCTTCGCCTGCGTCAAGGGTCTCGCCGAGCTCCTTGACGTCGCCGCGTGACATGCCGTGCCAGAGGTGGCCGATGACGCCACCCGCCGCGCCGCCGACGATCGCGGTGCCAATGATCGACGGTGGGAAGAGGATGCCGACCAGGGCGCCGACGCCGATCCCGGTCCAGGCTCCGTGCTGGGTCGGCTTCTCGTGCTTGTGGACGTGGACCTTGCCGTCGGCGTCCTTGGTGACGAGCGCCGCGTCGTAGGTGCCCACGACGCCGCCGGCGTGCAGCTCCTGGAGCACCTCGTAGTCCTGACGGGCGTCCGCCTCGCTGTCATAGGCCGCGACGTAGAGGAAGACCGGTTCATCGGCCATGTCGTGCTCCTTTGGCTGGGAGAGTTCCTGTCTGCAGCATGGGGCGCCACCGAGCGATCCGTCCTCACTCACAAAGGGTGATCCCGGCGGGTCAAGCTCATCCCTGCCGGGTGAGGATCGGTCACCCAGGCGCTCGCGAATCTCCAGAGGTCACCACGCCACGACGGGAGGTCCCCATGTCCATGCTTGACTCCGGTGTCGAAGAACGCGAACCGCGACGGCCCGCCACCTACGACGAGCCAATCGGCGCCGGCTGGCTGATGTTCGCCGGCATCATGTTGCTCATCGCGGGCGTGCTCAACGTCATCTACGGCATCGCCGCGATCGGCAACTCCAGCTTCTTCATCGCCGACCAGAAGTACATCCTCAGCGACCTCAAGACGTGGGGTTGGGTGACGCTCATCATCGGCGTGCTGCAGGTCGTCGCGAGCTTCTCGATCTGGGCCGGCAACCAGTTCGGCCGCTGGTTCGGCATCGGCGCCGCCGCGCTCAGTTCCATCGGCGCGCTGCTGTCGATCCCCGCCTACCCCTTCTGGTCGCTGGCGATCTTCGCCATCGACATCCTCATCATCTACGGGCTGGCTGCCTATGGAGGACGTCACCAGCCGGTGTGATCTTGGGCGACATCTGCCGATTTCTCCTGCAAACCGATCAAAGAATGGCTTCAGCGGCCGAAGACTCGGGTGCTGAACGCCACGGGCTGTCCCGGGCGACCTATGGAAGGGAAACCCATGAAGCGCAAGCCGTTGAGCATCATCGCTGGACTTGCAGTTGTCGGTGCTATCGCCGCCGGAGGCGCGGCGTTCACCGCAAGCAACACGATCCCGGACACCGTGATGGGCTTCGGGACATCGAACATCACCGGTGCGACCGCGTCGTCGCTGACCTACACGCGGTCGCCTGACGGGAGCCACATCATCTCGGCGACGCTGGTCTTCACCGGCGACATCCACAGCAAGACCGTCGAGGCCGGCTTCAACGCCAACGCCCTGGACACCTGCGACCCGGGCGTCTTCGCCTCCGGTAGCACGACCGTTGACTGCACCATGAGCACCCCGGAGCCGACCGCCGGCGCCACCACGTTCAACGTGGCGGTCAGCTAGGCGAGCTTCGCACGCGGGTGGGGATGGTCCGTCGCTGTCAACGGGCCATCCCCACACACCGCGCGGAGCTGGGCGACAGGGAGACCGAGCGGGAACGTGCGACAGCTCCGCACACGCCTGATCACGGGCGCGACCTTCCTGCTCCTCGCCGTCGCGTGGCTGATCGCGGGCCCCGCACAGCTCGGTGGAACGACGACCTATGTCACGACCCACGGCATCAGCATGCAACCGCGGTTTCACACCGGCGATCTCGCGCTGGTGCGGCCCGCTGACGACTACCGCGTCGGACAGATCGTCGCCTACCGCAGCACCGTGCTGCGCCGTGTCGTGCTGCACCGCATCATCGCCCGCCACGGCGACCGCTACACCTTCAAGGGCGACCACAACACCTTCGTCGATCCAATCCGTCCCGGCGGCGACGAGCTCATCGGCGCGCTGTGGCTGCGCGTGCCGCGGGGCGGAGCGATCCTCTCGTGGCTGCGCATTCCCACCATCGCCGCCCTGCTATGCGGCGGGGTCGCGCTGCTCCTGCTCTGGCCCGCGCGACGGCGACGCCGCCGCGATCGTCACCGCGGCAAGGCCGACGCCCGCCCTCGAGGAGCGCCGTCGATGACCGGGCGGTCGATGCGGGTTGTCAGTCCCAACGCGCAATTGCTTGTCGCCGCCTGCGGCGTCGTGGCCGCGGTCTGCGTGCTCCTCGGACTGCTCGCCTGGACGCGTTCGGCGACCGATCCCACGCCGGCGAAGATCGCCTACACCAACAAGGTGCGCTTCTCCTATCGCGCTGACGCGCCCGCCGGCGCCGTCTATCCGACCGGCACCGTCAAGACCGGTGACCCGATCTTCCTGCGGCTCGTGCGTCAGGTCCGGGTCAAGGTGGCCTATCAGCTGGATTCCGCCGCGCCGGCGAGCATCACCGGGACACAGCAGATTCGCTTGCGGCTGAGCAGTCCGACGGGCTGGAGCCGGACCGTCGCGCTGCAGCCGTCGACGCCGTTTCGGGGTCCTCACACCAGCGCATGGGTTGTGCTGGATCTTGATCAGCTCCAGGCGCTGATCCATCGCGTCGAGACGCTGACCGGTGCGCCTGCTGGTGCGGCGTTCTCGGTGGACATCCTGCCCCGACTGCACGTCAAGGGGACGCTGGCCGACGAGACGTTCGACGACCGCTACAACCCGACGCTGAGCTTCCAGCTCGACCCGCTGCAGCTGCGTGTCGGCAGCGGCTCGGCCGTTGCGGCCGCGACGTTCACCCCGAGCCGCGCTGGCAGCGTCGCGGCGACCGTCGCGACCCCCAACCACCTGCGCCTGGGTGGCCACGCGCTCCGCGTCGCGACCGCGCGCTGGGTCGCGCTGGTCGGCTTCCTGCTCGCCCTCGCCGTCGCCCTGCTCACCACCATCCGCGAGCGTCGCCGGCCGCAGGATCTCTCGATGCAGATCCACGCCCGCTACGGCCACCTCATCGTCCCGATCGCGGCGATCATGCACGACCCGAGCCAGCCGGTCGTCGACGTGATGAGCATCGACGCGCTCGCCCAGGTCGCCGAGCGCTGCGAGCGGGTGATTCTGCATCACCATCGGATTGGGGCCGAGAGCTACCTCGTGGATGATGAGGGGACGCTGTATCGGTATCAGCCGCGGCCGGTGGTGCTTCGGGAGGTCGAGGCGGCGTAGGGGGTTTGGGGTGGGTAGCGGACCGCCTGAGACTGTCGTCGTGGGGCGATGACACCGTCCCACCCGCCGTGCGTTGGTGTTGCGAGCGCTGTTGTGGCGCGTGTTGTTGGTGGTGTTCCGTGCGGGCGTTGGTCCGGGCTCTCGGCGTGGTCTGTTTGGCATCGAGGGGAGTGAGCGGTGTCGGTGGCTCGGGGCGTTGGTCTGTTGTCCGCGGGCGTCGGGGCGCGGGAGATGCGGGGCGTCTCGTGGTGAATAGGTCACCACGAGACGCCCTGGATCGTGGCTTTGCTGATCGGGGTCACCTTGAGCACAACTGTTGTGCTCGATCCGACCCGGATCCTTTGGGCCGAGTGGATCTCTCGCCCGAGGCCAAAGCGGATGACGAGCCAACGCCGCGAGCCACCGACCCCGCTCACTCCCCTCGGTGACGACAGACCACGCCGCACACCACGACCCCGGTCGCGCTGAGCACCCCGACGTCAGCACCCAGAGTTGTTGGTGTGGTCGGTCAGCAACACGACTGCGACTTTGCACCAATTCTGCGCAGCTGACCAATACCGTCCGCACCGTCAGCTAGGCTGCGCCTTCATCCAAATCAAATGACCCCCGCGCCGCGTCAACGGCCGGGGGCATGACCCAAGGAGTAACAGCTCCCATGAGTACCCCGCAGCGTACCCACGCCCGCATGCTCGTCGTCGATCGCGAGACCGCCGATGTCCTTCGGCGTGAGACCAAGAAGATGATGGACCTCGGCCACGAGCTCTTTGAGGACTTCCTCCTCTACGGTCCCGAAGCCCAATACATCCTGGCGATGCGCTTCTGCGCAGCAACAGAGCTCATCACCGCCATCGGCTGGGACCCCGACCAGGACGACCCCAACACTGAGTCCTTCGAGGTCCCGTTGACCGACGACCTCATCGAGCAGCTGCGCCACCGTCGCTACGACCTGGCCCGCTGCAACAACGACCGACTCGACGGCCTCCCCATCAACAAGCCGATCGACCCCGACCTCCTCGCCGAGATCACCACCGACCGCCTCGCCGCCCAAACCCTCGACCGCCTCTTCGACACCTACACCAAGGCCGCTCGCGCGACCTGAGCACCAGCCGACGGATCCCGGGTCGCGGCAAGGCACCATCGCCGCGGCCTGGACCCCGCCGTCTTGCGCCAATCCGCCGTCATCCCTCGCCGCTTGACAAGGCCGGGCGCCGGTCCGTCACGCTATCGGCGTGACCTCCGCGCGCCGACTCTCCTGGCTGGGCCACGCCACCGTCCTGATCGAGGCCGGCGGCGCGCGGCTGCTGACCGACCCGGCGCTACGCGGTCAGCTGTTGCACCTGCGTCGCCATGCGGCGCCCGTCGCAATCCCGGGCGAGCTCGACGCGGTCCTGATCTCCCATGTTCATCATGATCACCTCGACCGCGCGTCGCTGCGGCTTCTTGCCGCGGCGGGCACCGCGATCGTCGTCCCCGCCGGAGCGAAGGCGCTCGTGGCCGACCTCGGGTTCGCCGCCGTTCACGAGGTGCGGGTGGGCGACACCGTCACGCTCGGCGGCGCCGCGGTGCGCGCGGTCGCGGCGTGGCATCCGTCGCGCCGGCACCCGCGCGCGCCCGAGATCCCGGCGCTCGGCTACGTCGTCGACCGTGTGTGGTTTGCCGGCGACACCGATCTCCATGACGACATGGCGGCACTGCGCGGTCAGGTCGACGTCGCGCTGCTGCCGGTCTGGGGCTGGGGGACGACGCTCGGCCCCGGACATCTCGATCCCGGTCGCGCCGCGCAGGCGGCCGCGCTCGTCGCGCCTCGCACGGCGATCCCCATCCACTGGGGCACCTACTTCCCGCTGGGACTGGCGCGCCGCCATCCCGCGCTCCTGCGCGAACCGCCGCACCAATTCGAGGCCGCTGCCGCGACCGCCGCGCCCGGTACCGAGGTCGTGATCCTCGAGCCGGGCGCGACGTGGACCGACGGCTGAGCCGGCCGCCGGTCAGGCGGCAGCGGAGGCCCGAGCGCCTTCGGCCTCCTCCCGCCAGCGCTGCTCGAGCAGGCGCATCATCGGCGGGTAGACGACCAGGTGGCGGAACGGGTTGATCGCGGCCATATAGAGGTTGCCCAACAGCCCGTTGGGCTTGACGTAGACGGCCATCTGACCGTGATAGCCGTCGCCGGTGTCGTCGGCGACCCAGCTGAGGTGCATGATCCCGTGGACCGTCTTGTTGGCGATCTCGGCGGCGAACTCGTCATCGGTCAGGTACAGCGGGGTGAAGGGGAGGACCGTGAACTCCGGGCCCGTCGGACCGTCGCGCAGGTCCTCGGGGAGCCGGTCGCGCAGCGTTGGCACGCGTGTGCCGACGCCGGTGTCCGGGTCATCCCAGCCCAGCACGCCACCGACCTTCCACCGGATCGCCCACAGCGCGCGGGCGACACGCGACGGGGTCTCCGCGGTGTCGCCGGCGGTGATGCCGCCGATCAGCAGTGGGAAGTCGTCCGGCCCGCCGGGGGTCGGCAGCGCCCACACGTCTTCGAGACGGAAGTCCGTGGCGATCTCGTGGATGCGCCAAGGGTGAGAGGTGTGCGCGGTGTTCGGGAGTTTCATCTGTCCGTCTCCTTCTATACGGTGCCGTATAGAACAGGCTAGCCTTGACGATGTGGTGGTGTCAAACCGAACCGTCATGCAAGAGGACTGACAACGATGCCCGCGACCCGCACCCTGCGCAGTGAATGGATCGATGAAGGCCTGCGCGCGCTGGCCGCCGGCGGGCCGGATGCCGTTCGGGTTGAGCCGCTGGCCAAGGGGCTTGGCGTCAGCAAGGGTGGCTTCTACTGGCACTTCGACAACCGCGGCGTCTTCCTCGATGCGGTGCTGGACAGCTGGGAGCAGCAGAGTCTCGACGAGGTGATCGAGCGCGTGGAGTCCTCAGGTGGGGACGGCAGGGCACGGCTGTGGCAGCTCTTCTCGTTGGCCGCCACCGCTGGCGATCTGTTGCGGATCGACCTCGCCATCCGCGACTGGGCCCGGCGCGACGACGCCGTTGCCAAGCGCCTGCGCCGCGTCGACAACCGGCGCATGGACTACCTCAGGGTGCTCTTCGGTGACTTCTGCTCATCCGACGACGAGGTCGAGGCCCGCGCGCTGCTCGTCGGCTCGCTGTGGATCGGCAGCCACTTCATGGCCGCCGATCACGGCGGGCGCAGCCGGGCCGAAGTGCTGGAACTTGCCGTCAGGCGGCTGCTGGCCTAGCGGTCAGCCAGCGCAGCACCTCGCCGGCGTGGGCCTCGGGCGGGAAGATGGGGTAGAAGACGTGCTCGATCGTGCTGTCCTTGACGATCAGCGTCAGGCGCCGGTATCGGGTCTGACCGCCCGCGGCGAACGTCGGCAGTCCCAGCAGGCTGGCGAGTTGAAGGTCTTGGTCGGAGAGCAACGGGAACGGCAGGTGAAGGCGCGTGGCGGCCTCGGTCTGCTCGTCGGTGCTCTGGCTGGAGAGTCCGTAGACCGCCCGGGCGCCCGCGGCGAGCAGATCGGCGTGGTGATCGCGGAAGGCGCACGCCTCAGGTGTGCAGCCGCGGGCGCCCGGGATCGCGTTCCAGCCGTCGGGCAGCGCCTCGCCGGGGCGGCCGGTCATCGGATAGAGGTAGATCACGGTGCGGCCGTCGCCGAGCTCGTTCAGCGCCACCGTGACGCCGGTGGTGCTGAGGAGCGCGAGGGGCGGCATCGCGAGCGTCGGAAGATGGCGGGCGGCGCCGTCGTCCTCGGGCTCGGGAAGATCGGCGGGGAGCTCGGTCGGGTCGAACATGGGCAGCGACGTCCTACCAGAACGAGGGCTGTGCTTGGATCCATGGCATGGCTGAAGCGCGGCAGGCACCGGCGGGGGACTTCGACTACGAGGCGCACGGCGCCGGCTACATCAACCGCCGGCAGCCGGATCCGCGGATCGCGGTGATCGTCCACGCTGCGCTCGGCGATGCCCGGACGGTCATCAACGTGGGTGCCGGAGCCGGCTCCTACGAGCCGCTCGATCGGTACGTCGTCGCCGTCGAGCCATCAGCGGCCATGCGCGCGCAGCGACCACACCATCTTGCTCCCGCGCTCGACGCGACGGCCGAGCGCCTGCCGTTCGACGACAACAGCTTCGACGCCGCGATGGCGATGATCACCATCCACCAGTGGAGTGACGTCGACGCCGGCCTGCGCGAGCTGCGCCGAGTCGCCAGAGGCCCGGTCGCGATCCTCACCTTCGATGCCGACGCGCTGCTGGACTTCTGGCTGAACGAGTACGTGCCCGAGGTCGTCGCCACCGAGCGCGCACGCTTTCCCACCATCGACCACGTCGCCGCTGTCCTCGGCGGCGAGGTCGAGGTGATGGACATCCCGATCCCGATCGACTGCACCGACGGCTTCGGCGAGGCCTACTACGCCCGGCCCGAGGCATTCCTCGAGGCCGACGTCCGCGCCGCGCAATCCGGCTGGGTCCTCACCGATCCCGACACCGTCGCCCGCGGCGTCGCCAAGCTCGCCGACGACCTGGCCTCCGGGCGCTGGGACGAGCGCCACGGCCACCTGCGCAACCAGCCCGAGCGCATCGGCGCGGTGCGGCTGGTCGTGGCTCGCTAGCTCAAGCGCCCGCGCTCACGTATCCCTGTAGGGCATAGGGGTTGAGGAACTGGCGCCGCCAGAAGTAGTCACGGTCGACCTCCGTCAGCCGGCCCGCCTCGCAGACGTCGGCCCACTCGGACTCGATCACCGCGATCTGCCGGTCGATGATCGTGCGCGCGTCCTTCTCGTCGAGGAGGTACGTCGACGCGGCGCGCACGCACCCGGCCAGCTGGCTCATGCGGAAGTCATCAGGCCCGATCATCATCGCCTGCGACGCCTCACCGCCGGCACGCCCTTGCGGGCAGATGTCGTAGGCGGGTGTGAGGGAGAGGCTTGCGCCATCCCAGAAGGCCGAGTGGTTGCGGGCGTGGTCGTCGGTGTTACCGACCAGGATGTTGAAGGTGATGCGTGCGAAGAGCTCGCGCAGCGTGGCGGGACCGTTGACGAAGCGCTGGCGCATGATGTCCGCGAGATCCGCGTAGCTCGCGTACCGCGCCAACAGCTCGTCCAAGGACAGCATCGTCAGCGCAGACACCACCGCGTGGCGTGATCCCGTGCTGGGCTCGCGGTCGAAGCGCTCGACCAGCAGCACGTCCTTGCCCATCGACTCGGTGAGCGTGACACCTGCGACATCGAGCCCTGCCCGGCGTGCGAGCTCCATTGCTACATACTCGCCCTTTACCACCGAGAAGCTGTCGGTCGTTGACGAGAACTTCGCGATCAGCCTGCGCCCGTCGTCGGAGAGCAGTGCCTTCGGCCGGGCGCCGCCGACGGAGCTGCCGTGGAGCAAGGCCCGATCCAGTGCTGGTGACAGCGGTAGGTGCCGGTCGACTCGATCGGCAGCCTCCATCAACTCTTCGAGCGGTGCGCTGGCATCGTCGCGGCTGACATAGGTGTCGGCCGATTCCTGGAAGTCCAGCGCGCCGATGCGATCCGAACCCGATTCCATGAGGTAGGTCAAGGGGTGCAGGTCTGCTGGGTCGACGTCGGTGGCCGCGGCGCCGAGCATGTGCTGCATGATCACCCGCTGACCCCACGCGTCCGGACCGACGTCGTCGATGCATCCGGCTATCCGCAACCCATCCAGCGGCGCGATGGTGCCGCTCCGCAGTGGGAGCTCGGGAAGGTAGATCGGGATCGCGTCGTCGCGTTCGAGGTAGCCGCGGCCGTAGTTGAACTCAATGATGTTGCCGACGGCTTCGAGGCGGCCGGCGACGACCGGCTCTACCGCTCCGGGCAGCCAGATCCAGACGAAGACCTCGTCTGGCCCGCTAGAAGTCATCGTGGACGTCTCGTGTGGGCGCCCGCACGCGCTGCGGCAAGAGCGCGCTGCGCGTCGTCGCACGGTCGAGTTCGAGCGTCAGCCGCGTTCGGTCTTCGTGGAAGAGCGGCACGCCGACCAGCGCGGCAACCTCGAAGACCGTCCCGA
Source organism: uncultured Conexibacteraceae bacterium (assembly GCA_963836485.1). Taxonomy (GTDB): domain Bacteria; phylum Actinomycetota; class Thermoleophilia; order Solirubrobacterales; family Solirubrobacteraceae; genus Baekduia. The sequence goes on along the minus strand of CAWIJS010000009.1, from coordinate 139,899 downwards.
TGGCGACGCCGAGGTCGCCCTTCTCGATCTTGCTCAGCGTGGGCGTTGTGATTCCGGCTCGGCCTGCCAGTTCCTTTTGAGACCAGCGGCGCTCTCGGCGGGCAGCCTGGATCTGAGCGCCTAAGAGCTGGGCCGCTTCGATCGTGTATCGCGTACGGGGATGAGCCCGAGACACAAGAACTAATTTTAGCAGCCTTTAAGGCCTTAATACAAAATATCTTTTAGAATCGCCAGACGACCGGCACCCATAGCACCGCCACGACGAAGAACAGCCCCAGCAGCGGAAGCCCGAAGCGCCAGTAGTCGCCGAAGCGATACCCCGCCGGCCCCATGATCATCAGGTTGCCCGGGCGTCGAGATCGGGGTGAGGAAGGCGGCGCTGCACCCGACGGCGACGCTCATCAGGACCGGGCGTGCCGAGATGTCGAGGGTGTGGGCGGCTGAGACCGCGACGGGGATGAGGATGAGCGCGGTGGCGGTGTTGCTCACGGCGACGCTGAACGCGGCGGCCACGACAAAGAGGCCGATCAGCAGGGCGTGCGGGCCGGCGTCGCCAACGACGTCGAGCAGGACGGAGGCGATCTTGTCGGCCGCGCCGGTGTCCTGCAGCGCGGTCGAGACGGGGATCAGTCCGGCGATCAGGACGACCGCCGTCCACGACACCGCTCGGTAGGCCTCGTCGGTGCGCAGGACGCCGAAGACCACGATCGCCATCGCGGCCAGCGCGCCCGCCACCGCGGCGGGCATCGCGCCCGAGGCGAGCGCGACGACCATCGCGGCAACGATCACCATCGCTCGGCGTGCGCCGGCGCTGAGCGCCACGGTCTGACGGCGGATCGCCTCGGGCGAGTCAACCACCAGCACTTGGTCTTCGGCGAGGTGCTCGTCGAGCGCCTCCCACGAGCCTTCCAGCAGCAGCACGTCGCCCGCGGCGAGCGTGACGGGCTGCGGGCCCGTGTCGGCTCCCCGGCGCTGGATGGCGAGGACCAACAGGTCGCCGCTCGGCGTCACCATCCCCGGAAAGAAGCGCTCACCGACCAGCGGCGACCGTGGCGGCACGAGGACCTCGGCAACGCCCGAGCGCCGGGTGAAGAGCGCCTCGGGCACCTCGTGCTGGACGGTCGGCGCGCCGCCGTCGGCGAGGTACTGGCGCATGAGCGTGCGTGCGTGGTCGGAGAGGTCGACCGACAGGGCGTGCGGCTCGCGCGCGGGTAACAGGCGCGGCCCGAGGAGCACCCCGATCACCACCGCGCCGATCGTCAGCGGCACCCCCACGAGCGCGAATGCGAAGAACCCGAACCGGCCGACACCCAAGCTGCCCGCCTCATCGGAGACGAGCACGTTGACCGGCGACCCCATGAGCACGAGCAGCGCGCCCGCGTGCGCCGAGAACGCCATCGGCATCAGCAGCTTCGACGGCGCACGTCCCAGGCGCATCGCAACGAGCACCGTCATCGGCAGCAATGCGGCGACCGCGCCGTTGGGCGTCAGGATCGCCGACAGCCCGGCCGCGAGCAGCAAGACGTAGATGACGAGCCGCGCGTCGCTGGATCCGGCCGCAGCGACCAGTCGCTGGCCGGCCCAGGTCGTCACGCCGGTCGCGTCAAGGGCCTCGCTGATGATGAACAGCGAGGCGATGAAGATCACCGTGGGGTCGCCGAAGCCGGCGAACGCCTGGTCGACCGAGATCACCCCCGCGGCGTAGAGCGCCAGCGCCGCGCCGAGCGCGACGACGCCGACCGGCAGCTTGTTCCACACGAACAACACGATCGCCACGCCGAGGACGACGAACGTGATCGTGGCGTCGTCCATGGCGCGTAGGTAACCGGCCCGACCCCCGCCGGGCGCCTAGACCGGCCAGCCCGGCCCGAGCGGAATGCCGACCAGGTACCAGACCACGAAGAACGCGATCCAGAAGACCGCGACGATGATCGCGTAGGGCACCATCAACGCGATGACGGTCCCGATGCCCGCGTCCTTCTGATAGCGCGCGGCGAAGACCACCATCAACGGGAAGTACGGCATCAGTGGCGTGACGACGTTGACCGGCGAGTCGCCGACGCGGTAGGCGGCGAGCACGGTCTGCGGCTCGACGCCGAGGCGCAGCATCAGCGGGACGAAGATCGGCGCGAGGATCGCCCACTTGGCGATCTTGGCGGGCATGATGATGTCCACCACGATCGTCACCAGGATGATCCCGAGCAACAGGAGGATGTTGGCGAGGTTGAGGTCCTCCAGGATGTCGCCGAGCGTGATCGCCACGACCTGCGCGATGTTGCTGAAGTCGAAGTAGGCGATGAACTGGGCGATCAGCAAGAACAGGAACAACAGGCTGGCCAGGCTCGCCCACGCCTTGGTGATCATGCCCAGCGCGTCCTCGCTGCCCTTGATCGTGCCGGTCGCCCGGCCAAAGGCCAGGCCGGCCGCCAGGAAGGTCGCCGAGATGATCACGATCAGGCTGCTCATCAGCGGCGAGTCGCCGATGATGTCGCCGGTCTCGGCGTTGCGCAGGGGTGCGCCGGACGGCAGCGTCAGCAAGAGCACGATGGCCAACACGGCCAGCACCGCGTAGAGCGCCCAGCGCAAGCCCTTGGCCTCGGCGGCCGCGTCGATCGGCGGCCCTTCCTCGCGGGCGAGCTCCTCCTCGTCGGCCTGTCCCCGATTCCAGGTGCCCAGGCGCGGCTCGATGATCCGCGTGGTGATCAGCGAGATCACGATCGTCAAGAAGATCGTCGACACGATCCCGAACCAGAGGTTGGCGACGAGGTCGAGGTGCACGCTCGGGTCGACGAGCTGCGCCGACTCGTTGGCGATGTCGGTGACCACGCCATCGGCTGGCGTCAGCAGGATGTTCACCGAGAACGCCGCGCTGACGGCGCCGAATCCCGCGGCGATGCCCGCGAGCGGATGTCGGCCGACGCTGATGAACGCCGCGGCGGCCAGGGGGATCAACACCAGGTAGCCCGCGTCTGACGCGACGCTTGAGACGATGCCGACGAAGACGATGATGTAGGTCAACGAGGCGGGCGACGAGATCGCCACCAACTTGCGGATCAGCGCGCCGATGAGCCCCGAGTACTCGGCGACACCGACGCCGATCATCGCCACGAGGATCACGCCGACGGCGGCGAAGCCCAGGAAGTTGGAGACGAACGTCGTGAACATGAAGGCGATGCCGGCGGACGTCAGCAGCCCCTTGGCCTCGACGTGCTCGGTCCTCAGCGCGTAGACGGCGTGGTCGGTGGCATCGTCGGGCAGCTGATACGGCGTGCCGGCGGCGTGGTCGGCGATCTGGTGCGTGACGCCGACGTTGGCCCAGTCGAGCACCTGCGACAACACGATCACGAAGAGGATCAGCCCGAGGAACAGGATCGCCGGGTTCGGGACGCGATTGCCCGCCTTCTCGACCCCGGCCAGCATGCGCTCGGTGAAGCCGCCGCCTTTCGGAGACTCGTCCACGAATGCCACTGCGCTGCTCATGCGTTCCCCTTTGTCGTCGCCGCGAACGCCTCGGCGTAGCGGCCGAAGAAGTTGGCTTCGGCGACCACGGCATGCTCGAATTCGCTGAGCAGGACGCGTTCGTCGGGTCCGTGGATGTTCGCGTAGCCGTCGGTCGTCCCGACCAGCAGCGCCTCGGTCTCCGGCAGCGCGCCGGCCAGGGCGCTGACGATCGGGATCGACCCGCCGCTGCCGGCGAGCAGGACATCAGCGCCCCACGCCTGCGCCCAAGCGGCGCGCGCGGCCGCGTAGGCCGGGCCGCCGGTCGCCGCCGCGAAGCCGTTGCCGGTCGGGCCGGGGTGCACGTCGAGGTCGATGCCGAACGGCCGCTGCGTGCGCAGGTGCGCGATGACCGCCGCCTGTGCCTCGCCCGCGTTCTGCTCGGGATGGACGCGCACGTTGAGCACGGCGCGCGCGTAGGGCGAGACGGCGTTGACGGCGCCGTCGACCGACGGGACGTCGATGCCGACGACGGTGATCGCCGGTCCCGACCAGATCCGCGAGCCCAGGCCGCCGGTGCCGAAGAGCGGCAGACCGTCCAGGACGGTGCCGAGGTCACGGAACTGCTCCTCGGGCTGGGCGCGGCCCTCCCACTCGTTGCGCTTGAGGCCCGCCACGGCGACGTCGCCGTGCTCGTCGTGCAGCGAGGCGATGGCATGCAACACCGTAATGAGCGCGTCGGGCGCGGCACCGCCGTACTGCCCGCTGTGTTTGCCGGACTGCAGCGTGCGAACCTCGAGCGTCACGTTGGCCATGCCGCGCAACGCGGTCGTCAGCGTTGGTGTCCCTGGCGCGATGCTGCCCATGTCGCCGATGATCAGCGCATCGGCGCGAAACAGCTCGGGGTCCGATGCGGGGTAGCTCAGCAGCGCGCCGCTACCGATCTCCTCGTAGCCCTCGATGCAGAGCCGGACGCCGACCGGCGGCCGTCCGTTCCAGGCGCGTAGTGCACCAACGTGCATCATGATGTTGGACTTGGTGTCGGCCGCGCCACGGCCATAGATCGCGCCGTCGCGCTCGGTCGGCTCGAAGGGCTTGGAGGTCCACTGCGATTCGTCGCCGGCCGGCACGACGTCGTAGTGGCTGTACAAGAGCACGGTCGGCGCACCCGGCGGCGCCGGGATCTCTCCAACGACGACCGGCGCGGTATCGGGCAGGTCGAGCCGCCCGACGGTGACGCCCGCGTCGGCGAACAGCCGGCTCGTGGCTTCGAACGCTTCGAGGAGTGGTGGGTCGATCTGACCGGGAACCGAGACGGACGGGATCCGCACGAGCGCTTCCAGATCCCGACGCAACCCGGGCATCAGGCCGGCGACGGCGCTCGCCAAATCGGGGGGCAGATCGGACATCACGGTCGTCGACTCGCCATCGCCTTGTCCCTCTCATCCGATCAGGAGCCCGCGATGTGCGCGAGCCATGCCGTCTGGTCTGGCGAACCTACCAACTGCGCAAGCGGCCGTGTGGAACCTTGGCAGCAGTGCGTCAATCGTCGTCGTAGCCGTCCTTCACGCCGTCCCAGAACGCGTTGGTCACCGAGTCGTTGCTGTCGGCGAATCCCGAGGCCTGCGAGCGGAGATCCTGGACTTGGGCCTTGACCTCGTCGCGCGCCTCGGACGCCTGGTTGGGATCGGATGCGGTCAGCGCCGTCTTGGCGTTGTCGACGGCCTTGTTGATGGTGTCGCTCTGCACGGAGGCCTGATCGCGCACGCGCGCTGAGACGTCGTCGCTGACGTTCGACACCGCGTCCTTCAACTTGGCGATTGCGGCCTGCAGTTGGTCGGCGGTGCCCGCGGCGGTGACGGCGCGCAGGGCCTCGCCGACGTCCTTGCCGCTGTCGTGGGCGTTGTCCTCGGGCGAGTCGCCGCAGCCGGCGCCGAAGAGGGCGAGTGCGAGCACCAGCGCGAGGATCCCGCGGCGGCGACGCCGGGTGCTTAGGAAGGCGACGGTCATGGTCAAGACCACCTAGTCGCGGGCCAGGGCCGCGGCGAATTCGCGCTCGACGTCGAGGTAGACGTCGTCGCCGATGTTGACCTCGACCTCCAGGATCTTCCCGCCCCGGAAGGGGAACCCGGCTGGGTACTCCTTGCTGACCGGGTCGCCGGAGTCGTGGCCGATCGACAGGCCCTCACCGCAGAGGGCGAAGTGGCCGGGCTGGGTCTTCAGCGCGCTCTCCGCCACGACCTCGTCGTCGACATAGAGCTTGGCGGTGCCGTGGGTCTCGTGGCGCTCGCCGAGCTTCTCCTTGCTGAACTCGACGCCGAGGACGTGGCGGCCGGCGGAGAGATCCACCTCGGAGACGAGTTGCTGCTCGGGCGGGATGCCGATGAAGTTATAGGCATACCAGAGCTTGCCGTCCTTGACGAACAGCGCGTGCCCTCCGAAGCGCGCGCCCTGGGCGTAGATCACGCCGTGCGTGTCGCCGTCCTCGAGCTCGACCTCGGCGAGGATCTTGTAGGAGCGGCCGCGCGTGTTGGCCGCCGCGAACTCGGGCACCGGGAGCGTGCCCGGGTAGTACTTGTAGACACCGCCGGGCGGGATCATCGCCTCGGGCTGGACGGCGACGAGCTCGGCGATGCTGCGGTCGTCGAGTGGCAAGACGTTGTACTTGCCCGCCTCGACGTACCAGAGCGCGACGAGCTGCTGCACCTTGTCAGGGTGCTTGGCGGCGAGGTCGTGGGCCTCGGAGCGGTCTTCCTCGGTGTGGAAGAGCTGCCAGGTGTCGTGCTCGAAGCCGCCCTTGCCGATCATCGGGCCACGCTCGGCGACGACCTTCCAGCCGTCGGCCCAGAGGGCGCGCGTGCCGAACATCTCGTAGTACTGGACCTTCTTGGTCGTCGGCGCGTCGGCCTCGTCGAAGCTGTAGCGCATTGACACACCGGGCAAGGGGGTCTGCTCGTAGCCCTGTACGAAATCGGGGAACTCGACCCCGCAGCACTCCAGGATCGTCGGCACGATGTCGGTGGCATGGTGGTACTGGTGGCGCACCTCGCCCCGGGCCTTGATCCCCTTCGGCCAGGAGATCACCAGGGGGTCGCAGACACCGCCCTGGAAGGTGTAGCGCTTGAACATCTTGAACGGGGTCGAGAACGCCGTGGCCCAGCCGGTGGGGTAGTGGTTGTAGGTGTCGGGCCCGCCGAGCTTGTCGATCATCGACATGTTGTCGTCGATGCTGTCGGGCCATGCGTTGAAGAAGCGCTGCTCGTTGACCGAGCCGTTTGGGCTGCCCTCGCCCGAGGCGCCATTGTCGGCGCAGTAGAAGATGATGGTGTTGTCGAGCTGGCCTGATTCCTCGAGGTAGTCGACGATCCGGCCGACCTGCGCGTCGGTGTACTCCGAGTAGCCGGCGTAGACCTCGGCCATCCGCGCGAACAGGCGCCGCTCCTCGTTGGAGAGCGAGTCCCACGGCCGGACGGCGTCGCCTTCGACGACCTGGCCTTCTGGCAGCGGGTTGATCGGCGTCAGTTCGGTGTCGGCGGGCATGATGCCCTTCTCGACCATCCGCGGCAGGACCCATTCGCGGTACGCCTCGTAGCCGTCGTCGAACTTGCCCTTGTACTTGTCGATGTACTCCTGCGGGGCGTGATGGGGCGCGTGGTTGGCACCGGGGCAGAACCACGTGAACCAGGGCTTGTCGGGGTGCGACTGCTTGGAGTCGGCGATGAAGCTGATGGCCTTGTCGGCGAGGTCCTTGGAGAGGTGGTAGCCCTCCTCGGGTAGATAGGGCTGCTCGATGTAGTGATTGTCCTCGACAAGGTCGGGATACCACTGGTTGGTCTCGCCGCCGATGAAGCCGTAGAAGCGATCGAAGCCGCGCGCCAGCGGCCAGTTGCGCTTCGTCGCGCCCATCGCCCACTCGTCGACCGGCACGTTGTGGTTCTTGCCGAGCCAGAACGTGTTCCAGCCCTTCTCGCGCAAGACCTCGGCCAGCGCCGCGTTCTCCATCGGGATGTGCCCGGTGTGGCCCGGAAAGCCTTGCGCGCCCTCGGCGATCTGGGCGAAGCCGTTCTGATGGTGGTTGCGACCGGTGAGGAAGCACGAGCGTGTCGGCGAGCAGAGCGCGGTCGTGTGCCACTGGGTGTAGGTCAGCCCGTCGTCGGCCAGCCGCTGCATCGTCGGCATGTCGATCCGGCCGCCGTAGGGCTCCCACGCCGCCAAGCCCGTGTCGTCGTAGAGCACGATCAACACGTTCGGAGCGCCGTCCGGAGCCTCTTCGGCGAGATAGGGACCCCAGTCTGCGACCGAGTCGCGGACGTCGAGGTTGATCACACCATTGAACGGCTTGGGCACGGCTCCGCCTTCTCGTCGCTTGGGTCGGTAGAGGGTGCGAGTCATGAGGGCGATCCCGCCTCACCCTCGTTGGGTGATGCCGCGTCTGAGCCCAAGGGGTTCCGCATCTCGGCGGGCGCCGCCTCCCTGATGCGCGCACGCTCGAGGGGCGAGGCGGTCGACGCCTGAGGCCGGCGCCCGACCGAGCATCACCCGCGGCGGGTGATGACGCGGTGCTCCCGCGTCGCAGACGATGGTGCGGTGCCAGACCGGCACGCACGTCATGCGAGAGGAGCAGCCGTGAGCGAGCCAGAGCTCGAGGAGATGGGCCCGATCGACTACATCATCTTGGAGTGGCCGGCCGAGCCCTCGGGCGAGGAGGTCGTGCCGCTGCTGGTCGATCTCGTCGACCGCGAGATCATCCGCATCCTCGACATCACCTTCGTAAGCAAGGGCGAGGACGGGACGCTGACCGCGCTCGAGGTCAACGACCTCGGTCCGGCGGCGGAGGCCTTCGGCGTCTTCGACGGCGCCTCGTCGGGCATCGTCGACGACGATGACCTCCAGGAGGCCGCGGAGGCGCTGGAGCCCGGGACATCGGCCGCGATCCTGGTCTGGGAGAACCGCTGGGCCGCACCGGTCGCGATCGCGTTGCGCCGCTCCGGCGGTCAGCTGGTCGCCAGCGGCCGGATTCCCGTCCAAGCGCTCGTCGCGTCGCTCGACGCGCTCGAGTCCACCACCTGAATCGCAGGAGAGAACGATCATGCCCGGATTGCTTCGCGGGGTCGCCCGCACCGCCGTCGTGGCCGGCACCGCCACCGCCGTCAGCAACCGCGTCTCGCGCCGGCAGGCCAACCGCTGGTCGCAGCAGGGCGCCGACCCCTACGGGGCCCCGCCCGAGCCGGCGCCCGCACCGCCGCCGCCCGCCGCTCCCGCGCCGGACCTCGTGACCCAGCTCAAGGATCTGGCCGCCCTGCGCGACAGCGGCGTGCTCACCGACGCGGAGTTCCAGACCCAGAAGGCGCGGCTCCTGGCCTGACCTGCGCGGACGTCTCGCCGGGCGTGGTTGACACGAGGCGGGGTTCGTGTAAACCTTCGTTGCCTCGCGACTTGACGCTGTGTCAAGTCGCGCTCGCGCGAAGGGAACCGCACCCGATGACCGACCTCGCCCACGGCCACGAGCACGACCACGTCGACGTCAATCCCGCGACGTGGACCGACCCCAAGCGCTACGCGTGGCTGCTCGGTCTGCTCGTGCCGCTGCTGCCGTTCATGGCCTGGGGCCTCGTCGAGCTGACCGGCCTCGGCGTCTTCTGGTTCTGGGGCCCGATCTTCATCTTCGGCGTCATGCCGTTCCTCGACACGGCCATCGGCAAGGACTCGTCCAACCCGCCGGACTCGGTCGTCAAGTACCTGGAGCAGGACCGCTACTACCGGTGGTGCACCTACGCCTTCATCCCGCTGCAGTTCGTGGCGCTCGTCGGCGGCGCCGCGCTGCTGGTCGGCGATGACCTCGGGCTGATCGAGAAGCTCGGCCTGGCGCTGACGCTGGGCTGCGTCAACGGCATCGGGATCAACACCGCGCACGAGCTCGGCCACAAGCGCGCGAGCCTGGAGCGCTGGCTGAGCAAGGTCGCGCTGGCGCCCACGGGCTACGGGCACTTCTACATCGAGCACAACCGCGGCCATCACGTCCGCGTCGCCACGCCGGAGGATCCGGCCAGCTCGCGGATGGGGGAGAGCTTCTACCGGTTCTGGCCGCGGACGGTGTCCGGCAGCCTGCGCTCCAGCTTCGAGCTCGAGGCACAGCGGCTGGAGCGCGACGACATCCGGTGGTACTCGCCGCGCAACGACATCCTCAACGCCTGGGCGATGACCATCGTCCTCTTTGCCGCGCTGTTGCTCGTCTTCGGCATCGGCCTGCTGCCGTGGCTGGTGATCCAGGCGGTCGTGGGCTTCTCGCTGCTGGAGGTGGTCAACTACCTCGAGCACTACGGCTTGCTGCGCGAGAAGCGCGACGACGGCACCGACCGCTACGAGCGCACCGAGCCGCGTCACAGCTGGAATTCCGACAACGTGTCGTCCAACGTGTTGCTCTACCACCTGCAGCGCCACTCCGACCATCACGCGCACCCGACGCGCCGCTTTCAGGCGCTGCGCCACTTCGACGAGGCGCCCGAGCTGCCCTCCGGCTACGCGACGATGATCCTGCTGGCCGTGATCCCCCCGCTGTGGCGCCGCGTGATGGATCCGCGGGTAGCGGCTCATTACGAGGGTGACCTGCACCGCGCGAACGTCGACGCGCGCAAGCGCGACGCGCTGCTGCGCCGCTACGCGCCGTCGTCGTGACGGCGGCCGGCGAGCCGGGCGCGAGCTCGCCCAGAGGCTCGCTGGCGCGCTCGACCGACGACCGCCTGCTCGACGCGACCGGGGAGGTCCTGGCCCGCGTCGGCTGGTCGCAGGTGACGATGGCCGCCGTCGCCGCGGCCGCCGACGTGAGCCGCCAGACGCTCTACAAGCGCTTCGGCAGCCGCGCCGAGCTGGCCCAGGCCTACGTCCTGCGCGAGGCCGACCGGCTCGTCACCGTCGTCGAAGCCGCCATCACGCAGCGGGCCGACGACCCGCGCGCCGCGATCGCCGCCGCCTTCGACGTCTTCCTCGGCGCCACGGCCCAGCACCCGCTCGTCCGGGCGATCGTCGGCGATCGCGACGGCTCGGCCGGCGGCGACGAACTGCTGGAGCTCGTCACGATCCGCGGCCGCTCGGTCCTCGACACCGCCGCGCACCACCTTGCCGCGATCCTGCGCGCCACGTGGCCGGCCTTGAGGCCCTCGGCCGCCGACCTCGCGGCCGAGATCGCCGTGCGGCTGGCGATCAGCACAGCGGCGCTGCCGGATGGGCCGGCGGGGCTGGACGGCGGTCGGCTTGCCGAGGGACTGGCGCCGTACCTCGAGCGGGAGCTCGAGGTACGGACCTAGCGCAAGCCGAGCTGCTTACCGCAATTTCGGCACGTTCTCCCTGCATACACAGGCTTTCGGCAAGGTCCCGCCGGCCTTATACTTGACTTTGCCGAAACGGCAGCGTTACATTGCGTTCAGCTTGAGAGACACCCATGTACCTTCAGGTCAAGGGTACGGGAGGTCGTCAAGAGCGCGGGACCTGGGTCGGATCCGCTGGAGGCGGACCGGCCTAGGGCAATTTGCCTGAGGAGAGACTGTGGGTCTAGGAATGCTGGACACGGCTGCTGACGCAGCCGTGATCGCCGGTGCGCCAATGCAGGCACTGGGCTGCGATGTGCCGCACGAGATGAGGTCCATCGATCGTGCTGTGCGCTGTGGATCTGACCGGCTTTCGCTGTCGACCCCCGCGGCATCGAGCTGGCGGTCTACCGCGGCGATGCCGCGCGCGCTCAGGACGAAGAACACCACGAGAGGGACCACCCGTATGACTGCCTGCCTGCTCGACGCTGACGCTGGCGCGTCGGGCGTCCTCTCCCGGTCGCCGGTCGGCGTGTCGTGGCGCAAGTGGGCGTTGGCGTCGTTGTTGGCGTTGGCGATGACGCTGATGGTCTCGTCGAGCGCGTTCGGTGCACTGTCGCGGGCCGAGATCGGCTCCTTTGGTCCTGATGGGACGGTGGGGACGGCGTTTGGCGGGGCGGGTCCGTTGGCGTTTGATCAGGCCGCCGACCGGCTGTTTGCGCTGGACACGGGGGCGGGCGCGATCAATGGCTTTGACGTCTCGACGGCGGGGACCTACGCGCCGTTGGGCGGCGGCTTTCCGGTCAGTGTGTCGGGCACGAGCGGACTGCCCGATCTGGTGGTCGACAACTCCGGGGCGGGGTCGGCGGGGGATCTGTATTACCTCTCTGAGAGTTCGGGTCTGTATGGCTTCAGTCCGGCGGGAGCCGATCGGGGCGGCAATTTCCCTGTGTCGGGGTTTGGCGATCCGTGTGGCGCGGCGGTCAGCGCGTCGGGCACGGTGTGGGTGGGTGACTACATGGCCCAGGCGGTTCACGAGTTCGATGCCTCGGGCACCCCGACGGGCTCGGTGGATACCAGCGGCCAGGGCCATCCATGTCAGGTCGCACTCGACGCCAACGGCGATCTGTATGTTGCGATGTACGCCGATGCGGTGTGGAAGTACACCGCGGCCAGCGGGTATCTCACGGCGTCGGTCGTCGACCCGAACGCGGCGCAGGCCCTGACCGTCGATCGCGCTAGTCACGACGTGTATGTCGCGCATGCCGATCACGTGAGCGTCTACGACGCGACGGGAGCAGCGCTCTACAGCTTCGCCAACGGGATCAGCGGAGAGTCCTTGACGGGCGTGGCGATCGATCAGGTCACCGACCGGGTCTATGTCTCTGATGGGGGCAACAACACGGTGCACGTGTTCGGCTCACCGGTGCTACTCGCCGACGTCACGACCGAGGACACCACGAATGTGGGCGTATCAAGTGCCACGCTGAATGGCACGGTCAACCCGTCGGGCCTGGCCATCACCGACTGCCACTTTGAGTACGTCAAGGACTCCGGAGCGACCCAATTTACCAATGCCGTCCATGTGCCATGCGTACCGGCAACCGGATCCATTCCAGTCGATGGCAACGACCACGCAGTAACGGCGGACATCAGCGCACTGGCGGCCGATCAGCAATATCTCGTCAGGCTGCTGGTGACCAACGCCAACGGCACGGCTACCAGCAACCTAGGTGGCTTCAGCACCCTGCCCAGCGCCACCACCCAGGACGCCAGCGACCTCACGCCGACCAGCGCCACGCTCAACGGATCAGTTCGTCCCGGCAACCTTCCCGTCACCGACTGCCACTTCGAGTATCGGCTCGCCGGAGACTCGACCAGTGACGGTGACCTAAGGAGCATCCCGTGCGTACCGGCGGCGACATCGCTTCCCGCCGACGATACGCCGCACGCTGTCACAGCGAGCCTCACCGATCGCTTGGGCAATCGAGATTACGTCGTACAGCTGATGGTCCGTAACGCCGGCGGTACCGACGTCGGCGAGGCACTGAGCTTTCACACACCGGGAGCAGGGATCAGCTTTGAGAAGCTCAGTGACGTAGGCGTTGACTTCGCCACGCTGACAGCTCAGATCAACCCCCAAGGCCAGGCCACCACCTATCAGGTGGAGTACGGCCCCGATGCCACCTACGGGCAGTCGACGCCTGAGAGCGCGTCGGTCGGGGCCGACAATGTCGACCACCGGATCACCACGACGCTGACAGGCTTGACGCCGGGCATGACCTATCACTGGCGCATCGTCGCGACAAGCGCCGCCGGCCGGTCCCCGAGCCGCGACCACACCTTCACGACCTTCACGGTTGCCGCGGCACTCGGGGGATGTCCGAACGACGCGCTGCGCACCGGCGCCGGGGCGCATTTGCCCGATTGCCGAGCCTATGAGCAGGTCTCCCCGGTCGACAAGCACGGCGCCGACATCCAACGTGACTTCGATCTGGTCCAATCCTCCCCGGCGGGAGATCGTGTTAGCTTTGCTGACGCGGCCGGCCTGCCCACCACCGGCGGCACGTCACGTCCCACGGTCTATGTCGCGTCGCGCGGCTCGGCCGGTTGGCAGACCAACGGCTTCCTCGCTCCGGCTCCTCCAGGCGCTCAGGTCCAACTGATGGGCTGGAACACCGATCTCTCCGCCTCGGCGAGCGTCCTGAAGACCGGCTCCGGCGCCGGTGTCTATCTCGGCGACACCGCCGCCGGCACCTGGCAGAACGCCCTACCCGTCCGCGCTGACAACCCAGGCTTTGCGGGCTTTGCCGCCGACAGCGCGCACCTGATCTTCGAAGACGAGGGCGCCCTGGCGCCGGGTGCCGTGGCGGGCGCGCAGAACCTCTATGACCTCAATCACGGCGTCCTGACCCTCGCTGGCCGAGTCCCCGCCCCTCCCGCGACATCCTGTGACGACGCCGCCGGCCCGGCCTGCATCCCCGCTCCCGCAGGCTCCTTTGCCGGCCCGTGGGATACCCGAAACTCCGATCTCGATCAAGGTGGCGTCAGCAAGCGCTACTACGTTCACCACGCAATATCAACCGACGGCACCAAGGCGTTCTTCACCGAGGCGGGGACAGGCCGGATCTTCGTCCGCGAGAACGGGACGAAGACCATCGAAGTGTCAGCCTCCCAAGCCGTAACCCCCGATCCCCACGGTCACAAGCCGGCTACCTGGGGAGCCGTGACAGCAGACGGCTCAAAGATCTTCTTCACGAGTTGCGAGCGCCTCACGAGCGACGCCGTTGCCGTATCGACGGACGATAACTCCTGCACCGAGTTCAGCCACGATACAACGGCGTACGAGCCGTTTCAGGGCCAGGATCTCTACGTCTATGACACCACGACCGACCGTTTGACGGACTTGACCGCGGTCTCCGGCGCGGGGCCCCGTGGTGCTGACGTCGGCGCCGTTCTCGGTGCGAGCGATGACGGCTCATACGTCTACTTCATGGCCAACGGGACGCTCACTCCCGGAGCTACACCAGGCAATTGCCCAGGCATCAGTAGCCTCACGCAAGAGGCCTGCAACCTCTATCTCGTCCACGACGGGGATATCCGCTTGGTCGCCGCAACCCATAAGGGCAGCGACCTCTGGCGACTGCAGCAGAGCCCCTTTGTGAATGCCTCTGGTCCGCAAGCTCGGGTGTCGAGTGGTGGTGCTTTGGTATTCAGCACCTATGACCAGCTCGGCTCCTACAACACGACAGACTTGGCCTGCCAACATGGCGACATAGTCCAGTGCAATGAGCTCTATCGCTACCGGCCCGGAGACGTCGGCGTTACGTGCGTCTCTTGCAGCCCGACGGGGGCGCCGCCTACGGCTAGTGTCTTCCTCGAACGCCGAGGGCCGTCATCGATCGCGTTCGTGCCGACGCCTTCTATGGATTTTCAGACGCGCAGCATGTCTGACGACGGCAAGCGCGTGTTCTTCGACACACCCGATGCGCTGGTGGCCGCGGACGTCAATGGCGATCAGGGCTGTCCGGCCGGACAGAGCGATTACCCGTCTTGTCTGGATGTCTATGAGTGGGAGGCGACCGGGACTGGCACGTGTCACTCAGACCATGCCGATGGTGGTTGTTATTACCTGTTGTCGTCGGGCACGAGTCATAATCCGGCGACCCTGGGCGATGTGTCGGCCTCGGGTGATGATGTCTTCATCTTCACGCGTGACCAGCTCGTCGCGCAGGATCAGGATCAGCAGGTCGACGCCTACGATGTTCGCGTCGACGGCGGTTTGGCGTCTCAGGCACCGTCGCAGGCGCCAGCGGCGTGCTTGGGCGAAGCGTGTCAGGGGTTGCCGAGCTCGCCACCGGCCGCGACTGTCGGGGCCAGCGTGACGTTTAGCGGTGTGGGTAACGAGCCGGTCGCGCTGAGTTTTGCGGGGACGCCAAAGCCTCGGGTGTCGAGGGCTAAGACGATCCGGGGCAGCAGCGCGGTGCTGTCGATCCGGGTACCGGCGCGCGGTCGTATCAGCGTGTCGGGCCCTGGGTTGAGGACCGCGTCCAAGAGCGCGCCGTCAGCAGCGAGCTATCGGTTGACAGTGGCGTTGACAGCGAAGGCGAGGGCAAGCTTGGCGCGTCGGCACGTCCTGAAGGCGAGGGCCAGGGTGGTGTTCACTCCCGACGGAGGACCGCCGTCGGTGGCGACGGTCGTGCTGACGTTTAGGACCGCCACGACCATGAGGGCGCGTTAGATGTCTACGATCCTGCAGGAGACTCTTTCAATGGGAGCTAAGGCTCGAGGGAAGGCCGCCGGTGCGTTATTGCTGGCCTTGGTCATGATCCCCGTGGGGGCTGTGCGGGCTGAGGCGGCGGCGCCGGCGTTGTCGGTGACGTCGTCGGCCAGTCCTACACATCTGGTGCCTGGCAGCAGCAGCTCGGGTGTGGACTTCTACAGCCTTGTTGTGACCAACGTCGGCGATGCTCCGACCGATGGTTCGCCGATTACGATCAGCGATGCTCTGCCGTCGGGCATCGTGGCCGATCCAGGAAATGTCGGAAGGGTCCAGACGACGTTTCGGGCGCAGCTTGACGCCAATCAGTCGTCGTATCAGTGTGATCCGGGACCACCGGCGCAGTGTGTGGTGCCCGAGACGCTGACGCCGGGTCAGCGGATCTTTGTCTACTTGCCGATCGATGTCGATGCGGGTCTGGACAACACGACGGTGACCAATCATGTCAGCGTGTCGGGCGGCGGTGCGCCGGACGCGTTTGGCGTCGAGAGCACGCTGGTGTCCACGGCTGCGGCGCCGCGTGGGTTTCGGTCCATTGACACGTCGTTGACCGACTCGGGTGGCGCGGTGGTCAGTCAGGCCGGATCGCATCCGTCCAAGCTCGGCATCGACTTCTTGTTCAACACGATCTCTAACCCTGACGAGGGCGGCATCATCGGGCCCGTGGCGCCGCCGCGCTATCTGACGACCAAGCTGCCCGCTGGCCTGGTCGTGGACCCGTCGGCCACACCGGCGCGTTGCACCGAGGCGCAACTGGAGGCCATCCAGTGCCCGTTGGCGTCAGCGATTGGCCTCATCCACGTCAACCTCGGCTTCTATGGCTATCTCAGCCCGGCCTCGGCCGATCCGATCTACAACATGGTGCCGCCCCCGGGTGTGCCGGCGTCGTTGGGTTTTGAGGTCTCCGCGTTGGGCTTTGCCTTTCACATTTTCGGCGGGGTGGACTCCGCCGGGGACTACTCGTTGACCGCCCACGTCGCCGACCTTCCCCAGTTCGGTGGGATCTCTGGTGCGTCGGTGGAGCTATGGGGTGATCCGTCTGATCCGATCCATGACAACACGCGGGGCAACTGCCTGACCTACACGCTCGTCGCTGACGACACCTGCCCTGTCGACCGTACCGACACACCGCTGTTGACGATGCCCAGCGCCTGCTCAGGCCCCTTGGCGACCTCGATCTCCGTACGCCCCTGGCAAGACACCGGCAACCCCTACTCGGCGACCGCGCTGACCCAAGACGGCGCTGGCAATAGCCTGGGTGTCACCGGCTGTCAGAAGCTGGGCTTCGCCCCCACCATCTCGATCCTGCCCGACACTAGCGTGGCGGACTCGCCAACAGGATTGGACGTAGACCTCAAGGTCCCTCAGGCCACAGGCAACGACAACCTCGCCACCGCCAACCTCAAGGACGCCGTCGTGACGCTGCCCGCTGGAATGGCGGTCAGCGCTTCGGCCGCCGACGGCCTTGCGGGATGCTCGACCGCGCAGATCGGGATGCACGATGTTGGTCCGGTGTCGTGTCCTGACGGTTCGAAGATTGGAACCGTGCGGATGACGACGCCGTTGTTGACAGATCCGCTGGAAGGCGCGATCTACCTCGCGGCGCAGAACGACAACCCGTCGCATTCGGTGCTGGGGCTGTACATCGTGGCGGAGGGTTCCGGGGTGCGGATCAAGCTGCCGGGACATGTGCGCGCCGATCCGGCCACCGGGCAGCTGACGGCGACGTTTGCCGACAACCCGCAGCTGCCGTTCGATGACCTCAAGCTCCACTTCACCAGCGGCTCCCGTGCCCCTCTGGCCACTCCCGACGCATGCGGAAGCTATGCGACGACGACGACGCTGTCGCCGTGGAGCGGCACGCCCGCGGTCAATCTCAGCAACCCGTTCGTCATCAGCTCGGGCTGCGACGGTGGCTTCTCGCCGGCGTTCAACGCCGGGGTGGGCAATCCGTCGGCCGCGACGTCGAGCACGTTTACGCTCAACGTGTCGCGTGCCGACGGCCAGCAGCACTTCAAGTCGATCACCACCACGCTGCCTCCAGGGCTCTTGGCCAAGGTCGGCTCGGTCGCGCTGTGCGCCGATGCTGACGCGGCGGCCGGGACGTGTGACGCCGGCTCGCAGGTGGGCAGCACCGACGCTGCCGCCGGTCCGGGCACCCACCCGTTCCACGTCCCCGGCAAGGTCTATCTGACCGGTCCGTACATGGGCGCCCCGTACGGCCTTTCGATCGTGGTGCCGGCGATCGCGGGCCCGTTCAATCTCGGCACCGTGGTCGTCAGGGCCGCGGTCAACGTCGATCCCATCGACGCCCACGTGACCGTTGTCTCCGATGACGTGCCCAACCTGCTCGACGTCACGGGTGATGACGGCGACGTCAACGGCTTCCCGCTGCGGGTTCGCTCGATCGCGGTGAGCATCGATCGGCCTGGCTTCATGCTGGCGCCGACCTCATGTGATCCCATGGCGATCACCGGCACGCTCGGCTCGTGGGAGGGGACGACCGCTCCGGTCTCCTCGCGCTTCCAGGTCGGCAACTGCAGCTCGCTGCCCGTCGCTCCCAAGCTCGCCATCGCGTTGACGGGCAAGGGCCAGACCACCGACGACAAGCACCCAGGGGTGCATGCGCTCCTGAGCCAGCCGGCGGGACAGGCCAATCTCAAGAAGGTCACGGTCAGCCTCCCGTTGTCTCTGGCCCTGGACCCCGACAACGCCAACGGGCTCTGTGAGTTCACCGACGGCAGCAAGGTCGACCCGACCTGTCCGAAGGGCAGCATCGTCGGGACCGCCACGGCGCGCACGCCGATCCTCCGTCAGCCGCTGACCGGGCCGGTGTACTTCGTCAAGAACATCCGCATCGACCCGAAGTCGGGCCGGCAGATCAAGACGCTGCCCAAGCTCGTGATCCCGCTGACGGGCGAGAACGGCCTGCGGCTCAACGTGACCGGGACCTCAAACGTCGTCGACAACCACCTCGTGACGACGTTCGACAACCTGCCCGACGCCCCGGTGTCGGACTTCACGCTGGACATCGACGGTGGCAGCCATGGCATCCTGGTCGTCTCGGGTACCGACATCTGCAAGGCCACCCAGATCGCCAATCAGCAGATCAACGGCCAAAACGGCAAGCAGGTCGTTGCGGATGTCTCTCTCCAGACGACGGCCTGCCCGCTGAAGGTCATCAGCAAGAAGGTCGGCAAGACCAGTGTGGCGATCAAGATCGGCGGACTCGGCGCCGGCAAGGTCACGGTCACCGGCAAGGGCATCAAGAAGACCAGCAAGACCATCGCCAGCTCGACCGTCGCCACGATCACCGCCAAGCGCACCAAGGGCAAGCCCGGGAAGATCAAGGTCTCCTTCCTGCTGGCGGGGGCCAAGAAGGCGAAGACGGTGACCGCGACGCTGAAGTAGCAGGCACGCGAGGAGGAAGGCGAGGCGCAGCCGTCGCCTTCCCTTCCTCCTCGCGGTCGAGCTCGCCGTCTGCCGAAGCGGCGTCGCAGCAGCGCCTCCGCGCACTACGCTGCACAGCAGATGTCGACCCCGAGAAGCTCGATCGTGCCGCGCGCACGGCCGTCGTGGGCGGTCGGCGTGGCCGTGACCGTCGCCGGGGTGGCCGTCGCGACCCTGGCGGTCGCGGGCCTGCGCCACCTCGCGCCGGTCGATCTCGCTGTCGGTCGTCTACCTGGTCCCGATCCTGGCGGTCTCGGCCTCCTCGGGGATCGTGCTCGGCGCGTCGACGTCGATCCTCAGCGCGTTGGCCTTCAACTTCTTCTTCCTGGAGCCGACGGGCCGCCTGACGATCGCCGACAGCCGCAACTGGGTGGCGTTGCTGGCGTTCCTCGTGGTCGCGCTGGTGACGAGCACGATGGCCGAGACGCACGCGGGCGCGCGCGGCCGAGGCGCGAGGAGCGTCGCCGCGAGGCCGACCTCGGCGCCGAGCTGGCGCGCACGCTGCTCGGCGCGCCGCGCCTCTCGGAGTCGCTGGCGATGGTCTCGCGGCGGCTGGCCGAGCTGCTCGACGCGCGCTCGGCCTCCGTGGAGCTCGGCGTCGTGGCCGCCGACGACCGCCGCGTCGCGATCCCGCTGACCGACGGCGAGAGCCGGATCGGCTCGCTGGTGCTGCCGGCCGACCTGCCCGCCGCCCAGCAGGAGCGCGTGCGCGAGCGCGTCGTGCCCGTCCTCGAGTCGGTGCTCGCGGCCGCGCTGACACGCGAGCGCCTGCAGGCCGACGTCGTCGAGACCGCCGCCCTGCGCCGCAGCGACGAGATGAAGACCGCGGTCCTGCGCTCGGTCTCCCACGACCTGCGCACGCCGGTGACCGCGATGCTCGCCGGCATCAGCGCGCTGCGCTCGGCATCGGTGACCGGTGACGAGCGCGAGCAGGTCGAGGCCGACATCGCCGACTCGGCGACCCGCCTGTCGGTGCTGATCGACAAGCTCCTGGACCTCTCGCGCCTGCAGGCCGGCACCGCGGCGCCGAACCGCGACCTGGTCGTCGGTCGACGAGGCGCTGCGCGAAGCGGCCGACCACGCCGGCGGCGACGTCTTCCAGTTCTCCGTCGACCAGCAGCTGCCGCTCGTGCGCGCCGACGCCGCGCAGCTGGAGCGCGCGTTCGCCAACCTGTTGGAGAACGCCGCGCGCTACGGCGGCGGCCTGCCGGTCTCGGTCCGCGCCCGCGCGGTCGGCGACCGGCTGATGGTCCGCATCGTCGACCGCGGCCCGGGCATCCCGGTCTTCGAGCAGGAGCGGATCTTCACGCCGTTCTACCGCGGCGAGGCGACCGCGCGGTCGGTCGCCGGGCTCGGGCCTCGGCCTGGCCATCGCGCGCGGCTTCATCGAGGCCAACGGCGGCAAGGTCGCCGTCGAGTCGCTGCCCGGGCAGGGGACGACGTTCGTCATCACGCTGCCGATCGAGGCCGTCGACGACGACGTCGCCGCGCCGTCGATCAACCGGGTGCTGCCCGCATGAGCCCCGGCGCGCGGGTCCTCGTCTGCGACGACGACCCGCAGATCCTGCGCGCGCTGCGCGTCGTGCTGCGCGACGCGGGCTACGACGTCGTTCCCGCCGAGACCGGGGAGGAGGCGCTGGACCGCATGGCCGTCCGCCCGCCCGAGGCCGCGATCATCGACCTGATGCTCCCGGGCATCGACGGCGTCGAGGTCTGCCGCCGGCTGCGCGAGTGGAGCCAGATCCCGGTGATCGTGCTGTCGGCGGTCGACGAGGAGGCCGAGAAGGTTCGCGCGCTGCGCGGCGGCGCCGACGACTACGTCACCAAGCCGTTCTCGCCCGACGAGCTGCTGGCGCGGCTGGAGGCCGCGCTGCGGCGCGCCGGCGCGCCCGCCGACGAGCCGGTCCTCGAAGTTGATGGCCTTGCTTTGGACCTCGCGGCGCGTCGCGTGACGCTCGACGGCGCAGGAGCTCCACCTGACGCCGATCGAGTACTCGCTGCTGCGCCTGCTGATGCGCAACCGCGGCCGGCTGCTGACCCACCGCGCGCTGCTGACCGAGGTGTGGGGGCCGGAGTACGCCGACGCCACGAGCGTGCTGCGCACGCACATCGCCAACCTGCGCGGCAAGATCGAAGGGCCCGCCCACCAGCGCCGCTACATCCGCACCGACTCGGGCGTCGGGTACCGCTTCGTGGCCTGACGGCCGCACCTTGACGAAATCTTTGTGGCCGGCCGCCACGTCTGCACGAGAACCTGACAGTGGCGGCCACATGATGGCTTCCATGGACGTCATCGCCATCCTCCTGCTCGTCGCGGTGTTCGCATCGCTGGCGGGGCTCATCGAGCTGCTGGACCGCGTATGAAGGGCTCGGATCTGTTCGGCCTGATCGTGTGCGTGCTCGTGCTCGGCTACCTCCTGTACGCGCTGCTGCGCGGGGAGAAGTTCTAGGCGATGGATCAGGGCTTCCTCCAGATCGCGATCTTCCTCGCGATCGTCGTCGCGGTCGCGCCGTTCTTCGGCGCCTACATGGCCCGCGTGTTCTCCGACGAGCGCGTCTTCCTGACGCCCGTCCTCGCTCCCGTCGAGCGGGGCCTGTATCGACTCCTCCGGGTTGAACCTGACCAAGAGCAGGACTGGAAGGCGTACGCCAAGTCGTTGGTCGTCGTCTCGGTCCTCTTCGCGCTGTTGTTGTACGTCATCCTGCGCACGCAGTCCATCCACCCCTTCAACCCCGAGGGCTTCCGGTCCGGGACCTGGGACGTCTCGTTCAACACCGCGTCCTCGTTCTTGACCAACACGAACTGGCAGTTCTACGGCGGGGAGACGACGATGTCGTACTTCTCGCAGATGGCCGGCCTGGCCGTTCAGAACTTCATCTCGGCCGCGGTCGGCATCTCGGTGCTCGTCGCGCTGATCCGCGGCATCGTCGCCCGGCACGGCAACGGGACGCTGGGCAACTTCTACAAGGACCTGACCCGGATCATCCTGTACATCTTGGTCCCGCTGTCGATCGTCGCCACGGTCGTCCTGGTCTCCCAGGGCGTCTTGCAGACGCTCGGCGCGACCACCGGGGGCATCGCCCGCGGCCCGGTCGCCTCGCAGGAGGCGATCAAGATGCTCGGGACCAACGGCGGCGGCTTCTTCAACGTCAACTCGGCCTACCCGTTCGAGAACCCGAGCGCGTTCTCCAATGCGTTCGAGATGTTCCTCATCATGCTGATCCCGGCGTCGCTGCCGTTCGCGTTCGGCCGGATGGTGGGCAACCGCCGCCAGGGCTGGGTCATCTTCGGCGCGATGTCGTTCCTGTTCGTCGTCAGCGTCGTGGTCGTCTACGCCGCCGAGCAGCACGGCACGCCGGCCCAGCACCTGGCGGGCCTGAACACCGGCCACCTCAGCGGGAGCACGGGCGGCAACCTGGAGGGCAAGGACCAGCGCTTCGGCATCGCGTCCTCGTCGCTGTTCACGGCGATCACGACCGTGATCTCCTGCGGCGCGGTCAACACCGCCTTCCAGTCGCTCACCGGCCTTGGTGGTCTCGTCCCGATGGCCAACCTCGGCTACTCCGAGTCGGTCTTCGGCGGCGTCGGCACCGGCTTGTACATGATGTTGCTGTTCGTCCTGCTCGCCGTCTTCATCGGCGGCCTGATGGTCGGGCGCACGCCGGAGTACCTGGGCAAGAAGGTCGAGCCCAAGGACGTCAAGCTCGTCTCGATCGGCGCGTTGTTCACCGCCTTGATCGTGCTCGTGCTCACCGGGCTGGCGTTGAGCACCAAGTACGGCGGGCCGTCGATCTACGCCTCCGGCCCGCAGGGCTTCAGCGAGACGTTCTACGCCTACCTCTCGCAGGCCAATAACAACGGGTCGGCGTTCGCCGGCTACACCGGCTACCTGCAACCCAACGCGCCCGGCAACGCCGGCGCCCACGGCATCTCGTTCGCTGACGTCATGGGCGGCTTCGCGATGCTCTTCGGCCGCTTCGTCCCGATCCTCGCGGTGCTCGCCGTCGCCGGCGGGTTGGCCAAGAAGAAGGTCGCGCCGGCCGGCCTGGGGACGATGCGCACCGACACGCCGACGTTCGGCTTCCTGCTGGTCGGCGTCGTGGTGCTCATCGGCGCCCTGACGTTCCTGCCGGCCTTCCTGCTGGGCCCGGTCGTCCAGTCCCTCACGACCCAACTCTTCTAGAACATGCGCAAGGATCTCATCCGCGGCTCGCTGGTCGTCGTCGTCTTCACCGTCCTGCTCGGGCTCGTCTACCCGCTGGTCATGACCGGGATCGCCCAGGTGGCCTTTCCGGGCAAGGCCGACGGCTCGCTCGTCCACAAGGACGGCAAGGTGACCGGCTCGACGCTGCTGGCCCGCGACGTCAAGGGCAACCCCAAGGACTTCCATCCGCGGCCCTCGGCCACGGGCTACAGCGCCGAGGTCACCTACTTCGGCAACCACGGCCCCAACCAGAACGCGACGATGTACCTCACGCGGCAGAACCTCCGGGCCTACCTCCGTGTCGAGCAGCCCTACGACAAGGGCCTGACCGCGGGCAAGGTGCCGGTGGACGCCGCGACGTTCTCGGCCTCCGGCGTGGACCCGCACATCTCGAAGGCCAACGCGGCCATCCAAGCGCACCGTGTCGCCGCGGTCCGCCGGCTCCCGCTCGCGCGCGTCAAGCAGCTCGTCTCCGACAGCACCGACGGCCGCGGCCTCGGCGTCTTCGGCGAGCCCGGCGTGAACGTGACCAAGCTCAACCTCGCCCTCGACCAGGAAGCTCGATGACCCCGCAGCGCTCCTCCCTGTTCAGCGCGGAGATCGTCCGTCCGGCGATCCTCGCGTCCTTCGCCAAGCTCGACCCGCGGATCCAGGTCCGCAACCCGGTGATGTTCGTGGTCGAGATCGGCGCGCTGATCACCACGGGCGCCTGGCTGATCCAGCTCTTCGGCGGGAGCTCCCTCGGCGGTGGGAACGAGCCGGCGTGGTTCACGTTCACCGTCGCGATCTGGCTGTGGCTGACCGTCGTCTTCGCCAACCTCGCCGAGGCGCTGGCCGAGGGCCGCGGCAAGGCGCAGGCCGACGCGCTGCGGGCGATGCGCTCCGACACCATGGCGCGGCTGCGCGACGGCACGGAGCGGCCGGCGGCCGAGCTGCACCGCGGTGACGTGGTCGTCGTCGAGGCCGGTGAGGTCATCCCGGGCGATGGCACCGTCACCGAGGGGATCGCGACCGTCGACGAATCGGCGATCACCGGCGAGTCGGCGCCGGTCATCCGCGAGTCGGGCGGTGATCGCGTCCGCGGTCACGGGCGGCACGCGGGTCCTGTCGGATCGCATCGTGGTGGAGATCACCCAGGAGCCGGGGCAGTCGTTCCTGGACCGGATGATCGCGCTGGTCGAAGGCGCCGAGCGCCGCAAGACGCCCAACGAGATCGCGCTCAACATCCTCCTCGCGGGCCTGACGATCGTCTTCCTGATCGTCGTCGCGACGCTGCTGCCGTTCGCGCGCTTCGCCGGCAGCGACATCTCGATGACCACCGAGATCGCGTTGTTGGTGGCGTTGATCCCGACGACGATCGGCGCGCTGCTCAGCGCGATCGGCATCGCGGGCATGGACCGCCTCGTGCGCCGCAACGTCCTGGCGCTGAGCGGGCGCGCGGTCGAGGCATCGGGCGACGTCGACGTGTTGTTGTTGGACAAGACCGGCACGATCACGCTGGGCAACCGCCAGGCGTCGGAGTTCTTCCCGATGCCGGGTGTCACCGAGGCGCAGCTGGCCGAGGCGGCGCAGCTGTCGTCGCTGGCCGACGAGACGCCCGAGGGGCGGTCGATCGTCGTCCTGGCCAAGCAGTACGGGCTGCGCGAGCGCGAGCTCGCGCCCCATGAAGCCCTGTTCGTCCCGTTCACCGCGCAGACGCGGATGAGCGGCATCGACTACGACGGTACGCGCCTGCGCAAGGGCGCGGCCGACTCCGTGATCGCGTTCGCCGAGGCCGAGGGCGGCCAGCCGCCGGCCGAGCTGCGCGGCGTCGTCGATCGCATCGCCCGCGAGGGCGGCACGCCGCTGGCCGTCGCCCGCGACAGCCAGATCCTCGGGGTGGTCTACCTCAAGGACACGGTCAAGGAGGGGATGAAGGTCCGCTTCGACCAGCTGCGCGCGATGGGCATCCGCACCGTGATGGTCACCGGTGACAACCGGCTGACCGCGGCCAAGATCGCCGAGGAGGCGGGCGTCGACGACTTCCTGGCCGAGGCGACGCCGGAGCGCAAGATGGAGCTGATCCGCGCCGAGCAGGCCGAAGGCCGGCTGGTCGCGATGACCGGTGACGGGACCAACGACGCGCCCGCGCTCGCGCAGGCCGACGTGGGCGTGGCGATGAACACCGGCACCCAGGCCGCCCGCGAGGCGGGCAACATGGTGGACTTGGACTCCAACCCGACGAAGCTCATCGAGATCGTCGAGGTCGGCAAGCAGCTGCTGATCACGCGCGGCGCGCTGACGACGTTCTCGATCGCCAACGACGTGGCCAAGTACTTCGCCATCCTGCCGGCGATCTTCGTCGCCACCTACGCGGAATCGGCACCCACCCACCCCGCGACGGGCCCATTGGACGCGCTCAACATCATGAACCTGGGCACGCCCGAGTCGGCGATCATCTCGGCCATCATCTTCAACGCGATCGTGATCCCGATGCTGGTGCCGGTCGCCCTGCGCGGCGTGGCTTACAAGGCGGTCGGCGCCACCGCGCTGCTGCGCCGCAACCTGTTGGTCTACGGGCTCGGGGGCCTCATCGCGCCGTTCGTGGGCATCAAGCTCATCGACCTGATCGTCCACAACCTGCTCGGGGCTTGATGGAGACACGCGGCCACCTGAAGGTGTTTCTCGGCATGGCCGCCGGCGTCGGCAAGACCGTCAGGATGCTCGACGACGGACGGGCCGAGCTGGAGGCCGGGCGCGACGTCGTGATCGGCCTGCTGGAGACGCACGGGCGGGTCGAGACCGAGCGCCGCGCTGAGGGTCTGGAGCGCCTGCCGCGCCGGCGGATGACCTACCGGGGGACGACGTTCGAGGACCTCGACGTCCCCGCGGTCCTCGCGCGCCACCCCGAGGTGGTGCTGATCGACGAGCTCGCCCACACCAACGCGCCGGGCCTCGAGCACGTCAAGCGCTACGAGGACGTCGAGCGCATCCTCGACGCCGGGATCGACGTGGTGTCGACGATGAACGTTCAGCACCTCGAATCGCTCAACGACAAGATCGCGGAGCTGAGCGGCGTGCGCGTGCGCGAGACCGTGCCCGACACGCTGCTGGCCCGGGCCGACGAGATCGTGCTGGTCGACGTCACGCCCGAGGCGCTGGTGGAGCGGCTGCGCGCGGGCAAGATCTATCCGACCGAGCGCATCGACGCGGCGCTCAACAACTTCTTCAAGGTGGAGAACCTCAACGCGCTGCGCGAGACCGCGCTGCGCCAGGTCGCCGAGAACGTCGAGGCGCGCCGCGTCGAGGTCGACCAGCCGCTCGGCACGCGCGAGGAGCGTGTCGACGCCGGGGTGCCCCAGGCCGTGGGCGAGCGCCTGCTCGCGCTGATCGAGCCGTATCCCGGAGCCCAGCGGCTGATCCGCCGCGCGTGGCGCTCGGCCCAGCGGCTGAGCGCGCCGCTGGACCTGCTGTGGGTGGCGCCGCCGGGCGGCGCCGTCCCGGACGGTGATGCGGGGGCAAGCCTCCACGCCCTGCAACAGCTCGCGTCGGTGCTCGGCGCGACCCTGCTCGTCGAGGAGGGCGACGACGTCGCCACCACCGCGGCGCGGATCGCCGACGAGCGTGGCATCACCTACATCTTGCTGGGCGCGTCGCGCCCGGCCCGCGGGCTCGCACGCCTGCGCGAGCCGCTGGCGATGCGCCTCGTGCGGCTGGCGCCGGGCGTCGATGTGCGCATCGTCGCCGACCGCACGCGGATGCGCGGACGGAAAGGACCAAGTACATGATCATCATCTTTCTGGCTTTGGCGATGGTGGCCGCGCTGGCGGCGGGCCTCGTGGCCGGGCGCTGGTACGCGCCGCAGAAGCAGCGCCAGCGCAACGGACGACCCGAGGCCGTGGGGCGCATCCTGCTGCCGTTCACCGGGACGGCGATCTCGAAGCGCGCGTTCGACGCCGCCGTGCGCCTGGCGCGCGTCGAGAACGCGACGCTCATGCCGTGCTACCTGGCGACCGTGCCGCTGAACCTGCCGCTCGACGCCGCGCTGCCCGCCCAGTGCCTGCGGGCGATGCCGCTGCTCGAGACGATCGAGCAGCGCGCGATCGACCAGGAGGTCGCGATCGACGGACGGATCATCCGCGGGCGCACCTACCGCGACGCGCTGCGCCGGATCCTCGAGGACGAGCACTTCGACCGCGTCATCGTCTCGGCGACGGCGCACCCGACGGGCGGGTTCGGCGGCGACGACCTCGTCTGGCTGCTGGATCGGGCGGATGCCGAGGTGCTCATCTTGCGCCCGGCGCCCGAGGACCACCGCGAGGTGGCGGCGTCGGTGGCGGGGCACTTCTGATGGTGGTGCTCTTCTAGCCGCCGGCGACCTTCGCCACGTAGGCCGCGACCTGCTGGATCTGTGTGGAGCTCAGTTGGTCCTTGAACGCGGGCATCCCGCCGCCGCCGTTGGTGACCTGCTTGGCGACCTGCGCCGCGGTGGGCTTGAGCGTGTCGAGGTTCGGACCGACCTGCCCGTGGGCGCCGGCGGCCGCGAGCGTGTGACAGGACGAGCAGCCGACCGAAGTAAAGAGCGCGCGGCCGGGGTCGGGGGCAGGCCTCGCGCTGTTGCGCGTCGTGCCCGATCCGCCCGATCCCGAGCTTCCGCCGCCGCCGCCGCAGCCCGCCGCTGCCACTGCGAGGGCGACGCTCACCGCCGCGATACCCGATCGCATCAGGGCAGCCATGGCCTTACACCGCGGTCGTTTGGCGGCGCGTTGCCAGCGCCACGCCGCCCGTGAGGAGGCCGAGCGCGCCGACGATCAGGGCAATGATCGACAGCGTGCTGGTCTCCTTCTTGGTGACGACGGTCGTCGCCGGCTTGGTGGCGGCGACCGGGGTGGTGGTGGCGCTCGAGGACGCAGACGCCACACCGGTGAGGTTGGCCGGGAGCTTGGCGGGCGGGCCGGCGTCGCCGCCCGTGACGTCGAGCGCCGCGGCGCCCGGGGCGGTGACATCGATCGTCGGCGCAGGCTTGTCATCGGTGGGGGTGCCGATCCAGCGGACGACGTCGCCGTTGGAGTAGGTCTGGATCGTCGGGAAGCCGATGACCTGGCCCTGCTTGGCGGCGTCGGGCAGGCCGAGTGCGACGGGGAAGTTGCCGAAGTCGCCGGGCTTGATCTTGCCGCCGGTGAAGTCGACCTCGGTGACCTCGCTGGTCACGGTGCCGTCGTCGGTCTTGATCGGCTTGGCGAGCTTCTTGGTCTTCGACGAGAAGCTCCAGCCGGCCGGCGGCGCACCCTGGGCGTCGAGCACGCCTTCAGGGAGCTTGACGCGGATCGCGGTGACGTTGGCGTTGCTCTCCTCGTTGGGGACGCGGATGTCGGTGGTGACGAACGCGCCCTGCGGGATCGCGTTGGGGTGGAAGCTGACGTGGGCCAGCGCCGCGGACGGCGCCAGCAGGATGGTCGCGCCGGCGACGGCGGCCAAGGTGGTGGTCTTGCTCAGCATGGCGGGTCCTGGGTCGTGGTCGTCGTGGTCGTTGCGGCGGTCATCGGATGTGCACCGTCACCTTGCGCTCGTACTGATCAAAATCCGAAACCCGTGCGGTGAGGTCCAGCGTCCACGTGCCGGGCGCGCCGAGGATGGCGGCGGGGATCGTCCAGTGGCCGGGGCCGGTGTCCTGGACCTGGAGGTTGAGCGGGCCGATGCCCTTGGCGGGCAGCGTCGCGGTCACGGTCAACTCCTTGACCTTGCTGTACTGCGCGCCGCTCTTGGGGTCCAGGAGGTAGATGTGGATGTCGTTGGCGCCGACCTGCGCGGGGTCGACGTCGAGCGACAGCTGCGCGGGGCCGACCATGCTGGTGACCTGCACGGGCCCGGTGGCGGTGGTCTTGGCCGGCGCGTAGCCGGCCAGCGCACCGGTGACGGTCAGCACGACGGCGATCGCGGCGACCTCGGCGCGCAGCGTGCGGCGCAGCAGCAGCCCGGCTGCGCCGGGCGTCGCGCCCTCGTCGGCAAGCCTGCTCAGGCGCGGGACGGTGCGCCGGCGATTGACCGCGCCGAGGCCGATCAGCCCGAGGATCAGCCCGATCTTGACCAGCACCGCGCGGCCGTACGGGGTATTCCACAGCTCGCTGAACGCGTTGATCTGGATCAGCGCCTGGACCACGCCGGTGGCCGTCAGCGCGATCACGCAGCCCAGCGCGATGGGGGAGAAGCGGGCCAGTCCGCCGGCGAGCAGGCGCGTGCGGTCGGCGCCGTGCAGGCGGCGGGTTGCGGCGGGCAGGCAGGTCAGCAGCGCGGTCAGGCCGCCGAGCCACAGGCACATCGCGCTGACGTGGATGACGTTGGCGGGGAGGAAGAGCCAGACCGGATGCTGGACGCTGGCGTGGCCGGCAAGTGCTGGAAGAAAGATCAGCGCGACTGCGGGGATCAGCAGGGGCAGCAAGCGGGTGGCGCCGGCGCTCGGGGTCAGGAGCGCGCCGTCGGCGCCCAGCGAGGCGGACTGCAGGACCGGCGCGCGGCGCGAGCGCGGCGCCAGGACGGTCAGCGCGGCGCCGCCGAGCACCACCCATGCGACGGCGCCCGCGGCCCAGATCGTCCCGAACCGTGTGCCGAGGACGTCGGAGATCACGCTGCCGGTGATCTTCCACAGCGGCACGCCGGCCGACTCGGCAGCCTGCAGACCGATGCCCAGCAGGGCGCTGGCCAGTCCGAAGCCTGCAGCGATCAGCAGTGCGATCCGCTGCCGGGCGACGAACGCGGCCGCGGCCTGCTCCCACTCCTCGGTGCCGCCGCCCAGGCGCCGCAGCGCCGGCAGCCAGACGGCGAGCAGGAACGCGAGTAGGCCGGCGCCGATCCCGATCGCTCCGTATTGCACACCGCGGGTGACGGCAAAGCCCCACGAGGTGACCCGTCCGGTCTTCTGGCCGGCCAGCAGCTGACCGACCGTCGACCCCGCCGCGGCGCTGCGCGCGCCGATCGAGAAGACGAAGCCGCCGGTGACGATGTGCGTGTCGGCCGAGACGACGCGGTAGGTGGCGGTGTAGGTGCCCTTCGGTAGTCCTGCCTTGAGGTGGACGGCGAACGTCTTGCCGACGCTGCCGGGGTGGTAGGCGGCGCCGTCGTCGACGCGATTGCCCTTGGTGTCGAAGACACGAACCGCGCCGTCGGTGCCGCTGACCGGCTCGTCGAAGGTGAACGAGATCGCGCCCGGCTCCTTGGCGACCAGCGCGCCGCGCTGGGGTGCGGTCGACTCCAGTTGGGCGTGTGCGACCGCGGAGGCCGGCGCCAGCGCGCAGGCCAGCAGCGCCGCGCAGACCGCGAGGGCGTGGCGTCTCACCACGCCTCTTTCCGCCCGCCCGTCGCCGCCGGCTCCGAGGGGTCGACGGCGGTCGGCGCGGGCCCATCGCCGTCGTCGCCCGGCTCGGGACCCTCGCCCGCGGTCGCCGCCCGGCGTCGCCGCACGGTCACCACGAGCACGGCGCTGCCCAGCAAGATGATGGCGAACGCGATGCCCGCGCCGACGGGGAAGCCGCCGCCGGCCGGGCCGACCCAGAACAGCGTGCCCGTGATGTTGGACTTGGTCGAGCCTTCCGCGATCGGGATCGTGTAGTCGAAGATCTTGGTCTTCTTATGGGCGTCGGTCACCTTCGGCGGTGTGCCCTTGCCGATGTAGTGCATGCGGTGGTCGTGCCAGGTGATCGTCGCCGTCTTGTCCACCGTCTTCCACACCACCGGTGCGCCCTTGTGCGCATGGGCGGGAACGGGCGCGGTGCCGAACTCGTCGTTGTTGAGGTACACGGCTGGCGAGTTGGTGTTCTGCTGCACGGTGCCGTCGGGCAGGATCCGCGAGTAGGGCTCGCCGTCGTAGCCGTAGATCGTCACCGGCTGCTTGGCGCTGGACCGCAGCTCGTAGAGCGAGTCGTAGCCGATGACCTGCACCTTCACGCCCGGCAGTGGTGTGCTGAGGCCGTGGAAGACCGAGCGGAAGTTGGGGTTGCCGCCGTGGGCGAGCGCGGCGACGGGAGCGGCGGCGAGCGCGACCAGGGCGAGGACGGCGATGGTCGTCGCGCGGCGCAGGGAGACGGCGGTCATGCGGATCTGTCCTTAAAAGCAGGGCGGAGCGTGCGGTGCCTCGTGCCGGGCACGAGGAGCGACACGACGCCGGGGCCGTCGGCAGGCGACGGTCGGCGTCGGCTCAGGCGACGAGCAGCGAAGCCGGCGGTCCGCGCTCGGCGAGGCGGAAGGCCAGCAGCAGGCCACGGTGGCCGGCGACGTCGGGTGCCCGGTAAGGAGCGCTGATCGTGGCCGCGCAGCGCCGTCGTCGTGGCGTTGCGCGCGCGGCGCGGCGAGCGTCGATCACGTCCTCGCCCATGAAGCGCCCCATGATCAGCGGCGCGACCAGCAGAACTGCGGGGGTCAGCCAGAGCAGGAGCTCGGCATCGACACCGAGGCGCAGCGCGCTCGCCAGGACCGCCGCCACGAGGGCGGCGCCCAGCAACGTGCGGGATCCCGGCCGGCCGGTCATCGGCGTCACGGTACCGCGATGACGCCGCGCGTGTGGCGTTTGGGCGTGCCGTCCCGGCATTCCTGGAGCGGAACGAGCGAACCGGCCGCCTCGGAGAGACGAACGTGCCGGATGCCCCGACTGGGTAGATGGAGGAGATGGACCGCCAGGACATCACCGGTCGTATCGAAGCCTCCGCCGATCTCGACAACGCATCCGCATCCGTCGGCGCGCTGGTGCGCAGCGCCGTCCGGCCGGGACCGATCAAGGACGCGTTGCAGGGCACGTGGATGGGTCACGCGCTGCATCCGCTGCTCACCGACATGGTCATCGGCACGTGGACGAGCGGGCTTCTGCTTGATCTCACGGGCGGTCGCGGTGGCGACCGGCTGGTCGCCGCCGGGATCGTCTGCGCCATCCCGACCGCGCTGACCGGCGCGACGGATTGGGCCGACGTCGAGGCACGCGATCCGGCCGCCCGACGCGTCGGGATCGTGCACGGGTTGGCCAACGCCGCCGCCCTCGGCCTCCAACTCGGGTCGCTCCTGGCCCGCAGTCAGGGCAAGCGTGCCCGGGGTGTCGCGTTGTCGGTCGCCGCCAACGGCCTGCTCGGGGCGAGCGGCTATCTCGGCGGCCACCTGAGCTACGTGCGAGGTGTCGGCATCGGCGCCCGCGAACCGGGTGGCTCGCGGCCATG
Organism: uncultured Conexibacteraceae bacterium; assembly: GCA_963836485.1. Lineage (GTDB taxonomy): Bacteria > Actinomycetota > Thermoleophilia > Solirubrobacterales > Solirubrobacteraceae > Baekduia. Next base: position 107,546 of record CAWIJS010000009.1, on the reverse strand, counting down.
AAGGACGAGGCACTCGACGGCTTTGAGTTCCTACGCCGGCTCGGGGCGCTCGCTGGCCAGCGTCCCGAGCCGGCGCAGTGCCTCGTCGTTGCGGCGGCGCAGAACGAAGTCCGCGATCGGGTTGAACAGCAGGCGGCTGAAGCGGTCGCCGGGACCCTCGACCATGGTCACTTGGGTGCGGTCACCGAGGTCGATGAGGTCGAGGCCGACCCGGGCCGTGCCCAGCGGGCGAGCTCGCGCCTGAAGCACGAGGTGCACGGGCTCGGTGAGTTCGAGGACCTCGGTGTTGTCGTTGAGCTTGAGCGGTCCGACGCCCACGCGGTGGTGCAGCTTGGAGCCGACGGCGGGCCATGACGCATCGGCGTCGCGGATGCTGTCGGAGCCGACGACCCAATAGGCGTAGGTCTTGGGGTCGGCCAGGACAGCGAAGACCCGCTTGATGGGGACTGGGAAGGTGGCGACGTTGCGAGCCATGTCCTGCGTGCGTTACCCGCGGCTTCGCGCGGTCATGTGCTGTCGAGCGGTCTGGGCGGGTAGCCGTCGTTGATGACCCGTGTCCTGGTGATCGGTGGCGGCCACAACGGCCTCGTGGCCGCGATCCATCTCGCGGCTGCCGGCGTGGACGTGACGGTGTTGGAGGGTGCGCCGCGCCCGGGCGGGGCGACGTCGTCCTCGCCGCGCACGCTGCCGGGCTTCGTCCACGACGACCACGCGGCGTTCGTGCCGATGACGGTCGCCTCGCCGGCCATGCGCGAGCTTGAACTGGAGCGCGAGGGGCTGCGCTGGATCACGCCGGCGACGGTGATGGCCCATCCGTTTGAGGACGGCACGGCGATCGCGCTGCGGCGCGACGTGGGGAAGACCGTCGCCTCGCTGGGTGCGACGGCGGGGGGCGGCTGGCAGCGAGCGATGGATGAGCTCCTGCCCCACGCGACCACCTTGGTGGAGACGATCCTCGCTCCGCTCCCGCCACTGCTCGGGCCGCCGCGGCTGGCGGCGGCGCTGCGTCGCGACGGGTTGGACTGGGTGCGGAGGATGCTCGGCTCGATCGAGGCGCTGGGGCTGGAGATCTTCGATGGAGACCGCCGCGCGACCGCATGGCTGTCGGGCTCTGCGCAGCATTCCGGGCTGCCGCCATCGACGGCGGGCAGCGGCGCTTTTGGCCTGTTGTTGCAGGTGTTGGGCCATAGCCACGGTTGGCCGTTGCCGGTGGGTGGCATGGGCGCCGTCGCCGACGCGCTGGTTGCCCGCGCGGAACGGGAGGGCGCCAGGGTGCGCTGCGACGCCTCGGTGGAGCGGATCGTCATCGCGCGCGGACGAGTCCAGGGCGTGCGGCTCGCCGACGGTGAGGAGCTCTCTGCGGACGGGGTGGTGAGCACGCTCAGCGTGCAGCCGCTGATGCGGATGTTGGAGCCAGGCGACTTGCCGGGACGTCTCGAGCGCCGGTTGCGTTCCTGGCGCTATGGCACCGGCGCGTTCAAGCTGGACTACGCCCTGTCAGGGCCGGTTCCGTGGATGGCGAGCGAGCCGCGCGAGGCAGCCGTCGTGCACGTTGCCGGATCGCTGACCGAGCTGAGTGCGGCCGCGCAGGCCGCCTCGCTCGGCGATGTCCCGGCGCGTCCGGCGCTCGTCGTGGGCCAGCAATCGCTGCACGATCCGACGCGTGCGCCTGACGGACAACACACGTTGTACGTCTACGCCCATGTGCCGTCGCGCTATGAGCTCGATGACGAGGAGGTCGCGGAGCGCATCGAGGCGCAGCTGGAGCGGTTTGCCCCGGGATTCGGCGGGCAGGTGCTGGCGCGGGCCACGCGGTCTCCGCGCGCGACCGAGATCGAGAACCCCAGCATGGTCGGCGGCGACCTCGGGGGCGGCACGATGGAGCTCGATCAGCAGCTGGTGTTCCGTCCCTCGCCACAACTGTCGCGCTACCGGACCCCGGTGCAAGGACTGTATGTCGCAGGCGCCTCGACCCATCCGGGTGGCGCCGTGCACGGCATGAGCGGGCGAGGGGCGGCGCGGGCGCTGTTGCGCGCCCGCGGGTGGCGACGCAGGAAGGCTCTGCGCTGACGGCACCGGCGCGTTGATCACAGCACGGTGCTCATGCTCTAGTCCTTGACCTTGGCGTCGATGATCGCCGGGAAGATCGCCAGCACGCCGTAGTAGGTCGAGCCGCGGTGGACGCGTCGTCCGGTGGTCTCTCGTCCCATGTCCCACATTGCCGCCGTCCAGGAACTGATGGGCGGCCGCTTCGGCGAGATGTCGACGTTAGGCCTTCCCGGCCCCGCGGATCCCGACCGACAAGATCCCCGAGTGCCAGCCGCACATCAAGAAGGGCCTGCACCGCATCCTCTACCGCTTCTCGACGACCGACTACCACGAGATCGCCGCGGTCTTCAACGGGCCGCACCCCGAGACCGGGGAGGATCTGATCGTCGAGGACGGCCCGCCGGAAGGTGCCCTGGCCCACGACCTGCCGCCGCAGACCGACGTCTTCGCGCCCGACTACGCGCCCGAGGACATCGCCGAGATCGCCCAGAAGCTGCGCAAGGCCGCGGGCTTCGACGAGCCGACCGGCAAGGTCGCCGACGAATGAGGCGATGACCCGGTAAAACTGCGTTCTCGTGCAGGAGAAGCGAGCCGCAGCCGATCAGCGTCGTGTACTGGTCGAGACGATCCGCGCCTCGGCGCAATGGCGCCGAGGCAAGGCCGACGAGTTCAGCGACGACGAGGAAGCTCGGCGGCAGAACGCCCGGGCGGATCTGGCCCTGCGCAAGCTCGCGAACTTCGTTGGCGGCCTGCCCAACAACGACCCGGAGCTGAACCTCCCCGCGCTGTCACGCACCGACGTGCGAGATGGGCGCCTCGCGCTTGCCGAGGAGGCGCTGGTGCTCCTGTCGCGCTTCGGGCTCGGCTACGGAGCCTGGAAGTCCGGGCCGCCCGACGAGAAGCAGATGCGCAACGTGCTGCGCCGGATGGACGGCATCGAGGCGCGGGAGCGCAAGGCGCGCAAGGAGCGGGCTGAGGCGGGTTACGGCGACGAGTGACGTCGTGGCCTCAGCGCGCTAGGGCCACAGGCACTGCGTGGTCCACGACGTCCCGGTCCGCGTGTAGCGCAGTCGCACGTGGCGACGGTCGCGGTCGGCCTGCCAGAACTCGATCTCCTCGGGCGCGATCTCGTACACCGTCCAGTGCTCGGCGACGAGGCCGGCCGGGGCCGGGCCGTCATCGGGCGGCGGCGGGCCGATGCGCGGTTGGCTCTGGCGGGCCTGGAGCGCCTCGGCGCGCGCTTCGGGCGAGCGCTGGAGGAAGTCCTCGGCGCTGACCTCCGGCGGCGCCGGAGCGACGGCGCCGCGCACGCGGACCTGCCTGCCGCGTTGGGGCCAGTAGAACGTCGTGGCCGCGACGCCGGTCGCCGCGATCTCGCGGCCCTTGACGCTCAGCCCGCTGGAGGCGAACCGCCATCGGCCGTTCACGATGCCCTTGAGGATCAGCACGCGCGCGTTCGGTCTGCCGCCGGCATCGACCGTGCTGAGCGTCATCGCATGGGGCTCGGGAACCTCGTTGGCGATGGCGTCCTCGATCCAGGCGACGAACAGCTCGTCGGGGTCTTCGGGGGCCTGGTCGACATCGAAGGTCGGCAGGTCGGTGGCGAAGACTTCGAGCGCGCGGAGGCGGTCGGCCAGGTCGTCGGTGTTCGTCACGCCGTGAGTATTTCGGGTGAGCGGAGAGCGGGTGTGGTCGGCTCAGCGTGGCGAGCTGTCTTCGGGCGTGAGGTCAGGCGCGGGGAGCGCGGCGATGCGCTCGGCTGCGGCGGTGCCGAAGAAGGTGCTGATGCAGACGTAGCTGACGGCCGGCAGGGCCGCCGGGAGCTCGGGGATGCGGCCGCGCACGGCGTGGTCGCGGATGACTTCGTAGATGCCGCCGCTGATCATGGTGGAGACGATCTGCGGGCTGGGGGCGGGGTGGCTCATGGCGGCGAATCCCGGTCCGAGGAACTCGGCGAACAGCTCCAGGTAGCTGTTGGTGCGCTGGTGCGCGCGGGGTCCGAGGCTGGGGAAGTCGATGACGGCGAGATGCACGAGCGCCGGCTGGCGGGCGAGGTGGTGAAACAGCTGGGCCAGCGCGCGATGGGCCGCCACGGCGCAGTCGCCCGGGGTGCGCACGAAGGCCCCGGCGACCGCTGAGAACGCTTGCTGTGCCGCGACGTCGAGCGTGTCGAAGACGCAGTCGACCTTGCAGCTCCAGTAGCCGTGCAGCTCCACTGGGTCGATGCCGGCCCGGTGGGCGATGTCGCCGAGGTGCGTCTGCTGGTAGCCCTGCTCATAGGCGGTCTCGGCGAAGACGAGCATGAGGCGCTCGCGCTCGTCGTGCGCCACGAAGGAGGTGGCCGTAGGAGACATTGGCGTTTCATGCGACCCTATCTCCGCGGCACGTCGGTGGCGAGCGCCGACGCAGGCGACGCGGCGACGCGTGCGGCGTGATCGGCGCCGAAGAAGGGCGTCAGGCACTGCAGGCTCAACGTGGTGAGCTCTGCGGGCAGCTCGGGCAGCCGGTCCTCGCGCGCGTAGCCGCGCACGGTGGCCAGCAGGCCGCCGAGCACCAGCTGCAAGGTGGCGCGCGGGCGCTGGGCCAGGTTGTCGGCCTCGGACACCTGGTCGGTGATGAGCTCGAAGAACAGGTGCATGAAGCGCTCGCGGCGCGCCAGGTCGGCCTCGGCGAGCCGGGGCTCCTCCAGGAGCGCCAGGGCGGTCAGGGCCGGCGTGTCGGCCATGTACTGCAGGGCGACGGCCAGCGCGCGGTGGGCCGCGACCGCCGGGTCGGTCGGCGAGGAGACGAACGCGCCGGTGGCGTTGACGACCAGCTGACCGGCCCAGGCGTCGACGGCCTGGTTGGTGAGGTCGGCCTCGTCCTCGAAGAGGCCCAGCGCGACGTCGCGCTCGATGCCGGCCTGCGCGGCTGCGTCGGCGAGCTTGGCGGCGCCGAAGCCGACCTTCTGGGTCAGCTCGGCAAAGGCGGCGATGAGTCGCTGGCGCTCGTCGCCGGCGATGGCGAGCTCGGGCTCGTGCGGGCGCGCCTGGTCGTCGAGGCCGCTCTCGCGCCGCGCGCGGGCCTCGCCGAGAAACGGGGTCAGCACGACGTAGGTCAGCTGCGGCGCCAGCGCGGGCAGCTCGGCGGCACGGTCGTCGACGATCCACGCTCCGACCAGCGAGGCGATCCCGCCGGCCAGCGCGTAGGGCACCAGCGCCCCGACCTTGTGGGCACCGGTGGCGTTGTGGCCGCGGGCCAGCAGCCCGGCGAACGCTCCGTAGGAGGCGTCGATCTGCTCGGCGGTCGTGCGGCCCGCCGACCGCGCGTCGACCAGGCCGAAGCGCGCGAGCTCGGGCTCGGCGGCAGCGAACTGCAGCAGCGCCGTGAGCGCCGCCGCCACCTCGGCCGACCAGTCGGTGTGCTCGGCGGCCGCGTACCACGAGCTGGCGAACAGCTCGACGAACGCGTCGTCGTAGGCGGCACGGACGGCCGCGTCCTTGTCGGCGAAGTGCTGGGTGTAGGTGTCGCGCGAGATGCCGGCGTGCGTGCTGATGTCGCGTACGGACACCGATTCCAGACCCTCCTTGGCGGCGAGGGTGACGATCGCCTCGCGAATGCGCGCGCGCTGATGGCGGGCCACGAAGACCGCGGGAAGTGCACGGCGGCCGCTGGGCAGGCTCAGCGCGCGCGGGGAGCGGGGGCGTGTGCGACCACCGTAAGGGGCAGCCTGGCGGACGGGCAGCGCCAGCGGCGTCTGGGTCTCATAGCTTGCGCCCCAGCTCGCCAGGCCGGCCATCGCGCCGCGTAGCGCCCGCAGCCGGCCGGAGCGCAGGTGCTGCTCGAGCACCTGCAACACGCCGCCGGCCACCACGACAAGGGCGGCTTCAGAGATCGGCGCGGCGCCGGGCATGGCCTGGACCAGCCGGCGCTGGAGGTCGTCGATCAGCTGCTGGCGCAACGCCACTGCCGGCGCGCCGGCGCCGGAGACCTCGATGATCGCCAGGCGGGCCCCGCCGGGATCCCGCGCCACCAGCGTCGCGACGGCACGCAACACGGCCATCAGGGCATCCAGCGGGCGTTCGTCGTGCCGGTCGATCTCGGCGTCCAGCTGCTCGCAGGCGGCGGCGATCAGCGACCGGGCCGTGTCGAGCACGAGCTCTTGCTTGCTGGTGTAGAGGCCGTAGAGGGTCGCGGTCGAGACGCCGGCCTGGGCGGCCAGCGCCTCCATCGTGCTGGCCCCGTAGCCCCGCTCGAGGACCAGCTCGACCGTCCCCGCGCGCAGGCGCTCGCGGTGGTTGCGGGCGGCGTCGGCGGCGTCCAGCGCGTGGCGCCCGCGCGGGAGCGTGCGACTCGGGCTTGGGCGAGAGGGCGCCATGCGGACCAGAACGATACGCCGCCCCGGCGGCCAGCAGTAGGCGTGAGGTGGCGATAATGTTGTAAAAAAGAATTGGCCTTTCAAAAACACCCATATGGCCTAGTATGGAACTCGTGGGACCTTCTGATGCCGAGGACCGGGATCTGGCGCCCGAGGCGGCCGCCTTCGTGGCGCGCGCGAGAATCATCGACGCCACGGTGCGCGAGGTCGCCCGCCACGGCTACACCCAGGCGACCGAGACGGCGATCACCGAGCGGGCCGGCGTCTCACCCGAGACGTTCCGGCGTCTGGTCGGCAGCAAGCAGGACGCCATCATCTGGGCCTACGACGCGGCGGCCAGCTACACCGTGCCGCGGATCCTCGAGGCGTTCCGCCGCCAGGCCGACTGGGCCGGCGGGGCCGACGCGGCGCTGGCGACCTATCTGGAGATCCTGGAGTGCGATCGCGACTGGGCCCTGGTGTGCCTGGGGGAGCTGCCGGAGGCCGGGCAGACCGCCGTCGTAGCCCGTGACGCCGTCCGGACTCCGCTGCTGTGCGAGCTGGAAGCCTCGGTGTCGGCACGCCATGGGGAGGTGGCCATGGACACGATCGTGACGGCCATCGACGCGATCGTCGTCGACGCCCTGCGCCGCGAGCCCCGGCGGTCGCTGGTGGGCTGGCGCGACCAGTTGCGCGAGTTCCTGCTCGCCCCCTTCCTCACCGCGGCCGAGCGCGCCGCGCACGCCGGCGAGCGCCGGGGCGCCGTGCGCCCCTGCCACACCCCGGTGCGCCCCGACGTCGAGCGGCTCCTGGACTCCGGGGCCACCGTCGAGCTCGCCGCGCTCGTCCACCACGCCGCCGCGCATCGCGACGGCCCGGCGCTCTGGCGCATCGTCGACGCCCTGGGCCGGCGCCGCCGGCGCGGCGGCCGGGTCCCCGAGCAGATCGAGCGGGCGGCAACCGAGGGACTGCGCGACGCGTGGTTCTTCGGCCTGCCGCTGGCGAGCAACGGCTCCAGCCCTCTAATAAATGATCCGGTAGATCAAAACTTGACTTAGGACATCGGGCCGTTTACGGTGCCGATCGCACGTTGAGGTTGCCGCTCCGGCAGCGACGTCGGGTGCAGGAGACGGCGGACGCCGGAGGCGTTCGCCGTGGGTCTGAGAGATCACTGTTGGAGGAGATGTCGTGTCCGCTATGCCTGCTCGCAGGTCGTCGATGGCCCCTGCGGCAACGGAGGTAGAACGACCGGTTTCGGCCGCCACCGCCCCGCGGCGCAACGGCCACTCGCACGCCGTGCCGACCCAGCGCGACCGGCTCGTCGCTGCGATGGGGGAGCTGACGGCCGAGCTCGGCCTCGCCGCCGTCGGCGTCCATCACGTCTGTCAGCGCGCAGGTGTCTCGCGCCGCACCTTCTACGAGCTCTACGCCGATCGCGACGCCTGCGTCATCGACATGCACCAGGAGGCCCTCGGCCGGCTGCGCGACCACATCGCCGAGGTGGTCGGCGCCGCCGGTCGCCAGTGGGAGGACCGCGCCGTCGCCGCGACCCAAGCGCTCTTCGGCGCTTGGGAGGCCGATCGCGTCCTGGCCCAGCTGTGTCTGGTCTCGTCGGTCAGCGGCCCCCGCGCGGCGCTGGAGCTGCGGCGCGCGACGATCGGGCAGATCGCCGAGCTGCTGGCCGGCCCGCCCAAGCAGCCGCTGGTCGAGGGGTCAGTCCTCAACGCCGCCATCGTCGGGATCTGGGGGCTGGCCTTCGCCCGCCTGACCGAGGACCCCAACAAGGCGCTTGATGATCTCGCCGGCGTGGCGATCTTCATGCTGCTGGCCCCGTTCGTGGGCCGTCGCCAGGCCGCGGCGCGGGCGGCGGGCCGCGGCGGCACGACCGCCTACGTGACCCGCTGGACTCCGGCCGTCGCCGGCGACGCCGACGAGCCGGGGCTGCTGGTGACCGAGCTGACCGGCCAGACCTTGCGCTACCTCAACGGTCATCCCGGGGCGGCGAACATCGACATCGCGCGGGCGGTGGATGTGCGCCACGAGAGTCAGATGAGCCGCCACCTCGGACGGCTGGAGCGCGCGGGGATGGTCAAGCACCGCAAGGAAGGCCGCACCAACGCCTGGCAGCTGACCGCTCGCGGAGAGGAAGCGGCACGGACCTTGCGCGACCTGCGAGCCGACACACCCAGGTTGACCACCAGCACCTGGGCCGCGACCTCATGAAGCGCGTTGGTCGGTCCCACTTTGGAATGAACCAAGGCGCATATGCGCGCCTGCGAGGAGAGGCATCACCTGTGAGCATGACCCCGACGAGCCATCGTTTGACCGCCTCTGACGGGAGCAGTGCGCCGGCCGTCGGCGCTCGCGCCTTGATCGTCCTCGCGGTGGTCGCCACCGCGCTCGCGCTCATGGCCTCCTCTGCGCTGGCCGCCGGCAGCTACACCCACACCAACTCCTTCGGCACCGCCGGAACGGGCGCCTCGCAGTTCTCTGCCGGCTCCCCCGGTGGGATCGGCATCGATCAGACCTCCGGCGTCGCCTATGTCGCCGACACGGCCAACTCCCGGATCGAGAAGTTCCAGGCCGACGGCACGTTCGTGGCAGCCTGGGGCTGGGGTGTCGACGACGGCACGGCGGCCGCTCAGGTCTGCACCTCCGGGTGCGAGGCCGGCATCTCCGGCAACGGCGCCGGCCAGTTCGCCGCCCCGGCCTTCGTCGCCGTCGACAACTCCGGCGGCCCGTCGCAGGGCGACGTGTACATCGCCGACACCACCAACAACACGATCTCCAAGTTCGGCCCGAACGGTGCCTTCATCTCGGTCAACGACGGCTCGGCCGCCACCGATGGCCCCTTCACCTCGTTCGCCGGCATCGCCGTCGACGGGTCCGGGAACCTCATCGCCTACGACAACGGCCTCTTCACGATCTTCAAGTTCGCCCAGGACGGCGCCTTCGTCAGCGACTTCGCGGGTGACTTCGGCACCGCCGCCGACGGCATCGCCGTGGATTCCGGCGGAAACATCTACAAGGTCCGCGGATCGGGCAACGTCGCCAAGCTCGGCCCCGATGGCACGAGCGTCAACGACGAGGTCGACGGCTGCTTCTGCGCCACCGGCGTCGCCGTCGATCCGGCCACCGACGACCTCTACATCAACCGCGGCACCGACGTTGCGATCTACCACGCAGACGGCAGTGCCGGTGACGTCTTTGCCACCCCTGACCTCACCGGCTCGGGCACCGGCCTCGCCGTCCGTGGCTCCAACGCCAGGGCCTACGTCGCTGATGCGGCTAACTCGGAGGTCGACGTCTTTGACTTCGTCAACCCGCCGGTGGTCGCCACCGATCCACCCGACCCCGTGCACCACACCTCGGCCGTGCTCAAGGGTCATCTGGCCCCTAACGACGACGTGACGGTGACCGCCTGTCACTTCGACTACGGCCCCGACATCTCCTACGGCAGCACCATCCCGTGCGCCGAGGGCAACTCCTTCACCGCTCCGGCGGACGTCAGCGCCAGCCTCGGCGGGCTCACGCCCGGTGGGACCGTGCACTTTCGGCTCGTCATCACCACCGCCGCCAGCGGGGTGCTGACGGGCGACGATCGCAGCTTCGCTCCGTCCGACTTCTCCGTCACCCACAACCTCGTGGCGAGCTTCGGCCCCGACGGCACGTCCGGCACGGTGTTCAACGCGGGAACCCTGCGTGGCCTGGCCGTCGACTCATCGCGTGGTTCGCTCTTCGCGGCTTCGACCGGCTTCGGGTCCCCAATCAGGATCTACGGCTTTGACAGTTCCGCGGCACCCACGTTCTCACCGCTCAGCGGCTTTGATCCGCTGGCCCCCGGGACCAGCAACGTCGCCGAAGGCTTGGCCACCGACGCCACCTCCCTGCCATCTGGTGGGAACGTCTACTACATGGCCAATGGCACCCAGCTGATCTACGGCGTTGACCACTCCGGTGCGCCGCTCGGCGGTAACTTCCCCATTGATCCCTCCACCAGCCCCGGCGCCCCCAATGGCTCTCCGTCCGACCTACATGGTGTCGCCGTTGATTCGGCCGGCCACATCTGGGTCGCCAACGGCGCGACCAATCGCATCCTCGAGTACGACGCGTCCGGTGTCTTCCAGACGTCGCTGGACGTCTCGACCCAGGTCGGACCCGGCGGCGGCCCGTACACGCTCGCGATGGACCTCTCGAATGACGATCTCTACGTCAGCACCTTCACCGGCGGCAATCCGACCGATTCCGTATGGCGATTCACCGCCGCCAGCTCCTACGCCACGGCGGTCAAGGTAACCGCGGTGAGCGCCGACGCCCTCGCCGTCGATCCCACGACGAAGCACCTCTTCCTCGCCCCACGACAGGGCGGCGGTGTCCAGGAGTACGACGCCGGCGGCAACCTGTTGGCCTTTTTCGCCGTGCCTCAGACCAGCGGAGGTGCAAATACGTATGGCGTCGCAGTCGACCCCACGACGCACCGCGTCTACGTCAGCGACAACTCGGACAGCAAACAGATCCAGGTCTACGACTCGACCGTCTCGCTGGTTCCGACGCTCACGCAACAGGCGCCCGCTTCCATCACCGGCACGTCGGCCACGCTGCGCGCCAAGGTTGACCCCGAGAACATCGCGGTAACCGACTGCCACTTCGACTACGGCATCGAGACCGACCCCGGCGATCAAGACCACGTCATTGCCTCTGATGTGAATCCGATCCCCCCGGCTTTCTCCTACACGGACACCGTCCCCTGTGCCCCCGATCCGGGGTCGGGCTCCGGGGACGTCGCTGTCCACGCCGATATCTCCGGTCTCGATCCTGGCCGCAAATACCACTTCCGCGTCTCGGTCTCCAACGCCCACGGCACCGCGCGCGGCACCGACCAGACGCTCACGACGCTCGGCCCCCGCATCCGCGACCTTGCCGCGACCCAGATCACCACCAACGGCGCCCGCCTCGAAGGGAGTTACAACCCGCAAGGCGTTTCCACCACGTTCCACTACGAATACGGCACCACCGACTCCTACGGGCAGAGCACTCCGGAGAGCGCGGCCGTCTCGGATTCCTCTGACCATTCCGCCATCCGCGCGCTGTCGGGACTCACCTCCGGCACCACCTACCACTTCCGCCTCATCGCCACGAGCTCTGACGGAGTCTCCCGCAGCGCCGATCACACCTTCACCACCTACGGTGATGTCCCGCACTTCAATGCCTGCTCTCGCGACTCGCTCCGCACGGGTCTCGGCGCGCGCCTTCCGGATTGCCGCGTCTACGAGCAGGTCACCGACCCCAATAAGAATGGCGGCAACCCGCAGGGCCAGACCGGTGCTGTCCAGGCCTCCCCCTCCGGTGACGCGATCGCCTTCATCTCGCAGGCCGGCCTCCCCGGCGCCGTCGGCTCACAGGACTTCGGCTCCTACATGGCAAGGCGCAGCCCCACCTCCTGGAGCACCCACGGATTGCTGCCTCCCCAAGGCTACGGCGATCTCGCCGGCATCCTCGGCTGGTCACCCGACCTCGAGCACGTGTTCTCCCGCGCCTTCCGCGAAGGCACCGCACCCGACACGGGCAACGGCCTCTTCGACGAGGCAACAGCCGACCACTCGTTTGCACCCGTCGTCCCGCACACCCATGCAGTGCCCCATGTCAACGGCTTCGCCCTCGTCGGTTCGACCGCCGACGCTTCGAAGGTCTTCTTCGAGAGCGATGGAGCCCTCACATCGGGTGCCGCGGATGGCAACGCCAACATCTACGTCTGGGACCGCGCCACGGGCGACGTCACTCTCGCAAGTGCCCTCTCCGGCGGGGCGACTCCTGCCGGAGGCGCGTTTGGCGGCGCCTACGACTGGTACCACGGCGACACGAGCCGCGGCGGCGCCCTCGACGGCGTGTACACCCAGCCGACCAACGCAATCTCTGCCGACGGGTCCCATCTCTACTTCACCGCCGCCGGGACGGGGAAGATCTATCTCCGGACCGACGCGACCGGTCCAGGCGCCGCCACGGTCCAGGTCTCCGCCTCACAGAAGACCAACGGAGCGGGGCCCGGCGGTTCGGACCCCCTCGGCCCCCGGTCGGCCGCGTTCATGGCCGCATCCAAGGACGGCTCGCGCGCCTTCTTCACCAGCCCCGAGGAGCTCACCAACGACGCCAACACCGGCACCGCCGACCAGGGCAGCGACCTCTACCGCTATGACGCGAGCTCCGGCAACCTGCGTGATGTCACCCCCGACTCGGCCGACCCCATGGGGGCCGGCGTCCAGGGAGTGCTGGGCACCTCCGACGACGGAACGGTCGTCTACTTCGCCGCCAACGGCGTCCTAGCCTCCGGCGCCACGCCGGGCGACTGCGACGGCGGCGGCACCCGACCGCTCGCAACCCATGGCGCTTGCAGCCTCTACCGCTGGCACGAGGGAGCGCCGACGCCGATCACCTTCGTCGCGCGCCTCAGCACCGAGGGGCCATCGGTCCCCAATCCTCGCAACGACTCTTCCAACTGGGTTGCCAGCTCGGTAGTCGACGGCGGCTCCTTGAGCACCCGAACGGCTCGGGTCAGCCCCGACGGTGGCACGCTGCTCTTCGCCTCGAGCCGCAGCCTCACCGGCTACGACAACAGCAGCTGCGTCTCCGATCCAAGCAATCCGACGCACAGCCAGGTCCCTTGCCGCGAGTTCTACCGCTACGCCGCCGCGACCGGCGACCTGAACTGCGTCTCCTGCAACCCGACAGGCACGCCCAGCAGCAGCAACCCTTCCCTCACGAACTCCGAGATCCTGTCCTTGGCCGCGGGCAGCGGGCGATCCCCGATCCTGCCGCGCAATCTCTCCGCCGACGGCAACCGCGTCTTCTTCCAGACCCCGGATCCCCTTGTCAGCCGTGACACCAACGGCATCGGCGGTTGCGCGATCGGCCGGGGACTGCAGGATCCTTGTCAAGACGTCTACGAGTGGGAAGCCATGGGCACGGGCTCCTGCAACAGCGCGTCTGCGAACGGCGGCTGCCTGTACCTCCTCTCCGCCGGCCAGAGCGCCCAGTCGGCGTTCTTCGCTGACGCATCGGCAGACGGAGGCCACGCGTTCATCTACGAGAACACGCCCTTGGTCGCCTCCGACCAGGACCAGCTCTACGACATCTATGACGTCGTCGTCGACGGCGGCCTCGCCGCCCAGCACCAGGCCCCGGTACCGCCCTGCAGCGGCGACGCCTGCCACGGCGATCCGACGCCACCCTCCGTGCTCCCGGTCGCCGGCAGTGTGACGTTTGCGGGTCCGGGGAACGCGCCCGCGCGTCCTGGCGTGTCTGTGACAGCCAAGCCGAAGGTCACGTCGTCGAAGACGGTCCGGGGCTCGAGTGGAGTGCTGTCGGTCAAGGTTCCGTCGCGGGGTCGGGTGAGGGTCTCGGGACCGGGGTTGCGGGCCGCGTCGGTCGCTGCCGGGAAGGCGGGGACCTTCAAGGTCAAGGTGGTGTTGTCGGCCAAGGCGCGACGGGCTTGGCAGAAAGCGCATGTGCTCAGGGTCAGGGCCAAGGTGGTCTTCGCTCCCAGCAGTGGGGCGTCGGCGACGGCGACCGTCACGTTGACCTTCCGTACCGTCACGACCAAGAAGAAGGGCCGCTAGATGCGCACCATCCGCCACACGTTCCTGACGCAACTCGCTCCGGCAATCGTCGTCCTGCTTACCGGCATCGTCTGCGCCGCTCCGGCGCAGGCCGCTCCTTCGGGGCCGGCCTTGAAGATCACCCACCGCAGCCACCCGACGAACCTCGTCGCCGGGTCCTCGGCCCCCGCGGCGGGCGCCAGCGCCGCCGCTCCGCAATTTCTCATTCAGGCCACCAACGTCGGTGGTGCTTCCACGAGCGGCCCCGTCACCTTCGTCGACACCCTGCCCGCGGGCGTGACCCCCTCGGTTGCCTCTCCGCCGGACATTCGAAACGGCTTCCTCAACGGCACCGACCCGTGCGTGGTCGTCGGCCAGGTGGTCACGTGCTCCGTATCAACGCCCCTTCCTCCTAGCGCTCGTTTCATCGTTCGGATCCCCGTCGATGTCGATCCCGCCGCGCCCGCCTCGGTCACCAACCAGGTCTTGGTCTCCGGCGGCGGCGCGCCCTCCGCCACGAGCTCGCTCACGGTCGCCGTGTCCTCCACGGATCCGCCGTTCGGGTTCTTTGCCGGCAGCGACGGCCTCGACATCACCGCCACGGCTGCCGATGGAACCGTCGCGACCCAGGCCGGGTCTCACCCCTACAACCTTGCCATCGAGTCCAACTTTCCCTCACGCCAGATTCCGGGAGCCCCTTCTGGACACGACATTCGCGGCGCCGGCGCCCTCAAGGACTACAGCCTCAGCCTCCCCAAGGGCTTCGTCGTCGACCCCACCGCCACCCCGGTCCGCTGCACCGAGGCCCAGTTGGGGACCGCCGACCTCGGAGAGGGACTGGGCTGCCCGCCGGAGTCCCAGATCGGTGTCCTCAACGTCTCTTCGGCCCTTTCCGGGTTCGGAACGCTCGTCTTCCCCCTCTACAACATGGTTCCTCCGCCCGGGAAGCCCGCCTCGTTCGGCTTCGACGTCCTCGGCACCATCCTCCACGCCAGCGGCGGCCTCAGCGGTGACTTCCGGCTCACCGCGGACGCTCCAGACACCACCGCCAAGGTCCCGATCTACGGCATCGAGACCATCCTCTGGGGCGATCCCTCCGATCCCGGCCACGCTCCGCAGCGATCTGGTATCGGCTGTTCTAGCGGATGCCTCGTCAATCCGGGGACCAAGGCCTTCGTCACGCTGCCGAGCGCCTGCTCCGGTCCGCTCGCGATCGATGCCCGCGCCAACTCCTGGCAGGACCCGGCGACCTTTGTCACCGCTTCCGGCCAGACGACCGATCCCGACGGCAACCCGGCCGGCATCGACGGCTGCGGCGAGCTCAGCTTCAACCCGTCCGTCACTGTTGACCCCGCCTCGAGCGCCGCGGACTCTCCGACGGCCCTCGACGTTCGCATCCAGGTTCCGCAGAGCAATGGCGTCAACGGCCGCGCCACGGCAACCCTCAAGCGCGCCGTCGTCACGCTGCCCGACGGCATGGCCGTCAATCCCTCGGCCGCCGATGGGCTCGAGGGCTGCTCGCCCGCCGAGATCGATCTCCGCTCGCCCACGTCTCCGCACTGCCCGGACGGTTCGAAGATCGGGAGCGTCGAGATCACGACGCCGCTGCTCGACACGCCCCTGGAGGGCTCGGTCTATGCCGCCAAGCAGAACGACAACCCCTTCAACTCCCTCCTTGCCACCTACATCGTGGCCGAGGGCCAGGGCATCGTCCTGAAGCTTCCGGGCAAGGTCGCGCCTGACCCCGGTTCCGGTCAGCTCACCGCGACCTTCGACGACAATCCCGAGTTGCCGTTCACCGACCTCAAGGTCCACTTCGACGGTGGCTCGCGTGCCGCGCTTGTCACGCCACCGGCCTGTGGCACCTACCAGACGACGACCTCCCTCTCGCCCTGGTCGGCTGCCGACCCCGACAATCCCACCCCTGCGGAGACCGCGACCAGCTCCGACAGCTACCAGGTGACAACCGGTCCTGATGGTGGTCCGTGTCCTGATCTTGTTGATCCGGCGCGGTTCACGCCGGGGTTCTCGGCGGGGACGGTGACGCCGCTGGCGGGTGCTTACAGCCCGTTCGTGCTGAAGATCTCCAAGCCCGACGGTCAGCAGTCCTTGAAGAAGATCGCCGTGACGTTGCCGCTGGGTCTGACGGCCAAGCTGGCGGGCATCCCGCGGTGTGCGCAGTCGGCGATCGTGCCCGGTGTCGGGGGTTCGACGAACTGCCCGGCCGCCTCGCAGGTCGGCACGGTCACGGTGAGTGCGGGCGCTGGTTCGACGCCGTTCTTCCTGGCGGATCAGCCGGTGTATCTGACCGATGGGTATGACGGCGCGCCGTTCGGCCTGGCGATCGACACCCATGCGCTGGCGGGTCCCTTCGACCTCGGGCATGTGGTGGTGCGCAACAAGCTGAACATCGACCCGATCACCACGCAGGTCACGGCCGATGCCGAGCCGCTGCCCTCGATCATCCAGGGCATCCCGCTGCACATCCGCAGCGTGACGCTGAAGATGGACCGCAACGCCTTTGTCTTGAACCCGACCAGCTGCGCCGCCCAGACGGTCACGGGTCAGATCACCGGTGGCGGTGCGAACTTCGCCGACCCGGCTGATGACACGGTCAAGAGCGTGACGTCCCCGTTCCAGGTCGGTGGCTGCTCGGACCTGGGTCTCTCGCCCAAGCTGGCGATCAGCTTGACGGGCAAGGGGCAGACGACCGATGACAAGCACCCGGGTGTGCACGCGACGGTGAGCCAGCCGGCCGGGCAGTCCAACCTCAAGAAGGTCACCGTCACGCTGCCGTTGGCGTTGGCGCTGGATCCGGACAACGCGCAGGCGTTGTGTGAGTTCACGGATGGGTCGAAGGTCGATCCGACGTGTCCGAAGGGCTCGATCGTCGGCAAGGCGACGGCCCATACGCCGATCCTCGATCAGGCGTTGACGGGGCCGGTGTACTTCGTCAAGAACATCCGCAAGGACCCGAAGTCGGGTCGTGAGATCCGGACGCTGCCCAAGCTCGTGATCCCGCTCACCGGGGAGAACGGGCTGCGGCTCAACCTCGTCGGCACCAGCAACGTCGTCAACAACCATCTGGTCTCGACGTTCGACAACATCCCCGACGCGCCGGTCAGCGACTTCACCCTCGACATCGACGGCGGCAAGAGCGGCATCCTCGTCATCTCAGGCACCGACATCTGCAAATCCACCCAAGTGGCAGACCAGCAGATCAACGGTCAGAACGGCAAGACCGCCGACGCCGACATCTACCTGCAGACCTCGGCATGCCCGCTGAAGGTCATCAGCAAGAAGGTCGGCAAGACCAGCGTGGCAGTCAAGGTCGGTGGCCTCGGTGCCGGCAAGGTCACGGTGTCGGGCAAGGGCATCAAGAAGACCAGCAAGACCATCACCAAGTCGACGGTCGCGACGATCACCGCCAAGCGCACCCACGGCAAGCCGGGCAAGGTCACGGTCTCCTTCGACCCCACCGGCCCCGCCAAGGCACACAAGACCACCAAGTAGCACCTGGCGCGCGTCCCGGGTCGCGGTGATCTCATCGTGACCCGGGACCCGCGACCCGACCGGCGCAGGCCTCTACCAATCGGTGACCGCCCGGCGCGCCGCAGACCCCCGCTTTAGGATCCCGTCGGTGCCATTTCGCCGACGCAAGCCGCCCTCGCCCGACGCGGCCGAGGCCATGACCGCGCTCGCGGGGCGGGTCGAGGACATCGCCGCGTCGCTGGCGCAGGCCCGGGCGGACCTCGCCACGTTCCGCGCCGACGCCATGGCCGGGATCGCCGCGGCGGTCGAGGACGAGCCGACGGTGCGCAGCCGGCTCGAGGCGGCCCGGGGCGAGGAGTCCTACGAGCGTCCCTTCACGGTGCAGACGCCGCTCGTGAGCGTCTGCATCCCGACCTACCGCAACTGGCAGGGCCTGGTCGAACGGGCCATCCCTTCCGCCTTGGCGCAGGACCATCCCTCGATCGAGGTCGTTGTCGTCGGCGACGGCGCGCCGCCGGAGACTGCGGAGGCGATCGCCGGCCTCGGCGACGACCGCGTGCGCTACGTCAACCTCCCGATGCGCGGCTTCTACCCCGAGGAGGAGATCAAGCGCTGGTACGTCGCCGGGACCCCGCCGATGAACCACGCGCTGCACCTGGCCCGAGGGGAGTGGATCGCCATCCTCAACGATGACGATGCCTTCCGGCCGCACCACGTGAGCACGCTGCTGGCCACCGCTCGCGCCCGGCGGGCCGAAGTCGCCTACGGCAAGCTCGTGTGCCTCGGCCCCGACGGCAGCGAGCAGGTGCTCGGGTCGTTTCCGCCCGTCTTCCCCTTCGGCTGGCAGCCCGCCCTTCAGCATCGCGCCATGAGGATGTTCGAGTTCGAGCTGGCTGCTGCCGCCTTCGACGAGCCCGGCGACTGGCACCGGACCCGGCGCATGCTGCGCACCGGGGTCCGGTTCGCGTTCGTCGACGAGATCCTCGTCGACTACTACCCCAGCCGCCTGTGGACGACCGACCGCTGATCCGCTTCCAGGCACCGGCGCTCCCGCCGGTGTCCGAGATCGCCGCCTACTTCGCCGCCGCCGAGCGCGTCCGCTGGTTTTCCAATCAGGGTCCGTGCTTGAAGCTGCTCGTCGAGCGGATGGATGCGTACCTCGGGCCTGGGCTGCACTGCGTGCCGCTCGCCAACGCGACCTCCGCGCTTGCGCTCGGGCTGCGCGCGCTGGCCCGGCCCGACGGTCCGCGGCGAGAGGTCGTGCTCCCGTCATTCACCTTCGCCGCTGCGGTCAGCGCCGTGCTCTGGGCCGGGTTGGAGCCGGTGTTCGTCGACGTCGAGGAGGAGTCGTGGCACCTGTGCCCCGATGCCCTCGACGCGGCGCTTGAGCGCGGCACGATCGCCGCCGTGCTGGCGGCGTCGACGTTCGGCTCGCCGCCGTCGGAGGCGATTCGCGCGCGCTGGCAGACGGCTGGCGCGCAGGCCGGGGTGCCCTTGCTCGTCGACTCCGCGGCCGGGTTCGGCGCGGTCACGGGCGTGGGCGAGCGCCTCGGGCGTCAGGGCACCGCGGAGGTCTTCTCCTTCCATGCCACCAAGCCGTTTGCCATCGGGGAGGGAGGCCTGCTGGTCTCCTCCGACGCCGAGCTGGCCGGCCGCGTCGCCCGGTTGGCCAACTTCGGCTTTGAAGCCGGGTCGGTCGACGCCGAGGTGGGGCTCAACGCGAAGCTGGCCGAGTGGCCGGCAGCCACGGCGCTCGCGGTGCTGGACGGCTTCGACGATGTGCTCGCCGCGCGGCGAGCACACGCCGCCCAGCTCTTGGCCGGGGTGATGCCGCACGGGTACCGGCCGCAGGCCATCGACGGCGAGCCGGCCTGGCAGTTCGTTCCCGTGCTCGCGCCCTCGCGGGCGGTGCGGGATACGGCGATCGCGATCGCCGCATCCGACGGGATCGAGCTGCGCGCCTACTTCTCGGTGCCGCTGCACCGGATGCCGGCGTTCGGCGGGCTGCCGGTGGCCGGCTCGCTGGCCATCACGGAGCGTCTCGCCGGCCGGGTACTGTCACTGCCGATGGCCAACGACCAGAGCGCGGACGACCGGCGGCGGATCGTCGCGGCGCTCGCGACGGCGACCGCCGCGGAGGCGGCGTGAGCGGTCCGTTTGACGGCCGCCGCTTCCCGTTTCGGGCCTGCGGCGACGACGTGACCATCTACGAGCTCGTGCGCGTGCTCGACCCGGAGGCGATCGATGTCGGGACCCATGTCATCGTGGATGACTTCGTGTTCGTCGCCGGCGGCCTTGGCACCACCATCGGCTCCTGGGTGCACATCGCGAGCTTCGTGAGCATCTCCGGTGGGGGGCGCCTCGTCGTCGAGGACTTCGCGGGCATCGCGACCGGCGTTCGCATCGTGACCGGGACCGATCTCATGGACGGGTCCGGCCTCACCGGGCCGACGATTCCTGACGACCTGCGGTCGGTGCGCCGCGGGACCATTCACATCGGCCGCCATGTCGTGATCGGCGCCAACGCCGTGGTGCTGCCCGACGTCACCATCGGCGAGGGCGCGATCGTCGGCGCGGGCGCCGTCGTCACCAAGAGCCTCGAACCCTGGACGATCAACGTCGGCCAGCCGGCGCGGCCGGTGGGCGACCGCCCGAGCGCCGAGGTTCTCGCGCGCGAGGCGACGTTGCGTGCGCGCGACGTCGCCTAGCTGTAAGTCCCGTGGAGGTTGTTCCGCTCGTTGAGGCGGGCGATCGGGGTGTGGTGGCCGAGGGCTGAGTGTCGTCGGCGATGGTTGTAGTGCCAGAGCCATCCGTCAAGGGCTGCGGTGCGTTCGTCGCTTGAGCGGTAGATCGCGCCGTAGGCCCAGCCGCCGAGCATGGTGCGGATGAGCCTCTCTGCTTTGCCGTTGGTCTGGGGTCGGTAGGGCCGGGTGCGGAGGTGTCGGATGCCCAGCGTGCGGCAGGCGATCGCGTGGACCTTGGAGCGGTAGCCCGAGCCGTTGTCGGTCAGCAAGCGCTGGACGGTGATGCCGTGGCGGGCATAGAACGCGACGGCGCGGCGCAGGAACCCGATCACGGTGACGGCCTTCTCGTCGGCCAGGACTTCGGCGTAGGCCAGGCGTGTGCAGTCATCGATGGCGATATGGACGTAGTCCCATCCGACGGTGTTGCGGCGCTTGCCCGCTTGGTCAGTGAAGCTGCGCCGGTAGTGCTGGCGCTTAGTCTGGCGAACCCGCTTACCGGCGCCGCCCTGGATGCGCCCGAGCTTTTTGATGTCGATGTGGATCAGCTCGCCAGGCAACTGCCATTCATAGCGTTGCGTGGGCTGCAGGCCCAGACGGCCGAGCTTGCCCATCCCGATCCGGGCCAGGATCTGGCTGACCGTCGAGAGCGCCATGTTCAGCGTCTCGGCGATCTCTGGGCCGGTGAAGCGCAACCGCCGCAACGCGGCGATCGCCTCGACCCGCTCGGCCGGCGTCCGGTTCGGTGAGTTCGCCGGCGCCGAGGACCGGTCCAGCAACCCGAGCTCGCCGTCGGCCAGAAACCGCCTGCACCATTTCCGGCAGGTCTTGGCCGAGACCCCGAACCTCTCGGCGGCCTCCGCGATCGATGTGTTGTCCTCAACGACCATCGCAACCATCCGGCGACGGGCATTCAGACTGAGAGCAGCGTTAGCGTGAAGCTGCATCCGGTGTGCTCCTTGGAACTGAGTGGCTTGGCAGCTCTCAGCCTCCAAGAAGCCCCGGATGCAACTACCTCACCACCGGAACAACGTCCTCAGGAACTACACCTAGCCCTCTGCGCTCAGACCCTCATTGCGTCTGGGTCAGCGTCGCTGGGGTGTCGGCGCGACAGCCCGCGCCGCCGTTGGTGGCGCTCACGCCGCCGGTGCCGGTTCCGACGTGGGCGCCCAGCAGCAGGCTGACGTGGTACCCGGGCCCGGTCGCGTCGAAGGTGTAGGCGTTGCCCTGGCGCCCCATGGTCTCGTGGTCGTTGAAGTTCATGTCGACGAACGTGCCGTTGTGGCAGGGCAGCCGCGCCGGCCAGACGACGGTGCCCGTGTAGGGCGGCCCGACGCGCGGGATGCGGATCGTCAGCAGGCCGCACGACTCGCCCTGCCACTCCAGCGGGTTGCCGGTCTGGGCGGCGTGGGCCGACGCGCCGTGCGCGTGGGCGCGCGCCTGCGCGCGCAGTCGCTTGCTCAGGTGCAGCGTGATCGTCATGCGCTTGTACACCGACAACGGGCGGCCCTTGGGCGGCTTGACGGTGGTGATGACCACGACCTGGACCTTGCCGTTGTGCGGGAACGCGCGGGCGAGCCGGGCGGCGTTGAAGTGCAGCTTCATCGACACCTTGCCCTTGCGCACGTGGCGCTTGACGAGCTTGGCGCTGACGATCGCCACGACCTTGTGCTTGACGGCCGCGGTCGTCGCCGC
This sequence comes from uncultured Conexibacteraceae bacterium, assembly GCA_963836485.1. GTDB lineage: Bacteria > Actinomycetota > Thermoleophilia > Solirubrobacterales > Solirubrobacteraceae > Baekduia. The sequence goes on along the minus strand of CAWIJS010000009.1, from coordinate 85,641 downwards.
GTCGTCGGTGCTGGCGTTGTTGCCGCCGACCGAGCAGACCGCGCTGCCCGTGAGGTTCTCCGTGATGCTGGCCTCGGTGGTGACCGTGGAGTCCGACACGGGGTTCTTGAAGCCGGTGTCGAGCGTCGGCGGGGCGAACGGGTCGATCGTCGGGACGTAGGCCGTCGTGCCAGGCGCGGCGTTGAGGAACTGCGTCGCGCCGGAGCTGGCCGCATGGGTGGCGTCGCCTGAGTACTGCGCGCTGATCGCCGGGAAGACGGCGTTGGGCGTCAGCAGCGTGCCGTGGCAGCTCGCCAGGCCGACGCCGTTCTGGACGGGGCTCAGCGTGCAGGTCTGGCCGAACAGGAAGTGGGTGCCGTTGGCGGCGGCGAAGGTGACCGTGCCGGTCGGGATCGTGCCGGCGCCGGTCGCGTCGGCGACGGTCGCGGTGCAGGTGTCGACCTGCGTCGTGACGTCGTAGTTGCAGACGACCTGGACCGACGTGGGCTTCAGCGCCGGCGTGGTCGTGGTGGGCGTCGTCGACGTGGGCGTCGTGGACGTGGTGGTGGTCGTCGTCGGGCCCGGCGGGCAGCCGCCGGGGCCGGGCGTCGTGCGGCGGTAGAACGCCGGCTGAGCGACGCGGCCGTAGCTGTCGTTGAACGTGCCCTCCATCAGGTTCGCGTCGCCGCTGATGTTGAGCGTGGCGTCCGACTTGTAGCCCTGGCTCAACGGCCAGTCGATGAACAGGCTGCAGTTGGTGATCTGGCCGATCTGGCCGTTGCCCGAGATCGAGACCTTGCCGGTGATGAAGTCCTCGTCGGTGATGTTGATCGTGCCCGGGTACTGCGGGCCGGTCTCGCACGAGGCGAGCGTGCCGCCGACGCAGACGCCGCCGGTCCAGGTGCCGCGCAGGTCGGGATACGGTCCGCCGGCGCTGGTCGCCGACGGCACGAGCGTCGCGGCCAGCACGCCCAGCGTGCCCGCGAGCACGGCCATCAACAACGCGACACGCGTCCTGCGTGGTGCGAGGAACGCCCCCAGATGCGACACGAACGGCTCCTTCAATCAGAAATGGCGGACGACGACCTACGTCCACGCCGAACCTACACCGATCCGGTGCATCGGGCCGCGGCCGTGCCTGGCCCGCCGCTCAGGCGAACAGCGTCTCGCCCGACGGCCACCCAGCTCCGACCGCGCCCAAAGAAAAAGGCGCCGAACTCCAGCGCCTTCCCCGCATGGCCAGTCCCGGACCCGAACCGGGGACACCACGATTTTCAGAGGTACTTGTAGGTGTGTGCACCAAGAGGCGATTTGCAGCTACTTCGCGGAGTGCGCTACAGGTCCGATACCCGTGGTTTGGGGCGGATTCCTGTGGGTTTAGGCCATGAAACGCTTGCTCATGGCCTAAACCCTGTTGGCCTACAACTCGATCGAAGGGCGCCCTAATGCGATGCACACGAATTAGCCGCTAGCCGTCTGCCCCGGAACCACGCCTGTGATGCCCCATACGAGTCGATCGATCGTGTCCGCCTCGTGAAGGCCGCGGCGAAACTTCACCATGTTGAGCTCGCGCAGAAACACGAGCGAGCTGGGCAGCGCATCGACTCCGGGGAGGAGGACGGGGATTACTGGCATGTCGTCCTCGATGCACCGGCTGATGAACGTGCGCAATTCGAGCTTCTGCCATTGGCCCAGTCCTTTCGGCCCGATGAAGATCGCTGCGGTCCGGCACCGTGGGATCGCGACCTGGAGGGCGTCCTGGAACCATCGGCCGGGCGGGATCTGCTCGACGTCGATCCAGGGGTACAGGCCGCGCTGGCGGAGCGTCGCGGCGACTGACAGCACAGCAGGCTTGTCCAACGAGTTGTGCGCCATAAAAACGTCGAAGCGGTCCTTGCTCACTTGCTGGGCCAAGCGAGAGGACGCCGTGGCGTAGTCGCCGGCATACAGGCCCATGGCCGTAAGGATGTCGTCCGTCTCCGGCCGACAGTCGAGTACTGCGGCCATCCTGTGTCGCTCCGCGGCCGAGAGCGCTTCGACGACCTTCGCAGCACGGGCAGGGACCGAATCAGGCGTCAAGCTTGTCAGCGCCTTCCAGGCATCTTCCTCCGTATCTAGCGCCTCGGCGATACGTCCTAGTGGGCTGTTCGCGGTGACCTCTCGCTCGGCGGCCGTTAGAGCCTCTTCCCAGCGCTCTCCAGCGGAGGCCGCCCACTTCAGGGTTGAGTCGTGGTCCGGCTGTGACCGCGGGCGCGGCTCGATCTCGGCGGCGTGGACGAGTGGCATGGCGACATCGACACGGACGGTTCGCGGATCCTCGACGTACGGGAACACGATGGCACCGACCGCCGACTGATACTCGTCAAGCGCCCTGTGCAGTTCGACCAGACGGCCGAGCGGCGGGGGCGCCGGAAGCGGCTCGATCTCTGCAGACGCCGCGACCGTTTCCTCGGCCAGTCGCCGTCTGAGCGGTTGCAACAGGGTGATGGCTTCGGTGCGCGCCGCATCCTCGTCTGGCATCCCCGCACGGAGCTGCTTGGACAGGTCGTCCAACTCCTCTATGACCAACTGTTTCGACTCGGACGCGAACCGCGCGCGAAGCTCCGGGCCGGACTGTGTCGCTGTTTCGACGGCCGCGGAGAGCGTCCCGCGGCCTTCGCCGTCGATGGCGGCCCTGTGCCAGTCCTCGTTCAACGGCAGCGCCTCGCCGTAGGTGAGTCCCGGTGCCACCTTGAGCAGCCAGAGGGGCGCGGCGTCGACAACATTACGTGCGTACTTCTCGATGTCCGCCCGGAACGCACTGGTCAGGGCGCGGAACGCGGCGTCGCCAGGGTCCATCGCCAACGCGAGCGCGAGGGGCGCAAGGACGTGATTCGCGACGTCCTCCGGAGGGGTCGCCAAGGCGCACTCCCTGAGCTCCTCCACTAGCGCGCGGCGCTCAACGCGGTTATAGACCTTCAAGGCGCTGGCCCGTTCCCGCCAAGCGCGGCGCGCCGAGGAGTGCCGCGAGCCCGATAGGGGAAAGCTCGCGTGCGACGTCTTCCACCAGTGGTTGACATCAGCTCGAGGACTCGCGCGTAACGCATCGAGACGTTCGATCGCAGCTACGAGCGCGGGAGGCCGCCTAGTGTGCGAGAGCTCGTTGCGAGCAACGCTGAGCGCTGCGCGGACGGTGTCGAAGTCGTCGGCGGCGCGTAGCGCCGAGCGCGCGGCCTCCACGGAGCAGAGGGCGGCCTCCGCCTTACGGCGACGCTGATCGATGTCTCGTAAGGGAGCGAGCGTCGCCCGTACCCGCATCGAGATTGAAAAGTTCTCACCATCAATAAGAGACTCAAACCCGATCGCGCTGCCGCTTTCGAGGAGGCGAATCGCGACCGATGCCGCCTTGAGTTCGGACCACAGCGAGAGCTGGGCGTTTCGCCATGCGCGGATCGTCGCGAGGGGTTGCTCGATCTCTGTCGCGAGCCGTTCGATCTCATTCTCTACCCTCTGCCATCGCTCGATGCCTGCGCGGTTCTCGGCGTAGAACTCATCGATCCACCCGCGAACGTGCCGGAAGATGGTTTCGGGCGCCATCCCCTCGATAGGCAGCACGTGAACGTGGGTGGCGCCCACCTCGCTGAACGCGACGACGCACGGCACCAGCGCACCAACGCCCAAGCGGTGGGCGAACTGCATGGCCGCGCCAACGCCTGGCATGGCTGTCCCTTGTTCGCATTCGAAGCTGAGCACCTCCTCGACCGCATCCGCGTCAGCGAGCGGCCAAAGCTCCCGCGGCCGCAAATCTGACCACGGCTCTTGTTCGGCGTTGAGTCGACCCCCAAAGGTCGCCAGCACTCGCCTCAACAGCCCGTTCGGTCGGCGGCCACCGCCAGCCAAGGCATAGAACTCCCCGAAGCGCAGTTCTGAAAAGAAGATAAATCTGATGCGATCGGCCGTCCGTAAGGACAGGTCCAGGCAATACCGGAGAAGAAACTCCCGGCAGAGCGGCGAGTGATCGTTGATCAGGACGATGCTGAACCCGAACCGATCCGTCAGGGTCGCTGGGCCATCGAGCCGGAACGCCCGGCGATACACCTCTTCGGGCGACGGTGTGTGATAGCCCATGCTAAGAGTCTCTTCGGCCGCTCGGCCAACCGCAAGCGGCAGCGCATATTCCCTCGTTATCGGCATCGAGTCGCACCGACCGGCTCCGGAGCCAGTGAGAACGTCCGTCGCAGGCGTGTTGGGAACGGCGATGCCCAGATCCGTCATGGCATCCAGCGATCGAACCAACACGAGTATTCTTCGCGTACTGGTGGATACTGCGGATCGGCCGCGACCACTCAGGTCCATGCGCGTGTTCATCAGTCATACCTCCCGCGACGCAGAGCTTGCTGGCGCGCTGATCGACCTCATTCGAGCTGCCCTCAACCTGGGTGCCAGCGAGGTTCGCTGTACATCGGTCGACGGCTATCGCCTGCCCGCCGGCGCGGACACCGACGAAGTCCTTCGACGCGAGGTGTTTACGGCTCACGCCTTCATCGGTCTGTTGACGCCGTCGAGTGTCAGCTCTGCGTATGTGCTTTTCGAGCTTGGTGCGCGATGGGGCGCCGGCGAGGACCTGTTTCCGCTCCTAGCGCGAGGTGCTGTCCCAGCCATGCTGCCCGGCCCACTGGCCGGCAAGAACGCGCTGAATCTCGCCGCCGGAGCGCAGGTGCACCAGTTCTTGGCAGAGCTCGCGGGTTCGCTAAAGAGCGAGTTGGACGCTCCGGCCGCCTATGAACGTCACCTACGTCTGTGCGTCGATCTGGCGGCTCAGTTAGACGATGAAGCCTCACCGCCCGACTCGCTGCCTCCGAAGCGAAACGCGATGCGGCTTCGAAGTGCGTACCTCTGCGGCGCGAGCTTCGGAAATCGGATTGGGCTCGTGCCGATCTCACCCGAAGACGCAGAGTCGGGGGAGCTACTGGGCGAGCTGCTGGACGCCGCAGAAGTGCTAGGAGTGAGGCGCACGCAGGAGCTACGTCGATACGCGAGAGGCGAGGTCTTCGGGGACGCTAGAACGGCAGTGACGGAGGCTCAGAAAAAAGCCATCCGCCAGCACCTCGATCGCTTCTTGGTGTTGTTGGCCTCTGCCGAAGCAGACGTGGTGGAGGCGATGACCGCAGGGGAAATCCGGTGGTTCACCTTGGGCGCCACGGTCCACAAGATTGGAGCTCTTGCGCTGGCCGGGCGTGAGTCAGGCGACACGCCGACAGGGGCGGCAGAGGTTGCACAACAACTCGACGTGCTCCTTGAGATCCTGGATCTACCTCCGACGCTTGCGCGGATGTTGCACGGTTTCTCGTCCTTGGCGGCTTTACCGGATGTCGATGCTGAGCAGCTGTATCTAGAGGGAAACTGCATTAGCTCGACGATCTTCGCGCTCCTCAACACGATAGCTGCGAGCCATCGCGAGCCGCGGGTTGCCGATCCATAGTGCAGGCGTTATCGCGCGTTGGCATCGAGATGCGCAGGACTCGATGCCGACATGGGCTCAGCAGGCTCGTGACTAGGTGTCGCGCTCCGGCTGGTCTCGTGCGTACTTGTCCGCCAACTTGACTGCGCGGAGTCCCTCTGCGGAGGCCCGAAGCAGGGCGCCGGTGTCCCCGGTGACCAGCGTGGGAATAGCGCCGCCGAACTGGCGGATCTCGTGACACGTGTCGAGGATCTCGCGGTCCGCGTCGGTTGATCGCTCGCGCGGGCCTGGGTCGACCGGGACCTCGATCGTGACTCCATCAGCGATGACTCCGGGTTCGCCTGCCGGTCCGACGGCCGTCTCCAGCCAAGGCAATACGGCGCGTGCTCGACTGGAGAGCTTCGAGTTGCCCGCGTACTTCTTGGCGTCGAGTTCCTCGACCACACGCAGGGGTACGACAAGTCGCACACCTTCGTGGCCGACGACCTCGCCCCACTTCACTTGGTCGGGCCGCATGAAGTGCAGCAGCACGTTGGTGTCCAGCACGGTCGCGTGACCCGCGCCGGCGGACGCTCTCGTGATGCGACGTTCGAGATCGTCGGCCATGAGCCGGAGCCGACCGGCATGGCGCTCGAGTTCGCCGTGGATCAGCGGCTCGACTCTGGCGTCTCGCGCCAACTGCACGTCAGGTTGCCCCGAGGCGATCTGACGGATGTGCCAGTGACCCGCGGTCTGGAACATCGTGGCGGTAACGAGGTCGTGCGTCCACGCCCACAAGTGCTCCTCCTTGGGCTCCTCCCACCACAGGTATGAATCGCGGAGGGCACGGACGCTCCGGTCCGCTGTCGCTTGGAGCACGTTAGGCGCGGAGGCGATCCACTCGCGCAGGACGCCCAGCACCTGCTGAGGGTCGACATTGTGGAGCAGGCGTAGCCGGGCTGGTGACACGGACGGAGCCTAGGAGATGGCACTGCGCCGTGTTCGGAACGCGCTGCAAATCTTGGGTGCGCTCGAACGGGGCGCACCACGAATCGCCGCGCGAGGTGGCCCAACTTGAGTCCCAGAAGGTACTTGTAGGTGTTGTTCGGGGTGCTGGTTTGCAGCGACATCGCCTGGAGGGCGATCGGACCGATACCCGTGGTTTCGGGCGGATTCCTGTGGGTTCAGGCCATGAAGCAACCGTTCGTGGCCTAATGGGCTGTTGTGCGACAACTCGCGAAGAGGCACGGAGCCTCCGGGACTCCGTGGTGGTTGCGGTGGCCGGCCCGCCGACCACCGCACGCGGCTACGGCAAGGGCTTAACGCGAGACGATGATCCGATGGGGTGGCGGGCATACGTCACGCTGGCTCCCGCGCATGAGAACTGCTCCCACGATTCGCGAGGTTGGGGCTGAAGCCGCGCCGCTTCCGCTGGGGCACCAAGTTCAAGTACCTGTTCAACTGATCGCGGCGCGCCTGCTCGGTGGGCGCTTGGATCAACGTGTCGGGGCGCCCGAGGGTGTCGCGCGCGCGAAGCATCTTTGTGGTTCTTCCATACGGCGTGCCGTAGCGAGGCGTCGCCCCTGCTGGGCGAGCGCTCCGCCGACTAGGTCAGCGGCCAGCGCCGGTAGTGATAGGTCAGCAGCCGCTCACGCTCAAGTTTGCTGAAACCCAGCTCGCGTAGCAGGCAGGCTTGGGTCAGCGCAGCCAACCGCCGGGTCGACTCGAGCAGCTGGTCCTCGACCTCGGCGCGTTGACTGTCGCTGACGTTGTCGAAGTGCGCGAGGTAGCCGCGGGTGATGTCGATTCGGGTGAGGGCCTTGTTGGTGCAGCCGATGAGCTGGGAGTCGACCTGAGCGTAGTCGCGCAGCTTCTTGAGGTTCTTGGTCTTGCGGGCGACGCGCCCGTAGACCTCGACGGCCGAGTAGGCCATCAAGAATCGCGACGGGGAGTACGTGGCGCCTTCGCGAACGTGGTCGGCGAAAAGGCCGAGGGCCGGCCAGACCGAGCGATGAAGTCTCCACCATTTGCGGATCGCTTGTGGATAGTCGAGGATTGCGTCGGCGCCGAACAGGTTGCGGTCACGCCACGCGGTTTCGGTGATCACGCGCCCGCCGCGCCAAATCTCCGCGCGGCGGCCAGCGGGGATGTCGAGGTAGATCTCGCGGGTGATCTCCTCCGGGCGGTCGGCCACCAGGGACATCAGCGACAGCAACGGCTGGCCGTGGCGGCCGAGCAGGTCGCCGATCGCCCGTGGCCTGACCGAGTCGACGATCATCACGGCGCGGTTGCGCATCCAGAAGTCGGGCCGGTAGCCGATCATTGACGTGTCCATCTGTCCGGTGAAGGTCAGTTGGGCAGTGGGAACCACCACGACGTCCGCGGTGGGCTCCTTGTAGTCGAGGCGAAAGTCATGGGGGCGCTTGCGGCGGGCCGGACGCGAGAATTGGATGCCGGTGTCGTTGCGCCACTCCGAGAGCGCTGCCGTGCTGTAAATGGCCCGTGGCCACGGCTGCCGGGCGTCGGTCACCGCGCCCAGCGCGAGCGTCGCTGCGTGCAGTCGCGATGGGCGCCCGTTGGTGATCTGGGTCAGTCTGGCGTCCAGCAGCGTGACGCTCTTGCCCCCGCGCAGCTGGCCATGAACTGTCAGCGTGTCTGACGCAAACGCCCGTGGAAAGCCTGGAGCGTCATCGATGAGTTCCAGCGTCGCTCCACTGTCGGCCTGCCACGCCAGCACGCCGGGAACGCCGTGATCGGCGCCTGCGACGTCGAAGCGTCCGATCACACGCTCGCCGTCTAGCAGCGCGGTTCTATCGGCCTCGCTCATTGACGTGCGATCCTAGCCATGGCGTGGCCGGGGTTGGCGCAGCGGAACTTTCTTGGCAGGGCGTCGAGCGTGCCGTACCGACGCCGGACGTAGAGCATCGCTGGCGAGCGTCCGGCCGCTGCTTTGACTCGCAACAGCCCCGCGCTGTCGCGATCGGCGTAGCTCGGCGGCTCCGGAGCACCTTCGCCATCGCCGTCCGCAGAAAAACTCGCGCGGGCAGGATGGTGTGGCACCCTCCCGCACATGTCGGAGCTCATCATTGGGCTGCTGCCGCATCTCATCCCCGCAAGCACAGTGCCGGCGGGCCTGCTCGAACGTGCGATGACCGAGCCTCTCGCCGAGGGCCGCGACGAGGTGATCTACCTCATCTGCACGCATCCGCGCGTCGCGCTGGGACAGGAACGTGAGGACGGCCGTCACAACGTCTGCTCGGCCCGCGGAGGCATCGGCGGTCCCTTCGAGTACGACACGGACTCGCGCTGGGCGCGTGTGCGGTTTCCGGCATCCGTCCGCCCTTCGGCGCTCGGCTGGGCGGTGCTCGATCCGCTTCTAGAGAGTGTCGAGGGCTTGGTCCCCGACGCTGAGTTCGACCCGTCGCTAGACCCCGAGGGCGACGATGGACGTCATCGTCAGGAGCTGCTGCCCTGGATCTTCGACCGTCATCTCGAAGCAGGCCGAGATCTCGAAGTTGATCGCGGTGACGTCGAAGGTGGTGAGATCAAGTTCGAGTTGGTGTACATCGGCAAGGCCGGGCAGGACGCCCTTCGGCGGGCGTCAGGTCCCCATCACAAGGTCCCGCTCATCCTCGCGCAGACGCTCGTCTACGATCCACACCGCCTGGTTTACTCACTGCCGTGCGAGATTCGCGCAGCGATCGTCAGCGAGACACAGGACCCGAGAGTGGACCTTCTGCGACTCGACGACGCCGCGCTGCAGGCGGCGGTCCCAAGAGAGCTCCTGATCGCCGCCGCCGAAGAGGCGCTGATTGCGAGCGTCGGTGCCCCGCACAACCGGCGCAATACCGGTGCCCGTAGATTCCCCCGGTCGGATGCCGGCGACCGTCTTGACGCGATCGGCGTTGAGCGCGTGCTCCTCGGCTTCACCGGCATCCCGCGCCGAACGTCGATCCGTGGCGAACACGTGACGATCGACAGCGGCAGCAAGGCGATCACCTTCGACTTGCGTCGTTCGTGAGGTCGCGGCCGGCGCGCTGGCCTTCAGAGTGCGTCCGTTCGAATTCGTGCGGTGCCGCGCGGTCGGCCTTCCCACGCTGGCCAACGTGGGCGCGAGGAGCGCCGCGTAGAGCGTGGTCGTTTTCAGTGAGGGTGCGGCCGTCTGTCATCACGAGCCGGGTCGGCGCCGTCAGTCGGGCGACGGTCGCTGTCGGGTCGTGCTCACGTCCACTTCGAACCAAAGACACCACGCGCCGGCCGCCCGACGTGCCGGAGCGCAGTCTTTTCAGAGGTACTTGTAGGTGTTGTTCGCGGCTGCGGTTTGTAGCGCTTTCGCGGAGCGCGGCGCTGGCTCGGTACCCGTGGTTACGGGCAGCTTCCTGTCGGTTGAGGCCATGAAACGCTGGCTCATGGCCCAATGAGTTGTTGACCTACAAGTTGGCGGCGGTGCGGGTTGGTGTCGTCAACGCGAGCCTACGCTGCTCGACGTGGTCGCCGAGGGCGGACGGTGCCGAGCGAGTATCTCCGCTGTCGCTCAGCGCCACTCATATATGGGTTGTTGAGCCATTGCACTGAAACTGATCGATCCGCACTATTGACCTGCTCGCTTGTTTCTGGCAGGTTTCCGGTCCGTCGTGAGGAACCGCGCGGCAGCGCAGGTACGTCGATCAAGGGCACCGGAGGGTGGAGATGGGTGAGAAGTCGGTCGAGTTCGAGACGCAACTGAGCGTCCGGGATTGCGGTCAGCGGTTCCAGACAGGTATCCTCAGTGGCCGTGGGTGGAGTTCGAGGATCGGTGGAATCACCGCCAAGATGATGGGCGGCCAGAGCCTGACGTTCTACACCCCGGAAGACGCGTCGCCGTTCGCGGCGCTCAATCCCGACCAACCGGCCTTCAGCGTCGGCGTCGCCGTGCCGAAAGCCCAAGGTGCGCATGCGAACGGTACGAACGTGCACATGTACGTCTGGGACCGCGGCGCGCACCGGGACGTCGCGCTCTGGGCACACCACTCGCTGGCCGGCGGCGGCCACGCGACGCAGTTGATCGGCGCGGTACAGTCGCAATTCGAGTCATAGACCTTGGTGCTTGCGACGCTTCTCGGCGACATCGCCAACTGGGCGACGATTGCCGCTGCCATTCTCTCGCTGCTCGCCCTGTGGTTCGTCGTAGTCCAGTTACGTGGCGCGAACGCCGCCGCGCGGGCCCAAGCGACCATCGCGTTCCAGGCGGCGTTCAAAGAGTCCGCCAAGGCACGCGGCAGCCTTCAGAGTACGTTCCCGGTTCACACGCGCGAGGCGTGGCGGTTCACCGAGGAGCAACGGGAGAGGCTTGCGTTCTGGACGACGCTCGACGAACTAAGCACCGAGCAGAAGGGCGACGCTCAGCGGGTGATCGCCGCTCTCAACGATGTCGCCCAGTACGTGTCCGACGGCTTGTCGGTACGCAGTGCTCTACAGCAGTACCACACCATCTTCGTCCGGGTGGGCTTCCTATTGGCGCCATACATCGAAGCCAAGAATGCCACGACGGACTACGGGAAGTCGCCGGCCCGCGTCGGGGTGAGAGTCATTGACCTCTACAACGCGGGCATCGGCTACCACCGATGCAACCCGAAGCACCGGGGCCGCGAGCTGATCCTGACGCGTAGCGCCATTGACGGCTCGGGCGAGATGGCTCTAGTTCTGCTGGACGAGCACGGCAACGGCGTTGCGGGAGTTGCAGCCTTCCGCGCTGACGGGACTCGCGGCGGCGCCACCGCCGACGTAGGGCCGCCGAGCATCACCAAAGTTGTGCGGGAGGCCGAGCGCGAGCTACGTCCCCGGCGCCCCTGGTACCAGCTCTAGTCGCCGTCTCCGAGGGCCCGGAGCGTCCGCTGCGCGCCGAACAGCGCGCTCCGCAGCTCCTGCAGCACGTTCTCGGGCCCGGTGAGGATGCCGTCCATCCACTGGGGTGGGAACCCGACCGCCTCGATCGTCTTCGGCTTGTCCCAGCCGAGCGCCTGGATGGCGATGAAAATTTGGTAGGGCAAATAGATGCTGCTGGTAACTACGAGGACGCTGTCGCCAGCCTGGACGCGATCGACGTATACGTCGTAGTTGTCGCGGGTGTTCGCGCGCCGGGCGGGATCGGCCGACGGGGCGGCCAGCACCGTCGTGTTGCCGATAACGGCCGTCGCGCTGGCGAGGTAGGGGTTGGGATCCGGCTGCAGGGTGACTTCAGCGTGGCCGCCAGCAAAGTGCTCGACCGCCCGCGTCATGACGTCAAACTCCGTCCCAGCGTCGACAACGATCGGCGCAATGTCCGGGCGCTCGCGTACGAGGTCGAGCTCGCCAGCTTGCAACTCGCGCAGCGCTGTGAGCCCTGCAGTATCGCCGATCGCGATCCCGTTGTCACGCAGTTCGAACAGGCGCCGGACGCGGTAGATGCTGCCCAGCGCGGTGCCGCCGAGGACGATCGCGTGATCGTACGACGCGGCAGCGGGACGATCGGCGACGACCATCCCGAGTTGAGCGCCGCGTTCGAGGATCGCCCTGCCGTCGCGCTCGCCCGATGCTCGGCCGATGTCCAAGCGCTCGCCGCCCGCCCGGAAGTCCCAGCGATCGCTGAACCTGTGCAGTGCGTCGACACGCGTAGCAAGATCGCCGCGTGGCCACGTTCCGCCCTCGTCCTCGACGAGCGCCCGCAGCGCGTCCTGTTCGAGCCAGCGCTCGACGAACGCGCGGACCGCCACGTCGCCGTCGGAGGCCGGGATCTCTAGCCGGTATTGCACGTTCCGAGCCTAACGCTGCGCCGCGGTAAGGCGACCTTCGTCACGTCAGCAGTCAGCGGCGGTCGAGTTCGCGCATGCAAGGAGCGTTGACATGACGTCTGGTGGATCAGAGTCCGCGCTCTCGCACCCCATATTTACCCGCCGTGGCGGGAACGAGAGTGTCCGCAGTTGTCGCAGAACTGCGCGTCGTTGGTGTAAACGAAGCGACGGCAACTGCAGAACTGCTCCTGACACGGCCCCAACGCCTGGGGAGCCGTTGCCGGCGAGTCGACAATTCTCACGTGTACGGTGTTTCGTCGTGCTGAGGTGAAGGGGCGTGGTCGCTCGATCGTGGGTGCCATGGACCTCTCCTTGATATTGGTGGCGTGAGCCTATTCGTGATCGATGACGAAGGGCAACTGATAGCCGATGGTCATTGGGCGCTTTGATCGGATGTCGTGTTGACCTCTCGTTGCGTGGTATCGCGCACGTCATCGACCGGGAAGCACCTCGTCCGATCTGGCGATCGATCTCTCCGACCGGGCTTGAGCGCCTCGGCGCCGCTTTGTGCGCGGCCAGCCGGGCACGTGTTACTGGCAAGCTCCATATGAGCGGGTTATCGAGCGCCCGCCTAGCCGTCGTGCAGCGGCCGGCACCCTCTAGGGTGGCCAGCCGATGAGCTCTGAGGCGCGGATAGTCGAGGAGGATCTTCTGTGGGTGCGTTGGAACGTGGCCGCGCACCAGCGCCATCCCGAGATCGCTGATGCCATCGCGAGGTTCGATCCGGGTCCGCGAGAGCCGGGGCAGGCAGCAGCGGCATGGCTGCGGGAGCATGGGCTCGGTGGTGAGTCGCAGCCGTATCTGGCCCTCTTCGAGCAGGAGCTCGTTGGGTTCTACGCCCTAACGGCCGGACAGGTCGAACTGGCGTCTGGCGCGCGAAACAAGCTCGGCCTGGCTCGGTCGACCCAGGGTGCCTATCTGTTGACCTGGATTGCGAAGTCCGCACAGCACGACTTCGATGGAGCCATTTTGGTCAACGACGCTGTCGGCGTTGCTCAAGAGCTCGCCGAGGGAGCCAGCGCCACGCTGCTTGCGCTTGATCCCTACGACGAGGAGACCGACCAGATGTGGCGCACCCGCTTCGGGATGCGCCCGTCGAGAACCACGCTTCGGGTCAGCGGCAGCAACGGGCCGCTGAAGCGCCTGTTCGTGCCGTTGCGCCAGCCTTAGAGCTCGACGCGGCGACCCGCCGCGCGAGAGGCGCGCACCGACTCGCGGGCCGATCGCAGCACGTTTTGGACCTCGGGGTCGTCCCAGGCGGCGATCACGTCATCGACGTTGACCTGGACCACCGAGTGATGGGCGTCTTGGGCGAACTCGACGAGATCGTCCAGCGTGCCATTGCGCAGCAGCTCGGCCGCGCGTTGCAGATCGGCGGCGAAGTCGTCCTGATGGCGCTCGACATATTCGGTCCACGCAGCAGCCAGAAGTTCCCCCGGGGTCTGCTTGACAAGCTCGGAGACCCGCGAGACCTGGTCGTGGACTTCGCTCGGGACTCGGATGACGTTGGTGCTCATGATGGCGCCCTTCGGTTGCTGCCTTCGTCTGCTCTATCGGCAGGCGTCCCTCAATCTGTAACGCGGTAACAGTCTAGCAGCAGGGCTCGCCAGCACGACCTCGGCCGTCACGAGCTGTCCGCTCACGCCGGTGCCCCAGGGCGCATTGGGTCGACGCTGGCCGCGGCCAGATCGTGCGCCTTCCGCGGGGATTGCTGAGCGGCATCAGGCGTAGTCCGCGACCGGCGAATCCTGCTCGTGGGAATGGCGCCAGGGCGGTCCGGTGAGCCCGCGAAACGCTCTCAATAGGCCATGAAAAGGCCATGAAGCCCAGAAGTGGCGCGTAGGCGCTCAAATCGAACCGAAGGCGCCAAACAAAAAGGCGCTGCTTTGCAGCGTCTTCCCCCAATGGCCAGTCCCCGACTCGAACCGGGGACACCACGATTTTCAGAGGTACTTGTAGGTGAACTTCGGGCTGTGGTTTGCAGCGATTTCGCGGACTGCTCCGGGAGTGCCGTACCCGTGGTTTCGGGCGGATTCCTTTGGGTTCAGGCCATGAACGGTCGCTCATGGCCTAATGGACTGTTGGCGTACGACTTGGTCATCGTCGGCGCATGCTTATGGCCGTCCAGTCCAGCGGCCCGCCGTCCATGCGGTTGGCACCTCGGTCGTTCGGCGCGGGAACGGGCCACCGAGTCTGCAATTCGTGCAGGCGCGTTCGTTCAGCGCGCTGGTTCGTCGTCTCGGACGCCGAGCTTGCTGGACAGGAAGGACACCAGCTCGTTCGCCATCGCGTTCCACGCGGTGTCGTCGGTGTAGCGGCGGTCGGCGCCCTCGACTGTCGTGAGCGAGGCGTCGGGAGATACGCGAGCACACGAAATAATGCATGCGAGGATGGCCTGGCGAGACCGCAGCTCGTCAGTTCCACGGATCGATCTCCGATCCGCCAACGCTCGTGCTGACCGAGTCCGACCTCACCCGGCTCGGACGGGCGCGGCCCGGGCTCTGGCACGCCCTCCGGGCGGCGCTGCGCAACCGGCGCCTGCTCGCTGTCGGCTCGTCGCTGCGGGACTCCAGCTTGGTGCAGTTGCTCGAGGAGGTCGGTCCGGAGTTGCGCGGGGACCGTGCTGCCTGCGGTCAGCGAGGCGGAGCGGCGGCGACTGGACCGTTACGGCCTCTCGTGCGTCGTCGGCGATGCCGACTCGGTCTTGGGGGCGCTCGAGATCGAGGTCCGCGCACGGTTAGAGTCGCTCCGTGGCCGAGAAGTCCGAGCATCTTCAGATGATCCAGGCGGTGATCGCCCGCCTGGCTCAGAACTCTTTCCTGATCAAGGGCTGGAGCGTCACGCTCGCCGCCGCGCTGCTCGGCCTCTCGACCAAGGACGACAACACCGATCTCGCCTGGGTGGCGTTCGGGGCGGTCGCGGTCTTCGCTCTGCTCGACGCCCGGTACCTCGCACTTGAGCGCAAGTACGTGAACCTGTACCGCCGGGTGATCGGCGAGCTGCCGTCCGAGCCCGCGGTTAGGTCGTTCTCGCTGACAGCCGGCAAGCCAGGATTCTGTGGCGTCCTGTCGAGCCTGCTCAGCTGGTCCGTCATCGTGCCGCACGGGACGGCTCTGGGCGCCTCGCTCGCCGTCGCGTTGCTCGTCTGACGTGCGAACGATCTGTCCGGAACTATCCGCGGAAGCCCTGGCGGGTGGCGATCGCGGTCTCCACCCAGGTCGACAGGTTCTTTCTGATGGTGTCGAGGACGTCCGCGCTCGTCGCCCCAGCAGGGTCGTACGTCTGCACGATCGAGTCCATGGCCTGTTTGCTGGAACCCACCGTCCAACCGCGGAACGGGCTCGCGCCCTTCGCTGAGGTCTGGAGGCCCAAGTTGGTGAGGTTGTGGATGCGAACGCCGAGGAGGCCCTTCTTCGCCTCCCATGCCTTCTTGATCTCGTAGTCGACCCAGCGCCGGTTGGCGGTTCGGGCCCCGATGAGGACTACGACGCACGACTTGTCTGACATCTCGCGGTCGATCCATGCTTGGATCGCACGGTCACCGCCTGCCTTGACCTCCTCCCACTTGTTCGCGTTGAGGAGCGGCTGGGCTTCGAGCACCTCCATGTTTTTTACCTTGGCGACTCGTTGGGAGTCGGTCTTGAAGTCGAAGCTGTAGAAGATCTTCCGTGCCATGATGGTCTCGCTGTTCGGGAATGATTGTTGGAGGAGAACGCTGCCGCGATGCACCTAGAGCCCAGTGCCGACTGCGCTTTCTGCGCAATTGCTCGTGGGGAGGATCCTGACGTCCGACTTTTGGCGTCGGCGCCCGAGTGGGTGGCCTTTTTTCCATCCGAGCCGGCGACGCCTGGGCACACGCTGATCATCCCGCGCGTCCACGTGAGCGACCTGTGGGAGGCGGATGCGACAACGGCGGCCGCGGTCACGCGGGCGGCGGTTGAGGTAGGGCGGACCATGAGGCGCGCATTGAGTCCGGAGGGCCTCAACCTGATCACGTCGGCTGGCGAGGTGGCTGAGCAGTCTGTCTTCCACCTGCACCTCCACGTTGTGCCGCGCTGGCGGTCTGATCGCTTTGGCGCCTTGTGGCCACCGAAGGGACTCGTGCCGCCGGATGTAGCCGATCGGGCACTCAGGCGCGTCAAGGGCGTCTGGGGATGACTCCACGGACGCTCGCTGAGGCTGCCGCGTAGACCCAAGTCGCGAGGCGACGCTGATCACTTGGAGCAGTGGCGTGTTCATCCGGTGCTCGCCGACCACAGCATCCGGGTCGCGTCGGCGTAGTCGTCGGTCGTCGCCAGCTCCTCGTTCTCCCTCGCGGACAACTCGTTGCCTAGCGAGGAGAAGGGCGGGGCTTCCGTCGCAGCCGCAGCAGCGAGCTCTGCCGCGCGGCCTCCCGCCGCGCCGAGGAGATAAACGGGCATCCCGGCGGCGCGGGCGAGACCGATCTCCTCGTCGATGCCGGGGACGTGAGTGCCGCCTTCTTCGGTGCGTCCGCCGATCGCCACAACCGCATCTGCGCCGCCGGGCACGATCATCTCCGTCCGCATGGCAGTGAGGGACGCTGCACGGTTGGCGGCTCGAGGAGTCGTCTGGACCGTGACCTGCGAAGTGAGATCCTCCACGGCCGCCGGTGCTACGAACCACTCGGACTGGAACACCGTCACCCGGTCACGTTCTGTGCCGGGCGCCGCAAACCGCGCGGCTTCGATGATCAACGGAGTGAAGGTGGGATGGCCGCCGAAAAGTAACGAGCCTCCGAGGCGCAGCCACGTGGTCGCCACGGCATGCACGGCGGCGTCCACCTCGTGCGGTGCCAGGTCTCCCGCTGGGAACGCGCCGAGGACCAGCAGTCGTGGCGCGCGGCCGGCACCGACGCGCGCCGCGGAAACCGGCAGGGAAGCCAGGAACCGCTCCGGATGCTCGATGACCGACCACTCGCCCGCCGCGCGGTTCGCGGTAGCCGTCGGATCGAGGAGCACGGCGGCGTCGAACGCCCGGCAATTGCGCTGGTGAGGACCCATGTCGCTCTCGGTCAGGAACCGCTCCAGCGATATGAGATCGTCATCAGTCGGATGGCGGGCATAGATCTGTACGACGTCGGTCGCCGGCCGGGTCGGGTACGGGCGGTCGGTCACGGACCGCGTCAGCTGGAAGACCATGCGCCGCGCGTCGAGCGTCTCGAGCTCGGCATCGTGGTCGCGCGCCCAACGACGCAGCGAGCGCATGGCACTCTGGCTGGCGCGGACATGCGTGCGGGCGAGGCTGAACCCGGTCTCCAGGATCTCGTCGGCCAGGTCGCGCGTACCATCGTCGTCGAGCTGGTCCGCGCAGACGCTGATGTGCGGATCGGGCGTACCGGGCTGGATCGGCAGGCCGACGCGACTTGCCTGATCTTCGGGGCCGATTCGGACCCAGACGATTGGGATGTTCCGTCCCAGCGCTCCTGCGAGCTCCTTGGCGATCCACCATGACTCGCCAGCGAGAGGCGTGTCGAAGAAGATCAGGACGTCGGCCCCGGCGAGCGCGTCGTCGATACGCTGCTGGGCTTCCTCTCCGACCTGGACGTCAACGAGGTCTCGGAAGACGTGCTCCGGGTGCAGCGCGTCGAGCTTCGTGCCGACCTTTGCGACGAGCCCTTCTCCGTCCTCCCGGCGGTGGCAGAGGAAGAGCCGGAGGCGGTCTTTCGTGTAGGTCGGCTGCAGCCGACCGAGCGCCTCGCGCGCGAAGGCCCGGGCGACCGTGCCGCGTTGGTCGACCGTCAAGCCGCGGCGTCGGCGATGGTCGACGATGTCGAAGCTCTGACGTTCTCCAACGGCGCCCGGAGGCCGGCGCGCCGTCTCGTCCAGCGCCACGGGCAGGATCACGGCGCCGGCCTCCGCCGCCCGCTCCAGCAGCTCCTCGACCTCGGTGGCGACGTCCGCGCGCGGAGGGTTGACGAACACGACGCCGTCCGCGCCGCCGGGCTCCGCTTCCATCACGTTGTCAAGCGACGTCAGCTCCGAGAGTGTGGCCACGCGCAGCTCTTCACGGGCGACGGCCATGAAGGCGCGGGCGTCTTCGCCGTCGGCGGCCGAGAGCTGGGGATCGATAACGTAGATCATGGTGGTGGCGCGGTCACGCTTAGTTGGCCTTCCGGATGGTGATGGCCTCTTCGATCCAGCTCTCGATGTTGTCCTTGATGTGGTTGTAGGTATCGGTGCTCGACGTGTGCGGAGAGTTGTAGGTCTTGACCACCTTCGACAGGAGCTTCGGCCCGGACTTGGTCTCCACCGTCACTGAGGCCAGTGGGTTAGCGCCCTTCGTGCTCTGCTTGCCCTGGGAGTTCTTGAGGCGGTGGATGTGGATACCGACAACGCCCTTGCCGTCGTCCCATCCCTTGCGCATCTCGTACTCGACCCACTCGCGGCCGGCGGTGGCGCTGCCGATGAAGACCACGACGCAGCTGCGCCCTCGCATCTGATCGTCGATCCAGGTGCGAATCGCGCGTTCGCCTCGCTTCTGCACCTTTTCCCAGTCGTTGCTGGTGAGGAGTGTCTGTCCTTCGATCGCCCCGATCTGACGGAGCGTCTGCACGCGCCACCAATCGTGCGAGTGGCGGAAGCTGTGGAAGATCTTGCGACGCGTCAAGGTTGGCTCCTGTTGGTGTCAGGCTCGCGCAAGGTGCTGGAGCGGGTCGAGGCGGGTGCGGTCGGAAGACATCACACCGAAACGTCGGTGGCCGCCCGCGACGTCTGCCAGCTCGACCCACGGATACAGGCCGAGGTACTCCACACCGGTGAAGCCGGCACCGGCCGTGGCGACGAGCGGCAGGATTCCGATGCGACCGACGCGGCCGTCGAAGTACCCGAGCTCCCAGGGCATCCATCTGGAGCTCGGCGAGGACTCGGAGGTCGCATACAGCAAGTAGCCGCACTGGTTCATACGCGCCCGCAGGCGTGCGGCGGTGGTGGGCGTGACAGCCCGGCGATCCAGCTGGGGATCGTCCACCCAGTCGACGTAGACGCTCACTCCGTCGCTCTCCAACAGCGTCTTGATGCCGAAGACGACCTCTGCGTCCGCGATGGAGTGCGACAGGAAGATGTCGTACACGGCGACGGACGACGAGGTAGCGGACTGCCGCAGCTCGGACTCGGCCAGGCGGACTGTGCCGGCGGACTGGCGTGCCGCCGCGACGGCTTGCGACCGGGTTAGGTACGCCATGTGATCTCACCCGCCTCGGAGCTCGTGGCCCGTCGGGCGATGGCATCGCGGGGTGTCATGTAGCCACTCCTGTTCTACAGATCCTAGGTGACATCTACAGATCTAACTCGCGGCCGTTTATATATCGCCGGTCGGATGGAATCCGGCTTGTCGTCTCCATCCGCCGTCGTGCGTACGGTGTGCACCATGGGCGCTGCTGCAGAGCGACTCGACCTGGCCGATCCAGCCGAGGTCGAGCTGGCCAAGGAGTACCTGGCGATCCGCTCGCGCAGCTCGGAGGCGCGTCAGCGAGCGGATCGCCTCCGCCGCCTCGCCGAGCACGTCGAGCGACAAGCGGCCGCCGACGAGCACGTGCTGCGAGAACTAGAGGGTGCATTGGGGATGCGCGCGCAGCTGCAGATCGAACAGCTCGATCTCGCGCTTTCGGGGAAACGCGTCGCTGAGGTCGCCGTGGCGGTGGCTAAGCGGGAGCTGTCTCCGGGGCAGGTAATCCACTACAAGGAGTGGTTCGCGCTACTGCAGGCCGCGGGCTTCCGGGTGAATGGCAAAGACCCCCTCGCCTCGTTCCTCGCCCACGTCAGCCGTGCCCCGGAGGTCGAGGCGATCGGGCGTCGCAGCGGTCAGTACCGCCTGCGCTCGGCGTGACGGACGTCGCTCGGCGACGGTGACGAGCTAGTCTGCCTGGGTGCTGGGTCCGGCACGTGTATTTTAGGTCGACCTCTAGGGAACGTTCGCCTCGGTCGGCCTGCCCTCGATGGGCTCTCCAGCCGGGTAACGGCATGCGCAACCGGAGTGCGCAGCACGTTAGGGTCACTGCGAGGAAAGGGAGCCCACCCGCATCTGCAGAGGTGGCTCCGGCAGCACGTCAGCTTCTGTGGCATGACGGCTACGCAGTGGACTCATTGCTGCGGGCGGGTCGCCCGTATAGCGGCCGCTATGCCGGCCTATAGCGCGTCGAGCGACTTCAGGAGATCTTCGGCCAGCGCGGCGCTCGAGGCCGCGACGAACTCGGGGTCGCCGACAAGCGCCTCGGCCTGGCCCGCCATCGTCGCGCCGAGAGCGTCCGGCGCAGAGAACATGTCACGCAGATGGCCGATCGCGGTCGTCGTCACAGCCCCGGCAAGCGTGTCCTCGCGAAGCGTGGCGAGCTTCGCCGCGAGCGCCTCGGTCGATACGGCGACCAGGAGGCGATAGATGTCGTGGGCGTCCTTGTCGATGAGACGGCCGGGGTTGTCACGTCGCTCGCCGAGCTTGTGAAGCTTGGCGACCAGCAGTGCCGCCGGGCCGGCGACGTTGATCGTCGCCCTGCGGTCATCGCCGGGAGCGAGGGCGGCGATGGTCATCCGGACGTGATCGACGACGGCGGCCTCGAGACCAGGGGTGCGGCGGGTGGCGTGGCGGCTGTGGGGCGGGATCCGCGCGCCGCGGCGTCCGCCGCCGCCGGCCAGCGCCTCGGGCACCATGAGATCGACGGGAATGCCGGTGGGTGAGAGCCAGCTGCCCGGCTGTGGATAGGTGGGGTCGCGGTGAAAGCCCGCGGCGGTCATTGCGTCATCCAGGAGCGGGTCGTCGACGAGCGCCCTGGGATCGACGGCGAGGTCGGAGTCCTTGGTTGCCTCGGCTAGTGCGATGTTGGCGCCGCCGGTGTGCAGGTAGATGGCCTGGGCGCCGATGAGCACGAGCGCGTCGCGTTGCTCGGCCAGGGCGTCGAGCGCGTCGAGCAGGGCGGCGCGCGCGGCGATCAGTAGTTCAGCGTCGCCAGCGGGACTCATCGGCCTCCATCCAGTCCAGGAGTGCGGTGGCTTCGCTGGGGTTGCGACCCGGGCCGTCGAGCAGGTCGACGGCGACCTGGGTGAGCGCGGCGACGCGTAGGCCGTCGGCGGTCTCGGTGCGGTCGAAGACGACGTCGTACTTGCCGGTGGCCAGCGCGACGTTGGCGCCGGTGTCGGTGCGCCGGAGGCCGAGGGTCTCGGCGGCGGCGGCGATGTCGCGCACGTAGACGGTGGCCAGTCGCGGTGGGGCGTAGGGGGCGGCGCGCTCGGCGGCCAGCGATCCGGTGAGGGCGTACTCGAGGTCGCTCGCTGTCAGTCGCTCGGTCAGTGTGCTCAGGCCGCGGGGTTCGAGGAAGGTCTGCACGGTGTTGGATCGAGCGAAGCCGTAGTCGTTGCTCCAGCGCTCGAGCATTGCGCGCCAGCGCACATCGGTGATCGGACCGTACCGGTCGCGGGTGAGCAGGTCCTCTTCTTCGAGGAACTCGATGACGCGGTAGGTCGCGCCGGTGGAGGCGCCGGCGCGCCGGGCCAGGTCGGGGACGGTGTAGGGCGGCGCGAAGTCGGCCAGCGCGCGCACGACACGGGCGGCGGGGGGACCCTGAAGGGTGCCGCGCGGTCGTCCCGGCCCGCGCCAGGGGTCACGGTCGGTGCCGCGGTCGGCCAGAAACAGGGCGGGGCGCTCGGCGCTCAGTCGCACGTTGCCGGTTGCGTCGACGTAGCCGGCGCCGCTGTCGACGATCCGCTCTCGTGTTGCCGGGGCCAGGTAGCGCGCGGCGAGGACCGGGAGAACCTCCGCATCGCTTCCCCACCCCGGCGCCGCGCGCCGTATCGACTCCAGCGTGGGTGACACGTCGCGGGTGTTGAGCAGACGCTTGGCTTGGACGAGCAGCACGATCGCCACCCCGTCGGGGGCGGTCAGCCGCAAGACCGCGTCGATGCCGTCCTTGCTGCCCTCAGTGCGGAGCACCCACGCGGCGGGCAGGCGTAGCTGGACCACGTCGATGACAGCGCGCAGCAGCTCCGCTTCGGTCTCCGGCGGCGGAGTTTCGCGAAACTCAGCTGTTCTGCTTGCAGCGGAGGACGGCATTTCTATGCGAAGAGTAGCGCGTGGTTTCGAGAATCGCAATCTTCCGCTGCAAGCGGAAGACCAGTATTTCCGCACTCCGCGGGTTTCTCAAGCAGCTCATTTGCTGGCCCAGCAAATCGCGCTCTGTGGGAAACGTGGCCCGACCCGCGCCGGTAGGTAGAGCTATACGTCCGGCACATCGAAGGTCAGGACGCCCGCGGCGTCCAGCAGCTTCATGGTCACCAGCGCCGGGCTATCGCGGTACTGCTTGGTCTGGGCGACCTGGCGGACTTGGTCGACGACTTCCTAGACGCCGATGACCCGGATCGGTCCGCTCCCGACCTGCTGCTCGGCGCACCAGGACTCGATGCGTCTGCGGTGCTCGCCGGTCCTCGCTCCGGCGAACTTGCCGACGTACAGGCGCATCTCGACCTGGTGGACGCCGCGGGCGACGCCGATCATGCGCTCCCGCGCCCGTGAAACGGCCTCCAATAGGCCATGAAGCGCCGAAGTGGCGCGTAGGCGCTCAATTTGTATCGCGCGAGGGCAAAGAAAAAGGCGCCCATTTCCAGCGCCTTCCCCCCATGGCCAGTCCCGGACTCGAACCGGGGACACCACGATTTTCAGGGGTGCCTGAGAGGTTCGCGGCGGTTCGGTCGAGTGGGTGATTTGCCTGCATCTGAGCTGGTTCTGCTCACGCACCCGGCCGGTCGATTTCGGCTCGTCTCGGTCGGGGTTGTTTGCACGATGTTTGCAGCTGTCTGGGGCCGGCGCTAGTTCGTATCGATGTCGGCGTCGCCGACGAGGTCAATCGACGGTGTCACGCCCATCTCCGCCATAAATCGACGCTCGCGCTTCGCCATCGTCTCGGCGCGCAGAGCGACGAAATCGGTGTCCCTTCCTGCGCGCAGGGCTTCGAGCGACTCGGACGGGATGCACTGGCTTTCGAGGACGCTCGCCTCGATACTTGGAGCCAGCTCGCCTAGCGCGCGTTTGACAGAGAGACCGCGTGGGGTCGGGAACATCAGTCGGTTGGCAGGGCTAGATCCAAGCGCGTTCGAGGAGGGGGCCACGTGGCGGAAAGCGCCGGTGTCCGCTTCGCTCAAGATCTCGAACGGATTGAGCAGATTCCCCTCGTGGTCGCGGGGCTGTGGGAACTCGCGGAAGAGCCAGATCAAGAGCGTGCGAACACGAGCGCTACGCATGTCAAACCGATTCGGAAACGGCCGTGCGCGCTCGTGGATCGGAACCGCAACGCTGATGCCTCTCGCGAACTCACGCATCTCCAAGAGCGAAGTCTTCACCTGCGTGGTGTTCGCCCCCGCGAAGAAGCCCGACCAAGAGGTGACCCAGAACCAGCGCCGTAGCTCGGCTCGCCTGGTCTCGTCAGGGTCTGGGTCGATCGAGAAAAATGCAGCGAGCAACACGAGCTGAATCGCATAAGGAAGCAATCGCAACTGCCTCACCCCTACGTCAGTCTTCAAGAACTCAACGGCAAGATAAAGCGCTCGACCAGATTCTTCGATTGCGGGGTCGAGCTGCCCTTGCACGCGACGTGCAAGCTGTTCCCAGCTCGTGCGCAGGATGTCGTCCTCACCCATCACGGCGAGTACGGCGCGAAAGATGTTGATCGACTCGACGCCCGCAAATCCTTGGAGGGCCAGGTCGTCGCGAATAGCTTCCATTCGATCCGCGAGGCTCTCGCCCTGTCGATAGGTCAGCGCTGAAACCATTAGATCCGGGGTCATCGACGTGCCGCTGCTGTTGAGTCGCGAAAAGACGTCCACCGCTTGGTCGAGCGTGCCACCTACGAGGCGCACCACGGCAACTTTGTAGGACTTCAGATGCTGGGCAACTTGCTCTGCCTCATCAATGTATTCCGTGAACAGTGCGGGTTCTGCGTCCTCCTGCAAGCGACGCGCGTACGTCAAGAAGTCCATCGTGCGCAACACGTGGCGCATAGGTAGCCAAGTCGCCGGGGCGGGCTCAGCCGACCGTACGTGGCGATAGCGGTTGCCCTCGTCGTCCCCTCTGGTGAGATCGCGATAGATCCACCACATCCAGTCGCGTTGTCTGGCCGTGGGCGGTTTGTCTCGCCGCCACAGGCTGCCAAAGAGCGTCGAGAGTCGCTGATGGCCGTCCAAAATGTAGGCAGCACTCCGCCCGTCGGGAACGGGCGGGAGATGAACGTCGGCAACCGTATCGAGGCTTTCAAGCTCCGCATTGGTATCCCACACCAGTAGGCTGCCAATTGGATAGCCACGCTCAATGCTGTCAAAAAGTTCCAACATTTGTTCCGGCCGCCATACAAACGGGCGCTGGAAGCGAGGTACTCGTAGCCGACCCGACGCAATCTCGTTGAGTACGTCCTCAAGGAGGAGTACTTCGGGTCGTACTGAGATCTCAGGCGGGACGACAGCCATTGTCTTAGAGCGCTCTTTCAATTGAGTTGAGCAGATGCTGAAGCTCGGCGCGGACGTTGGGACCCAGCGCGTCGAAGTCGCTCGGCCTTAAGGACGCCTCGGCTGTTGTCACGCAGGCCAGTACCTTCGTGCCAAACCCTCCGACGAGTCGCGCGCGATCGCCTGCTTCGACCGAGGCGAACAAAGAGGCTTGCGAGGCGGGAACCTCAGGCCCGTTAGCACCCATCCGGAACCCGTTCTTGAAATCCAGGTGCCCGCGCTGCTCGCTGGCGAGGCTCTTCAGCGCTTGAAGCTTTCCGTTGATCACGCGGCGCTCCGACCGGACTACGTGAATGGCCGAGAGCGCCTTCGTCGGTATGTAGTTCTCGGCTTCGCGAAGGTCGAGTATGTGGACATGAACGCCGTGCGGAGCCAGGCTCGAAGCGATGTGGGCGTTTGGCGACGGTTGCCCTGGGAGCATCCGGTCGCTGTCAATTACCGCGACAACACGATCCAGATGGTGGAGGTGGGAGCGCGCGCTACGCGCTACCGCAACAACTCGGCCTGTACCACCCGCATGAAGGAATTCGAGCCATCCCATCTCCAAGGCTTTTGAGAGGCGTGTGCGGCCGAAGATTTTGAACAACGACCTGAGGAACGCCCCATCGGCCTCGCGGTCCTCGACCACGAGGTAGGACGATCTCGCTAGATCGGCGACGAAGGCACTGAGAGTGGCAGCGCTGATAAGCGGTGTTTCGCGCGTGACATTGGACGCGGTATACGCTGCGGAGACTTGAAAGCTGCCCTGTGTTAAGAGGGTCAACGACTGCGATTCGCTAGGCAGCTTGTGAGCAAAGTAGTGCGTTGCTGCGTCCACTGTCTCCGGCTTCGCAGACCAGTCGTGTTGACCCTTCGACACCAGTCGAAGGAGAGCCAGAACCTCCATCGCCGGCACCGTCAGCGCGAAGACGTCGACGTCAGTCCTGATCCGCATCCGGCTCAATATGAATCTGGGCATCGACCAGCGCGCGTGTCTCCTCGTAGTCTTCTGAGAACACGCCCGGAGGCCAGTAACTGACGTTGCCCGCCTCATCGAGTTCGATCTCGGTGAGGTGGGCAGACGTTCCATCGTGCTCGACGAAGTAAAGGCCAACGTTCGCCGGGTCGAGTCCTTCAGCGATGCGGCGCCGGGCTCGAAGAATGAACGTCTCGCTATGGGTCTCGACCACGTAACGGCAGCGACTCGTCTCGACCCCTTCTAGGTAAAGGTCCGCTAGCGAGGCGTGGGCGGCCGGGTGCAGATGCAGCTCTGGCTGCTCGATAATCTCGAGCGTGGGACGTGTGGGCGGCGTCCGCGTGTCGCGCGCTCTTTGAACCAGGATCGGAAGTGCTTGTGCAATACCGGTGCCCGTGTCCGCCAGGTTGATCCGCAGTTCTGGTTCGGCTTCCGATGAGAGCACTACCGAGTACAGGTTTTCTAGTCCGGTGCTGCTATCCACATCGAGCGCCCACGTCGGCGCAGCGGCACTTGCCAGATGCCGGTTGACGAGGGAGAGCAAGCTGCCATCGCCCATGATGCGGTCCGCTGCCAGAATCGCCGGAGCATGTTCGCCCACGACACCCACGGCCCCGGGCGTCCTTGAAGGGAGCTGGTAATACCGCTTAGGTTCCTCGCGGAACGGACCGACATAGCGAAGATCGTCAAAGTCGTTGCGAACGGTCGCAATCAGGCTCATGAGTTCGTCGACGGCATCGCCTGCCAACTCCGACGGGACGGCCACGGGTAACAGGCCCGCGAACTCGATCGGTCCTTGGAAGGTCCGCCCGTGAGTGCTCACATACCGTCGCGCCTCGGGCTGGAAATCCTGCTGGTCCCACTTCACGCCGAGATGTAACCCATTCGCCTTCAGCTCAAAGACGCTGATCAACTGCGAGCGCGTCTCAGAAATATTCTGGATTGTCACATCCAACGAGACATCGCCCTTAGCGGACGCGAACTCGAAGCCGAGCGATACGCTCCCGTGGGGGCGATGTCCGCGAATCAGCTCAGTGAAGGCCGTGCCGTTGGCCCAGTTGAGGGACTCTAGGTCGAGCGGAGCGGAAGAGTTCGAGCGGAATCCTGTTGCGGCGATGAACGGCAGCCGCGCAAGCGCGCTCTTGCCAGCATTATTACGTCCGAGCAGGATCGTCAGCGGCCGCAGGCCCAGGGTCTGACGATCGGCGAAGCATCGATAGTTTTCCACCGAGATTGAGCGCAGCGGCACGTCTCGATCCTACGCGAACGCTTGCAAACTGCAGGGTCCAGCGTGCCAAGCAACTAGCGACGGCCCATCTGGCGTCGCCTTCCACCTGGGAGACCCTCAGCTCAGCGTCTCGTTCCGCTTGGCCGGCGGACAACGAAAGACCCCTCGCCGGAACTTGCTGTCTTGTGCCCGCGCGGGTGCGTACTCGCGCGGCACCGGGTAGCCAAGCACGACAGGGCCACTGGCTCGCACCGGGTGCTGCTCAGCGGACCAACGCTCGTTGGGGGTAGCTCCGGCGGTGGTGGTCGGTCAAGGTCACCCTTCGGGCGCGCTTCGCGCGGTCCTGACGGACTTCCCTTGACCGACCATCACCGCCTCCGCTGACGGGGCAGCCAAGAGGGGCTGCGCCCCTGAACCCGCCGGCCGGGGCATCACCGCGAGGGGCGGGACGGGTTGGGCTACCCGTTCCGCTCCCCGTTCCGCCGCGGAACGGGTTGGGCAGCCGCTCGCCCCGCAGCCAATGGGTTTCCGCGCCCTCCGCGTGCTCGACCACCCGCACCCACCATTGACTTCGTCTGAATGGCAGGTGCGGGTGGTCGAGCCCACTACGGGCCGGGTTCCTTAGCTGCGGGGCGAGCGGCTGCCCAAGGGCGATGCGAGGCGTCGGTGTGGGTGCGCGAACGGTCTAAGAGGCCGTTGGCCGGGTCAGAGTGCGTTACCCGTGGATGGCCGCCCTGACCGGAAGAGCTGGCCGGCGGTGCGGGCAGCGAAGAGTGCCACCCGCTGAGCCGAGTTGCGTCTATGCCGTGGTCGCACGGGTGTAGTCGGTGAACAACCGGTCGAGTGTTTCTGTGGCGAGGTGGGTGGTGGTGATCTGGGCGTCGATCTCGGCGGCCTGCTCGTCGGTCTCGGCTCCTTCTAGGTCATAGAGGAGGTCGCGGATGAACGCGTCGAGGTCCTCGCGGCGCTTGTGGAGCTGCGCGATGTGACCGGCGGTCAACGGGATCTCGAACTGCTCGGCGCCGTCTGGCTCTGGCCCTGGCTTCCAGCCGACGGCTTTGATGACCGCGATGGCGTCGCAGAAGATGTCTGCCAGTGCTTCCTGGTCGACCGGGGTGAAGTCCGAGAAGTCCTCGAACGTCTCGTGGTTGAAGACCAAGACCAGCTTGGACTCCTCGCGCAGGACGTCGGCCGTCTGGCGGTCGACAGTGATACGGCAGGCGTAGCTACCCTGGTGGGCACTCATTGGAGGTTACGTCTCCTTGGGTCATGCCCCCGGGCCGTTGACGCGGTCGCGGGGGTCTTTCTTGTTAAGGAAGTTGCTCGCGGATGATATCGGATGAGGCGGCGGAGTTGTCAAGTTACGCTGGCTCGCACGCGAGCTAGCAAGCAACATGTACGCCTAGCTTGCGAGCACGTCATCGAAGAAGCTCGCCTCCCCGACACCCGCGTCGATGAGGTGGACGTACTCCTTCAACGTGTAGGCCGGAGAGTGGTGGCCGAGCCACTCCTGCACCTGCTTGGCGTTCTTCCCGCCGCCGCCATGCTCGGTCGGTGCGAAGAGCAGCGAGGCGCAGGTGTGGCGGAACGAGTGCAGCGTCACCCAGGGAACACCGGCACGCTGTGCCGCGGGCCGGAGCACCTTGGATTGCAAGTTGTTGCGGTTGAGGCGCGTTCCGCGCGTTGAGGGGAACACGAGCTGGCCGTTAGCGTCGGCAGGCTGGGCAGCTGTGAGCTTGCGGACGAGGCCGGGCGACAGTGGGATGTCGCGCTTGCCGTACCTGGTCTTCGGTTCGCAGACGCGGCCGTCGGCGAACTGCCAGCGCAGCTTGATGTACGGCCGCCCGCTCAGGATGACGTCGCGGTCCCAGCGCAGTTCGCTGACCTCGCCGATGCGCAGCCCGGTGTGGGCCATGAACTCGAACAGCAGCTTCCAGCGCGGCGGGATCTCGGCGACGACGCGGCGCAGCTCGTCGATCGTCATGGCCCGCTTCTCGGTAGAGCGCGGCCGCGCGGTCCCGTCGCCTTCGGGAACCGCGACGCGAACCCCGGCCGCCGGGTTGAAGCGGATGACGCCTTCCTCCATGGCGTCGCCGAGAAGCGCTCGCAGCACGGCGATGTGCTGGCGGATCCACGACTTGCCCAATAGTCGGCCGGGCCTGCGCGGGTCCTCCTGCTCGTTCATCCAGCGCACGAACGCCTTGACGTCCCGCGGCTCGATCTCGGCCAGTCGCAACCGGGCGCGTCCGTCGAAGTAGGGAATGATCCGCGCTTCGAGCATCTGCGTGTAGGCGCGGCGGGTCGAGCCGCGGAAGCCGTTCGAGGTCCGGCCCTGGTAGTTGACGACCCACTCGCGGGCGTAGTCGCCGAACGAGACGCGCGAGAGATCGCGCAGCTCGCCGCGCTCGACATCGACCTCGGCGGCGAGCTTGCCGCGTCGTGCCTCGTCGTAGGTCTCGACGGTCTTCCAGCGCTGCACGCCGCGCACGCGGTAGGCGTACACGTACTTCTTGCCTCGGCGATAGACGCCCGGCGTCTTGGTCTTCTCCAGCTTCGACTTCTTGGTCGTCGCCATCTCGGCTCCCGTGATCGGGACCGAGACGAGCCGGAGGGCGGGAGCGCTCAAGCGGCGCCGCCGCCCTCGATCCACACGTCCAGGTGCGAGAGCTTGAACAGCAGCCGCGATCCCTCCTTGCGGTGGGGGATCGTCCGACGGCTCACCAGGTCATAGATGCGCTGGCGCTTGCACGCGAGATGAGCCGCCGCCGCATCGATGCCCACCCAGGGCTCGGCGACGACGACGGACGCACGCAACCGCACCACCGTCCGCTCCACGAGCAGGTCGACGAAGCCAGCGGGCAAGGGGATCGAGACCTCATCCATCGCCCACCAACGGCGCGCGCCAATCCGCGATCCGGCGACCTGCTGTTTGCAGATCTGTTTGCACCCGGCCCGCCGAGCCCCATCGAGCCATGCCGCGAGAACGGCGAAAGCCCTGCAAAAACAGGCCTTCCCCCCATGGCCAGTCCCGGACTCGAACCGGGGACACCACGATTTTCAGTCGTGTGCTCTACCAGCTGAGCTAACTGGCCGTGGTGCGGAAGCGTAGCGTGGGGAGTAGGGTCGCCGCCGTGTCGCGGCGGTGGATGGTGGTCGTTGGGTTGCTCGTCGTCGCGCTTGCGGCCGGCGCGTATCTGCTTGCCGGCAACGACGAGCCCAGTCAGAAGGCGGCGGTCGATGATCCGCTTGCCGAGGCGTTGGCGTTCGCGCCTGCGTCCTCGCCGGTCGTCGCGCAGTTCGATGTGCAAAGAGGCTCACAGCAGGGCAACGCGCTGCGCGACCTGGCCCGGACGTTCCCCGCCGCGCGGTTCGCCGCCGACGGCGTGCGCCAAGCGGTGCGCGGGCTGGGGCTCGACGCCGATGCCGACCTCCCGTCGATCCTCGGCGGGCCCGTCATCGTGGCCGGGCCGGCCACGGCGGCTCGCGGCCTCTCCGCCTCGATCGCCTCGCTCCAACTCGACCTGCCCGCGATCGTCAAAGCCGGTGCGACCGCCGCCGTGATCGGACGCTCGAAAGACGACGTCACCGCCGTGCTCGACCGCGCCACCTCCGACGGTCGCCTGCACAAGCTTCCCACCATCCCCACCAACATCCAGCAGTACGCGCTCCCCGACGACACCGCCCGCCTCGGCGTTCGCGACGGCGCCCTCGTTCTCGCCCGCGACGCGCAGGCCATCCAGCGCGCCTTCGCCCTGCACGACAACAAGGGCGGCCTCACGCGCGCGACCTTCGACGAGCGTCTCGGCCCGCTCGCCCACGTCCCCGCGCTCATTCGCGCCACCGCCCAACCACGTGCGCTGATCTCCGCCAAGGCCCAGGGCGTCCCGTGGGTCGATGCGCTGCGCGGCGGCTCGCTCGCGGTCGCCATCGAGAAGCCGGGCATCCGCCTCAGAGTCCACCTCGCGACCGACCCAACCAACCTCAAGCCCACCGATCTCCCGATCGCCCCCGGCGCGCAACCACCCCAACCCGCTCCGGGCGCCCGACCGATCAACGTCGCGATCCGCAACATCGCCCAGACGATCCACGTCCTCGACGCCACCAAAGACGGCCTCGACCTCTCGTTCCTCAAGCCCATCCAAGGCGCCCTCGCCACGCTGGACTCGCTCAAGGGCCCGCTGAAGACCTTCGGTCGTATCGACACCGACGCGCTGATCGACCAACTCACCGGCACGACGACGATCACGCCGGAGGCCGGCAACACCCTGGCGCTCCGTACCGAGCTCACCGACGGCGGCTCGCTGCGCACGGCGCTCAACCGCCTCGCCGCGATCCCCGACATCGCGCTGGACCTCGCCGGCGTCGACCTCAACGTCGACCGCGACGGCGACACCTACACCATCACAAGAGACGGCAAGCCCCTCGTCAAGGCTGCGGTCCTCGGCGACACGCTGGTCGTCACCAACGACCTGCACATCAGCCTCCGCGGCATCGCCGAGCGCAAGCCCCAGGCGGCACCCAGCCGCGGCGCGCTCGCCTTCCACGTCGCCGGCGCGGCCTTGCAGGACCAGCTCATCACCCGCCTCGGCCTGCCCGACCTCGCCCGCCTCGTCATCGGCGGCTTCGGGAACGTCGACGGCACGGCTCGCGCTGAGCTGGGTGGCGTCGACCTCGACGCCACCCTCGCGCTCAACGACTGACTACTGCCCGAAGGCCATCACCTGATGGATGCCCGACGGCTTGTTGGTGTACTGCATCGTCGTCAGCGGCAGCGGCGAGAACGTGATCGTCGCCGCCTTCTCCGTCCACTTCGACAGATCGCTGCCCTGCTTGTTCGTGATCGACTTGGCCGCGCCGTCGATCGCCGACCACAGCTCCTTGGAGCACCGCGAGACGCTGCCGTCGCCGCAGTACCGGAGCCCGTACTTCCCGCGGACCTTCTGCCCCAACTCGGTGCGCAGGTCCTTCCACATGTACTGGTGCCAGCCGGCGTACTGACCGCCCGGCGGCGCCTCGAAGCGGCTGATGCGTCCCGCCAACTGCTTGCAGAGGCCGCTCCCCAACCGGTCGCACAGACCGGCGTCGGTGATCGCCTGCCACGCCGTGTCCAACACCACGGCGCCCGGGTCGTCGATGTTGCCATCGCCATTGGCATCGACGCGCGAGCCGCCCGCGTCGTACCACCGCTGCAACGCGACAACAGCCGCCGTCGCACCCGCCGTCGGCGACTTGCCGCGCGCGAGCATCGCCTTCAGCGTCGGCCACAGCTGGGTGATCCGCACGTCCTCGGTCGCCGCCGCGTTGGCCGACGCCAGCACGTTGGCCAGCGTCGCCTTGGGATACCGCGCCAGTTCGCTCTTGAGCATGTCCACGCGCTGGATGCCGCCCTCGCTGCCGAAGCGATCGTCGCCGGCCGGGAAGTTCGCGGCCGGCTTGTTGTTCCAGTTGACGATGTAGCCGCTGGACGGGTCGATCACCTGCGGGTGCTTGGACGCTGCCAATTCACCCTTCCACTCGTACTTGCCGCTGCCGTCGACCGGCAGGTCGCCGTTGACGCCCTTGGGCCGGACCGGGATCGCGCCCGAGGTGTAGAACGCCGACTCCGTCGCGCTCGCGTAGAACGAGTTGAACGTCTGCGGCGTCTTCTCCGCGGCGTGCACGAAATCGCGTGCGCTGTGCACACGCCCGAACGTCATCTGCTGGTTGAACAGCTGGTCGACGGTCTCGCGCCCGTAGGACGAGCGCTTCTGCGACAGGGCGACCTGCTTGCCCGTCTTCTCGTCCTTGGCGTAGCCGATGACCGGGCCGTGGACGGTGCGGTAGAAGACGGCCGTCGTCTTGGCACCGTTGCCGGGCTTGGTGATCGTGCCCGCCTGCACCTTCTCCATCTTCAGGCACTTGCCCTTGTAGGAGTACTTGGTCTTCGAACCGCCGCAGAGCTTCTCGGCGTAGGTGTCGATGATGTCGGCGCCGGCCGAGGTCAGCGACCACGCGTAGTCGGCGCCGTGGCCGATCAGCATGTAGCCCGGGAACGGCGCTGACGTCACGCCCTCGACGTTGATCGAGGGGCTGGAGAGCTGCATCTCCATCGTCAAGCCGGGGTAGTTGAAGCCGATCTGCGGGCCGCCGACGAACAGCGGCTTGCCGGTCGCCGACTTCGCGCCCGACACGATCAGGATGTTGCTCGCCAGCTGGCGCTTGCCCACCGAGGCAGCGCTCGCTCGCGCGGCCTTGGCGCCCGGCAGCTTGATGAACGAGTTCTTGAACGTCCCCGACTTCAACCGCACCAGCCCGGACGGCTTGCTGACGCTCACGCTGCCCTGACCCGGGAAGGACTTCGACGTCGTGACGCTCGCCTCGACATCGTTGCGGGCGCGCAGGTCGGAGAACGCCTTGTCGCCCGTCTTGGCGCCGAGCTTCGAGCGCAGCCCATCGAGGAAGAGCGCGTTGTCGACCTCTTGACCTCCGCCCTCGCCAAGGAACTGCGACTTGATCGCGTTCAAGGCGTAGATGTCGGTCCGCGTGAACGGCGGCGACGTCGGCTGGGCCACCTGCATGCGCGCGTTGATGCCCGCCAGGTAGGTGTCGATGTCGTTGAGCAGCTGCTTGCCGTCAGCGCCCTGGGCCGCGATCGCCTTGGTCTGCAGCGCGGTCGCCTGCTCCACGACCTTCTTGGACGGGGTGTAGTTGTACAACCCGAGCACGAGGTTGATCGCCGGGACGCCCGGCATGTCGATCAGCCCCGCGACGCCGTTGTAGCGCGCCTGGTTCAACAACAAGGACTGGTCGGTCGCCACCGCAAAGCCCGCGCCGAAGATCGCGCCCGCGTCGGTGTCGCTGTAGATGTGGGGGATGCCGTAGTTGTCGCGCTTGATCCGCGCGGTCACCGGACCGGCGGTCGGCGAGGTGCCGCCGACGGTCTCGCTCGTCACGAACGACGGGTCGCTTTCGGGCAGCAGCGCGGCGGACTTGTAGTAGCCGCTGCCGTCCGTGCTCGGCTTGAGCACGTCGTCGGTCACGTTGCGAAACAGCGGCGTGATCCGGTCATACATCTTGGCCTGCGTATCGGCAGGCAGGATGCCGGGCGCGGTCGCCCACGGGACGCCGGGCGCCTCGTTGCCGTGGGGGACGATGTTCAACATCGTGTCGGCCGAGGCCGTCGCGACGGGAATGGCGGCAGCGAGCGCGAGCGTCGCTGCCAAAATGGCGCGCGTGGGGTGCACCTTTGGACCCTCCTCCTGGAAGTCGCGCGCCCGCAAGGGGACATTCACGGGCGCGTGGGACGAGGACGACAGTACTTGACCAACTGTCACCTGGCAGCACCTTCGCCACCGTGGCGAAACAGTCGCGCGCGGATCTGCCTACTTGTCCCAGACCTGCAGCTGCGCGAGCGGATCGACCGGGGCGCTGGTCTTGTCGCGGCGCCAGCCGTTGATCCAGATCTCGAAGTGCAGGTGGGGGCCTGTCGCGTCGCCGGTCTGACCGACGCGGCAGAGTTGCTGCCCCGCGGCAACGGCCTGGCCGACGGTGACCGCGAACGTGTCCTTCTGGCAGTGAGCGAAGAAGAACGAGCGGCCGTCGGCCGCGTCCATCGCGAGGTAGAAGCCGGCGGCTGACGCCTGATAGTCGCGGGCGATGATCGTGCCGGCCAGTGGCGCGACGACGGGCGTGCCCTCGGCGGCGAGGACATCCTGGCCCTCGTGCTCGTGGCCGGCGCGGCCGGCGCCGAAACGCGCGTCGGCGCCGCCGAAGGTATGTGCCCCAACAACGGGGAAGACCCCGTCGTTGGTGATGCCCGGGTCGGGCGCCGGGACAGCCGGCGGGGCGACCACTGGTGGTGAGGCGAGCGGGGCAGGCTTGGCCTTGACGGTCAACGGGGCCTTGCCCGACGCCGACGCGCGGCGCAGCAACTGGCCACCGGCCGGCCCCGCGGCATGCAGCGAGACGACGTAGCGGCCGGGCTTCAAGACTGTGCCGCTCGGCCAGGTCGGATGCAGCAGGAGGCCGGTGCGGATCCGCCCGAGGTCGACGCGCACGACGGCGCCCGACCCGTGCAACGGCCGGAAGACGACGCGCGCCGACACCGACCGGACACCACGTTGCGCCACACGGATCGCCAGCCGCGGAGCGACACCCTCGGTGATCGTGTGACGGCCGATGCGAAACACCACCGCGACCGGATGGGCAGCGCTCGGCCGCCCGTTGGGCTGGCCGAACTCGGCCCCGCCGGGGCGGGGATAGGACGGCGCGGAGGCCGCGCCGACTGACGGGGAGGTGGCGCCGGCCGCGACTGCGGGCAGCGCGGCGCCAAGGGCCAGAAGGCCGGGGAGGAGGAGAGGGAGGCTGCGCCTGGTGGACCCGCGCACACACCAAAGGTCGGATCGCTGCCACCGCGATCCCGTGCTGCAAGCCGCCTTGCGCAGCTTCGGGGAGCTTCGTTGCAGCTTTCCTAGCGATCCAGCATGCGCTGCAACATCTCAGCCGCGCCGTCCTTGGTCAGCGGCTCATTCAAGTTCCCGCACTTGGGCGACTGGACGCAGGACGGGCAGCCCGACTTGCACTTGCACTCGCTGATCAGCCGATACGCGTCGGCGACCAGCCGCTCGAAGCCCAAGAAGCCCTGCTGGGTGATCCCCACGCCGCCCGGGTGGCCGTCGTAGATGAAGATCGTCGGGCCGCCGGTCTGCGGGTGCAAGTTGGTGGACAAGCCGCCGATGTCCCAGCGGTCGCACATCGCCAGCAGCGGCAGCACCGCGATCTGGGAGTGCTCGACCGCGTGCAGCGTCCCCAACAACAACTCCAACGGGAAGTCCCGCTCGAGCAGCGACGGGTCCAGCTCGTACCAGAGCGCCTGCGTGCTGAAGGTGGTCTCCGGCATGTCCAGCGCGCAGAGGTCGAGGACCTCGTGGTCGGGCAGCCGCTTGCGCTGGTAGGCCATGACCGTCTCGGTGACGCTGACCATGCCGAACGACAGCACAGCGCCCATCGTCTCGCGGCGATCGAGCAAACGCTCGATGTGCGTGTCGGTCTCCTTCTTGGGCTGCGTGTACCAGTTGCCCGTGAACGGCTCGACGAGCGCGCGACGGCCGTGGAGATCGAGCTCGGAAACGCTGTACGAGCGGCCCATGTGGAGGTAGACCGCCCCGTCGTGCACCGTCGAGAACGCCCGCGCGGCGTCGACCGAGCCGAGGATCTCGCCCTGAGAGACGTCGACGACCGCGAAGGAATCCGGCGAGCCGGAGCGCAGCGACACGCGCGCGGCGGGGTAGTCCTCGGGGTGGCGCAGCGTGAAGCGCCCACCGCGCTCGACGAGCGACCCACCCGCGACGAGGTGCTCGCAGTGCGCGCGCACGCGCGGGCCCAGCACGTCGGCGTCGACCTCCGGATCGATCGGCCCCTCGTGCGCAGCACACAGCAGATGCGGATCGTGGATCTGCTCGTTCTCGTAGTTGACGATCGCGCTCTCCACCGGCCGGTCGAGGAACTCGTCGGGATGGCGGCAGAAGAACTGGTCCAGCGCATCCTCGCCGGCGACGTAGACCGCCAGCCCGCGGCCGCGACGGCCCGCGCGCCCCCACATCTGCCGAAGCGACGCCACCGTCCCCGGGAACGTCACGACCACAGCGGCGTCCAAGGCCCCGATGTCGATCCCCAGTTCCAGCGCGTCGGTGGTGACGACCGCTAACAGATCGCCCGACACCAGCCGGCCCTCCAGCTCACGCCGCTGCTGGGGCGTGTAGCCCGCGCGATACGGCGCGACCCGATCGCGCAACGCCGGATGCGCATCGGCCAGTTGATCGGCGATCAGCTTGGCCACCAACTCGACGCCCTTGCGCGACTTCACGAAGCAGATCGTCCGCGCGCCCTTGACCACCAACTCGGTCACGAGATCCGCCGCCTCGCCCAGCGCGCTGCGTCGCGTCTGCAGCGCCTCGTCGGTTACCGGCGGGTTCCACATGGCGATCTGCCGCGCGGCGCCCGGCGAGCCGTCGCGCTCCACGTGGGCAAAGCCATCCAGGCCGGTCAACCCCTCTGCAAGCTCAACCGGGTTGGCGATCGTCGCGCTCGCCAGCAGGAAGCGTGGGTCCGTCCCGTACGCCGCAGCGATCCGTCGCAGCCGCCGCAGGACATTCCCAACGTGCGACCCGAAGACCCCACGGTAGACATGCGCCTCGTCGACCACGACAACCGCGAGGTTCGCGAAGAAGTCCCCCCACGCCGCATGGTTGGGGAGGATCCCCATGTGCAACATGTCCGGGTTGGTCAGGATCAGGTTGGAGCGCTTGCGGATCGCCGTGCGCTCCTCCCGCTTGGTGTCGCCGTCGTAGATCGACGGCCGCACGTGGCGACCGAGCCGGAAGGACGCGATCGCGCGCGCCTGGTCTTGGGCCAGGGCCTTGGTTGGGTACAGGTACAGCGCGCGCGCCTTCGCATCGCTGCACAAGACATCGAGCGTCGTCAGGTTGAAGCACAACGACTTGCCCGAGGCGGTCCCCGTCGTGACCACGAACGGGCCCACGGCCGCCGCGTCCCACGCCTCAGCCTGGTGGGAGTAGAGCTCGGCCACCCCCGCTGCGCGCAACCCCTTGGCCAGCGTCGGATGCAGGTCGTCGGGCAGCGGCTCCAGCACCGGCTCGCGCGCACCCTCGAAGGCCTGGCGCACCAGCCGCGCATCCTCGCGCCCCTCGTCTAAGAGCGCGGCCCACGGCTCGTCGGTGCGGGTGGTCGCCACGCGCGACGGGCCGGGGAAGGCGCCTAAGCGCCGGTCGGCAGCTTGGCGACGCGCAGCCAGA
Source organism: uncultured Conexibacteraceae bacterium (assembly GCA_963836485.1). Taxonomy (GTDB): domain Bacteria; phylum Actinomycetota; class Thermoleophilia; order Solirubrobacterales; family Solirubrobacteraceae; genus Baekduia. The sequence goes on along the minus strand of CAWIJS010000009.1, from coordinate 47,958 downwards.
ACTCGCGGAAGGCGCGCACGGTTTCGAGGTAGTGCTCGAACGCCGTCGGCTTGGTCACGAAGCTCGATGCATGCAAGTCATAGGCCTTCTCGACGTCCGTCCTCGTGCCCGAGGTCGTGAAGACGACGACGGGCAGGCGCCGCAGCCGCGGGTCGACGTCCTCGCGCAGCGCGCGGAGCACCTCGAAGCCGCCCATGCGCGGGAGGTTGAGGTCCAGGACGACGAGGTCCGGGCGTGCGGCCGCCTGGAACGCGCCCTCGCGGCGCAGGAACGCGAGCGCGTCCTCGCCGTGGCGCACGACGTCCAGCGCGACCGTCGGCTCGCTCTCGGCGAGCGCCTCGCGCAGCAGTTCGACGTCGGACTCGCTGTCTTCCACCACCAGCAGGCGGTGGGGGTGGTGGGGCCCCTGAATCTGCGTCATGCCTCGCGTACCCCCTGCAGCGTGACGATGAAGGTGGAGCCCTCGCCCGGGGTCGATTCGACCCGCACGCTCCCGCCGTTGGACTCGACGATCTTCTTGACGATGGCTAGGCCCATGCCGGTGCCAGGGTACTCCTCGGCGGTGTGAAGTCGCTGGAAGAGTCCGAACACGCGCTCGTGGAATCGCGGCTCGATTCCGATGCCGTTGTCGCTGATCGCGATCTCCCAACGGCCGTTGTGCTGCTGCGCGTGCGCCCGGACGATCGGGGCCGCTTCGCCGCGGTACTTGAGCCCGTTGCCGATCAGGTTCTGCAACATGGAGGTCATCTCGCGTGGACGAGCTTGAACGGTCGGCAGCTCGTCGCGTTCCACGGTTGCGCCGGTGTCGGCGATCGCGTGCTGGAGGTTGGCGACCGCGAGGTCCCAGGCGTCGTCGAGCGCGATCGTCGCTCCGTCGTCTTCGCTCGCACGGCCGGTGCGCGAGTACTCCAACAGGTCGGTGATCAGCTGCGACATGCGCCCGGCGCCCTCGCTGACAAAACCCAGCCAGGAGCGCTCGCGGTCGTCGAGCTTCTCCTGCAGGCGGCTCTCCAGCAGCCCGACGTAGGAGGTGATCGTCCGCAGCGGCTCCTGCAGGTCGTGCGAGGCGAGGTAGGCGAAGTGCTCGAGCTCCTCGTTGGAGGCGCGCAGCTGCGCCTCGCGCTCGCGCAGCTCGACGGTCATCGCCTCGGCGAGGCGCACGGCCCGCCGGCGCGCCGTGCCCAGCGTGCGCAGCAGCGCGGCGGCCAGAAGGCTGACGAGGATGCCGGCGACCGCGATGCCCCACGGCACCGCGCGCTCGCCGGTCGTCAGCGCCGGGCCCGCGCGCGTGTAGGCAACGGCCCAGCGCCGTCCGGCGACCTCGAGCGTCTCGACGCGGGTGTGGTCGGGATCGCGATCGCGCGTCGCACGACCGGGGCGCAGATCGAACGGGACGGCCTGGGGCGTGATGCCCGTGCTGGCCGGGACCGTGGCCGCCGGGCCGAGGTCGTAGACCTCCAGGTCGGCCACCGAGGCGTTGTTGCCGAGGATCCCGCGCAGCAGGTTGTCGAGCCGGAAGGCCGCGTAGACGATGCCGGCCCATTGGCGTGGCGCGCCGGTCAGCGATGGCGGTCCGCCGTAGACCGGGACCATCAGGTCGATGCCCAGCGAGGAGCCGGGCATGCGCGCGAACGCGATCGGCGCGGTCGCGGCCGGCTGGCCCGTGCGGCGCGCGAGCAGCGCGGCGCGACGGCGGTTGGGCTCGGAGAGGAAGTTGAGGCCGAAGGTGCGGTTGTCGGTCGGCGGCGGCTCGAGGTGGTCGCTGACCAGCGCCTCCTGGGCGTCGGGCGCTAGCGCCGGATAGGGCGTGAAGCGGGCGCGGACGAGGCCGCTGGCGGCGATCGCCTCGCGGGTGCGCTTCGTGTACGCGGCCAGGCCGGCGCGCGGGACGTAGCTCGCCGAGCCGATCGTCTGCACGCCGGGGAAGCGCTGCTGCACGTCCTGGTCGGCGAAGTAATCGTGGAACTCCTGGTAGGTGACGCTGTGGCTGGCGTTGAAGAGGCCGGCCGCGCCGCGCAGGATCTGGGCGTAGTCGTCCATCCGGCGGTCGATCGCCGAGACCGTCGCCTGCGTGTCGTCGGTCAGCTGATCGCGCTCGCGGTCGTGCAGTCGCGCGGCTGCCGCGTAGGTCGCGACGCCGGTCATCACCAACAACGTGGCCAACAGCAGCGCGGGCGCCATCCGGACGAGGAGGCTGCGCCGCTCCATCCCGTCAGTGCCCATGTGCCTCCGGTGGCAAAGATGCCGGTCCCGCCGGCCGCCCCGACCGGCCGGTCTCGCTGCCGCGCAAGCGGGCGCGCAGCCGCTGCCAGAAGCCGGTCTTGCCGCGACGCGGGCGCCAGCGGGCGGGCGGCGGAACGGTGGTGCGGACGAGCGCGACCCAGTCGTCGAGCGGCAGCTCGCCGGAGATCAGCCGGGCGAGGCCGGTGGTGACCGGTGCGTCGAGGCCGGCGCCCTGCAGCGCCTGGGCGAGCAGCGGCACGCCCTCCATCGCCTCGACCGCCTGGCCGATGCGCTCCGGGATCTCTGCGGCCGGGATGCCGTCGGCCAGCAGCTCGCCGGCGCGGCGGTTGCGCGATTGGGGCGCGAGCGCGGTGGCGACGAGGTCGCCGGTGCCGGCCAGCCCGATCAGCGACTCCGGCCGCGCGCCGAGGCCCTCGGCGTAGCGCCAGACCTCGGCGAAGATGTGGCCCGCGGCCGCGCCGGCGGCGTTCAGTCCCTGGCGCTCGGTCGCGCCGGCGGCCAGCGCGGCCGCATTCTTGGCCGCACCCGCGAGCTCGACGCCGACCGGATCGTTGGACGCCTCGCAGACGACGCCGGCCTTCTGGAAGAACGACGCGAGCGCGAGCGCGAGCGCCTCGTCGGAGGAGGCCGCGACGAGGCCGGCGCCCTCGTGGACCATCTCGCTGGCGTGGGCCGGCCCGCCGACACAGGCGACGCGGTGGGCGCCGAAGTCGGCGGCCAGCAGCACCGTCGGTGGGGTGCCGGCGGGCGGGACGAGGCCCTTGGCCAGCGAGACGATCGCGGCGCGCTTGGGCAGGCCGGCCGCGGGCAATCCGGCGATCACCGTGTCGAGCCCGCGCGACGGCACGGCGAGCAGGACGTAGTCCGCACGTGCCAACCCTGCGCCCACCGCTTCGATCTTCAACGACGGCGGCAGCTTCACGCCCGGCAGGTAGACCTGGTTCTCGCGGTCGGCGTTGAGGCGCTCGGCCTGGACCGCGGTGCGTGCCTGGAGCGTCGTCCGGACCCCGCCGCGCGCCAGTAGGACCGCGATCGCCGTCCCGAACGAGCCCGCGCCGACCACGACGGCGCGCCGAGCGCCAGGTGTGGGCAGCGAGAGAGACGGCCGCGGGCGGTCGGGCACGCCGCGAGCCTAGATGGTTGATCGGCGAGGTGGCGCACCGGCTCGGCGCACCTCAATGCCCGTCCTGTCCGGCCGATGACCATGAACATGGAGCGCGCCGCGCCAGGGCTTGAGCGTGCCCGCCGCTGCCGCTGGGCAGACGTCGGTCGCTCGGCCCATCCCGAAGCAGCAATCGCGGGCCGCGAGGCCGCGCGCGCCGCGCTGGCCGGCCACGACGATGCGCGCTTGCTGCTGGTCTTCGCCTCCGGCGCCTATGACCTGCCCGCGCTGGCCGCCGCGGTCGCTGAGGTCGCGGGCGACATCCCCGTCGCCGGCTGCTCGTCGGCTGGCGAGATCGACCGCTCCGGCGCTGGAGCCGAGAGCGTCGTCGTCCTCGCGCTTGGCGGCGACGGCTTCACCTTTTCAATGGCCGCGGTCTCGGCCTCGGCCGACCCGCGCGACGCCGGCGCGCGCGCTGCGGCCTGCATCGGCGATGTGGCCGACCGCGAGCATCGCGTCCTGCTGCTGCTCACCGACGGTACGTCGGCCCGCCAACCGCAGATCGTCCGCGGCGCCTATTCGGTCGCCGGCGCAGGCGTCCCGCTTGTCGGCGGCATGGGCGGGCTGCCCCACCACGGCGAGCCGCCGTCGCTGATCTTTGGCGGCGAGATCCTGCGCGATGCCGTCATCGGCGTCGCGATCGGCTCCGACGCGCCGTTTGGCGTCGGCGTCCGTCATGGCTGGCGGCCCGTCGGCGAGCCGATGCTCGTCACCCGCGCCGCGCCCGGTCGCGTGCTGGAGCTTGACGGCCGCCCGGCGGCCGAGGTCTACCGCGAGCGGCTCGGCGGCAAGCAGCCGGTCGAGGTCACGCTCGCCCATCCGTTCGGCATGCGTCGTCGCGTCGGCGAGGCGCACGTCCGCTGGGTCGGCGACGACGATGCGGCCGACGGCTCGCTGAGCTCCTCGGTGCCCGCCGGCGCGCTGGTCTGGCTGATGGAGAGCGATGTCGACGGCGTCCAGGCGGCCACCGACGCCGCCTGCCGCGAGGCGCTGGACGGCCTCGACGGCGAATCCGCCCTGGCGCTCCTGGTCCTGGACTGCAACGCCCGCTTGCTCTTCCTCGGCGACGGCGTGACCGATGAGGTCGACTGCATCGTCGAGCATGCCGACGGCGCCGCGGTGGCCGGTCTCTACACCTACGGCGAGATCGCGCGCACGCGCGGCTCGGCCGGCTTTCACCAACAGACGCTCGTCGTGCTGGCCATCGGATGAACGACGCCGCCGCCAGCTGGGCGCCCCAGCAGCTCGCCGAGTTCCTCGGCGCGGTCTCGGAGTGCCACGACGAGCTCCACGCTGCGCGCGAGGGCGTCGAGCGTGCGGCCGAGAGCGTCGAGGCCGAATGCGCCGCGCTAGTCCGCGGGACGACCGTGCTGGCCTCGGTGGGGTGGCTGCGCTTCGACGTGCCCGAGCGTCAGCTTGCCGCGGTCGCCGCGGCGCGCGAGGGCGTCCTCGACGTGCCGGGCACCGGGCCGTGTCCGGCAGTCGCCCTGTCGTTGGAGGGCTCTGACGCGTTGCTCGTCATCGCCCGTGCGGGCGCGCCGTTCACGCCTGAGGAGACCACGCTGCTGCGCGGCATGGTCCGCGGCTTGGCGCTGGCGATGCGCCTGCTGGAGACCATCGACGCCGAGCGCGGCCTGCGCGTGCGGGCTGATCTGGCCGCTGCCGAGAACGTGCGGCTGTTGGAGACGCTGCGCAAGCGCCAGCGGGTGTTGGAGGCGATGGCGCGGATCCAGCGCGCGATCTCCCGGCGCGAGCCGCTGGAGGGCGTCCTGGACACGATCGTCGCCGCTGCTGGCGAGCTGCTCGGCGACGACGCCCCTGCGCTGGTGCTTGTTGATCCCGACGACCCCGGCTGGTTGACCTTCGCCGCCCAGCGCGGCTATGACGCCGTGCTGGCCGCCGACGACGGCAGCCGCCACCGTGTCGGCACGGGGGTGACGGGCCGCGCGGTCGCCGAGGCGCGGCTGATCGTCGTCGAGGACTACCCGTCGATGCCCGACGCGCGTGCGCCCTGGCTGCGCCACGGCCTGCAGGCCGCGATGGCCGCGCCGGTCCACGAGGACGGCCGCGTCATCGGCAGCCTGCTGCTCTCGTCGTTCCGGCCCGGCCGCGTCTTCTCCCGCGCCGAGCAGGACATGTTGTCGTCCTTTGCCGAGCATGCGTCGCTGGCGCTGACCGACGCGCGGCGCGTTGACACGATGCTCCACCAGGCGCTGCACGACGCGCTGACCGGGCTGCCCAACCGCGCGCTCTTCACCGACCGCATCCAGCATGCGCTGGTCCAGGCCCGCCGTCGCGGGACGACGTGCGGCGTGATCTTCCTCGATCTCGATCGCTTCAAGACCGTCAACGACTCGCTCGGCCACGGGGCGGGCGACGAGCTGCTGGTCGCCGTCGCGCGCCGTCTGGCCGGCTCACTGCGCAGCGCCGACACCGCCGCGCGCCTGGGCGGCGACGAGTTCGCGGTGTTGTTGGAGGACTTGGGTGGTGTGCCGGAGGCCGTGCTCGTAGCCGAGCGGATCACCGCGGCGCTCAGCGCGCCGATCGTCATCTCGGGCCGCGAGGTCTACGTGAAGGTGTCGCTCGGCATCGCCGTCGGCGGCCACGAGGCCTCCGAGCTCCTGCGTCAGGCCGATGTGGCGATGTACCGCGCCAAGCGCGACGGCAAGGGCCGGTTTCGCGTCTTCGAGGACAGCATGCAGGCCGAGGTCGTCGAGCGGCTCGAGCTCGAGGGCGAGCTGCTGCGCGCGATTGAGCGCGACGAGGTCGAGGTCCACTACCAGCCGGTCATCGCGCTGGACGGCCAGACGCTGGCCGGCTTCGAGGCGCTGGCCCGCTGGACGCACCCCACGCGTGGGCTCGTCCCGCCGCCGCAGTTCATCCCGCTGGCCGAGGAGAACGGCTCGATCATCGAGCTCGGCCGCCAGATCCTGCGGACCGCGTGCCGCCAGGCGGCGCAATGGCTGACGGAGTTCCCGACTGCGGAGCCGCGGATCATGTCCGTCAACCTCTCGGGCCGCCAGCTCGAGGACCCCAACATCGTCGCCGACGTCGCCGCGGCGCTGGCCGACTCCGGCCTTCCCGCCTCCGCGCTCGTGCTCGAGATCACCGAGACGGTGCTGATGCACGACACCGAGGCGACGATCTCGCGGCTGACCGCGCTGAAGGCGCTTGGTGTGCGGCTGGCGGTTGACGACTTCGGTACGGGCTACTCGTCGCTGCGCTACCTGCGGCGGTTCCCGATCGACATCCTTAAGATGGCCAAGCCGTTTGTTGATGGCCTTGACACCGGCGACGACGAAGGCCGCGCGCTGGCGCGGGCGATCGTCGACCTCGCATCGTCGTTGAAGCTCGCGTGCATCGCGGAGGGCATCGAGGCGGGCGCGCAGGCCGACGTTCTCCATGATCTTGGTTGCGGCATGGGCCAGGGCTTCCACTTCGCGCGGCCGATGGCCTCGGACGCGATGACGGCGCTGATCGCCGAGCCGCCGGGCGCGGGCCGGGCATTCGCGATGCCGTCGACGCCGATTTAGGCGGCGCCGCTGTTCGATCGTGGTGCGGGCGCCGGTGGCGTTCAGTGCGCGGCGCTGGTTGGTGGTGCGCAGCGGGGTCTGTCGGCATCGAGGGAGTGAGCGTGGGCTGGCGCCACGGGGCGGGGCCCGTCGTCCGCGGTCCTCGGCGCGGGCGATTCGGGGCCGAACCCGCGATATATGTGCGGGCTGGGTGTCGTTCATCGCGTGGACTGTGCGTGGCTGAGATGCAGGGGCGTTTGGACCCCAATAATTGGGGTCCAGCCGACCCGGACCCGACGCGTTGGCGACGCGGCCCGAGTCGCCCGCCCAGAGAACGGCGGACGACCAGCCAACGCTTCGAGCCACACTCCCCGCTCGCTCTCCTCGGTGACTACAGACCCCGCTGCGCACCATCAACCAACGCCACGCGCTGCGCGCCAACGAAGTCTGGACCCGCCCGACTACGCCTCGCGCCCCTCCAGCATCCGACCCAGCTCCTCGCCAGCCGCGGCTAACCCCTCCGGCGTCCCCGCTTCAAGGATCACCTGCAGATCGAGGATCCGCGCGCTGAAGCGGTCGATGGCATTCATCCCCACGATCGCATGACACGGCACCCCTGCCTGCCGCGCACGCGTCGCGATCTCGCCGGCGATCTTGCCCTCCAAGGTGGTGGGGTCGAGCCGGCCCTCCCCGACGATCACCGCGCGCGCCGCGCGCATGCGCGTGTCGAAGTCCAACGCCTTCAGGATGAACGCCGCGCCCGGCTCCAGCTTGGCGCCGTAGCGCGCCCACAACCCACCGGCGAGACCCCCTGCCGCGCCCGTCATCGGCACGCCGCGCGGATCCTTGGGCAGCAGCGCCGCCTGTTGTTGGAGGCGTCGCTCGAGCAGCTTGATGGTATTGGCGTCGGCGCCCTTCTGCGGGCCGAAGCGCGCGGGCGCGAGCTCGAAGGGCGTGCGCACGTCGGCCAGAACGACGAGCGCCGTGCCCTGCAGGCCACCGGCCTCCTCGATCGCCGCGATCGCGCCAGCGCCCCCGTCGGTCGTCGCGCTCCCGCCCGCGGCCACCAGGACGACGGCCGCGCCCGCGGCCGCCGCGGCGATGATCAGCTCGCCGGTCCCGCGCGACGAGGCGGCGAAGGCGTCGCGCTTGTCCTCGTCGACGCGATGCAGCCCGGACGCCTCGGCGACCTCGACGATCGCCGTCCCGCCGTCCTCGATCAGCGCGAAGCCCGCCGCGGCGATCGGCCGCCCGAGCGGGTCGGTCGCCGGCGCGCCCGCGGTCTCGCCGCCCAGCGCGGTGAGCAGGACCTCCAACGTTCCCTCGCCGCCGTCGGCGACGGGGCAGAGGTCGGGAGGCACGAGCCCGGCGCGCTCGAGCCCCGCGCCGATGCAGGAGGCCACGCGCGCGGCGCGTAGTGTCCCTTTGAACGAGTCGGGCGCGACGAGCACGGGAGGGTGAAGGGACGGCATGGCGGGCAAGGGCGACGCACGCATCTATGAGCTGGACGGGATCGAGGTCAGGCTGTCGAGCCCCGACAAGATCTACTTCCCCAAAGCCGGCGTGACCAAGGGGATGCTGGCCGACTTCTACGTCGGCGCCGCCGAGGCGGTGCTCAACCACCTGCGGGAGCGTCCCACGGTGCTCAAGCGCTACGCCGGCGGCATCGAGGCCGAGCCGTTCTACCAGAAGCGTGTGCCGGCCAAGCGGCCGGAGTGGCTGGAGACGGTCGTGCTGAAGTTCCCGTCGGGCCGTGAGGCCGAGGAGCTCGTGCCCGTCAACGCGGCGACGCTGGTCTGGGGCGTGTCGCTGGGCAACGTCGACTGGAACCCGCATCCGGTGCGCCGCAGCGATCTCGACCACCCGGACGAGCTCCGCGTCGATCTCGACCCGATGCCCGAGACGCCGTGGGACTACGTCCGCAAGGTCGCGCTGATCTGCGACGAGGTGCTGCGCGAGCACGGGCTCGTCGGCTTTCCGAAGACCAGCGGCTCGCGCGGGATGCACATCCCGGTTCGGATCGAACAGCGGTGGGACTTCGTCACCGTCCGGCGTGCGGCGTTGGCCTTGGCCCGCGAAGTCGAGCGCCGGGCCGAGGGCATGGCCACCTCGAAGTGGTGGAAGGAGGAGCGCCCGGTCGACGCCGTCTTCGTGGACTACAACCAGAACGCCAAGGACCACACGGTCGTCAGCGCCTACTCCGTGCGTCCGGTTGCCGACGCGCGCGTGTCCACACCGCTGCTGTGGTCCGAGGTCGCCGACGTCGAGCCGGCCGAGCTGCGGATCGACACCGTTCCCGCCCGCCTGGCATCGATCGGCGACCCAAGCGCCGACATCGACGCCCACGCCGGCTCGCTGGACTCGCTGCTGGCGCTGGCTGACCGCGACGAGTCCGAAGGGTTGTCCGACGCCCCCTGGCCACCGCACTTCGCCAAGCAGCCCGGCGAGCCGCCGCGCGTGCAGCCGTCGCGGGCGAAGAAGGACGCCGACTAGGCTTGCGCCCATGCGCGTCTTGGTGACCGGAGCGAGTGGCTTTCTCGGACGCGTCGCGTGCGCGCGGCTGGTCGAGGAGGGTCATGAGGTCGTCGCGCTCGTGCGGCGGCCGGGCAGTGAGCCGGCGGGGACGCGGGCGGTCGTGGGGGATCTGGGCGAGCCCGTCACGGTGGTGGCGGCCGTGGCCGATGCGGCGCCCGATGCCGTCCTGCATCTCGCCGCCGAGATCGCCTCGCAGCGCAATGCCGCGAAGGTCTGGACGGTCAACGTCGAGGGGACGCGGGCGCTGCTCAACGCGTGCCGCACGCTGGACACCCCGCCGCGCGTCGTCTTCACCTCGACCGTCGTGACCGGCGACGCCGGCGGTGCCCTCCTCACCGAGGACGAGCCGCTGCCGGTGGCCACGCCCTACGGCCGCTCCAAGCAGGAGGGTGAGCGGATGCTGGCCGAGAGCGGCCTGCCCTACGTCATCGTCCGGCCCTCGCACGTCTACGGCCCGAGCGGCTGGTACGTCGACGAGTTGGTCGCGCGCCTGCGCCAACCCGGCCGCTTCTGCGTGATCGGCAAGGGCACCAACTTGTGGGATGTTGTCCATGTCGACGATGTCACCACCGCGCTGCTGGCCGCCCTCACCACGCTGCCGGCCGGCGAGACCTACCACTGCGTCGACGACACACCCATCGCCTACTACGACTTCATGGCCTTGACCGCGCGCACGCTCGGCCTGAACCCGCCACGGCGCATCCCCGCGCCGCTCGTGCGCCTCATCGCCGGCGGCGCGGCGGTCGACGCCGTCGTCCGCTCGGCCCGCTCCAGCAACGCCAAGCTCAGGGCCACCGGCTGGACGCCGCGCCACGCGAGCGCCGAGACCGGCGTCCCGGCGGCGCTGAGCGCCGCCTGACCTACTGCTCCAGCTGATCCACGGTGCAGGCCGACGGCGCCTTGTCCTCGCGCCAGCGCTGGACCTTCGCGCCGTGGCGGATGCGGCCGTCGCTCACATGGTCGAAGGTGACCTCCACAACGAGCTCCGGCCGCAGGCCGACCCAAGAGAGGTCGCGCCCGGCCGACCAGCGCGACGGCTCGCCGGTCCCGCGCTCGCCGGTCTCATAGGGCTGTAACTTGGCCGGCAACTCTCGCTTCTCCTTGGCCGAGAAGCCGGAGGTGTGGCCGACCCCGCGCAGGGTGCCGTCGGGCGCATACAGCCCCAGGATCAGCGCGCCGACCGTGCCCTCGAGCTTGCCCGGCCGCCAGCCGACCACGACCGCGTCGATCGTGCGCACGCGCTTGATCTTCACCATGCCGGTGCGCTCGCCGGGCAGGTACGGGGCGTCGGCCTCCTTGGCGATCACGCCCTCCTCCTCCAACAGCCACGACTGCGCGTCAGCCGCCGCCCACACCACCGGGGTCAGCTCGACACCGTCCAGCCCCGCTGCCTCCAGCGCGGCGCGCCGCTCGCGATACGGCCGCTCCAGCAGGACGTCATCGTCGAGCGCCAGCAGGTCGAAGGCCACCATGCGCGCGGGCGTCTCGACCGACAGCCGCTCGATCCGCGACTTGGCCGGGTGGATCCGCTGGCCGAGCGTGTCGAACGACGACGCGACGATCTCGCCGTCGAGCACGTAGCGGCCGGCCGGCAGTGACGCGACGACCTCCGGGAAGTAGCGGTCCAGCGGCTTGCCGTTGCGCGAGGCGATCTCGACCGCCTCGCCATCGACGAAGACCAGCGCGCGAAAGCCGTCGAGCTTGGGCTCGTAGGCCCACCCGTCGCCGTCAGGCAGCGTCGTGCGCGAGCGTGCGAGCTGTGGGGAGACCGGGGGCGTGAGCGGGAGCGACATCGCCCTCAACCGTACCCGTCCGCAATTGCAGGATGACAACGGCACCGAGCACCAGGACGCCACCCGCCAGCTGGCCGGCGCCGAGCGCCTCGCCGTAGATGGCGGTGGCCAGGGCGACGGTCACGACCGGCTCGGCCGTCGAGACGATCGACGCCGTCGCGGGGCCGACCTCGCGCAGTCCGACGAAGAACGCGCTGACGCCCAGGACGGTCGAGCCCAGCGCCATCGCCGCGATCCAGCCCCAGCCGGCAGCGGCGAAGTGGAGATCGAGCGAGCCGCTGCCCACACCGGCGACGAGCGTGGAGGCCGCTGCCCCGGTGGTCACCAGCGCGGCCATCAAGAAGGCGTCGACCGTGCCGACGATGCGGTCGGCGATCAAGATGTAGGCCGCGTAGATCACGGCGGCGCCGAGCGCCATCGCGACGCCGACCCCGTCCAGCGCCCCGAGCGAGCCGCTCATGAGCACCAGCGCGGCGCCGATGCTGGCCAGCGCCAGCGCGCCCACACGGCGCGCCGTCACCTGCTCGCGGCGAGCAGCGACCGCGCCCAAGAACACCAACATCGGATAGAGGTACAACAACAGCGACGTCAGCGACGCATCGATCCGCGTCAAGGCCCCGAAGAACAGTCCGGCCTGCGCGGCGTACCCGGCCGCGCCGAGGCCGAGGCTCGCCAGGATCACGCGGCGGCTGGGGAGTTGCGCGCCGCCGCGGACGGCCACGATCACCCAGAAGAGCGCCGCGGCCAGGAGGAAGCGGATCGACAGCAGCGTGACGACGCTCGCGCCGGTCGCATAAGCCTCCTTGGCGAAAATGGCCATGGCGCCGAAGGCGCAGGCCGACAGGACGCACAGGGCGGTCCCGCGGTGATGCGACGACAGCGACACGGGGCGGCTACCAGTTGCGGCGGTCGTCCGCGCGGCGCGAGTCGGCGCCGTAGCGGGACGAGAGCACGGCGTTGGCGCCGAAGACTCCGAAGACAGCGATCAAAGAGAACATGGCCATAGTGTCGGACATACGTTCTCCTTCCTCTAGCCTTTGTTGCCTCTACAAGCCATAGCTTTCCCCTTGAGGTCACAACCATGACGCTGCAGCAGCTGGAGTACTTCCTCGCGGCCCTGGACGAAGGCTCGTTCAGCGCCGCGGCCGAGCGGTTGCTGCTCGCTCAGCCGTCGCTCTCCGAGCAGATCCGCCGGCTGGAGGCCGAGCTCGGCGTCGCGCTTTTCACGCGTGTGGGCCGCGGGATCCGCCCGACCGACGCCGCCCACGCCCTGCGCCCGCACGCCGAGGCCGCGCTCGGCGCCGTCGCCGAGGGCCGCGAGGCCGTCGTCCAGCAGCGCGAGCTCCAGGGCGGCATCGCCACCTTCGGCACCTTCGGGACCGCGCGCTGGTACCCCGGCACCCAGATCGTCAGCGCCTTTCGCAAGCGCCACCCCAAGGTCCGCGTGCGGCTCGTCGGCCAGAACTCCTCCGAGGTCGCGACGGCCGTTCGCGACGGCGACCTCGAGGCCGGGCTGGTCGCGCTGCCGATCGACGACACCGGACTCGAGGTCCGCCCGATCATGCAGGACGAGATCGTCTACGTCAGCGCCGATCCGGCGCGGCTCAAGAAGCCCGTAACGATCCGCGCGCTGGCCGGCGCGCCGCTGATCCTCACCGACACGAGCTACGGCCTGGAGGACCCGACCCGGCGCCAACTCTTCGAGCTCGCCCAACGCGAGGGCGTCACGATCGAGCCGCAGATCGACGTCGAGGACGTCGAGACCGCGATCGAGCTCGCCGCCCGCGGCCACGGCGACGTCCTGATCGCGCGCGGGATCCTGCTGTCGCTCGGCCGTCGCGTCCCCAAGAAGCTCGGCTGGGTGCCGTTCGCCGAGCCGATCTACGACACGTTCGCCTTCATCAACCGCCGCGGCGCGCGCCTCTCGCCGGCGGCACGCGAGTTCATGGCGCTGGCCGAGGAGGGCATGGTCGCGATGGCCGCCGAGCTGAAGACGACCCCGCCGCGACGCCATCGTCCTGGCGGCTGAGCCCGTCCGGGTACGATGGATTGCGATGACCGCAGAGACCGCCACCGTCGCCGAGCAGGAGTACCTCGAGACCCTCTTCTGGCTCTACGAGGCCGGGCTGCCGATGACCGGCGCGAACATCGCGCGCGCCATGCAGCTCTCGCCTCCGACCGTCCACGAGATGGTCGGCCGCCTGGAGCGCGACGGCTACATCACGCGCGCCTCCGACAAGGTCATCAGCTTCACCGACGAGGGCCGCGTGCACGCCGAGGCGATCGTTCGCCGCCACCGGCTGATCGAGCGCTTTTTGACCGACGTCCTCGGCATCCCGTGGGACGAGGTTCACGAGGAGGCCGAGCGGCTCGAGCACGCGATGTCGCCGGTGTTGGAGGAGCGGATGCTCGCCGCGATCGGCGACGCCCGGACCTGCCCGCACGGCCACCCGATCGACGTCGGCAGCCGCATCCCGTCGGTCCCACTGGCCGATGTGGAGGTTGGTGCATCGGTGACGATCGTGCGCTTCGAGAACGAGGCCGAGGATCTGCTGCACTACCTCAAGGCCGCCGGGCTGGACCCGGGGCTGGACGGCACGCTGGTCGAGTCCGGCGACGACATCGTCGTCGAGACGGCGGGTGGCGAGCGGTTAACGCTGACGCGCAGCGTGGCGGAGACCGTGTCGGTCACTGCCGACCCGTCGCCGCCGCCGCGGGTTGCGCTGCCGGCCCAGCTGGTGCTGGGCGAGCAGCGGTACGGGCGCTAGGCGGGGCCGCCGCTGGGTGTGGCGTCCGCGGGGTTAGACGCCCCGGATCGTTCCGGGGCGTCTGGTGGTGAATAGGTCACCACGAAACGCCCCGGACCAACCCTTCGGGGCCGAACACGCGGCCGCGAACTACCCGCGCCCCGGCGCCAGCGGACGACAGGCCCGGGCCCCGAGCCCCCGACCACTACTCACTCCCCTCGGTGCGCCGGACCCCCGCCGCGCACCCACCAACCCAAACGCGCTGAGCGCCACGGACAGGTGCGCCACGCCAGCCCCACCGCGGACGGCCGCGGCGAGTCGCGCGAGTGCGGTTCAGGCCGTCGCTGCCGCCCCCGACGCTGCCTTCACAGCCTCGGCCAACCGCGCCACGCCCTCATCAATCTGATCCTCGGTCACACCCGAGTACGCCAGCCGCAGCGTGTTCTCCCCACCTTCCAGCAGGAAGTCCGTGCCCTTGACGATCGCCACACCGCGGGCGTTGGCCTCCTCGAAGACGCGGTCGATCTCGGTGCCCTCGGGCAACTCCACCCACATGAAGTAACCACCCTCCGGCGCCTGGAAGCGCGCCTCGGGCAGCTCGCGCGACAGCGCCTCCGTCAGCCGCTTCACACGCCCCGCCAGCGCCGCCTTCACCGTGGCGATCGACTTGTCGATGTCGCCGCTGGCACAGAACTCGTAGACGAGCGACTGCGCCACCATGTTGGGCGAGATGTAGGTGTTGGTCGCCAGTCGCTGGATCTCAGAGATCCGCTCGGCGGGGCCGACGAGATAGCCCACGCGGATGCCCGGGCAGACGGTCTTGGAGAACGACGAGGCGTAGACGACCGACCCCGTCGTGTCCTGCGAGAGCATCGTCGGCAGCGCCTCGCCGGCAAAGCGGATGTCGACGTAGGGGTCGTCCTCGAAGATCACGAAGCCGAACTCGGCGGCCAGGCGCAGCAGCGCCTCGCGCTTGCTCGCGCTGAGCGTGTAGCCGGCCGGGTTCTGGAAGTTGGGGATGACGTGGGCGAGGGTGGGCCGCACGCCTTCGTCGCGCAGCAACGTCTCCAGCGCGTCGGTGTCGATCCCGTCGCGCTCCAGCTCAACCATGCGCACGTCGGCGCCGCGGCCGCGCAGGTTGAGCAGCGTGCGGTCATACGTCGGCTTCTCCACGACCACCGCGTCACCGGCCTTGACCAGCGCCTCAAACAAGAACGCGTCGGCCTGCATCGAGCCGTTGGTGACGATGACCTGCGAGGTGTCGACGCCGTGCTGGTTGGCGATCCACTCGCGCAGCGGGCCGTAGCCGACGGCGGTGCCGTAGGCCGTCGTGCCGGCCGGGTCGCGCTCGAAGGCGCGCACGGCAGCGGCCTTGAGGCCCTCTACGTCAACGATGTCGAGCGATGGGGCGCCGCGGGCGAAGGAGATCACGTCAGGCATCGCGTCGGATGCTAGCGACCGATCGTGTGTCCGGGAGGGCGGTGATGCTGGGTAGGCAATGGCCATGCCCGCCGCTTCCGTCGTCCTGGTTGAGGACTCGGTCCCGTACGCCCGTCTCGTCGAGGTGATCCTCGCCGACGCCATCGCGGGCGGCGTCGAGGTCCGCCACCACGACACGGTGGCCGGCGCGCGGGTCGACCTGCGGGACCGCGACGCCGACTGCATCCTGCTCGACTTCGGCCTGCCGGACGCCAACGGCCTGCAGGCGCTGGCGCTCATCCTGGAGGTCTCCGGCGGCGCGTCGGTCATCGTGCTCAGCGGCCACGATGACCTCGAGCTGGCGACCGCGGCGATCCGCGCGGGGGCGCAGGACTACCTCGTCAAGGGCCAGGAGCGCTCGGCGGCGTTCTTGCCAGCGATCCGCCTTGCGATCGAGCGCCGCCGCCACCAGTGACGACGGGCGCGGTGGCATCCGCGTCGCGGAGTTAAGGGTCTTGCTCAGGCCGCGTCGTCGGGCGGATCCGGCCGTGGTGGGAGCACGGGCGGCGGCACGACGATCGGGACCGCGCGCGGCGGCGCGCCCGGGCGGCGCGGCAGCGCGCTGGCGACCTCGCGCACGTGCGCGCGGGCCTCGTCCTCGGGCTCGGTCTCCTCGGGCGGATCGGGTGCGGCGGCGACCGCGGGCGGGGCCGGCGCTGCCGGCGGCTCGGGCTCTGGATCCGGGACGGCGTGGGGGCGCGTCGTCAGGCGGGTCACCTCGGCAGTGTGCTCGCGGGCCTCGGGAAGCGTGATCGCGGCTCGCGCGGCCTCGGCGGCGATGGCCTCGGCTGCGGCCGCTAGTGCCTCGATGACCTCTTCGATCCCGCGCTCCAGCCGACCGGCCCGCTCGGTGCGGTCGGCCAGCGCCTCGGCGTGGGCGAGCAGCCGGTCGGCTGCGGCGCTGATGCGGCGGGCGCGGCCGGCGGCGAACGCGTCGATACGGCGGCGCGCCTCGTCGAGGTAGTCGGCGGCCGCGCGCTCGGCGCGGCGCAGCAGCCGCTCGGCGTCCTGCTCGGCGGCGAAGCGCACCTGCAGCGCGCGCTCCTCGGCGTCCTCATCGGCGCGGGCGCGGATCGCCGCGGCGTCCTGCTCGGCGGCCTCGAGCACCTCGCGGACGCGGTTGGTCAGCGAGACGGCGAGCTCCTCGGCGGAAGGGATGCGGGAGGGATCGTCGTCGTCGGCCACGGTGTGAGTGCTCCAGCCGGAAGCTACCAGCGTGCCACGACTGCTTGTTGGTGCGTTGACCCTCAGCCGATGGCGAGCGTCAGCCGGCCGTCGCGCACGTCGGTCACGGCGAACGGCAGCGGCGCGGTCGCGCGCAGCGCGGCGGCCAGCGCGATGGGGCCGGAGAGGCGGATGTCGATCGTCGCGCGGCCGGCATCCAAGGCGCGCACGTAGACGCCGACGACGCCGGGGACGCGCTGCAGCGCCTGCTCAAAGGCGGCCAGCGTGGCGAGGTCGCCAAACGGCGCGGCATCGACGGTGACGTCGCCGCTGAGCAGCGTGTCGGCAGGATCGGGCGCGGCGCCGACACCCAGCTCGGTGAGCACGCGCGAGAGCTCGCTGACGAGGTCGTCGGTGGTGCGCACGAGCCGGTCGCGGAAGGCGAGCAGCTCGTCGAGCTGGCGGTGCAGGCCGGCGGCGGGCGCGGGCGCGGGCGGCGGTGGAGCGTAAGCGGGCGGTGGCGGCGGCGCATACGCCGGCGGTGCGGTCTGCGGCCACGGGGCCGCGGGCGGCGTGACCGGCACCGGCTGGATGCCATTGAAGGCCGGCGGCGGTGGCGGCGCGTCTGCCTCTGCGGTTCCGTGCCACACGGCGGTGAACGGCGTCGCGGCGGCCGGTCCCGCTCCCCCGGTGCCGCCCGTGCGCTCCTGCGGCGGGTCGGGAACGGGCGTCCAGCCGGCCTGGGCCGGGTCGCTGTCGAGCTCCCCGCCGCGGCCGACCGTCTCCAGCTCCCGCTCGAGCTCCTTGAGCTTGCGCTCGAGCTCACTCAATGTGGTGGTGACGTCGCTCTCCACTGTGCGCGAGCGTACTCGTGTCCGGAGAGCGACGCCAACCGGCGCAACGGTTCAGCCGCCGAGGATCTCCACAGCCAGCTCCGCCACCTGCGTCGGGGTCCGCCCGACGCGCACGCCCTTGGCCTCCAGCGCCTCGGCCTTGGCGGCCGCGGTGCCCTTGGAGCCGCTGACGATCGCGCCCGCGTGGCCCATGGTCTTGCCCGGAGGCGCCGTGAACCCGGCGATGTAGGCGACGACCGGCTTGGTCACGTGCTCGGCGATGTACTCGGCCGCGCGCTCCTCGGCGTCGCCGCCGATCTCGCCGCTCAACACGATCAGCTCGGTCTGGTCATCGGCCTCGAAGAGCTCGATGACGTCGATGAACGACGTGCCCGGGACCGGGTCGCCGCCGATGCCGACGATGGACGAATTGCCGAAGCCGGCCTGGGCCAGCGTGTTGCCGATCTGGTAGGTCAGCGTGCCCGAGCGCGAGACCACGCCGACATTGCCCTCCTTGAAGAAGGACGCGGGGATGATGCCGACGTTGGCCTTGCCCGGCGACAGGATGCCCGGGCAGTTGGGGCCGACCAGGCGGGTGCCGGTGCGCTGCAGGTGCGTGTAGACGCGCAGCTCGTCGTGGGCCGGGATGCCCTCGGTGATGCAGATCACCAGCGGGATGCCCGCGTCGGCTGCCTCGAGGATTGAGTCGGCGGCAAAGCGCGGCGGCACGAAGACCATCGCGACGTTGGCGCCGGTCTGCGCGACCGCATCACGGAACGTGTTGAACACCGGGATGCCCTCGACGTCCTGGCCGGCCTTGCCCGGCGTGACGCCCGCGACCACGTTGGTCCCGTAGCGGCGGTTGTTGAGGGCGTGGAACGTGCCCTCGCGGCCGGTGATGCCGGAGACGACCAGCTTGGTGTCGTTGTCGATCAGGACGGCCATCAGGCTGCCTCCCCCTTGGCCAGTGCGACGACCTTCTGCGCGGCCTCGTCCATCGTGGCCGCGGTGTTGACGTTCGGAAGCTGCGCGTCGGCGAGGATCTTGCGGCCCTCGACGTCGTTGGTGCCGTCCAGCCGGACGACGAACGGGACCTTCGGATCGAGCGTCTTGAACGCCTCGATGAGGCCGTTGGCGACCTCGTCGCAGCGCGTGATCCCGCCGAAGATGTTGAACAACACGGCCTTGACCTTGTCGTCGGAGAGGATCACCTCGACCGCGCTGGTGATCGCCTCGGCCTTGGATCCGCCGCCGGCGTCCAGGAAGTTGGCCGGCGCGCCGCCGTAGTGGGCGACGACGTCCAGCGTCGACATGACCAGCCCGGCGCCGTTGCCCAGGATGCCGATGTCACCGTCGAGCTTGACGTAGGTCAGCCCGCGCTCGTGGGCCATCTGCTCCTGCGGGTCCTCGTCGCTCGGATCGCGGAGGTCCGCGTTGGCGGGGTGACGGAAGAGCGCGTTGTCGTCCAGCGTGACCTTGGCGTCCAGCGCGGCGACCTTGCGCTCGGGCGTGACGATCAGCGGGTTGACCTCGACCAGCAGCGCCTCCTCGGCGATGAAGGTCCCGTAGAGCTGGTGCAGGAAGGCGCCGACGGGGCGGACGAGGTCGGCGTCGATGCCGGCCTCGAAGGCGAGGCGGCGGCCGTGGAAGTCCTGGAAGCCGAGCAGCGGATCGACGTGCAGCGTGGCGATCGCGTCCGGGTTGGACTCGGCGACCTCCTCGATGTCCATGCCGCCCTGGGTGGAGAGCATGATCAGCGGGGCCTTGGCGCCGCGGTCAAAGACGATCGAGGCGTAGTACTCGGACTCGATCTGCGGGGCGGCGGTCTCGATCCACACCTCGTGGACCGTGAAGCCCTTGATGTCCATGCCGAGGATCGCGTCAGACGCGGAGCGCGCCTCGTCCTCGTTGTTGGCGATCTTGATGCCGCCGGCTTTGCCGCGGCCGCCGATCTTCACCTGCGCCTTGACGGCACAGGGGAAGCCGATCTCCTTGGCGGCAGCGACGGCTTCGTCGACCGTTCGCGCCGGGCGTCCGTCGGGGACGGGGATTCCATGTCGGGCAAAAAGCTGCTTGCCCTGATATTCGAGCAGGTCCATAGGAGGGCAGGACGGTATTGCAGGAGTCCGGGCCGATGCTTCGTGCCCAAACGGCCGGGCCCCGCCCGGAGGGCCAGAGATGGCACAATGCCGGGCCGCATGGCACTTCCGAAGAACATTCAGTGGATCACCTTCGACGTCTACGGCACCCTGATCGACTGGGAGTCGGGGGTCGCTGATGCGTTTGAGCGGGAGGCGAAGCGCGAAGGGTTTCCGATTGACCGCACCCAGGTCGTCGATCTCTTCCTCGAGGCGACCAAGGAGATCCAGGGCGGCTCGTATGAGCTCTACGCCGAGGTCCTGCGCCAGGCGGCGATCAAGATCGCCAAGGAGATCGGCTGGGCGCTGGAGCCCTCGCGCTCAGGCTTCCTGCCCGACTCGGTCGCTCGCTGGGGCGCGTTCAAGGAGACGATGCCCCAGATGAAGAAGTTCCTGGGCAAGTACCAGACGGGCTTGATCTCCAACATCGACGACAAGCTGCTCGGCCTCACGCGGCGCCACATCCCGGCCGACGTCGACCTCGTCGTCACCGCCCAGCAGGTCCGCTCCTACAAGCCCGATCCCGCGC
Source organism: uncultured Conexibacteraceae bacterium (assembly GCA_963836485.1). GTDB lineage: Bacteria > Actinomycetota > Thermoleophilia > Solirubrobacterales > Solirubrobacteraceae > Baekduia. The sequence continues at coordinate 27,822 of CAWIJS010000009.1, read as the reverse complement.
ACTTCAACGAGTTCGCGCGGCGGATCGGCGGCAAGAAGGGGTGGGTCCACATCGGCTCCGGGCTCTACACCGACATCGAGCCGGCGACCAAGCTGAAGGTCCCGACGATCTGGGTCAACCGCCGCAAGGAGGAGGTCCCGCCGGGCGGCAAGAAGCCGACCGCCGAGGTCAAGACCCTGCTGGAGGCGGCAAAGCTCCTCGGGTTGTAGGACCCGGCGCCGCTGATGCAAGTCGTCGCCCTGGACCCGGGCGTCATCGTCGCCCGGAGCGCCAAGTGGCAGACGACGTGCACGCTGCTGCACCACGGGGAGGAGACGTTCATCGTCGACTCGCCGATCTTCCCCGACGAGCTCGACGCGCTGCCGGGAATTCTCGGGCAGGCGGGGTGGGGGCTGTCGGGGCTGTTGGCGACCCATGGTGATTGGGATCACCTGCTGGCGCGCCTGGCGTTCCCGGAGGTGGCTCTGGGCGTCGCTGAGACGACCGCGGCACGGCTGCGCGCCGAGCCGGGCGTGGCGCAGCGGCGGCTGCGCGAGGTCGACGAGGACGACTACGTCGCACGGATCAAGCCGCTGTCTCTGGGGCAGGTCCAGGCGCTGCCGGTACCGGGCAAGCTGGAGCTGGGTGGCGACGCCGAGCTGGAGCTGATCCCGGCCGACGGCCACACGGCCGACGGCATGGCGGTCTGGGCGCCGTTTGCCTCCGTGTTGGTCGCGGGGGATTACGTCTCGCCGGTGGAGATCCCGATGCTCTCCGAGGGCGGCTCGCGCAACGCGTACGTCGCGACGCTGCTGCGGCTGGCGCCCTACGTCGAGCAGGCCGACTGGGTCGTCCCCGGCCACGGCGCGGCAATCGACGGCACGCGCGCCCTGGCGATCTTGCGCGAGGACATCAAGTACCTGGAGTCGCTCGGCGGCGCGGGCGAGCCGGCACTGCCGCTGGCGCGCCGCGACCGCGTCCAGCAGAAGATCCATGTGGAGAACGTGGCGCGGGTGGGCGCCTCGTCGTGACCGCCGGCATCCACCACGTCGCGCTGCCGACCCGGCGGGAAGACGTGGAGGCCGAGGTCGCGTTCTGGGCGTTGTTGGGGTTCTCGGTCGTCGAGCCACCGGCGTCGCTGGTCGGCCGCACCGCGTCGGCCTAGGGACGCTCGGTTCCGGCGTTGAGCAGGGCGAGGTACTCCGTGTACACATACACGCGGTTGCGTCGCTTGCCCGTCGCTTCATGCAGAACGCCCGCCTCCTCCAGGCGACGGATGGCGGCGTAGATCGGCGGCGCGGTCAGGCCGGTGGCCGCCTGCACCGACTTTGGCGTGAGGATGACCCGCTGGATCGCGTGTTCCAAGATCCTGCCTGCGGTCGCCGCGCTTTTGCCGAGCGCCCCGACGGTGGCGCGGTCACGTTCGACCAAGGACACGATGTTGCGCGTTGTATCGGTGGCGGATGTCGCGACGTCGAGTACGCCACGCAGGAAGAAGGCGACCCACTCCTCCCATTCGCCGTGGGTGCGGATCCGCTGCAGCCGGTCGTAGTAGAGGTCGCGATGCTGCTTGAAGTAGAGGCTCAGGTAGAGCAGCGGCCGTTCCAGCACACCCTCGGCGCAGAGCATCAACGTAATCAACAACCGCCCGACGCGGCCGTTGCCGTCGAGAAAGGGATGGATCGTCTCGAACTGGGCGTGGGCGAGGGCGGCCTTGATCAGCACCGGTAACGCGCTGTCTTCGTCGTGGATGAAGCGCTCCAGCGCGGCGATGGCGTTCGGGATCTCCTGCGGCTGCGGCGGCACGAAGCGTGCGTCGGCCGGTCGTGAACCACCGAGCCAGTTCTGGATCCGGCGGTACTCGCCGGGCGCCTTGTCGCCTCCGCGCACACCGTCAAGGAGCAGGCCGTGGACCTCGCGCAGCAACCGGCTGGAGATCGGGAGGCGCCCGGTGGTGACAGTGTCGACGCCGTGGCGCAGGGCGATGAGGTAGTTCGCTGTCTCCTCGACGTCGCCCACGGGAACGCCTGGCGCGACGTCGGCCTCGAAGAGCAAGAGGTCCGAGAGCGACGATTGCGTTCCCTCGATCTGCGAGGAGAGCACCGCCTCCTTGCGGATGTAGGTGTACAACAGCGTCTGCGGGTCCGGCAGCAGCATCGTGATGCCGTCGAGCCGGCCGAGCGCCTGGTTGGCGCGTTCGAGGAGTCGCTCGGTGGGTTGGTCGAGCGCGAGCGGTGGATCGGGCGGAAGCGGGCGCGGATCGAACGCGTCGTAGCCATCGGGTGCCCTGCCGACCGTGACGAAGCGTCCGGCGCGGTCGCTGGGAGCAGGGGGCAACGGCATGACCGCTTAATAACGTAGCACGCTATTAAGCGAAATCGGCAGATCGCTTATTAGCGATGGAGGTTAGGAAGGGTCTGCTTACGCATCCGGCCCCGCGTCGAGGTGGCGGCGCATGTAGATATCGCGCGGCTCGCCGGAGGTGAAGCCGAAGGATTCGTAGAGCGCCAGTGCGGGCTCGTTGGCCTCGTTGACGTCGAGCTCCATGCGGCGGCAGCCGCGCTCCAGTGCACGCGCAGTGGCGGCGTCTAGCAGCGCCCGGGCGACGCCGCGGCCGCGGGCGTCTTCGGTGACGTAGACGTCTTCGACCAGGCAGTCGCGGCCGGCGCGCCAGATGCCCATGCGGTAGCGCAGTTGGATGACGCCCGAGGGCGGCGAGTCGTCGTCGGCGGCGGCGAGCAGGAAGTCGGTGTCGCGGTCTTCCATCAGGCGCTCGACGCCGGCGAGAAACGCGTTGTCCGACGGCCACGAGTAGCCGAGGTGGTCGCGGAACGCGACGAGGAGACGCGCGACGATCTCGGCCTCATGCGGGCCGGCCTTCCATGCTCTTGCGGGCAACTACGGCTCCTGGCGGACGAGCCAACGGACGGTCATGTCGGCGACCACGTCGCCGGCGCCGTCGATCAGCGAGACATCGGTGGCAAACGCGACGCGGCCGTCGCGATCGAGGTCGGCGAGCAGCGTCTCGGGGTCAGAGCCCAGGACGCCAGTGGCGGTGATCGGGCCGCGCGGGATCTTCTTGTAGGAGATCTCGGCGCCTTCCGGCGAGAGCTCCAGCCGCGGTAGATGTTCGACGAACACTGCGGCGAGCGCCGCACCCGATGCCGCCTCGCCGACGGCAAAGAGCGCGCTCGCGTGCTGTGAGCCCGTGTGGTTGCGCAGCGCCTGCTCATCGGGCAGCCGCGCGACACCGCGGCCGAGCGACACCTCGACGATCTCCAGACCGACGTGCCCGTTGAACGGGACGGCCTGCTCCATGCCGGCGCGCAGTGGCTCGAACTCCATCACCGCCAAGCCTAGCGGCGCACCGGCGCTGCGTTTCAGAGCTCTAAGAGCTGCAGACCATCGGTGGCGACGGTCACGTCCGGATGGACGGCGGCAGCGCGGGCGTGAAGGTCGCCCTCGTCGACCTTGGGCGGCACGTGGATGAGCACGAGCCGCGGCGCGCCCGTCTCGACCGCGACGCGCGCTGCGTCTGCCGGCTCGGCATGGCCGGGCGCAGCCGGCGGGCCCCAGGCGTCGTGGGCGAGAACCCGCACGCCGCGCGCGAAGTCCGCTGTGCCCGGGTCGGCCTCGGTGTCGGTGCACCACATCAGCGCGTCGCCGACGCGGATGCCGAGCGTCGGGTTGGTGTGGAGATCCTGGCGGCGCGTGCGCACGTCCAACCCCTCGACCCCGGCATCGCCACAGCCCAGCTCGCCGACGCGCACCCCGAGCTGCTGCAGGTCGACCGGCATGATGGGCGGCGCGAAGAGCCGCGCCAGCACCTCCGCCGTCGGCAGGTCGTACAACGCCGCACCCGGACCGCGGACCGTGATCTCCAGGTCATCGAGCTCGGTCAGATAGGCCAGCCCGCAGACGTGGTCGATGTGGAAGTGCGTTAACAACACCTCCAGCCGCGTGCGTCCGGCCAGCAGCGCGCGATCGGTGATCAGCCGCCGCAGGCCCGTGCCCGCGTCGACGACCACCGCGCGGTCGCTGTCCTCGGCGAGCAGCAGCAGCGAGGAGGTCTCGCGCGTGCCCGTCGGGATGAAGCCGCCGCTGCCCAGGATGGTCGCGGTGGCCAACATGATGGACTACTCCGCAGCCTCGGCGGGCGGAGACTTAATGATGGCGATCTGGGCGCCGGACTGGATCGGCTCGCCCTCGGTGATCGACAGCGTCTCGATCACGCCCGCCTTGTGCGCGGTGATCTCGTTCTCCATCTTCATCGCCTCGATGATGCAGAGCAGCTGGCCCTCTTCGACGGTGTCGCCCTGCTTGACGAGCACTTTCCACATGTTGCCCTGCAGCGGGGAGACGAGCTCGTCGGCACCGCCGCCGGCGCTCTTCTTGCGCTCGCCGCGCTTCTTCGGGGCAGGACCCGCGCCGTTCGCCCCGGCCGCGACGGCGACACCACCGACCGGCGGGGGACCGATCACCGTGACGTCGAAGCGCCGGCCCGAGACCTCGACGGTGTAGGCCTGCTCGATCTTCTCGTCCTCGTCGTCGTCGGCCAGCGTCGGAGCCGGGAACGCCAGCGTCTTGAGCCAATCCGTGTCCTCGACCAGATCGCGACAGGTCTCGGCGTTGGCCCACTGGTCGGTCGCCAGCAACGCCTGGTGGAACGGGATCAGCGTCTTGAGATCCTCGATCTCGTACTCGCCCAGCGCGCGCAGCATGCGCTTGGTCGCCTTCTCGCGGTCGGTGTCCCAGACGATCAGCTTGGCGACCATCGGGTCATACATCGGCGTGACCTCGCCGCCCGGGCCGACGCCCGAGTCGACGCGCACGCCCGGGCCCGACGGCTCGCGGTAGTTGCCGATCTTGCCCGGGGCCGGGGAGAACTTGCGCGACGCGTCCTCGGCGTTGATGCGGCACTCGATCGCGTGGCCGCGCAGCTCGACGTCGTCCTGGCTGACGGTCAGCGGCTCGCCGGCGGCGGCGAGGATGCCCTCGCGCACGATGTCGATGCCGGTCGTCATCTCGGTCACGCAGTGCTCGACCTGCACGCGCGTGTTCATCTCCAGGAAGAAGTACTCCCCGTCCTGCAGCATGCCCTCGATCGTGCCGGCGCCGACGTAGTCGACGGCGCGCGCCGCGTCGGTGCCGATCTTGCCGATGGCCTCGCGCATCGCGGCGTCGACGGCTGGGGCCGGCGACTCCTCGATCAGCTTCTGGTGGCGGCGCTGGACCGAGCAGTCGCGCTCGCCGAGGTGAATGACGTTGCCGTGGCGGTCGGCGAGGACCTGGACCTCGACGTGGCGGGGGTCGGGCAGGTAGCGCTCGAGGTAGACGGTGCCGTCGGAGAAGAACTTCTCGCCCTCACGCGAGGCGCCCTCGAAGGCGTCCTGCAGCTTGTCCTCGGTCAGCGCGACGCGGAAGCCCTTGCCGCCGCCGCCGGAGGCCGCCTTCACGGCGACCGGGAAGCCGATCTCGTCGCGCGCGATCCGCAGCGCGTCCTCAACGGTGTCGACCGGCTCGGTCGTGCCGGGCACGATCGGGACGCCGGCGGCCTGCATCAGCTCGCGCGCCTTGGTCTTTGAGCCCATCGCGTCGATGGCTGAGGCAGGCGGGCCGATGAAGACGATGCCCGCCTCCTCGCACGCGCGGGCGAACGCGGCGTTCTCGGCCAGGAAGCCATAGCCCGGATGGACGGCTTCGGCGCCCGACTCCTTGATGACCTCGATGATCTTGGGAATGTTCAGGTAGCTCTCGGCAGCCGTCGGACCCCCGAGCAGATAGGCCTCGTCGGCACGCTGCACGTGCAGCGCGTCCCGATCCAGCTCGGAGTAGACGGCGACGGAGGCGATGCCCATCTCTTCGAGCGTCCGCATGACGCGGATGGCGATCTCGCCCCGATTTGCGACCAAAACCTTGGAGAACATGCGGCGCGGAAGGCTATTTGATCGTGAGATCGGACGGCCTGCCGTCTAGACTCGCCGCGCATGAACGAGCCTGTGCGCCTCGCGTTCCGCCCGCGACGGCCTGATGTGATCGACGAGGCATTCGACGGCGAGGCCGTGCTCGTGCACATGGGGACAGGCTGCTACTTCTCGCTCAACGCCCCGGCGACGGCGATCTGGGCGCTGCTGCAGGACGGTCGCAGCGTCGCGGCGATCGCGACCTCGCTGGGCTGGGAAGCGGCGCACGTGGACGCGTTTGTCGAGCGGCTGCGCGCCGAGATGCTCGTCGAGGAAGCCGAGAGCGACGCCGGGGCGACGGTCGTCGAGGCGCCCCCGGCCGAGAGGGAACCGGTGCTGCAGCGCTTCAGCGACATGCAGGACCTGCTGATGCTGGACCCGATCCACGACATCGATCTCGACGGCGATGGGTGGCCGGTGACGCGCGCGCCGGCCGGATGACGACGACCACGTCCGGGGACTTCGTCGCGCGAGCGGTCGACGTCGCGCGCGCTGCCGCGGCCGACGGGCCGGCGCACACGCTGACCCTGCGCCCCGCGGGCGTGCCGGTGCGTGTGCACCTGGCGGGCGCGGAGCTGATCGCCCGGCTCGCTCCCGGGTTGTTGGAGGGGTCGATCGAGGCCGCCGACGGACCCGCGATCGAGCTCTGGGCCTTCGATGGTGTCGGGACCGGCCGTTCGGCTCCACGGCCGCCGTGGGGGCCGCGGGACTACCTCCAGCGCGAGGAGATCGCCGGCTGGACGCAGCCGCCACTCCTGGCCAGCTACAGCAACGACTACGCCACGCTCTCGGTCGCCGATACCGACGCGGGCCTCGGGGTGCAATGGCTGCGCGACGCCGCCGTCATGGCGCCGTGGGAGGGCGGCGCGCCGCTGCGCAGCATCCTGCGCTGGACGCTGGCGCGCCATGGCGCGCATCTCATCCACGCCGCCGCGGTCGGGACCGGCACCGACGGCGTCCTGCTGTTGGGCGCCGGCGGGGCCGGCAAGTCGACCACCGCGCTCGCCTGCCTGCAGGCGGGGATGGCGCTCGTCTCCGACGACTACACCTTGGTCCGTCCGGGCCCGGTGCCGACCGCGCATCCGGCCTTCGCCATCGCCAAGGCCGGGCCGGCGTCGCTCGAGCTGCTCGGCGGAGGCCTGGACGCGCGAGCCGCCGGCGCTCGCCTGGACTGGCGCGGTAAGCGCCGGCTTCCGATCGCCGACGTCGTCTGCGAGGCGCTTGCGCTGCGTGCCGTCGTTCTGCCGCACGTGGGGTCGCGGACGGGCGCCGCGGTCCCGTTCGACGGTCGTGAGGCGCTGCGTACGATCGCGGTCTCGACGCTGCTGCAGCTTCCGGGCGACAGCGCCACGACGCTAACCGTGCTGCGCGAGCTGCTCGCGACGCTGCCGGTCTACACGCTGGAGGTCGGGCCGGATGTGGCGGCGATCCCGGAGGCGATCGGCGCGCTGATCGAGGCCGAGGCGGCGGCGTGAGCACGGCAGGCGATCTCACGGTGATCATGCCGTTGCACAACGCGGCGCCCTGGGTCGGCGACGCGATCGCGAGCGTGCTGGCCAACGCCGACGGGTTGTTGGAGCTGCTGGTCATCGACGACGGGTCGACCGACGACGGCGCCGCGATCGCCGAGGCCTTCGGACTACCTGTGCGTGTTGTACGCCAACCCTGCCGCGGCCCGGCCGCGGCGCGCAACGTCGGGATCGCGCAGGCGCGCGGCACGCTCGTCGGCTTCTTGGACGCCGATGATCTCTGGGTCGCCGGCAGGCCGGATCCGCGGCGGGCGCTGCTCGACGACCCGGAGGTCGACCTCGTCATGGCGCGCGCACAGCCGGTCGCCGGTGACCCGTTGCGACCGTACGGTGAGCCGACCGTGGGGATCCAGCTCGGCACCTGGCTGATGCGCCGCTCGATGCTTGAGCGTCACGGCGGGATGGACGAGGAGCTGCGCCACGCCGAGGACGTCGACTGGCTGCTGCGGCTGCGCGAGGCGGGCGTGCGCCTGGTGCTCACCGATGTGGTCACCACGCACTATCGGCTGCGTGACGGGAGCCTGACGCGCGACCGCGATGCGACGCGACACGGGCTGCTCGCGGTGCTGCACGCGTCGCTGCGCCGTCGCGGGGAGGGAGCAGCGTGATCGGCGTCGTTGTCGCGGTCCGCGACCAGGCGGCCTACCTCGGCGAGGCGCTGGACAGCATCGCTGCGCAGACGCTGCGTTCGGAGGCGGTGATCGTCGTCGACGACGGCTCGACTGACGGCAGCGGCGACGTCGCGCGGGCACGTGGCGTGCGCACGATCCGCACCGACGGCATCGGGCCGGGCGGTGCGCGCGGGGCGGGTGCCGCTGCGCTGGACACCGAGCTGCTCGCGTTCCTCGATGGCGACGACCGCTACCTGCCGACCCATCACGCGGTCCTGCAGGCGGCGTTGGAGCGCTCGGGTGCCGACGCGGTCTGCGGCATGGCGCGGCGCTTCGCCGACGACGGCTCGGAGGGTGTAGCTGAACGCTATGCGCTGGGCGACGAGCTGCAGGTGGGTCGCTCGCCCGGCGGGCTGCTCGTGCGGCGGGCGCGCTACGAGGCCGTCGGTGGCTTTCAGGCCAACGCCGGGCGCAACGAGCTCTTCGAGCTCTTCAGCCGGCTGCCGGACCTCGTTCCGGTCTCCGAGGTGGTCTACGAGCGGCGGATCCACGGAGAGAACCGGTCGATCGTGGCGCGCGCCGAGGTCCACGCGGAGTACCTGGCCAGCGCGCGCGAGGCGATCCTGCGTGCTCGACGCGAAGGCCGCGCGTGAGCCGCGCCGCACGGATGCGGCCACGGCCCGAGCAGGATCTCCTGCTGCGCGCGGCGCTGCTGCCGGATCCGGCGCAAGCGGCCGACGCCTATGCGCGATGGACGGCGCGCGTCGATCTCGACAAGCTCGACTTCGGCTCGCTGCAGCTGCTGCCGCTGCTCGCGTTGCGCCCTGGCGGCGCGCCGGGCGACGATGCGCTCGGGCGGCAGATCCGGCACGTCACCCGCTTCTCGTGGCTGCGCACGCAGATGCTCGACCGCCGCGTCGCGCCGGTCGTCGCTGCGCTGGAGGACGCGGGGCTCGAGCCGCTGCTGAGCAAGGGTGCGGCGCTGGTCTACGCGCACGGCATCGACGCGCGGCTGCGCCCGATGTTCGACATCGACGTGGCCGTGGCGCCACACCACGTCGACCGGGCGGTCGCGATCCTGAATGCGCAGGGCTACCACTCGGTCCTACAGGACGCGCTGACCGGCCACCGCGCCGCGGTCGTGCGCGACAGCCACGGCTTCGGCTTCAGCGGACCCGACGGCGCCGAGATCGACCTGCACTGGCACCTGCTCCACCAGGGGCGCAGCGTGGAGCTGGGCGAGGCGTTCCGTGCGGCGGCGCTGGAGGCCGAGATCGCCGGCGTGCGCTGCCGCGCCACGAGCGTCGAGGACACGCTGGTGATCGCGGTGGGCCACGGCACGAGCTGGGCGCGCAATGCGGCCGTGCGCTGGGTCGGCGACGTCGCGCTGCTGCTGCGCGACCATGGCGCCGCGCTTGATTGGGACGCGGTCGTGCGGCGTTGCCGGCAGGCGCGACTGAGCCGCTCGATGCTCGACGGCCTGGACTACGTCGCCGAGGTCAGCGGCTTAGACGCTCCGGCCGCGGCGCGCCGGGAGCTGGAGCGCGTGCCGGTGCCGCTAGCCGTGCGGCTGCGACGGCGGCGCGCCGACGATCCGGGCGCCGATGGCGGGGCACGCCCTGCCCGGCGGATCGGCGGCCTGATCGACGCCTATGAGAACGAGGTCCAGACGGTCGTCGCTCCCGGCGCCCGCACGGGCCCGGCCGATGGCTTGCGCTTCCTCGCGCGACGTTGGGCGCTGCCCAGCGCGCGGGCCGTCCCGGCCCACGCGGCATGGGTCGCGCTCGGGCGGCCCGACCGGTTGCGGCCGGGACGATCAACGGGTGCGCTCGGCGAGGACGCACACGCCGCCTACCCACTCGGAGGTGTGCTGCGCTTCGCCCTCGGTGGCGAGGGCCATCGCTTCCTGGGCGCCGGCTGGTGGTTTCCCGAGACGCACGGCGTGTGGTCGCGGAGCGGGCGCGCCACGGTCGTCCTGCCGCCCTCGCCGCCGACCACGGGTGGACCCTTGTACCTCGACTTACTCGTGCACGCGCCGCTGGCGCCGCGCCGGCCATCGGTTGCCGTGCGCGTGCTGGTCAACGACCGGCTGCTCGCCCGGGCGACGCTCCGCGGCGAGATCGGCCATGGCCATCAGCTCGGGGGCGAGATCCCGCCCGCCGCGCTCGCAGGGCGCGAGGTCGTCGAGATCGCGCTGGTGGTCGACCGCACGATGACGCCGGCCGACACGCGCCTGAACACCGACGTGCGCCAGCTCGGCATCGGGCTCGTCGCGCTGCGCCTCGGCGCAGACGAGGCGCGAGAGCCGCTGGTCGCCTAAGCGACCATGCCCCCGGCGACGGTGTCGTTGTTGGACTCGTCGATGAGGATGAAGGCGCCCGTGACGCGGTTGCGCGCGTAAGGGTCGGCGATCACGGGGCGGCGGGTGCGCAGACGGATGCGGCCGATGTCGTTGAGGCCGAGCTCGGAGGGTGCCGGCCCGCGCTCGAGCGTCTGGACATCGACGACGTCGATGATCGCGTCGACGATCGCCTCGGCGGTGTGGGTCAGGTGCTTCAACAGGTACTTGGACCCGGGGCGTAGCGGACGGTCGGCGAACCAGCAGACGTCGGCCTCGAACTCCTTGACGGGCTCCGGCGCGCCGTCAGCGCTGACGAGCACGTCGCCGCGCGAGGCATCCACATCGTCAGCCAGCCGGATCGTCACGCTCTGGGGCGGGAAGGCCTGCTCCAACGGGCCGGTCAGCGTGTCGATCGACGCCACCGTCGACTCGACGCCGGACGGCAGCACCTTCACGCGATCACCAGGCCGGACAACGCCTGAGGCGACCTGCCCAGCGTACCCGCGGAAGTCATTGCCCTCTGAGCGGATCACCAGCTGCACCGGAAAGCGCAAGTCCTCCATGTTGCGATCGTCCGCGGGGTCGATCGCCTCCAGATGGCGCAGCAACGGCTCCCCGACGTACCACGACATGTTCTCGCTGCGGTCGACGACGTTGTCGCCCTCCAGCGCGCTGATCGGGATGTAGGCGATGTCGCGCGAAGTCAAGTGATTGCGGAACACGCTGAAGTCGCGGACGATCTCGTCGAAGCGCTCCTCCGCATACCCGACCAAGTCCATCTTGTTGATCGCGACGACGAGGTGCGGAATGCCCAGCAGCGAGGCGATGAAGGCGTGGCGGCGGGTCTGCTCGACGACGCCGTGGCGCGCGTCGATGAGCACGATGGCGACGTCGGCCGTCGAGGCGCCGGTGACCATGTTGCGCGTGTACTGCACGTGGCCGGGGGTGTCGGCCAGGATGAAGTCGCGCGTCGGCGTCGCGAAGTAGCGGTAGGCGACGTCGATGGTGATGCCCTGCTCGCGCTCGGCCTTCAACCCGTCGGTCAGACGCGAGAGATCCATCTCGCCGTCGCGGCCGTTGAGATCGGCGTACTGGTCGGCGAGGATCGCCTTGCTGTCGTGCAGCAGGCGGCCGATGAGCGTGGACTTGCCGTCGTCGACGGAGCCCGCGGTGGCGAGGCGGAGCAGCGTGGGCATAAGAAGGCCTAGAAGTAGCCCGCGACCTTGCGGTCTTCCATCGCCGATTCCGACACGCGGTCATCGGCGCGCGTCTCGCCGCGCTCGGTGACGTTGGTCGCGGCGATCTCGGCGACGACCTCGTCCAGCGTCGCGGCAGTGGAGGCCACGGCGCCGGTGCACGAGATGTCACCGACGGTGCGGTAGCGCACCGACGCGGTGAAGGGATCAGAGTCGCGCTCATCGCGCCCGATGAACTCGGAGTCGGCGTAGAGCATCCCGTCGCGGCGGAAGACCGCACGCTCGTGGGCCAGGTAGATCGAGGGCACCTCGATCTCCTCGTTCTGGATGTACTGCCAGACGTCGAGCTCGGTCCAGTTGCTCAGCGGGAACGCGCGGACGTTCTCGCCACGGCGCACGCGCGTGTTGTAGATGTTCCAGAGCTCGGGCCGCTGGGCCTTGGGGTCCCAGCCGCCGAAGTCATCGCGGAAGCTCAGGATGCGCTCCTTGGCCCGTGCGCGCTCCTCGTCGCGGCGCGCGCCGCCGAAGGCCGCATCGAAACCGTGCTCGGCCAAGGCATCCAACAACGTCGTGGTCTGCAGGCGGTTGCGCGAGGCGCGCGGACCGATCTCCTCGACCACGCGCCCGCTGTCGATCGACTCCTGCACGGAGGCGACGACGAGCCGCTCGCCGAGGCGCTCAACCAAGTTGTCGCGGAACTCGATGACCTCTCCGAAGTTGTGCCCCGTGTCGATGTGCATGAGCGGGAACGGGAACTTGCCCGGGCGAAACGCCTTCTCGGCCAGCCGCACGAGGACGATCGAGTCCTTGCCGCCGCTGAAGAGCAGCACCGGCTTCTCGCGCTCGGCGGCGACCTCGCGCATCACGTGGATGGCCTCGGCCTCGAGCGCTTCGAGGTGGCTGAGGGTGTGGGTCTGGATGCTCATGCGCACGTTCTCCAACTCGTCAAACGACGTGGATGCCGCACTCGGTCTTGTCGGTCCCCGCCCAGCGGCCGGCGCGTCCGTCGCCCGGCTGGGTGCACGTGGCACAGCCGATCGACGCGAAGCCTTGGTCGTGGAGCGGGTGGTAAGGCAGGCCGCGCTCGAAGATCCGGCCCCAGACGTCCTTCTCGGTCCAGAAGGCGAGCGGGTTGTACTTCATGACGCCGGGGCGCTTGGCGTCGGGCTCGATCAGCTCGGCGGTCGCGCGCGTCTCCGCCTGTTCGCGGCGCACGCCCGTGACCCAGGCGTCGGCGCCGTCCAGCGAGGCCTCCAGCGCCGCGACCTTCAGCGGCGTGCAGCAGTGCTCGGGCCCGGTCCACGGACGCTCGGCGTTGGCCGCGTCCTGGACCTCGACCTGCACGCCGTAGTGATCCTCGAAGGCCTTCCAGGTCTGCAGCGTCTCGGGGAAGAGCACGCCGGTGTCGATGGTCACGACACGAACGTGCGGCGCCAGGCCCAGCAGCTCGTCGAGGATCACCGACTCCTCCTTCTGGAAGGAGCAGAGGAAGACCAGCGACTCGTGCTGGGCCGCTGCCGTCAACGTGTCAATGAGCTGGTCGTTCAGACCGCGCATTCGCCTTCGCCCCGGGCCACGACGTAGGGCTGGTTGCGGTCCCAGTCCATGAACATGTTCATGGTGTCGAGGCCGAACTCCACCGGCATGGCGAGGTCGCCTTTGACGGCCTCCTCGAAGCGGATGGTCCCGACGCGCTCGGCGTAGGCCTTGAACGTCTCGGTGTCGTCGGTGCGCTCGGCCTCGTACATGCGGATCCAGCGCTCGACGGCGTCGGGCACGCGCTTGGCGGGCAGGCGGACCTTCAGGCGCTGGCCGTAGCCGACCTTGCCGCCCTCGTAGACGCCGCCGATGTGCGCGACGTACGCGGGGATCGTGTGCTCGCCAACCTTGATCGACGCGCCGTAGAACCCCATGTCGGCGATGTGGTGCTGCGAGCAGCCGTTCGGGCAGCCGGAGTTCTTGATGTGGATGCGGCGGGAGAGCGGATCGGTGATCTCCATCTCCAGCAGCTTGCGGTTGATCGCTGCGTTGAGGCCCATCGAGGAGGTGATCCCGAGCTTGCACGAGTCGGTGCCGGGGCACGAGACGTTGTCGGTGATCTCCTGGGCGCCGGCCTCGCCGAGCTCCAGCTCCTTGAGGCGGTTCCAGAGGTCGTAGACCGACTCGTCGCGGACCCAGCGGAAGACGATGTTCTGGCCGACGGTCATGCGGGCGTTGCCGCCGGAGAAGTCGCGCATGATCTGGCCGAGGCCGCGGAACTGCTCGGGCGTCAGATCGCCGCGGTAGACCTTGACCTCGACGGCGCTGAAGCCCTCCTGGCGCTGGGCGACGACGTTGGACTCGCGGAAGCGGTCAAACGCGGCGCGGTCCTCGTCGTCGGTCGGGGTGCCGAAGGAGGACGGCACGCCGGGGGCGACAGCCTCCTCGTCGAAGTCGAAGCGGCGAGGTGCGACCGAGAAATCGCGCTCGGCGACCCAGTCGCCCTTGAGCTGCTCCTCGACCTGCGTGCGCAGCTCGTCGATGCCGAACTTGTCGACGAAGACCTTGATGCGGGCGCGGGCGCGGTTGACGCGCAGCCAGTCTTGCGCGTCGAAGATCCGGAAGACGGCCTCGGCGACCTTGAGGTAGTCGCCGTTGTCGGCCTCGACGAAGTCATACAACGTGGGGGCGATGCGCGGCATGATCGACGTGCCGCCGCCGACGACGACCTGGAAGCCCTTAACGCCCTCGTCGTTGACCTTGGAGATGAAGGCGATGTCGTGGATGCCGGTGATCGAGCGGTCCTCGGCCGGCGTGCCGTCAAACGCGGTCTTGATCTTGCGCGGCATCAGCTGCGTCGTGGGATGGCGCACGAAGTAGCGGACATAGGCGCCGACGTAGGGGGTCGGGTCAAAGACCTCGCCCTCGAGGATCCCGGCCCACGGGTCGCCGGTCACGTTGCGGACGGTGTTGCCGCAGCCCTCGCGGGAGGAGAGCCCGGTCTCGCTCAGGTCGCGGATCAGCGCCGCGGCGTCGCGCAGCGGCACGTGGTGGATCTGGATGTTCTGCCGCGTCGTGATGTGGCCCTTGTTGAGCGGCGCGTAGCGCTCGATCACGTCGGCGAAGTTGTCCATCTGGTCCGGCGTGACGCCGCCGAACGGCAGCTTGATCCGGATCATTTGGACGTCGGGCTGGCGCTGGCCGTAGACGCCCTGCTTCAGACGGAAGCCGATGTACTCGTTCTCGGGCGTGTCGCCGGCGAGGAACTTCTCGGCCTCGTTATCGAAATCGTCGAACTCGCGGACGATCGCGGGGATGATCTGGCCGGGGACGTTCTCGTAGACCTCAGGGTTCTTGAGGCTCCCCTTGCGGCCAACGGTGGTGGGCTCCATGAGGGGGAAGGTAGCAAATCCCGATCGCAAATCCACCTTTTGCGTAGGCCGTTGCGGCACGGCGTTTTCTGCACGCTTTCGGTGCGGAAAACGTGCGGTCAGACCGCCGCGCGGCGGCGCTCGAGCTCCGCGCGCTGCACGGCGTTGCGGGTGGCCGCGATCGCGCGGTCATAAGCGGCCGCGGCGGCGTCGGCCGCGCCGGTGCGGCGCAGCAGCTCGGCGTGGGCGGCGTGCAGCGGTGCGTAGCTGTCCAGGCGTGGGTCCTCGAGCAGCGGTGCGACCAGCTCCAGGCCCGCCTCGGGCGCGCCGGCGAAGGCCAGCGCGGCGGCGCGGTTGATGCGGATCACGGGCGAGGGCGAGCGGCGGTCGAGCTCGGCGTACAGCGCGGCGATCTCCACCCAGTCGGTGGCCGCGGCGTCGGCGGCGGTGGCGTGGAGCGCGGCGATGGCGGCCTGCAGTTGATAGATGCCGGCCCACCCACCCGTCCGCGCTGCTATCGCCTGATCGAGCGCGTGGGTGCCTTCGGCGATCCGGCCCTGGTCCCAGCGCGCGCGGTCCTGGCGGTCGAGCGCCACGTACTCGCCGCGCTCGTCGACGCGCGCATCGCGCCGGGCATCCTGGAGCAGCATCAGCGCGAGCAGGCCGAGCACCTCGGGGTCGCCCGGCAGCAGGTTGACCAGCAGACGACCGAGGCGGATCGCTTCGCCACAGAGTTCGCCGCGCACGAGCCGGTCGCCGTCGCCGGCCGCGTAGCCCTCGTTGAAGACCAGGTAGATCACGGCCAGGACGCCGTTGCGCCGCTCGGGCAGCAGCTCGGCCGGCGGGACGCGATAGGGAATGTGCGCGGCGGCGATCTTGCGCTTGGCGCGCGTGAGCCGCTGGTACATCGTGGGCTCCGAGACCAGGAACGCGCGCGCGACCTCTCCGGTCGTCAACCCGCCCAGCGACTTGACGGTCAGCGCGACGCGGGCATCGAGCGCGAGCGCGGGGTGGCAGCAGGTGAAGAGCAGGCGCAGGCGGTCGTCGGCGATCGCGCCGTCGTCGGGCAGGTCGTCGTCCTCCTCGACGGCAGTCGCCGTCTCGCGCGCCGCCAGCACGGCGAGGCGCTCGATGCGGTCGGCCAGCCCGCGCTCGCGCCGCAGGCGGTCGATCGCCTTGCGCCGCGCGGTCGTGGTGATCCACGCGCCGGGGCTGGCCGGGACGCCGTCTCGCGGCCACGTGGCAACGGCGGCGGCGAAGGCATCCTGCAGCGCATCCTCGGCGAGGCTGAAGTCGCCGACCTGGCGGATGAGCGTCGCGAGGATCGCCGGGCCTTCCTCGCGGAAGGCCCGGGCGATCGCCGCGTCGGTCATGGGCCGTCGTACTCCATCAGCGGGCGCACCTCGATCGATCCGTACGGCGCGCACGGCACCTGCGCCGCCCACACCAGCGCCGCCTCGCGGTCGGGCACGTCGACGAGGTAGTAGCCGCCGAGCATCTCCTTGGTCTCGGCGAACGGGCCGTCGGTGACGAGCGTCTCGCCGTCGCGGACGCGCACGGTGGTCGCCATGTCGAGGCCCTCGAGCGCGTTGTCGCCGAGCTCGATGCCCTCGTGTCGCAGTGCGGCGCCGTAGGCCATCCACTGCTCCATAGACGCGCGGGCGTCCGGGTTGTCGCGGATGTCGGGTGGCACGTAGAGCAGGAAGATGAACTTCATGGCGGCGCTCAGCCCTGGTCGAAGACCATGACCGGACGCACCTCGACCGAGCCGTAACCGACGCTCGGGATCTTGGCGGCCCAGGCCAGCGCGGCGTCGAGGTCGGCGACGTCGAGCAGGTAGTAGCCGGCGAGCATCTCCTTGGTCTCGGCGAACGGGCCGTCGGTGACCAGCGACTCGCCGTCGCGCACGCGAACCGTCGTGGCGGTGTCCAGGCCCTGGAGGCCGTCACCGGCGACCAACACGCCTGACTCCTGGAGCTGCTGGGTGTAGGACATCCACGCGGACGTCTCGGCCTGCTCCGGGCTCGCGTCGGTCGGCGTGTAGATGAGCAGCATGTACTGCATGGAGGGCCTCCTGAAGGCGTTGGCGTCAGCCGGCGGTTCCGGCCGCTTCGAAGGATCGACGGACGGGCTTGGTCGATTCGACACCTTCTTGGTGCCGGAGGCAAGGCTGGCGCGTTGGCGCTCGGGTGTCTAGCCCCAGGGAACGGGGTCGCCCCAAGGCGACTGCCCATCAGGCTCGCGGCCCGTGGCCTCCAGCAGCGCGGCGCGCTGCCAGGGGTTCTGCTTGGGCGCGGCCTCCACGATCACCGGAGCGAAGTCGCGCAGGAACTGCTCCAGCGCTGCGACGACCGCGGCGGCCTCCTCCGGGGAGGCCGACGGCGCGACGATCTCCAGCTGGGGACGGCGGTTGGGCATGCCGCGAACCCTAGCGACCGAGGTCTCAGACTGGAGAGAAGGCGAAGACCGGGATCTGCCGGCCGCCGGTCGTCTGTTCGTAGTCGGCGTATCCGACGCTGAGGCGCTTGGCCAGGGCCCACAGGCGCTCGTGCTCGGCCCCGACAGCCTCCTCGCCGCGGAAGCGCCCTTCGTAGCCTCCGGCGTACAGCGTGACCTCGGGGTTCGCCTTGACGTTGTGGTACCAGGCCGGATGGCGCTCCTGGCCGAAGTTCGACGCCATCAGGATCACGCGACCAGCATCGGTGAAGTAGAGCAGCGTGGCGGTGCGCTTGGCTCCGGACTTCGCGCCCACGGTGGTCAGCAGGACGGCCGGGGTGAAGGCGACGGTCGAGAGGCGCCCGCGGCTGACGCGCACGAGCGTGGGGTCGATCCGGCGCGAGATGTTCATCAACGTCCAGCGGCCCGCACGCGTCCGCGCAGGCGGGGTGATGAGACGCTTGGCGAGCGACGGTGGCGCCGTGGGATCGACCTCGGGGATCGGCACGGGCGCGAGCCTACCTCGGCTCAGCGCGCTCGACAGCGGCAGCGAGCTCCTCGCCGGCGGTGGTGAAGCTCGCCTCCACCAGCGCTGCGGAGTGCTCGGCGTTGCCGGCGCGCAGTGCGGTGATGATCGCGGGATGGCTGCTCTCGCCGTGGGCGAAGGCCTTGCGGGTGAAGAGCCAGAGGTCCATGCGCCGCAACCGCGGCAGCAGGAGCTCGACCGAGACGATCAGGTCCGGGTCGTCGGCGGCCGCGACGATCACGCGGTGGAAGGCGTCGTCGGCCGCGATGCTGTCCTGGACGCGGCCGTCGGCCAGCGCGGCGACATAGTCGGCGTCGTGGGCGGCCAGGCGGTTGTAGTCGGCCTCGGTCAGCCGGTCGGCGGCGCGTCGGGTGGCGGCGCCGTGCAGCTCGGCGGCGGTGCTGAAGGCCTCGCGCGCCAGCTTGAGATCGAAGGGGACGGGCTCGTACATCATCGGCATCTCGTTCTCTGGCAACGCTAGCCGCGCCCGAAGGTCACGGCGGTGGGGCTACCACGTCGGTGGATCTACTCTTGGCTCATGCCTGAGGTCGCCGTCCTGGATTACCACGCGGTGCTCGCCGCGGTCTCGCCGCGCGAGGCGATCGATCGCACGCGCGACGCGTTCCTGCGCCACCGGCGCGACGAGTGGCTGATGCCGGCCAAGGTCTACCTCGAGTTCGCCGCCCCACGGGGACTTCCGTGCGATGCCGGCGCTCGGCGGCGGTCTGGCGATCCTGAAGTGGATCTCGTCGTTTCCGGGAAACCCGGCGCGGGACCTGTCGACGGTGATGGGGATCCTGCTGGTCAGCGACGCGGAGACCAGCGAGCCGATCGCGATGCTCGACGCGCGCTCGGTCACCGCGCTGCGCACGGGCGCGGTCGCGCCGGTGGCCGCCCGCGCGCTGGCGCGCGCCGATGCGGCGACGGTCGGCATCATCGGCTGTGGCCTGCACGGCGCCTGGACGGCACGCTGCCTGGCCACGGATGGCTACGGGCCGGGCGTCTGTTTCGATCCTCGGCTGGAGGCGGCTGCTGCGTTGGCCAACGAGGTGGGGTGGTCGGTCGGGACGCACGAGGAGGCGCTGGCCGCTGACGTCGTCTGCTGCATCACGCCCGGTGCGGAGGTCGTCATCGACACCGGCGACCTGCGTCCCGGGCAGCACTACAACATGCTTGGCGCCGACGGCCCCGGCAAGGCGGAGGCGACGATCGGCGCCGTGGCCGCCTGCACGCTCTTCTGTGACGAGTGGGCGCAGGCATCGCACGGCGGCGAGCTGACGGGCGCCGTCGAGGAAGGCCTCGTGACGCGCGACCGCGTCACCGATCTCGGCGCGGTCCTGGCCGGCGAGGCCCCCGGCCGCGCGGACACCGGCGCCGTCACGCTCTTTGACTCCACCGGCCTCGCGATCCAGGACCTCGCGATCGCCGCGGCGGCTGTCGAGGCGTGGCGCGAAGGCCGGGTCGAGGCACAGACCGTGAGGCTCTAAACGCGGCGGAGCGGGTTGTGCGGCGCGGCGAGGCGGCGTGCAGAACCCGCTACGGGCCGTGCTGGCCCTTGATGGACGGCGAGCCCGGGGTGACCTTGTAGGTCCACTGCGCGCTCGGCAGCTTCTTGGTGGACTTCTTCTTGATGGTCTCCATGCGCACCAGCTCGCAGGTGAAGCCGTTCGCGCTCGCGGTGACCGCGCCGAAGCCGTGGTGGTCGAAGTCGGCGTTGTCGACCTGCGGATTGATCCCGCGCAGCGCGTCGATCACCACGGGTGAGGTCGCAGGGTTGGCGTCGTTGCCCTGGATCTTGTTGCCACCGCCTGCGTCGAGGGTCGTCTCGCCCAGCGACTGGGAGGTGATCGAGCCGCCGACCAGCTCGGTGGCGACCGTGTCGCCGGTGGCGCCGTCGCCGGTGCGCACGTCGCCGGCGATGAACGTGTGGATGTCGCCCGTGACGAAGACCACGTCCTTGATCTGCTTGTCGCGGATGTGGGTCAGCAGCTCCTCGCGCTCCTGCGGGTAGCCGAGCCAGTTGTCGTAGGTGTAGTTGGCGCCGCCGAGCACCCGCGTCGGCATGATCGTGACCTCGTTGGCCATCACCTTCCACTTGGCCTTCGACGACGCAAGCGCATCCTTGACCCAGTTCATCTGCGGCCGCCCGAGGAAGTCGCGCGGCTGGTTGTAGTCAGCGCACGGCGCGACGACCGCGTCGTCGCAGGGCTGGTTGTCGCGGTAGCTGCGCTGGTCCATGACGATGAGGTCGACGTTGGCGCCGAACGAGAGCTTGCGGTAGAGCTTCTCGCCGCCGGGAAAGGCGGGCATGTTCTCGAAGAACGCCTGGCGCCCGGCCTTCTTGCGCGCGAGGCTGAAGCGCTTGGCGGGCGGCAGGCCGCCGTCGGCCGGCTTGCCCGCGTAGTTGTCCTGCACCTCGTGGTCGTCCCAGAGCATCACCATCGGGAACTTGGCGTGCACCGCGCGCAGCAGCGGGTCGGTGCGGTAGAGCTGGTACTTGGCGCGGTAGTCGGCCAAGCTGATGGCCTCGCGCACGATGTCGGGGTTGTTGGGGTTCTCGCTGCCGATCTTGTCGTCGCGGACGCCCGTGCCCTTGGCGACCGAGTGATAGGCCTCGGCGTAGATGTAGTCCCCCAGGCAGACGACGAAGTCGTAGTCGCCGTCGGCCATGACGTCGAGCGCGTTGTAGTAGCCGTGCGTGTAGTCCTGGCAGGAGAAGAACGCGAACTTCACCGGCGCCTTGGAGTCGGCCGGCAGCGCGGTCCGGAAGCGGCCGACGGGGCTGTCGGCGCTCTTGGAGGAGAAGCGGTAGTAGTACTCCTCGTGGGCCTTCAGGCCGGCCACGCGCGCCTTGACCGCGTGGTTGGAGGCGGCGCCGGTCTTGACGTTCTTGCGCGCGACGACGTGACGGAAGGACTTGTCGGTCGCGACCTCCAGCTCGATCGTGCCGGTCCCGCCGCCGCCCGACGGATCGAAGCGCGTCCACAGGCTGACGCCCTTGGGCGTCGGGTCGCCGGAGACCACGCCGTCGGGGAAATGGCCGCTCTTGAACGGCCGGGTCTTCGCCGAGGCCAGCGGCGCCGCGAGCGATGTCGGGACCAGGACGGTGGCTGCGGCGCCTCCGGCGCGTGTGACGAACTGACGGCGGGTCGTCTGCATGGCGCGAACCTACATCCACCGGGTGTCACCCGTGTGAAGGTTCGCTTGCGCGCGTCAGACCGGGCGCATGACCTTGGTGTGCGAGCCGGCCAGGAAGTCGGCCGGGTTGCGCGGCAGGCCGGCCCGCTCGGGCGAGTCGTAGTAGGCCTTCTCGACCAGCTCCCAGCCCTCGGGCGCGTCGTGGCCCACGACCCAGGTGAAGGTGGTGTCGTCGAGATCGCGCCAGGCGCCGAGCACCGTGAAGCCGTGAACGGCCCGCGCCGGCACGATGTGGTCGCGCCAGAGCGCGACGAACTCCTCCATCGCGCCTTCGCGGACCTGGTACGTGCGGACCTGGCAGAGCATGCGCGGCAGCCTACGCGGCCGCGGTCTGCTCGCGCAGGAAGGGCAGGACGGCCGCGGCGACGCCGGCCGGGTCGTCGGCCAGCGGCCAGTGGCCGCTGGCGGGCAGGACCGTCACCTGCGCGTCGCGGAAGACCTCGCGCTGGCGCTCGGCGAGGCGCAGCTTCAAGTACGGGTCCTTGGCGCCCCAGACGACGAGCGTCGGGCGCGGGTGCTCGCGCAGCCGCGGCGCGATCCGCTCGGCGTGCGGCCCGGCAGGCGTGTTGCGGTAGAGCGTCAGGACGGCGCGCCGGGTGGCCTTGTCGGCGTAGAGGTCGAACAGCTCGTCGGCGTAGGACATGGGGAACGTCGGCGGGTTCGTGCGCTTCATGAACTGCCGGATGCCGCCGCGCGTCGAGCTCATGAAGAACAGCTCGCCGAGGATCGGCGTGCGCCACACCTTGGCCAGCGCGTGCCAGCCCTCGCGCAGGAGCACGCCGGTGTTGATGAGCGTCGTCGAGGCGTGCAGGTCCGGGTTGTCGGCCGCCCACTGCAGGCCCCACGGGCCGCCGAAGTCGTGCAGGACGAGGTGGACGCGGCGCACGCCGAGTTGGTCGAGCGCGCCGTCGAGGTGCGCGGCGTAGCCGTCCACCGTGTAGGGGAGATCGCGCGGCTTGTCGGCCTCGCCATAGCCGGGCATGTCGAGCGCGATGACGCGCGCGAAGGCGCTGGCGGGCTCCAGCAGCGCGGTCCAGTGGGCGGCGACGCCGGGGTTGCCGTGGACGAAGACGATCGCCTCCTCGGCGTGCGCGGGCCCGCCCTCCAGGACGGGCGAGCGCACGCCGTTGACGGTGACCTCCGTGTGGCGCAGCGTGGTGGCACCCATCGCTGTCGTCTCGCCGCTCATCGCGCCACCGCCATCGCCATCCCGCGCGCCAACCGGCGCGGCGTCATGATCCGGTCCAGCGGCTCGGCGCGGGCCGCCACGGCGGCCATCATCGCAGCGGTCTGCGGGTCGCGCGTGGCCGCGCGGTGCATCGCGCGCTCCAGGACGTTCATCTCGCGGCCGCTGGCGAAGTCCGACGTCTGTAGGTGGTGCAGCGCCAGCCCGCGGCGGTGCTTGCGCCGGTAGCGCTCCAGCGCCGGGTCCGGATCGGCGCCCGCGGTCAGCGCGCCGGCGAGCTCGTCGGCCAGCCACGCCGCGGACTGCAGCGCGAAGCCGACGCCGACGCCCCAGACCGGATCGCTGGCCTGGGCCGCGTCGCCGACGAAGGCGATGCCGGGCCGGGCGGCAGGCCGGCGCACGTTGGGCAGGTCGAGCTTGCCGATCATCGGCCCGATGCGGTGGCGTTGGGAAGATCGGGTGCGCGGTCGAGCGCCGCGAAGGCCTTCAGGAACGCGGCCTCCTTGTCGGCCTTGAACTCCGGCAGGCGGTCCTTGTGCAGGAACAGCGCGGCAACGGTCACGCCGTCGTCGTTGGGGAAGCAGTAGAGGATGTCGCGGCCGGTGAGCCACATCTGCGAGTGGCCGGGTGTGGCCTGCAGGTCCAGCCCCTCGTAATAGCCCATGTAGCCGAAGCGGCCGTGGGGCAGCACGCGGCCGGGGACATTGGCCAGGCGGGCGACCGAGGAGCCGCGGCCGTCGGCGCCGACGACCACCTTGGCGTCGATCGCGACCTCCTCGCCGGAGGTCGTGCGGCCGCGCAGGCCGGAGGGGCGGCCCGCGGCGTCGCGCGCGACGGCGTCGACGGTGACGCCCTGGCGGACGTCACGTTCGGGGTCCGGGCGGCCAGCTCGCGCAGCATCGGGTCGAGCTTCTCGCGCCGCAGGTTGTAGCCGTGGTCGTCGTCGGGCATCGCGTACCACCGGCCGCGGTCCAGACGTCCAGGCCGTTGCGCAGCGCTCCTGCACGCTCCATCGTCGCGTCGATGCCCAGCCGCTGGAGCACCGGTGTGGCGCCCGCCTGGATGAAGTGCGAGCACACGACCTTGTAGTGCTCGGGCTTCGGGCTCTTCTCGAGCACCGTCACGTTGACGCCCTGGCGGCCCAGCAGGGCGGCCAGGGCGCAGCCGGCGACGCTGCCACCGGCGATGACCACATCCGTCTGTTCCGGCATGGTCGAAAGCTATCGCTGTGAGTTGCTTCGCGCAACTCTGTGCGGGAGGCCTAGAGCGGGATGTTGCCGTGCTTGCGCTTCGGGCCCGGCTCGCGCTTGGTCTGCAGCGTGTGCAGCGCGTTGATGAGCTTGGGGCGCGTCTCGTGCGGCATGATCACGTCGTCGATGTAGCCGCGCTCGGCCGCGCTGTAGGGGTTGGCGAAGCGCGCCTTGTAGTCGTCCATCAGCTTCTTGCGGCGCTCTTCGGGCGTCGGCGAGGACGCGAGGTCGCGGCGGTAGATGATGTTGACCGCGCCCTCGGGGCCCATGACCGCGACCTCGGCCTGCGGCCAGGCGAAGTTGAAGTCGGCCAGCAGGTGCTTGGAGGCCATGACGTCGTAGGCGCCGCCGTAGGCCTTGCGGGTGATGACGGTGATCTTCGGGACCGTCGCCTCGGTGTAGGCGTACAGCAGCTTGGCGCCGTGGCGGATGATGCCGCCCCACTCCTGGCGGTGCCCGGCAGGAAGCCCGGCACGTCGGTGAAGGTGATGATCGGGATGTTGTAGGCGTCGCAGGTGCGGACGAAGCGCGCGGCCTTGGCCGAGGCGTCGATGTCCAGCACGCCCGCCATGTGCGCGGGCTGGTTGCCGACGACGCCGACCGCGAAGCCGTCCAGGCGCGAGAAGCCGCAGACGATGTTCTTGGCGAAGTGCTCGTGGATCTCGAAGAACTCGCCGTCGTCGACGACCAGCCGGATGACGTTGCGCATGTCGTACGGCTTGTTGGGGTTGTCGGGGACGGCGGTGTCGAGCTCCTCGTCCATGCGGTTCGGGTCGTCGGTCGGCGCGAGCCGCGGCGGCGATCTCCAGGTTGTTCTGCGGCAGGAAGCCCATGAAGTAGCGGGTGTCCTCGAGCAGCTGGTCCTCGTCGTCGGCCGCGAGGTGGGCGACGCCGGACTTCGTGTTGTGGGTCATCGCGCCGCCGAGCGACTCGAAGTCCACCTCCTCGCCCGTGACCGTCTTGATGACGTCGGGGCCGGTGATGAACATGTGCGAGGACTCCTTCACCATGAAGATGAAGTCGGTGATCGCCGGCGAGTAGACCGCGCCGCCCGCGCACGGGCCCATGATCAGGCTGATCTGCGGGATGACGCCCGAGCACTTGACGTTGCGCATGAAGACGTCGCCGTAGGCGCCGAGCGAGACGACGCCCTCCTGGATCCGCGCGCCGCCGGAGTCGTTGATGCCGATCACGGGGCAGCCGATCTTGGCCGCGAGGTCCATGATCTTGCACATCTTCTCGGCCATGACCTCGCCCAGCGAGCCGCCGAAGACCGTGAAGTCCTGGGAGAAGACGCAGACGCTTGCGGCCGTCGATCGTGCCGTGGCCGGTGACGACCGCGTCGCCCCAGGGGCGCTGCTTCTGCATGTCGAAGTCGATCGTGCGGTGGCGCACGAACGTGTCGAGCTCCTGGAACGAGCCCGGGTCGAGCAGCTTCTCGATCCGCTCGCGGGCGGTCAGCTTGCCGCGGGCGTGCTGCTTCTCCTCGGCCTCGGGCGAGGAGTGCATGGCCGCCTCGCGCAGCTCGTTGAGCTGGGCGAGCTTCTCGTCGAAGGTCTCGGGGTTGTGCTGGCGCTGGGTCATGGGCGGCGGCGAACTCTAGTTCGCCGGCCCGGCCCTGCGCCGCGCGACCGGGTCAGCCGCGCGAGAAGGGGCGGTGGTGCGCGGAGCCGAGGTCGTCGAGGACCCCGACGAGGACGGCCTCGACCTGCTCGGCGTCGAACGCCGCGGTGGCAGCCGCGGCGGTCGCGGTGATCTCGCCGTCGAGCTCGGGCTCGGCGATCTCGGGGGCTTCGACGACCTCGATGGCCTCGGCGGCGGGCTCGGCGTCGGGCTCGGGCTCCGGCTCGGGCTCCGGCTCGATGCGCGACCGGCTCGGCGGACGCGGTCGGCGGCCCGACGGCGCGAAGCAGCCGGGCGAAGAAGCCGCGGCGTGGCTCGCGGCGTCGCGACGATCTCCTCGACCGGCGCCTCGGCCTCGACTGGCGCCGCGTCCTTGTCGGCCTCGGGCCTCGGCGACGATCTCCGGCTCCGGCTCGGCCTCCGCGACCTCGACGAGCCTCTGCCGGCGCTCTGCGCCTCGACCTCGACCTCGGCGTCGTCCGTCGCGATCGCCTCGGCCGTGATCGTCACCTTCGTGCCCCAGCCGGAGGGCTCGAGCTCCACCGTGCCGCGTGCGCGGTCGCCCTCCCAGACGACGGTGGTCTCGGCCTCCAGCCGGGTGATGCGGATCTCGCCGAACTCGCCGAGGTGGCGCGCCAGGGTGCTGACGTCGCTGATCTCGGCCCACAGCTCGGGCGGGGACTTCACGAGGGTGCGCTGTGCTCGGGGCTCGGGCATCGGGATCAGGTGTTCGCCCCCGGCGACGGCGATCCCTGCGTCCGCGAGCCGCCTGCAAGGGTTGTCCCGCGCCGAGGTGCGGCTATCCGAACGCGCCAAGTTCCCCGGGGATCTCCCTGATGTACGGGCAGCCGCCCTTCACCCACTCTTCACTCCACCGTACGTTGCTCGCGCGGCGCCCAGCGCGGGAGCTGGTGAACCGTCCAGCAAGCCCTGCCAAACCAGCCAGTTGGGAGTCGTTCGTGCACCGAAGTCCAAATTCGCCTTCGCCGCCGTGATCGTGCAGCCTCGCGGTCCCCGGGGCCGCCTCCGCGGCGACCAAGACCGTCGTTCGCCGGCCCGCCGGTCAAGAAGACGCCCGCGGGCGTCCCGAAGGACGGCGACATCAACCAGTTCTTCCCGTCGGCCGTCAAGGTCCACGCCGGCGACAGCGTGAAGTTCACGATCGCCGGGTTCCACCTGATCAACTTCCCCAAGAAGGGCCAGCCGGCGCCGCCGCTGGCCGTCGCCGGACGCCACGCATCCGGCGACCGACGTCCTCGACGCCGCCGGCGCGCCGTACTGGTTCAACGGCCAGGGCACCCCGGTGATCCCGGCGATCGTCGGCCTCGGCACCGGCAGCGGGAAGGCCTACACCGGCGCCAACGAGCTCGGCTCCGGCTTCCCGCCGGCAACGGGCCGCCGAAGCCGTTCGTCGTGAAGTTCCCGAAGGCGGGCTCCTACACCTACTACTGCCCCCTCCACGCCGGGATGAAGGGCAAGGTCACGGTCGTGGCCAAGTCCAAGCCGGTGCCGAGCGCCAAGGCTGACACCGCGCGCGCCACGAGCCAGCTCGTCAAGGGCCTGGCCACGCTCAAGAAGCTCGACAAGCAGAAGGCCCCGGCCAACACCGTCGTCGCCGGCCCGGACAAGTCCAGCGCGGTCCTGTACCGCTTCACGCCCGCGGCGCTGACGACCAAGGTCGGCACGCCGATCACGCTCACGATGACCGACGGCACGAGCGAGGACCACACGTTCACGTTCGCCAAGAACGTCAAGGCCGCGATCAAGGCCGCTGACGCGACGTTCATCGGCCCGCTGCCCGGCACCGGGACCAGCGGCCCGCCGACGCTCGCGTTCGATCCCAAGTGGGCCTACCCGAGCGACGTGCCCGGCGCGCCGGTCGCCTACGACGGCAACAACCACGGCGACGGGCTCGTCAACTCCGGCGTCCTGGACGGCAACCCCGCGACGCCGTTCCCGCAGAAGGTCACCGTGTCGTTCTCCCAGCCGGGGACGTACTCGTTCTTCTGCGCGATCCACACCAACATGGTCGGGAAGATCACCGTCACGTCATGAGGCAGCGCGCCGTCAAGCTCGCCGCGCTCTCCGCCCTGGTGGCGGGGGGCGCGGTGGCGGCGCTGCCGGCCATCGCGCCGGCGGCGGCCAAGCACCACGCCACCAAGGGCAAGACGCGCGAGGTCGGCGTCCAGTCCGACTACTACGACCCGGCCAAGCTGACCGTCCACGTCGGCGACAAGGTCAAGTGGGTCTGGCACTCCAGCGGCTTCGCCCTGCACGACGTCTACGTCGACTCGGGGCCGACGAAGTTCAACTCGCCCACCCAGGCGGGCGGGACGTTCTCGCAGACCTTCAAGAAGCCCGGGACCTACAAGCTCTACTGCACCCAGCACGAAGAGGACATGACGATGACGCTCGGTCGTGCGCAAGGTGCCCAAGTGAGCCTGTCGCGCCGCGACCTGCTGTGCCGCCTGGGCACGGGATCGGTCGCGATCGCCGCCGGTGGCGTGGCTACCGGCGCGCAGGCGGCCGAAGGCGCCGGTGCGCGCCCGCGCGGCGCAGGCCCCGGCAGAGCCGACCGTCCGCGAGTACTGGGTGGCGGCGCGCAACGTGCGCTGGTCGATCGTCCCGACCAAG
>CAWIJS010000008.1:0-795766 GCA_963836485.1 uncultured Conexibacteraceae bacterium | reverse complement strand
TCGTATGACGCGTTCAGCACGAGCACCCGGCCACCTTCACGTCCACGTCGCCGGTGCTCGCCGGGCAACGTGGACCGCATCGTGTGTGGTGGTGTAGCGAGCTTGCTCATGGCGGCGTGTTCCAGGCGGAACCGTAGCATCCGCGGCAACGGAAATCGCCGGGTTCGAACCTGGAAGCAGGGTAGCGCGCCGCGCTCAGGCTGCCGATGGATAGGAGCCGAGCACGCGTACAACCTCGCAGTGGAGGTGCAGTCGCTCGATCGCCTCGGCGACCTGCGGGTCGTTCTCGTGACCCTGGAGGTCGGCCAGGAAGAGGTAGTGCCCGAGCTGGCGCTTGAGCGGTCGCGACTCGATCCGGCTCAGGTTGATGGCTCGGGAGGAGATCTCCGACAGGCAGTCCACGAGCCACCCGGGCGTCGCGTCGCCGCTGCCGTGAAAGACAATCGAGGTCTTGAAGTCGGCCCGCCCGCCCGTCGCGCGAGCGCCGGCGTGTGCGGTGCCGAAGGGGTCTGACTCCGCCGGGGCGACCCAGAGGAAGCGGGTCTCGTTGCCGTGCTCGTCCTCGATGCCCTCGGCCAGGATCTGGCAGCCGTAGAGCCCGGCGGCGGCGGCGGTCCCGATCGCGGCGTGCGGGGCGTCGATCGCCTCGGCCACCGAGCGCACGGCCTCGACGGTCGAGGTGGCGGCGACCGCCCGCCGGCCCGGCAAGGCCTGCGCCAGATAGCGGCGGCACTGGCCCAGCGGCTGCGGATGAGAGAAGACGGCGTCGACGTCGCCCAGCACGACGCCGGGGCGCACGATCAGCGCCAGCGAGATCGGCAGCACCTCCTCGCCGACGATCCGCACGCTCACCCCAGCCTCGTCGAGCGCGAGCGTGTCGAGCGTCGCGTTGACGCCGCCCTCCAGCGAGTTCTCGATCGGCACGAGCGCGGCGTCGACCGTGCCGGCGCCGGCGGCCAGGATCGTCTCGCGCTCGGTCGGCAGCGGCACCGCCTCGATCGCGCCCGCGGCGTGTGACGAGGCCAGCAGCGCGGCATGGGTGAACGTGCCCGCGGGCCCGAAGTAGCCGAGCCTCATGGCAGCCGCGGCGGCTCGGGCGGTGGTTCACGGGCCAGCGCCACGCGCACCGCCTCGATCTCCTCCGGCGATAGCGGGTACTCCGGCTCGCCACCGACGACGTGCTTGACGTAGAGCCGCGCCTGGTCGCGGTGGTGGATGCTCGACATCACGATCCCGGACTGCTCGGCGTCGAGCAGGGCGATTGCCACCGACTGCTGGCCCGACATCTCGTTGTAGGCGTCGAAGCGCACGAGCCCGCGGAAGGCGATCGTCGTGTCGAGGCGGCCCTCGGCCGTGCCGAGGCGACCGTCCAGCCGTGCGGCGACATCGCCGACGTAGGCGTGCAGCGAGCGGAACTCCTGCTCGAGGCGTGCGGCGTGCGCGACGAGGTCGTCGGCTGGGCCGGCGCCGAGCAGGACGCGCTGGTCGGCGCGCAGGCGGCGGAGGCGCACCAGCGCCGTGGCGGCCACGACCAAGGCCGCCAGCGCGACGGCGCACGCGACGAGCGCCACGATCCCGGCGGTCGAGCTGTCCACGACGCCGACGCTACTAGGTGAACAGGATCGTGTAGGTCGTCGTGTTGTTGTCGGTCTTCTTCTCGCCCGGAACGGGCTTGATGGTGACCGTCATCGTCGTCGACGAGCCGCTCGGCGGGACCGACGTGAGCTGGATCGGCACGGCGGCCTGTGTCCCGGCTTTGGTCTGGTTGAGGCGCTTGGTCGACGAGATCGTCTTCGGGCCGCCGGTGACCTTGACCGAGATCGTGACGTTGGACTCGTCGTTCTCGCCCTGGTTGGCGTAGGTGACCTCGACCGCAAGCGGCGCCTTGGCCGGCACGCGGTTGATGCCCGACCCGGTCGGGCTCAGCGCGACGCCGCCGGCCTTGACGCCGATGATGCCGTGGCCGTGCGTGCCAGGCTTGACCTCGCCGGTCACCGACGAGGAGGCAGCGCCCGCGTCCGGGTTGATCTTGTTGCCGACCTTCGCGGCATCGAGCCAGCCGATGTTCGGCAGGAACTTCGACGGCGAGACCGCCTGGTCGTGGAGGTCGTTGTCGTCGAGCGCGTCGACGATCAGCGGGGCGACGCGCTGGGAGTAGATGACGTCGGAGGCCAGGAAGAGCTGCATTTGCCCGGCGATGCCGCGGATTGCCGCGACCGCGGAGGGTTGGTTGCTGAGCGCCTTGGTGAGGAGGTCGCCGATGTTCTTGACGCCCTCGGCACGGAAGTTCATGACCTGCTCGAGGTCGTGCTGGGCGGGGGCAGCGTCGTCGGGTGCATCGAGGTCGCGGGCGCGCTTGGCGTCCTCCTCGGCGACGAGCCGCACCTGGTTGACCGCGACCGTGACGTCTTGGGACTGGCCGCCCTTGGAGAGCACGTCGAAGAGCTGCTTGGAGACCGTGCGGTCCGAGCTCTGGACGATCGACGTGACCTCGCGGTTGTAGTCCTTCAGCGCGTTCTTGTGGCGCGTGCTCGTGCAGCTCTTGACGAAGAGCAGCAGCAGGAGCGCGCAGATGGCCAGACCGCCGAAGAGCGCGAACTGGCGCCGGCGGGCGATGTCGGCCGGGGGCACGGCGCCGCCGTCCCGCCCGCCCCCACCGGCGGGCGCCGCGCGGCGGGGCCGGGCGGGACGGGTGACTTGCGTGGGTTCGTCGGGCTCGTCGTCGAAGAAGGACACGTATGTCCGCGCTCCTGGCGGGGGCGAATAGGCCAGTATTACCGGTGCGTCGGGCGGGATCGCCCGCTGCAACTTCGCCGTCGCACGCAGGGCCCCTTCTTCCCGCGCGGAAGTCCGGAGGCGGTGGAGACGGCGGAGCATCTCACGACCACGGCCACGACGGCCGGCTCGGAGGTCGTCCTGGACCGCTACCGGCTGGTGCGCCGGCTGGGCGGCGGCGGCTTTGGCGTGGTCTGGCTGGCCCATGACCTCAAGCTCGATCGGACCGTCGCGGTCAAGCGCATCCCGGCCCCGGACGCCGACACGGCCAGGCGCGCGCAGCGCGAGGGCGTGGCCGCGGCACGGCTGCAGCACCCGGCGATCGTGGCGCTGCACGAGGCGGGATCCGATGAGGAGAACGTCTACCTCGTCTCCGAGTACGTCCGCGGAGGGACCTTCGCGCGGCTGTTGGAAGAGGGAGCGCTTTCGGATCGCGATGTGGTGGAGATCGGCGTGGCGCTCTGCGACGCGCTGGGCCACGCGCACAAGCGCGGGATCATCCACCGCGATGTCAAGCCGCTGAACATCCTGATCCCGGACGCGCTGGCCGATGGCGGGGCGCCGGCCAAGCTGACGGACTTCGGGGTCGCGCGGATCGCCGGTGACGACGCGCTGACGCGGACCGGCGACGTCGTCGGCACGCTGGCCTACATGGCGCCCGAGCAGGCCGAGGGCGCCGAGGTGACCGACGTTGCCGACCTCTACGCGCTCGGGCTGTGCCTCTATGAGGGGCTGTCGGGGGTCAACCCGGTGCGCGGGCGCGGCGCGGGCGCCACGGCGCGGCGTGTCGGTCAGCGCCTGCCGCCGCTGGGCCGGTTGCGGCGCGATCTGCCGCTCGATCTCTGTGCGGCGCTGGACCTCGCGGTCTGGCCGCATCCCGAGGAGCGCGGGACGCTGGCCGAGCTGCGCGGCGCGCTGATTGCCGCGCTCGACGCTGTTGACGACGAGCCGGGCACGATCGCGGGTGGCTCGCTGGAGCCGCTGGCGTCTGTCGCGCCGCCGCAGCACACGAAGCTGACCCAGCGTGTGCTGGCCGCGCTGCTGGCGGCGGGCCTGGCGGGCGCGGCGCTGCGCTGGGGGACGACGGGGCTGGACGCGCTGGCGGGGAGCGGCGGCGCTGCGGCCTCCGCTAGGCCAGTCGCTCCTCCGATCGCCCCCTTGACCGGCGCCCTTGCCGTCGGCCTCGCCACGCTCCTCCTCCCGCGTCTTGCGTGGCTCGCCTTCGCCGCCGCGACCATCACCTGGCTCTTCACCGAGATCCCGGACCGCGCGTGGCTCGTCCTGGCGGCAGCGCTGCCGGTCCCGTTCCTGTTGCGCCGCGCTGCGCCCGCCACGTGGTCGCTGCCCGGTGTGGCGCCCGTGCTGGCGCTCGGCACGGTCGGCGGCGCCTTCCCGGCCTTGGCCGCGCGCGCCGGGAGCCTGCCGCGGCGGGCGATCGTCGGTGCCCTCGGCGCCTGGTGGCTGCTGCTAGCTGAGGCGGCGCTGCACCGACACCTGGTGCTTGGGGCGCCGGCTGACGCCGCGCACGGCGGCACCGCCGCGCTTGGGGCGCTCGTGACGGCGCCGGCGATCGCGCTGCTGGGTGTCTGGGCGGCCGCCGCGGCCGTGCTGCCCTACCTCGTCCGCGGCCGCCTGCTCGTCGTCGACATCGTGCTCGCCACCGCCTGGGCGGCAGGCCTGGCGGCCGCCACGCAGGCCGCGATCGGGGGCACGCCACGGGGCCTGATCGTCGGTGCGATCGTCGCCGGAGCCGTCGCGGTGATTCCGCGCGCGTCACCTGACGCACGCGATTGACGTTGAGCTTGTCTACTCTAGATCGGCCGCTCCGCATGACGCGTGGGCGGATTCCCCGGCGGGGAAGAAGTCGTCCCTCCACGGCATGAGCGTCCTCCGCAGCCTCGAAGAGAAGATCGCCGGCCTCGTCGAGGGGACGTTCGGTCGCGTCTTCCGGTCCGAAGTCCGGCCGGTCGAACTGGCGCGCAAGCTCGCCAAGGAGATGGACGAGCACCGCACGGTCTCGGTCTCGCGGACCTACGTGCCCAACGAGTACGTCGTCTGGCTCTCGCCGCAGGATCGCGAGCGCTACGAGGGTGTCGAGCAGTCGGTCATCGACGAGCTCGGGGCCTATCTGCTCGAACACGCGCGCCGCGAGCGGCTCGCGCTCGTCAGCCGTCCGCGGATCGAGTTCCGCACCGACGAGCGGCTGGCGCTGGGAGAATTCGGGATCCAGGCGCGGTTGGTGCAGCCGGCGGAGCCAAGCGGGGATGGTGTCCAAAATGCGCCGGAGGCTCGGCCAGCCGATATGGGCCACACGATGGTCTACTCGACCAGCGACCGCCATCAGTCGGCGCTCGAAGAGGTCGGCTCGGGTGCGGGCGTCGCGCGCCGCCGCGCGATCATCGTGGCCGGCGGCAAGCGGCTCGTCGTGCCGGCCGGCGGCGCGATCATCGGCCGCAGCCGCGACTCCGACATCGTGCTCGACGACTCCAACGTCTCCCGCCGCCACGCCGAGCTCTCGCCCAGCGGGCAGAGCTGGCTGATCCAGGACCTTGGGTCGACCAACGGCGTGCGCGTCAACGGACGCCAGGTCAACGGGCCGCATCCGCTGGAGAGCGGCGACCGCATCGAGCTCGGCACCGTCAGCATCGGATTCGAGGTCGAGTAGCCGTGGTCGATCCGCTCTCCGTCGCGTTGAAGTTCGGCTTTCTCGCGGTCCTCTACCTCTTCTTGTTGTGGATCTCGCGCAACGCGCTGAAGGACCTCAAGCGCACGTCGGTGACGACGGCCGCTCCGGGGTATGTGCCGCAGGCGGCGCCCGCCGATGCCACCGGGATCTACTCCGCGAGCCAGCAGGGCCAGATCCCCGAAGGCGACCTCGACCCGCGCCTGGTCGTCGAGCGCGCGCCCGGCCACGTGCCCGGCATGGAGTACGAGGTCGGCGACGGCGCGATCATGGGCCGTGGCGACCAGGCCGAGATCCGGCTCGAGGACCCGTTCGCCTCCTCGCGCCACGCGCGCCTGATCCGCCAGGGTGCGGTGATCGTCATCGAGGACATGGGGTCGACCAACGGCACCTACCTCAACGAGGAGCTGCTCAGCGGCCCGCAGCCGCTGCACCCCGGCGACCGCGTGCGGATCGGCGACAGCGAGTTCACCTACATGGACCGCTGAGCATGCTGCGCGTCGCCGATCACGCCGCCCGCACCGACACGGGCCGCGCCCGCTCTGCCAACGAGGACAGCTACTGGGTCCACTCGCCGCTGTTCGTCCTTGCCGACGGCATGGGCGGCGCGCAGGCGGGCGAGGTCGCCTCCGAGACCGCGGTCTCGGTCTTCTCGGCCCAGGGCGGGATGCCCGACGGGCCGGGCACCTATGAGGAGCGGCTGGCCGCGCTGGTCGCCCAGGCCAACGGCCAGGTCTACTCCCAGGCGCAGTCCGACGACCAGTTCGCCGGGATGGGGACGACGCTGACCGTCGCCTATGTCGGCGAGGACGACCTGGCGATCGCGCACGTCGGCGACAGCCGCTTCTATGTGCTGCGCGACGGCGAGCTGACGCAGCTGACCGACGACCACTCGCTGGTCGGCGAGCTCGTGCGCCGCGGGCAGATCAGCGCCGAAGAGGCCGAGGACCACCCGCAGCGCTCGATCATCACCCGCGCGCTGGGGATCGAGGGCGAGGTCACCGTCGACCACTTCTCTTGGCCGGTGCGCGACGGCGACCTGTTCTTGCTGTGCTCCGACGGGCTGACCGGGATGGTCTCCGATGCGGGCGTCGCCGAGATCCTCGCGGGGGCGCCGAGCCTTGCCGTCGCCGCCCAGCAGCTCGTGGCCGCCGCCAATGAGGCCGGCGGGCGCGACAACATCACGGTGATCCTGTTCCGGGTCGAGGACGTCACGCCGGGGGAGGGGGCGGTCGTCAACCAACACACGGAGATCGGCTCCCACCCACCCGCCGTGCCGGCAGCGCCGGTCGCGACGCAGACCACCGTCCGTCCCACCGAGATGCTCGTCGGCTCGTCGACGATCGAGCCGCGCGCCCCGCGCCCGCCACGCCATCCCCGCCACGAGGTCGGCCCGAGCAAGCGGCGTCGCTGGGTGCCGTTCGCCAAGGGCTTCGTGGTCCTCGCTGTCCTGCTCGCGCTGGTCGTCAGCGGCGGCATCATCGCCAGCCAGAGCGTCTACTTCGTCGGTACCAACGACGACGGCTTCGTGACGCTCTACTCCGGGCTGCCCTACGAGCTGCCCGGCGTCGACCTCTTCCAGACGCAGTTCACCAGCGGCGTGCCGGCCGAGAGCCTGTCGCCGCGCGTCCAGCAGACGATCACCG
This sequence comes from uncultured Conexibacteraceae bacterium, assembly GCA_963836485.1. Taxonomy (GTDB): domain Bacteria; phylum Actinomycetota; class Thermoleophilia; order Solirubrobacterales; family Solirubrobacteraceae; genus Baekduia. The sequence goes on along the minus strand of CAWIJS010000008.1, from coordinate 788,662 downwards.
ACCACAAGCTGCGCTCTCATGACGACGCGGTCGATCTGATCCGCCAGCTCGAGCGCGGCGACCTCGCGGGGCAGTACGCGTCTTGAGCGCCAGAAACAGGGAGCTCTTCGCCCTCATCCCGGCCGCGCTGCTCGTGTCGGCCGGCTTTGCCGCCGTCTTCCTCTCGCGCGACGACCTGCTCGGCGGGCTGAGCGGCAGCAACCAGATCTCCAACGTCTCGCTGACCTACGGCGCGATCTTCCTCGGGCTCTGCGTCGTCGCGCACCTGTTCCTGCGTGTGACGCTCAAGCACGCCGACCCCTACCTCTTCCCGCTCGGCGCGCTGCTGGCGAGCTTCGGGCTGGTCGAGATCTACCGGATCGACGATGGCCTGGCGCGGCTGCAGGCGCAGTGGTTCGTCATCGGCCTCGGCCTCTTCGCCGCGACGATCCTGCTGCTGCGCGACTACCGCAAGCTGGAGCGCTACCGCTACCTGATCGCCATCGGCGGCATCTTGTTGTTGTTGCTCCCGCGCGCGTTCTCGCCGGTCAACGGGGCCTACCTGTCCATCCAGATCGGCTCGCTGAGCGTGCAGCCGGCGGAGTTCGCGAAGATCGCGATCGTCGTCTTCCTGGCCAGCTACCTGCGCGACACGCGCCAGCTGCTGGTCACCGCCGGGCGGCGCGTGGCGGGAGTCACCGTCCCGCCGCTCAAGCACTTCGGCCCGATGCTCGTCATCTGGGGCACGTCGATGCTGCTGTTGTTCTACATCCGCGACATCGGCTCGTCGGTGATGTTCTTCGGCGCGTTCCTGGCGATGATCTACGTCGCCACCGACCGGCTGTCCTTTGTGGTCGTCGGGGTTGTCACCTTTGCGCTCGGTGCCTACCTCGTCGCGGGTCACATCGGTCACATCGCCGATCGCATCGACGCCTGGCAGGACCCGTTTGATCCCGTGTTGCTCAACCGCCTGCAGGGCGGGAGCTACCAGCTGGCCCAAGGGCTCTGGGCCCAGGCCGATGGCGGCGTGCTGGGCCAGGGCTTCGGCCAGGCGGTGCTGCGCATCAGCGGTCAGTGCGCATCGGTGACGACCTCGACGGTCAACTGCTCGCTGCTGCCCGCGCCGCACACCGACTTCATCTACGCGGTGATCGTCAACGAGCTGGGTCTGGTCGGCGCCGCCGGGCTGTTGTGCGTGTACCTGCTCTTCGTCCAGCGCGGCTTCAAGATCGCGATGCTCGCGCGCGACTCGTTCTCCAAGCTGCTGGCGACGGGCCTGACGTCGGTCTTCGCGCTGCAGGTCTTCGTCATCGTCGGCGGCGTCACCAAGCTGATCCCGTTGACGGGCGTCACGCTGCCGTTTGTCAGCTACGGCGGCTCGTCGGTGCTGGCGAACTTCGTGCTGCTGGCGTTGTTGTTGCTGATCTCTGATCGCGCGCGCCGTGATGCGGAGCTGCCGTCATGAACAAGCCGATCAGCCGGCTGTTCATCGTCGCGCTGGTGATGTTCGGGGCGCTGTTGGTGTCGACGTCTTGGTGGACGGTGCTGCGTGCCGACGACCTCAACCACGACACCGCCAACCACCGCGAGATCATCCGCGCCCAGAAGATCCGGCGGGGCACGATCTTCGCCGCCGATGGCTCGGCGATCGCGCGCTCGACCCGCGACGACGAGGGCGTCTATCACCGCAGCTATCCGCAGGGCAAGCGCTTCGGCCACCCGGTGGGCTACTCCTATGCCTCGATCGGTCAGAGCGAACTCGAGCGATACCGCAACGACGAGCTGACCGGCGCCAAGAACGCGATCACCACCACCTTCGAGCAGCTCATCGGCAAGGCGCGCGAGGGCGATGACGTCCGCACGTCGCTCGTTCCCAAGGCCCAGCAGCTCGCGCTCAACGAGATCGCCGCCGTCGGCAGCAGCGGCGCGGCCGTCGCACTGGACCCGCGGACCGGCGCGGTCAAGGTGATGGCATCGACGCCGACGTACGACCCCAACACGATCGCCGAGAAGGGCAAGCTCGACGCGGCCAACAAGGACAACAAGAACACGCCGCTGGTCAACCGCGCGGTGCAGTTCGGCGCCGCGCCGGGCTCGACATTCAAGGTCGTCACCGCGACCGCCGCGATCGACAGCGGGCAGTTCTCACCGTCCTCCACCGTCGACGGCGACAGCGGCCAGAAGATCTCCGCCGTTCCGCTGGCCAACGACTTCAACAAGGACTTCGGGCAGATCACGCTCTCCGATGCGCTGGCCCAGTCGGTCAACACCGCGTTTGCCAACGTCGGGGAGAAGCTCGGCAAAGCGACCATGAAGGAGTACATGGAGCGCTTCGGTTTTGACGCCAAGCCGCAGCTCGACTATCCCAAGGACACCATGTCGGCCTCGGTCGTCGCGCCCAACCCGCCGGGCCACGCGGTCTCGCCGACCTCGCGCTATGTCGACGTCGGGCGCATGGCGATCGGGCAGGGAGGCCTGCAGGCGACGCCGCTGCAGATGGCCCAGGTCGCCGCCGCGGTCGCCAACGGCGGCAAGCTCATGAAGCCCCATCTGACCACCCGCGTGGTCGACCGCGACGGCCGCACCGTCGACACGATCTCGCCCTCGCTGCAGTCCACGGTGATGAAGCCGTCCACCGCCGCCGCCGTGACCGACATGATGGTGGGCGTGGTGCAGCGTGGCACGGGCACGAAGGCCGCCATCCCGGGCATCCAAGTCGCGGGCAAGACCGGCACGGCCGAGACCGAGTTCGGCACCAAGATCAACGACGTGTGGTTCATCGGCTTCGCGCCGGCCGAGAACCCGCGCATCGCGGTCGCGGTCACCGTCAAGGCCGTCACCGGCTTCGGCGGCGACTTCGCCGCGCCCATCGCCCGCGACATCATGCAAGAGCTCCTTAAAGTGACCGACCTACCTGACACTTCCACGATCATCGACGGCCGCTACCGCGTGCTGCACCGCGTCGGCTCCGGCGGGATGGCCGATGTCGTCTGCGCCGAGGACCTGCAGCTGGGCCGCAAGGTCGCGATCAAGCTCCTGCACCGGCGCTTCGCCCAGGACGCGGAGTTCGTCGAGCGCTTCCGCCGCGAGGCGTCTTCGGCTGCGGGGTTGCAGCACCCACACGTCGTCGCGGTGTACGACCGCGGCGCGTGGGACGACACGTACTACATCGCCATGGAGTACCTGGAGGGGCGCACGCTGAAGAAGCTCGTCCAGGAGGAGGCGCCGCTGGCGCCGGCGCGCGCGATCGACCTGACGATCCAGATCCTGCGGGCCGCGCGTTTTGCCCACAAGCGCGGGATCATCCACCGCGACCTCAAGCCCCACAACGTCATCATCGATGGCGAGGGCCGGGCCAAGGTCACCGACTTCGGGATCGCCAAGGCGGGCGCGTCGGACATGACGCAGACCGGCTCGATCATGGGGACCGCGCAGTACCTGTCGCCCGAGCAGGCCCAGGGGCTCGCGGTCAGCGCGCCGTCGGATCTCTACTCGGTCGGGATCATCTTGTATGAGATGCTCACCGGCCGCGTGCCGTTTGAGGGCGAGAGCGCGGTGACGATCGCGCTCAAGCAGGTCAGCGAGGCGCCGGCCCCGCCGTCGCAGCGCAACCCGCAGGTGCCGCCGGCGCTGGAGGCCGTGGTGCTGCGGGCGCTGGAGAAGGACCCGGCGCGGCGGTTTGCCGATGCTGATGAGTTCATCGCGGCGCTCGAGTCGGCAGGCCAGGGGATCCTGCCGACGCCGGCGACCGCCGCCACGAGCGTCTTGCAGGCCACGGGCCCGATGATCCCGATCCCGCCGCCCGGCGCCTACCAGGATGTCGCGCAGGTCGAGCAGCGCTACTACGGGCCGGCCGAGCCGCCGCCCGAGGAGCCTGAGGACGGCGACGGTCCCAGCCGCTGGTGGGTCGCGCTGCTGGTCGGCCTGATCGTGGCCGGCGCGATCGTGGCCGGCCTGCTGCTGACCGGCAAGGACAAGATCCAGGTGCCCAACGTCGTCGGCAGCCCGCAGGCCGAGTCCGAGATCCTGCTCAAGCGCAAGGGCCTCTCCACCGACGTGACGATGAAGGAGAGCCCGACCCAGCCCAAGGGCACGGTCATCGGCCAGGATCCGGGTGGCGGGTCGCGCGTGCCGAAGGGCTCGGTCGTCGGCCTCACGGTCTCGGCAGGCCCCGGTACGGCGCGCGTCCCCGATCTTGCCGGCCAGCCGCGCAATGCGGCCAAGAAGCAGCTGACGACGCTCGGCTTCAACGTGACCGAGGAGCGCACGACGAGCGACACGGTCGTCGAGAACCACGTGATCGCCACGCGGCCCGACGTCGGCACCGAACTCGACAAGGGCACCGGCGTCGTGCTCGTCGTCTCCTCCGGCAAGGAGCGCGTCGCGGTGCCCAAGGTGGTCGACCTGACCGAGGACGAGGCGCGTTCGACGTTGGAGGCACTGGGCTTCACCGTCACCTCGCGCGACGAGGAGACCGACGCCAAGGATCCCGGCATGGTGCTCAAGCAGAGCCCGGCGACCGACACGCGGCTCGCCAAGGGCGGCACCGTGACGATCACGGTCGCTAAGGAGCCGGCGCAGGTCGACGTCCCCGACGTGACGGGCGACGGCCGGCTGGCGGCGACCGCGGCGCTGAAGAAGGCCGGCTTTGTTGTCACCCAGACGACGCAGGCCACGGGTGACCGCTCGCAGGACCTCCATGTCATCAGCCAGGACCCGTCGGGTTCGAAGGCCAAGAAGGGCAGCGCCGTGACGATCACCGTCGGCCAGTACGACCCGACGCTGGACCAGGGCACGGCGACGACGCCGAGCGCCACGACCCCGGGCAACACGGTGACCACGCCGTGAGGGTGGTGGTCCTGGGCGGCGGGCGCTCGTCAGAGCACGACGTCTCGCTGGTCAGCGCTGCGACGGTCGGTCAGGGGCTGCGCGATGCGGGCCACGAGGTGGTCGCGGTGGAGTTGGCGCGTGATGGCACGTGGTGGCACGAGGGCGAGGAGCTCGCGCTGCACCCGGGCCGCGGGCTGCTTGACGCCGACGTGGTCTTCCCGGTCTTGCACGGGCCGTTCGGGGAGGACGGGACCGTGCAGGGGTTGTTGGAGTTGTTGGACGTCCCGTATGTCGGCTCGGGTGTGATGGCCAGCGCCGTGTGCATGGACAAGGTGGTGTTCAAGGAGCTGATGGCGCAGGCGGGGCTGCCGCAGGTGGGGTATGCGTTGGTGGAGGCCGGGCGGGAGCGCCCGTCGCTGGAGCACCTCGGGCTGCCACTGTGGGTCAAGCCGGCGCGGCTGGGGTCGTCGGTGGGCATCGTGCGGGTGGAGCGGGTTGAAGATCTCGATGCGGCGTTGGACGAGGCGTTTGGTCACGACGACCGCGTGATCGTCGAGGCGTCGGCGGTGGGGCTGGAGATCGAGTCCTCCGTGTTGGGCGACACCCACGACGCGCGGGTCTCGGAGCCGGGCGAGATCGTCCTGCTGCGCGAGGGCTGGTACGACTACGAGGCGAAGTACACCGAGGGCGGGATGCGGCTGGAGTTCCCGGCGCGCATCTCCGAGACGGCGCGGGAGGCGCTGCGCTCGATCGCGGCCCGGGCGTTTGCGGCGGCGGGGTGCTCGGGGCTGGCGCGTGCTGACTTCTTCGTCGATGGCGAGACCGTGTTGTTGAATGAGTTGAACACGCTGCCGGGGCAGACGCCGACGTCGGTCTATGGCGTGCTCTGGGAGCGTTCGGGCCTGCCGTATCCGGAGTTGGTGGATGAGTTGTGTCGGATTGCGGTGGCGCGGTTTGAGCGGGAGCGGGCGTTGCGGCACTAGCTGTTCGGGGCGGTGGGTCGGGGTGCGGTGTGTGGTTGGTGGGGCGGCGCTCCGCGACGATCGCCACCGCGCTCTCGTGGTCTGGGGTGTTGGGTGAAAGTGTTGCGCTGTGGTTTGGCGCGCATGTGTGTGGGCACCGAACGAGCGTCGCGCGGATGGCGACATCACGGATCACCGCCGCTCCCGACGCGGTCGCGCCGCCATCGCGCGTCGCGCGAGCCGTCACGAGTCGTGATGCGCTCCGGCTAGCGGGTCGTTCGTACGAAGGTGCTCGCAGAGAGCACTTCCATACGAATGACCTGCGCGAAACGTCCGTGCCAGCCGTCTGCCAAAGGGCATCCGAGCCGCCGTCCCGGGCGCTGACGGACGACGAGCCAGCGCCGCGAGCCACCGACACCGCTCACTCCCCTCGATGCCAACAGACCCCGCGGCGCACGACGCTGACGGTCGCGCTGAGCGCCTGAACGTGAGCGCCTGAACGTCAGCGCCCGGAGTTGTTGATGCTGTCGCTATTCGGACAGCAACTGCCGAACATCGCAACGATTCTGCGCAATCGAGCACCTCGTCCACTCGCCCGGCTAGGCTCTATCGCTCATCCAAATACAGCACCCCCGCGCCGCTACCAACGGCCGGGGGCATGACCCAAGGAGCGATAACTCCCATGAGTACCTCGCAGCGTACCCACGCCCGCATGCTCGTCGTCGATCGCGAGACCGCCGATGTCCTCCGGCGTGAGACCAAGAAGATGATGGATCTCGGTCACGAGCTCTTTGAGGATTTCCTCCTCTACGGCCCCGAGGCCCAATACGCGTTGGCCATGCGCTTCTGCGCCGCAACGGCGCTCATCACCGCCATCGGCTGGGACCCCGACAAGGACGACCCCGACACGACGAGCTTCGAGGTCCCGTTGAGCGACGATCTCGTCGAGCAGTTGCGTCACGGACCTGGCCCTGTGCAACAACGACCGACTCGACGGCCTGCCCATCGACAAGCCCATCCCGCCGGACGTCCTCGCCGAGATCACCCTCGACCGCCTCGCAGCGCAGGCGCTCGATCGCCTCTTCAGCACCTACACCAAAGCCGTCCGCATGGCATAGCCAGCAACACGTCCGGGTCGTGGCACCGTCGCCGCGGCCCGGGCACTGCCGCCAGTCGACGTACGCCTACTCAGGTCGCGGCCGGCGCATCAGTTCGAGGACGGCCGGCAGGAGCTCGGCATCGCGAGCGAGCGCTGCGTTGAAGACATTCCATGCCTCCTCGTCGAGCGGAAACTGGGTCCGATCAGCAAGCACCATCTCCGCCCGCTCCCGTCCGCTCTCGATCAAGAACTCCGAGACAGACTTGCCTAAGAGGGCCGCAGCCTCTCGGAAAAGCACGTCATCGGCCGGCGAGAGCCGAACATTGCGGCGGGATGTCTTCGTGCCGGCTGCCATGAGCGCCCACGAAGAGTAGGCGGGCGCTGACGTTGCGCAGCTACGCCGGCGGGGCGACGGAGGTCGTCTGGCGTGCCCGGTCCTCGGCGCGCAGGCGGCGAGCGACGCGGGTCTTGTCGTCGAGCTCGGTAACGCGTTGGGGTGCGGCGGGTTTGGAGGGTGCAATGCGGTGCATCCCTGCGAAGGTGCGGATTGCGGGGAGGGAGGCCATGTACCGGTTGTCGACGGTTATGGCCGCCGAGGTAAGGCGGCAGGTCATCAGCGCAACGTGGGGATCACCTGGCCGGGTGATGGCTGAGTGGCTCAGCGCTTCGGCAGCGCGCGGGCGGCCTTGGCGATGCCGGACCAGGGGTCGCCGCCGAGCTGCTCCAACCGATCCAACACCGTCGTCAGCGTCCAGCCGTCGGGGCGGAGTGCGTCGTCCTCCAGCTCCTCCCAGCGCAGCGGTGTCGCGACCGGCGCGCCTGGGCGTGGGCGGGGCGCGTAGGGCGGGACGACGGTCTGGGCGGGGCCGTTGCGGGCGATGTCCAGATACAGCCGGTCGTCGCGCTTGTTCTTGTAGAACTCGGTCGTCAGCTCGTCGGGATGCCCGGCGGCCAGTTCGGCAGCGAACGCGCGGGCCCACGCCTGGACGTCGACCACGTCGCGCGTGCGCTTCAACGGTACGACCACGTGGATGCCTCGGGAGCCGGTGACCATCGCGAAGGGCTCAAGCCCGCGGGCGCGCAATGCGGCCCCGCAGGCAAGGGCCGCTCGGCGCACGGCCGCGAAGTCGTCCTCGGAGGGGTCGAGGTCGATGACCAGCCGGTCGGGGCGGTCGAGCCGATCGGCGCGCGAGGTGAACACGTGCGGCGTCACGCAGCCCTGCTGACCGAGCCATTGCAGCGTCTCGCGGTCGTTGGCCAGGACGTGATGGACGACCCCGCCGCGCTTGGGCACCTCTGCCGTCTGCACCCACGACGGCGCGCCCTTGGGGATTTCCTTCTGGAAGAAGCCACCGTCTCCGACCGCGCCGCGGAAACGCTGCAATGAGACCGGGCGGTCCTTCATGTGTGGCAGCATCACCGGCGCCACCGCACCGAAGTAGTCATACAGGTCGCGCTTGGTCAGGCCGACATCGGGCCACAGCACCCGGTCGGGATGTGTCAGCTTGACCGTGCGCGCGCTCGTCACTGGTAGAGCACGATCTCCGCGATCGACGCCTGGCCCGACGGTGGCAGCTTGGTGATCCAGACCAGGTAGTACCGGAACTTCTGGCCGGCCGTGTCGAGCTGCAGCGAGAACTTCTTCTTGTCGGCGGTGAAGCTCGTGCCGAGGTCCTTCCAGCCCGACAAATCGGTCGCTGAAGGGTCGACCGCGTTCGACACGTAGATCTTGCCCGCCCAACCCGTGGTCTGGGTGCGGATGTCGAGCTGCTTGCCGACCACGCCGGGCTTGGCGTCGATGTAGATCCCGACGCCGGGCTTGTTCTGCAGGCCGCCGGTGTAGCGCTCGGTCGTCCACGAGGTGCCGGGATCGTCATCCAGGACGCGGCCGACGTCGGAGCGGTGCTCGGTGTGGTCGTCGCCGAACGGGTCGAAGTCGTGGGCGCGTGACTGGCCCAGCGACACTGGCGCCAGCCCCGGCGCGGCCTTGACCACCGGGCGCTGGCGCGTGCCGTGCTGGGTGCGATCGGCGAGCAACAAGACGGCGGCGACGATCGCGGCGGCGACGAGCACCAACGCCAGCACCAGCCGCAGCGGATGGGTCACCCGCGTCGGCAGCCGCCGCTGCGCGCTGGGCGGCAGCGTGCGCAGGACCGCGGTCGCCTCGCCGGTCGACTGCCCGCTGCGCTGGGTCTCGATCGCCAGGACCTCCTCGAGGTCGGCGATCAGCGCGCGGTCGTCCGGATACCGCTGCGAGGTCTCCTTGGCCGTCGCGCGATCCAAGACAGCAGCCAACGCGCTGGAGACCTCGGGGCGGCGCAGCTGCACGTCGGGCAGCTGCTCGCGGACGTGCTTCATCGCGACGGCGACCTGGTTGTCGCCCTTGAACGGCACGTCGCCGGTGAGCATCTCAAACAGGACGATGCCCAGCGAGTAAAGGTCGCTCTGGCCGCCGACGGGCTGGCCCAGCGCCTGCTCGGGGGAGACGTAGTCGGTCGTGCCCAGGACGCGGCCGTCGGCGGTCAGCCCCTCCTGGTCGAGCGTGCGCGCGATGCCGAAGTCGGTGACCTTGGCCGAGCCCTCCTCGTCGACGAGCACGTTCTGGGGCTTGACGTCGCGGTGCACGATGCCGCCGGCGTGCGCGACGCCCAGCGCGCGAGCGATCTCGATCGCGTAGGCGATCGACTCCTGGATCGGCAGGCGGCCGTGGCGGCGGATGCGGTCCTTGAGCGTCTCGCCCTCGACGTACTCGAAGACGATGTAGGGCGTGTTGTCGTCTTCGCCGGCGTCGATGACCGTGACGATGTGCGGGTGGTTGAGCTGGGCGACCGCGCGCGCCTCGCGCCGGAAGCGCTCCAGCTGATCGCTGTCGGAGGCGATCTCGCGGTGCATGAGCTTGATCGCGACCTGGCGCTCCAGCACCGTGTCGAAGGCGCGATAGACGGTCGACATCCCGCCGGTGCCGATCTGGGCATCCAGCCGGTAGCGGCCGTTCAAGAGCGTGCCGACCTGCGAGCTCACGCGTCCATTGTGACGCGGCCGGCGCCCAGAACGACAACGGGCCGCCCAGAAGGGCGGCCCGCGGCCGGACAGAGGCTTCGCGGAAGGACTACCCGAGGAGCTTCAGGACGCTCTGGGGCTGCTGGTTGGCCTGAGCCAACATGGCCGTGCCGGCCTGCTGCAGCACCTGCATCTTGGTCAGGTTCACCATCTCCTCGGCCATGTCGACGTCGCGGATGCGCGACTCGGCCGAGGTCAGGTTCTCCTGGTAGGCGGCCGAGACCGACAGCGTGTGGTCGAGGCGGTTCTGGACCGCGCCCATCTCACCGCGGGCGGCCGAGACGGCCGTGATCGCCGCGTCGATCTCCGAGATGTCGCTGTTGTTGCCCGTCGTGAACACCGCGTAGGACGTGCCGACCGTGGCGGCCAGGTTCAGGAACGTGATCCCGATCTGCTCGGCGTCGTTGGCGCCGACCTGGAAGGAGACCGTGGCGGAGCCGTCGAGCAGGTGGATCCCGTTGAACTGCGCCTGGGAGCCGATGCGATCGATCTCGGAGGCGAGCTGGTTGACCTCGTTCTGGATCGAGGTGCGCGCGGTGTCGTCGATCGAGCCGTTCTTGTACTGCACGGCCAGCTCGCGAATGCGCTGGAGCATCGAGTGGACCTCGTCCAGGTTGCCTTCTGCGGTCTGAACCATCGACACGCCGTCCTGGATGTTGCGCTGGGCCTGCGCCATGCCGCGGATCTGCGAGCGCATGGACTCGGAGATGCCGAGGCCGGCCGCGTCGTCTGCGGCGCGGTTGATGCGGTAGCCCGATGAGAGCTTCTCCATCGATGCGGAGATCTTGGCGGTGTTCGCCTGCAGATTGCGCGTGGCGTTCATCGCCTCGATGTTGTGCGTGATGCGTAGGGACATCCTTGTTCGTCCTTTGCTGTCCTTGGAGGGAGTGGTGCTGAGAGGGAGCTAGCGGTGAAGAGTGCGCGCTAGGACTTCTTGGTCGGCGTCGGTACGTCGTCCGGGAGTTGGTCGACGTCTGACGCTGCGGCGGCACGGTTCTCCGCCTGGACTGCCGCCCAGATTTCCTCCCGGTAGACCGGGATGGACTTCGGGGCAGCGATGCCGATGCGCACGCTGGAGCCGCTGACCTCGATCACTTCGACCACGACGTCGTCGCCGACCATGATCTTCTCGCCGGGACGGCGGGTGATGATGAGCATGAGAGGGATTCCTCCTTGGATTCCGGGTCAGGGGTTCCGAGCGTACCGGTGCGGTTACGCGGCCTTCGTCGAAGGCTCCTCCTGGAGCCCGGCGAACAGCGGAGCGCGAACAGGGGCGTCAGGCGCCTGGTTGATCACCTGGTGCCCGGCGTTGCCCACGACGAGGATCGGCGCGCGCAGGTTGGCGCAGAAGTCCTCAAGTGCGGCGGCGGACCGGACCGTCACGTAGACCGAGGCGTCCTCCGGGGCGTGAACCCCGATGCGCTCGGCCTCGTCGTCGGCCAGCTCGAGCTCGTAGCCCTCGAAGAACCGCCAGGGGCTCGTCACGGGAACCGCGAGCTCGGGATCGTCCATCGAGTGCAGCCAGACGAACGCGCTCTCGTCGCTGCGGGCGAGAAGCGCGAATCGCCGGCCACCGAGGCCGATCAGTCCGTTGGGGAAGTCGAGCACGGCCTCTTCGGGGATCTGAAGCTCCCCGAAGCGGCTCGACTGGAGCGTCACTGCCATGGTGGAGTCGCCTCCGTTGTTGGGGTTGTTCAGTCCGCTGCTCATGAGAGGAACTGGAGTAGGGACGGCTGGATGATCTGCGCGCCGACCTTCAGGGAGGCCTGATAGGCGGCAGACTGGGCGGAGTAGTCGGTGATGGCCTTGGCCATGTCGACGCCGGTGAGGTCGTCGATGTTCTGCTTGGCCGTGGCCTCGAGGTCCTCGAGGCGGCTGGCGGCGGCGGTCGCGCGGTTGCTCATCGCGCCGATGGCCGAGACGGCCGAGCTGACGGCGGTCTGGTTGGCCTTGATCGCCTGCAGGTCGGTGCTCTGGATCGCCTGCAGGTCGGCGGTGGTGCCGCCGCGCAGGTGTGCCGAGAGCTGGGTGAGCGCGTCGAGCACGCGGCCGTCGCCCGAGGCGCTGCCGTTGCCGAGGATCGCGCCGGCGGTCAGCGGCACGGCCGCGCCGCCACCGACCGGCACGAAGGAGGGGTTGGTCTGCAGGACCACGCCCGGCGCCGCCGTCGCGCAGCAGCGCGCCGCCGTCGCCCTGGTAGGTGTCGCCGGTCGCGTCGGCGTACGGCGCGGTGTCGGACTTGGTCCCAGAGAAGATGTAGGAGTCGCCGACCTTGGTGTTCATGGAGTCCTTGGCGGACTTGATGAGCTGGTCGATCTCGTTGGCGATCGTCACCGCGGTCGTCCTGGCTGAGCGAGCCGTTGGCGGCCGACAGCGCGAGCTCGTTGGCGCGCGAGAGCACCGAGCGGACGCCTTCCAGGCTGCTCTCCGACGCGTTCAGCGCGGTCTGGGCGCTGGCGACGCTGCTCTGGCTGCCGGTGATCCCCGACAGCTCGGAGAGGCGCAGGCGCTCCTGGGCGGCGGCGGTCGGATCGTCGGAAGGCTGGTTGACGCGGCGGCCGGTCGAGATCTGCAGTTGCGTGTCGGCCATCGCGGCGTAGCGCGACTGCAGATCCGCGATGACGCGGTCGCTGACCATGTTGTTGGTGATGCGCATGGCTACAGGCCCGCCCGGCCGGTCGAGTTGATGAGGGTGTTGAGCAGGTCGTCCATGGTCGTCAGCGCCCGCGCCGCGGCCTGGTAGCCGCGCTGGAAGCGGATCATGTTGGCCATCTCCTCGTCCATCGAGACGCCGGAGACCGTCTGGCGCTGGGCCGTGATCGAGGTCAGCACGCTGTTGGCCGTGGTGTTGGCGCTTGTCGCGGTCTGGACGTCGGAGCCGATCTGGCGCACGAGGCCGGAGTAGGTGGTGTCGACGGTGCCGCCGCGCAGCGCGCGGATGGCCAGCGCGACGCTGTTGTCGGATGCGGCGCCGCCAGCCGCGCCGGCGCTGACCGTCGCCGAGGTCGCGACGACCGCGATGTCGGTGGCGCCGGTACCGGTGAAGATCGGGGTGGAGGAGGCGGTGTTGACCGAGGTGATCAACGACTGGGCCATCGCCGACAGCGTCGCGCGGTAGCCGTCGACCTTGGTGGCGACGTCCTGGAGGCCACCGAGCTGGCCGCCGGGCGTGGCCGACAGCGTCGCGAGGGTCGGCATCGTGGCCGTGGTCTGCGAGACCAGCGGGGTCGTGGCGCCGCCGAAGGAGACCTGGATCATGCCCGGGTAGGCGGGCTTGCCGGAGGCGTCGAGCGTCGGGTCGGCGGTGACCGACACCTGGCCGTACTGGGAGAGCTGGTCGAGCAGCAGGTCGCGGCGGTCGAGCAGGTCGTTGGGCGCAGAGCCTGCGGACTGAGCCATGTTGATCTGCTGGTTGAGCTGGGCCAGCTCGGTCGCGATCGGCTTGATCGGGCCGCTGTCGGAGAGCAGGTCGCCGACGGCCGCGGTGGCCTGCGTGCCGGCCGAGGCGATGTCAGCGTCGAGCGTCGTGAAGCGCTGGGCCAGCGTCTGGGCGGTGCCGACGACGGCCGCCTTGGCGTCCGTGCTGGTCGGGTTGGCGGCCAGCGTGTCCCAGGAGCTCCAGAAGTTGTCCAGCAGCGTGCCGAGGTCGCTCGTGCTGCCCGAGGCGAGGTCGGACTGCACGACGCTGAGGCGCTTGGTGGTGACGTCGGACTGGCCGGCGGTCATGTTCTGGGCCCGGTACTGCAGGTCGAGGAAGTCGTCGCGCAGGCGGCGGTAGGAGAGCACGTCGACGCCGGTGCCGAGCTGGGCGCCGGTGCCGTCCTGCTTGGTGCCGTCGACACGCAGCGACGGGGAGGCGCTGAAGACGGCCTCCTGGCGGCTGTAGCCGGGGGTCTCGACGTTGGCGATGTTGTGCGAGATGACGTCCAGTGCGGCCTGCTGCGCCTGGACGCCGCGCAGCGCGGTGTTGAGTCCGGTGAAGGCGGGGATCGACATGGTGGCCTACGCCTCGAGATCCAGCGCGCGGCGGATCCGCACCGGCTGGGCCGCCGGGTCGAGGGTGGCGCGCATGGTGGCGCCCGGCTCGCTGGGCGGCCGGTAGCCGACGTCCTCGCCGTCCACGCCGAGCTGGCGGGTCAGGTGCGACAGGAACGCGAGCTCCTGGCGCATGAGGGCGCGGTTGACGACGTGCTCGCGCTGGACCTCGGCGAGCAGGCCACGGAGCTCGGCGCTGCGGCCCTTGGCGGCCAGCGCCTCGTGCGGACCGAGCAGCTGGGCCAGCGCCTCGAGCGTGACCTCGTGGGGCGGGAGGTTGAGCCCGCCGCCGGCCTGGGTGAGGATGCGGACGCGGTCGCGCTCCAGCGAGGAGCGGCGCTCCATCTCGGCCTGCATCTCGCCCAGGCGGGCGAGGACCGAGTCGACGTCGCGGTTGCGGATCGCGGCGCCCTGGCGCAGGACGGCGTCCAGCAGCCGGCGGGCAGAGGCGATCTGCGCGTCGAGGTGGCGCAGGACGTCTGAGCCGAAGACGGTGGGGGCGGCGGGCGCCAAGGCGCTGCTCACTGGCCCGACTCCTTGAGGCTCTGGGCGATCGTGCGGGCGAGGCCGAGGCCGCCGGCCGACATGATGGAGTCGGCCATGACGCCGGGCAGCATCTGCTTGTAGGAGTCGGTCGCGGCCGACGAGCCGTCGCCGGAGTCGTCGTCGGACGAGCTCTCCTGGGCCTTGGTCGTGTCGGCCATCGACTGCGTGAGCTGCTCGACGAGCTGACGCTCGAAGGCCAGGCCGGTCTTGTAGCGGTTCTGGTCGGCCGTCGTGCCCTTGCGGACGTCGGCCGGGAGCAGGCTGTTGTCGATCGGCGGGAGCGCGCTCATCACTTCTTCACCTGGTTGGCGATCTCGAGGATCTGGTCCTGGGTGGTGATGGCCTTGCTCGCCAGCTGGAACGCGCGCTGGGCCTCGATCATGTCGGTCATCGCCGTGGCGGCGTTGACGTTGGAGGCTTCGAGCGTGCCCTGGCTCAAGGTGGTGGACTTGGCGGCGGCGCGCGCGGCGCCGCTGCCCTTGGTGGCCACGAAGGTGTTGTCCGGGCCGCCCTGCAGCTGCGCGGGGGCGGGGACGTCGACCAGGGTGATCTGGCCGAGCTTGACGCCCTTGAGCGAGACCGCGCCGTCGGCGGCGATCTTCAGCTGGGCGGTGTCGGCGCCGGCGGGAAGCTTGATCGGCGGCTCGAGCAACTGACCGGTGTGGAGCTTGAGGCGCCCGGTGGCGTCGGCCTCGAGGTTGCCGTCACGGGTCAGCGCCTTGGTGCCGTCGGCGAGCTTGACCTGGAAGAAGCCTTGGCCGTTGACCGCGACGTCGAGCGAGCGCTCGGTGTCCTGCAGCGCGCCCTGCTCGGCGCTGCGGCCGATCGAGGTCGCGGCAGACCCGGCGCCGATGGAGACGCCCTTTGCAGCGCCATAGCCCTGGGCGTCGTCGTACACGAGATCGCGGAAGGCGACGCGGGCGGACTTGTAGCCCGTCGTGTCGACGTTCGCGAGATCGCTGGAGACAGCGTCAAGACGCGTCTGCTGTGCCGCCATGCCGGCGGCCGCCGTGTACATGCCTTCAAGCACTTTGAACCGGGTTCTCCTGGGAAGGAGGGAAATCAGGAATCTCCGGCTTCCGCCAAGGGCGGTCCAGCCTTCGGAGTCCTCTGTCCCTCTCGGTGATCGGCAAGGGCCGAACCGACTTGAGAAGTGCATGGCCATCCGTCCGAGGGGGAACGCTCGCCCAGGGGGCGAGGTTCCCCTTGCGGGTGTTCGCCCAGGGGGCGAAACCCGCGACGATCCGTGCTACTGGTCTAGCCGGGGAGGTTGCCGACCGTGCCGGCAGCCTGCTGCAGCGTGCCGTCGATCGTCTGGATGGCCTTCTGGCCCGCCTCGAAGGCGCGCAGTGAAGCCATCATGTCGACCATGGTGCGGCCGGCGTCGACGCCGGAGGCCTCGAGCGAGCCCGACTGGACTTCCCCCTTGGCGGCGCCCGCGGCCGTGCCGGTGAAGTAGGAGTCGCCCTGCTTGGTGACGCCGGTCAGCGCGAAGGCGCCGACCTTGGCGGCGTCGACGGTGCCGTCGGCGTTGACCTTGACCGGCTTGTGGTCGGTGCCCAGCACGGAGTTGCCGAGCTGGTCGGTCAGCGTCCCGTTGGCGGCGGCCTTGAAGGAGCCGTCGCGGGTGTAGCGGACGCCCTTAGCGGTCTGGACGGCGAAGTAGCCTGGCCCGGCGATGCCGAGGTCGAGCGGCTCGCCGGTGTCCCGGAGCGCTTCGGGCGTGAGGTCGGTGACCTGCTTGGTGATCAGCGGGCCCTGACCCAGCTTGCCGACGGTCTCGCCGGTCTGGGTGTTCTGCAGCAGCAGGTCGGAGAACGAGCGCTGCTGTGAGCGGTCGGCCTTGTAGCCGGGCGTCGCCGAGTTGGCGAGGTCGTTGGCGATCTGATCCTGGCGGACCATCTCGGCGACCATGCCGGCGGCGGCGATGTAGAGACCGCGTTCCATACCTTCTGGAGAGTCGGCGGCGCCCCGGTGGACTTGAGGCGGCCAGACGACATGCGAACCTGTCGGCCGAGATGGATGCCGTCCCGGTCAATTTGGTTCTGCTGCGGGGCCTACTGCCCGACCTGTCGCTCACGCCGGGGACGGTCCTCAGCGCGCGGGTATTGGACGCGCGCACGCTGTCGCTCGCCGGCGTGCGGCTGGCCGCGCAGCTGCCCGAGAGCGTTGCGGCTGGGCAGGTCTTGCGGCTGCGCGTGCAGGAGGCGAGCACGGAGCGGATCCACCTCCAGATCGTGGAAACGGCAGGGGCGGCGGGGGTGGCGGTCGGGCCGGGGTCTGTCGCCGAGCAGGCTGCTGCGCCGCAGGTGCCGCCGTCGGCCTACCAGCTGGCGCTGCCGGGCGGGGCGTTGGCGCGCGTGTATGTCGAGGAGCGCGAGCAGGCCGAAGGCGCCAAGCGCGGCGCGGGCCAAGCGCGGTCGGTGGTCGTCCGCTACGACTCGCCGACGCTCGGCCGGCTGGACATCCGCCTGGACGCGAGCTCGGCGGCCGTGCACGTCTCCGACGGCGACCCCGCGCTGCGCGTGCGCGCCGCGGCCGACCAGCTGCGCGACGCCCTGGCCCAGGCCGGCGGGGCACCGGTCCTGGTCACCGTCCACCCACGCGCCCAGACGCTGAATGTCCAAGCCTGAGCAGCCGCGCCGGGCGGCGGCGCTGCGCTATGACAAGGACCACGCGAGCGCCCCGAAGGTCATCGCCTCCGGCGCCGGGCTGATCGCCGACCGCATCGTCGAGATCGCTCGCGAGCAGGGCGTGCCCGTCCGCGAGGACCCCGCGCTCGCCGAGGCGCTCGCGCGCCTGGAGCTCGAGCAGGAGATTCCCTCCGAGCTCTTCGTCGCCGTCGCCGAGGTCCTCGTCTGGGCCTACGGCCTCGAGCCCAAGCGCCGGCTCGACCGCTAAACCGGCAACCCGCAGTTGGTGAGCAGCTCTTCCATCTCCTCGCGGGGGAGGGGGCGGGCGAAGTGGTAGCCCTGGCCGTACTCGCAGCGCAGGGCGGCGACGGCGGCGCGCTGCTCGGGGCGCTCGATGCCCTCGGCGATTGTGCGCAGGCCGAGGTTGTGGGCCAGGCCGACGATCGAGCGGATGATCGCCTGGCTCTCGGGGCGCTCGATCATCGTCGCGACGAAGGAGCGGTCGATCTTCAGCGTGTCGCCGGGGAAGTCGTGCAGGACGGTCAGCGAGGAGTAGCCGGTCCCGAAGTCGTCGAGCTGGATCGAGATGCCGAGCGCCAACAGCTCGTCGAGCACCGCGCTGACGAGCTCGGGGTTCTCGATCAGCGTGCTCTCGGTGATCTCCAGCACGAGGTTGGCGGCCGGGAGGTCATGGTCGTGCAGCGCGGCGCGGACATGCTCGACCAGGCCGCCATCGGTGATCTGGCGGATCGATACGTTGACGCTCACCGTCACGTCGGACGCGACGACCGCACGCCGGCGCCAGTCGCTGAGCGTCTCGCACGCGCTGCGCAGGATCAGCACGCCGAGCGCGCCGATCAGGCCCGACTCCTCGGCGACCTCGATGAACTCCGAGGGCGGGACGGATTCCTCATCGGCCGGCCAGCGCGCCAGCGCCTCGAGGCCGTGCAGCGCGCCGCTGCGCAGGTCGATGATCGGCTGAAAGAACGTGCGCAGCTGCTGGCCTTCGATCGCCTGGCGCAGCCGCGTCTCTAGCGAGACGCGGTCCACGACGCGCTGGTGCATGGACGCGTCAAAGAGCTCGCAGCGCCCGCCGCCGCGCGCCTTGGCGTCGTACATCGCGATGTCGGCGTTGCGGATCAGCTCGTCGGGGCTGACGCAGCCGTCGAGGTTGTGGGCGATGCCGATCGACGCGGAGACCGACAGGTCGCGGCGGTCGAAGCGGATCGGCTCGGCGATGACGGCAGCGACGCGCGCGGCGATCTCCAGCGCGCCGGCGGCAGTGACCTCGCCGTCGAGCAGGATCGCGAACTCGTCGCCGCCCAGGCGCGCCAGCGTGTCGCCCGGGCGCAGGGCCTGCCCAACGCGGCGAGCGATCTCGATCAGCAGCCGGTCGCCGGCGGCGTGGCTGAGACTGTCGTTGACCAGCTTGAAGCGGTCGATGTCGACGTAGAGCAGCCCGCACGCGTAGCTGGTGTCGCGTTCCAGATGCCGGAGGCACTGCGTCAGCCGGTCCAGGAAGAGCGCGCGGTTGGGCAGCCCGGTGAGGCTGTCGTGCAGCGCATCGTGGATCAGCCGCTCTTGGGCCACGCGCCGGTCGGTGATGTCTGACAGCGAGCCGGTGATGCGCCGCGGGCGCCCGTCGGTGTCGCGCGTCGTCAGGCCGCGCGTGAGCACCCAGCGCCAGCTGCCGTCGGCGTGGCGGATGCGATGCTCGTTTTCGAAGTGCATGCTCTCGCCGGCGAGGTGGAGGTTGATCTCGCGGCGGAGGCGCCCGACGTCGTCGGGGTGGACGAGGTCAAACCACGCGTCAGGCCGGTCGGAGGCAAACGCGTCGGCGTAGCCGAGCAGCGCCTTCCAGCGATCCGAGAAGTGCATGCTCTGGCCGGCCAGGTCCCAGTCCCAGATCCCGTCGTTGGTGGCCTGGACGGCGACCGCGTAGCGCTCCTCGCTGCGCCGCAGATCTACCATCACTTGGTGGTGGCGGACCGCGTAGCGGATCGTGCGCTCCAGGCTCGGCGCGTCGATCGTGCCCTTGACGAGGTAGTCGGTGACGCCGAGCTCGGAGGCCTGGACGTCGACCTCGTAGTCGTCCTGTCCGGTGAGGACGATCACCGGCGCCGGCGGCTCGGTGTCCCACGCGTCGCGCACGAGGTCCAGGCCGGTGCGGTCGCCGAGGCGGTAGTCGACGAGGTAGAGGTCGTGGCGCGCCTCGCGGATCGCCTGCAGCGCGGGCAGGTAGCTCTGCTCCCACTCGAGCTGGAACCAGGCCGTGCCGGGCACCTGGAGCATGCTGCGCGTGAGGACGAAGTCGTCCTCGTCGTCCTCGACCAGCAGGATCCGCAGTGACTCACTCCGCGGCATCGGCGTCTTCCTGGGGCAGTTCGACGAGGTCGAACCAGTAACAGGCGAGCGTCGTCATCACGTCGGCGAGCTGCTCGAAGGTGACCGGCTTGCTGACGAACGAGTTCACGCCGAGGTCGTAGGTGCGAAAGATGTCCTCCTCGGCCTTGGAGGTCGTCAGGACGACGACCGGGATCCGGCGCAGCTCGGGGTCGCTCTTGATCTCGGCCAGCGCCTCGCGCCCGTCCTTCTTGGGCATGTTGAGGTCCAGGAGAATCAGGCCGGGCCGGGGCGCCTCGGTCCCGCCGGCCGCGTAGACGCCGGTGCCGCGGAGGTACTGCATCAGGTCGTCGCCGTCGACGACGAAGCGCAGGTCGTTGACCAGCCGCGAGCGCCGCAGGGCGTCGGCGGTGAGGACGCGGTCGTCCTCGTCGTCGTCGGCCAGCAGGATCGTGATGGAGCGGTGCTCTCGCGGGGAGTTAGGCGAGTGCATGTGGGATCTCCTCGGGCTCGGACTCGGGGAACAGCGAAGTGGGCTCCTCGGCAACGGCCGGTTGGCGCAGCGGCAGCCGGACGGTGAACGTCGCGCCCTCGCCCTCGCGGCCGTCGGCGGTGATCGTGCCGTGGTGGCGCTCGACGATCTTGCGGCAGAGCGCGAGGCCGATCCCGGTGCCCGGGTAGGCGCTGGCGCCGTGCAGCCGCTCGAAGGCGCGGAAGATCCGCGTGGCGAACTGCGCGTCGAAGCCGAGGCCGTTGTCGGAGATCGTCAGCTCGGCGATGCCGTCGGCGACGGCGGCGTGCACGGTGATCTCCGGGGTGACGCCGTCGCGCCGGAACTTCAGCGCGTTGCCGAGCAGGTTCTGCAGCAGCTGGCGCATCTGCGTCGGCTCGGCCTCGATGGTCGGCAGCGGGTCGATCGTGACCTGCGCGCCGCTCTCCTCGATGGCGACCTCGAGGTCGGCGAGCACGGAGCCGATGGTCTCGCCGAGGTCGACCTCGGCGAACGGGCGGGCCTTGGTCGAGACGCGCGAGAACATCAACAAGTCGTCGATCAGCGCGCGCATCCGGCCGGCTGCGTCGCTCATGCGGCGCAGGAAGTCCTGGCCCTGTTCGCTGAGGCGATCGCTCTCGGTCGCGGTGATCTGCGCCGCGAAGGTCTGGACCTTGCGCAGCGGCTCCTGCAGATCATGGGAAGCGATCGAGGCGAACTGCTCGAGCTCGGCGTTGGAGCGCGAGAGCTCGGCGGCGTGGCGCAGCAGCGCGTTGGTGCTCTGCAGGTTGGCATTGCTGTCGGCGAGCCGGTCGTTGGCGAGCATGACCCGCTGCAGCAGGGCCAAGAAGGCCAGCGCGGTGAGGCCGAGCGCGGCGTAGATGATCCACGGCAGCCACTTGCGCGAGCCCGAGTTCGCGCTGAACAGCGTGGCCTTCGAGGAGGTCATCACGACGCGCCAGCTGCTGCCGGGTACCGGGACGGCCACGAAGTAGCCGTCGCGTCCGTAGGGGCCGTCGCCGCCGTGCTTGACCGCGGCGGCCAGGCCGCGCTCGCCGACGGTGCGGCCCACCGGCTGTGCCGCGTTGCGCGCACCGATCACCGCCGAGCGGCTGTCGAGGACGTACGCGGTGCCGCCCCGGGTCGGGACGCGCCGCAGGTAGCTGGAGAGAAACGGGCCGAAGAGCGCGGTCGGCGCGCCGCTGACGATGACCCGTCGGCCGGCGTCGGTGTTGAGCGAGACGGCGAGGTCGATGACCCCGGCGTTGACATCGCCTAGCGAGACCGGCGCGCCGGTGCGCGCCGCCATGACCGCGCGGGAGGAGAGGACCGCGCTGCGCTGCTCGGGCGTCAGCGAGCGCGAGGCCGAGATGATCTGCCCGCGCGCGTCCAGCAGGACCGAGTATGCGAGGTGACCCTGCTTGGTCGCCTGATCCAGAACGGTCGGGCTGACCGTTTGGGCGCCGTAGCGCTGCTCGGCCTGCGGCGCCGCTGCGGCGGAGGAGAGGATCGCCTGCGTTAGCGCCGAGATGACCTGTGCGCGGTCGCGAAAGCGCGAGATCGCACGGTCACGCAGCCCGCTCTGGCTGGCGTTCAGCTGGACCGCGAACAGGCCCAGCACAACGACGACGACCAGCGCCGCCCCGCCGATGATTGCCTTCGCCCGGCGACCGCGTAGTCGCGACCACCGAGATCCCGCCGATGATGTCCGAGACATCCCGCCCCCCTTGTCGGGCAGTTACCTGCTGCCCGAGCCTATCGGCAAAAAGCGGGATGTACTTGACCAATTTTTATCGTCCGACGGCCCCCCGCAAGACGATATGCAGGGGAGTTGCTTACGCGACGGCCTGGAAGAGCGGCGCGTCGTCGTCGAGCTGCGTGCGCAGCGTCTTCTTGAGCTGGCCGTGGATCTGGCAGACGCGGGACTCCGAGACGCCGAGGATCTCGCCGATCTCGGCCAACGTCATGTTCTTGACGTAGAGCAGGACGGCGACCTCGCGCTCACGCTGGGGCAAGCGGGAGAAGGCCTCGCGGAACTTGTCCTTGGCCTGCTCCTTGGCGGCCTGGTGCAGCGGGTCGGCCGACGCGTCGGTCGAGGCGATCGTGTCGATGCGCTCGATCGTCGTCTCGTCATCGGAGAGGACGAGCGTGTTCAAGGAGGTGAGGTCAGACTGGGTGACCTCGTCGCGGCGCTTGCGCAGTTCGGCGACGGTGGTGCCCATCGACTCGGCGAGCTCGGGCTGCGTGGGCCGGCGGCCGTGCAGCGTGGTGAACTCGTCTGCGGCGCGCTCGATGTCGCGCTCCCAGCGGCGGACGGAGCGCGGAGCCCAGTCCTGGCGGCGGAGCTCGTCGAGCACGGCGCCGTGGATGCGGGTCCAGGCGTACTGCTCGAGCGTGGCGCCCTTGGCCGGGTCGTAGCGCTCGATCGACTGGATCAGCGCCTCGAGGCCGCAGGAGATGAAGTCTTCGACCTCACAGCGGGCCGGCATCTCGCGGACCTTCTTGTAGACGATGTACTTGACCAGGGGGGCGAAGGTCAGCACAAGACGATCACGGACAGCGCGGTCGTTGGTGCGGCGGTACTCCTTCCAGAGGGCGAGGGTGTCCTCAGAGGAAAGGCGGCGCTTTGAGGTTTGGGCGGTGGCGAGGCTCACGACATTGCTCCTTGGTGCGGGGGGACGTTGGAGGTATCGGTGCGGGCCCGAACCTTCCGCATCCCCGATTACCGGTACTTGACCCCTGGACATGCGGCTAGACGCCCCCTCCCCAGAACTGGTGAGGGAGAGGGTCGAACCTGCATCGAGCGCGCGCAAAGCTGTGCATGGTTGACCAAGGGGCTTGACGGGTGCGCGGGCGTACGCGTGAGGGGACTGGCGGCGGACCGGTCAGACCATGCAGCGCTCAATCCGACGCGACGGCGGTCGAACCATCGGGGTGGCGGCCCTCCCCGTCGACCCTTCCCTCAAGGAGCTCAGCACCCCTCATGGCGCTTCGCCTCGTCGCGCCGGTCGACGGACCGGCCACCCAGACCTCCGCTGCCCCGGCCACCGGTGCGGCTGCCGTCGCGCAGGTCACCAACCGCGCGGCAGGCCTGCTGGACGCGCACGACCTCGATGGCTGGCGCGCGCTCGTCGCTGCCGCCGCCGAGCTCGTCGATCACCACGACCGCTACCTCGCGCGGCGCCTGCTGTTGGAGTCCGTCCTGCGCAACCGCGCGCAGACCGGCGCGCAGAACGCCGAGCGCCTGCTCGCTGGCGCGATCGCCGCGGTCGAGGGCCTGGAGGACACCCCGCGCGAGCCGGTCCTGCTCAACTTCGCCGGCGTCCTGCTCTACGAGCTGGGCGCGATCGTCGCCGCCGAGGCGCTCTTTCGCGCCGCCCAGCGCCTGGATCCCGACCTGGCTGATGTCGCCTCCAACCTGGGCGAGTGCAAGCGCCGCCGCCAGCAGGGCATCACCACGCCTCAGGGCCTGCCGCCGCAGGTGCTGCGCGCGCTGCGCGACCTCGGCCCGCGCGCCCAACGCGCCGCCCAGAAGGCCGTGCCGGCCAGCGGCCAGACCGTCAGCCTCTGCATGATCGTCAAGGACGAGGAGGCGATGCTGCCGCGCTGCCTGGCCGCCGCCGCGGAGTTCGTCGACGACCTGATCGTCGTCGACACCGGCTCGACGGACCGGACGATCGCGATCGCCGAGTCCTTCGGCGCACGGGTTCTGCACCACGAGTGGGATGGCGACTTCTCCGCGGCCCGCAACGTCGGCCTCGACGCCGCGACCTCGGACTGGCTCTTCTACCTCGACGCCGACGAGGTCCTGGTCGAGGGCGAGGGCCCGCGCCTGCGCGAGCTGCTCGGCCACACCTGGCGTGAGGGCATTTTCCTCACCGAGACCAACCACGTCGGCGACCTCGAGGACGGCGCGGCCGTCCAGCACAGCGCGCTGCGGCTCTTCCGCAACCGTCCCGAGTACCGCTTCGAGGGACGCGTCCACGAGCAGTTCGCCCACAAGCTGCCGACGTTGCCCGAGCGCATCGCCTACACGCAGGTCCGCATCGAGCACTTCGGCTACCTCGGCGCCGTGCGCGACGCCAAGGAGAAGTCGCGGCGCAACCTGGAGCTGCTGGAGCGCCAGATCGCCGAGGGCGTCGACACGCCGTTCCTGCACTTCAACGTTGGCTCCGAGCGTGCCGCGGCCGGTGACGTCGCCGGCTCGCTGGTCCACCTTTCCCGCGCCTGGGAGAAGGTCGCAGGCGACCCCGAGCGCCTGGAGTACGGCTACTACCCCTCGCTCTGCGCGCGGCTGGTCAAGGCGCTGAACGCCAACGGCCGCCATCAGGACGCGATCGCCCAGGCCGACCAGATCCTGGCCGAGCTTGAGGGCTTCACCGATCTGGTGCTCGAACAGGCCATGGCCTACCGCGCCCTCGGTGATCGCGACGCCGCGATCGTGCACTTCGAGCGCTGCATCGCGATGGGCGACGCCCCGGCGCGCTTCAGCGCGACCGTCGGCGCCGGCACCTTCCACGCCCGCAACCTGCTGGCCGAGACCTTCATCGACGCTGGCCGCCTGGCCGACGCCGAGGCCCAGCTGCACCATGTGCTCGAGCACTTCCCGGCCTTCATTGGCGCCGTCGAGCCCTACGCCCGTGTGTTGCTGCGCAGCGGCGTGCCGGCCGCCGAGGTCGTGGCCCGCATCGACGCGCTCGTGCCCGAGCCCACGCCCGGCCAGCGCTTCTTGCTCGCGGTTCCGTTCTATGAGAGCGGTGCGGTCGACGAGGCCGCCACGCAGCTGCAGACCGTCCTGGCGGCCCAGCCCGGCGCCCATGCCGCCCGCGTCGCGCTGGCCGAGGCGCAGCTGTCGGCCGGCGACCTGGCGGCTGCCGCCACCACCGCGCTGGCCATCCCGGCCGACGCGCCGCACGGGCCTGCGGCCGCCCAGACCGCGCTCTTTGCCCGTACGGCGGCGGGCGCCGAGTCGGCGCTGCTCGACGAGGCCTTCGCCTACGCCGCTGCGGCCGGCACGGATCCGGCGCAGCTGGCGGTCTTTGCCGCCTGGCGTGGGGGAGACGATGCTCCGGCGAAGGTTTCTGCGGCCGCCGCCCCGCTGGTCGCCGTGATGCTCGAGGCGCTGGCGCGCCTGGAGGACTTCGACGGCTTCGAGCGCCTCGCCGGTGTCGTCGAGCTGCTCGACCTCCCGTGGCGCGAGCAGCGCGAGCTGCTGGCCGTCGTCTACTACCGCCGTGGCTTCCTGGAGTCTGCTGCCAACGAGTGGTTCGGCGTTGTCGAGCGCCTCGGCGCCCCCGACGAGCGCGCGCTGCTGGGCATGGCGCTGCTGGCCGAGGCCCAGGGACTCCACGACGACGCCCGGACCCTGCGCGACGAAGCAGCAACGCTGGCCACGACTACCGCTTGAGCCCTGATGTCCGCGGCCCACGCCTACACGTTCGTCCCCGATCCAACACTCGTTCGATCGTCCAGGCCCCTGCTCAAGGGCCTTCCTGGCCCACCGATGACCGGAGAGACAGCGGCAGTACACGGCTCACGGACGAGCCGGGCGGACTTCGAAAGGATCGGGATGGATATCGACGCGACACAGGGAACCGGGGGCCCGACACGGGTGCACCCGGAGCCGGTCCGGGCCGACAAGGCCCCGGCGACCGGCGAGTTCGCGGAGGTGTTCGACCTGGCTGAGGCGCGCAAGCGCCGCATGACCGGCCCCGATCGCATCCCCGACGAGGTCTGGGACGACATCACCCGGGCCGCGCAGCTCGCCGACGATCTTTCGGCCCACGGCCACAGCGTGCGCTTCGACACCCACCGGCTGACCAATCGCGTCGTCGCCTCGCTGGTCGACAACAACGGGCGCACACTGCGCCCCGTCGACCTCGGCGAGATCTTCGGCAGCGACCCCGACCCGGCTTCGGCCGCCTAGGACTCCCATGGCAGGCATCCAGCTCAGCGGCCTCGTCTCCGGCATCGATACCCAGTCGATCATCTCGCAGTTGATGACGATCGAGAAGGCGCCGCGGACCAAGATCACGCTCGACCAGGACGCGACGACCAAGCGCCAGAGCCTCCTGCAGGACCTCTCGACCAAGCTCACCACGCTGAAGTCGACCAACGACGACCTCAAGTCGGTCCTCAGCTGGCTCGACACGCAGACCGTCGAGACCGGCGACGCGACGAAGGTCACGGTGTCGCGTACCGGCGGCGCGCCTCCCGGCGGCTACGACGTCGCCGTCAACCAGCTCGCCTCGGCCGAGCGCCAGACCTTCTCGTTCGTGAGCCCGTCGGCCGACGGCACGCTCGACATCGCCAACGCCGACGGCTCGGCCCGCACGTCGGTCCCGCTGAAGGCCGGCGCGACCGTCGACGACGCGGTGTCGGCCATCAACGGCTCCTCCACCTCCCAGCTCTACGCGGTCAACGTCAACGGCAGCCTGGTGCTGAGCGCCAAGACGACCGGGGACACGAGCGGCTTTGCGATCACCGGCGCCGGCGTCGGCACCCAGACCGAGCGCGTCGCCGGCCAGAACGCCAAGTTCACGGTCAACGACGTCGCCTACGAGCGCCAGAGCAACACGGTCACCGACGCGCTCCCCGGTCTGCAGCTGACGCTCAAGGGCAAGACGGCGGTCGGCGCGACCGTCGGCGTCACCGTCGGGAGCCCCGGGCCCGACAAGGACGCGATCGTCACGAAGGTCAAGGCGTTCGTCACCGCCTACAACGACGTCGTCAAGACCGCGCGCGCCGACCTCACCGAGAAGCCGGTCATCAACGGCACCACGACGGCCGATGTGCAGACGGGCACGCTCTTCGGCGACTCCGGCCTCAACATGATGCTGTCGCAGTTCCGCTCGACGATGTCGGCGCCGATCGCCGGGCTGACGGGCCTGACGTCGATGGCCGACCTCGGCGTCTCGACGGGCGCGGCCAACACCGGCTCGACGATCAACCAGGACTCCATCGACGGCCTGCTGACGGTCGACGAGACCAAGCTGCGCACGGCGCTGGACACCAACCCCAACGGGGTCCGTGCGCTGCTCGGCGGCGTGAGCGGCACGACGGGCTTCGGCCAGACGTTCGCCAGCGCGCTGTCCAACTACCAGGGCAGCGCTGGCCTCGTGCAGTCGCGGATCCTCTCGGCGACCTCCGACCTCTCTGACCTGGCGACCAAGCTCACGAACTTCGACGCCCGGATGGACGCCAAGCAGGACCTCCTGCAGAAGCAGTTCACGGCGATGGAGACCGCGCTGAACGCCAGCCAATCGGCTGGCAGCAGCCTCGCGGGCCTGATCTCGTCGGATTCGTCGAACTAGCCTCAAGTACTGCACGAAAACAGCGAATACTGAGATGTCCCCCCTCCCTCGGAAGCGAATCGCATGAACCCCTACGCCAGCCCGCAGGCCTACCGCGACTCGGCGGTGCTCACCGCGTCGCCAGAGCAGCTCGTGGTGATGTTGTACGACGGCGCCGTGCGCTTCCTGCGCCAGGCCGAGGTCGCCATGAGCGAGGGTGCCTGGCTGCACAGCTTCGAGAAGCTCAGCCGCGGCGAGGCCATCCTCGACGAGCTGCTGGCCACGCTGAACATGGACACTGGCGAGATCGCCGAGCGCCTTCAGGCCATCTACATCTTCTGCAAGAAGACGCTCATCGAGTCGCGCGTGCAGCGCAACGCCGAGAAGATCGGCCAGGTCATCGCGCTGCTGGTCAACCTGCGCGAGGCGTGGGCCCGGCTGGCCGAGCAGGCCGCTGCGACCGCACCCGCCTCTGCATGAGCGCACATCTCTTCAGCGCGCTCGTCACGCTGGGCCGCGAGGAGCACGCCCTGGTGACCGATGGCCGCTGGGAGGACCTCGCCGACCTCAACGCGCGCCGCGAGCGCGTGCTGGCCGCGCTGCCCGCCAGTGCACCGGCCGAGGCGATGAACGACCTGCGCGAGGCCGCGCGACTGCAGGCGCTCAGCGCCGCCGCCCTGCGCCAGGGCATCGCCGAGACGGGCTCCGAGCTGCGCCGTCTGGGCACCTCTCGCACGGCTGTCGCCGGCTACGCGGCCGGCACCGGTACGCAGGCACCGCTCGGCGCCTACGACCACGTCGGCTGAAGCACGCGCGTCCTGACCTGGACGCATTCTGGACGAGGCCCTCAAGCGCCCGTCGGTTCGGCCGAAAACCGTGAGTGGGTGGCCAAGGCCGGCGACCTTTCTCAGAGCCCAAGGACGGGCGCGTTGAACTTTTCGCACGTCCTATGGATCTCTTCGACACCACCCAAATCGGCCTCGAGCGCGCCCTCTCGGGCTCCTCGCTGCGCCAGCAGGCGATCGCGCAGAACCTCGCGAACGTCAACACCCCCGGCTACCGCCGCCAGGACGTCGACTTCGCGTCGGCCCTGCACGCGGCCTGGGATCAGGGGACGAGCAAGGTGGAGTCGGTCGACCCGACCGTCCAGACCGACCAGAGCGCGGTCATGCGCGCCGACGGCAGCTCGGTCGACATCGACACCGAGGCCGCGGCTCAGTCCAAGAACGGCCTCCAGTACGAGGCCGTCTCGACGGTCATGAAGACCCGCGTCGCCATCCTGCGCTCCGCGATCGGCGTCGGCTGATGGGCCTCTTTGACGCGATCGACGCCTCCGGCTCGGGCCTCTCGGCCGAGCGCCTGCGGATGGACGTCACCTCCGAGAACCTCGCCAACGCCGAGACGACCAAGGGCGCCGATGGGCAGCCTTACCGCCGCAAGGAGGTCGTCCTCCAAGAGAGCGGCAGCACGGGCACCTCGTTCGCCTCGATGCTCTCCTCGATGCAGGGCGCCGGTGGCGCCAAGAGCGTTAACGGTGTGAAGGTCTCCGGGATCGTCGAGGACTCCTCGGCGCTCAAGCGCATCTATGACCCCGGCCACCCGGACGCTGACAAGGACGGCTACGTGACGATGCCCAACGTCAACACCGTCACCGAGATGACCGACTTGATCTCCTCGTCGCGGGCCTACGAGGCCAACGTCACGGCGATGCAGACGGCTAAGCAGATGTTCTCCAAGACGCTGGACCTCCTGCGCTGATGCCGACCATCCCCTCCATGGGCGGCATCTCAGGCGTTGGCGGAATCGGACCCACCCAACCCGGCGGCGACTGGAGCATCGGCGCGCTGGACGGCACGCCGACGACAGGCGCTGCTTCGTCGGGGACAGGTTCCTTCGCCTCTGCGCTGGGCGATCAGCTCAGCGCGCTGGAGAAGACCCAGAACAGCGCGGCCGACGCCTCCCGGTCGCTGGCCGACGGCACGGCGACCGACCCGACGCAGGCGATCGTCTCCGTCGAGCGCGCGCAGCTGTCGATGCAGCTGGCCTCGCAGCTCCGCACCAAGGGCGTCGAAGCCCTCCAGGATCTCTTCCACACCCAGGTTTAGGCCTCACCCTCCGACCCGGAGCCCCTCCCTCCAATGGCTCTCTTCAACTCCATGTCCACGCGCGGCAAGATCACGCTTGCCGCCTGCGCCCTCGGCTTCCTCGCCGCCGCGCTCTTCATCGTCAAGATGGCCGGCGCGCCGTCCTACACGACGGTGATGACCGGCGTCGATCCCGCCAAGACCGCGCAGATCACCACCGCGCTGACCGCGGCGGGCGTCCCCTTCGAGCTGCAAAACGGCGGCACGGCGGTCGGCGTGCAGAAGGGCAAGGAGACCGCGGCCAACGTCGCGCTGGCGGCCAAGGGCCTCAACAGCGGCACCACGCAGCCGGGCTTCGAGATCCTCGACAAGCAGAAGCTGGGCGCCTCCAGCCAGCAGCAGCAGATCGCCTACCAGCGTGGGCTGGAGGGCACGATCGCTAACACGATCGGCCAGATCGACGGCGCCGGCGGCGCGCAGGTCCACCTCACGCTGGGCCAGGACAACCTCTTTGCCGATGAGTCGCAGCCCGCGACCGCGGCCGTGCTGCTGCCCCAGGACGCCAGCGGAATGGACCCCGCCTCGGTCAAGGGCATCGCCAACCTCGTGGCGGCCTCGGTCCCCAACCTCAAGGCCAGCTCGGTGACGATCACCGACGGCTCGGGCGCGATGCTGTGGCCCTCGGGCGGCGGCGCGAGCGGTGACGGCGGCGCCGACGGCCTGCCGAGCAAGACCGCGGCCGAGGCCAAGTACAACGCCTCGACCGAAGCCAGCCTGCAGGCGCTGCTGGACCGCACGCTCGGCCAGGACAAGGCCCAGGTCGTCGTCCACTCAGACCTCAACGTCGACAAGATCGATCAGCAGGCGCTGACCTACACGGGCAAGGTCGTCCCGCTCGCCGAGAAGACGACCACCGAGTCGCTGAAGGGCACCGGCAGCACGTCGGGCGGCACCTCCGGCACGGCCAGCAACCTGCCCAGCTACGCGGCCAACGCCACGGGCGGCAGCGGCACCAACAACTACAAGAACACGACGACCGACAAGACCAACGGCGCCGACAAGACCATCACCAAGACCCAGAAGGCGACCGGCGGGATCAACCGCATGGACGTCGCGGTCTTGTTGGACAAGTCGGTCAGCCTGCCGGCCGCGCAGATGACCGCACTGAAGGCCAGCCTCGCCTCGGCCGCCGGTCTGCAGATCGCCCAGCGCAAGGACACGCTGAACGTCACGACCGGTCTTGCGTTCGCCAAGGTGCCGACCACGGCCGCCAAGGCGGGTCCGATTCCGGCGGCTTTTGCCGGCATCCTCAAGGGCGTCGGCATCGGCCTGGGCGCGCTGCTGTTCCTCTTCTTCGTCACGCGCCACCTGCGCAAGCGCGAGCGCGGCGAGCTCATCGACGAGCCGTCCTGGCTGCGGACCCTGGAGGCCGCACAGCCCAAGGAGCTCATGCCGATGCCCGACCTCTCCGGCAGCGGCGGGGTCGCCACCGACGTGTCGATCGCCAACGCCGACCCGCGGCGCCAGCAGCTCGACACGATCATCCAGGGTGAGCCCGAGCGTGTCGCCGCGCACCTGCGCTCGTGGATTACCGAGGACAGCAAGTGAGCGTGGTCGCCCGCACCGGCTCGGCGGGCCTGACCGGTCGCCAGAAGGCCGCGGTCTTCCTCATCACGATCGGCAGCGCCCGCGCCGCCGAGGTGCTGAAGTTCCTCAGCGAGCGCGAGATCGAGGCGCTGTCGTCAGAGATGGCGTCGCTCTGGCGCGTCAAGGCCGAGACGGCCGACGCGGTCGTCCAGGAGCTTGCCGAGCGCTTCGACGGCACCAACGAGTTCGCGCTCGGCGGTCCGGAGTTCGCGCGTGAGGTCCTTGAGCACCTGCTCGGCCCGCAGCGCGCCGAGGAGATCCTCGGCCAGATCACCTCGACGGCTGAGCTGCGCCCGTTTGACTTTCTGCGCCGCACCCCGCCGGAGCAGATCGCGACCTTCCTGGCCGACGAGGCCCCGCAGACGATCGCCTTGGTCGTCGCCTCGCTGCACACGACGCTGGGCGCCAGCGTGCTCGGCGCGCTGCCGCCCGAGACCCAGGCCAACGTCGCGATGCGCATCGCGACGATGGAAGACACCAACCCGGGTGTTGTTGAGGACGTCGAGCGTGGGCTGCGGCTCAAGCTCTCCAACGTCCTGACCCAGGAGTTCTCCCAGGCCGGCGGCGTCGACTCGCTTGCCGAGCTGCTCAACCGCGCGGGGCGCTCCACCGAGCGCACGGTGCTCGAGGCGATCGCCGAAACCGACGGCGAGCTCGCCGACGAGATCCGCCAGAAGCTCTTCACCTTCGACGACATCGTGGTCCTCACCGACCGCGACATCCAGCTGCTGCTGCGCGAGGTCGACCAGAAGGACCTCGGGCTGGCGCTGCGCGGCGTCACCGAAGAAGTCAAGGACACCATCTTTCGCAACATGTCCACGCGCGGCGCCGAGATGCTCCAGGAGGACCTGGACACCGCGCAGCCGCAGCGCCGGTCGGTCGTCGAGGAAGCCCAGAGCCGCATCGTCGGCGCGATCCGCCGTCTCGAAGATGCCGGTGCCATCACGCTCGGTCGTGGCGGCGAGGACGGCGAAGCCTCCGAGGACGACATCATCTGATGGAGGCCTTCGAGCTTCCCACCCTGGAGGCTCCGCCGGGGCTGCGCGCCTACGCGGCGCCGGCCTCAGCCGAGCCCGCGATCGACCTGGAAGCCGAGGCGCGCGCGGCGCGCGACGCCGGCCACGCGGCGGGCTTTCAGGCCGGCATGGCCGAGGCGCAGGACCAGATGGCCGCGGGCATCGCTGCGCTGCAGGCCGCCGTCGCGGAGATCGTCACCGAGCGTGAGCGGGTGTCGACCGCGGTCGAGGCCGCGGCCGTCGAGCTGGGGCTGCGGATCGCCGAGCAGGCGCTTGGCGCCGCCGTCGAGGTCCGGCCCGAGGCCGTCGTCGACGTCGTCCGTGGCGCGCTGCGCCGGCTGGTCGAGCGCGACCGCGTCACGATTCTCGTCAACCCCGAGGATCTCGATCTTGTCCGCGGCGCGTCGGACGCGCTGATGGCCGAACTTGGTGGCATCGAGCACTGCGACGTCCAGGCCGAGCGCCGGGTGGCGCGTGGTGGTGCGGTCGTCCGCACGGTCGAGGGCGAGGTCGACGCGACGCTGGCGACCAAGCTCGCGCGGGCGCGCGAGACGCTGCAGGAAGAGCTTCGGGCCTGATGGCCGAGCTCGTCCTGGAGCAGGGCGGCGCGATCATCGCGCCGGAAGCGGCCGTGCTCGAGCGGATCTCGGATTTCGGGCGCGCGGTCTCGCGCGCCGACCTCCATCGCCGCCACGGCCGCGTCATGGACTTGATCGGGCTGATCGTCGAGGCGACCGGCCTGGAAGCCGAGGTCGGCGAGGTCTGCGAGGTCCGCACGGGCCGCGACGCCGCCACCGGCGGCTGGACGACGATCGGCGCCGAGGTCGTGGGCTTTCGCTCCGGCCGTACGCTGCTGATGCCGCTCGGCGAGATGCAGGGCATCGGGCCCGGCGACATCGTCACCGCCACCGGGCGCAAGGTGTCGGTCGCGATCGGCTCCGAGCTGCTGGGGCGCGTCATCGACGGCCTGGGCAACCCGATCGACGGTGGCCCGTCGCTGGAGGCGCTGACCCAGCGCCCGATCGTCGGCTCGCCTCCGTCGCCGCTGGAGCGCCCGCGGATCACCGACCGCGTCACGCTCGGCGTGCGTGCGCTCGACTCGCTCGTGCCCTGTGGCCGCGGCCAGCGCCTGGGTATTTTTGCCGGCTCCGGTGTCGGTAAGTCGTCACTGCTGGGCATGATCGCCCGGTCGACGTCGGCCGACATCAACGTCATCTGCCTGGTCGGCGAGCGTGGTCGCGAGGTCAAGGAGTTCATCGACCGCGACCTCGGGCCGGCGATCGGCCGCTCGGTGGTCGTCGTCGCGACCTCCGATCAGCCGGCGCTCGTGCGCATCAAGGCGGCGCTGGCCGCCACGACGATCGCCGAGCACTTCCGCGACCAGGGCGCCGACGTCATGTTGATGATGGACTCGGTGACGCGCTTCGCCATGGCCCAGCGCGAGGTGGGGTTGGCGATCGGCGAGCCGCCCGCGACGCGCGGCTACACGCCGTCGGTCTTCGCGCTGCTGCCGAAGCTGCTGGAGCGATCGGGCACCAGCCCGGATGGCTCGATCACCGCGTTGTACACCGTCTTGGTCGACGGTGACGACATGAACGAGCCGGTCGCCGACTCCGTGCGGTCGATCCTCGACGGCCACATCGTGTTGACGCGCGAGCTCGCGCATGCCGGCCACTATCCGGCGATCGACGTGCTGCAGTCGGTGTCGCGCCTGGAGCGCGAGATCGGCTCGCCCGACGTGCTGGAGGGCGCGACACAGTTGCGCTCGCTGCTGGCCGCGTACCGCGACAAGCGTGATCTGATTGCCATCGGTGCCTACGAGCGCGGCAGCGATCCGCTGACCGACAAGGCCATTGACTTGAAGGACGCGATCGACGGCTTCCTTAAGCAGAAGCCCGACGAGGCCGTGCCCGGCCCCGACTCCGACGATCAGCTGCTGCGCACCGTCGGCGTCATTGGCTCCACGGTTGGCGAGATCGCCGCAGGAATGGGCGATCCGCAGCTGGCGGCCGACGTGGCGCTGGAGCCGGTCATGCCGACCGGTCCGTCGGCCATTCCCCCGCTGAACCTGGCCGTCTAGCGCACCCGTCCGACAGTCGTCCAGCACGCTCAACAGACCCGCTAACCGTCCGACGAACCAGAACGAGATGTCTCGCCCTTTTCGATTCGGCCTTCAGCGTGTGCGCGAGATTCGCGCCCATGATGAGGACCAGGCGAAGGAACGCTTTGCGGCCAGCCTCAACGAGCGTGTGCGCGGCGAGGCGGTGCTGCGTGCGGCCGAAGAGCGCCTGCGCGATGCCCAGTCGGGGGTGGGTGGGGGCAGTCTCCAAGGTTTCGGTCCGCTGACTGGCGCTGCGCTGGTCTCCCGTCAGGCCTGGGTCGATCGTCTTCGCAACGATCGCGCCGACGCCGCGCTGCGGATGAACAGCTATGACAACGAGCTTCAGCGCCGCCGCGTCGAGCTGACGGACGCCAGCCGCGCCCGCGAGGTGCTCGACAAGCTCGAGACCCGCCAGCGCGAGGCCCACCGCCAGGCCGGCGAGCGCATCGCCAACGCCGAGCTCGACGAGATGGGCTTGCGCGCCCACGCGCGGCGGAGCGCGGCATGAGCGTCGAACTCATCGGGGCGAGGATTGCCTCAATCGAGCAGCAGATCGCCGCGGTCACCGGTCAGGCGACGCCGTCCACCAGCTTTGCCTCCCAGCTCGCCGACGCGCAGTCCAGCGCCGGCGCAGCGACCGGAACCGCCGCGACGCCGACCACGCTCGGGGGCGGTGCAGCCACGCAGTACGACGCGCAGATCACCGTGGCGGCCACCAAGTACGGGATCGACCCCGCGCTGCTCAAGGGCCTGATCCGCCAGGAGTCCAACTTCAACGCTTCCGCGCAGTCCGGCGCCGGCGCGCAGGGCCTGACGCAGCTGATGCCGGGCACGGCGTCGTCGCTCGGCGTCGACCCCAGCGACCCCGCCCAGGCCATCGAGGGCGGCGCTAAGTACCTCAAGCAGCAGCTCGACCGCTTCGGCGGCGACCCGTCCAAGGCGCTGGCCGCCTACAACGCGGGACCGGGAGCGGTGGCCAAGTACGGCGGCGTGCCGCCGTATGCCGAGACCCAGAACTACGTGCAGAAGGTGCTCGGGTACGCGGCTGAGTACGAGGGCGCAGCGGGCGGGCTGACATCTGCCGCGACGACCTCCGCCGGGTGGGCGGGGGCGGTCTCCACCACGCCCGTGTCGGCGGCGAGCTTGCTGAGCAGCACCGACGACACCTCTTCCTCCGGCGCCCTGGACTACAGCACCGTCTAATGCCACCACTTCCCATCACCCCGCCCTCGACAGGGCGGGCGGGCACAGCGCTGAAAAGCGCGAGTCCGCCCAAGGGAGCCGACGGCGACTTCGCCGCCCTCCTGAGCCAGACCTCGGCCCGGACCGCATCTGCGGAAGGCCCCAAGAACCGCCCCGCCCAGCCGGAGTCGCGACGTCGCGACGCTGCTGCGGGCAAGGACGACAACAAGTCTTCCGGCGCGCCCGACGGGCAGGCCGCGGCTGCTGCTCAGCCGGCGCAGCCCAAGCGCGCGGCCGACGCACAGGGCCAGAAGCCCGCAGACGCGACGCGCGACACGCAGGGCCAGACCTCGCCGCAGAGTGGCGACGTCGCACCGGCCGCGGCGACGCCAGCGACACCTGCTCCCGAGGCCGCCGGCGCTGTTGCGGCTGCCGCGCAGACCGCCGGTGCTGCGGCTGCTGCTGCGACGGCCACGGTGACGACCGGCGCGGCCGCGCCACCGGCCACGGCCGTGCAGGATGCCGCCGAGGGGCTCGCCGCGCAGCCCGGCTCAGCGAACGGCGCACCGCCGGCCGACGGCACCGCCGCTCCCGCCAACGGTGCGCCTGCCGGCAAGCTCCAGATCCCCGCCGAGTTGTTGAACACCAAGGCCGACGCCAAGGGCGGCCACACCAAGGACTTCAAGAACGGCGATCACCCCAAGGGCGATCTGCCTCCGGCCCCGACGCTGCCACCGACCACCGAGGCCGCAGCCGCGCCTACCTCGGCGACCGCCGCTGCGTCGACCCCCGCCGTGGTCGACCCCAGCGCGCAGACCGCGCCGACGCCGGCGGTCTCAACGCAGGCCCAGCCCACCGCGACACCGCAAACGGCCGTTCCGGTCGCAAGCGGGGCGCCCCAACTTACCCGCGCCGCCGTCCTGCAGACCGCCGAGCGCGTCCAGGAGCTGGTCCGGATCGCCACCACCCGCGCCGGCAACGCGCGGGCGACGCTTCAGCTGCGCCCGGCCGAGCTCGGCCAGGTCGACGTCCACCTGCGCACCACGCGCAACGGGCTGGTGGCGACGATCGCCGCCCACGAGCAGGTCGGCCACGACGCGCTCCAGCAGGCGGGCAACGAGCTGCGCCGCACGCTCGAGGACAAGGGCGTGCAGCTGCACAGCCTCGACCTCCAGCTCGGCGCCGGCCAGCACGGCTTCGCCAACCAGGGCGACGCGCGGGAGGCCAACTCCGGCCGCCAGGGCGCCGCCTCCTCGCACCGGCTGACCGACGACGACATCGTCGCCGAAGACACCCTGACCATCACCCACGCCCCGTCGACGCCCGCAGGCGCGCTCGTCGACGTCCAGGCCTGACCCGCAGGACCGAGAGGACGGATCCTCATGTCGAGTACCGACGGCATCACCAACACCTACACCAATCCGGCGTACAACATGGCTGACAAGACGGTCAGCTCGTCGCTGGACAAGGACGGGTTCCTGAAGATGCTCACCGAGCAGATGAAGAACCAGGACCCGACCTCGGGGCAGGACCCCAACCAGTACTTCCAGACGATCTCGCAGATGACCACGGTCGAGCAGCTGACCAACCTGGCATCGGCCTCCACGGCGGCGCTGTCGCGGCAGAAGGACGCCAACGCCACGCAGCTGATCGGCAAGACGGTCACCTACCCCGGCAAGGACGGGCTGCCCGTCACCGGTGTGGTGGACAGCGTCCAGCTGTCGGCCACCAAGGGTCCGTCGCTGACGGTCGCCGGGAACGCCGGCATCGACCCCGACCTCATCAACAACGTCAAGTAATCCGATGAGCGGCACGTTCAACCCAGCACTCGTCCCGCCCGGCGTTTCTGCGCCGGCGAAGGTCGATGTGCGGACGCAGCCGGTCCGGCCATCCGTCCAGACGCCTCAAGGACCGGCGTTCGCGGACGTTCTCAGGGACACGGCGGGCACGAAGCCCGTCACGTTCAGCAAGCACGCCGTCCAGCGCCTGGAGCGCCGCAACCTCCCCGTCGACCAGACGGTGATGCAGCGTCTTCAGGATGGGGTCGATCGTGCCGCGGGCAAGGGTGCCCGCGACGCGGTGGTCCTCGTGGACGACACGGCATTCGTGGTCTCGGTCTCCAACCGCACGGTCGTCACGGCCGTCGGACGCGACCAGATGAAGGACCACGTGTTCACGAACATCGACAGCGCCGTCATCGCCTAGCGCGACCGACGGCTCAGGCAAGAACGCCAACACCAACACCGGCTGGACCCCAATGGGGAAGCCGGAGGACCCCACAGGAGCCTCCCAATGATCCGCGGCATGTACTCGGCCATCTCCGGCCTGCGCACCCACCAGACGATGCTGGACGTCGTGTCCAACAACCTGGCCAACGTCAACACCGTGGGCTATAAAGCCTCACGCGTGACCTTCAAGGACCAGCTGCAGCAGACGCTGTACGGCGGCTCCGCCGAGGGTCCCAACACGGGCGGCACGAACTCGGCCCAGGTCGGCCTCGGCGTGCAGCTCGGCTCGATCGACGCGGTCATGAGCGACGGCTCGATGCAGAACACCGGCACCCCGCTGGACGTCGCGATCCAGGGCGACGGCTTCTTCCGCGTCGGCATCGGCGACCCGTCGACGACGCCGGCCACGATGCCGACCGAGATGAACTACACCCGCGCGGGCAACTTCATCCGCAACGACCAGGGCTACCTGACCACCGCGGAGGGCTACTACGTCATGGGTCGCGACGCGACCACGACGCCGGCCTCCGACACGTTCATCCAGATCCCGGACGGCGCCTCCGGCGTGGCCGTCGGCACCAACGGCGACGTCAGCTACGTCCCGTCCGGTGGCGGCGCGCGCACGACGGCCGGCACGATCAGCCTGGCGAAGTTCCCCAACGACGAGGGCCTGCTGCGTCTCTCGGGTAACCGCTGGGCGGCGCACCCGTCCGCCGGCCCCGAGCAGGTCGGCACGCCCGACGGCACGACCTTCGGTCAGACGATCGGCGGCACGCTGGAGATGTCCAACGTCGACCTGGCGTCGGAGTTCACCAACATGATCGTCGCCCAGCGCGGCTTCCAGGCCAACTCGAAGGTCATCTCCACGGCCGACGAGATGCTGCAGGACCTGGTCAGCCTCAAGCGCTAGCCGGAAACCCACGGCTGAGTCACGGCGCGGCCGCCCGCGCGAACGCGGAGGGCGTTCGCTCGGGCGGGCGTGACGTGACTCAGCTGATTCAAGCCCCCAGGAGCACCCATGATCGAGCTGCACAAGCTCTCGCACGGACGGGAGCCGTTTCACCTCAACTGCGATCTGATCGAGCGCGTCGACGCCTCTCCCGACTGCCACGTCACGTTGACGACCGGGCAGCGGATCGCCGTCTGCGAGTCGGTCGACGAGGTCATCGCGAAGATCCGCGCGTGGCGCATCGACGTGCTGACCCAATCGTTGCGCCTCTCGCGCTAAATCGCGCGCCCAGCCTGGCCTCAAGGGGCCCTGTGCCCGGTCGATCACCGGGAAAGACCGTTCTTCCAATTGGAGTACGCATGCCTGAAGAGCCCCTCCAGCGGCAGCTCGTCGTCTTCTCCCTCGGGGAGGAGGAGTACGCGCTGCCGATCACGCAGGTTCACGAGATCATCCGCTACACCGAGCCGCGCTCGGTGGCCTCGTCGGACCCCAGCGTCCGCGGCGTGATCTCGCTGCGGGGCAAGATCCTTCCGGTCTATGACCTCGCGACGCGCCTCGGCGTCGAGCACGCCGACGTCAGCGAGGCCAAGATCGTCATCGTCGAGACGGCGCAGGACATGGCCGGCGTCATCGTCGACGACGTCGAGGAGGTCATCACCATCGACGCCGAGCAGATCGGCGAGGCGCCGACCATCGGAATCGGTCCCACCCACCCCATCGACGGCATCGCCAAGATCGGCGACCGCCTCGTCGTGCTCCTCGATCCCGAGGGGATCGTCGGCGCCGCAGCCGCAGCCGCACCCGTTGACGCTTCCGAGGACGCCGACGAGCAGCTGCGCGCCGCCGCCTAGGTCGGAGATCGCGAATCCCTCCCGTGCTCGCCGCCGCCCGCACCGTCAAGCCGTCCCGGATCCTCGTCGCCGACGACTCCACGTTCATGCGTCGCCTGCTCACGCAGGCGCTGCGCGACGCGGGGTTCGACGTCGTGGGGGAGGCCGCCGACGGCGACGAGGCGCTGGCGCTCTACCGCGAGCTGCGGCCCGACGCCATGACGCTCGACCTCGCCATGCCCGGCATGGACGGGATCGGCGTGCTGCGCGCCCTGCGCGGCGAGCGTTCCTCCTTGCCGGTCGTGGTCGTCTCGGCGTTCTCGCCGGCCCACGGCGCCCGTGCCGTCGACGCGCTCGCCGAGGGCGCCTTCGACCTGGTCGCCAAGCCCGTCTTCGGCGAGCCGCTGGAGCAGTTCGTCGCCGCGCTGCGCGAGAAGGTCACCGCTGCTGCCGCCTCCGCCGCGCCCCGCCGCATCCCACTCTCCCGCGCACCGGCCGTCTCGCGCCTGCGGGCGCGCCGCCTGCCGACCGCCGACAAGAAGGTCGTGCTGATCGCCACCTCGACCGGTGGCCCGCGGGCCCTGGCGCGGCTGATCCCGGCGCTGCCGTCGCCGCTGGGCGCCGGCGGGATGATCATCCAGCACATGCCGGCGGGCTTTACCGCCTCGCTGGCCGAGCGGCTGGACCGCAGCTCCAAGCTGACCGTCGTCGAGGCCGCCGGCGGCGAGGCGCTGGCGCCCGACACGCTGCTGCTCGCCGCGGGCGGCAGCCACCTGCGCCTGGACGACGACGGTGTCGCGCGGCTTACCGATGATGCGGCCATCGGCGGCCTGCGCCCGCGTGCCGACCTCACGATCATCGATGCCGCCAGGCTCTACGGCGAGCGCTTGGTGCTGGTCGTCATGACCGGCATGGGCAAGGACGGCCTTGACGGCGCTCGTGAAGTGCGAGCCCGCGGCGGCCGGATCCTGGCCGAGGCCGAGTCCAGCTGCACCGTCTACGGCATGCCGCGCGCGATCGTCGAGGCCCAGCTGGCCGACGTCGTCGTCGGACTCGAAGAGCTGGCGGAAGCCATCACCGCGGAGATGGCCGGATGAGCCCCGCGACCACCAGCGTCGTCACACGGCGCGACGCCGGCGACGAGTACGTGACGTTCTGCAGCGCGCTGCGCCGCGTCTGCGGCATCGACCTGTTGCAGTACAAGCGCGGCCAGATGGAGCGGCGGATCCGCTCGTTCGTCGCAACGCGCGGCGGCGAGGACCTCATCGCCTACGCCGCCACGCTGCGTATCGACAAGGACGAGCTCGAGAAGTTCCTCGACCGCGTCACGATCAACGTCTCGCAGCTCTGGCGCAACCCGGAGCAGTGGGAGACGCTCGAGCAGCAGATCCTTCCCGACCTCTTCGCGACGGCCGTCGTCGGCGACCGTGTCCGTGCGTGGTCGGCCGGCTGCTCCTACGGCGCCGAGGCCTACACCTTGGCCGCGATCGCGCGCCGCGCCATCCCGCGCGCCGTGGTCACGATCCTCGGGACCGACATCGATGCCCGGATGGTGCAGCGCGCCCGCGCCGGCGTCTTCTCGGCCCAGGACGCGCGCGACGCGCCGACCGCCACGCTCGCCGGCCACTTCGAGCTGGCCGACGACGGCAAGTGGCATGCCTCCGACGAGCTCAAGCGGCTCGTGCGCTTCGAGCAAGGCGACCTGCTGCGCACCGAGCCGCGGGCCGAGTCCTTCGATCTCGTGCTCTGCCGCAACACCGTCATCTACTTCAACGAGGACGTGCGCGACGCCCTCCACGGCCGGCTCGCCGCGAGCCTCCGTGCCGGCGGTCGCCTGGTCGTCGGGGCCACCGAGCGCGTCTCGGATCCGTCCCGGCATGGCCTCGCGCCCGAGTCCCCCTTCGTCTACCGGAAGCTCTGATGGACACCTCCGAGTACCTTCCGATGTTCCTGGCCGAGTGCCGGGAGAACCTCCAAGAGCTCAACCTCGCCGTCGTGGCCCTCGAGGAGACGCCCGACGATCGCGAGACCGTCGACGCGATCTTCCGCATCGCTCACTCCTTGAAGGGCATGGCCGCGACCATGGGCTTCGAAGGGATGGCGACCCTGACGCACAAGATGGAGGATGTCTTCGAGCTCCTCCGTCAGCGCGACACGGGCCTGACCGGTGAGGTCGTCGATGTCCTGCTCGCCTGCCTCGACGCGCTCTCGGGCGCGGTCGACGCGATCGACACCGACGGCGCCGAGAGCTTCGATCCGGCGGCGCTCGTCGAGCGGCTCGGCGGTCTCGTCCGTGGCCGCGATGATCGCGAAGCGACCGAGGAATCCGAGCCCGAGACCCTCACCCCGCCGGCCAAGCTCGCCCCGGTCGGCGGCGGGCACACCGTCCTGGAGATCCACGCCGCGCTGACGCCCGACGCGCAGATGCCGGCCGTCCGCGCCTTCCAGGTGCTGGCCGCCGCCGCCGAGCACGGCGAGGTGCTGCGCTCGACCCCGGCCGAAGCCGACGTTGACAGCTTCACCGGGCGCATCATCGAGATCCTGCTGGCGACCGCCCACGAGGTCGACGTCGTCGCCGCGGCGGTGCGCGCCGTTCCCGATGTCGGCGACGCCCGCGTCGCCGAGGCCACGGCCGAGCCCGTCGAGGAGCCCGCGCCGCTGGCTGCGGTCGACGAAGACAACGTGCCGCTGCCCGCCGCCCCGACGGCCGGCACGGCCGCCCCCGCCAAGAAGAGCGCCCAGCACCAGACCGTCCGCGTCGATGCCGAGCGCCTGGACCAGCTCATGCACCTGATGGGCGAGCTGGTCGTGCAGCGCACCCACGTCGAGGCGCTGTCGGCCGAGGCCCACGTGCCCGGCCTCGGCCAGGCGATGCAGGAGCTCACGCGCTCCTCGCACGCCCTGCAGGCCATGGTCATGCAGATCCGCATGATCCCGATCGAGGCCGTCTTCATGCGCTTCCCGCGGCTGGTCCGCGACGTCGCCACCCGCCTGGGCAAGCAGGTGGAACTCGACATCGTCGG
This sequence comes from uncultured Conexibacteraceae bacterium, assembly GCA_963836485.1. Taxonomy (GTDB): domain Bacteria; phylum Actinomycetota; class Thermoleophilia; order Solirubrobacterales; family Solirubrobacteraceae; genus Baekduia. The sequence goes on along the minus strand of CAWIJS010000008.1, from coordinate 746,333 downwards.
CAAGGAGACCGAGCTCGACCGCACGGTCGTCGACGCGATCGGCGACCCGCTCGTGCACTTGATCCGCAACGCGCTCGACCACGGCCTCGAGTCGCCGGCCGACCGCATCGCGGCCGGCAAGCCGCCGACCGGCAAGGTGACGATCGCCGCACGGCACGCGGGCGGCTCGATCGCGATCACGGTCTCCGACGACGGCCGCGGCATCGACCCCAAGAAGGTCGCCGCGGTGGCCACAACGCGTGGGCTGATCGCGCGCGAGCAGGTCCCGCTGATCGACATGCGCGCGGCCGTCGAGCTGCTCTTCACGCCCGGCTTCTCCACCGCTGCCGAGGTCGGCGACCTGTCCGGACGCGGCGTCGGGATGGACGCCGTGCGCGAGAAGATCCGCGAGCTCGGCGGGGAGGTGACGGTCACCTCGGTCCAGGGCGAGGGCACCATCAACGAGATCCGCCTGCCGCTCACGCTGGCGATCATGTCCGCCTTGGTCGTCGAGGCCGGCGGCCAGCCGTTCGGCATCCCGCTGGCGCGCGTCGAGCGCACGATGCGCCTCGAGGACCACCCGATCCGCTCGGTGGCGGGATCCAAGATGCTCGTTCTGGCCGACGAGGCGCTGCCGCTGCGCCGGGCGGTCGACGTCTTCGGCGGCAGTGTCGCGGACGCTGAGGGACCCGACACCCACGTGGTGATCGTGCGCGGCCAGGAGGGCGCTGTGGCCCTCTCGGTCTCCAAGCTCATCGGCCAGCGCGAGCTGGTCACCCGCCCGCTGCCGGCGAACGTCGGCCAGGAGGCCGCGGTCTCCGGCGCGGCCGTGCTCTCCAACGGCGACATCGTGCTGTTGGCCGACTGTGACGCATTGACCCTGAACACCCACCCGGCGTTGTCCGTGTCTGAGCGCGTCGCTGCGCTCGGTGCGGCTGTCTGACGATCTGTAGGGAAGCCATGAACGCATTCACCGACATGCAGCTCGACGCCCTGCGCGAGCTCGCCAACATCGGCTCCGGCAACGCCGGCACGGCGCTGAGCTCGATGCTCGGCAAGGTCGTCGACATCTCGGTGCCCACCGCGGCAGCGCTGCCGCTGGCCGAGGCCGTGGCGATCGCTGGCGCGCCCGAGGATCTGCGCCATGGCGTCGTCGTGCCGGTCGTCGGGGACTTTGAGGCGATCGTCCTGCTGCTCTTCCCCGACCCCGACGCCCGCACGTTGTGCCACATCTACGGCCTGGAGCCCTCGACGCCGGACGGCCGCTCGATGCTCGGCGAGGTCGGCAACATCCTCGGGACCAACTACATCAACGTGCTCGCCCAGATGGTCGGCATGGTGATGGAGCCCGCGCCGCCGCAGGTCGTCGAAGACATGCTGGGCGCGATCATCTCCTCGGTCCTGCTCGGTCGCGGTGACGACATCGACGAGGCGCTGATCCTCGACTCCAACCTCATGGTCGAAGACGAGCAGTGCTCGTTGTCCTTCCTGCTGCTGCCCGACCACGGCGGCATCAAGCAGCTTCTGGAGCGGCTGGGCCTGTAGATGGAGACCGTCGTCCACATGGGCGAGGCATTTGTCTCCACGACGCCGGGTGACACCCTGGCGTGCATCGGGCTGGGCTCGTGCATCGGGCTGGCGCTGATCGATCGCGCCCGCGCCATCGTCGCGCTGGCGCACGTGATGCTGCCTGCGGCGACGCAGCCCGATCCGCCGCTACCGCACAAGTACGCCGACCTGGCCGTCCCATCGCTGCTGGAGCTCATGCTCGCCACCGGCGCGCGGCGCACCCGCCTGGAGGCGGTGCTTGTCGGCGGCGCTGCGATGTTCCAGTTCGGCGGCGGCAGCGGCCAGGAGATCGGGCAACGCAACATCGCCGCCGTGACCGGCCTGGTCGAGGCCGCCCGCATCCCGATTCGTGCCACGCAGACCGGCGGCAACAAGGGCCGCACGCTGCGCATCCACGTCGGCACCGACATCGCCATCACCGTCCGTGAAGCCGGCGGCCGCGAAGAGCAGCTGCTCGGCGGCCGGGCCGGAACCGAAGCAAAGGCCGTATTCGCATGAGTGGGTTCTTGGACGCCAACGAGATCGAGAAGCTCTTCGAGCGCGCCAGCGAGGGCAACCTGCCGGTCGACGCCGACAGCAGCCCGGGCCGCCGCGCCCGCTGGCTGCGCACGGTCGACTTCACCCGGCCGACGAAGTTCACCACCGACCAGGAGCGGCGGATCCGCCGCGCCATGGAGACCTTCATCGAGCGCTCCGCGACGCGTCTGGTTGCCGAGCACCGCACCTCGATCGAGCTCGAGGTCATCGACGTCGGGCAGTTCACCTGGACCAACGCGTTCGCCCAGCTTCCCGACCACTCGGTCCACATCCAGATCGACACGGCGCCGCACGAAGGGCGGATGCTGCTCAGCGCCGAGCTGCCGGTCGTCCTGGTCGCCCTGGAGCGGATGCTCGGCGGGCGCCCCGAGACCGCATCGCGCGACCGCGAGCTGACCGACATCGACCTGATGGTCGTCCAGCGGATGTTCGGCACGATCGTTGAGGCGCTCTCCTCGGTCTGGTTCGAGGTCTCCGAGATGACGCTCGAGATCGCCGAGGTCGACACGCAGGCCGAGACGATCCAGGTCGCCTCGGGCTCGGAGCCCACGCTCGTGCTGACCCTCGAGGCGCGCCTCGACGGCCTGTCGTCGACGATGGCGTTGTTGATCCCCTACGCGGCGATTGCGCCGGTCGCCTCGGCGTTCTCCCGCCACGACGAGGAGTCAAAGACGCGTGACCCCGCCGTCGCCGCGGCCGTCAACGCGGGCCTCAGCCACGTCGAGGTCTCGCTGCGCGCCGAGGTCGCCGACACCCAATTGACGCTCGCCGAGATCCTCGCGCTGGCGCCGGGCGATGTCATCCGCCTTGATGCTGACGCCGACACCGAGCTGACGCTCTTTGCCGACCGCACGCCCGTGCACCACGCGCGCGGCGGTCGCAGCGGCAAGTACCGCGCCGTCCAGATCACCGGTCCCGTAGAGGAGACCCCATGAACGCCGAACAGGCCCTCCTGCGTCTCGGCGCCTCGACCGCCGAGGCCGTCCAGGGCGTGCTGCAGATGTTCGCACCCGACGGCGTGACGCTCGGGACCGTCGAGGTCATCCCGCCGGACCAGTCGCCGTTTGCCGACGCGATCTTCCCCGCGATTGGCGCCGACGTCTCCTACGTCGACGGCGTGACCGGCGGCAACGTGATGGTCATCGGCATCGAGGGCGCCCGGCGCCTGGCGGCGGCGATGATGGGCGTCGACCCCAACGAGGTCGAGGCCGGCGGCGAGCTCTCAGAGCTCGAGTTCTCCGCCGTCGGCGAGGCGATGAACCAGATGATGTCGGCCGCCGCGGTGGCCACCAGCAAGGTGCTCGGCGAAGAGGTCGAGATCGCGCCGCCCGACATCCGCCAGCTCGCCGACGCCAACGACGGCGGCGCCGGCTGGGAGCACCCCGGCCACGCCACGGCGGTGACCTTCAGCTTCTGCGGCGTGCCCTGCCTGCTCGTGCAGCTGGTCCCCAACGCGTTCATCGTGCGGATGACGCGTGCGCTCGACGGCCTGACCGAGAGCCACGACGACGCTCCGCTCGGCGACGCGCTGCGCGACATCAGCGTCCGCGTCTGGGCCGAGCTCGGCCGCACGCGGATGCCCTCGGGCCGGATCGTCGCGCTGCCCAGCGGCGCGGTCGTCGAGCTCGACCGCGCGGTCGAGGCGCCGATTGACCTCTACGCCGATGGCATGCGCTTTGCCACCGGCCGCCTGCTCGTCACCGACGACGGCGGCCTGGCGGTGCGCATCGAGACGGTCATCGGCGCGGACACCGAGGGCTCAGCTCCCCCGGTCCCGACCCCTATTCCTACTCCGCTCGATCCCCCCACACCCACGGAGGTTGCAGTCTGATGGCTCGCGTGCTCGTCGTCGATGACGCCGCGTTCATGCGCAAGATGGTGTCCGATGCCCTCACGGGCGGCGGCCACGAGATCGTTGGCGAGGCTGCCAACGGTGCCGAGGCGGTGCAGCGCTTTCAGGAGCTGCGCCCCGACATCATGACGCTGGACATCACCATGCCCGAGAAGGACGGCCTGACCGCGCTGAGGGAGATCATCGCCGTCGATCCCAGCGCGAAGGTGGTCATGTGCTCGGCCCTGGGCCAGGAGTCCAAGGTGCTCGAGTCGATCAAGCTCGGCGCCAAGGACTTCGTCGTCAAGCCCTTCCAGGTCGATCGTGTCCTGTCGGCGGTGGAGAAGGCTCTGGGCTAGTACCAGCGCCCTGAAGTCCGGCAGACCATGGCCGACGACAGGGGGTGACACTTATGAAGGCCGCCACCGCAATCGGAATCGGAATCGCCGCTGCCGCCATCATCATGGCCGGCATCATGGAGGGCGTCGCGCCGCCGATGCTCCTCAACATCAACGCGCTGATCCTCGTGCTCGGCGGGACCGCGGGCGCGGTCTTCGGCGGCGTGGGGATGAAGCGCTTCATGGCGATCCCCAAGCTGTACATGAAGGCCATCATGAGCGAGCAGCCTGACCTCGGCGCGCGCGTCAAGACGCTGGTCTCCTTCGCCGAGCGGGCGCGCAAGGACGGCCTCCTCGCGCTGGAGGAGGAGATCGAGGCGATCGAAGAGCCCTACATGCGCAAGGGCATGCAGCTGATCGTCGACGGCACCGACCCTGACCTTCTGCGCGAGATCCTCGACGCCGAGATCGACGCCATGGCCGCGCGCCACAAGCTCGGCTTCTCGGTCTTCGAGAAGGCCGGCGGCCTCGCGCCGACCATCGGCGTGCTCGGCACCGTCGTGTCGCTCGTGCACGTCCTCTCGAACCTGAGCGCCCCCGAGACGCTCGGCCCCGCCATCTCCGGCGCGTTCATCGCGACGCTCTATGGCGTGGGCTCGGCCAATGTCGTCTACCTGCCGGTCTGCTACTCGCTGCAGATGCTGAGCCAGAAGGAGGTCGACGAGCGCTCGCTGGTGCTCGAAGGCATCCTCGCCATCCAGGCCGGCGACAACCCGCGCATGGTGCAGCAGAAGCTGCTCAGCTACCTCGCCCCGGACGAGCGCGAGTCGGTCGAGGCCGACGACGCCAAGCCCAAGCTCCAGGCCGTCGAGGACGCGGCCGAGGCCGCATAGGTCCAGACGATGTCCGGACACGGCGGCAAGAAGAAGCGCGGTGGCGACCACGGTGACCATCCGGACGAGCGCTGGCTGGTCACCTACGCCGACCTGATGACGCTGCTCGTCGCGCTGTTCATGGTGTTGTTCTCGATCTCAGCGGTGAACAAGACCAAGTTCGAGACGCTGCAGCATTCGTTGCAGGACGCGTTCTCGGGCAAGATCTTGCCGGGCGGCCAATCGATCAAGAACGCGGGCGGCACCACGAACATCAAGACGCCGTCGGCAGCTCCGAAGGAGTCCAGCCTGCAGCCGTACGTCGGCGCGCCGAAGGACACCGTCAAGTCGGGCGGCTCCACCAACGTCGAGCAGAAGAAGTTCGAGGCGCTCAAGAAGAAAATCGACCACGTCGCGGCGAAGAAGGACCTGTCGGGCAAGATCAAGGCGACGGTCACCAAGGACGGCCTGCTGATCCGTCTGCTGACCGATGATCTGCTCTTCGACAGCGGCTCGGCCGTGCCGCGCCCCGGCTCGCTACCGCTGCTCAAGGATGTCGCCAACCTGCTGGCCACGACCCAGGCCGACCACAAGCTGATCGTCTCGGGCAACACCGATACCCAGCCGATCCACAGCGAGCAGTTCATCGACAACCTCGACCTGTCCACCGAGCGGGCCAACGCCATCTTCCGCACCTTCGTCCACGACGGCATCTCGCCGCTGCGCATGACGGCCGCCGGCCGCGGTGCCTATGCGCCGATCGCCACCAACAAGACCGCCGGCGGCCGCTCGCTCAACCGCCGCGTCGAGATCCTCGTGCCGCGCATCACCGAGGTCACCACGGCCGGCGCACCGTCACCGTCGATCAAGCCGCAAGCGCAGGCGGCCACCAAGTTCCCTTCCATCAAGCCGAACTTCGCCCCGAAGCCATGAAGAACATCAAGATCATCATCCCCGTCCTGCTGCTCGTCCTCGGTGGCGTCTACAAGTTCGTCCTGGCGCCCAAGCCCGTCGTGCCCAAGCCGAAGATCGCGGGCGAGGTGTACATCATGCAGAAGGACTTCCTGATCAACCTCAAGAGCGGACGCTTCGCCAAGCTCAACGCCGCGCTGGTCCTCAAGGAGGGCTACCTCGAGGCCGAGGTCGCCAAGCTGGGCAAGGAGGCGCCACAGCCACCGGACGGCTATGGCGTGCTGCCCCAGGAGGCCGCGGTGCGCGCGATCATCACCGACACCCTCACCGACATCCCCTCCAGCCGCCTCCAGCACGAGAAGTCGCGGTTGAAGGTTCAAAAGCTGGTCCTCAAGCGCGTCCAGCATGAGACCGATGTCAAGGCAGAAGACGTCATGTTCACCGACCTGGCGATCCAGTAAGCCCCGCAAGGAAGCGAGCGCATCCCCATGACCGACGTCGAGTTCACCCCGCTGCCCGAAGGCGCGGCCGCCGCTGCAACGCCTGGCGACGCAGACCTCACGCGCCTGACCGATGTGACCGTGGAGCTGACCGTCGAGGTCGGTCGCACGCGCATGTCGCTCGGCGAGACCATGAGCCTGGGCCAGGGCTCGGTCGTCACGCTGGACCGCCTGGCCGACAAGCCCGTCGACCTGCTGGTCAACGGCCGCCCGATCGCCCGCGGCGAGGTCGTCGTGATCGATGAGCAGTTCGGGCTGCGCATCACCGAGGTCAACGGCGCGGAGCGCGGGCTGGCTGCTGTCGTGGCGCCCGTGGCCTTCGAGCCGGCCGAGCTGCCCGCGGGCGAGGCGCCCGCCGCAGTGCCCGAGGCTGCATAACGCCTGAGGCCGGTCGTTCGGGTGCTGACGCCTCGAACGGTCGTCCAGACACACCCCTCAAGTCGTCTACGCGCAGGCCGATCTATGTGACTGGCTGGTCGTCCCTCCCGACCTACCGAGTCCCTCCAAGTGAAGCCATATCGCATCCTCACGGTCGCCCTCGCGGCCGCACTCCTCTGCGTCCTGTTGGCGCCGGCCTACGTGCTGGCCGCCGGCAAGGACCCCTACGGCGAGAACACGCCGTTGAACCTCCCGAGCGACTCGCCGGCCAAGGTGGCCGACGTCGGCGGCGGGACCAGCGGCGGGTTGGCGCGCACCTTCGTCGGCCTGGCCGTCGTCGTGGCCGTCATCTACGGCCTGACCTGGGTGCTGCGCCAGATGAAGAAGTCCAGCAGCGCTTCAGAGCGCTCGCACGGCTTCGGGCTCAGCACCGAGGCCTCGATGCCGCTGGGCCCCAACCGCTCCGTGCACCTGATCCGCGCCGGTCGCGAGCTCGTGCTCGTCGGCAGCGCCGAGCACGGCATCGTCCCGATCCGCACCTACACCGAGGACGAGGCCCGCGACCTCGGGCTGCTGTCGGCGACGCAGCTCGGCGCGGGTGACGTCGACGGCGACGCGACCGTTGTGGCTGCAGCCCCCGCCGACAAGGTCAAGCTCCTCTTCCGCGACACGCTCGATCGCCTCCGCGACCGGACCGCGCGATGATCACCGCCGCGACCAACGGCCTGTCGGCCGACGGCGGCAACGCCGTCCAGCTGCTGATCCTCGTCGGCGCCGTCACGCTCGTCCCGGCGCTGCTGTTCTGCGTCACCGGCTTCACGCGCATCCTTGTGGTGCTCGGCTTCATCCGCACCGGGCTGGGCACACCGACCGCGCCGCCCAACCAGGTCCTGGTCGGCATCGCGCTGTTTCTCACGATCTTCGTCATGGCCCCGACCTTCACCAAGGTCAAGACCGACGCGATCGACCCGCTGAGCAAGAACCAGATCACCCAGGCCCAGGCGCTGGACCGCGGTCAGAAGCCGCTGCGCGAGTTCATGTTCCGCCAGACCCGCACCAAGGACCTGGCCTTGTTCGTGGGCCTCTCCAAGCTCAAGCGCCCGCAGACGCGCGCCGACGTGCCGACCTACGTCCTGATCCCGGCCTTCATCATCTCCGAGCTCAAGACGGCCTTCCAGATCGGTTTCCTGATCTTCCTGCCGTTCCTGGTGATCGACCTGGTGGTCAGCTCCACCCTCATGTCCATGGGCATGATGATGCTGCCGCCGGTCTTCATCAGCCTCCCCTTCAAGATCCTGCTGTTCGTTCTCGTGGACGGCTGGGACTTGGTCACCCGCTCGCTCGTGGAGTCGTTTCACTGATGAACCAGGACGTCGTCATCTCCCTTGCGACCCAGGCCATGAGCCTGGCGCTGAAGATCTCGCTCCCGCTGCTCGGTGTGGGGCTGATCGTCGGCGTGTTGATCTCGATCATCCAGGCCGTCACCTCCATCCAGGAGCAGACGCTCGCCTTCATCCCCAAGGTGGTGGCGATGGCGGTCGTGCTCGTCATCGGCGGGCCGTGGATGCTCAACCAGCTGCTGAGCTACACCTCGGAGCTGTGGACCTCCATCCCCAACATGGTGGGGTAAGTGGGACCGCAGCTCCAGAACTCCGCGGCGCAGCTGATCACCGACTTCGGCGAGCAGCGCGTGCTCGCGTTCTTCCTCGTGCTCGGGCGCCTGTCGCCGCTGTTTTTGCTGGCGCCGCTGTTCTCGAGCAAGATGGTCCCCGCGCGCGTGCGCGCGGTGATCGCCGTGTCGCTGGCCATCGGCCTGTCGCCGGTCGTCGCGTCGGGCACGCACCTGCCGACCGACATCATGGGGATCGGCTCGCTGCTGGCCAAGGAGCTGCTGGTCGGCAGCGCGTTCGCCTACGCCTTGGCCGCGACCTTCGCGGCGCTCGCGGTCGCGGGCACGTTCCTGGACACGACGATCGGCTTCTCCTACGGCGGCCTGGTCGACCCGGTCAACGGCAACCAGTCCGCGGTCCTGAGCACGGCCTACAGCATGGTCGGGTTGATGGTGTTCATCGCGATCGGCGGCGACGCCTGGGTGATCAAGGGTCTCGCGCGCACCTACGACATCGTCGACCTCACGCAGTACCCGTCGCTGGCCCACATCGTCAGCGGCGCCAGCGGCGCGTTCATCCAGGTCTTCACCAGCGCGATCGAGGTCGCCGGGCCCGTCTTGCTGGCCCTGATCCTAACCGACGCCGCCTTCGGCATGGTCACCCGCGTCGTCCCGACGCTCAACGTCTTTCAGGTCGGCATCCCGGCCAAGGTCGTCATCGGCCTGCTGCTGATCGGCGCCTCGATGCCGTTCGTCGCCGGCTGGATCGGCGACCAGCTGCAGTCCGACGTTGGCGCCGCCCTCAACACGCTGCGGGTGGGGTGAGCGCCGATGTCGAACTCCGACAAGACCGAGAAGGCCACACCCAAGCGCCGCGAAGAGGCGCGCAAGAAGGGCCAGGTCGCCAAGTCCACCGACCTCAGCGGCGCGGCCGTGGTGCTCGCCGGGCTGCTGACGCTCGGCGTCACCGGCGCCTCGATGGTGCAGCGCATGGCTGACGGCATCCACGACTCGCTGACCGCCGGCGCCCAGCGCGACCCCGTCACCATCAACACCGTCAGCGATCTGATGATGCAGTCGGGCAAGAACGCCGCGATCTGCCTGGCGCCGGTCGTGGCCGCCTGCGCGCTGGTCGGGGTCGTGGTCAACCTCGCCCAGGTCGGCATCCGCCTGAAGTCCCAGGCGCTCAAGCCCAACTTCCGCCGGTTGAACCCCAAGACGGGCTTTCAGAAGATCGCGGGCAAGCAGAGCCTCGTCGAGCTCGCCAAGAACTTCGCCAAGATCGGCATCGTGGGGTGGGTGGTGCTCAGCGCGCTGCTGCCCCACATCCAGGACTACGCGTCGATGGTCGGCATCTCGCCGCTGCAGTTCGGCAGCACGGTCGCCGCGCTGGTCAAGCACATCGCCTTGCGCGCGACCTTCGCCTACCTGTTCATCGGCGCCATCGACTACTTCTACCAGCGCTACTCGCACGAGAAGTCGCTGAAGATGAAGAAGGAGGAGGTCAAGGAGGAGGGCAAGGGCCAGGACCTCCCGGCCGAGGTCAAGAGCGCGATCCGCCGCCGTCAGCGCGAGGCCGCCCGCGCCCGGATGATGGCCGACGTCCCGACCGCCGACGTCATCGTCACCAACCCCACGCACTACTCCGTGGCGCTCAAGTACGACGGCCACTCGGCCGCCCCGACGGTGGTCGCCAAGGGCAAGGATCTCATCGCCCTGCGCATCCGCGAGATCGCCAAGGAGTCCGGCGTCCCGATCGTCCCCGACCCGCCGCTGGCGCGCGCCATGCACGCCAACGTCGAGGTCGGCCAGCAGATTCCCGAGGAGCTGTTTGCCGCCGTGGCACAGATCCTGGCCTACGTCTACCGCGTCGCCGGCCGCCGCCGGCTCGCCACCGCCTAGAGGACCACGCGCATGGCTACGTCGATGCAGAAGCTGGGCAAGTACACCGACCTGATCGCCGCCGGCGTCGTGGTCCTGGTCGTGGTGATGTTGATCATCCCGCTGCCGCCGATGCTGCTGGACCTGCTGATCACGCTGAACATCAGCTGCGCGCTGGCGATCGTGGTCACGACGCTCTACGTCAAGAAGGCGCTGGAGTTCTCGGTCTTCCCGTCGCTGCTGCTGATCACCACGCTCTTCCGCTTGGCCATCAACATCTCGGTCACGCGGCTGATCCTGCTGCACGGCGACGCGGGCAACGTTGTCGAGGCGTTCGGCAAGTTCGTCATCGGCGGCAACATCGTCGTCGGCCTCGTCGTCTTCCTGATCCTCATCGTCATCCAGTTCGTGGTCGTCACCAACGGCGCCGGGCGCGTGGCCGAGGTCGGCGCGCGCTTCACGTTGGACGCGATGCCGGGCAAGCAGATGGCGATCGACGCCGACCTCAACGCCGGCCAGATCACCGAGGACGAGGCGCGCAAGCGCCGCGCGGAGATCTCCGAGGAGGCCGACTTCTACGGCGCGATGGACGGCGCCTCGAAGTTCGTCAAGGGCGACGCGATGGCAGCCGTCCTGATCACCGCGATCAACCTCATCGGCGGCATCGTCATCGGCGTGGTCATGCAGCACCGCCCGATCGGCGAGGCGGTCCAGCACTTCTCGCTGCTGAGCGTCGGCGACGGCCTTGCCGCGCAGATTCCCGCACTGCTGATCTCGGTCGCGACGGGCATCATCGTCACGCGCGCGGCCAGCTCCGAGGACCTCGGCTCGCAGGTCGTCACCCAGATCGGCGCCCAGCAGCGCGCGCCGATGGTCGCCGGCGTCGTCATCTGCTTCTTCGCGCTGATCCCGGGCCTGCCGAAGATCCCGTTCCTGGTCATCGGCGGCCTGTTCATCGTTGCCGGCCGCGCGCTGGCCAAGACCGCCACCGCGACCGAGGCCGCCGAGGTCGAGCGCCTCGCCGCCGCCGCGGCGGCGCTGCCGCCGGTGCCGTCGTCGCCGCGCGACCAGGTCCAGGACGCGCTGTCGCTCGATCCGCTGGAGCTGTGCATTGGCTTTGGGCTGGTCCCGCTGGTCGACGGCTCGTCGGGCGGCTCGCTGCTGCAGCGCGTCAGCGCCGTGCGCCGCCAGATCGCGGCCGAGGTCGGCACGATCATCCCGTCGGTCCGCATCCACGACGAGATCGGGCTGCAGAGCCACGAGTACTCGGTCAAGGTGCGCGGCACCGAGGTCGCGCGCGGCCAGATCATGGCCGGCCACCAGCTGGCGCTCGACCCGGGCGACGCCTTCGGCAACCTTGACGGCATCCCCACCCAGGATCCGGCCTACGGCATGGCCGCGGTCTGGATCACCGACGCCCAGCGTGCCGAGGCCGAGGCGCTCGGGTACACGGTGGTCGACGCCGAGAGCGTGGTCGTCACGCATTTGACCGAGACGATCCGGCGCCACACCGCCGACCTGCTCACCCGCCAGGACGTGCGCACCCTGCTCGACAGCCTCAAGGAGCACAACGCCGCCGTCGTCGACGAGGTCGTCCCCGATCTGCTGTCGGTGGGCGAGCTGCAGCGCGTCTTGCAAGCGCTCTTGCGCGAGGGTGTCTCAATCCGCGATCTCGGCGCGATCGTCGAGGCCTCCGGCGACCGGGCGCGCGTCACGCGCGATCCGGAGCTGCTGGCCGAGTACGCCCGCCAGGCACTAGGTCGCACGATCGTCTCGCCCTATCTCGACGCGGAGCGCACGCTGCGGGCGATCACGCTCGATCCGCACCTCGAGCAGGAGGTCTCAGACGCCATCGCCCAGACGCCCGACGGGGAATACCTCGCGATGGATCCCACCCGCGCGCAGGCTTTGGTCCACCAGTTGTCGAACCATGTCGAGCAGGCCGTCACGCGCGGCCGGCGGCCGGTGTTGATCTGCTCCTCTCGCGTGCGCCGGCATCTGCGCCGGCTCTGCGAGCAGGCGCTGCCTCAGCTCTCGGTCTGCGCGTATAACGAGATCGCACCCGGGATCGGCGTGGAGACGATCGGAGTCGTGACTGCCTGATGGCACCGCAAGAGGACCAAGACACCTTCACTTACCGCGGACGCTCGCTCGAGGAGCTCGTCCCGCGCATCCGCCAGGAGCTGGGCGACGACGCGGTCATCGTGTCGCGCCGCGAGACGAGCAGCGGTGGCGTTGGCGGCTTCTTCGCCAGGCGCGAGATCGAGGTCGAGGTGCGCCCGGGCGAGTCGACGACGCCTGATGTTGCCGCGGCCTTTGCCGCGCAGTTGGCCGAGGCGCATGAGCGCCAGCAGCAAGCGCGCCCGGCGATCTCGCCGGAGGTTGACGCGTTGCCCGGCGCGACCAACGTCACCGTCGACGATCTCTTCCCGCCCGGCCCGCCCCAGCAGGGCGGCTTGGCGTCGCTGTTCAACGCCGGTCTGCCGCCGGCGGAGCCCGAGGTCGCCCCGACGCCGGAACCTCAGCGTCCTGCGCCGCACGCCGAGATCATCGAGGACGACGAGTACGACGACGACGAGTGGCTTGACGAGGACGAGGAGGACGAGCCCGCGCCGCCGGCCGCGATCGACCCCGTCGAGCAGCCCACCGGGATGTTCGACTACCTCGGTGGCGAGCAGGAGCCGGAGCCCGCGCACGAGAGCGATCCCCTGGCGCCGACGGCAGCGGGCCCTGCGCCCGAGCCGGTTGCCGCCCAGCCCGAACCTGAGCCTGAGCCCGTCGTCCCGCTCGTCCCCGCCGCGGCGCCCGTCTCCGGCCTGCCCCCCGCCGCGCTGGTCGCGGCCGAGCGCCTCGTCGCGCGCGGCCTGCGCCCGAGCCTGGCCGAGGCGATCGCCCACGAGGCCATCGCTGGCCTCGCCCCGCTGCTGCCCGGCGCCGATCCCAAGGAGCTCGTCACCGACGCGCTCGCGCGCCGGATCCCGATGCACCCGCTGCGCAGTGGCCCCGGCGTCATCGGCTTCGTTGGCCCCGGCGGCGCGGGCAAGACGCGCTGCGTTGCCCGTCTCGCGGCCGCCCACGCGCGCCACGGGACCCTGCCGGTCAGCGTCATCGCGTTGCGTTCCCCCGACGGCGGCGCCGAGCTGCGCCGCCTGCTCGCGCCCTACGGCGTCGCCCTGCACGCGGTCGAGAGCGGCGCGGAGGGCGCCGCTCGGATCGCGAGCTTGCGCGGCGAGGGCCTCATCATCGTCGATACGCCGGGCGTCAGCCCGCGGTCGACCGGCGAGCTGCGCTCGCTTGGCGCCGAGATCGACGCGCTCGCGCCCGATGAGCTGCACCTCGCGGTCCCGGCGACGATCGGGCCTGCCGCGGCCCAGGAGCTCGTCGGCGGCGTGCGCGAGCTCGGCGTGGGGGCGCTCGTCCTCACCCACACCGACGAGACCGAGATGATCGGGACCGTCATCGGCCTGGCGATCGACTCGGGCCTTCCGCTCTCCTACCTGGCGCGCGGCCAGGCCGTCGAGGCGGGGCTGCGCCCTGCGTCGGCGACCGAGCTGGCGCGCGATCTCGTGCCATGAGCCGCCTGCTGCCCAGCGTCGGCGACGAGCTGCTGCTCGCGGTCCCGCAGACCGAGCACGTGCTCGCGCGCGTCACCGACGCCGGTCCCGGCTTCTTCGATCTCGCGCTGCTGGAGCAGCCGACGACGCCAACGCCACGGCTGGAGCGCAGCGCGTTGATGATCGAGTTCATCAACGACGACGGCATCGCGCGCATGCACGGCCGCCTCGACGTCCCGCAGCATCGCCGCGGCGTCGGCCGCGGCTACGGCGAGAAAGACACCGTGCGTTTCGCCCACCGCGGCAGCCCGCAGCTGCTCAAGCGCCGCGAGTACGTGCGTGCGACGGTGGACCTCCCGCTCACGCTCGTGACGGCCGACGCCGATGAGGATGACGTGACGACGCACGCGCACGCGATCGATCTCTCCGGCGGTGGCATGCTGGTCAAGGGCCTGCAGGCGCCCAAGCTCGGCGACGAGCTGCGCTTTGCGCTGGAGCTCGGCGACGGTGAGGCGCCGGTCGCCGGCTGCGGCCGCGTCGTGCGCCTGGAGACCTTCGACCGCGTCGGCCTGCAGTTCTCCGACGTCGCCCAGCCCGATCGCATCCGGCTGATGCACCTGGCCTTCGAGATGTCGCGCGAGCAGCGGCGGAGGTTCGCCTGATGGCCAAGAAGGACAAGAACGCCGAGAGCGCGGACGCAGAGACGGCTCCCACCCACCCCGCGGGCATCCGTCTCTCCGCCCACCCGCGCGCCCGCCGCCACATCGCCATCGCCAAGGGCTGGGGCGGGCTCATCGCCTTCGCCGTCGTCCTCAAGCTCGCTCGTGGCGCCGGCCTCCCGTGGCCCGACGCGATCGAGCGTGGGGTTCTCGGCGGCATTGTCGGCTACCTCGCCGCGTGGATGATCGTGCAGACGATCTGGCGCCACATCGCGCTGGCCGAGCTCGAGGAGCTGCGCCGGCGCCTGATCACCAGAGCCGAGACCCAAGCCGCCGCCCGCGAGATCGCATCGCGCCCGCCCGCCGAAGCCCAAAAGGCCGCCCAGGCGGCCATGCCCCAGAGCTAAGACAGGAGCTGAGCCGTGGACCGCATCCAACCGATCGGGCCGCGGCCACCGCAGCCGCCGGCCATTCCGGCGGTCCGCCGCTCCGACGGCTCGACCGAGAAGCGCGACCGCGAGCGCTCCCAGCAGCAGCGCCGGCGCCGCGCGCCCGTGCCGGCGCTTCCGCCGCCGCCTGACGACGGTCGGCCGCACATCGACGTCCGCGTCTGAACCACTCGTCCAGGTACGGCTGGACAGACCTCAAGCGCGTCACATCCGCCGCCGATCATCCGGCCTAGCAGCAAGCAGCGACAAGGAGTCGCTGTGGGACCCCAACACAAACGTCATCAAGGAGATAGACGAATGTCCCTTCGTATCACGCACAACGTCGAGGCGCTGAACAGCTACAACAGCCTCGCGAAGACGTCGATGGCCATCTCGAAGTCGATGCAGCGGCTCTCCTCGGGCTACCGCATCAACAGCGCGGCCGACGACGCGGCCGGCCTCGGTATCTCCGAGTCCATGCGGTCGCAGATTCGCGGCCTTGGTCAGGCCCAGAAGAACATCCAGGACGGCGCTTCCATGGTGCAGACCGCGGAAGGCAACCTGGACGAGGTCCACTCGATGCTGCAGCGCATCCGTGAGCTGGCCGTGCAGTACAAGAACGGCTCGCTGGACAACACCGCTCGCACGTCGATCCAGAACGAGGTCAACCAGCTGGCGTCCGAGATCACCCGCATCGGCAGCTCGGCGCAGTTCAACGGCATCAACCTGCTGAACAGCTCCTCCACGGTGTCGTTCCAGGTCGGCGCCAACGACGGTCAGCAGATCGGCATCGCGCTGGTCGACCTGGCGAGCACGGTCGGCACGAGCTACGCCTCGCTGTCGACCTCCGGCACCACGGACATCTCGGAGATCGACGCGGCCATCACCGCCGTCTCGACCGCCCGTGCGTCCTTCGGCGCCGTGCAGAACCGTCTCGACCACTCCCTGTCGGTGGCAGCCTCCTACCAGGAGAACCTGACCTCCGCTGAGTCGCGGATCCGCGACGTGGACATGGCTGACGAGATGGTCGCCCTGACCAAGAACCAGATCCTCTCGCAGGCCGGCACGGCCATGCTCAGCCAGGCCAACCAGGCCCCGCAGAGCGTGCTGCGTCTCCTGGGCTAGGACTGACACGAAGCACATTCGTCGGGTCTCCGACGCTGGGGGGCGGCCTTCGGGCCGCCCCTCGGTCGTTGTCCTGACAACCCCGTCCCGCCCACCCATTGAAGGATCGGCGAAGACGACCGATCACGGTGGAGATGAGCGTCGAGAACGTGCTCGCACGGATCGCCGAGCTGCACCAGGGTCTGGTGCCGCCGTCGACCGCTGTACAGAGCGCGGTCAACGGCGCGCAGTTCGCCACGATGCTCCAGGGCCAGACCTCCTCGGCCGGCGTCGCCAGCGCGGCGGGGGCCGCGACTCCGCTGGGCTTCTCGGGCGCGACGGCCACCACCGCCGGCCAGCGCGCGCTCGCGTTCGCCCAGGGCGAGGTCGGCCAGACCGAGCAGCCGCCCGGCTCCAACGACTCGCCGCGGATCGCCGAGTACCGGTCCTCCACGGCCGGCAGCGGCATCGGCCCGTGGTGTGCCTACTTCGTCTCTTACGCAGCCCAGCAGGCGGGCGCTCCGCTCGGCGAGGCCGGCCAGGGCTTCGGCTCGGTCAGCGCCGTGGCCGACTGGGCCCAGCGCACCGGCCGCTGGAATCCCGCGGCGTCGGGCACGCCGCCGCAGGCCGGCGACCTGATCGTCTGGGGCGGCGAGCACGTCGGCATCGTCGAGTCCGTCGATCCCGACGGCAAGATCCACACCATCGAGGGCAACTCCTCCAACGCGGTCACCCGCCGCACCCACGACGCGTCCGGCGACGGCGCCACCGGCTACGTCCGGCTCGGCTGAGCCCGTTCAAGTCGGCCGGCTCGATGCCGATTTCCGGGAGTGGATGACTCCCTCCCCGCGCGTAACGCTCGGTGTCGCCACCTACTCCCGCGACACCTACCTGGCCGAGGCGGTCGCCTCCTGCCTGGCTCAGGACTACCAGGACCTCGAGGTCCTGGTCGTCGTCGATGGTTCGAAGAACCCCAAGATCGACGAGGTCCTGGCGGGCTTCGACGACCCGCGGCTGCGGGTCGTGCGCCATGAGACCAATCGCGGGATCGCCGAGGCCTACAACACGATCATCCGTGAGGGTCGCGGCGAGCTGATCGGCATGCTCGGCGACGACGACGTCTGCCTGCCCGATCGCATCTCGCGCTCGGTCGCGGTCTTCGACGAGCATCCGGACACCGGCGTCGTCCACGGCGACGCGTACATCATCGATGCCGACGGCACCGAGCGCGGCCGCCAATCGGTGGCCGACTTCAAGGCCAGCGCGCTGATCGAGTGCTTCTGGCGGATCCACAACGTCATCATCGATCCGACGCGGCTGGTGCACCGCCGCGTCTACGAGGCCGTCGGCGGCTACCACCCCGACTACACGCTGGCCCAGGACTTCCACTTCTGGCTGCGCGCCGCGCCGCACTTCCGCTTCCGCCACGCCGGCGCCGAGCCGCTGATCAAGCTGCGCCGCCACGGTGACAACTTCTCCGACGAGTCGATGCGCCATCTGGAGATCGACCAGGTCGAGGCCGCGCTGTGGGAGTCGCTGGAGCGCGAGTCGCTGGCACTGCTCGTGCCCGAGATCGACTGGCCGCTGCTGTCGGCGGTCGATGCGGAGCGCGAGGCGCTGACGCGGCTGGCCGGGCACCTGACGCGTCGTGCGCTGCCGCTGCCGCGGTTGGCGCGGCGCGTGTTGCGAGCGCGCCCAGGCGCTGCCGGTCTCACCGCCCCCCGCCCGCAGCAAGGGCAAGTTGTTGATGACGGCCTTCGGCTGGAACGACGCCGGCGGCGGCACGATGCTGCCGCGCTACGCGGCCCGCGAGCTGGTGCGCCGTGGCTGGGACGTCACGGTCTTTCACGCCGCCGTCGCGCCCGATCCGTCGGGCGTGCCGTACGCGCTGCGCGAGTGGGAGGACTGCGGCGTGCGTCTCGTCGGCGTCCACAACCGGCCGCACGGCCTGCTCGACAAGGGTCGCCCGGACCGCGAGCTCGACGACGCGCCGATCACGGCCGCGTTCGAGGACGTCATGGATCGCTTCGCAGCCCGACGTCGTCCACTTCCACAACCTGCACAACCTCGGCGCGGCGCTGCTCGACGTCGCCGCACGCCCGCGGCGTGCCGTCCTACTTCACCACCCACAACTACTGGCTGGTCTGCCCGCGCGCCTACCTGCTGCGCGGCGACAACAGCCTCTGCGGCGGCCCGGGCGACGCCGGCGCCGACTGCGCCACGTGCATCGGCGGCGACGCGGCCGCTCCCGAGGCCTATAAGCATCGCTTGGCGACGATCCGCGAGGCGTTCTCGCGCGGGATCACCGCGTGTCTGGCGGTCTCGCACGGCGTGCGCCGCACGCTGATCGACCAGGGCTATCCGGCCGAGGCGCTCGATGTCGTCCGCCAGTCCGTGCCGGCCGAGGAGCTGGCCTGGGAGCGTGTGGGGCGCGATCGCGCGCCGGGGCGTGTCGAGGACCGTGCGCTGACCGTCGGCTTCTTCGGCTCGGTCTACGCGCACAAGGGCGCGCAGCTGCTCGTGCAGGCCGCGCAGTTGGTCGACGCTCCGCTGCGCGTGGAGATCCACGGCGAGGTGTCCGACGCGATGGCCAACCGCCTGCGCGCGCTCGACGTTCGCGGTGTCGTGGAGATCTGCGGCAAGTTCGCCGCGGCCGAGCTGCCCGATCACCTGGCCGGCGTCGACGTCGCTGCGCTGCCGTCGCTGTGGTGGGACTGCGCGCCGCTGGTTGCCGGCGAGTGCCTGGCCGCGCGCGTGCCGGTGCTGGCGCCGCGGATGGGCGGGCTCGCCGAGGCGATTCGCGACGAGGTCGACGGGTTGGCCTTCGATGGCGGCGACGCCGCCGGGCTGGCCATCGCAGCTGCGAGCGGCTGGCGACCGAGCATGGGTTGTTGGAGCGCTTGCAGGCGGGCATCGAGGCGCCGCGGGGCTTTGGCGCCTACGTCGATGAGCTGGAGCAGTACTACGGCGGGCAGCGTCCGTCGCGGGTGGTCGAGGAGCCGTCGACCGTGGTCGCCTGGGTCGGCGAGCACGACGCGCCGACGAGCCTGGCGCGCATCAACCGCTCGGTGTGCGCGTCGCTGCAGGACGACCCGTCGTTGATCGTGCGCGCGGGCGCCACCGATCGCACTGCAGCCCCCACGCCGCTGCCGCACGCTGCTGACGTCGAGGTCCGCCACCAGTGGCCGCCGGACTTCCGCCCGCCGGCCTCGGGCCATCTCGCGCTGATCCAGCCGTGGGAGTTCGGGTCGGTCCCGACCGCGTGGGTCACGCCGCTGCAGACAGTTGTTGATGAGCTTTGGGTGCCGTCGGAGCACGTGCGCCGCATGTACCTCGAGGCGGGGGTCGACGCCGACCGCGTGGCGGTCGTTCCCAATGGTGTCGACTTGTCGCACTACTCGCCGGAGGGTCCGGTGATGGAGCTCGATGGGGCGCGCGGCCTGCGCTTCCTCTTCGTCGGCGGCGCGATCTCGCGCAAGGGCATCGATGTGTTGTTGTCGGCCTACGGCGAGGCGTTCGCCGGCCGCGACGACGTGTCGCTGATCGTCAAGGACTTCGGCGCCGACGGCGTCTACCGCGGCGGCGACCGCGCAGAGCTTGAGCGCATGGCGGCCGACGCTGGCGGACCACACGTCGTGCACCTGACGGACACCCTCACCGACGACGAGGTCGCCGCGCTCTACCGCGCCTGCGATGTGCTGGTCCATCCCTACCGCGGCGAGGGCTTCGCGATGCCGGTGCTGGAGGCGATGGCCTGCGGGCTGCCGACGATCGTGACCGCGGGCGGCCCGACCGACGAGTTCTGCCCGGCCGACGCCGGCTGGCGGATCCCGTCGACCAAGGCGCTGCTGCCCGGGCGCCGAATCGGCGATCTGCCGCTGGCTGGTGAGGCCTGGATGCTGGAGCCCGACCGCGATGCGCTGGTCGAACTCCTCCGCGAGGTCGCGGCCGTGGGCGAGCAGGAGCGTGCGCGCCGCGGCGCGGCGGCCCGCGCGGCCGCCGCGTCGCTGGGCTGGGACGCTGTGGCCGCACGCTACGCGGAGCGGATTCGTGCGCTGAGCGACCGCCCCGCACGCATCACCCAGCTGCCCGCCGTCGATCTCGACCTTGCTGCCGCGGCCCACCCGCGCCTGCTCGCGCTCCCGGCCTATCGCGGCCGCGACGAGCTCGCCGCGCTGCTCGGCGCCTGGGCCACCGCCGCACCAGCCGGCACTCCCGGCACGCTCATCCTCGTCGCCGACCCCGCCCGCGACGGCACGCCCGAGCAGATCGAAGCCCACATCCTCACCGCCGCGACCACCGCCGGCATCGACCTCAACCACTGCGCCGACATCGAGGTCCGCTTCCTGCACGCGACCCCCGGCCGCGACGCCGCGCTGCACGCCGCCACCGACGCTTTCATTCCCCTTCACGGCGCATCCACCGGCCACACCCGCCTCGCCGCCACCGCCGGCAACACGATCCTCGAACCCACCACCGAGTCCCTCCGCGCCTTCTTCACCATGCCCGCCGCTGTGGCACCGGTCCTCGCCACGGCTTAGCGGGTAGCTGTCCATCGCCTCGCGCCCGCGGTTGGGTCGTCAAACGCGGCTGCGATCGGAGATTCGGTGGGCAGCCTGCGGACTTGGTCAGAAATTCAGTAACAAGGACCTAGGGGTTCTGAAGGCGCGCGAGTGCGGCGGAGATCGCCGCCCAGCCTTCGGCCGTCCGCCATCGGCGTGGGTCCTCCGTGGTGGCGGCGACCAGGCCGGCGTCGTGGAGGATCGCGAGGTGGTGCGCGATCGTCGGCTCCGCGGCGTTGAGCGCCACGGCGAGTTCGCTCGGCGCCTGCTCGTGATCCTCCAGTGCCACGAGCAGGGCGAGGCGCAGAGGGTTCGCGACGGCCCGGAGGACGTCGGCAGGGACGGGCTCGGACATCGCTAGGGACGATAGACCCACTGTGAAAGATCTGCTCAACAGTCACCGACGTGATACCCGCATGGGTGAGCAGGAGGACGTATGGTCGAGCCCCGGCTCCATGCTCGATCCCGATTTTCTGTCAGCACTTGGGCATCCTGCCCGCCTCCAGGCCCTCGTGCTGTTCGAGCAACGGCCGGCCTCTGCGCGCGAGCTGGCGGCGCTCGTCGATCTCTCGCCGAGTGCAACGCTTTACCACGTGCGAAAGCTGCGCGATGCGGGGCTCATTGAGCAGGTCGATACCCGTCAGCGGCGCGCCTTCGTCGAGCGGGTGTGGCGCACCAGCACTACTGGTTGGGCTGACGTCGAGCGCCTGCTCACCGACGTGGCCGCGCGGACGCCCTAAGTGCGGCGCGGCGATTCTCTGCGATAGGGCAACCAATCCTGTCCTTTTCAAGCCTAAAAGGCTAAGGAAGCGCCAATACGGACAATCTGTCGAACACCGGCAGATTCTGTCCTCCGTAGCGTCGCGGGCACGTGCTGGAGCAGGAAGAGATCAGGCGACGCATCCGAGCCGCAATGGCGCTGGCCGACATCGGTAGCTGGGAGCAGCTGGCCGAGCAGACGCCGTTGAGCCGCTCGACGCTCAAGGACCTCGGCACCGTCCGCGGTCGCGCCGAGGAGACGCACCTGCGGGTCATCGCCGCGGCCTGCGATCTCCCGTACGCGTGGTTCACCGTCGCCGACATCGGCGGCGCGGTCACGCGTGAGGACGAGGATCCGGCGATCGGGGAGCGCCTCGAGGCGCTGGAGCGCACCGTTGCCGCGCTGGTCCGCCGTGTCGGCGAGATCGGCGGCGGCGGAGCTAGCGCAACGGGTACGTAAGGCCCAGGTCCGGCACGGTGACGGTCCCGACCTGATCGGTGACCGTGCCGACGCGGCGGGCGCCAGGGTGGTGGCCGGCGAGGATTGCGGCGGCATCGTCGGCGTCGGTCTCGGGCACGATCGCGACGAAGCCGCAGCCCATGTTGAAGACCTCCCACATCTCGGCGGTCTCCACGGCGCCGAGGCGAGCGACAAGGTCGAAGATCGGCGTGACCGGCAGCGGATCCTCGATCGCGTAGCCGGCGCCGAGGCGCAGGATGTTGGTCAGGCCGCCGCCGGTGATGTGGGCCAGGCCGCGCACGTCGACGGCGGAGCGCAGCAGCTCGAGCACCGCGCGCACGTAGATGACGGTCGGCTCGAGCAGGGCGTCGGCGACCGAGGCGCCGCCCAATGCGGAAGGTGTGTCCTCCAGGGCTAGGCCGCCTTGCTCTTGTAAAGCGCGCCGCGCCAGCGTGTAGCCGTTGGAGTGCAGGCCGCTGGATGGCACCCCGATGATCGCGTCGCCGACCGCGATCCGATCACCCAAGATGATGTCCTTGATCGCGACCGTGCCGATCGCCGTCGCGCAGAGGTCGAAGCCCTGCGGTGATGGATGGCCGCGGATCAGCTCCGGCAGGACGGCCAGCTCGCCGCCGGGAACTTCGCAGCCCGCCGCCTCGGCGCCGACCTTCAACCCCATGCCGATCCGCGCCAGCCGCTCCGGGTCGACCTCCTCGACGGCGAGGTAGTCGACGAGCGCGATCGGCTCGGCCCCAACGCAGATGAGGTCGTTGACGTTCATCGCCACGCAGTCGATGCCGACGGTCTCCAGCCGGTCGGCCTGCTCGGCGACGACGAGCTTGGAGCCGACGCCGTCGGTCGCGATCGCGATCCCGAGCTCGTCGGTGACGCGCAGCACCGAGGCGTAGTGGCCGCTGGGCACGACCGACCGCGACGGCTTGCCGGTCTCGATCGTGCGCAGGACGGAGACCAGGGCGCCGACGCCCTCGTCGGCCTGGTCGGTGTCGACGCCGGCGGCGGAGTAGGCCTCGCTCATGCCTGCGATCGTCGCAGACGGCGCAGCGCCAGCGCCGCCAGCGTCACGCGCTCGGCCGCGGGGGCCAGGACCGACGTCGCTCCGCGCAGCGGCGCGGCAGCCAGCGTCGAGGCCAGCGCCGCCGCCATCCCGCCGGCGAACGCCAGGCGCAGCTCCGGCGCCGGCGGCCGCCGGGCCAGCCGCCACGCCTTCAGCCCCGTGGCGCCCGCGATGACCGGCAGCCCCGCGCGGCGGCCGAGGTCAAACGCGGCCTCGCGCCGGAAGCCACGCAGCCGCGCGGCCGCGACCGTCAGCCCGAGGCGCGACACCCCCGGCCACAGCGCACACGCTTGGGCGAGGCCGAGCACGGCCGCGTCGGCCAGCGTCGCCTCCTCGGCACCGCGCGAGCCCGACGCGACCGCGTCCGCCGCGACCAGCAGCGCCGAGCCCGCCAGCAACCCGACCGCCGTCGCGCCGACGCCGCCCAAGCGCTGCTCGATCGGCCCCTCCAGCAGGAACCCGATCACCGCGGCGGGCGCCGTCGCCACCGCCGCCCAGGCCACGCCCGGCAGCGGTACCAACACCAGCAGACCGCCCAGCGTCCCCGCATGCAACGCGACCTCGAAAGCCTTGCGGACGTCGTCGTCGAGCCGCGCCGACGGCCAGTCCAGCAGCTGCGGGATCAGCGCGACATGCGCCGAAGAGCTGATCGGGATCAGCTCGGCCGGGCCGTGCAGCGCTCCGAGCGCGACGGCGTGGCAGAGCGGAAACCCCGCGCGCTCAGGCGGCGGCATCGGTCGTCAGGCGCGCGCGCCGCGCGCGCCACCAGCGCTGCCCGAACCACGCCGCGGCCAGCACGATCAGCACCGCCACGCCGTAATCGACGTAGTGCAGCCGGTCCTTCCAGACATCCCAGTTGTCGCGCGCGGCCTTGCCCACGAGCGTCAGCATCAGGATCCACGGCACGCAGCCGGCCAGCGTCAGCGCCGAGAAGCGCCAGAACGGCATCCGTGCCACGCCCGCTGGCAGCGAGATGAACGTGCGCACGATCGGCAGCATCCGGCTGAAGAAGACGGCCCACGAACCCCAGCGCTCAAACCAGCGCTCGGTCATCGCCAGGTGCTCGGGCTTGACGTGGAAGACCTTGTAGCGCTCCAGCAGCTCGAGGCGGCCGTAGTAGCCGATCGCGTAGGCGATCCACGAGCCCACGAGGTTGGCGATCGCCCCGACCGCCACCGCCGCGAAGAGGCTGTACTTGCCCTCGCTGACGTTGAAGCCCGCGAAGAGCATCGTGGCCTCTGACGGGATCGGGATGCAGGCGCTCTCGGGCACCATCAGCAAGAAGATCCCGGGCAGCCCGAGATCACCGACGACGTTGGTGGCGAAGTCGGCCAGCTTGTCGGTGACGGCGGCGAGGACGAGGGCGAGGGCGATGGGCATGCGCGGGGAAGGCTAAAGGGTCGACCTTGCAGCGACCTGAAGGCTCAAGCACCTGCAGGCGATGCCGATGACCGGGGGGTGGACGCTCCCTCCCCGGCCCTCGTAGCCGCGCGTCGGCTTGCCCGCCACGCGGCCTGCCCCATCCTGCCCGTCGACGGCGTGCTCGCGCCAGAGCACGACGGCAGGGTCCTGCTCGTCGACGCCGAGCCGTCCGAGGCGCTGCTGAGCCAGCTCGCGGCCGCGCTCCCCGCCGTCGAAGCGCTCGTCCTCTGGGTCCCGGGCTGGGATGTCGCCACCGCCGCCGAGGCGCTCGGCCGCCACGACTTCGAGCACGGGACCGTCACCGGCGTCGACATGCCGACCCCCGGCGTCCTGGCCGTGCTCACCGCTTCGGAGGCGCGCGCCGAGGTGCACGCCGCCGAGTTGGCCAAGGTCGAGCGGCCGTTCCGCGCGCTGGCCGTCATGCCCGCCTACAACGAGGGCGACGTCATCGGCGCCGCGATCGGTGCGCTGATCGCCGAGGGCGTCGACGTCTACCTCCTCGACCACCGCTGCACCGACGACACGGTCGCCGCCGCGACCCCGTGGCTCGGCCGCGGCCTGGTGCGCATCGAGCGCTTCCCCGACGAGTCGGGCTTCGACGCGCGCAACGAGGACGAGATGGTCTGGCGCGACATCCTCAAGCGCGTCGAGCAGGTCACCGGCGAGGTGCAGGCCGACTGGTACCTGTTCGTCAACGCGGATGAGTTCCGCGAGTCGCCGTGGCCGCACACGACGCTGGCCGACGGCCTGCGCGAGGCCGACGAGCTCGGCTTCAGCGCCGTCAACTTCGAGCTGGTCAACTTCCGCCCGACGCCCGAAGACGCCTTTGTCGCCGGCGCCGACGTGCGCGACGCGCTGCGCTTCTACGAGGAGCCGGGCCCGTATGACCTGCTGCAGGTCAAGGCCTGGAAGGGACAGCCGACCGGACCGGTCAACCTCCATCACCACGGCGGCCACGACGTCCTCTTCGAGGGCAAGCGGGTCTTCCCGGTGCCGTTCGTCCTGCGCCACTACCCGATCCGCAGCGCCGAGCACGGCCGCCGCAAGGTGATCACCGAGCGTCTCGGGCGCTTTGCTGCCGAGGAGCGCGCGGGCGGCTGGCACGTCCAGTACGACCACTACGGCGACGACAGCGACTACCTCCACGACCGCGCCGAGCTTTCGGCGTGGGACGGCGATCGCTTCCGCGCCCAGCTGCTGGCCCGCGCGACGCGCCAGCTGCTGCTGCTCGCCGCGGCCGGCGGCCGCGACGTCGGCGCCGAGGAGGTCACCGTCGAGGGCCTCGCCGGGTGGCTGGGCCGCCGTGGCCACGGCAACGTCGGCGCCCCCGAGATCGCTCGCTTCCAGCAGCACCTGCTGTCGACGGCGCCGGCCGGCCCGGACCTGGAGGCCGCCGCGCGCGACCTCGGCCAGGTCGTCGAGGCCCAGGCGCGCGTCCGCGGCGAGATGCAGGCCGTCGCCCGTCTGGGTGACGCGCGCGACGCGCGCAGCGCAGCCGCTTAGCGCCGGAACCGCAGCAGGCATCCGGCAGGTGTCGCCGAAGAGCAAGGCCATCATGATCGCGATTCCCGAGCCGACCGACCTCTGCCGCCTGGCCGAGCGCCACGACACCGACAAGGGCACGATGTACACCCAGGTGTACCACCGCTGGCTGGCGCACGTGCGCGAGCAGCGGCTGCGGATGCTCGAGATCGGCCTCTACAACGGCGGCTCGCTGCGCATGTGGCGCGACTACCTGCCCAACGCGGTGCTGCACGGAATCGACATCGACGCGCGCACGCTCGCCTACCAGGACGAGGTCTCCAACTCGCAGGTGCGCCTGGTCGACCAGGGCAGCGCCGAGGCGCTCGAGGCGTTCGTCGCCGAGCTGGGCGGCAACTACGACTTCATCTTGGACGACGGCGGCCACACCATGGTCCAGCAGATCGTCTCGTTCGAGGTCCTGTGGCCGCAGATCATGCCGGGTGGGATCTACGCGATCGAGGACCTCGGCACGTCGTACTTCGTCGACTACGGAGGCCAGGACTTCGACGGTCCCGACACGGCGGTGGCCTACGCCAAGACGTTGGTCGACGCGGTCAACCGCGGCCACGCGATGAGCCCGCCCGGGCAAGTGCGCTCAGCGGTCTCGCCGATTGCGCTGGCCAGGCTGCGCCGCGACGTCGCGAGCATCCACTTCCACCCCGGCATAGCGCTGGTCGTCAAGAAGTTCTAGGC
Organism: uncultured Conexibacteraceae bacterium; assembly: GCA_963836485.1. Classification (GTDB taxonomy): domain Bacteria; phylum Actinomycetota; class Thermoleophilia; order Solirubrobacterales; family Solirubrobacteraceae; genus Baekduia. The sequence goes on along the minus strand of CAWIJS010000008.1, from coordinate 719,687 downwards.
GACGTTGGGCGCCGCGAGGACGACCGCTCGCGTGGTGACGGCGCGCGTGCCGCCGGTGCCCGTGAGGGCGTCGAGCAGGCTGCCCTTCTCGGCGCGGCCGGGCTGCGCGGTGCCGGCGAAGCCGCCGACCGCCTCGAAGGCCGACCGGCGCACGGCGAGGGCCAGCCACTGCGCGGGCGGCTGCAGGCCGCCGTTCGGTCGCACCGACTGCGGCAGCGCGGCGTCGACGTCCTCAGCGTCCAGAGCGGTGCTCAGCGCCGCCAGCCAGCCCGTGACCGGGACGGCATCGACATCGAGGAAGACGAGCTGCTCGCCCGTAGCCGCGGCGGCCGCCTGGTCGCACGCGGCGCCGAAGCCGACGGAGGCGACGTTGCGCAGCACGCGCACATTGCCTTCCAGGCCGCCCAGCAGGACAGGCGTCGCGTCCGTCGAGCCGTCGTCGACCACGACGACCTCGAAGCCCTGCGCCTCGGGGAGCTGCGCGATCGCTTGGAGGCTGCGCAGCGTGTGCGCCACGCGGTCGCGGGCGACCAGGACGATGGAGGCCTTCGGCGGCGCGGGCGCGGCGTCTGCCGCGGGCGTCGCCACGCGGTGCTGCTCGCCCCACAGGTGGAAGGTCGCGTCGTCCCAGACGCTCGTCTCACGCACCGACGGGCCTTCGAGGTAGTTCCAGTCCGGGTTCGGCGTGCGCCAGTCGTTGAACAGCGCCGTCAGCTCGACGTCGGCGTCGCGGGCGGCCAGCCAGGTGCGATCGGCGAGCCGCACTTCGGCGAGCGGCTGGGCGGGGATCGCGCAGCGATTGCGGATCGACCGGTCCGGCAGCTGGCCGTAGTGGTGGAAGATCAGCTCGTCGCCGTCACGGTCCAGACGGAAGAACTCGAACTTCGCGTCGTCCTTGATGAAGGAGTACTCGGTCGCCTCGCCGGTCAGGCCGGGGAAGCGGAAGTGCGGCGCGAAGCCGGCCTCGATGAGCGCGGGGAAGCTCGCCTCCAGGCGCTCGAGGTCCTCGCCGAGGAACGCGAAGTCCACGTCCTTGGTGTCGTGGAGCATGATGCCGCCCTCGCGCACGATGCCGAGGTGCAGGCCACCGAAGATCCAGGTCCGGCCGGCGATCGGCGTCGCGGCAAGCGTGTCGTTGAAGCGTTGGAGGTTGGCGACGAGCAGGTCGCGGCTGGCCTCCTGCTCGGCGCGCCGGGGGTCGATGACCTCGACCGCTGCGGGGACCCGGACCCGCTCATCCGGAGCCGCGCTGATCGCGTCCGGGCGCAGGGTGGCGACGAGATGGTGGAAGTGCGTGTTGTCGTATGTGTTGAACTCGGCCGGGTACGGATCGCGCACCTCGACGTCAAAGCACTCCGACAGCAGCGCGACCTCGGCGGCCAGCCATGGGTAGACCGCGTGGTAGCGCGAGCCGAGCGCTTCGGACTCGGTATCGATCACGACCTCCTCGCGGACGCCGAACTGCGCCTTGACGAACAGGATCCCGCCGGGCGCGAGCATCGCGGCGCAGCGCCGGTAGAGATCGCGGCGCTGCACCGGATCGTCGAGGTAGGTGATGACGCCCAGCAGCAGGATGAGGTCGTGGCGCTGGGGGTCGAGGAAGCTGCGCACATCGCCGTGGGCGGTCGTCAGACGGGGGTGGTCCTCGGCGTGAGCCAGGAACGCGGGTACGTAGTCGACGGCGTGGACGATCGCCTGGGTGCTGTTGACCAGCTCGTTGGCGACGACGCAGGTGCCGCAGCCGAGGTCCAGGACCGACGCGCCGGGCGGGCAGAGCGCGCGGATCGCGGGCAGGTCGTAGTCGTCGTGGCCGCCGTGGAAGCGCGTGGCCCGCGGCCCGTCGACGGCGGTGCGGCCCTCCCAGAACTGGCGGGTCTCTTCAGCGGCGTTGGGGGTGGGGGTCACGCTGCACGCTCCAGGGTGTCGGCCGGGATCGCGGCCATGCGGGTCAAGGTGGTGACGAGCGCCGCGTTCTCCTCGGCGCGGCGGACGGCGATCCGCAGGCGCGGTCGGCCGTCGGCGAAGGCGGCGGTGACGACGGGGACGTCGATGGCGCCGTCGGTCAGCAGGTGTTCGCGTAGCGCGCTCGCCGCCGAGGCGGGACCGTGCAGGCCGACGAGCAGGAAGTTGCCGCCGCTTGGGTGCACGTCGGCCACGAGCCCGATCCGCAGCAGCGCGAGCCGGAACCAGTCGCGGTCGGCGCGGCAGCGCTCCAGCGACGCGGCCAGCTGCGGGCGCGACTTGAGCAGGATCTCGACGAAGTGCTCGGCTGTCGAGCTGAGGTGGCGGCGCGGCAGCTGGGCGGCGACGCCGGCGCGCAGCTCCGGGTCGCTGCTGTGCAAATAGCCGATGCGCAAGCCGGGAACGCCGAGCGCGGCGCCGAGGCTGCCGACGACCACCACGTTGCGCAGCGGCGCCGCGTCGAGCTGGGCGCGCAGGCTCGCGCGGCCGTTGAACGGCGCGTGGGTCTCGTCGACGAGGAAGGTCGTCTGCGGGTGCCGGGCGGCGAGCTCGTGCAGCCAGGCGGGGTCGAGCACCGTGCCGGTCGGCGTGTTTGGGTTGGCCAGCGCGACGACGTCGACCTCGCCGGCGAGCCGCTCGACGTCGGCGGCGGCGATGCCGGGTGCATCAGGGAAGGTCGTCGCATCGGCGAAGGCGCGCGCCAGCTCGTCGTAGGTTGGTGACGGCACGGCCACCGAGCGCTCGCTCCACAGGCGGGCCAGGATCGGGAGGACCTGCGAGACACCGCTGAGCGCCGTAACCCGCTCACGCGGGCTCTCCAAGAACCAGGCAAGCTTCTCGTCCAGGACCGCCTGGGAGGAGCCGGCGCCGGTCACGACGGCCGTCAGCGCGTGGCGGGTGGCGGCCAGCATCGCCTCGGTTGGGAAGTGGGGGTTGCGCGCGAGGTCGAAGTCGACGAGGTCGAGGTTCCAGCGGCCGCCGCGCGTCTCGGCGAGGATCTCGCCGCGGCTGGCGGGCTCGAACAAGAAGCGCGCGGCCGCGAGGTCGTTGGGGTCGTCGACCTCGGCCCACGGCTCGCCGTCGACGACCTCGGCGGCGATGGCGTGCGACGTCAGGTCGCCCAGGCGGGCGAGGACCACCTCGTAGTAGGACGTCTCGTCGACGTCGGCGAGGTGCTCGTGCAGCAGGGGACGCAGCGTGTCGCGGCAGAACGCGGCCGAGAACCGGTAGATGTTGAGCGTCTTGTAGGTGTTGCGGTACTCGAAGTCGTCGCCCTGTAGGTAGGGCGGAAAGACTTGGGTGACCAGACCGTCGGCCACGGTCACGACGGTCCCGTCCATGCCGGTCCGGTAACGGTCGACGACGGCCAGCGTGCCCTGGCGATGGCGGGCCAGGCGCGTCAGCAGGCCGCGGGAGAGCAGCAGGTCGCACTCGACCAGCAGGACGTCCTGCTCGGGGTCGACGCCGTCGAGCGCCAGCGCCAGCGAGACGATGTTGTTGGTGATGTCGTAGCGGTCGTTGCGGTGGAAGCGGTAGCGCGGACCCGGTAGCTGCGCCGTCAGGTAGGCCTCGACCTCGTGGGCGCGGTAGCCCGTCGCGACGTGGATGTCGGTGACCCCGGCGTCGGTCAGCTCCTCGACGATGCGGGCGAGGATCGTCGTGCCGCCGATCTCGAGCATGGCCTTGTGACACACGTCGGAGAAGGGGCGCATGCGGCGTGCCGAGCCGGCGGCCAGGATCACGGCCTGCACGGTCAGCCCTCGGGGTGGCGGCAGGAGGGCAGTGCGCGCCGTCGCGCGCAGGAATGAGCGGAGGGACTCATCACACCGGGTGATCGGTCGCTGAGGCGGGCGGCTTGAGCCGTGTCAGAGCACGTCTCGGGTGCGCGAACCCTCGACCTCTGACCGGGGACGCCCGCCGATCCATGGCTACGCTTGCAGCCGTGCCGGTACCTCTGTTTGACCCCACCTCTCCCCAAGCGCCGCTGCGCGCCGACATCCGCGCCGCGGTCCACCGCGTGCTCGACGCGGGGCAGTTCATCCTGGGCCCGGAGGTCAAGGCCTTCGAGACGGAGTTTGCCGCCTACCTGGGCGCCGGGCACGCGATCGGCGTCGCCAACGGCACCGAGGCGATCACCGTCGCGCTGCGCGCGCTCGGCGTGGGGCCCGGCGACGAGGTCATCGTCCCGTCGTTCACCTTCTGGGCGTCGGCCGAGGCGGTTCCCGCCACCGGCGCGATCCCGGTCTTCTGCGACGTCGATCCGGACACGATGTGCGTCACCGCCGAGACGGTGAAGGCCGCGATGACGCCCAAGACCAAGGCCGTCATCGCCGTGCATCTGTTCGGCAACGTCGCACCAATCGCCGAGATCGAGGCGCTCGGCGTCCCGGTCCTGGAGGACGCCGCGCAGGCTGCCGGCTCGACGTCGCCCGCCGGCCGCCCCGGCGCGCTGGGCACGATCGCGACCTTCTCGTTCTACCCCTCCAAGAACCTTGGCGCCTTCGGCGACGGCGGCGCGATCACCTGCCGCGACGCCGATCTGGCCGACCGCGTGCGCACCCTGCGCTACCACGGCTCAAAGGACAAGAAGGACTACGTCGACATCGGCTACAACAGCCGCCTCGACGAGCTGCAGGCCGCGATCCTGCGCGTGCAGCTGCCGCATCTCGACGCCTGGGCCGCCGCCCGCGTCGCCGCCGGGGACCGCTACGCCGAGGCGCTGGACGGCGTCGTGACGCTGCCGAAGGCCACCGACGGCAGCCGGCCCGCGTGGCACCTCTACGTCATCCGCCACAACGATCCCGACACGCTGCTGGCCGGGCTGCAGGAGCACGGCATCGGCGCGCGCCCCTACTACCGCGTACCTGTCCACGCCCAGCCGCCGATGGCCAAGTGGGCTCCGAAGCACGAGCTTCCGGGCACCGCGGAGGCCGCACGGACGCACCTCGCGATCCCGATGTCGGCGGCGCTGGATGCCGAGCAGGTGGACGAGGTGGTCGCCGCGATCCGGCAGACGGTGCTGGCTACGGCCTAGCCATTTCGTCCGGATTGCGGGCCGCGGTCAAGGGCACCGTGCTCGCGGCGCGCTAGCGTCGCGCCCTTGCGCGTCTGGTTCGACCTCACCAACTCGCCGCACGTCCTCGTCCTGCGCCCGCTGATCGCGGCGCTGCAGGCCGACGGCGCCGAGGTTGCCGTCACCGCGCGCGACTTCGCCCAGACGGTCGCGCTCTGCGAGCGCTTCGGGATCGACTGCGAGGTCATCGGCCGCCACCGCGGCGCCAAGCTTGGGGCCAAGGCCATCGGGTTGGTCGACCGCTCCGCGGCGCTCGCCCGCTTCGCCCGCGGCAAGCGCTTCGATCTCGCGATCGGCCACGGCTCCAACGACGTGACGGTCGCGGCCTTCGCGCTGCGGATCCCGCGCACCACGATGTTCGACTACGAGTGGGCGACGGTCCAGCACACCGTCAACTGCCGGCTGGGTAACGCGGTCGTCGTGCCCGACGTCATCCCGCCCGAGCGCCTGTACAAGTACGGCGCGCGCGGCAAGTTGCAGCCCTACGCGGGGCTCAAGGAGGAGTACTACCTCGCGGACTTCTCGCCGGACGGCGCTGTCCTGGATGAGTTGGGCGTGGATTCGGGGGAGCCGCTGGCCGTCGTCCGCACGCCGCCGTCGGTCTCGCTCTATCACCGCTTCGAGAACGACCTCTTCGGCAACGTCCTGCTGGCGCTGCGCGAGCAGGCCCAGGTGGTGGTCCTTCCGCGCGTGGCCGAGCAGCGCGCCGAGCTGGAGCGCGCCGGCGGCTTCATCGTGCCCGAGCGCGCGATCGACGCCCAGTCGCTGATCGCCTACGCCGACCTGGTGATCTCCGCCGGCGGGACGATGAACCGCGAGGCGGTCGCGCTCGGGACGCCGGTGTTCACGACGTTTGAGGGTCGTTTGGGCGCGGTCGACGAGGACCTGATCGCGACGGGGCGGATGCGGCAGCTCACGTCGGCCGACGACATCCAGGTCACCAAGCGCGATCCGGCGGCCACGGTCACCGAGCGCATCCGCCGCGACCCGCGCGACCTCCTCGCCCTCGCGCTCGCCCCGCTCCGGGGCTAGGACCCTCAGGCCGCCTGCGGCCCCCGCCGCATCGCCGGGCGATGCGCGATGAGCTCGATGCGCTTCAAAATCGCCAGCGCCGCCTCCTGACAGGCGATCGCCTGGCCGATGCCGACGTCGGGTGACGTGCGGCGCTCGTGGTAGCGCAGAAACGCCGCGGCCTGCGCCACAGTCGGATCCTCGAACGGCAGCTCGACGCGCTGGGCGATTGACTCGTGGCGGCCGACCTTCGAGGTCGTGCGGACCGCCTCGATCAGGCGGGTGTCGAGGTCGGCCATGATCTCGGCTGTCGTTGTGGTCACCCAGATGCGGCGGACGTGGGCGGCGCCGGCGCGGGAGGCGACGAGGCTGGCGACGAGGTCATCCTCCATCACCAGCAGCGCCTGGGCGTGGTCGATGGGCCCGCCGCGGCGAATCCGCCGGCCGGCGGCCTGCGTCGCGGCGATCGGCTCGCCGGTGAGCGCCATGACGAACTGCAGGTCTTGGGCCATCAGCTCGGAGACGACGTCGAGCTCGGGCGTCGGGCCGGCGGCGGCCGGGTTCATGCGCTCGGCGTGGACGGCGATCAGCGTCTGGTCGGCGACCAGCGCGCGCAGCTCACGGACGGTCGGGTCGAAGTGTTCGTCGAAGGCCACTTGGGCGATCGGCCGGCGCGGGGCGCGCACGATCGCCGACAGCAGCGAATGGGCCAGCTCGACGGTCGGTGCCAGCGGCGGCTCGATCAGCACGTCCAGGCCGCGCTCCAGCGCGGCGCGGGCCAGCGCCGGGCGCTGCTCGGCGGTGCCGCCGACGATCGCGACGTGGGCCTCTTCGAACGCGGGCTCCAGCGCCTCGAGCCACGGAATGCCGAGCTCCATGGCGAGCTGCTTGGCCGCGTCGGCGTTCGGGTCATAGACCCCTGCGAGGACGCAGCGGTCGGCGAGCGCGCGAAACGCGCGCGCATGTCGCTCACCGGCAACGCCGGCGCCGAGGACGATGGCCCTCACCATGTCCCCTGTGATCGGAACCCCGAACAGGGGCTTGAGGCCGGTGGTACGCCTACAATGCGGCGAATGCGCCAGCGCTTACGCTCCGCTGCGCTTCGCCTCCATCGCCACTCGGTCCCGCAGCTGGGCATCGACGCGGCGCTGGTCGCGCTCGCCTACATCCTTGCCTTCCGTCTCCGCTTCGACGGCGGGATCCCGAACGACTACGCCGATCTGCTGGCCGCGACGCTGCCCTACGTGGTCGCGGCGTCGCTGCTGATCTTCACGCTTTTCGGTCTTTATGAGAAGTGGTGGCGCTACGTCGGCCAGCGCGATTACGTCGGCATCCTGCAGGCCGTCATCGTCGCGACGCTGTTCGTCCCGGCGTTCAACGCGCTCACGCACCCCGAGGTCATCCGCTCGGGCCGCGGCGAGGTGACGCTCAGCGTCCCGACCGGCGTCCTGGCCTTCTTCTTCCTGCTGACGCTCGTCTTCGTCGGCGGCTCGCGCTTCGTCGCCCGCACGGTCTACGAGCGTCCGCTCAGCGGCTTCCGGCCCCAGCCCAACGCCCGCCGCGTGCTGATCATCGGCGCCGGCGACGGCGGCCGCCTGGTCCTGCGCGAGATCGTTCGCAACCCGGACCTCGGGATGAGCCCCGTCGGCTTCGTCGACGACGATCCGACCAAGCACCGGATGCGCATCGACGGCGTGCGCGTGCTCGGTCGCACCGACGAGCTTGCCCGGATCCTCGACGAGGCCGAGCCCGACGAGGTCACGATCGCGATCCCCTCGGCGCCGGGCACGCTGCGCGCCCGGGTGGTCAGCGCCTGCCGCGCGCGCGGCATCGCGGTCCGCACGCTGCCGACGGTCTTCGAGCTGCTGCAGACCGGCACGGGCAACGTCGTGCGCCAGGCGCGCCCGGTTGAGGTCGAGGACATCCTCGGCCGCGAGCCCGTGCGGATGGAGCTCGATCGCGTCGGGCGCTACCTGCAAAACGAGGTCGTGATGGTCACGGGCGCGGGCGGCTCGATCGGCTCCGAGCTCTGCCGCCAGATCTCCCGTGTCGCACCGCGCAAGCTGATCCTCCTCGACCACGCCGAGGACAACCTCTTTCGGATCATGCGTGAGCTGGAGGACGATCGCCACGTCCATCCTTCCTCGATGGCCGTCGTGCTCGCCGACTGTAAGGAGGGCGAGCGGATGCGCGAGGTCTTCGCCGAGCACCGGCCGACCGTCGTCTTCCACGCCGCCGCCTATAAGCACGTCGGGCTGATGGAGCTCAACCCGGTCGAGGCCGTGCGCAACAACGCGCTGGCGACGCGGCTGCTGGCGCGCGTGGCCGGCGAGCACGATGTGCGCCGCTTCGTGCAGGTCTCCACCGACAAGGCGGTCGCGCCGGCGACCGTCATGGGCGCCTCCAAGGCGCTGGCCGAGTTCGCCGTCGAGGCCGCGCAGGATCGCTGGCCCAACACGCGCTACGCGATCGTGCGCTTCGGCAACGTGCTGGGCTCCTCAGGCTCAGTCGTCCCGATCTTCCGCCGCCAGATCGCGCTCGGCGGCCCGCTGACGGTCACCGACAAGCGCATGACGCGCTACTTCATGACGATTCCGGAGGCCGTCCAGCTCGTCATCCGCGCGGGTTCGCTGGGCACCGGCGGCGAGATCTTCGTGCTGGAGATGGGCGACCCCGTCTCGATCTGGCAGCTGGCCGAGACGATGATCGAGCTCTCGGGCCTGCGGCCCGGCGAGGACATCGTGATCGAGGAGGTCGGCCGTCGGCCGGGGGAGAAGCTTTTCGAGGATCTCTTCAACCCGTATGAGCGCACGCAGCCCACGCCGGCCGACAAGATCCTGCGCGCCGAGCGCGACCGCCTAGACGTGCGAACTGTCGAGACCATGTTCGACGAGGTCGGCCTGCTGGTGCTGGAGGGCGATGCCGCGGCGCTGGCGGCGAAGGTCTCAGAGCTCTCCGGACTTCGTTCCCACCCGCCCCTGACTGCGGCCCGCCCACCCAGCGACGACGTGCAGGACGAGGGCACGGCGGGGACGGACCGAGCCGTTCTCTAGCATGGCGCCCTGCATGTCGTCGATTCTGGCCCTTTCGGTCTCCGACAAGATCGACCAGTACGGCGCCTACGCCGGCTTCGCGTCGGTCCTCGGGCTTGCCGTGCTGTCCCTGCTCTACTTCGCCCAGGCGCGGGAGGTCAAGCGCCTGCGTGAGTGGGCGGGCCGCTCGCCCGAGCGCGCGGCCGAGGTGCAGGAGCGTGCGGTCGCCGCCGCCCAGCAGCGCGCGGTCGTGGCCCCGCGCCCGGCGACACCGGTCGGCGCGCCGGCGCCTGCGGTCGCGGGTGGGGCGGGCTCCGATTCCCGTCCTGCCGCGGCGACGCCGGCCGGGCAGATGTCGGCCCACCCACCCGCGCCCGCCGTCGCACCCGCCGCTGCAGCGGCGGCTACCGCGGCCGGTGCCGCAACCGCGGCGCCCGGAGCGACGAACCCCGCCGGCCAGCCGACGACCGCCATGCCGGCCGCCAACGGCGCCGCTGCGCCGTCTGCGCCTGCCGGCCCGCCGGCCATTCCCGGCCAGCCCCTACGCGTGCCCGGCGCTGCCACCACGCCGCCGCCCTCGCGCTTCACCGAGCCCGAGGACGACCACGGCTCGCGCCTGCCCGTCTTCGGCGCCATCGGGGCGATCGTGGTCGTCGCGATCGTGGCCGTCGTCCTGCTCACCGGCGTCCTCGGTGGCGACGACACCAAGACGCAGACGCCGAACACGATCGGCGCGCCCAGCAGCGACACGAGCGCCGACGCCAACGCCGGCAAGTCCACCACCGGCTCCAAGGATGCGACGCCCGCCGCCGCGCCCGCGCCCGGCAGCTACGTGGTCGCGGTGCTCAACGGCACCACGGTCCCCGGCCTGGCCCGCGGCGTCGCCAACCGGCTGCAGAACACCAAGTTCAAGATCGGCAACGTGACCAACGCCGCGACGCAGGACCGCTCGGCGACGCTCGTCGAGTTCGCGCCCGGCCATCGCGCCGAGGCCGACGCGGTCGCCAAGGCGATCGACGTCGGCAAGGACGCGATCCAGCAGCTCTCGCCCGGCTCCAAGACAATCGCCGGCAACCAGGCGACGGTGGTCGTGACGGTCGGCTCCGACCAGAACACGTCGCCCCAGACGCAGACCACCCCGTAGCCGGCAGACCGCTCCTTGGCCGGCTTCCTCGACCTCCCCGAGCGCAGCCCCAAGCCGCGCGAACGCGGCCTCACCCATGTGCTCGACAAGGGCCTGTCGTGCGCCGACGTCGACAGCCTGATGGAGGTCGCGGGTGATGCGGTCGACATCGTCAAGCTCGGCTGGGGCACCGCGCTGGTCACCGGCAACCTGACTGCCAAGCTCGCCCGCTACGCCGCCCACGACGTTCCGGTTGTCCTCGGCGGCACGCTCACCGAGATCGCGCTGCGTGACGGTCGCCTCGATGGCCTCATCGCCTGGTGTAAGGAGCTCGGCATCGCCCACGTCGAGATCTCCGACGGCACTATCGCCCTGGAGGCCGAGCGCAAGCGCGAGATCATCGCGCGACTCTCACGCGACTTCACGGTCTTCTCCGAAGTGGGCTCCAAGGACGACGAGCGGATCATGGCCCCGTACCGCTGGGTCGAGGAGATCGAGGCCGAGCTGGCCGCCGGGGCGTGGAAGGTCATCGCCGAGGCGCGCGAGTCGGGCACGGCGGGCATCTTCCGGCCCGACGGCGAGGTCCGCATGGGCCTCATCGACGAGATCGTCCACGCGATCGATCCCGCGCACCTGATCTTCGAGGCGCCCCAGCGCGCTCAGCAGGTCTGGTTCCTCAAGCGCTTCGGGCGCGAGGTCAACCTCGGCAACATCGCGCCGGGCGACGTGCTGTCGTTGGAGACGCTGCGGATGGGCCTGCGCAGCGACACGATGGAGACCACCGATCCCGCTGACCCCATCCCGCCCGCCGGGTCCGCTTCTTGACCACCGTGGCCCTCGCCCGCCACGGGCAGACGGAGTACAACGCGGTGCGGCGCTTCCAGGGACACCTGGCGGTGCCGCTGAACGCGCGTGGCCGCGAGCAGGCCCACGAGCTCGCGCGCGTCGCGGCCCAGCGCGAGTGGGCGACGCTGATCTGCTCACCGCTGGCCCGCGCGCGGGAGACGGCCGAGATCGTCGGCGCGGCGATCGGCCACCACCCGATCGACGACGCGCGCTTTGCCGAGACCGACTGCGGCGACTGGACCGACCTGACCTTCGATGCCGTGCAGGCCGCCGAGCCGGAGCGGTTCGCTGCTTATCAGCGCGGCGACAAGGACTTCGCCTTTCCCGGTGGCGAGTCGTTCACCCAGCAGCAGCTGCGGGTCCTGGAGGGCATTGACGCGGCCCGCGGCGGCCCGCGGCCGGTCCTCGTGATCTGCCACCGCGGCTCGATTCGCCTCGCGCTCGCCGCGCTGCACGCCGACGATGCCCAGCGCACCGCCGAGGTTCCGAACGCGTCGCTCGTGGAGCTTCCATGAGACGCACGCCGGTGATCATCTTCGGAGTCCTCGTCGCCGCGACCTTCGCGGCGTTCTTCGTGGCGCAGCGGCTCAAGAACGCGCCGAGCGTCGTGCAGCAGTTCAACGCGACCTACGTCTTCTCGCCCAACCGCGACGGCCGCAAGGACCGCGCGCACGTGACCTTCAAGGTCAAGAAGGCCGACAACGTCACCGTCGAACTGGTCGACCACGACGGCGATCCGGTCAAGACGCTGTTGGACGACCGCCATCTGGCCGCCTACGCGCCGATCAAGCCGTCGCTGAGTTGGGATGGCACCGACGACGACGGGCACACGGTGCCCGACGGTCGCTACCGCGTGCGGATCACGCTGCGCCATCTCGGCCGCTCGGTCATCCCGCAGCGCTCGCTGCTCAAGGACACCAAGCCGCCGCAGCCCAAGGTGCTCGCGATCGGGCCGACGAAGGTCTACGGCCCCGAGCTGCTGCCCGAGCCCGGCGGCGGCAAGGCCGAGGTGCACTTCGGGCCGGCGCTCGGCGCCAAACATGCGCTGATCCACGTCTTTCGCACGGGCCCGGGCGCGCCGCGCGCGGTCCGGACCGACGTGCTGCGCGAGGGTCAGACCGAGTGGGATTGGGACGGCACCAACGGCCACGAGCGGCGCGTCTCGCCCGGCACCTACCTCGTCGTGCCCGAGTGGCGCGACAGCGCCGGCAACATCGGCACGGGCGTGCCGCTGGACCGTGCGGGCCTGCCGATCCTGACGCGCGGGCGGCTCCCCGGCCGCGGCGGCGTGACGGTGCGCTACCTCGGCGCGCAGGTGCCGGTGACGCCCGCCAAGGCGCGCGACCGTGTCGAGATCCAGGTCGACGCCCGCCAGCAGCGCTACGCGTGGAACGTCCGGCGCATCGGGGACCCGGCGATCCGCGCGCACTCGACCAAGGCCAAGACGAAGACCAAGGTGGTGTTCTCGGCGCCGGGCGGCAAGTCCGGCGTCTACGTCTTCACCGCGCACACCCGGTCGCGCTCCACCCGCGTCGTCTTCTCGGTTCAGGCGCGCCAGCCGATCGCCGGGACGCGCGCCAAGCCGCGCGGCGTGCTCGTCGTGTTGCCCTACGTCACCTGGCAGGGTCGCAACGCCGCCGACGACGATGGCGACGGCGCGCCCAACACGCTTGACCTCGGCGTGCCGGTGCGCCCGGTGCGGATCATGGCCGGCGACGGCCTGCCGGTGAACTTCACCGCGCAGGAGGGCCAACTGCTGCGCTGGCTGGACCGCAACGGCAAGCGCTATGACATCACCACCGACCTGGCGCTGGCGCTCAAGCGCGGCCCGCAGCTCGCGGGCCACCACGGCGTCCTCATCCCGGGCGATGCGCGCTGGCTGCCGGCCGGCGTCCGCGTCGCGCTGCGCGCGTTCGTCAAGGCCGGCGGGACCGTCGTCTCGACCGGCACCGACAGCCTGCGCCGCTCGGTCTTGCTCGACGCCAAGTCGCGGTTGGCTAATCCGTCGCCGGCCAAGCCGACCGATCTCTTCGGCGCCAAGCTCGCCCCGGTCGTGCACAAGACCACCACCTTGGAGCTCTTCACGCAGGATCCGAAGATCGACCTCTTCAAGGGCGCCGACGGCCTCTTCCCGAACGTCGATGCCTGGGAGGCGACCGAGCGCGTCGGCGACGAGGCCGACCTGCTCTCCAACGCGGTCACGTCGACCAAGTACGGGAGCAAGACCGTCATCGTGGCCGCGCGCTTCGGCAAGGGCCTTGTCATCCGTCCGGGCTTCCCGTCGTTCGCCCAGCGTGTCGCCACCAACTCCGACCCCGCCACCAGCGCGCTGATGGCCCGGATGTGGACGCTCCTCTCCCACTGATCCTCGCCGCCCTGTTTGCCGCCGGCGCCGTGCTCTTGCCCGGTGCCCGCTGGCGCGCGCTGTCGACGCTCGGCGCGCTGATCCTCGCGCCGGCGCTGCTGATCGCAGACATCTGGGATACCGACCAGGTGCGCCCGCTGCGCGACCATCCGTCGGTCGCGGTGGCCGGGATCGTCGCGGGTATCGCGGTGCTCGCGGGCCTGGCGATCCTCTTCGATCGCAAGCCGGCGGCGTTCCCGATTGCGGCTGCTGCCGCCATCCCGTTCCGTGTACCGATCGCTTCCGGCGGGTCGACGGCGAACTTGTTGGTGCCCTTGTACGTCGTCGTCGGCGCGGGCGCGTTGGCGTATGCGATCCCGCGGATCTTCGGGGCGAAGTCCGAGCTGGTTGAGCGCAAGGCCACCATCTTGGAGTGGCTCCTGGCCGGCGCGGTCGTGCTCTACGCCGTCCAGTCGTCCTACTCCGACGACTTCGACAAGGCGTTGGAGAACGTCGTCTTCTTCTACGTGCCCTTCGCGCTGCTCTTCGCGCTGCTCGCCAGGATCACGTGGACGCGACGGCTGGCGGTACAGGTCTTGGGCGTGCTGGCGGCGCTGGCGCTGGCGTTTGCCGCGGTGGGCTTCGTGGAGTACGCCACGCGCCACCTGTTCCTCAATCCCAAGGTGATTGCCTCGAACCAGTTCGAGAGCTACTTCCGCGTCAACTCGCTCTTCTTTGACCCCAACATCTACGGGCGCTTCTTGGCGATCGTGATGCTCGGGGTCGCGACGGTGCTGATCTGGGCGCGCCGGCAGCGCGACGTCTGGGGCGCGGCGGCGGTGCTCGCGGTGCTGTGGGCGGGGTTGGTGCTGACGCTTTCCCAATCCTCGTTCGCGGCGTTGTTGTTGGGGCTGTTGGTCTTGGCGGGCGCGCGCTGGAGCCCGCGGTGGGCGCTCGGCGTCGGCGCGGCCGCGCTGGTCGTGGGCGCGCTCTTCGTCCTCGTCGCGCCGTCGTCGGTGCGGCTGGACCTCAACTCCTCCAAGTCGGCCGACACGGCGACCAGCGGGCGCTATGACCTCGTCAAGGGTGGCGTGAACCTGTTTGTCGACAAGCCGTTGCAGGGGTATGGCAGCGGCGGCTTCTCGCGGGCCTACCGGCGCGCGGAGAAGGGCTCGGCCGAGAAGGCGGTGTCGGCGTCGCACACGATCCCGATCACGGTCGCCGCCGAGCAGGGCGCGCCTGGGTTGTTGGTGTACCTGGCGCTGCTGGTCGCGGCGTTCCTCTTGCTCTTCCGCGGCGTGCGTGGCGATCCCGTGCGTGCGGCGATCGCCGCGGCGTTTGCGGCGCTCGTGCTGCACACGTGGAGCTACGCGTCGTTCCTCGAGGACCCGCTGGCGTGGGCGCTGCTCGGGATGGGCCTGGCGCTGGCCCTGGCGGCGCGCGCCAGCGCGCAGACGTCGTCGCCGTCTCCATGAGCACCCGGCGCACCGAACTCCTCGTCGTCGGCGCGCTGGCGCTCGTCGCGATCGCCTTCTGGGCGCTCGTCCCGACCTATCCCAACTACGACGCCTACTACCACCTGGTCTGGGGCCGCGAGATCGTCGCCGGCCACCTGCCGACGTTCGAGGCCTACCAGGCGCCGACCGAGCATCCGCTGTATCTCGCGATCTGCGCGGTGCTTGGCCTCTTCGGCGAACACGGCGACCGGTTGTTGGTGCTCTTCACCTGCCTCTGCCACGTCGCCTTCACCTACGCCGTCTACCGGCTGGGGACGGCGATGTGGGATCGCAAGGCGGGGCTTGCCGCAGCGTTGCTGGCGGGCTCATCGTTCGCGCTGTTGTTGTACGCGGCGCGGGCCTACGTCGACGAGCCGTTCCTGGCGCTGGTGCTCTGGGCGGGCGCGCTGGAGGCCGAGCGCACGGTTGGCGACGACGGGCGGGCCGGGTGGGTGGGCTCCGATTACCGCACCGTCTGGATCCTGCTCGTCCTCGCCGGCCTCCTGCGCCCCGAAGCGTGGCTGCTCGGCGGCGCCTACTGGCTGTGGCTCTCGTGGCGTGCGCGCCGCCCGCTGTGGTCGATCGTCGCGCTGCCGCTGATCGCTCCGCTCGTCTGGTGCGCGGTCGACGCGCTGGTCACCGGCGACCCGCTCTTCAGCCTGCACTCCACCTCCGACCTGGCCGACGAGCTCAACCGCACGCGCTCGTTCTCCGAGGTCCCCGGCGACTTCGTCTCGTTCCTGGTCGACACCGCGCGCCTGCCGGTCGCGCTGGCCGCGCTCGCCGGCATCGCTGTGTCGTGGCGCCGGCGCGACGCCCGCGCCGTCCACGTCGCGCTCGCGCTCTTCCTCGCTGGCTCGTTCACGTTCTTCGCCACCTCGGTTGCCGGCCTCTCGGTGCTGCCGCGCTACCTCACGGTCCCCGCCGTCGCGCTGTGTTTGCCCGCGGGCTACCTCGTGACGCGCTCACGCGCGCTGCTCGCCATCGCCGTCGTCGCCGGCCTGGCGTTCGTCGTCGTCCGCGCCGACGCCTTCGACAAGCTCGCCACCGAGCTGCGCTTCATCCGCACCACCCACGACGACCTCACCGCGGTGCTGCACACGCCGGCCGTGGCGACTGGCCGCCGCTGCGGCGCGGTCACGCTGCCCAACTACCGGCTCGTGCCCGACACGCGGTGGATCCTGCATGCGTCGCAGAAGCAGGTCGGCTCCCGTAGTGCCGTCCAGCGCGAGCACGGCGTCGCGCTGCTGCTTGTCGGCGAGAAGCTGCTGCGCCGCTACGGCTTCGCCGACGGCGCGAGCCCGAAGACCAACGCCCCGCCCGACGGCTTCGTCCGCGGGCCGCGACGCGGCGGCTTTACGGCCTACGTGTCGTGTCCTGCAAGTGGATGAACTCGGGCGCGAAGCCCTCGCGCTCGTAGAAGCGCAGCGCGTCGACGTTCTGGGCGATCGCCGTGACCTGCAGCCCGCCGTAGCCGCCGCGGTCGACCTCCTCGCGCACGAGCGCGATCATGCGCTTGCCGATGCCGCTCCCGCGCGCTTCGGGAGCGACGCTGAGCGTCTCGATGTCGAGCTCGCGGCGCTCGATCGCCCACGTCGTGGAGGTGCGTTGCACGGGGCGGATGAAGGCGTAGGCCAACACGTGGCCGTCGCGGCGGGCGACGAGGAAGAACGCGCCGTTGTCCTGGGCCAGCCAGGCGGCGTACTCGGAGCGCCGGCGGGCCCAGGTCTCGCCGTCCGCGCGGACCGCGCCGAGCTCCGGCGCGATCGTGTGGTGGTGATCGCGCAGCGCGAGCCAGAGCGCGTGCGGCGCGTCGAGCAGCTCCTCGCCGCCGCGGATGATCTCGATGGGGTCGTCAGCCATGGGTGATCCCGAGGGTCCTCAGACGATCCCACAGCGGCGCGTTCTGGTTGGCCGCGGTCTGCTCTAGCGCCCACGCGCGCAGCGCGAGGTCCGGATCGGTCCGGCGGCCGGCCTCCTCGGTCAGCGCAGCAGCGAACGCGTCGGCATCGGCGGCGGTCGTCACGGCGTTTGACCAGGTGCGAACGCCCGCCAGCTCGGGCGTCACCGTGCGCCGTCCCAGCCGTGCGTACTTGAGGATCCGGTAGGGCAGCCCCGCATCGTTGAACGGCTCGACCTTGAACGGGACGATGCCGACGTCGGCGCAGAGGATCAGCCGCGACGCCTCCTCGTCAGAGCGCGCGCCGAGCCAGACGAAGCCGGGATGCGCGCGACACCACGCGTAGTCGGGGTCGTCCTGGCACTCGTCGTCGTGCCAGGCGCCGACGAGCAACAACACGAGGTTCGGCATCCGCTGCGCCACCGCGCGCAGCAGCGTCCAGTCGGTGCGCCAGCCGAGGTGCCCGAGCGAGACGGCGATGACCGGCGTGGTCGGATTCGGCGCCGGGAAGCTGTCGGCTGCGAGCGGGACGAGCGTCGCGGTCCGCCCGGCCTCGTCCTCGAGGCGCGCCAGCTCACCGCTGGCGACGAAGGTCAGCGAGGAGAGCTCGGCGGCGGACTCGTGCAGCTCGCTCAGGCGCTCGCGCAGGTGCGGGCCGGCATCGTAGGCGTGCTCGTAGCGATCCCAGCGGCCGTACCAGAGCTCGCAATCGTCGACGCGCGCCAGGATCGCGCGGGCCAGCAGCACCTGCACGGGGTGGAAGATCACGATGACCTTGGGTCGGTCGCCGTTGCGCCGCAGCGCCTTGATCAGCCGCTTGGCGACGCCGTTGGCCAGGAGCTCGCCGATGGCGGGAGGCAGGCGCGCCAGCGCGCCGTAGCGCACGCGCGGGGGGTCGACGGCCACGACGCCGTCGGCTTGCAGCAGATCTTCTGCCTGGTCGCGCAGGATGAAGCCGTCCAGCGGGCGCGGGAGGAGCAGCAGGCAGAGGGGGCGCAGGTCGGCCACGGCGGTGCAGCGTAGCCGCCGGTCGATACGGTGGCGGCGCCGCCGATGGCAGCCCTGTTCCGCCGACTCCTCGCCAGCACCTTCGCCTACCAGGCTCCGAGCATCCTCTCGAGCCTGCTGGCGCTCGTCACGCTGCGCCTCTACACCGGCCATCTGAGCACGGCCGACTACGGCTACGCCGAGAACCTCCTCACGGCCATCATCTTCACCTCGATCCTGTTGCGCTTCGGGATCGGCGAGGCGTTCGTGCGCTTCTGGTTCGATGACGAGGACCACGCGCGGCGGGTCGACCTCGCCCGCACGGTGACGTCGTGGACGTTGTACATGTCGACGGCGGTCACGCTGATCGGCTTGGCGTTCGCCGGGCCGCTCTCCCAGCTGATCCTCGCCCACGATGACGCGACGCTGATGGCGATCGGCCTGCTCGGGCTGTGGGCGTTCACGAACCTCGAGGTCGCCAACGCGCTGCTGCGTGTCGAGGAGCGGCTGCGCCTCTACGTGACGATGTCGATCGTCAACATCCTGCTGACCGTCACGCTGACGGTGATCCTCGTGGTCGTGGAGGACGGCGGCGCGCGCGGCTACGTGCTGGGCAACTACGGCGCCTCGACGGTGGTGCTGATCGGCCTGTGGATCCTGCAGCGCGACCGCGTGTCGTTCCGCCCGCCGCGCGGGACCGTGGCGCTGCTGCGTTTCGGCGGGCCGACCGTGCCGGCCGATGCGGCGGCCTTCGCGCTCAACGTCGTTGATCGCACCTATCTGCTGCATGCCCAGTCGGCCGACGCGGCCGGGCGCTACGGCTTCGCCGCGAAGCTGTCGACGGTCGTCATCGTCGCCGTGCGCGGCTTCCAGGCCGCGTGGCCGCCGCTGGCCTACTCGGTTACCGACGAGGTCCAGGCCGCACGCCTCTACGCCCGGGTAACGACGGCCTATGTCGCGGTGACGGGCATCGTCGTCTGCGGGGTGACGCTCGTCGGGCGCTGGGCCGTGCGCGCGCTGGCCAGCGACCCGAGCTACTACGGGGCGTCAGACGCGCTGCCGTGGGTCGCGCTGGGCTGGGCGCTCTACGGGCTCGTGTTGGTGTTGATCACCGTCGCGGGGCGCGCGAAGGTCACGACCCGCAACTTCCCGGCGACCGCCGCCGGCCTGGTGGTCAACGTGGTGCTCTTGGTCACGCTCGTCGGGCCGCTGGGCATCGCCGGCGCTGGCATCGCGCTCTGCGGGGCGTACGTCGTGATCGTCGCTGTCCTGCACCTACTGACGCGGCGCCTGTTCGTCGTGCCGTTCGAGTGGGGGCGGCTCGCCACCGCGGTGGCGGTGCTCGCGGTGGTGGGGGTCGGCGGCGAGCTGCTGCTGCCCACCCACGGGGCCCTCGGCCTGCTCAGCCGCCTCGCCCTGCTGGCCATCGCTCCAGCGCTGCTAATCGCCGCGCGCGTGGTCTCCGTGCCAGAGCTACGCGCGCTGCGAAGCCTACGTGCGGCGCGCTGACGCACCGCGGTCCGGCATATCGGTGCGACGCAGCACTCTCCGCGTTTTGCCATCCCCGTTTTTCGTTCGGACCCGGACGAATGTTTGATGGTGAGATCCCCACGCCTTTGAGCGAGAGGGTTATGGTCAAGCGACGCCGCACGTGGATCGGCACGCACGCTAGGTCTACAGGGGATGAGCAGGATCGCGGCGCCGAGCCGGACCCGTTTAGACCTCTAGCGTCTCGTGGCCGAGACGCTAGAGGCCAACGGTTCGCCTAGAGCGTCGGGCCGCCGCGGTTGAACTCGTGGGCCGCTTCGCGCAGGCCCTCTCCGCGGTTGGGCCAGAGGGTCGCGGTGACGTGCTTCATGTAGCGCTTGGGGTCGTGGCCGGGGGCGATGGTGGCGACGAGCGCGCGGATGACGTAGGCCCACGCGGTGAGGAGGCGGACCGTAAAGGCGGCGGCGGCGGAGTGGTGCTTGCGCATGTAGCGGTCGCGGTTGCGGGAGAGCTCGACGATGCGCCGCTCGGGCACCGCGCCGGTGGACAGCTGCTCGTGGTGGACGGCCTCGGCGCCCGGAACCCAGAGCGTGTGCCAGCCCGCGTCGGCGAGGCGACGACAGAAGTCGACCTCGTCGGAGTAGACGAAGAACTGCGGGTCGAACCAGCCGATGTCGCGGGCGGCGTCACGGCGGACGAGCAGCGCGGCCGACTGGGCCCAGTCGACATGGCGGGTCCGCCGTCCGCGGCTCTGGACGGTCAGCCGCTTGTGCAGGAACAACGCGCCGATCAGCGCGGTGGCGGGGGTCGGGAACCGCCATGCGGAGGGCTGGACGCGGCCGTCGGGGCGCAGGAGCTTGGCGCCGGCCGCGGCGGCCTGCGTGTCCTGCGTCAACGCCGTGTGCAGCGCGGCGGTCGCCCCGGGATGGAGCTCGGAGTCCTCGTTGAGCAGGAGGCAGAAGCGGCCGCGGGCGCGCTGCAGCAGGTGGCTGTCGTTCTCGCCCTTGCCGCGGCGCTGGTCGAGCACGACGACCTCGGTCACCGCCGGATGGCGCCGCGCGGCGCCGGCCGAGCCGTCGGTCGAGGCGTTGTCGAGGACGAGCACCTCGGTTGCGAACGGCAGCGCCGCCCGCTCGGCGGCGATCGCGTCGAGGCAGTGGACCAGCAGCTCGCGCTGGTCGGTGTTCACCACGCAGAAGGAGAGCTCGACGCCCAAGGGCCGTCAGGCTGCCACATCGGGCACGGAGATCGGTGCCTCACCGATGAGGTTGAGCGCCGTCACCTTCGCGCCGTCCAGCGAGGCGCCATCGACGGCCGGCCACAGCCGCACGGTTCGCGGCATTCCGGGGACCACGACGAACGCATCGTCCTCGGGCCGGAAGCCGGGAGCGTGGATGCGCACGCCCCAGGCAAGCCGCTCGGTCGTCAGCTCGACCGCGGACCCGGCGACCGTGGCGGTGAGGCCGAGGTCGGTGGTCGGCTGGAGCGGTGGGCCGGTGGGGAAGTGGGTGGCCTGGGAGAGGAGCTCGCCGTCGGTGGCGCGGAGCGTTGCGACGACGGTGTCGTGGGCGGGCGGACCGAAGCGGTAGGCGTAGGCGGCGTCGGCGAAGCGGCCGAGGAGCGCTTCGATGTTGTGGGTGGCGTTGCCGTGGGCGGAGAGGTGGAGCGACGTGGTCGCCTCGGCGATCGCGTGCGCGCCGCCGGCCAGCAGCGCGACGTGCAACTCAGCCTCCAGCGGCTCGGACCCGTCGTTGGCGACGTGCACGTCGACGCCGTTGAGCCCCTCGTCGACCAGCCACACGGCGCGCGGTGCCAGCGCGCGGCGCAGGTGGGCCAGCGCCACCTTCGGCGCGCCGGTGTGGTCGAGCAGGCCCCAGCCGGCGCCCGGCGCGAGATCGCGCGCCCAGAGGACGATCCCGCCGGCGCAGCCCGAGGCCGCACGGCGCCACTCGCCGAACGTGAACGCCATCGCCTCGCCGCTGACCTGGCGGCTGAGCGCGAGGTAGCGCTCGCGATCGGCGGTGCGCAGCGCGTCCGGGCCAGTCAACCCGTACAACTCGGTCAGGTAGTGGTCGCGGACGTCGGCGAAGTCCCAGTCGGCGCCGGCGTCGCGCATGACGCCCTCGCCGTCGGCGATCGCATCACCGTCGGGCAGGTTGGCGAAGGCCAGGCACTCGGAGGCGAAGCGCACGCCCGCCGCGCGCACGTCGCTCAGCGGCCGCCGGTAGCCGCCGACGCCGAAGTAGTTGGCCACGCCCGCTCCCGGATGGAACGGCATCGCGCCGCCGCAGGGCGCCGACGGGATGTAGGGCACCTCAGCGCCCGCCGCCCGCGCCAGTTGCGGCAGCAGCACGCCGAACAGCTCACCGCGGCCGACTCCGCCCCCACCCACCCCCACCCCGAACATCGCCGCCTGCTGCTCGACCTCGCTGTTGCCGCACAGCACCGCGAGGCTCGGCCGGCCGGCGACCTGCGCGAGCAGCGCCCGTGCCTCGTCCTCGACCTTCGCCCGGAACACGCCGTCCTCGATCGGGTAGTCGAGGTTGGCGAAGCTGAAGTCCTGCCAGACCAACAACCCCAACCTGTCGCACGCGTCGTGAAACGCGGCGGTCTCGGGCAAGCCGATGCCCGGGATCCGGATCAGGTTGAGGCCCGCGTCGCGCAGCGTGCGCAACGTCGCGACGACCTCGTCCTCGACCACCGGCGTCCAGACCGCGCCGCGGACGAAGACCGGCACCCCGTTGACGGCCAGCGCGAGCGCATCGCGGTCGGCGTCGAAGTCCGGGCCGGGGGAGAGGGTGCGAAAGCCGGTCGTGCCGAGGTCGACGCGCTGCGCACCGCCGTCGAGCACGAGCGCCACGTCGTACAGCGACGGCGAGCCATGCGTGTGCGGCCACCAGCGCTCGACATCGGTCACGCGCACCTCGCCGTGCACACGGCCATCGGGCTCCACCCGCAGCGGGGCATGCGTCGCGCCCACGAACGCCTCGACCTGTGCCGGCAGGATCCCGCCGCGCAGCCGTGCCGTGATCGCCAGAAGGCCGTCCTCGCCGTCGACGCGCGGGCGCAGCACAACATCATCAACAAGAAGACCCCGGCGCCGGACGAGCCACACCGGCCGCCACGGCCCCACGATCGGCGGCCCCGGCGCAAAGCCCGGAGCCCGGCCGACGATCGCCGTGCGCACGAAGCGCAGCGCCCCGCCGTTCTCCACCACCTTGGTCCGCCAGCGTTGGCGCGGGCGCTTGGGCTGCTGCGCCAGCACCGCGCTCAGCGCACGGCAGCGAATCTCGAGGTCGTTGCCTTCTTCGCGCAGCAGCGCGCCGACGTCCGCGGTGTGCGCCGCGAACATCGAAGACCCCTCCGCGACCACGACGCCGTTGAGCACCACCTCGAAGACCGTCGCGATCCCGTCGCAGGCGAGCACCACCTCTTCGCCCTCGCCCGGCGGCAACGCCTCGAAGCGCAGCGAGAACGTCACGGCCGCGTCGTCGCTCAGCGGCCCGTCGGCGACAAAGCCGTCGAGCCGCACAACCTCCAGGCCGTCCTGCTCAGGCCAGCGCGGCATCCAGCCCGCCGGTCGCCCGCGCCCACGCAGCGGCGAGGGAGTCGATGACCGGGGCCGGATCGAACGCCCGGCGCCGCGCCAGCTTCAAGGACAACAACTTGCACCCGTCGACGATCTCGCCCATCGCGGCGACGGCGTTGGTGGCCGGGTGGGTGGGGTCAGGGTCACCGTCCGCCCCGAACAGCCACTCCACCTCGGCGCTCAGCAGCTCGAAGCCCGAGCCGACCATCCGCACCGTGGCGAACGCGTAGGCGTGGTAGAGCGCCGGGTCGCCTTCGAGCAACGCCGGCAGGTCGCGCTCCAGGGCCGCACCGAAGCGCACGAACGGGTTGGACGCCGGCCGCAGCGCGAGGTGCCGTCGCAGGAGCACCGCCGCAGCATCGCGCAGCGCGTCACCAGAAAGCCGCTCGCCCGCGTCGAACCGCACCAGCTCGGTGTACGGCGGCAGGATCTCCGGATCCACCGGTCCATCGAGCCGGAAGATCCCGCGGTAGTCCTCGCCGCGCAACTCGTACAACCCGGCGTTGTGGAAGTAGCGCAGCACCTCGCCCTCGCGGTCGATCGCCTCGGGCGCGATCGTCGTCTTGACGTGCTCGCGGCGGTAGCTCGTCGCCGCGGTGTCGGGCAGGAACCAGGCATCGAGCTCGACGGTCATCGTCCGGCCGGCAGCCAACTGCTCAGCGATCTGATCCGGCAGCGCGCGGTAGGGCTGCATCTCGTGGATGTCGATGCCGTACAGCCGCTCCAGGTCGCCCGGGTCCGGCTTGAAGAAGGTCCACTGGTCGCCCTCGAAGTCGAGGCGGACCGTCGAGCCGATCGCCGCCAGTGGCTCGTCGCCGCGCGCGTGCAGCAGCTCGATCACCACGTCGGCATAGCAGTTGGTCTCGAGGTAGGTGCGATCTCCTACAACATGCACCGCGTGCGGGACATACGACGCCGGGTCGGCGCCCAGCAACGAGACGAGACCAGCCGCCGTGCTCACCACAGCTCCCGGCGCACCTCGTCCGGCCACCCGGCCACGTCGAGCCCGTGCGTCTTCATTAGCGCCAGCACGATCCGCTCGTGGCCGAAGCCCAGGCACGCGGTGTGCGCGGTCGCGCCGTCGGCGGTCGTGATCCCATACAAGCCCGAGAAATGATCCTGGTGGTAGTTGAAGGACGCGATCGCGGTCGGCTCGGGGCCGGCGATCTGCACCAGGATCTCGAACTTCAGCGCCTGCTCACGCTGGGAGGCGGCCATCATCCGGCCGCTGCGCCCGAAGAACGGGTCGGCGGCGACATCGAAGTGCGCGTCCAACCCCAACCCGCGCAGCAGTTCCAGCGCGCGGTCGCGCCAGCCATCACGCCACGACTGCACCGTCTCGGGCTCCGCGATCCGGACCAGCTCGCGCATGTGGAACATCTGCAGCCGCGCGGGGTCGCCGGACGGCTCGTGGCGGAACGCGTACGACCCGCCCGGATCGATCGTCACGCCGCCCGCCGGCAGCGGGCCGCGCCGGCCGATCGCGGGGTAGACGGGGTAACAGACGGCCGGCATCAGGACGAGGTCGCTCATGCACTGGTGCTCGGACCAGTCCTCGTGCCTGCCCGCCGTCTCGGCCATCGCGCGCGCCTGGCCCTCGGTGCCCTCGAAGGCGAAGACCGTGCCGGCTAGGTGCGGGAAGTTCTCTAGGTAGCCGAGATCCTCGATCTGCTTGCGCGGGATCACCGGCGGAAAGCGCAGGACCTCGGGCGTCTCGCCGGCGGCGGTCGCGCAGCGCGTGACGTAGGCGTCAAAGCGCATCCGGACGTCCTCGTAGTCGCTGCCGCGACCGTAGACGCCGGGGACGCCCGACGGGATCAGGTGCCCGGCGGCGACCAGCTCGTCGAGGAGTTGCGCCTGGTCGGGCGAGGCGGGGCGGAACTCGGCCACGGTCTTAGACCTCCTTGGCGATCAGCAGCAGCCCGGCGTTGGTCTGGTGCAGGCGGTCGTTGGCCACCATCAGCGACGCCGACATCGCATCGCGCAGATGCCGGCCGATGCTAAACGGCGTGTCGTTCTTGAAGCCGACGATGCCACAGACGCCCATCGCGCCCTGGCAGACGCGCGGCACCTGCTCAGACGCGGCCAGCTTGAGGTTGTTGACGTGCAGGGCGAAGGCCATCGTGCCGAGCCGCTCGCGGTCGTCGGCCGCCGCGACGTACTCGTCCAGCGCACGGTGGACCTCACCGCGCAGCATCGAGAGCTGCGTCATGACGTGGCTGAGCTTGACGGCGGCCGGGACGGGCTCGCCGGGCGCGCGGCGGGCCGCGGCGCGCACGAAGGCGCGAGCGCGGTCAAAGGCGTCGGTGGCGATGCCCAGCCAGACGTGCGACCACAGGATGTGGGAGACCGGGACCATCGTCTCGGGGGCGATCGCCGAGAACGGAGACGGCAGCGCCTGCTCGGCGGCGACCTCGGCCTTGATCGTGAAACCGGGCGAGCACGTGCCGCGCATCCCCAGCGGATCCCAGGTGCCGGAGGGCTCCATCGTGGTCGCGTCGGTGCGGTGCAGGACGGCGACCTGCTCGCCGGGCGCGGCGTCGGGGTGGGCGCGCAGCGTCGTCAGCAGGTCGTCGGCGTAGCCGCCGTAGCTGACCGTCGGCGCCTGCTTCTCAAACGACGAGCGGCCCTCGCCGGCCGGGGTGAGCGCGGCGACCGAGCGGCTCATGTCGCCGCCCGTGCCGACCTCGGAGGTGACCGACGCGATCAGCCGCTGCTCGGCGACCAGCGTGCGCAGGTACTCCTCGAAGTACACGGCGCCCTCGGCGTGGCGCACGATCGTCGCGACCTGGATCTGATGCATCGCGAAGACCATCGCGGTCGCGCCGCAACGGCGCCCGAGCGTGAAGCAGGCCTCGGCGATCGCAGGGAACGAGATGCCGTCGCCGCCGTGCTCGGTGGGCACGAGGGCCGAGAGGGCGCGCTGCTCGCGCAGTGCGGTGACGGCCTCGATCGGGAAGCGGGCGTTGCGGTCGACGTCGTCGGCGTGGACCGCGGCGATCGTCTCGGCGATCTCACCGATCCCGGCCAGGAAGACGGCGTCGCGATCGGCGGTGACGGTCATGCCGCCTGCGCTTCGAGCTGGGCCAGCGCGGCGGAGATCGAGGCGACCGACTCGAAGACGCTGCGCTTGAGCAGTTCGTCGGGAAACTCGACGTCGAAGGTGTCCTCCAGCGCGAGCATGACGTTCACGCTGGCGTGGGAGGTCATGCCTGCCTCATAGAGGCTTGCGTCGTCGGCAAGGGTCTCGACGTCGACGGCGAGGCGACCGTGTTCCTTGACGATCTCTCGGACTGCTGCGGCAGAAGGCACGACCCTGATTATCGGTGCTCGGAGCGCGCTTCTTGATCGGCGGTCCGATCATGTCCCCACGACGACCGCGGCCGCGTAGGCGTCCTCGTGGGTCAGGCTGAGGGCGAACTCCGTGAGGCCGGCCGTGGCGGCCAGCTCGGCGGCCGGTCCGTGGAGGGTGAGCTGCGGGACGCCGGCGGGGTCGCGCACCACTTCGATCGACGGCCACGGCACCGCCGCATCGCCGGGTTGAAGCACCTTCATCGCGGCCTCCTTGGCGGCGAAGCGCGCGGCGAGGCGCAGCGGGTCGGGCGCACCGTCGGGGCCGTTGCACTGCTCGACCTCGGCGTCGGTGTAGACCCGCCGCAGATAGCGCTCGCCGTGCTCGGCCAGCGCTTCGGCGACGGTGTCGGCCTTGACGAGATCGATCCCCACGCGCAGCGGCACGTCGGGGATGCTCGCAGGCCGGCGGGTCGGCGGCGAAGCCATAGAGTCGTGGCTCTGCGTGACGACGTCCACATCGAGCGGTGGAGCGAGGAGGATCTCGCGCTGCTGACGGCGCTCAACAGCGATCCGGTGCAGATGCGCCATATCGGCGGCGCCGAGAGCCCGGAGAAGATCGCCGAGCGCCAGCAGCGCTACGCCAAGGATCCGTTTCAGTTCCGCATCGTCGACGGCGGCGCGGCCGCCGGCTGGGTCGGCTTTTGGGAGCGCGAGTGGCGCGGCGCGCAGATCTATGAGATCGGCTGGGCGGTGTTGCCGGCCTTCCAGGGCCGGGGCCTCGCGACCGCGGCGACGGCGTTGGCGCTCGACGCGGCGCGCGCCGCCGCCGCGCTGCCCGTGCATGCCTTCCCCGGGGTCGACAACGCGCCGTCCAACGCGGTCTGTCGCAAGTTGGGGTTCACGCTCGTCGAGGCGGACATGGCGTTCGAGTTCCCGCCCGGGAGCATGATGGTGTGCAACGACTGGCGCTGGGAGGGCTGAGCGCTGCGCGTCGACCTCGTCGATCCTTCTGCCTTCACGCCGCCATATGACCGTGCGTTGGCGGCCGCGCTCGCTCGCGCCGATCAAGACGTCCGGCTCGTCACCAGCCGCTTCGCCTACGGCGACGTCCCGCCTGCCGAGGGCTACGCGGTCGACGAGCGCTTCTACCGGCGGGCGGGCCGGGTCGGCGCGGTCGGCTCACGCGCTCGGCTGGTCGCCAAGCTCGCCGAGCACGTGCCCGACATGGTGGCCTACCGCCGCGCGGCGGCCGCAGCCGACGTCGTGCACTTCCAGTGGCTCACCGTCCAGCCGCTCGACGTCCACCTGTTGCCGCGTACGCGACCGACCGTCCTCACCGCCCACGACGTCCTGCCGCGCGAGCCGCGCGCCGGCCAGCTGCGCGCACAGCGCCGGTTGTACGAGCGCGTGGACCACGTCGTCGTGCACTCCGAGCACGGTCGCGCGCGGCTGACCGGCGAGTTGGGCCTCGACCCCGCGCGCGTCACGGTCATCCCGCACGGCGCGTTCACCCACCTCGCGGGCCTTGAGGCGCGGCTGCCGCCCGAGCTGCCCGAGCCGCCGCCAGGCACGCCGGTCGTCGCGCTGCCGGGTCTCCTACGTCCCTACAAGGGGATCGACGTGCTGCTCGACGCCTGGCGGCGCTTCGGCGCCGACCCGCCCGGCGAACTCTGGATCGTTGGGATGCCGCGCATGCCGTTGCCGGCGGAGCTTCCACCCGGCGTGCGCCTCGTCCCGCGTTTTGTGAGCGATGCCGAGCTCGCCGGCGTCCTGCGCCGCGCCGACCTCGTCACGCTGCCCTACCGCGAGATCGACCAGTCCGGCGTCCTCTACGCCGCCCTCGGCCTCGGCCGCCCCCTGCTGCTCTCCGACGTCGGCGGCTTCGGCGAGGTTGCCGCGACCGGCGCCGCCGAGCTCGTCGCACCCGGCGACCCCGCCGCGCTGCACACCGCCCTCACGGCGCTGCTCGACCACCCCCAGCGCCGCGCCGCGCTGTCGGTCGCCGCGGCGACCGCCGCACACACCACGTACTCCTGGGACGCGATCGCGCAGCGCCATCTGGCGGTCTACGGCATGCTCACTCGCTCGTGAGACGGGCGATCTTCTGGATCTCGGCGGGCCTGCTGGCGTGGGCGCAGGTGGGCTACGGCCTGACCCTGGGCGCGCTGCGCCGGACCGTCCGCCAGTCGTGGTCGCCCGCCGACGCCGACGCTGCGCTCCCGGCCGTCTCGCTGATCGTCGCCGCACACGCCGAGCGCGACGTCATCGCGGCCAAGGTTGCCAACGCGCTGGCGCTGGACTACCCGCGCGACAAGCTCGAGGTCGTCGTCGCCTGCGACGGCTCGACCGACGGGACCCCGGAGGCCGCGCGCGCCGCCGGCGCCGACGCTGTCCTCGACCTTCCGCGTGGCGGCAAGGTCGCTGCCCAGGACGCCGCGGTGCGGCGGTCCTCAGCCGACATCGTCGCCTTCTCCGACGCCAATGCGCTCTGGGAGCCCGATGCGCTGCGCGCCCTCGTCGCGCCGTTCGCCGACGATCCGAAGATCGGCTACGTCTGCGGCCGCGTTGCCTTCGTCAACCCCGACGGCGGCACCAACCAGGAGGGCGTCTACTGGCGCTACGAGATGTTCCTGCGCGCCCGCGAGTCAGACCTGGCGAGCGTCACCGCCGGCAACGGCGCGATCTACGCGACCCGCCGCGACGCCTACGTCGAGGTCGACCCCGTGATGGGCCATGACCTCAAGTTCCCCTTCACCTTGGTCCGCGACGGCTGGCGCTGCGTCGAGCAGCCGCTGGCGCGCGCGACCGAGCGGATGGTCCCCGACGTCGAGGGCGAGGCAGCCCGCAAGCGGCGGATGATGAGCCACGCCTGGGCGATCGTGTTGCACGGCGGGCTGCTGGACCCGCGCGGCTGGTCGGCCAAGTACACCATGATGATCGCTAGCCATCGCTGGCTGCGGTACTTCGGCCCGGCGTTGCACGTCGTCGCACTGGCCACGGCGCCCAAGGCGCTTCGGCGCGCGCAGCTGCTCCTCATCGCCGCGACCTTCGCGCCCGTCCGCGCGCGGCCCTTCCTCTTGGGCAAGTACTACATCCTGACCCAGAGCTCGATCGCCCTCGGCCTCTTCGACCATCTCCGCGAGGGCACCGCCGCCGGCTGGGACCCACCAGAAGGGACGCGCTAGATGCCCGAGCCGTTGCGCCGCCTCTTCGACGTCCTCGTCAGCGCCGCCGTCCTGGTGCTCACCAGCCCGATCGTCGCCCTCGCCATCCTGGCGATCCGCCTGGAGTCCAAGGGCCACCCGATCTACCGCCAGCACCGCGTCGGCAAGGACGGCGCGCCGTTCGACGTCCTCAAGCTGCGCACGATGGTCTCTGGCGCCGAGAAGATGGGGGCGGGGCTGGCCGTCGACGACGGCGACAGTCGCATCACCCGCGTCGGCGCGCTGCTGCGCCGCACCTCGATCGACGAGCTGCCGAACCTCGTCAACGTGCTCAAGGGCGAGATGTCGATCATCGGCCCGCGGCCGACCGTGCCGGTCCAGGTCGCGCAGTACACCGACCGCCAGCGCGGTCGGCTCGCGCTCAAGCCCGGCATCACCGGCTGGGCCCAGGTCAACGGCCGCGCGTCGCTGCCGTGGCCCCAGCGCATCGAGCTGGACCTCTTCTACGTCGAGCATGCCACGGTGGCGCTCGACCTCAAGATCCTGTGGCTGACCGCGCGCATGCTGGTCACCGGCCACGGCCTCTACAAAGGCGAGACCGGCGGATGGGTGGACCCTTCATGAGCAAGGCAGTGATGTTGACCGGCACCGGCAAGCGTTATGACATCGTCGCGGCGTTCGCCCAGCACACGCGCGTCATCGCGTGTGACCCCAACCCGCTGGCGCCGGCGCAGTACGCGGCGACGGTCCGTACCGCGGTCCCGCTGATCAAGGACCCCGACTACGTCCCGGCGCTCCAGCGCCTCTGCGTGGAGCACGACGTCGGCGCGATCGTCCCGCTGACCGACCTCGACATCGACGTCCTCGCCCACGCGCGCGCCGACGGCCGTCTGCCCCAAGCGCTGGTGCCCGACGCGCACATCGCCGAGCAGACCTACGACAAGTTCGCCTGTCACGAGCTGCTGCAAGCGCACGGTCTGCCGTCGCCCCCGACGGTCTTGCCCGGAAGCGTCGAGCCCGAGTCCTTCCCGGTCATGGTCAAGCCGATCCACGGCTCAGGCGCGCGCAACATCTTCGTGGCGCACGACGCCCGCGAGGCCGCGTTCTTCGTGGACTACATCGACGAGCCGGTGATGCTCCAGCGCCTGATGGACGGCCCGGAGTTCTCGATCGACTGCCTCAGCGATCGCGATGGCCGCTGCCTGAACGCGATCCCGCGCACGATGCTCGAGTCGCGTGGCGGCGAGTCGATCAAGGGCACCATCATCGACGACGCCGAGCTGATCGACCTCGGGCGGCGCACCGTCGAGGCCTTCGGCGTCCGCGGCCCCGCGACCGTCCAGGCCTTCCGCGACAAGGACATCGGCCTGGGCATCACCGACGTCAACACGCGCTTCGGCGGCGCCTTCCCCGCGCCGGTCTACGCGGCGCGCCCCGGCCAGAGCTACCCGGAGCTGATCGCGCGGATGGCCAACGGCGAGCGCCCCGAGCCCCACGTCGGCGACTTCGCCGCCGGCACCACCTTCACCCGCTACTTCTGGCAGCTCGAGCTCGACGCCGACCTGCAGCCGACCGGGCGCGACATCGTGTCGCCGCCCGGCCCGCCCGCCCCCCGCTAGCGCGGGTGGGCGGGAACCGCCTTACGGGATCAGCTCCGGGCCCTTGTCGACAAAGCGGTCGCGGAAGGCGCGCAGTGCGTCCCACGTCTTGTCGTTGACCGTCTTGCAGCCGATCAAGTGCGTCCACGCGGTGGCCGCCACCTCGTAAGGCATGTTGGTGTTGTTCTCGAACAGCAGCATGTGGTAGCCGTTGGCGCCCTTGACCGGCTCGTTGAACAGCGCGTTCAGCTGGTCGCGGACCGTCTTGGGGGCCTTCGGCGAGTACTGCAGCTCGATCCGCCCATGCTCCAGCGTGTGGACGAAGTTCTCCTTGGCCGGCGTGTTGCCGGGCGCGTAGACCCCGTCCTGTGCCGGCGTCGGGCGGTGGTTGCCCGAGGTCGGCGGGTTGGTCTTGTAGCTGTTGTTGACGGCCGTGTCGGAAGGCAGATGCGTGCGGCCCTCGCTGACGAAGGTCCGGAACTGGCAGCCCGACGCCTTGACGGCCTCGTCGAAGTTCGTGGTCTGGCGCGCGGGGATCGTCGCCGAGCCGTAGGACGATCCGGAGTCGGCCTTGCTGTCGCCGCCGCCACCGCTGGAGACGATCGCGGCCACGACCGCCGCGATGGCCACGAGCCCCAGCACGGCGCCGGCAACCAGCTGCAGCCGTCGCCTGCTGGCGGCCTTTCCGGCCTCAGCCTGCTCGCGCTCTTCGCGCTCGCGACGGCGGCGCTCCTTCTCCTCCTGGCGACTCGACACGCGCGAGAGCGTAGCGGTGGGAGCGTTAACGCGGCGTAAGCAACTTGCCGCTGTGTCAGCGACGGGTTACGCGACGCCGGCCGCGCGGCGGGCGCGGACCTTGCGGCGGGGCTTCCAGCACTCGTCCAGGAAGCCGGAGATCTCGCCGGTCAGGCGCTCGGGCGTGAGCCGCAATTCGAAGAGCGAATCGGCCCGCAGCAGCCGGGCGTTGGGCAGCTCGGAGACCAGCGCGTCGGAGTCGCTGAAGGGATGGACGGGGTCGCGGTCGTGGCCGATGACCAGCGCCGGCGCGGTGATCGTGCGCCGGATCTCGCGGTGCGGTGCGACGCGCCCGAAGAACAGCCCCTGCAGCACGGCGGCGGAGGGCCCCGGCTGCTGGCGGACGGTGTCGAGCAGGACATCGGCCCCCCAGACGCGCCCGGTCGGCAGCTTGCGCGTCGCCCAGGAGACGCCCTTCATCACCGGCTCGCCGAAGGTCAGCGCGACCATCAGCGGGGTGAAGGCGACCGCGCAACCCAGCAGCGCGTTATCGAGGACCGGCATCTCGACGACCATCCCGCGCACACGCTCCGGATGCGAGGCGGCCGCCTCGAGCGTCGTGTTGGCGCCCAGCGAGGTGCCGCCCACGACGGCCTCGTCGATCTCCAGGTGGTCGAGCAGGCCGATCACCTGCTCGCCGAAGAACGGCATCGAGTACGCCGCCATGTCGCGCGGACGGTCCGAGCGGCCGTGACCGAGGAGGTCGAGCGTGACGACGCGGTTGCCCTCGCGGGCCAGGGCGCGCGCCAGCGGGCGGTGCATCTTCTGCGACAGCAGCAGCCCGTGGAGCAGGACGGTCGTGCGCGGACCCTCGCCGTACACGGTGTAGGCGAGGCGGTGACCCTCGTGCTCGAAGAACGACGGCATGTCCGAACGCTACTGGGCGGCCAGGCCGTCCCGCGCTGGTGGATCGTCCAGTCGTTGCCGCACTGCGCGAACGTCGCCGCACGGGTTATGCCGGTTCGCTGTCGAGCCGTGCCAGCGCCCAGCGCGCCCACTCGGCCCGCGCGTGGGCCCAGCGCAGGCCGGCTTCCAGCGCAATCCGCTGCGAGCGCTCCGCCGGTGTGGCGGGCCGGCGCGCGGCGGCGGTGCCGCGCAATGCCTCCAGCATCTCCTGGGCGGCAGCGAGCTCGCCCTCGACGTGGGCGCGGGCCGCGGCGGGCTCCATCAGCCAGAGGAAGAAGGTGCGCAGCGCCGCCTCGTCGCGGACGGTCCGGTCCGGGTCGGTGTCGGCCAGCCAGGTGCGCACGGTGTCGCGACCCTCGTCGGTGATCACATAGGTCTTGCGCCCGCGCGGGCCGGGTT
Organism: uncultured Conexibacteraceae bacterium; assembly: GCA_963836485.1. Taxonomy (GTDB): domain Bacteria; phylum Actinomycetota; class Thermoleophilia; order Solirubrobacterales; family Solirubrobacteraceae; genus Baekduia. Next base: position 686,680 of record CAWIJS010000008.1, on the reverse strand, counting down.
CGCCGGCGGCGACGAGGCCGTCATCGGCCAGGCGGTTGAGCTCGGGATAGATCTGCGAGTGGCCCGCCGACCACGTGCTGCCCACGGATGCTTCGAAGCGCTGGGCCAGTTCGTAGCCGCTCATCGGCCGGTCGGCAAGGAGGCCGAGCAGCGCGTGGCGCAGGACCTGACGTCTAGGTGCGGAGGCTGGAATGTCTGGATGGTGACATGTCAACCTTGACCGGTGATGAACGGCTCGTAAAGACCGACGGATCAGGTGACGGCGATCGCCTCGGCCGTGCGGTGCGCCAGCGCCATGATCGTGAGCATCGGGTTCGTGCCGCTGGCCGTCGGGAAGGCGGAGCCGTCGCCGATCCAGACGCCGGGCGTGTCGTGCAGCTCGCCGAACGGGCCGGCGACCGACGTCTTCGGATCGTTGCCCATGCGCGCGCTGCCCATGTGGTGGGCCGAGAACGTCATGTGCTCAAACGGCGACAGCGGCGCGTCGTGGATGCGCCGCGCGTAGGCGTCGATCGTCTCCTCGCTGCCGCGCACCCAATGCTGGCGCTTGCGGTGTGTCGACAGGAGCTCCTGCGCGCCCGCCGCGTCGTGCATCCGTGCCAGCGTCATCAGCCCGTGGCGAAAGTGCGCCAGATCCATGCCGTCGCTCAGCAGATAGGTATGCACCGGGTTGCCGGCGCCGTCGATCGTCACACGCCCGTGGCCGCGGTCGCGCAGCACGAGGATCAGCGCCGAGGAGAACGGCCCGCGCGCCATGTCCTCCTTGTGCTGGCGCCCGGTCTCCCACGGCACCGTGACGCCCGTGATCCCCGGTGAGGCGTGCCCGGTCTCGATCAGGTAGCCGTAGCCGTCGGCGAGGTCACGGTGCTCGTCGCTCAGCGCGCTCTGCGGCGGTCCCCACCAGCCCTGCTGCGGCTCGTCGTAGATGCCGACGACCGCCGTGGCGGGGTGCAGGCGCAAGTAGTCGCCGGTCGCCGGACCGCCGATGCCTGAGCGCAGCAGCAGCGCCGGCGTGTCCAGCGCGCCCGCGGCGACGACCACCCGCGGCGCCCGCACCACCACCCGCGCGGTGCGACCCTCGGTGTCGAGGTAGGTGCCCTCGACCCCGGCGGCTCGACCGTGCTCGACCAGCACGCGCTCGACGCGGCAGTTGACGATGAAGCGCGCGCCGGCGTCAGCAGCGTCCTGCAGGTAGGTCTTCAGCGTCCCGAGCTTGGAGCCCGTCACGTCGCCGAAGCCCGACAGCCCGGAGAGGTCGGCGTCGTAGCTGCCGGCATCCGCGTTGCGGGCGATGCGGCGGTGGCCCATCCCGAGCTTGTCGGCTGCCTCGGCCAGACGCTGGTTGGGACCGTTGAGGTCCGAGCAGTCGACGGTCACGCCGATCCGCGCGCTGACCTCGTCAAGGTGGCGGTCGAACTCCGGTCCGGCCAGCCCCTCCAGCCCGTGGTCGCGCTCCCACTCCTCGCGGACCCAGTCGTAGGTGCGCAGGCAGTTGCTCCAGTTGATCGTTGAGCCGCCGCCGAGGTTGGCACCGGTCATCAGCGCGACCTGCCCCTCGGCGGTCTGCGCGACGCCGCCCGCACGGTAGAGGTGCTCGTAGGCCCAGAGCTCGAGCTGGTTGAAGTCCGACTCGTTGTAGTAGCCGCCGGCCTCGAGCACGACGACCTCCTGGCCGGCGGCCGCCAGCTTGCCGGCGATCACGCCGCCGCCCGAGCCCGAGCCGACGACAACCGCGTCGGCGGTGAGCGTCAGCGTGTCGCCCACCGGGCGCACGAGCGGGATCGTCTTGGGGGCCTCGTCGGCGCTCGGTGGCGCGGCGCGCGGGCCGGGGTAGCCAATGGCTTCCCAATTCGGGTTCGTGGGTGGGTGGGACGAATTTGGATTCGGGATCGCGTAGAACAGCAAGAACGTCAGCGAGCGCAGGCCGCTGAGCCCAGCCAGCGCGCCCGGGTCGGCGTCCATGAAGCCGTGCAAGATCGCCTCACGGGCGGCCTGCGGTGCCTCGTCGAAGCCCTCGGCGCGCAGGCCGTCCAGCAGCTGGCGCATGCCCTCCAGCTGGTCCTCGGGGACCGCACCCGATGAGAGCTGCTGCGCGATCGCGGCGTCGATGCCGAGGTCTGACGCCTTGCGCGCCCAGAACCCGTTCGGGTCCTCGTCGACCGCAACCTCTGGCGCGAAGGTGTCGACCAGCCGGCGCAACGTCGCCTGCTGGAGCTCTGAGAGGACGACCGCGACTGGTGTTGACACCCTGTCAGCCTACCTCGCGCCGTCAAGCCCGGGATGGTACGGTGACGCACCCGTCACCTTTGTCGAGAGGTCTGTCCCATGGCCAAGCAGCACCGCATCCTCACCGGTCAGGTCGCCGCGATCACCGGCGCCGCACGTGGCATCGGCCGCGCCACCGCACAGGCGTTCCTGCGCGAGGGCATGAAGGTGGCGATCGGCGATCTCGACTTCGCGACCGCCCAGCAGACCGCCAAGGAGCTCGGGCACGGCACCGTCGCCTTCCAGCTCGACGTCACCCAGCGCGCCTCGGTCAAGGACTTCCTGGACGGCGTCGAGGCGCAGCTCGGCCCGATCGACGTCCTCGTCAACAACGCCGGGATCATGCAGGTCGGCCACACGATCTGGGAGGAGGACGACGCCACCACCCAGCGGATGATCGACATCAACATCAACGGCGTGATGTTCGGGGTCAAGGAGATCGTCCCGCGGATGCTCTCCCGCGGCCGCGGCCACGTCGTCAACATCGCCTCGACCGCCGGCAAGGGCGGCTTCCCCGGCGGCGGCACCTACTGCGGGACCAAGCACTACGTGGTGGGGATGAGCGAGGCCTTGCGCGCCGAGCTGCGCGGCACCGGCATCGAGGTCTCCTGCGTCATGCCCGTGGTCGTCAACACCGAGCTCGCGGCGGGGTTGCAGGACACGCGCGGCGTCAAGCTGATCCAGCCCGAGGACGTCGCCAACGAGATCGTCTCGGCGCTGAAGGAGGCGCGCTTCGACGTCTTCGTCCCGCGCTCGGTCGCGGGCATCACCAAGGTCATGAACCTGCTCCCGCGCGGCGGCCGCGAGGGGCTCAGCCGCGCGCTGAAGGCCGACAAGGTGCTCATCGAGCTCGACGCCGGCAAGCGCGCCGCCTACGAGCTGCGCGCCTCGCACTCCGACCCGGCGCTGGAGGCTGGCGACGAGACCAAGCAGCTGACCCCGTAGGGCGGGCGGGGGTGGGTGGGTGGTTTGGGTACGGGTAGGTTGTGAGGCATGGAAGCCTCCACCTCGCGCTCGATCGACCAGCTGGGCGTCGACACCATCCGCACGCTGTCGATGGACGCCGTCCAGAAGGCCAACAGCGGCCATCCGGGCCTGCCGATGGGCATGGCTCCTGCCGCGTACGTGTTGTACGCGAAGGTCATGCGGCACAACCCGAAGGACCCGGACTGGCCCGACCGAGACCGGTTCGTTCTGAGTGCCGGCCACGGGTCGATGCTGCTCTACAGCGTCCTGCATCTGTCGGGTTACGACCTGCCGCTGGAGGAGCTCAAGAAGTTCCGCCAGTGGGGCTCGCTGACCCCGGGGCACCCGGAGCGCGATCGTGTCCACGTCACGCCCGGCGTCGAGGTCACGACGGGGCCGCTCGGTCAGGGCTTTGCCAACGGCGTCGGCATGGCGCTGGCGGAGCGCTTCCTGCGTGAGAAGTACGGCTCCGAGGTCATGGACCACTTCACCTACGCCATCGTCAGCGACGGCGACCTGATGGAGGGCATCGCGTCGGAGGCCGCGTCGATCGCCGGCCAGTACGGCCTCGGCAAGCTCGTCTACCTGTATGACGACAACTCGATCTCGCTTGACGGCCCGACGACGCTGAGCTTCGACACCGAGGACGTCGGCAAGCGCTTCGAGGCCTACGGCTGGCACGTGCTCGAGGTCCACGATGCGCAGGATCTCGTCGCGCTCCAGGAGGCGATCGCGGAGGGCCAGCGCCACACGGCCAAGCCGACGCTGATCCGTGTCAAGTCGATCATCGGCTACCCGTCGCCCAACAAGGCCGGGACGTCCAAGGCGCACGGCGCGGCGTTGGGCGAGGACGAGGTCCGGGCGACCAAGGAGGTCATGGGCTGGGATCCCGATCAGCACTTCTTCGTGCCCGACGGCGTGTATGAGGAGTTCGGCAAGGCGGCCGAGCGCGGTGCCGCGGCGCAGGCTGAGTGGCGGTCGCGGGTGGACGCGTTCAAGGGCGCGGATGCCGAGGCGGGCAAGGCGTGGGACCTGGCCTGGGAGGGCGGCTCGTACGGCGGCAAGCCGCTGCCGGGCTTGAAGGATGCTTTGCGGTCGGTTGATTGGGGCGGCAAGGAGAAGATCGCCACCCGCTCGGCCGGCCAGAAGGCGATGGCGGTCATGGCCCCGTTCGTCCCGACGCTCGTCGGTGGCGCCGCCGACCTCTCGGAGTCGACCAAGACGGAGTTCCCCGGGGGCGACGACGAGCGCTACACCAAGGCCAAGGCCGGGCGCAACATGTTCTGGGGCGTGCGCGAGCACGGCATGGGCGGCGCGGTCAACGGTCTGGCGGCCCACGGCGGCATCGTGCGTCCGTACGGCTCGACGTTCCTGCAGTTCGCCGACTACATGCGCGGCTCGATTCGCTTGAGCGCGCTCACCGGCCTGCGGGTGGCGTGGGTGTACACGCATGACTCGGTTGCTTTGGGCGAGGACGGTCCGACCCATCAGCCGGTCGAGCATCTCGCCGCGCTGCGGGCGATTCCGGGCCTGACGGTCATCCGCCCGGCCGACGCGAACGAGACCGCCGAGGCATGGCGCGTGATGATCGAGGATCTCGAGGGCCCGGCCGTGCTGGCGCTCTCGCGCCAGGACCTGCCGGTGCTCGACATCGACTTCGACGGCGTCGGCCGCGGCGCCTATGTCGTCTCGCCGGCCGCCGAAGGCGAAGAGCACGTGACGCTCGTCGGCACCGGCGCCGAGGTCCACACCGCGATCGCCGCGCAGAAGATCCTCGCCGGCCAGGGGATCGGCGCACGCGTCGTCTCCATGCCCTCCTGGGAACTCTTCGCCGAGCAGGACGACTCCTACCGCGATGAGGTCCTGCCGCCGACGCTGCCGCGCGTCTCGGTCGAGGCTGGTGTGTCGATGGGCTGGGAGCGCTGGGTCGACCGGGCGGTGTCCATCGATCGCTTTGGGGCGTCGGCGCCGGGCGAATTGGTCCTGGAGAAGCTGGGGATCACCGGCGATCACGTGGCGCAGGTGGCGAAGGACCTGCTGAGCGCGACGAACTCTTAGGCCGTTAGTGGCTGGACGACGGGCCAGCGCGGCGAACCGTCAGCTCCGGCTCGCTCTCCTCTTAGGGCAGCTCGCGCGCCCGCGGGCCGACCGTCACGTGGATGACGTCCGGCTCGCGGACCCAGGCGATGACGTCGAGCGCCGTGAGGCGGTCGAGCCAGAACTGCACCGCCTGAGCCTGGGCCGGCGAGCGGTAGTCCCGACTTAGGTCGAAGGCGTAGCCGGTCGTGTGGGTCGACGGTGGCGTCTCGGCGCCGAAGGCCCCGCGGGTGTCGCGCTCCTCGGTCTCGACGCTGCGGGTCGCCGACGTGACGGTGATCGGCGCGGTGCTCGAGACCTCACGGACGCCGAGGGCCAGGTAGCGCAGCACGCGCAGCGCCTCGGGTCGCAGCGCGCGGCCGGAGCCCGGTGCCGCCGCCAGCGCGCGCGAAGGCCGTAGCGCCGCGCCATCCACGACCGCCATCGCGTCGCTCTTCAGCGCGCCGTCGTCGGCGAACACCGGCGTCGACGCCGCCGGCCGCAGCACCCGCTCGCCTGCCGGACTGCCCTGCAGCACCGCCTGCGCAGCAAGCTTCTTCGGATCGGCCCGATAGAGCGACATGATGGCCTTGGCCGCGCCGATGCGCCACAGGTAGGTCGAGGAGTCATCGCCGAGCGACGCGAGCACGCGCCAGGCGGCGGCATGGCGCACCGGCGTTGCGTCAAAAAAGAGCTGGGCGTAGGGGATCTCTTTCGACCCATAGGCCTTGAGCGCGCGCTGCAGGTTGCCGACGCCCATGTGATAGCTCTCGATCGCCAGGTCATCACGACCGAGCTGCCCCTGGGCGAACTCCAGATAGCGCGTCGTCGCCTCGAGCGACTTGCGCGCATCGAAGCGCTCGTCCACGCGCCGCCGCTGAGCCTTCAGCCGCGCGATCCGGGAGAACGACGTCGACCGCGCGATCCGGCGCGTGATCCGCTCCGATGCCACCACATCCACCTTCAACCCCAACAACCCGGTGGCGGTCTGGGCAAGGATCTGTGTCAGGCCGACCGCCGACTCCAGGTCGTCCGAGGCCGCCACATCCGGCCGGCCGGCGCTCTCCAGGAAGACGATCGCCTCGAGCGTGTCCGGGTCCTGATGGGCGCGCCTGGCGACATCCTCGATCATCGGTCGCAACCGCTGCACGCGCTGGGCGGTGGCCAGCACGCCGCCCGGGCTCTTGGCGTAGAGCACATGGCTGAGGCCCGCGGCGGCGCGGGCCTCGAAGTCGGCGCGACGATCGGCGTCGTAGGCGTAGGGGTCGCTGGTGGTGTCGGTCGTCCCGCGGCCCGGGGCCAGCACGCGCGGGCCCGACGGCTCGCCGCTGCGACCCAGCACCACGATGATGGCCCCCGCCAGGACGACGACCAGCGCCAGCAGCGCGAAACGACGCGACGAGCTTTTCACTCCCGATCGCGCCGCGCGCGTCGCCTGCGCTCGCGGTGGTCGCATCGTCCGGGCACCGTGGCACATTCGCGAGCCGTGCGCGTCCTGCGTGACATCCCGACCACATCTGTCTCACTTGACGACGACCTGCTGATCAAGGGCGAGAACCTGGCGATCCTGCCGCTGCTGCCCGACGGCGCGTTCGACACGATCTACATCGATCCGCCGTTCAACACCGGGCGCGCGCAGGCCCGGTCGAGCCTGCGCGCGGTCGCCGATCCGGCCGGAAAGCGCACCGGATTTGCCGGCCGTCGCTACCGCACCGAGCAGGTGCGCGGGCCGAGCATGGCCTATGCGGACTCCTTCGACGACCTGCCCGGCTACCTCGCCCCACGACTCACCGAGGCGCGTCGGCTCCTCGCCGATCACGGCACGCTCTACGTCCACCTCGACCCGCGCGAGAGCCATTACGTCAAGGTGCTCCTCGACGAGATCTTCGGCCGCGCGAGCTTCCTCAACGAGCTGATCTGGGCCTATGACTACGGCGCGAAGGCGCGCTCGCGCTGGCCCTCCAAGCACGACGTGATCCTTGTCTACGTCAAGGATCCTCAGCGCTACTGGTTCGACGACGCCGAGGTCGATCGCGAGCCCTACATGTCGCCCGGCCTCGTCACGCCCGAGCAGCGGGCGCGCGGCAAGCGGCCGACCGACGTGTGGTGGCACACGATCGTCCCGACCAGCGGGAGCGAGCGAACTGGCTATCCGACCCAGAAGCCGCTCGGCGTCGTGCGGCGGATGGTCGCGGCCTCCTCGAAGCCGGGCGGGTGGTGCCTGGACTTCTTTGCCGGATCCGGAACGCTCGGCGCCGCGGCACAGGAGCTCGGGCGGCGCTTCGTGCTGGTCGACGCGTCGACCGATGCGATCGACGTCTGCGAGCGGCGCCTGGGCGGCGCTACGCCGGGGTCGCAGACACCAGCCGCGCGCTGACGACGATCCGCTTGGCGGCGCTGTACAGCGGGTGGCAGGCGGTGAGCACGAGGCGGCGGGAGCCGGCGTGCGAGACGAGTGCGGACGCGTTGCCCGGGGTGGTGATCCGCGAGCCGGTCACCTTGTAGGTGAACCGGCCGTAGGGCATCCGCAGGATGATGCGCGAGCCGGGCGAGAGCTCGTCGACGCGACGGAACGGCGCGCCGTAGGTGGTGCGGTGGCCGGCGAGGCCGACGGTCCCATACAGGCCCGGCAGCACCGTGCCGCGGTAGTGGCCGGGTCCCTTCTTAAGGGCATTGTGAACGGTCGACTCCACGAAGACGGTCTTCAGGCCGATCCGCGGGATGTCGACCGAGCCGAGCGCCGAGCCGTCCGGACGCTTGGCGCGCAGGAGCGTCAGCGCCTGGCGGCGCATGCGCGCGGCGGCGCTCTCGCGGGCAACCTTCGGCGCGGCGGCGAGCGTGCGCTGGAGGTCCTGGAGGTCGGTGCGCAGCGCCGCCTGGTCGTGGGACTGCTGCAGCGCGGTGATCGGCTCCTGCCAGACGATGGTCAGGATGCCGTCGGCCAGTAGGGCGACGCCGATGACGAGGCCGGCGAGGAGCAGGACGCGTCGCAGCGCGCGCAGGCGCGTGTGGCCGCCGGTCGGCGCGGCAGCAGCCACGGGCGGCGGCGCGTCGTCAAGCCGTGCCTGCAGCTCGGCAAGGCGGCCGCGGAGGTCCGCCGCGTCCGCCGCGGCCATCGAGGCGACGTCGGCCAGCGTGCGCTCCGCCGTGCGGCGGCGCGTCTCGGCCAATTCGAGCGCCGTGCTGAGACGCTCGACCTCCCGCTGCAGGTCGCCGACCGACGTGCGCCGCGCCCCGATGGGGGTGACGGCGCCGTCGTCGGGCGGGCGGGGGGGTGGGTGGGCCCCTAGAGGCCCAGGGGTCACTGGTTCTGCGAGCTCCGGCGACGGTCGCGCACGAGCAGCGTGGCGGTGCCGCCGGCGAGGCCAAGGCCGAGGGCGATCAGCAGCAGCGGCTCGCCGCCGGTGAACGCGAGGTTGCTCGGCGCCGACTGGGCGGCGACCGACGGAGCGACGGAGTTCTCCTCCTGGCCCGCGGTGGCCGGAGCCGTCGTCTGCGTGGGCTTAGAGGTCTGCGTCTTGGTCGTCGACGTGTTGGTGTAGCCGGAGAGCGGCTCGGTGGTCGTGCTCTGGGCGGAGGCGATCCCGGCAGCAAAGAGCATGCCGGCGACCATCACGGCCAAAGCGAAGCGGAAGCGCACGATCGAAGTCCCTTGGTTCGGATCGGATTGACGTCTGGTCATCGTAACCACCTTTCTCGGCATTGCACCCCCGCGTGGGTGATTGCTGCACGGCCGCTTGCCGGCATGTGGCGCGCTCGGACTCGGCCCAGCCCGTGTGAAAGGGTGCGGTCAGCCATGGCCGTACCCGCTCCAGACCGCTCCTACGACGTCGCCCTGCTTGGTGCGACGGGCTTCACCGGCGCGCTGACCGCCGTCGAGCTCGCCGGCCGTGCGCCCGCCGACCTGCGCTGGGCCTTGGCCGGACGCAACCACGACAAGCTGGCGGCGGTACGCGACCGCCTCACCGCGGCGCACCCCGGCGCGCCCGCGCCCGAGCTGGTGATCGCCGACACCGGTGATCCGGCGTCGCTTGCTGCACTCGCGCGCGCCACACGCGTGCTGACCAGCACCGTCGGCCCCTACATCGTCCACGGCGATCCCGTCGTGGCGGCCTGCGCTGCCGCCGGCACCGACTACCTGGATCTCACCGGCGAGCCGGAGTTCGTCGACCGCAGCTACGTCGCCCACCACGCCGCCGCGGTCGCGTCGGGCGCGCGGCTGGTCCACGCTTGCGGCTTTGACTCGATCCCGCACGATCTCGGCGTGCAGTTCGCCGTCGAGCAACTGCCGGAAGGTGTGCCGCTGAAGGTGCGTGGCTACCTGCGCGCCGGCGGGCGCTTCAGCGGCGGGACGTTCGCCTCGGCGATGACGGGGTTCTCGCGCCTGCGGAAGAACGTCGCCGCGGCACGTGCCCGGCGGCGCGCCGAACCGACGGTGACCGACGGCCGGCAAGTGCATGTGGAAGAGCCCGGCACACCGCATCGGGCGCTCGACGCCTGGGCCGTGCCGTTGCCGACGATCGACCCGCAGATCATCGGCCGCTCGGCGCGGGCGCTCCCGCGGTACGGCCCGGACTTCTCCTACGGCCACTACGCCGCGGTCAAGCGGCTGCCGATCGCCGTCGGTGGCGTGGGCGGCATTCTCGGCCTCGTCGCCGCGGCGCAGATCGGCCCGCTGCGCCGTGCGTTGCTCGCCCGCGTCCCGCAGGGCGACGGGCCGTCGGAACGCCAGATGGACGCGGGTTGGTTCTCGCTGCGCGTCGTTGGCGAAGGCGGCGGCCAGCGTGTGATCTGCGAGGTCAGCGGCGGCGATCCCGGCTATCGTGAGACCTCGCGCATGCTCGCCGACGCGACGCTCTGCCTCGCGTTCGACGACCTGCCCGCCACGGCCGGTCAGGTGACCACCGCGCAGGCGATGGGCCCGGCGCTGCGCGCGCGGCTGCAGGCGTCGGGGATCCTCTTCGCGGTGGTGGACTAGCAGCTGGGCTGGGCCTCTTCGAGGCGGTCGTCGCCGAAGAGGAGACGGCCGTCGTCTGTGGTCAGCGTGGGGACGCCGCGGACGCCGAGCGCGATCGCGGCGTCGGTGTCTTCGCGCAGGGTGGTCTTGACCGCGGGGTCGGCGATGCCGGTCGCCAGCTCTGTGGCGGGGAGGCCAGCGCGGCTGGCGATGGTGGTGAGCACCGCGATAGCACCGAGGTCAGCGCCCTCCGCGAAGGCCGCGTGGAAGGCTGCGCGCGCGAAGGCGTCGCCCGCACCATGGGCCTGCTGGGCCCAGACGATCGCGCGCATCGCTTGCAGCGTGTTCGGAGGCCAACCCGGAGGCCATTGGATTGGTGGCAGGCCGTAGCGCTGGGCGCGCGCCTCGATCTCGGCCTGGTTGGTGGCACGTGCCTCGGTGTGGCCCCAACTGCCGTGGCCGCGGTGGTTGAAGATCGCGCCGGCGAGGACGGCTTGCAGGTGGGGTGCGGTGCCGAGGACGGCAGCGGCGCGTTCGACGGTGAGGTAGGCGTAGGGCGAGCCGAGGTCGTAGTAGAGCGTGGCCATGATGTCGGAAAAAGATAGCTGAACGACCAGCAAGTTACGACCGGCGTGGTGAGTAGGCTGCTCTGCCCATGTCGCCCGAGCCCCGCCGTCGTGATGCCGACCGCAGCCGCGCGCTGCTGCTCGACGTGGCCGAGCGCCAGTTCAGCGACCACGGCTTCGACGGCGTCAGCCTCCAGGAGATCGGCGAGGCGGCGGGGTTGTCGCGCGGGACGCCGAGCTACTTCTTCGGCAACAAGGAGGGGTTGTACGGCGCCGTCCTCGATCGTGTCTTCGCCGGCCGCGACGAGGCGACGCGCGCGGCCTTCGCGCCGTTGACCGCCTGGGCAGATGATCGCGATGGCGACGAGGCCGGGCTGCGCCGCGCGCTCGGCCGCGCGGTCACCGACTACCTGGCGTTCCTCGTCGGCCGCCCGGCGTTCGTGCGGCTGATCGGGTGGGAGGACCTGGCCGGCGGTGCGCGCTTGCGCGACGCCCGCCCCACGGCCTCGTCGGTCATGGGCGAGGCGTTCACCGCCGTCCGCCGCGCCGGGCGCCGCCGCGGCACCGCGCCGTTCGCGGTCGACGACGCAGTTCTGCTCTTCGTCGCCCTGACGTTCTCCCTACGCGCCAACCACGACACCTTCCTGGCCGGCATGGGCCGCGACCTCACCGACCCAGCGACACAGCGTCGCCACGTCAAGTTGGTGGTCGACCAGCTGACGCACCTCGTGGCCCGCCCACGCTGAGCGGCGGGCGCTGCGAGTGCGCCGATGGCTACGGATCGAAGGCGCGGACGACGGGCACGGCTACTCCGGAGCCAAGGATGCCGGCGCCGACTGGCCCCAGCAGCGCCCCTCCCGCTCCGGCGCCACCGACGACGACCCATTTTGCTGCGGCCTTGGCCAGCAAGCCGCCGGTGAGCGCTGGGGGTGCTGCGTTCTGAGGGATCACGACGCTCAGCATCTCGTCACGCAAGCGGCGTCCGTACTCAAGGACCGCGGCGCCTGCGTCCCGGAACGCATCCAGTGGAAGATGCAGCTTCGAGACCATCCACGAGTGTGACTGCAAGAACGCCCATTCGTCAGCGAAGGTTGCGGCGACAGGGCCGCCGGTTTCGAGCAGTGTGAGCATGACCTCCTGGTCTTCGATCTCGAGATCGCCCTGCTCGAAGCTGAACGTCGGCGTCGCTCGCAACAGCTGTGCCAGCAGGGCCCGGCGTTCCTCGAGGCCTTCCCTGTCCTCCGGCGCAACGAGTATCAGCAGTTCCTCGACTGGCGCGCCCGAGCTCATCCAGGCCATGAACGTCGCGGGGACGATGACGCCGCGCGAGGCGTGGGCGCCTTCCTCCTCGATCCAGGCGGTGCCCTCGGCCGAGAGGATGAAGGACGGGTCGAGCATTACGAGGTCGGAGTCAGATGTGTACATCGTTGACCAACCCTAACCAGGTCCGTCGGTGCTGCGCAAACGGCGAACGGGTGCGCCTTCAGTCCAACCTCGCGCGGGCGGCGATCACAGCGGCGCGCGCGTCGGCGACCAGGCGTCGTGTCAGCTCGCCGGCCGGCAGCTCCGGCGCCAGCGCGTGGGCCTGGCCGGCCCAGAGGTTGATGACGTCGGCATCGCCGACGGCACGGCCGTGGGCGCGCAGTGGCGCGGTGAGGTGGTGGATTTCCGGATAGCCGCGGGGCGCCGCAGCGGACTGCTCGGTCAGCAGGCGGTTGACGATGCCGCGCGCGGTCCGGCCGGTGAACGCTCGGGTGAGGGTGGTCGGCGCATCGGTGGCGGTGGCGGCGCGCTGGGCCTCTGAGGTTCCCGCCTCGGGCGTGCGCAGGTAGGCGCTGCCGACCTGCGCTGCGGCTGCGCCGGCTACGAGGGCGGCGCCGATCGCGGCGCCGGTGGTCAGGCCGCCGGTTGCGACCAGCGGGAGATCGACGGCCGCGCCGATGAGCTGCAGGGCGGCGAGCAGCGTCAGGTCCGCCGCGGACTCGTCGTCGACGAACACGCCACGGTGACCGCCGGCCTCGACGCCTTGGACGACGAGTGCGTCCGGGCTCACTGCCGCAGCGGCCCGTGCCTCGGCCGGTGAGGTGACCGTGATCCAGACCTCAGATCCCGCCTCGTGCAGCCGTTCGACAGCGTCACGCGGGGGAAGGCCAAACGTGAACGACACGACCGCCACACGGTCGGCGATCAACGCCTCCACCTTGGCCGCAAAATGGTCGTCCTCGAAACGCGGCTCGCCCAGCGCCACGTTGGCGCGCGCCGTCTCGCCGGCCAGTCGTGCGGCATAGGCGGCGATCGCGTCCGGGTCGCCCGGCGTGCTGTCGACCAACGCGAAGACGTTGACGCCGAACGGCCGGTCGGTGAGTGCGCGCGTCGCGGCGATGTCTTCACGCAAGGCCGCAACCGTCTTGTAGCCCGCGCCGAGGAAGCCGAGGCCACCGGCCTCGCTGACCGCCGCGGCCAGCGCCGGCGTCGTCGGTCCGCCGGCCATCGGCGCGCCAATGATCGGCAGCGGCAAGGCCTCCAACAACGCGGACGTCATCCGACGAGCTCCGTGATCCGCCGCTCGAGCAGCCGCCGCTCGGCATCGTCGTGCACGAGCGTCAACGCCCGCTCGTAGGCCGCGCGCGCCTCGTCGGTGCGCTCCAGGCGGCGCAGCAGCTCGCCACGTGTCGCGTGCAGGTAGTGATAGTTCTCGAGTGTCAGGCCGTCCACGATCGCCAATCCTTGTTCAGGACCGTCGGCCTCGGCAACCGCGACGGCGCGGCTCAGCTGGACCACCGGCGAGTCGGTCACGCGCGCCAGCTCGCCGTACAGCGCGGCGATCTGAGCCCAGTCGCGCGGCTCGTCGGCGTGCAGCGCGGCGATCGCGGCCTGCAGGACGTACGGGCCGCGACCCCGCAGCGCGAACGCGCGGTCCAGCACCGCGCGGCCGGCGTCGATCTGCGCACGGTCCCACAGTGTGCGGTCCTGGTCGACGAGCAGGACCAAGTCATCGTCCTTGCTCAGGCGTGCCGCGCGGCGCGCATCCAACAGCATCATCATGGCCAGCAGCCCATGGACCTCGGGCTCGTCGGGCATCAGCTCGGCCAGCGCGCGGGCGAGCCGGATCGCCTCGGCGGCGAGGTCTTGGGTCGGCGGGGCAGAGTGCGGGGTCGAGTACCCCTCGTTGAAGATCAGGTAGACGACGGCGAGCACGGCGTCCAGCCGGTCGGGCAGCAGATGGTCAGGCGGCACCCGAAACGGGATGCCGGCCGCCTTGATCTTGCGCTTGGCGCGCACGAGACGCTGGGCCATCGTCGGCTCGCCGACCAGGAACGCGCGCGCGATCTCCGGCGTGGTCAGACCACCGAGCGTGCGTAGCGTCAGCGCGACCTGGGCGTCGATGGCCAGCGACGGATGGCAGCAGGTGAAGAGCAGCTCGAGCCGCTCGTCGGGAAAGGTGGGTGCTGCGTCATCCATGAGGTCCTCGGAGACCTGCGGTGGGACTTCCAGCAGGCGGACCTTCTCGGCCAGCACGCGGTTGCGGCGGATGCGGTCGATCGCGCGGTTGCGCGCGGTCGTGATCAGCCAGGCGCCCGGATCGCTCGGGACGCCGTCGCGCGCCCAGCGCTCGGCGGCGATCGCGAAGGCCTCCTGCGCGGCCTCCTCGGCGAGGTCGAAGTCGCCGAGGAAGCCGATCAGGGTGGCCAGAACGCGACCCCACTGGTCGCGAAAGGCCCGCTCGAGCTCGAGCGGTGCTACCACGCGTTCTCCATGATCGGGCGCACCTCGATCGCGCCACCCAGGCTCGCGGCCGGGATCTTGGCGGCCAGCTCGATCGCGGCGTCGAGGTCGTCGGCCTCGAAGATCAGGTAGCCGCCGACGGCCTCCTTGAGCTCGACGAACGGCCCGTCGGTGGTCAGGGTCTTCCCGTCCTCAACGCGCACCGTCGTCGCCAGCTCCGGCGGCTCCAGCGCCAACCCGGACGTCACGCCCGGGTTCTCGTTGATCTCCTTGTAGGCCGCATAGACCGCGTTCTGCTGCTCCTGCGACAGGTCCTTCCACGCCTCATCGCGCGGTGTCGGCGTGGTGCCCTGATGGATCAACAGCAAGTACTTCATGGGGTCCTCCTTGAGTGGATGGTCGCAGGGAGACGAACGGCGCGGGCGCAAATCGACACGTTGGGAGCAGGCCACAAGCTGCGGCAGATCCGTTAGCTCGACCCTCACCACTCCCGGCCGTCGCCCTCCAGGCGCGCGATGCCGTCCTCCAAACCGGCAAGGACCTCGCGGCGCACGCGGATCTTCGTTGCCGCGTGTGCCGCCGTGTCAATCGTGGCCAGCTGCTGGGCGGCTGCGAGCGCGGCCGTCTGCAAGTCCTCCGCAGCGACGACCTCGTCGAGGAAGCCCGCCGCGCGCGCTTCTTCCGGACCGAGCAGCACGCCCGTGACCGTGCAGCGGTCAAAGGCCGGACGGGGCAGCCGGTGGCGCGCGATCTCGATGGCAAACCACGGGATCGTCAGCCCGATCGCCACCTCGTTGAGTCCGATGCGCCCGTCGCCCGCCGCCCCGACGCGGTAGTCGGCCGACAGCAAGAGAAAGCCGCCCATGGCGATCGCGTTGCCCGGGCAGGCGACGACAACCGGCCGCGGGAACGAGAGCATCCGCGCCGCCAGCCGCGCCCCGGAGGCCATCATCGCCGGCCACCCGGCGGGCTCGACCTTGAGGTCGAAGCCGGCCGACAGCGTCCGCTCACGACCGGCGAGCACGACGACCTTCGCCTCGTCGGCCTCGACGCGATCCAAGTGCCCCAACAACTCTGCAGACATGTCAGGGCCCATGGCGTTGACCTTGCCGTCGTCCATCGTGATGGTCGCGATGCCGTCGGTGAGCTCGTAGCGGGTGCGCGTCGTCGTCATGACGCGAAAGCGTACCGAAACGACGTTTCAAAACAAGCACCCGGTATCCTTCCAAGGCAGATGCCGCGACCCAAGCAGCGCACCCCGGAGCTCGCCGAGCACGTCCTGCAGGCGGCCCTGCGCCTGCTGGCTGCCGAGGGTCCGGCCGCGCTGACCGCCCGCCGACTGGCCGACGCCGCCGGCACCTCGCCCGCCGCCGTCTACGAGCTCTTCGGCGACAAGGCCGGCGTCCTGCGCGCGGTCTTCTTCTCCGGCTTCGAGCGCCTGGCGCAAGAGCTCGGCACGCCGAATCCCGCCGCCGACGGCCTCGACGAGCTGAACACGCTCGCCCAGCGCTACCGCACGTTCATCGTCGCCCACCCGGCGCTCTCGGCGATCATGTTCTCCCGCCCGTTCGCCAGCTTTGACCCGGCGCCCGAGGAGCAGGCCGCCGGCGCCGCGGTGCGCAAGCGCATCGTCGCGGCGGTCAAGGCGGCCATCAAGGACGGGCGACTTCAAGGCGATGCCATTGACATCGCCCACGCCTACGTCGCGCTCATCCACGGGCTGGCGGCGGCCGAGAGCTCGCAGCGCCTCGGCAGCTCCAACGCCACCGTCCAGCGCCGCTGGAACGCCGGCGTCGGCGCGCTGCTGGCGGGCTTCGCGGCCCCGTGACATCGAGCAAGCCGCTCGGCCCGCTGGACGACGAGGTCCTCCTCGACTGGGTGCGCGACGTAACACCGACCGCCACGTGGCTTGCTTCCGCGTGCACCGGCTCCGGCGTCTACGGCGCCGCCGGCGTGCTCGCCGGCCGGCGCGCCACGACCCACTGGGCCTTTCGCGAGAACCTCAAAGCGATGGGCGTCGACGTCGTCGCCAACCGCGTCGTCTTCGACGGCAAGTTCGTCACCGGCGCGGGCGTCTCGGCGGGGATCGACATGGCCCTCGCGCTGACCGCGCGCGTCCATGGTGACGAGCTGGCCAAGGCGATCCAGCTCGGCATCGAGTACGACCCCGAGCCGATCTTCGACTCCGGCTCGCCCGACAAGGCCGCGGCCTCGACGCTGCGGCTCTCCATGCGGATGCTGATGGGCGACACGCCGCTGCGCACGATGGGGGAGAGCAGCCGCCGGTTGGTCGGCGACCGTCTCCGCCGGCTGCGCCGCGCGTAGTCCGAGAGCGCTCGCAATCTGACCTCGGCTCCGGCTACCGTGATCGAGATGGTGGTGTTCTCGACGGCCCTCGGAACGTGCAGCGTGACGTGGAGCGCGCGCGGGATCACTGGCACCGCGCTCCCGACGGCCCGCGGCTTGCAAGGCATCGACGTGCGCGCTGTCGAAGACGTCCCCGCACCGGTCCTCGACGCGATTGACGGCATGGTCGCGCTGCTGGACGGTGAGCATCGCGACCTCACCGCCGTCACCCTCGACGAGGACGGCATCGACGCGTTCCGCCGTCGCGTCTATGACGCCACGCGCGCGGTCGCACCCGGCACGGTGGCGACCTACGGCGAGATCGCCCGCGCGGTCGGCTCACCCGACGCGGCTCGCGCGGTCGGCGCCGCGCTCGGGAGCAACCCCTTCCCCATCATCGTGCCCTGCCACCGCGTCGTCGCCGCCGACGGCGCGCTGACCGGCTTCTCCGCACCCGGCGGCATCGTCACCAAGCGCCGCATGCTCGAGATCGAGAACGTCCCGGGCTTCGCCCAGGCGTCCCTCTTCGCCTGAGCCCAGCGGGCGCGCAGCCGGCCGGCGAGCTATCGCGCGTCCGGGTCCTCCATCGCCTCGCACAGCTCCTCATCGCGCTCGGCCGCGCGGATGAGCACCGACATCGCGGTCCCCAACAACCCCGGCGACAGATGCGCGCGATCGGCCACGCGGATCAGGCCGAGCCCCATGCTCAACCCGAGCATCACGTTGGCGAAGTGCCGCGCGCCCTGAGGCGACTTGTCCATCCCGGCATCGGCCCGGCTCTCCGCAGCGAACTGCGCGAACGTGATCCGCAGTGCCTCGAGGCCCGCCGCAAAGCGCTCCCGCAGTTGCTCGTCACGCCCAGCGGCCAGCCAGAACTCGATCAGCAATCGGAACGCTTCCGGAGCCTGATCGAGCTCCCGCATCCACTGGTCGCTGCCGGCCAGCGGGCGCTTCCACGTCGTCTCGTCGCGGTCAAACAGCGCGACTTGCTCGGCGATCTCGGCGGCCAGGTACTCCTCCATGAGCGCGACCAGGAGGTTGTTCTTGGAGCCGAAGTGTCCGTAGACCGCACCCTTGGTAAGGCCGGCCTCCTCGGCGACGTCGTCGAGCGTCGCGCCGGCGAAGCCGTGTGCGGCGTAGACCGTGGCCGCCGCCTGCAGCAGCTTGGCGCGGGTAGCCGCCTTGCGCGCGCTGCGATCGAACTCACCGCGGGGCATCAGGCTCGCTTCCAGCTTGACTCATACTGATCAGTACATATACTCAGCGGCACGCGTTCGACACTACCGCGAAGGGACGATGACCATGCAGGCAACGCTGCCGCCCGGCCCACGACTGCCGTCGCTGCTGCAGACGATCGGCTGGTGGAACCGACCGACCGTCTACGTCGAACGCCTGCGTGCGCGCTACGGCCCGCGCTTCACCTTGCGCCTCCTCGGCCAGCTGCCGGCCGTGATCCTCTCCGACCCCGACGACCTGCGCGAGGTCTTCATGGCCCCGCCCGACGTCCTGCACCCGGGCGAGGGGGCGCGGATCCTCGCGCCGATCGTCGGCCCCAACTCGGTCATCCTCCTCGACGAAGCGCCGCACCTGGAGCAGCGCAAGCTGATGCTCCCCGCCTTCCACGGCGAGCGCATGCAACGGCTCACCGGTCTGATGACCGAGTTGACCGACCGCGAGCTCGACAGTTGGCCCATCGACGAGCCGGTCGCCCTCCACGAGCGGCTCCAGCAGCTGACGATGGAGATCATCCTCCGGGCGGTCTTCGGTCTCGACGAGGGCGCGCGCCTCAACAGCCTGCGCGACCGGCTGACGTCGATCCTCTCGTTCGGCGACAGCCCGATCTCCCTGCTGCCTCCCGCGCAGCGCCTCCTCGCCGGCCGCGGGCGCTTCGGCCGCTTCGAGGAGGACAAGGCGCAGGTCGACCGCGAGCTCTTCGCGCTGATGGCCGACCGCCGCCGCGAGGGCGGCGAGGGCGGCGAGCGCGACGACGTGCTCGCCATGCTGCTCGCCGCCGAGCACGAGGACGGCTCGCCGATGTCCGACGAGGAGATCCGCGACGAGTTGGTCACCGCCTTGGTCGCCGGCCACGAGACGACCGCGTCCTCGCTGGCCTTCGCCTTCGAGCAGCTCGCCCGCCGGCCTGAGGTCATGGAGCGCCTGGCCGCCGACGCCGCAACCGACGACGACCGCTACCTCGACGCCACCATCAACGAGGTCCTGCGCCTGCGCCCGGTGCTCCCCAACGCCGAGCCCCGTCTGGTCAAGCAGGAGGTGACGATCGGTGGCTGGACCTACCCGCCCAACGTCGTACTGATCGCCAGCGCTGCGCTTGTCCACCACGATCCCAAGATCTACCCCGAGCCCCACGCGTTCCGGCCGGAGCGCTTCCTGGACACCAAGCCCGGCACCTACACCTGGCTCCCGTTCGGCGGCGGCCGCCGGCGCTGCATCGGCGCCAGCTTCGCGTTGCTGGAGATGCGCATCGTCCTGCGCGCCGCGGCCGAGCGCTTCACCGTTTCCGCCGCCGGTCCGCCGCCGCGGCCGAGGCGGCGGATGATCACGATCACGCCCGGCGATGGCGCTCTCGTCCGGCTCGGTCGGCGCGAGCGTCCGGCGTCGTACGCGCCAACCGTCGATCACGCGCTGAACGTCTGAGCGCCCCGCGCCCCCCCTTGTTAGACACACAGATGGTGTCCAAACCGGTACGATGCCCGTGGACCCGCGTTGAGGCCCTTCTCCCCTGGAGACCTTGACGCACCGATGTGGTGGAGGGATCTGGACAGGACTCTCGCCGCCACGTCGTTTGACCTGGGCGCTCCCTCAACACGCGCCCGCCAAGGTCACCGATGAGACACCAGGGCGAAGAGGTCATGCGCGTGGGGCGTAACCCTCTTCGCCCGTCTCGCCGGCCGAATGGGTGCAAGTTGCACCCAATGGCTGGTACGCTCCTGAGATGAGCAAGGTGATCCAGATCCGCGATGTTCCGGATGACGTACATGATGCGCTTGCTGCCGCGGCGCGCGACGAAGGCCTGTCGTTGTCGGGTTACGCCCGCCGTGAGCTTGATCAGGTCGCACGCCGTTCCCAGCGGATGCGACAGAACATCGAGATCGTGCGCCAGACGCAGCAGCAGGTTGCAGGCGGAGTAGATCGAGAGACGATTCTCGCCACGTTGCACGAGGGGCGAGGAGGCTGAAGGTCATCGATGCCGGCGTCGTCGTCGAGCTGATCGCCGGCGATCTCGACCCTGCTCGGCTGGGGGGCGAGGATCTCGGCGCGCCGCATCTGCTCGACAGCGAAGTGATGCATGTTGTGCAGGGCTTGGTCCTGCGTGGCGTCCTGTCCGCATCGCAGGGTGCCCTGGCCGTTGAGGGGTTTGGGGCACTGGCCATCGCGCGCTTTCCAGCCGACTGGCTGCGTCCGCGGATCTGGGAGCTGCGCAACGGGCTCACCGCTTATGACGCGACATATGTCGCCTTGGCGGAGCTGACAGGAGCGAGCGCCCTGTTGACCACCGACGGTCGTCTGGCCCGGGCGCCGGGGCCGAGATGCATGATCGATCTGCTTTAGATCTTGCCGGGCATCGATCTGCTGGCCGGCTGCACCGAGTTGCGCATCCATCTCGCGCCGGGGTAGTTCGAGCGATGTGACGACCGTCCAGCCGCCGCCGATCCCCCCGATACGGTTCGCGCGTTAGGTCCAGTCCAGCATCTCCAGCAGCAGAGAGGAACCCGTGAGGCACAGACTTCCCAGCCCCGCGATGGTCGTGGCGATCATTGCGTTGGTGATGGCGATGAGCGCGACCGGCTATGCCGCGTCGACGATCGCGAAGAACTCGGTGGGATCGGCGCAGCTCAAGAAGAACGCCGTGAGCAGCACGAAGGTCAAGAACGGTTCGCTGAAGGCCGTGGACTTTGCGGCCGGGCAGCTCCCGAAGGGTGCGACGGGCGCGGCCGGGGCGACGGGTGCCGCCGGAGCGGCGGGCCCGGCGGGTGCCAAGGGTGCGACCGGCGCTGCCGGCGCTCCGGGACCGGCTGGGGTCGTCGGCGGGACGGTGATCCACCGCATCGACCACGTCCTGGCCGACGGCCAGTCGACCGCCGCCGACCAAGGCAACGTCGAGTGCGCTCCGGGCGAGACGCCGATCAGCGGTGGCGCCAACTACACGCCGATCACCCACGGTGACGCGCGGTTCTCGGGCAGCGGTCCGCGCAACGGGTCGCTCGCGTCGCCGACGGTACCCGTCGACGGCGACCCGTGGACGATCTGGCGCGGCACGGCCATCAACCCGGCCGGTGGCGACACCACCGCGGTGACGGTGCGCGTCTACATCATCTGCGCCACCTCGTAGGACTCGGCGGATGCAGCCGGCCGGCGCTCAGAGCGCCGGCCGGCGCCCCGCCCACGGCTGCGCCTCCTCCAGCTGCGACGCGAGCCGCAGCAGCAGCGCTTCGCCACCCGGCGCGGCGACGAACTGCACGCCGAGCGGCAGGCCGTCGGCCGTCCAGTGCAGCGGCACGCTCGCGGCCGGGCGACCGGTGAGGTTGGCCAGCTGCGTGTAGGGGACCCAGCCCAAGTTGTCGTCGATCATCTTGTCGACGACGCCGAGGCGTGACAGCACGCGGGTGGTCCGCGTACGCAGCAGTAGCCGGGCGAAGGGCTGCAGCGCGCGGGGCGTGTCGAACTGCCCGATGCGCGGTGGCGGCGTGGCAAGGGTCGGCGTCAACAGCAGGTCGTAACTCTGGTGGAAGGTGGCCAGGCCGCGCACGTGCTCGTGGCGGTGCTCGAGCGCCGCGCAATGCTCGACGCTGCTGATCGCGCGGCCGAGCGCCGCCATCACCAGCGTGTCGAGCTCGAAGCCGTCGTCCCCGGCGCCGGTGAGGCGGCGGACGTCGGCGACCAGCCACGCCGCATGGACGAACCAGATGTTCAGGAAGTCGCGGGCCAGCGCGGCGTCGTCGAAGGGCGCGGCCACCGGCTCGACCTCGTGGCCGAGCGACTCCAGCAGCTTCGCCGCCTCGGTCACGGCGGCGATGGCGCTGGGGTGCGGGTTGGCGTTGATGGCCGAGTTGGTGTGGAAGCCGATGCGCAGGCGACCGGGGTCGCGGCCGACCTCGTCGAGGAAGGGCATGGTGGGCACCGCCGGCGCGTAGGGGGCGGTCGCGTCGGGGCCGGCGAGCACGTCGAGCATCGCCGCGCTGTCGCGGACGCTGCGGGAGATGACGCCGTTGGTGGCGGCGCCGTGCAGCGGCTCGCCAGCAATGGGGCCGAACGGGATCAGCCCGCGGCCGGCCTTGAGGCCGAAGAGCCCGCAGCAGGCCGCCGGGATGCGGATCGAGCCGCCGCCGTCGCTGGCGCCGGCGACCGGGACGATCCCGGCCGCGACCGCCGCCGCCGACCCGCCGGAGGAGCCGCCGGGGGTGCGGTTCAGGTCCCACGGGTTGCGGGCCGCGCCGAACAGATCGGGCTCGGTGATGCCCTTGGCGCCGAACTCCGGCGTGTTGGTCTTGCCGAACACCACGAGGCCCGCGTCGAGCCAGCGCTGCACGACGGTCGCGTGCTCGGTCGCGGGGACGTGCGCGAGGGCACGGCAGCCGTAGGACGACGGCACGCCGGCGTACTCCTGACCAAGATCCTTGAGCAGGAACGGGACGCCGGCGAACGGACCGCTGAGCGGTTCACTCAGTCGCGCCTGCGCGTCGGCGTCCATCCAGCGGACGATCGCGTTGATCCGCGGGTTGACCTCGCGGGCGCGCGCCTGCGCCGCCTGCACGACCTCCTCTGCGGTGACCTGGCCGTCAGCGATCAGCTGCGCCAGGCCCAGCCCGTCGTGGGCGGCGTACTCGGTGCTCTCCATGCGCGCCATCCTGGCGCATCGCCGCCGCCGATGCCGCGGTCAGAGCGCGAAGGTCAGCGGCGCCTCGCCGAGCTGCACGGCCCGGTCACGGACGTCACGCAACCGGCGCAGCTCGGCGTCGGCGGTCGCGACCGAGTGCAGGTCGATGCCACCGCAACACGGACATCTTGGGACCGAGAGCGGGCTGAGGAGCGTGTGGGCGCCGCAGTCCAGGCATCCGAGCCTGTGAGCGCCCCGATCGGTCTTGATCTGCCAGCTGGCACGAGCCATAGCGGTCTTCCTTGTCCGCGGTTTGCCGAAACTGCTGGCTCCAACGCGGGGACCCGGCCGAACTGGCGGCACGTCGCCGGCGCTCAACGGATGATGGAGTCGACGCGATCAGAGTCCGAGGATGAAGCGCAAGGCCTGCTCGATCTCCTGCATGGCCCCAGACGCGACCAGGCCACGATGGCCCACGAAGCGCTTGGTCGAGACCACGCGCAGCTGGTCGCAGCGGGCGTAGGAGACGTGGTCCAAACCGCTGAGCCCGGGCTCGATCTCCACGTGGCTTCGCAATCCGTATGCGGTGGACGAGACCGGGACGACGGCCACCATGTCACCGGGCCCGTCGTTGATCGCGTCAACGGAGACCACGACGGCGGGGCGGAGGAAGGCCGGCTCACGCCCTGTCGGCTGACCGAGATCGACGTCGTAGACCTGGCCGCGCCAGATCAAGCGACGCTGTCCCACTCACCGCGCTCACGCACGAACGCTTCCCAACGAGCGGGGTCGCTCTGCAGGCGCCGGTAATCGTCGCTCAGGCCGCGAACGAACTCCTGGCGTTCGAGGGCGTCGACGGCATCATGGAGGACATCGATCACGGTCGTCTGCCGGCTCTTGGCCAGTGCCTGCAAGCGCTCAGAGTCCGGACGGCGGACGCGGACGGTGGTCGTATCCCCGGAAGCCATGACCGCATTGTAGACGATTTGTAGATGCCGGCAGAGGGCTACGCCGTCGCCACGACGCGCGCCGCCTCTTCCAGGCCGAAGAACGCCGCGATGCACACGTGGCTGACCGCCGGCAGCGCCGACGGGAGCTCGTGCAGCCGCCGGTCGAGGGCATGTCGGCGCAGCACCTCGAAGATCCCGCCGGTGATGATCTGTGACACGAGCTCGGGCCGCGGCGGCACGTGGCCCATGGCGGCAAAGCCCGGGCCGAGGAACTCGCCGAAGACGTCGAGCACGGACTTGTGGCGCGCGGCCGCACGCGGGCTGAGAACCGGCGGCACCAGGATCGACAGCGATGCCAGCGCGGGGGATGCGGCCAGGAAGTCCAGCAGGACGCCGAGTGAGCGGTGCGCGGCTGCAGCGCAGTCGCCGGGGTCGCCCATGAAAGCGTTGGCGACCGCAGAGAAGGTCTGCTCGGCGCCGGTCTGCAGGGCGTCTAGGACGCACTCCTCCTCGGTCTGCCAGTACCCGAACACGGTGTCGTGGGAGACGCCCGTACGCGCGGGGAGGTCGGTGAGCCGCACCAGCTCGTAGCCTCGTTCATACACGAGATCAGCGAAGGCCACCAACAACCGTTCGCGCTCGTTGCCCGGGGTAAACGTCGGGCCTTTGACAAATATTTGATGAGACATTGGCGTTTCCGGCCGATCCTACGCCCGGAGACAGGCGCGTGTCCACCTGCAGACAGAAATTGGCGCCGGAGAGGCGTGGTTCAGGCGTCGACGGCAGCCGCTGCGGCGAACGGCAACTGCGCGATCTCCGACGCCCGCTCGGGCCCGAAGAACGGGGCGACCGACAGGTAGCTGATCTCCGGCAGCGCGGCCGGCAGCTCGTCGATGCGGTTCTCGGTCACGTAGGTTCGCAGCACGCCGAAGACGCCCTCGGCCAGCATTTCGGTGACGACACGCGGCTCGGCGGGGATCGGATCTTCGGGAGCCACGGTCGGGGAGATCGCGTCGAAGAAGACCGATGCGTAGCGCGCCCGCCGGGCCAGCGCCCGTGGGCCGAGGTGTTCGACCGCCTCGACGGCCAGGTGCAACATGTCGGGCTCGGCCGCCATCTGGGCGAGCATCGCGCCCAGCGCACGGTGGACGGCCAGCGCGCCGTCGCGCGGGGCGGAGGCAAACGCGGCGGCCATCGCGGCGAACGTCCGGTCGGTCCACGCGTCCAGCGCCTGCAGCGCACAGTCGGCGGGCGTGTCGAAGTACTCGCCGACGACGGCCGCGTCGACCTTGGCCCGACGAGCCGCCTGCTTGAGCGTCGTCGCCGCATAGCCCTGCTCGGCGACGAGCGCGGCGAACGCCGCGGCGACTCGCTGGCCGTCGTTGACCGGCTCGGGGACCGGGACGATCACCGGGACCGGCGCCAGGCCGGAGACGTGCAGCGCCTCGGCGTCGCCGATCGCGGGCGCCAGCACCGCGTAGGTGAGATGTGGCGCAAGTTGTTGGACGTCGGCGGCATGGCCGTCGGCGACCCACGAGGCGACGAGCCCCGCGATCCCGCCGGCGATCGCGTAGGACACCAACTCTGGAACCTCGTGGTCCCCCGGCCGGCCGCGGCCGAAGAGATCACCGAACGCGTAGTAGGCGTGGTCGACCTTCTCGACCGCCTCGCGCCCGATGGTCAACATGTCGCTGAACCCGAAGCGCGCGAGGTCGGGCTCCTTGGCGACGTAGCCGACCCAGGCCCGCACGCCCTCGCGCACCGCGTCGGTCCAGCTCTTCTGCGAGGAGGCGGCCGCCCACGTGCGGGCAAAGAGCTTGCCGAAGGCCAGGTCGTAGACCGCGGTGAAGGCCTCGTGCTTGGAGGAGAAGTGCTGGTAGAAGGTCCGGATCGAGATCTGCGCCTCGGTCGCGATCGCCGGGATGCCGATGTCGGCGTAGCCCTCGCGGGCGGCCAGCGCGGTGACGGCGCGCAGGATCCGGTCGCGCTGATGGGGGACGACGAACTGGCGCGGCAGGCGCTGGACGTTGCGCGGCAGCCCGCGCGAGCGGGGCGTGCCGTCGGCCAGCGGCGTCGGCCGCCCCGGCTTGGGCAGCGGGAGCGGCGTCGCGGTCAGGTAGGTCGCCGCCCAGGCCGCAAGCTCGTCGCTGGCCTTGACCAGGCTGCGCGCCTTGCCCGCGCGCACGCGCCGTTCGAAGGCCTGCAGGCTGCCGGCAGCCACGACCCACAGCGACGCCTCCGACAACCCGGCGGGCGCGGGCAGGTCTGACAGCGCCTCGGCCAGCAGTACGCGCAGCCGCGTGACGAGGCCGCGCCGGTAGGCCGGCCCCGCGGCGCCTGCCGCGAAGACGTCGATGAGCACCAGGTGCGCGTGGGCGGGTCGCGCAGCAGCCTGCTGGGCCAGCGGCTTGAGGACGGCGGCGACGGCCGCTGTGACGTCGGTCGACGGTGGGTTGCTGCGCCGTGCGGCGGCGACCGCGTCGCACGCATCGCGCACGATCGCGTCGCAGGTGCCGAGCAGCAGTTCGAGCTTGCCGGGGTACTGGGCGTAGAGGTCGCGCGGCGCAACCCGCGCGCTCGCGCAGATGTCGCGGATGCTCGTGTCCTGCAGACCGCGCTCGGCGACCAATCCCACGAACGCGTCCTGGATGCGCTGGCGATGCAGCCGCGCGCGATCCTCGGGATCCAGCGCGGATGGTCCGCGAGGGAGACGCTGCTCGGTTGGGCGAGGCTCGGACGCCATCTCCGACAGACCATACGGATGCGCCAATGCAAACGGTATGTGTGTTGGTGCGATCGCCACGTTTCGGAATCGGTCTTTACCCCATCAGGTTGACCGGAGGTCTAGGGTGCTCACCGCGTGTCGGCGAGGCCACCAGGACCTGCGATGGCGCCGCTTCCCCGCGGGCGCGGCGGCCTGCCGCCGCAGGCCAGCGCGTTCCTGCAGCGGGCGCGGATGCTGGACGCGACGGCGCGTGTGGTGGCTCGAGACGGCTACGCGGCGGCGACGGTCAGCGCCATCCAGGCCCGGGCCGGCGTCTCGCGGCGCACCTTCTATGACGCCTTCTCCAACAAGGAGGCCGCGGTCATCGCGGCACTTGACTTGGCCGCGCGCTACGCGCTGCCGCAGATCTTGGGTGCGGAGGCGGCGCAGCGCGGGTGGGCGGCGGGTGTCGACGCGGGGCTGTCGACGTATCTGCACCTGCTCGATCGCGACCGCGACTGGGCGGCCCTCTGCCTCGTCGGAGTGCCCGCGGCGGGCGAGGCGGCGCTGGCCCATCGCGACCGGCTGTGGGCGCCGGTGGTGGAGCGGCTGGCGCCGAGCGCGGGGACTCGGCCGGCGGCGGCCGGGGCGCTGGCCGCGCTCGACAGCGCGCTGCGGGCGGGGCTGGCGGAGCCAAGAAAGCCCTTGACGGCGCTGCGCTCGGAAGCGCTGGAGCTCGTGATTGGCCCGGTGCGGGGCGCTGCGGCGGCGCGCCGCCAGGCAGCGCGGCCGCCGGTCGCGGTCCAGGTGCGGGAGACCGACGCCGGCCAGGTCCGCGCGCTGTTGACGGGTTCCGAACGCCAGGCGGCCATGCGTGCCACCCTCGGCCGTGCGTTGCGCGACGGCGACGGCCCCGCGCTGTTGCAGGCCGTCGTCGGCTGGCAGGAGCAGCGTGCTGCCGGTGAGTCGGTCGACGAGGCGCTCCGTCGCCGAGCGCTCGCCGGCCTGGCCGATGCGTGGTCCTGCGGGCTGCCGCTGACCGACGTGGCGGCCGGGCCGCCCGGCGCGTGGCTGCCGCGCTCGGCGCGTGATCGCATCCTGGCCTGGCTAACCGAGCACCCCGATGCGACGGCCATCGAGATCGCCGCCGGCGTGGGCATCGGCCATCACTCGACCGTCCACCGTGCGCTGGCGCAGCTCGGGCGCGCCGGTGCGGTGCAGCGGCTGCCGGGCCCCGGCCGAGCCGCGCTCTGGCGTACGGCAAATCCGACTAAGAATTTTTGACTTACCTCTGTTCTTGACATTCGTAGACCCGACCATCTACGGTGAGGCAACGTCAAGCCGGAAACGGCGGCGTACCTCCAAGCGTCATCACCGGCGCGCGGGACACGACCGAAGGACACCATCGTGGGCCGATCCAACCCCGACGCGGCGGGCGCCAGCCGGCTGCGGTTGACCGTCGTCGCTGCAGGAGACGAACCCACCCACCCCACCGTCCGGCGCGCCTCGCGTGCGCCGCAGCCGGAACTCCAGCGTGCCCGGCTGATCGCCTCGATGACCGCGCTGTCGCGCGAGCGCGACTGGCACGGCCTGTCGGTCGACCGCATCTGCGAGCACGCCGCGATGTCGCGGCGCACCTTCTACGAGCACTTCACCGACGCCGAGGACTGCTTCGCCAGCGCGATCGAGGATGCGCTGCGGCGCCTCTGGGACGAGGTCGCCGAGCAGGTCGACGCGGCCGGCGACGAATGGGCCGCGCAGGTCACGGTCGCGATCGTCACCTTCCTCGCTGCGCTCGAGCTCGACCGACCGCGCGCCTGGATGGCGATCATGGAGCCGCTGTACGGCAACGGCCGCGCTCGCGCCGCTCGGCAAGTTGTCGTCGATCGCTTCGTTGCGTTGCTGGAGCGTGGTCCGGTCGACGAGCACGGCGACCGCGTCCCGGCCAACACCGCCGCGGGGACGATCGGCGGCCTCTGGGAGTTGGCGCTCCAGTACGTCTCCGGCGGTGACGACGCGGTTGGGCTCGACGAGGCGGCCGGCTCGGCGATCTTCCTCGCGCTGTCGCCGTTCGTCGGGCGTCACGAGGCGATGCGCCACGCCTTCGGCTCGCGCAAGCCGTCGGAGGTCGTGGCCGAGGCGCTCGAGCACACCGCCGAAAACGTCATGTCAGACGTCGACGCCGAGGTCACGGCGATGGCACTCCGTCTCACCGAGTTAGCGGCCGCGGCCCTTTGCCACATCGCCGCGCATCCGGGCTGCGGAAACGTCGCCGTCGCCGATGCCGTTGGTGTCATCCACGAGAGCCAGATGAGCCGGCTGCTACGCAGGCTGGCTGATGACGGCTTGGCGGAGAGTCGCCGAGAAGGGCGCAGCCACGCGTGGGCCTTGACCGAGCGCGGCGCCGCAGTGGTGGCGCGGCGGGCCGCTGAGGAGCGGCGCGCGGATCGGACCTAGGCGCTGGCGCTCTCGGCGCGCGCGAGGCGGCGCCGTTCCTTCTTCAAGATCTCCTGCGCGATCTCACTGCCGACGTAGGGCTGCAGCAGCGCGAAGACGAGATCCGGGAGCAGCCCTGGCAGCTCGGCGTACCTCCCCGCAAGCGCGCGCGAGTAAATGACCTCGTAGATCCCGCCGACGAGCGTCTCGGCGATGATCGGCGCCGGCCGCTTGGTCTTCGGCAGCTCGCCCGCGGCGGCCTGGTCGATCAACGCCGCCATGGCGCTCATGATCGCGTTGCGCCGGGCGATTGCCTGCGGGCCAGCGGCCAGGACCTCGACGATGCACATGTCGGCGAAGGTCGGTTCCGACGCGATGAAGTCCAGCAGCGCGCGCAGGCACTCGCGTGCGCGGTCGACGAGGCCGTCGGCTGCGTCATAGGCCTCCTGCACCCGCGCGAGCAACTGCGCCGAGACCTCGTCATAGGCGGCCAGAAACGCGTCTTCCTTGCCCCGGTAGTTGTCGTAGAACGTTCGGCGCGAGACACCGGACGTCACCACGATGTCCTCGACGCTCATTGCGACGTAGCCCGTGGAACTGCAGACGTCGGCGACCGCGGCCAGGATCCGCTGGCGCTGGTTAGTGACGACGAACTGCCGCGGCAGGCCGTGGCGGCCGGCCGGCAGCTGGTAAGGCTCGCGCGCGCGCTTCTTCTTGTTCTCGGCCACAGGGGAAACATAGCTGTACCGGAGGCCGTTGTCTGCGTCTCTTGGCACAGATCTATGTACGAATCTGGTGAAGCTCTCTGGACGAATCGGTTGGGGCGCTGGGGAACGGGTGCCGAGCCGCTGACGGTGTCCCGTTTTTGATCTGCTCCTTATGGAGGGATGGGGTTGTGTCTAGACGCCAGCAGGAGCCGGGAGATACGCTCCGCTGCTCATGCGCGTCCGCCCGTCGTTCTTCGTCCTGGCCGCGCTCGCGGTCGCCACCGCGGCCGGCTGCGGCTCATCCTCGGATTCCGGGAAAACGGCGACGACGGCCGAGACCACGGCCGCCACGACGCCCGACGGCAAGCCGACCACCTCGCCCGTCTCGGTGCTGAGCTCCAGCGTGGACGTCAAGGCCGGTCAGGTCGACGTCGCGCTGCGACTGCGCCAGCCCGCAGACACCGACCCGCCGATCGCCAAGACGGCACA
Organism: uncultured Conexibacteraceae bacterium; assembly: GCA_963836485.1. Taxonomy (GTDB): domain Bacteria; phylum Actinomycetota; class Thermoleophilia; order Solirubrobacterales; family Solirubrobacteraceae; genus Baekduia. The sequence goes on along the minus strand of CAWIJS010000008.1, from coordinate 656,656 downwards.
GCTCAGGCTGCCCAAGGGGATCGACTGGAAGGGTGGGGACACCGTGTCCTGCGACGAGGCGACGCTCAAGCGCGGCCTCGACGCCTGCCCGGCCGGCGCGGTCATCGGCAGCGGCGAGGCGATCGGCCTGACCGACCAGGCAAAGACGGTCGGGGTGATCAACGTCGTCAACGGCGGCAAGGACGACGTCTACCTCTCGACCACCGTTAGTCACCCGGCCTACGTGAAGACCGTCGTGCCCGGGAAGATCTCGAAGACCGATGACGGCTTGAAGCTCGACTTCACCTTCCCGGCCGACCTGCAAACGATCGCGGGCGTCCCGGTCGGTCTCCAGTCACTCCAGCTCACGATCAAGCGCGGACCGTCGATGGTGGTCCCCGATTGCCCGGACAATGGTTGGGACTACGACGCGCGTGTGAGCTTCGACGACGGCACGCAGGTCGAACACGAGGGCAAGGCGACCTGCAGCAACTGATTGACCAACCCTCGTAAGTGGTACACGAGGGCCCAAGTGGGGCGCCGCCTCGGCGTGGCACTCCTGCCGACATTAGGACACACGGACGTACCCCAAAGCGCTACGCTGCCCGACAGTTATGACCCGCGCTGCGAACCTTCCTGTCTCGCCGGTCTCTGCAGGCCGGCACGGTTTCCCGGACGTCTACGTGCGCTACATGCAGCGCACGCGGATCTTCGACACCGCCTGCAAGGTCGTCACCGACCGGGGTCTGCTGGAGGCCAGCTTTGACCACATCCAGCAGCCGACCGGCGTCACCAAGGGTCGCGTCTATGACCTCTACCAGACGCGTGACAACCTGGTGGTCGACGCGATGGCCCACGCCCTCACGTTCGCCCAGATGCGTGTCTGCGCGGCGTTCGACCGGGCACCCACGCCCGCGGACGGCCTCGACGCCGCGGTCTGGTCGCTGCTGGACGTCGCCTCCAACGCGCCGCAGTGGACGCGCTTCGCGCTGCTGGAGGCGACCGCGGTCGGACCTGACGCTTGGGATCGTCGCGATCGCGCGCTCGCACCGGTGCGCGACCGTCTCAAGCGCCTCATGCCCGCCGATCGCCCCAAGGACGCGCCGCAGTGGAGCGTTGAGGCCGTCTTCGCGGCGCTCCGCCCCCAGCTCGTGGGCGAGGCGATTCTGAAGCCGACGCCGCGCCTGCACCGCGACCTCGTCAACCTCGTCCGCACCATGTGCGGCATGCCGCCGGCCACCGCGACGGTCAAGCGCCCGCCACGCGACCGCCGCAGCACCGGAATGGTCGGCCGCGTCACCGACGCCTTCTTCGCGCTCAACGGCGACAAGCACGGGATCGACGCCCTGCGTGCCGAGCTCGACGTCGCCATCGAGCGGCGTCACGGCCCGGCGCTCTCGCACGCCGTGCGCTGCCTCGTGGCGCGCGACGCCGACCATGACCGCCGTCTCTCCGCGCTGCGCAAGCCGATCCTCGAAGCGCTGCCCGACGGCTGGATCTTCGGCACGCCGCTGCGCTATCCGGGCCCGAAGCCCTACAGCCTCAACTCCAGCCGCCTGCGCGTGCTGGAGGTCATACGCGAGACGCCCGACGCCGACGAGGACGCCATTCGCGGCGCCATCCGCCTGACCGCCCAGACCTGCCGGCGCACGCTGCGTGACCTCAACGAGCTGCAGCTGCTCCACCAGCAACGCGACGACCGCTGGCGCGTCACCGTCCACGGGCAGGCGCTGCTCGAGGGCGACGCCACGCTCACGGCCTGATCAGACATGTTGACGTTTGCCAAACCAACACCGTTCCTCTAGCGTCGTCTGCAACTATGCGCTCCCTCGCTCGTCGTCCCCTCCTTCTTACGGCCCTCGTCGCCGTCGTCGCCCTGGTCACGGCGGCCCTCGCCTTCGGCCAAGATCTCGTCCCGATCAAGATCACGTCGGTCACCAAAGTGACGCCCAACAAGGCGGGCACGCCGAAGCATCCGCAGGGCATCAACATCGACGTCAAGACGAAGATCGACACCCCGCGCGACTACGACCCGCCGCTGGCCCAGACCGTCGACGTGTGGATCTCCAAGGGCGGCAACTACAACGGTGGCAAGTACCCCACCTGCTCGCCGCAGACGATGGAGCGCCGCGGCATCAAGGCCTGTCCCCCGAAGTCGATCATGGGCCACGGCACCGGCGTCGCCGATGCTGACGGCGTTGCCTCGATCCCGGACATCACGGTCGTCAACGGCGGCGCCAAGGCCGTGCACTTCTACACCGTGTTGAAGAACCCGGCACGCGTGCAGAAGGCCGTCACGGCGTCGATCCGCAAGCTTACGAGCGGTCCCTGGGGCTACAAGGTCCACGCCTCGATCCCGCGCAGCTTGCAGATCGTCGCCGGCATCCCGCTGCGGGTCGAGAGCCTGCACGTCAACGCCGGCTTCAAGTCCTACGCCCGCGACTGGATCGTCACCACCATGTGCCCCTCGGGTCACAAGTGGAAGTACCACGTCGAGGTGCACTACGAGACGGGCCAGATCGCGAAGTTCGACGGCGCCGTGACCTGCCGCAGCTAGATCACGATGCATGGACGACGACGGGCGCTGGCCGTTCTCGCGGTCTGGGCGGCGCTCGTCGCCGTCGCAGCGCCGCTGGCGCTCGGCGGCTCTGATCACCTAACGGGCGGGGGCTTCGAGGTCCCCGGCTCGGGGTCTGCACGGACGGAGGCCGCGCTGCAACGCGGCGTCTCGGGCGACCTGCGTGGGACGATGCTGGGCGCGGTGCTCGTCGCCCCGCGCGGCACGCCTCGCTCCGACTACGTCGCGGCGCTGGACGCGCTGCAGCGCGCCGTACGGGCGACGCCCGCGGTCAAGCTGGTCCCGGAGACCAAGGAAGCCGCGCTGTACTACGCCAAGCAGCAGCCCGGCCGGCCGGTGATCGTCCCCTTCGTCACCGGCGTCGACGAGTTCCACGCCCCCGACGTCGGCAAGGACCTGCGGCGCCACCTCGGCCTGGAGGAGGGGCGCCACTACGGCCAGGTCCAGGTGCACCTCATCGGCCAGGGTGCGCTCTGGGCGGGGATGGTCGACCTGACCAAGAAGGACCTCGCCAGCGCCGAGCGCGTGGGCTTCCCGGTCATCCTGGTGATCCTGCTGGTCGTCTTCGGCTCGCTGGCCGCCGCGGCGCTGCCGTTGATCATGGGCGGCGTGGCGGTACTCATCACCGGTGGGATCATCGAGCTGCTGGCGCGGCACACGCTGATGAGCTTCTACACGCCGAACATGGCGTCGATGATCGGGCTGGGCGTTGCTGTCGACTACTCGCTCTTCGTCGTTGTCCGCTACCGGGAGGAGCTCCGCGACGGCGCCACGCTCGAGGAGGCACGCCGCACCGCGATGCGCACGTCGGGCATCGCCGTCGCCTTCAGCGGCGTGGCGGTCGTCATCGCGCTCGCCGGGCTGCTGCTCGTCCCGACCGCCGCGATCCGCTCGATGGCCGCCGGCGCGATCATCGTCGTGCTCGTCTCGATGCTCGCGTGCGCGACGCTGCTACCGGCGCTGCTGACGATCGCGGGCAAGCGCATCAAGCCTGGAAGGCCAGGTGGCCGCCGGTTCGGCGCCTGGGCACACAGGGTCACCGCGCGCCCCGCTGTCTGGCTTGCCGCGGCGCTGGCGCTGCTGATCCTGTTGGCGGTGCCCGTGACCGCGCTGCACACCGGCGACGGCGTGCTGCGCCAGTTCCCCAAGAATTCCGAGGTCCGCAAGGGCTTCGAGGCCGCGATCACCACCAGCCGCGGGCCGGGAGACGGCGCGCCGCTGAAGATCCTGACGCCGCCGCCGACGCTCGGCGCCGCCGTCAAGCTGCTACGCGCCGACCCCGAGGTCGTCCACACGGGCGTGCGGACCCGCACGACGGACAAGCGCTACATCCTCATCATCGTCACCCCGCGCCACGACGCCGACGCGCCGGTCTCCAAGACGCTGATCCACCGCCTGCGGCGCGACCTGCCGCCCGGAACACTGGTCGGCGGCAACACGGCCGCGCAGGTCGATTTCAACCACGCGATCACGGGGTCGCTGTGGAAGATCGCGGCCTGGGTCCTGATCGCGACGTTCGTGCTGCTGCTGGTCATGCTGCGGTCGGTCCCGCTCGCGCTGCAGGCCGTCATGGCCAACGTGCTCAGCGTCGCGGCCAGCTATGGCGTCCTCACCGCGGTCTTCGTCTGGGGCTGGCCCGACGGTGTGCTGGGCTTCGACGCGCCAGGTTATCTGGATACGGTCACGATTCCGATCGTCCTGGCGGTCGTCTTCGGGCTCTCGATGGATTACGAAGTGTTCTTGCTTAGCCGCATCCGCGAGCGGCGTCTGCAGGGCCGCTCGACCCGCGAGGCGGTGCAGGACGGCCTGGCCTCCAGCGGCTCCACGATCAGCGGCGCTGCGCTGATCATGGTCGCCGTCTTCGGGAGCTTTGCCCTTACGGGCGTGCCGGTGATTCAGGAAGTTGGCCTCGGCGCCGCCGTGGCCATCGCGGTCGATGCGACGATCGTGCGGCTGGTATTGGTGCCTGCGGCGATCGCGCTGCTCGGCGACCGCGCCTGGTCGACCAAGCCTCACGGTGGTCGGACGCGCATCCCGGAGATCGTCCACTGAAAGACCCTCCAGCGGTTGAGAGGCTTGAGAAACAAATCGGCAAACGCTTCCGTTTCTGCTATTGACCTGCCTCTCTGGCAGCCCTATGGTCGCTCTCCGTAATCACCTCAGGGGAGGTCCCACACATGCTCAGCACGGATGTTCAGCGATCGTTCGGTGACGCTTATCTGGAGGCCACCGCAGCCATGCGCTCGCGCTTCGAGGCGCGGGTGCTGGAGGCCGAGAATTGGACCGAGGGGCTCGCGCTGGCCCTCAGCGATCTGGCCGACGGCGTGCTCGCCGATCCCGAGACGGCACGCATGACGGTCACCGACATCCGCTACGCCCATCGCGACATGCTGTGCATCTGCGACGAGGACCGCCAGGAGACGGTCGCCTCGCTCGCACGGGGGTGGCAGCACCACCACCCCGGTCGCCGCGTCCCCGAGCTGCACTTGGAGTTCCTCTGCGGGGCGATCGGGCACGTGATCGCCGGCACGTTCGCGCGCGACCAGCTCGACGACCTTCACGCTCGCCTCTTCGGGCTGCTCGCCTTCGCCGACGAGCGCGACCGCTAGGCCGAGCGGCCGGCGCGCCGCCGCAGGCGCCGCTGCTCGTTGGCGGCCTCTGTCGCGCCCAGGTAGGGCAGCAGCGCGGAATAGGCCAAGTCGGGCAACAGGTCAGGCAGCTGATCGATCCGCCCGCGGATGACGCGGGCGTAGAGGATCTCGTAGATGCCGCCGACGATGCCTTCGGCGATCAGCTCCGGCGGCCGCCCACGCTTGGGCAGCTCACGGTCGGCCGCCGCGACGACGAGCTCGGTGAGCTGCTGCAGCGTCTTGTCGCGCAACGCCACGGCATCAGGGCCGGCGCTCATCACCTGGACCAGGCACATCTCGGCGTAGTCGGGGTTCTCTGCGAAGAACTGCAGCAGCGCGCCGATGGCGGCCTCGATGCGGGCGGCGAAGCCGTCGGCCTCCTCGTAGGCATCGCGCACCGCGGTCAGGACCCTGCCGCTGATGTCGTCGTATGCCTGGACGAAGCCGTCCTCTTTCGACGAGTAATAGTCGTAGAAGCTGCGGCGGGAGATGCCTGCGGTGGCGATGATGTCCTCCACCGACATTGCGGCGTACCCAGCGACGCTGCTCACGTCGGCGATGGCCTCCACGATGCGGGAGCGTTGGTTGCGTACCACTTCGTCACGCGACAGCTTGTGGCGGCCTGACGGCAGGTGGTGGGGCTCTCGAGGCAAGGGGCTCACAGGGACGGAAACGTACCCGTGTCCGCGACAGAATGGAACCCCTACCCGCTGAGAAGCACGGAGCGAAAACATCAGTGTGAGCCCAAAAGGCTCTCACCGCCTTACGGTGTGAGCGTCGGGTCCTTGGCGCGCGCTGCGGCTGCGGTCACCGCATGGCGGTACTCGGCACCGGCCACCTCGGTGCCGACGAACGGCAGCAGGACGCTGTAGAGCAACGCGGGCAGGAGGTCCGGGAGCTCAGCCGTCCGGTTGGTGACCACGCGCGAGTAGATGACCTCATAGACGCCGCCGACGACCGTCTCAGCGGTCACGCCCGACACGATCACGGGCGGATGGTCGGGCGCCGGTGGGGTGAGGAACAGCCGGAAGTCGGCCATCGCGCTCATCCGGCGCTCCAACGCCTGGGGGCCCGCCGCGACGGCCTCCACGATGCAGACATGGGCGAGCTCGGGCTCGCCGGCCATCAGGTTCAGAAACGCCGCCAGCCCGCGGCGCACCTTGGAGGCCCAGGTGCCACCGGTGGCGTAGGCCCCGGCCACGCCGATCCGCAACTGCTCGACGACGAAGTCGTACGCCGCGAGGAACGCCTGCTCCTTGTTGGAGAAATGGTCGTAGAACGTGCGCCGCGACACGCCGGCCAGGGCGATGATGTCCTCGACCCGCGTCGCGCCATAGCCATTGGCGCTGACGGCGGCCATCACGCCACCGAGGATCCGCTCACGCTGGTTGGAGATGACGAAGTCGCGCGGGAGCCCGTGGCGACCCGAAGGCAGTTGGTGTGCGGCGCGTACGTGCGGAGAACGTTGATGAATCATCGCTGTCGGCGAGGAACATACACGTCTCCGTCACGCGGCGCTAGGTGTTTTCTGTCAATCCGATGCGCGAAGGGTGACGAGTTCGACCAAGGCCGGAGTCAGACGCGGTAGCGCTTGGTGCTCTCCGGCCAGCACGCGCTGCTGGACGAGTCGGTGCAGGGCACCGAAGCGGGCCTGGGCCAAAGCGTCGGCACTCACCGCGCTGGACTTCGGGCCCGGGATCGTGCAGGCCGACAGCCGGCGCGACAACGTGTCCATCGCCGTCTCGTAGGCTCCGACGCCCGTCGGCCCGGCGGCGAGGATCTCGACCAGCAGGAGATGGGCGTGCGCCGGCCATGAGGCCAGGTAGCGCATGAGCCGCCCAAGGGCGGCCTCGAGCTCTTGCGGCCCTTCATCGACGGCGCGCAGGCAGTCGGCCAACACCATCTCGTGGGCTTCCAGGAGGCACGATTCGCGGCCGTCGAAGTAGGCGTAGAACGTCCGGCGCGAGCCGCGTGCGAGCTCGATGACGTCGTCGACGCGGACGTTGGCGTAGCCGTGCTTGGTTGCCGCGCTGGCCATGCCGGCCAGCATCGCGCTGCGCGGGCGAGCCGGCCACCAGGCCGGGAAAGCGACGGCGCCTTCGCGCAGCACGGTGCGCCGTGTGAGGTTCGGCCCGGAGGTCACGGCCAAGGATCCTATGAGAGACGTCAATGTTTGCCGAGCGACGGGAGTCCCTGGGCCTTAACGAGCGAGCGCCCGGGCTTGGCGCCCGGGCGCTCGTCTCAAACGAGCTGCTTGAGGCCTAGCTCACTTGGAGCAGGGCGTGCTGCCGTCGTAGGTCGCCGAGCCGACCGGCGCGCCTGCGCTGTCGGGGGCGAAGCCCGTCGTCAGCTCGAACGGGTACTTGCCGCCCGAGCAGGAGGTGGTGGCCAGCCAGTCCTTGGCGTAGGACTTGCCGCCCGAGGTGATCTTGATGTCGCGCAGCGCGATCGGCACGCCGGCCACGACCTGCAGGCTCGCCGGGACGACGAGGTGGAGCTTGTAGGCCCACTTGCCCGACATCTTGGTGATCGTGCCCGGAACCGGCTTGGCGACGCGGGCCGGGTTCGTCAGCACCGTGAACAGGAAGACCTTGGTGCCGCCGCCGTTGACGACGGTGATCTTCGGGGTGGTGAGGACCTGGTCGGCGTAGGCCGTGCCGCTGCCGGTGCCCATGATCGACTTCGGCGGGCACTGCGAGACGCTGCCGCGCTCCATGACCGACTGGGCGCACTTGGCGTACTTGGCGCCGTTGTAGAGCGAGCCTTTGGGGAAGAAGACGTCGGCGGTCTGCACGACCGGCTTGTCGACGTCGGGCGAGGTCTCCCAATGCACCGTGTAGGTGAGCTTGACGCCCTTCGGCTTCTTCTTGGTGCCCGCCTTGCTGGGGCTGACGGAGACCTTGGCGGTCAGCACGGTGTTGGACGTGTTGGAACCGGATGACTGCGCCAGCACCGGCGCGGCAACGGCCACGCTACAGGCCAGCAGCCCGACGGGGATCATGACTCTGCGCAAGGGACAACTCCTCCTGGGACGAAAACGACGATGTACCCGAAACCGTGGGAACGTCGAAAGGTTGCGGCGCATCCTGCACGATGCGCCTGAGCCGACGCTAGCGGATCGAGACACATGCATGTTGCTTCACTTGTCCGGGGCCATGTACGATCGTCGCCGCTGCGGCACCTGGAGGGTTCCGCGCGGGAGGAACCACCTTGACTGCTCCGTCCCATCAAGCCCGCCCTTGGCGGTGGGCGCCCCTCGTACTGCTCGTCGTCGCGGCCATCGCGCTGGTCGTCGTCCTGCGCGGTTCCGGCGCGCATCACTACCGCGTCGTCTTCAGCAACGCCGGCCAGCTGGTCAAGGGCGACCGCGTGCGCATCGGCGGCACCCCTGCGGGGACGGTCACCTCCATCGACCTCACGGGCGACGGCCAGGCCGCGATCGGGGTCAAGATCGACCATCGCTTCGGGCCGCTGCGTGAGGGCACCACCGCGACGCTCCGCCAGATCGGCCTGACCAGCGTCGCTGGCCGCTACATCGACATCAGCCCCGCGCCGACCTTCCACCCCGCGCTCGACGACGGCGCGACGATCGGCGGCGACAAGACGACGCCGATCGTCGACCTCGACCAGCTCTTCAACACGCTGGACCCCAACACGCGCAAGGGGCTGCAGCAGTTCATCGACGGCTCGGCGTCGTGGTACGAGGGCAAGGAGCAGCAGGCCAACGCGTCGGCTCAGGCGTTCCCGGCGGCGCTGTCGGGCCTCAACCAGCTGGCGACCGAGCTGAGCTCCGACGACGCGAACCTGAGCCGCTTCCTCGTCAAGGCCGGCGACGCGCTCGGCGCGCTCGCCGAGCACAAGGAGCAGCTGACCGACCTGGTGTCCAACACGCGGGCGACGACGGCGGCACTCAGCGCCAACACGGCCTCGCTGGACCAGGCGCTGCAGCACGTCGCGCCGGCGCTGCGCAAGGGCACCGACGCGTTCATCGCCCTGCGGCCAGCGCTCAAGCAGCTGCGCACGCTGGTCAACGTGTCCGGTCCGGCGACCAAGAACCTCGCGCCCTATCGCCCGGCAGCTGCGCCCCGTGCTCCAGGAGGCGGTACCGACCTTCCATCAGCTGCGCGAGATGTTCGCCCAGCCCGGCGCCGACAACGACCTGCTCGACGCGCTGCAGGACCTGCCGGCGCTCGACAACCTGACCAAGTCCGGCTTCGCCGAAGGCGAGAAGTCGCTGCAGCAGAGCGCGCCGATCTTCTCGTTCGCGCGCCCCTACGTGCCCGACCTCGTCGGCTGGGTGCGCGACTTCGGCCAGGTCATGGCGACCTATGACGCCAACGGCCACTACGCCCGCACGCTGCCGGTCTTCGACGCCTACTCGACCACCGACGGCGTCCACCTGACGGCCAAGCCCTACGCCGACCGCGGCCGTGACGCCAACCTGAAGACCGGTCAGCTGCGCCGCTGCCCGGGTGCTGCGGCGCCGGCGCTGCCGGACGGCTCGTCGCCGTTCGTCGACGACGGCCCGCTGGCCAACCCCGACTGCGATCCGGCGCAGCGGCCGGGAGCCGGCGGATGACGCGCGCCCGCATCGTTGCCGCCGCGACGCTGGTCGCCGTGTGCGTCGTGGCCGGGCTGGCCATCGGCGCCGGGGACGGCGGTGGCCATCGCTACCTCGTGCGCGCCGTCTTTGACAACTCGAGCTTCGTGATCCCGGGCGAGGACGTGAAGATCGCCGGCGTCAAGGTCGGCAAGATCGACAGCCTCGACCTGACCAAGGACAACAAGGCCGTCGTCGTCCTGGACATCACCGACCCGGCCTTCCAGTCCTTCAAGACCGATGCGCACTGCCGCATCGCGCTGCAGTCGCTGATCGGCGAGCAGTTCGTCGACTGCGTGGCCACGGGCGGCGGCAACGACGGTCGGGCCGAGGCGCTGCCGGCCATCAAGGACGGCCCGGGCAAGGGCCAGCACCTGCTCTCGGTGTCGCACAACACCACGCCGGTCGGGGTCGACCTCCTCAACAACATCATGCGCCAGCCCCAGCGCGACCGCTTCAAGCTGATCATCAACGAGCTCGGCGCGGGCTTGGCGGCCAACGGCGAGGACCTGCGCGCAGCCGTCCGTCGCGCCAATCCTGCGCTCCAGCAGGCCGACAAGGTCGTCGCGATCCTCGCGCGCCAGAACCAGATGCTCGGCAAGCTCACCGACGACTCCGACACCGTCCTGCGCCCGCTGGCCCGCCACCGCAAGGATCTGGGTGGCTTCATCGACACCGCCGGACAGACCGCGGTCGCAACGGCCAAGCAGGGTGACGCGCTGGAGCAGAACTTCGCCAAGCTGCCCGCCTTCCTGCGGGAGCTCAAGCCGGCCACGCAGCGCTTCGGCGCGCTCGCCGATCAGATGACGCCCGCCGTCGCCAGCCTCTCGGCACAAGCGCCGGCGGTCAACCAGGCGATCAAGGACCTCGGGCCGTTCTCGCTATCGGCGACGCCGGCGCTCAAGACGCTCGGCAATGTCGCCGACCGCGGCCGGCAGACGTTCCCGAGGATCGGCGGGCTCGTCGACAGCCTCGGCAACCTGTCCAAGCCCCTGCAGCCGCTGGCCGCCGACCTCGGGAACGTCTCGTCGAGCTTCGACACCGCCGGCGGCTTCGAGTCGCTGATGCGGTTCATCTACTACTACACCGGCAGCGTCAACGGCGAGGACGCCCAGGGCCACTTCATCCGCTCGACCGTCGACGTGACCAACTGCGTCCAGCGCTCGACGACCTCGCCGGGCTCCTGCCCCTCGACCTTCGAGAAGGGCGCGGGCGCCGACGCGGCCGCGGCGAAGGCGACCGCGGCGAAGACCAAGGCCACCACGACGCTGCTGGATTACCTCCTCGGACAGGACGGCGGCAAGTGAACCGCCGTCGCAACAGCTCGCTCGCGGGCAACCCGATCCTCATCGGCGGCGTTGCCGTCCTCGTGACGATCGTGGCGGTGTTCTTGTCCTACAACGCCAACCACGGGCTGCCGTTCGTCCCGACCTACGACATCAAGGTCGAGCTGCCCGACGGGTCGGGCCTGATCAAGGGCAACGAGGTCCGCCAGGGCGGCCACCGCGTCGGCGCCGTCGCGAAGGTCTCGCCCTACACCAAGCCTGACGGCACCGCCGCGGCGATCGTCGACCTCCACCTCGAGAAGGACGTCGGCCCGCTGCCGCGCGACACCTCGGTGCGGATCCGTCCGAAGTCGCCGCTGGGCCTGAAGTACGTGGCGATCCACCGCGGCACCGAGAAGGCGACCTACCCAGCCGGCTCGACGATCGCGCTCGTCAAGGGCGCGACGCGGCCCGTCGAGATCGACGACTTCTTCTCGATGTTCGACAAGCCGACACGGGACGCGTCGCAGCGCAACCTGATCGAGGGCGGCAACGCGTTTGCCGGTCGCGGCGGCGACCTCAACGAGGCGCTGCACAACCTCAAGCCGCTGGTCACCCACGGCGAGCCGGCCGCACGCAACCTCGCCGCTCCCAAGACCGGCTTTGCCCGGCTGTTCCCGGCCTTCGCCCAGGCCGCCAATGAGGCCGCGCCGGTCGCCGAGCAGCAGGGCGACCTCTTCGCCAGCCTCAACCAGACCTTCACCGCCTGGAGCTCGGTCTCCGACGACCTGCAGCAAGCGATCGCGCTCGGGCCCAAGGCGCTGGACACCGCGACGCGTGAGCTGCCCGCCCAGGCGGCGTTCACGCTGGACAGCGCCGAGCTCTTCCGCCGCTTCCGCCCCGGCTTCGCGGAGCTGGCCGCGGCCTCGCCGAACCTGGCCGTCGCCTTCCACGCCGGCACGACGTCGCTGCGGCGCTCCTCCCAGCTCAACGGTCGCTTGGTCACCACCCTCCAGCAGCTGGAGGCCTTTGCCGCCGACCCGCGCGTCATCCCGGCGCTGAACCGGCTGACCGAGACGGCGACGCTGCTGAAGCCGATTCTCGCGTTCCTCACGCCCGCGCAGACCAAGTGCAACTACTTCGGGTTGTTCTTCAACAACCTGGCCAGCGCGCTCTCGGAGAGCGACTCGATCGGCAGCATGCTGCGCTTCGGCGTCGTCTCGCTGCCGCAGCTGCCGGGCAGTGAGGCGGGCCCGACCGCGGTGCCGTCCAACGGCCCTGTCGGCAAGGACTTCTCGTCGATCGACGACTCCTTCCTGCACACCAACCCCTACCCCAACACGGCGGCGCCGGGGCAGACGCAGGAGTGCGAGGCCAACAACGAGGTCTACAAGCCGGGTGTCCAGCAGATCGGCAACCAGCCGGGCAACCAGGGGCTCAACACCGAGAAGACCGGAACCTGGAAGGCCACGCCATGAGGCGCAACCACAGCCTCGGCATGGCGCCGCTGAAGGCCGGGCTCATCGCCCTCGTCATCATCCTCATCGGCTGCTTCTTCGCCTTCACCAAGAAGGTGCCGTTCCGCCATCACTACACGGTCAGCGCCGTGGTGAAGAACTCCAACCTGCTCCTGCCAGGCTCGCCGGTGCGCATCGCCGGCGTGACGGTCGGCAAGGTGGCCAAGGTCGGCCGCTACCGCAGCACGTCGATGGGCGAGATCGCCATGAACATCGACAAGATCGGGCTGCCGATCCACAAGGACGCGACGCTGAAGATCCGCCCGCGGCTCTTTTTGGAGGGCAACTTCTACGTCGATCTACAGCCGGGTACGCCGTCGTCTCCGACCATTGACGATGGTGACCTGATCCCGGTTACCCAGACCTCGACGCCGGTCCAGATCGACCAGTTGCTCACCGCGCTGCAGTCCGACACGCGCGGCAACCTGCAGCAGGCGCTCCAAGGCCTCGGCGCCGGCTTCGGCGGCGCGCCGAGCGCCGCCGACGATGCTCAGCAGGTCCCCAGCGTCCGTGGCCTCACCGGCGGTCAGGCGCTCAACCAGGCGCTGACCACGTCACCGAAGGCGCTCACCGGCACCGCCAAGGTCACCACCGGCCTGCTCGGCACCGAGCCGCACGACCTCAGCCGCACGATCGACGGCCTCGGCCGCGCGGCCGCCGGCCTCGACGAGCACGAGAGCGATCTCGGCAGCCTGGTCACCCACTTCAACGCGACGATGGCGAACTTCGCCGCCCACTCGGCGCAGCTCTCGGCGGCCGTCGACCAACTGGGACCGACCGCGCAGGCCGCCGACGGCGCGTTCGCACGACTGGACACGGCCGCCGGTCCGACCGCCACCTTCGCCCACAACCTCTCCCAGAGCCTGCCGGAGCTGCCGGCCACCATCAAGGCCTCCGGGCCCTGGCTAACGCAGGCCAAGCAGCTGCTGAGCAAGCAGGAGCTCGGCGGCCTCCTCGATCAGTTGCAGCCCGGCACCGCCAACCTCGCCCAGCTCGGTCACGCGACCAAGGTCTGGCTGCCCAAGATCACCGCCTTCAACAAGTGCATCACCAAGGTGATCATCCCGACGGGCAACATCAAGGTCGACGACGGGGACTTCTCGGCCAACGTCGAGAACTACAAGGAGTTCTGGTACGCCATGGTCGGCCAGAACGGTGAAGGGCAGAGCTTCGACGGCAACGGCTCCCTGCTGCGTCTGTCGGCGGGCGGCGGCGGCAACCTGATCCGCAGCGGCAAGTCCAACTACGTGCCCGAGGCCTACCTGGCCAACGCGACGCTGCCGCCGCTGCGGACCCGCCCGGCCTTCGCCGGCAAGCTGCCCCCGATCAACCGCGACGCGCCCTGCTACCTGCAGCCGGTGCCCGACGTCAACGGCTCGGACTCTGTCGGTCCGGCCGACGGCTCCAAGCCCGACGCGGCCTCCTTGCCCGCACCGGAGAAGGTCAAGTGAGAGGCAGCAGCCGCGCGGCGCTCTACAACGGCCTCTGGGTCATCGCGATGATCACGGTCGCGCTGGTCGTCGGCACCTTCATCACGACCCATCAGCGCATCCACATCCCGGCCTGGGTCCCGGCGATCGGGCAGCACCGCTTTGTCCTGAACGCGGAGCTCAGCGGCGCACCTGGCGTCATGCCGGGCCAGGGTCAGATGGTCACCGTCTCGGGCGTGCCGATCGGTGAGATCGGCAAGGTGTCGCTTAAGGACGGCAAGGCCATCCTGCGCCTCGACATCAAGGAGCACTTCGCCCACGTCCACCGCGACGCGACGATCCTGCTGCGTCCCAAGACCGGGTTGAAGGACATGGTCGCCGAGCTCGATCCCGGCACCCAGGGGCCTGACCTCAAGAGCGGCGCGACGATCGGCACCGGCGCCACCAAGCCCGACGTGAACTTCGACGAGTTCCTCGCCGAGTTCGATGCCGACACCCGCGACTCGCTCGTGCTGCTGGTCGGCGGCGCGGGCCAGGCGCTGGGCCACGGCAACGGCGATGCCCTTGCCAACACGCTGCGCCGCTTCGCGCCGCTCTCGCGTCACACGGCCGAGGCCACCGAGCTGGTCGCGCAACGGCGGACCAAGCTCAAGCACCTCATGCACAATCTCTCGCTGCTGGCCTCGGAGCTGGGCGACCGCGACCAGGAACTCGGCACCTTCGTCAACGCCAGCAGCGACGTCTTCCGCCGCTTCGACCACCAGAACGCCGCCCTGGCCAAGACCATCGAGTTGCTGCCGAGCACGCTGCAGACCGCCCAGCCGGCGCTGGCCAAGCTCGACAAGCTCGGCGCGACGCTGACCGTCGGTCTGAAGAAGCTCGGCCCGGGCGTGAAGGACCTCGGCCCGACGCTGGTCGGCCTCCGCTCGTTCTCGCAGCAGACGGCGCCGGTCTTGCGCGATCAGATCCGGCCGTTCACCGTCGCCGCGCAGCCGACGGCCAAGAAGCTCGTGCCCGCGGCCAACCGGCTGGCCAAGGCCACGCCGGATCTGGCCAGGCTCACCGACGAGCTCAACGTCTTGGTCAACGAGCTGGCCGCCAAGCCCAAGGGCACGGGGATCAAGAGCCAGAGCTACCTCTACCAGGTGCCCTGGGCCAACCACAACACCAACTCGGTGCTGTCCAGCGCCGACGGCGTCGGCCCGCTGCGTCGCAGCCTCGTCTACTTCGGCTGCGGTCCGCTGCAGCTCCTCTTCAAGGTGCTGTCCGGGCCGCCGCCGCGCAAGACCGAGCCGCGCAACCCGACGCTCACCACGCTCATCAAGCTCCTCAACGCCCCCGACTACGACACCCAGGTCGCGACCGGCCAGTGCCCGAAGGCGGCGACGGGCTAGCCCATGATCAAGACCGCTCCCACCTTTGCCCGCATCGCGATCATGGCGATCTTCGCCTTCGGCTCCTTCGCCGGCGGCCTCTACCTCTGGCTCGCCTTCGGCGGCTCGTCGCCGCTGGGCACCAAGGGCTACCGCATCCACGTGCTGGTGCCCGAGGCCACCCAGCTGGCCGACCAGTCCGACGTGCGCATCAGCGGCGTGAGCGTCGGCAAGGTCGTCAAGCTCGCCGGTGGCCCGAACGATCGCAGCGACATCACGATCCAGCTGCGCTCCCGCTACGCGCCGCTGGCCAAGGACTCGCGCGCGATGCTGCGCACCAAGACGCTGCTGGGCGAGACCTACGTGGAGCTCACGCCGGGCCATCCGGCCAAGGGAACGGTCCCCGAAGACGGCACGCTGCCGCCCGCGCAGGTCGAGCCGACCGTCGAGATCGACGAGATCATGTCGACCTTCGACCCGGCGACGCGCAAGCGGTTCGAGGTCTGGATGCAGTCCCAGGCCGAGGCGATCGGCGGCCGTGGCGCTGACATCAACGCCGCGTTCGGCCAGCTGCCGGGCTTCACCGAGCACTTCGACGATCTCCTGCGCACGCTTGACGCCCAAGGTCGCGCGGTGACCAAGTCCATCAGCTCGACCGCCGACGTCTTTGACGCGATCAGTCAGCGCGAGGGCGAGCTGCGCGGGCTCATCACCGACTCCAACCGCCTCTTCGCGGTCACGGCTCGCCGCAACCAGGATCTCGCCGGCATCTTCCGCGCGCTGCCCAGCTTCGAGCGCGAGAGCACCGCGACCCTGCCGGTGCTGACGGCCCTGGCCAAGGACGGCGACCCGGTCGTCAAGCAACTGCAGCCGGCGGCGACCGAGCTCAGTCCGACCTTCGCTGCGCTGCACGACGTCAGCCCCGAGTTCCGCGGTCTCTTCACCAAGCTCGACGATGTCGTCAGCGCGTCGCAGAAGGGCCTGCCGGCGTTCAACGACATCTTGGCTCGGTTCCCGACGCTGCTCGATGCCTTCCAGCCGTTCCTGCGCAACGCCAACCCGATGGTGCAGTACATCGGCAACAACAACCGCGAGATCTCCTCGTTCTTCGGCAACGTCGTCTCGGCCACCTCGCCGCGCGACAGCGTCGATGTGCTCAAGAACGCCAAGGACTCAGTCCACTACCTGCGCACGTCGCAACTGCTCTCGCCCGAGGCGCTGGCCTACCAGGTCCGCCCGGTGGGCTCGTCGCGTCAGAACGCCTACCAACAGCCGGGCGCGTTCGATCAGCTGCAGAGCGGTCTGCCGGTCCTCACGGCCGGGCCGTGCTCCAATCCCGACCTGGCGCAGCCGACGAGCGCCCTGCCGACCGAGCTGGAGCAGTACATCAGCCCGCTCGTCTACCGCACGGACGGCAGCGACGTCCTGCGGCCGGCCTGCCGGGCCCAGGGCACGTTCCCCGGCTACTCGACGATCTTCCCGCAGCTGCGCGCCGAGCAGCCCTGATCGCGGGGGCTGACCGCGCGGCGTTCAGCCCGCAATCAGCAGCGCGTCGATCGCGCGCGCGTCACAGAACGGGATGAGCGCGACGCCGAGCAGCTGCGGCAGGGCTGCCGGTAGCTCCTCGATCCGGTTCTCCTGCACGTGCTGAGTGATGACGTGCACGACGGTCGACCCGATCAGGTTGCCATGGAAGATCGGGGTGCCACCGTTGGCCGCGAAGCCGGGCGTGAGGAACGCGGTGAAGGCCTCGATCGCGGTCTCCAGCCGTAGGCTGCCGTCCTGGCCCAACGTGCGCACGCCGTCAAGACAGGCACGGACGTGGATCGGCCTGGCCGCGAGGAACTCTAGGAACGTGGCGAGGCCGTCGCGCGCGCTCTGCGGCCACGGCACGTCGCGCGTCCGCTCCAGCACGAGCGCAAACGCCTCGTGGAATGTCGTGCTGAACAGCGCGTAGAAGCACGCCTCCTCGTCGCCGAACAGGCGGCGGACATCGCGGACCTGGACGTGGGCCTCGATGGCGATCTCGAAGATCGACGTGCCCTCGTAGCCGCGGCGGGCGATCGTGCGCGCAGTGGCCGCCAGGATCGCTCCTCGCTGCGTACTCACGGCGCATCGTCCCTTACCACCACAACGACGATACACGCACGTGATTCCATCATTCCAGGATCATGTTGCAGCTCACGCGGCAGGGGCACGGTGCACCAGGCCCCGCTCGAGCCGTCCGATGATCTGGCGCGTTCGCGCCTGCGACACGCCCAGTGCCCGTCGCAGCTCATCCTCGGTGATCCCGGGGCGCTGCGTCAGGATCGCCATCGCTGCCTGTTCCTGGTCGCCGAGCGGCTGGATGAAGAGCCCGGCTGGTGCCGTATCGGCATCGCCGGCGCCGCCGGTTGCCGGTTCGGGCTCCGGCTCGACGTCAGCGGGCCACCACTGCTTGGCGGTCCCCTCCCAGGTGGCGCTGATGAGCCGCTGCCCGTTGAGGCGGTCGAGCACCCGCTTGACCATGCTGAGATCGGTGATGCCGATGGCCGCTCCGACCTCGCGGCCCGACACACCGGGGTGGGTGCGGATGTAACGCAGCGCCAGCAGGTCGTCCTCGGCCGGGGTCCAGCGCTCGGGCGCGGCGCCGGCGGCGATCGCCATGACCGGCAGCCCGAAGTGGCTCGCCTCCTCCAGGCCGTCGAAGGCCGTGCGCTGCAGCTTGCGCTCGGCGGTGCTCAAGCCGCGCGTCCGGTCCAGCTCGTGCAGCCGCACGAAGGCCCGCCACAGGGCCGTGCCGTCGCCGTCGGCATCGGCCGCGATCAGCAGCGCCTCGAGCTCGGTCACCGAGCCGGGCAGCCGGTCGAAAGCGTCGTCGACGCGGGACACCAGCGATCGCTCGTGTGCCAGGAGCCGTCCACGGCCGCGGCGGCGCTCGCCAAGCAGGTCGAGCACTAGTGGAACCAGTTCGCCGGTGAGATCACCGATCCGTGCCGGGGTGCCATCGGTCAGCGCGTGGCGGATGGCGCCTTCGACGGCATCGATGGCCGCCCAGGCGGGCGCGTCGCCGCTGCCGTGCTCCCGCAGCCGCTCCACCAGCGGCGCGAGCCGCCGCGAGCGGTCAAGCCCCGAGGCGATCGGCTCCGCATGGCTGTCGCGGACGCAGAACAACGCCCAGTGCGGTTGGGCATCCGAGAGCGCGAGCGCCTCGACGACGGCGGCGCGGATCGCCAACGGGCGGTCGCGTTGGGCGTCGAACGCGAGCCCGATGCGGCGGACGCCGAAATCCAGTCCCACTGCGGCAGCGTCCTCCAGGGCCGCGGCCGCACCCTTGTAGAACATGTAGAACGCCTTGCGGGAGACTCCGGCCTCAGCCGCGACCTCCTCGACTGTCAGAAACGCCGCGCCGTCGCGAGCGGCCACGACGGCGGCAGCCTCGCGCACCCGCGCGCGCTGCAGGAAGCGTGTGGCCTCGGCGGGCAGGCGTCGACGTGACACATAGGGGACTGAGGGACGACCGGCGGAGATGTCCCAATCTTATTGAAACACCATGCGTGTACCCCAAAACATTCTGCGACTCAAGCGAGTCGCATTGCACCGGCGAGTGGCACGCCGAAGTGCAGTGCGTGAGGGAGGTGGACGACAACGAGATCGCGCAACTCGTTGCGCGCCGTGCCGTCCACGTGCGAGGGCGCCAGCGCCATGAAGAGGCGCCACAGCGTGAGCCCGTCGCGCGCGGCACCCGCCTCGGCGATGATCCGCTCTAGGCGCTTGCGTGCGTCAGGCTCGGGCAGCCGGCCGGCCTCGTACTCGAGCTCGACCAGGCGTGGGCGCACGGGGCGGCGGGTGCGCGTCGCGGTGGCGAGCGCGGCGCGGATCTCGGTGGCGGTCGCCACGGGCCGCAGTGCGATCGCAGCGATCTCGTCGGTGGGGATCTCCTCGCCCGCACGCAGCGCCCGCCGCGTCGCTCCGTCGACGACGTCGAGCATCGCCTGCGCCGCGGTCCGGGACTCGACGGCGGGCTCTAGGCGCTCGATAAGCAGCTCGCAGCCCGTACGGCACAGGGCACGGGCCTCTGCGGGTGCGCCGAGCGACTCGGTCACCCACAGCCGCGCCCATGCGTCGCTGGAGCGCAGCAGCCGGGCGTAGGCGTCGATGCCGGCGCAGAACCCCGATGCCCAGTCGCCCTGGGCGTCGAAGGCGGCGAGGACGCGCGCGAGGCTGTAGTCGATCGCCGCCTGGTGTGCGGCGATGATCAGCTCCGCAGTGCCGTTGGGGAAGAGGTCGTAGACCGTGCGCCGCGACAGGCCGGCGATGTGGACGACGGGATCGATCCCCATCGCGGCGTAGCCCTCGGTGGCGACCTGATGGGCCACGGCCTCGAGGATCCTCGCTCGCTGCTCGAACTGCACGCGGGCGGCGTCGCGGGGATCGTTCTTGCTCCGCCCACGCTGGGCGGAGACGCGGTTGCGCGTGTCGGCCAACTCAGCTGACCAGCGAAAGTCCCGAGGCGCTAAGCGCCTCGTCCGGCTCGATCAGGGCGAGGATGGCGTCAGACATGGCGCGCAGCTCGTGAGTTCGACCCTGTGCGGCGCGGGTGGCGATGAGGCTGATGGTGGCGCTGTTGACGAGCTCGAAGTGGCTTGGCGGCAGCCAGCTGTCGGGCACCATCGCGCGGTACTGCGCCGTCCAGATGCCGACCCAGCCTTGGCGCACCTGCTCGCGCAGACGGACGAGCGGCCGGCCGCCCTTGACGATCTCCACGTAGCAGAAGAGGGCGCGGACCGGATCTTCGGCGAGCGTCGTCAGCAGCCAAGCGACGGCGCTGCGCAGGCCGTCACGCGGGGCGGGAGCGCAGCGCCAGGACCAGACGAAGCCGCGCTGCAACGCGCCGGCTGACTCGAGATACGCGGCGCCCAGGACGCCGGTGACGTCCCCGTGCGCATGCACGTGCACGTCCGAGGCGCGGATCCTGGCGGCCTGTGCGAGATCCTCGAGCGTGACGTGTTCGATGCCCTGCTGGGCGACGACGAGCGGCGCGGCGGCCCGCAGTGCGGCGCAAGCACGGCAGCGGGAGCCACACGCTCGCGTTTCGTGACGTCCGGGCCCCAGCACCCGCGAGATCCTAGGACTCCAGGTCCTTTGAGGCAACACCGGTGTTTCCCGCGAGGCGAAACCTGGCACGTCCGCCTGTCGCATTTACCGCTACAGAGCCAAATTGTTGCCTTTGGGGAAACGTCTAAGTTTCCCGCTTGACAGGCATCTGAAGTGCTGGGCGAAATGGATCCATGGTGACCGCGGAGCAGCACTTCGTCGACCGGGTGGGCACCACCGTGTCGGCGCTGCTCGGTCTGGCCGAGGAGTCGCCCGAGCTCGCCCGTGCCGTCCTGCCGCAGCTGCGCGATCCGCAGGATGCGCTGCGGCGGATCATCGTGTCGGGCATCGCGGCAGGCGGTCACTGCGACGAGGCGGTCTTTCCGGCGGGGCCGGCGGCGGCCGAGACGGCCTTCGAGGCTGCGCTCGACATCGTGGCGGCGCGGCTGGCCGGTGGTGGCGGCAGCCCGGTCCTCTCCGACCTGGCGCGGCCGATGACCGCGATGCTGGTGCTGCCCTACGTGGGGCTGTCGGCGGTCGCGGCGGCCATGCGGCCCGCGACCCGCACCGCGGCGGTGATCCCGATCGCCGGCGCCAGCGCCAGCACCGTCAGCACGGGAGCGAGCGCGAGCAGGTCGGCGGCGCGTTCGCGGCGCACACGATCGGCGCAGAGCTCCCAGGCGCCGGCCGCGACGGCGGAGGAGATCGTCGCCGCGATGGTCGCGTCGGCACGCTCGTAGCCGGTGTCGATGATCGCGGCGAGGACGTCGATCGCCTCGCGCTGAAAGGCGACGCCCGCAGTGCCCAGGCTGAGGGCGTCGATGAGCGCGACCTTCGCGAAGGCCGGCTCCTCTGCGAGGAACTCCAGCAGCGCCCGCAGGCCTTGGGCGATGCCATCAGACCAGTCCGTCGGCGCCATCGACGCCGGCAGCGCGGCGGCGAGCGCGCCGCGGCCGCCGGTCAGCATCGTCGCCGCGAAGGCTTCCTCCAGCGAGGAGAAGTGCTGGTAGAACGCCTTGGACGAGATCTCGCTGGCGGTGGAGAGCGCCCGCGTCGTGAGGCCGTCGAAGCCGTCGCGTGCCACCACGGTCGCCACGCCGTCGAGGATCCGATCCTGCTGGTGGTGCTCGACGAAGGCGCGCGGCTCGCGCTTGGGGCCGGGCCGCAGCCGGCGTGAGCCGTCGGGGCCGACGGGGACGAGCGAGCCGGGGGCCCGGCCGCGCCGGCGTGATGGCGCAGCGGGCATGGTGGGGAGATCGCCGAGCGCGGCGTTGGCGTAGGTCGCCGCCCAGGCGGCGAGCGGCTCGGCGAGGGCGCGAGGCGACGGGGTCGCGCCGGTCGTTTCCAGACAGCCTTCGAGGGCTACGCGCGCCGTCGCGCCGAGGACGGCACGGACGATGTCTGGCGCCGCCCCGCCGACGAGTCCGACGGCTGCGTCGAGGACCCGGTCGCGCTCGGCCTGCGCGGTCGCGCCTGCGGCGTAGGACTCGAGCAGCAGCACGCGGGTGGCGGTCGGATGGTCGGCGGCGAGCGAGAGCGCGCCGGTGATGGTGCGGCGCAGGCGCTCGGCCGGGTCGGCGGCGTCGCCGATAATCAGGCGGGTGTGCGCCGCGGCCGCCTCGGCCAACTCCTGGAGGCCGGCGACGAAGCACGCCTCCTTGCTGGTGAAGCGTGTGTAGAAGGTCTGGCTTGAGATCCCGGCGTCGGCGACCAGGTCGCGCACCGTGAACCCGCGGTAGCCGTGGGTGCCGGCACGGGCAACCGCCGCATGCATCAGCAAGCGGCTGGTCGCGTCCAGTTCGGCGGCGGGTGGCACGGGATGGAGACGGGCGGGGGGCGTCGACGCGGTCACTGGCGAGACTCTAAGAACCTCGCATTCTCTCTTGTCAAGTGGATCGACCAGATCAGAAGCGCGGTGTTTGATTACCGTGAGGCGGCAAACGCGCACGTTTCCCGCGGAAATAGCGCCGCATGGGTCGCTTCTCTATATCCTGATAAAAAGCAAAACGTTTGATCCGCTGGGAAAATGCCGATGTCTCCCGAACGATCAACCGCCTGGCGCCCCGGCCGCCTAGGGCCTGCCTGCCGCCAGCTGGGATTCTGACCAGGCGCGGCTCGGCCCGATGTAGGGCACGAGGCAGAGGTAGACGGCTGCGGGCAGTGAGCGCGATACCGACGCCATGTCGTCGCGCACGGCATGACGGCGGACGAGCTCGGCGATCGCCGCGCCGATCATGTGCGGGACCTCCGCGGGCACGGGCTCCTTGGCCATCGTCTCGCCGGGCACGAGCAGCGTCTGGAAGCCGGCGATGCTCGCCTCCAGCCGGCGCAGGCCGTCGGGGCCCGCCATCGCCATCTCCAGGAACGCCATGCGCGCGAAGGCGGGCTCGTCGGCGAGCGTGCCGAGCAGTTTTGCCAGGCCCCGGCGGACCTGCTCGGGCCAGTCGTCGGTCGAGGAGAACGCGGCCGTCGTGGCGGCCAGCACCTGCTCGTTGATCGCGTCGAAGGAGGCGAAGAACGCCGAGCGCTTGTCGCGAAACTGGTCGTAGAACGTGCGACGCGACACGCCGGACCGACGGACGATGTCCTCGACCGACATCGCGGCATACCCCTTGTCGGCCACGACTTCGGCGACGCCGACGAGGATGCGCGCCCGCTGGTTGTCGGCCACATACGACGGCGAGAGCCCATGCCGTCCACGCGGGAGCCGCTGAGGCGATGTGGGCATGACCGTCTTATACACGGCGACATTTGCCAATGTGAATGCGCCGCTGCGGCGTATCTGAGCGGTTGGGTCCCGCCGGTTTGAAAACAGACGTAAAAGGCGGACGGCCGCCGATTGTCGCGTTCGGCGCGGTGGCGATGTGCGTTAAAGGATGAGACCGAGTCGCGCCGCCTCGCGGCCGAGGCGGTCGTCAAAGGTGAGCACCGTCCCGTGTGCGTCCTGGGCCGCAAGGAGAACGCAGCAGTCGGGAAGCTTGAGCGTGGTCTCGACCCGGAGGGCCGCAAGCCTGGTTGCGGCGTTCGGTGGGAGGGAGAGCTCGGTGACGTCGAGCGCTCGGAGCGCAGCTTGCGCGATGGAGAGGTGGCCGGTACGCATCGGTCCGACGAGGATCTCCGCGAGCGTGATCGGGCTGGCACCGAATTGCTGGTCGGCGCCCTCGAGCAGGTGATCGGTCGCGCGCGGGTGAAAAGCGTTGTGCTGGTCGAAGTGCGCGATCAGCACGCTCGCGTCGAGGACGATCACCCGGGCCAGTCGCCCCGAAGCTGCTCGAGGTATCCGGCGGGGTAGGAGCCGGTGAGCACTCCACCGGTGTCGATGATCGCGGCGCGCCGGTCCTCGCCTGCTCGTTCAGCGCTGGTGGCGATCGCGCGGTGCCCCTCACGGACCAGATCGAGCAGGAGCTTCCCCGGGCGCTCGCGATCGTCGGGCCAGCGCCGCGCGGCGGCCTCGAGAGCGCGAGAGATCTCGTCCGTCTCGGTAATGGAGTGTCGTGGCCGGGCGGTCGGCATCGATGAAGTGTAGCACCTGTGCATCGGTGCTGCACCGAGTTGGGAACCTGAGGTAAGAGGTTGGCGGCGGGTGTCGCTAACCGGATGTGTCGTCCCTGCTCGCCGCCATGCTCCCTGACGTGAGCGACGCTGAGCCACCGGCTGAGGATGTGTCGCGCGCGTGGGTCGCGGCGCTGGGTGCCACAGGGCGTGTGCATGACGATGCGGTGGCACGGCTGTACGCGCTGCTGCTGCGGGCCGCGCGCTTTGAGGTGCGGCGGCGACGCGCGACGCTTGGTGGGCAAGTCTCAGAGCAGGAGCTCGAAGACCTCGCCGCCCAGGCCACCGGCGACGCCGTCGTCGCGATCCTGAGCAAGTTGAACAGCTTCCGGGGCGAGAGCCGCTTTACGACCTGGGCCTACAAGTTCGTGTTGTTGGAGGCGTCGGTGAAGTGCCGCAGGCGTGCGTGGCATCAGCGCGAGGTGACGCTCGACGCCGGCGACTGGCCGGTGGCCATCGACCAGGGTCCGTCGAGCCACGCGCTGGCCGAGCAGCGCGAGCTGCTGGACGCCGTGCGCGCCGCCGTCGAGGCACAGCTGACGCCACACCAGCGCCGCGTGTTCGTCGCGCTCGCGCTCGACGGCGTGCCGATCGACGTGCTCGCCGAGCGGCTGCGCACCACGCGGGGCGCGCTGTACAAGACGTTGCACGACGCCCGGCGCAAGCTGCGCGCGGAGATCGAGCGCGCCGGGCTCGATCTCACCGGAAGGGAGGCATCATGATGGTCTACGAGGAGTTGGTCACGCGGTTGCTGGGGCCGGGCGAGGAGGAGCTCAGCTGCGAGGCGTGCTTCGAGCAGCTGGACCGCTACGTCGACCTGCAGCTGGCCGGTGAGGACGCCGATGCGCGGGTGCCCGGCATGAGCGCGCACCTGCGAGGGTGCCCGGCCTGTCACGAGGACTACGAGAGCCTGCGCGCGTTCGTCGCGGCTGGCGGCGGCGAGTAGCGGCTTCCGCCTGCGGTTCAGCGGGCGCGGTCGTCCGTCGCGAGCGTCAGGAACTCCTGGTGCGTGCGCGGGTCGTCGCGGACCAGGCCGTGCAGTGCGGAGGTGACGGTCCGGGCGCCGGCCTTCTGGACGCCGCGCAAGGACATGCACAAGTGCTCGGCCTGTAGGACGACGCCCACGCCCTTGGGCTGCAGGTGCTCGTCGAGCCAGCCGGCGATCTCGGTGGTCAGGCGCTCCTGGACCTGCAGGTCGCGGGCGAAGAGGTCGACGACCCGCGCCAGCTTGGACCATGCGGCGCGGCGTGTCGCGGCGGCCGTCTGCCGAGAGGTCGATGCCCAAGGCGGTCAGCAGGTCGGCGGCCGCCTCCTCGGCGCGAGGAAGGTCGACGGCCCGCGGCGCGACGGCCACGGCGGGGGTGAGGTGCGACAACGAGGAGCTCATCGGAGGCTTAGCGTCGGCCGGGCCGCAGGTCTTACCGGCAGTTGCCGAGCGGGTAAGTCCGCGCGGGTGGCGGACGCCAATCGCAGCAAGACCACCAACAAGGAGCTGTTCTCGATGTCCAGTCCGCTGCCCGCCCTGCTGCGTCCGATCCCGTTCTCGCCGGTCGCGAAACTCTCTGCCGATCCGGTCGCGCAGGCCTTCCTGCTGATGCGCATCGCCTTCATCGTCGCGCCGATCCTCTTCGGGATCGACAAGTTCGCGGGAGTCCTGACCGACGACTGGACCAAGTACCTGGCCACGCAGTTCAACGACATCATCCCCGGCAACGCCCAGGACGCCATGCACCTCGTCGGCGTGGTCGAGATCGTCGCGGGGCTGGTGGTGCTCGTGGCGCCGCGCTTCGGTGGCCTGCTGGTCGCCGCCTGGCTCGGCGGGATCATCGTCAACCTGCTGCTCGTCGGCGGCTATGGCGACATCGCGCTGCGCGACTTCGGCCTCCTGCTGGGGGCGCTGACGCTGTCGCGGCTGGCGAGTGCGGAGCAGGTTGCGCGGAGGTGACGGGGCGGCTTGTCCGTCTCCGGTTCCTGTCCCGACCGGGACAGGAATGGGCGAGCGGGCGATGGTGGCGGCAAAATTTCCTGATCGGGATAAATCTTGCGCTTGGGACATGATGCCCTGTTAGGCTTCCCGATCGGGACAATGACACGCGTCGATCTCGTCACCACGCCGGAACAACTCGGCCAAGCGCTGCGTAGGGCGCGCAAGGCGCGAGGACTGCGTCTGGAGGACCTTGCGCTGGCCGCCGGCGTCGGCGTACGGTTCCTCAGCGAACTCGAACGCGGGAAGCCGACGGTCAGGCTTGCCGAGACGCTGCGCGTCGCCGCGGCGCTCGGGGTGCGGCTCAGCCTGGAGGATCCGCGTGGCTGACGGCGTGCCTGCGCTCGACGTCCGCTGCTTCGACGAGCTTGCCGGCAGGTTGGCGGACGAGCCCGGGGGACCCACGTTCGCCTACGCGCCCGGCTGGCTCACCGCGGGAATGCCGCCGCTGTCGCAGTCGTTGCCGCTCGACGGCTCGTTTGATCCCGCGGCGGTCGCTGCGTTCTTCGGCGGCCTGCTGCCCGAGGGCACGCCGCGCGACCTGCTCGCGCGGCGGCTCGGCGTCAGCTCCGGCAACGACTTCGGTCTGCTCGCCGCCGTGGGAGGCGACACCGCGGGTGCCATCAGCCTGCAGCCGCCCGGACAGGCGCCGGCGTCGCCGGGCAGCGATGTCGCATGGCTCGACGACGATGCATTGATCATCCTGATCGATGAGCTTCCCACTCGGCCGATGCACGCCGACGAGGACGGCGAATTCCGTCTGTCGCTGGCCGGCGCGCAGGACAAGCTGCCGGTGATTGTGGGGGAGGACGGCCGCATCGGGATCACCAAGGGGCACGCGCCGTCCACGCACATCCTCAAGACGCCGATCCAGCGGTTCGACGACACGGTGGCCAACGAGGCGTTCTGCCTCGGGCTGGGCACCGCGCTCGGCATCGATGCGGTCACGGCGACACCGCACCGCGTCAAGGACCGCGAGTTCCTCCTGATCGAGCGCTACGACCGCCGCCGGGAGGACGGTGCGATCCGCCGTCTGCATCAGGAGGACTTGTGCCAGGCGCTCGGAGTTCCGACCGATCGCAAGTACCAGTCAGAGGGCGGGCCTTCGCTGGCCGACTGCTTCGCCTTGCTGCGACAGGCGACGGCCGTCCCCGCGCCCGAGGTCCTCAAGCTGCTCGACCACATCGCGCTGAGCTTCCTGGTCGGCAACCACGATGCACACGGAAAGAACTACTCCTTGCTCTACCTCCCTGAGACCGCGAGCGCGATCCTCGCGCCGGCCTACGACATCGTGAGCACCGTCGCCTATCACAAGTCCCATAACTTGACCCGCAAGATGGCGATGGGCATCGGTGGCGAGTATCGGCCCGACTATCTCGAGCCGCGCCACCTCGACCGCTTGCTCGACGACGCCGGGCTCGGCGCCGCTGCCGCCCGCCGCCGCTTGCGAGCACATGCCACCGCCGCGCCCGCGGCCGCGCGCGAAGTCGGCGATCGACTCGTTGCCGATGGTTGGGACAAGCCGGTCCTCGAGCTCATCGTCGCGATCGTCTCTCGCCGTGCCGCACGGCTGACGGCACTGGCTTCCGCGCGCAAGCCATAAGCGCGGAGCGTCAAGGCACTCAGGTCGGGCGCGCCGAGGCGTTCATCGCGGCGGCGATGGCTGCGAGGTTCTCGCGCCAGATGTCCTCGGCCGTCGGCGGGAGCACGTCGTCCCAGATCATCGCGAAGCCGCTGGCGGTCTGGCGCAGGCCGGTCGGACGGCCCATGAACCACCAGTGCAAGTGCGCGGCGCCCTCGCCGTAGCGCAGGATGTGGACGCGCTCGATGCCCTCGATCGTCAGCACCGCGCGCTCGACGCGCGCCAGCATGATTCCCATCTCGGCCAGCATCGCGTCTGAGAGATCGCGCGGGCCGTCGACGTGCTCGCGCGGCTCCAGGATCGCGACCACCGGCAGGCCGCTGGGCGGGAACAACTGCAGCCGCCAGCGTTCGTCGGTCCAGATGTACTGGTCGTCGGCCTTGCCGCACGCTTCGCATGGCCGGTCGCCCTCGCCGTCGCGGGGCGGCTCGGGCTCGGGTGCACGCAGGGTCTTCGGCTGCACGCCGCCCTCGAACGGCCACGAGTCCCACTCCTGCACGGGCGGCGTCCGCAGCCCTCCGGTGGCGCCTTTGCGTTGGTCGTGCGCGTGCTCGGGCATGGCAGCAGCGTAACCGGTGAGTACGGTGTAACCATGGAGTGGCCCGAGCAGTTCTACGCCTGGCGGGCGGGGGATGGCTGTCCGTCGTGCGCCGACGGCCGGCCGGACGAGACGCCGTGGGGCGTGCGCTTCTTCGCGGGCGCCGTGTCCGACGCCTATCTCGTCCGTGCCGATGTGCAACGCGGCCTGTCGATGGTCGTCTGGCGCGGGCGCCACATCGTCGAGCCCACCGAGCTCAGCGATGCGGAGGCGGCCGCCTACGGCCGCGAAGTGCTCGCGGTGGGGCGGGCGCTCCAGGACGCCTTCGCGCCGGTCAAGATCAACTACAACGTGCTCGGCAACAGCGTCCCGCACCTGCACACGCACATCGTCCCGCGCTACGCCGACGACCCACGGCCGGGCTGGCCGTTCCCGTTCCCGGACCCCGAGCCGGGGCCGATGTCGCAGGAACGCCTGGCGCGGGAGGTGGCGTTGCTGCGCGGTGTGCTCGCGCGCTGACGGCGGGCGTCAGTGTGACCTTGATTACGGATTGGTCGAGCGACTCGGCTGGTACGGGGCGATCGTGCAGGGCACGGCGCAGCGATCTACGGCTGCCCCGGCGGCAGCCCCGCCGAGCGCAGCGACTGGGCGATCGTCACGAAGTCCTGCTGGAAGTCGTGGAGGATGAGCGGCTGGCCGGCGCCGTCGGGTGAGACCGACGGCGCCTGACTCGGCGCGGCCTGACGCTGCTCGCGGGCCTTGGTGCGCCAGGCGTCGATCTGGACTTGGACATCATCATGGTCAGGGATGTCGGTGCGCAGCGCGTCGGCGAGCGCGACGCCGACGTGGCGGGCGCCCTGGACGCGCTGGGGCATCTGCGCGAGCGCGTTGTCAGGGTCCTTGGCGAACCGGCGCAGGATCGTCTTGATCAAGCTGGTGTGGTCGAAGACCTCGTGGCAGACGCCCTTGGCGACCATCGGGCCGACCAGGAGTGCCGGCACGCGGACGCCGAGCGTGGCGTAGCCCGAGTCGTCGTGGACGGCCGGCGGCTCGACGTGGTCATAGAAGCCGCCGTGCTCGTCGTAGACGACGACCAGCAGCGTCTCGTTCCAGTTCGGGCTGCGGACCAGCGCCTCGTAGATCTGCAGGATGAACGCCTGGCCGGCCCGGATGTCTGACGGCGGGTGGTCGTCGTTGGAGTTGGGGTCCAAGACGTTGAGGTCGATGAAGTTGGGGTCGATCCAGGAGACGTCGCGCAACTCGCCTTTGGCGGCATCGTCGAGGAAGCTGTCATGGCCGACGATGAGCCCCTCGCCGACCTGGGTCGCCAGCGCCAGCTTGCGGCGGTCGAAGAACGCGAAGTTGTCGCGGTTGATGTGCTTGAAGTCGCGGTGGCGGCCGTCGGCGGCGCGCAGCGTGGCGGGGTCGTGGGAGTACCAGCGCCACTGCTTGTCCTCGAGGTGGTGGGTGAAGGTCGGGACGTCGTAGATGGGCGCCCCGGCGAGCAGGTCGGGGTGGCCGGGCAGCATGTCGGTCAGCGCCTTGATGAAGCTGAGCTTGACCTTCGGCCCCTCGCGGCCGGCGAGCGAGTACAGGCGGTTGGGCCATGTGTCACCGGGCACCGAGCTGTGCCACGCGTCGCAGACGCAGTAGTTGCGCGCGAGGAAGTCAGAGGTCGGGAGGTCCTTGCCCGTGTAGTGGCCCATCGGCACCGACCAGAGCTCGCGGGCGACGTGGTCCTCGGGCTTGCGCGTCTCGACGAAGGCTTGGACGAACCCGCCGTTGTGGCCGTCGGGGTGGGGATGGGCCGGGTAACCCGCGCCGAGCTGGGTCGCGACACCGTGCTTGGAGTGGTCGGGATCCAGCGCCTTGCGCAGCGCCTCGCCGGCGCGCATGACGGTGTTGGCATCCGCGTCGAAGGCGTGGATCGGCACGGCCTTGCCGTCGCGATCGAAGTTGAACTCGGAGCCGCTGAGGCCGTTGACCTCCGGCATCCCGTCGCCGGTGAGGTAGCCGAGCATGTGGTCGAAGGAGCGGTTCTCCATCATCACCACCACGACGTGCTTGACCTGCTCGAGACGGTCGAGGTGCTCCTCGTCGCTCATGCAACCTGCCCTTTCGCTCAACGATCAGTGGTTCTCGGCGACCTTACTGACCCGCATCGCCTCCTCGATGCCGAAGAACGTGCAGACGCAGACGTAGCTGATGGCCGGAAGGGCGTCGGGGAGCTCGTGCAGGCAGCCCCGCAGGGCGTGGTCGCGCACGACCTCCTCGATGCCGCCGCCGATGCAGAGCGAGACGGTTGGAGGATCGGGCGCCGGGCGGCCCATCGCCGCAAAGCCGGGGCCGAGAAACTCGCAGAAGAGGTCCAACATGCTCTGCTGCTGGGCTTGCACCAGCGGCCCGAGGCGGGGCAGCTCGACGGTCGCCAGGAAGGTCATCTCCGGACAGCCGGCCATGTCACGCAGCATGGCCGCGAGGGCGAGGTGGGCGACGAGCGGGCAGTCGCCTTCGAGGTGCAGGAAGCTCTCGGCCAGGCGGCTGAAGGATTGCTGCGTCGCGGCCTGCACGGTGTCGAGCAGGCACTCGGCCTCGCTGTGCCAGAACGCCGTGACGGTCTCGGTTGGCACGCCCGCGCGCTCGGCGACGTCGGCGAGCCGCGTCGCCTCGTAGCCCTGCTCGTAGACCACGGCGGCGAAGATCGCCATGAGCTCTTCGCGTTCGTCTCGGGGCACGAACGTTGACGTCGGAAGACGACCGCGTTCCATTTTGTCGACTGTACGGGCAGGCGACCGCGTGTCGCAAGGGCGGCGTGCCAGCGGTGGTGCCCCGGCGTACGACGCGCTCAGCCGGCCAGCGGGCTGCCGGTCAGCGCGGCGACCCGCCGCGCCTCGTCGGCGCCGAAGAACGGCGTCAGGCACTGCAGGCTCAGCGCCGGCAGCTCACCCGGCAGCTCGGCGATCCGGTCGTCCTGGGCGAAGCGACGGAGCACCGCCATGATCCCGTTGAGCACCATCTCCAGCGCGGAGAGGGGCTGGGGCGCGTGCTGCTCGCCCGCCGGGATCTGGCCGGCGATCAGCTGGAAGAACAGCGCGACGTAGCGCTTGCGCAACGCCAGCGCGACGACCGCGATGTCCGGGTCGTCGTTGACGGCCAACGCCGCATAGGCCGGCGTGCGGCCGATGTGCCACAGCGCCGCCTCGAGCGCCCGATGGGCGGCCAGCGGCGGGTCGTCGGCCGCGCCCAGGAACGCGCCGGCGGCGATCATGACCAGCCGGCCGGCCCACCAGCCCAACGCCTGGGTGGCGACGTCGAGCTCGTCGCGGAAGAGGGTGTTGGCGACGTCCAGCTCGACGCCGGCCTGTTGGGCGACATCGCTGAGGCGCGTCGCGTCGAGGCCGTCGCGCGCCACGGCCTCGACGAAGGCGTCCATCAGGCGGCGGCGATCGTCGGAGGTCGCGGCCGCGTCGGGCTCCTGGACCGCGGCGTCGGCCGCGCGGGCGGCCGCGGGCAGGCCCAGGAGCGGGGTGAGGATGACCTCGATCATCGGTGCGGCGAGCGCCGGCAGCTCGGCCGCACGCCCGTCCAGGACCCACTCGGCCGCCAGCGCGCTCAGCCCGCCCGTCATCGCCGCCGGCAACACGCGCGGCAGCGCGGGCCCACCGGCGGCGCGCCCAAGCTGGCGGGTGAAGGCCTGCAGCGTCTCGTCGATCAACGGCGCGCCGGCGCGGCCGGCCGACGCCGCGTCGACGAGTAGTAGGCGCGCGCGCTCGGGTCGGGCCTCGAGCAGACGCAGGCAGGCGATCGTCGCGGCCGCGACCTTGGTGCGACGATCCGACTGGCGCGAGGCCGCGTGCCAGGCGGCGGCGAAGAGCGCGCTGAACGCGCTGTCGTACGCGGCCGCCCACGCATCCTCCTTGGTCGCGAAGTGCTCGTAGAACGCTTCGAGCGAGAGGCCCGCGCAGGTGACCAGCTCGCGGACGGTCGTCGCCTCGAAGCCCTGTTGTGCCGAGACATAGAGGACGGCCTCGAGGATCCGCGTGCGCTGATGGCGGCGCACGAAGCCCGACGGCAGGCCGTGGCGGCCGCCCGGCAGCGCCTCGGTGACCGGCGGCGGCGGGGTAACCGGGGCGGGCACGAGCAGCGGATCGGGCACCGGCAGCGGGCGCGGGTCGTCGGTCTCGTACATCGCGCCCCAGGTGGCGAGGTCCAGCGCAGCGGCGCGCAGCGGTCGCAGGCGACCGGAGCGCAGATGGCCGTCGAGGACGTGCATCGTGCCGCCGGCCAGCACGGTCAGCGCGGCCTCGGAGATCGTCAGCGTCCCGTCCACGGTTGCTGCCTGCCGCAGCCGATGGCGAAGACCGGCGGTCAGAGAGCGGCGGCGCTGCAGCCCCGGCGGCCCGAGCGCGCCGAGCTCGATGATCGCCGTGCGGGCCGCGGCGGGCTGGTCGACGACGATGTCGACGACCGCCGAGAGGACGCCGGCCAGCGCGTCGCGCAGATCGCCCGGCGCGATGGCGCGCGTCCGCAGGCGGCTGGCGGCGTCGGCGATGGCCGCGTCGACGGCGGCAAGGACCAGCTCCTGCTTGCCGGCGAACAGGTCGTAGAACGTCGCGGTCGACACGTTGGCGGCGCTGGCGAGCTGGGTCACAGAGGCCGCGCCGTAGCCCTGCTGCGCTACCACCTCGATCGCGGCGGCCTGGAGCCGCGCGCGGTACTCGGCGGCGGCGGCGTCGGCGTCCAGCGCATGCCGCCCGCGCGGCAGCCGGCGAGACGGACGTTCGACGGGGGCCATACGCCGTCGAGGATACGCCAAAGAACACCCCGGACACCATGTCCGTCGAGTTCGACAGAAAGAATTGATTCGGAAAACTAGACGTGTTTCGACTACGATCACGACCATGTCGAGAAACAGCGACGTTGCCTCGACGGCGGCCGTCGAGCTCGAGGCACTCCCACCGGAGGCGCAGGCGTTCCACCGCCGGGCCCGGATCGTCGACGCGGCGGTGCGCGAGATCGCCGAGCGCGGTTACGGCGCGGTGACGGTCGCCGACATCGCCGAGCGCGCCGGCGTCACACGCAGCGTGTTCTACGGGACCTTCGGCGACAAGCAGGAGGCGCTGATTTGGGCCTACGACGCGGCCGCGGCCTACGCGATCCCCCAGATCCTCGACGCGCTCGCCGCCGAGCGCGACTGGGTCCGCGGCGCCGCGGCGGCGCTGGGCACCTACCTGACGATCCTCGACTGCGACCGCGAGTGGGCGCTGGTCTGCCTGCGCGACGTGCCGGCCGCCGGCGAGCGCGCGCGGGCGGCACGTGACGCAGTTCGCGCTCCCATCCTGCGCGCGCTGGAGCAGCAGGTCGCGACGCAGCCGCCGGTCGGGGTGGGGGTGGACACCGTGCTGACCGCGATCGATGCCGTCACGATCGACTGCCTGCGCCACGATCCGGGGCAATCCCTGCTGGAGCGCCAGGAAGAGCTGACGGCCCTTGCGCTGGCGGCGTTCACCGACGAGCCCGCAGCGCTGGAGCCCGCGGCGGCCGAGCTGCAGGAGTCGCCGTTCGGCGGGGGAGAGCTTGACGTGCTGCTGGCCGGCGGGGCGACGGGGGAGGCCGATCTGGAACGGCTGGTGATCGAGGCCGCCGCGCAGCGCGACGGCCCGGCCCTGTGGCGCGTCGTCGTCGCGCTGGCGCAGCGCCGGGCCGCAGGTGAGCCGGTCGCCGAACGCGCCGAGCAGCTCGCGCTGGACGCGCTGGACGAGGCGTGGTTCTTCGGGTTGGTGCTCGATCCGAGCCGGCCGCCAGCCGACGCCGCGGTGTCGCGCGAGGAGCTGCGCCACTTACGCTTTCTCGCCGCGCATCCGGCGAGCACCGGGGAGGAGATCCGGCTCGGGCTGGGCGTGCGCCACTTGTCGCAGGTCAACCGCACGTTGCGCCGCCTGGAGGCGCGAGGGCTGGTGCGCCGGGCGCCGGGGGCGGGCCGTTCGAGCGAGTGGACGGTGCGCTCTGTGTCCTTGGACGAGCTACTCGACTGAAATTTCAATACCGGGGAAACTTGACTCCGAACATCTAGGCGTTTACGGTGCTCGTCGCACCATGGGTTGCCGGTCTGGCACCGCCGGTGCGGGAGCGGTGAGCCGCCGGGAAGGCGGCCGCCGTGGGTTGAGATCACTGCTGGAGGAGATGACGTGTCCGCTGTACCTATCCCCGGGGTATCGATGGCCCCTGCCGCCTCGCAGGCGCGGCGCAGCCGAGGCATCGGCGGCGCGTCGGGCCAGCGCGACCGGCTGGTCGCGGCGATGGGGGAGCTGGTGGCCGAGGTCGGTACTGCGGCGATTGGCGTCCATCACGTCTGCCAGCGGGCGGGGATCTCTCGCCGCACGTTCTATGCGCTGTACGCCGATCGCGACGCTTGCCTGCTCGACACGCTCGGCGAGGCGCAGGATCGGCTGGTCGGGTGCGTGGCCGAGGCGGTCGTCACGGTCGGACAGGAGTGGGAGGACCGGGCCGTTGCGGCGATGCGGGCGCTGGTCGGGACGCTCTGCGCCGACCGCGTACTCGGGCACCTGTGCGTCGTGGCGCCGCTGGCCGCAGGTCAGGAGGCGCTCATCATGCAGCGCGCCACGATCGACGAGGTCGGGCGGCTGCTCGGCGAGCCACCGGCTAGCACGGTCCCGACCGACCTCGTCTTGGCCGCCGCACTGGGCGGTGTTTGGGAACTGGTGCGCCGGCAGCTCACCGACGACGCCAGCGCGCACGGCGACCTCACGGGCCCCGCGATCCACAGCCTGCTCACGCCGTTCATCGGCCGCCGTCGCGCGGCGACCCGGGCGAGCGTGCTGAGCGACCCCACCATCTTCGTCGCGCGCTGGACGCCATCAGACGCCAGCGGCGACCACCAGCCCGGCCTGCTGGTCACCGAGCTCACGCGCCAGACCCTCGAGTACCTCGACCGGCACCCCGACGCGACCAACGTCGCGGTGGCACGGGCGGTTGATGTACGCCATGAGAGCCAGATGAGCCGGCACCTCGCGCGGCTGCGGCGCGCCGGGGTCGTGCGGCGCCGCAAGGAGGGCCGCACCAACGCGTGGCGGTTGACGGCCCGCGGGGAGGAGGCGGCGCGGTCAATGCGCGACCTGCGGTCCGAAGCGCCGCGGCTGACCGCCTGGGCCTCTGCCACCTCTAACGAGGCCTGAGATGGCCCGCCTCAGTCGCCGAGGGCACCCGATGAACCTGTCACTTATGAGCACCGCCGTTTCCGAGACCACCATGAGAGAGACCAACTGCATGACTGACCGTTTGGTTGCCAGAGGTGGGGTGCGCCTGCTTGTCGCCGCGCTGACCGCAGGCATTTTCGCGCTCGCCTTCGCCGCCGGTGCCCAGGCCGCTCCCGGCCGCACCTACGACTCGTCGTTCGGCGCGCTCACCAACCCGCAGGCGCTGATGGTTGACCAGTTGTCCGGTGACGTGTACGGCGTTGACGTCGGTGCCGGGACGGTCTCTCGCTTCGACACCACTGGCGCCGCTGTGAACTTCACCTGTGGCACCTGCTCGGGCAACACCCTGACCGGCTTTGCCTTCGACGGCCCCTCGGCTGCGCAGGTCGCCATCGCCCCGGCTGGGGCGCCCGGCGGCACCGCCGGAGACATCTATGTCGTCAGCTTCGCCGGGGTCAGCATCTTCGCCAACGACGGCACACCCCTTGGCACCATCACCCAGGCCAACGGCGTGAGCTTCGGCGAGGCCTGCGGCGTCGCCGTCGACCCCGCGGGCCGGCTGTACGTCGGTGACTACAGCGGCTCGGTCGACCGCTATGTCCCCTCTGCCAATCCCGCCGGCAACGCCGACTATGACGCGCAGATCACCGGGGTCAACGCACCCTGCAACGTCGCGGCCGACTCCACCGGCGCGATCTACGCCTCCACCTACTCCATCGGCCCGTTGACCAAGTACCTCGCCTCGGACTTCGGCACCTCCAATCTCGGCACCCAGATCGACGCCACCTCGACCGCGGTCTCAGTTGATCCCGCCTCTGATGAGGTCTACGTGGACGAGGGCAACCAGGTCCACGTCTTCGACGCTACTGGCGCCTCTCGATACACGTTCGGCTCCTCGGTGGATTTCGGCACCGACTCGGCCGGTGTGGCCGTCACGTCCGGCGGCAAGGCGTACGTCGCCGACCGCACCAACGGCCGGATCGACGTCTTCGGGGCCTTCGCCAACAACCCAAGCGCCATCACCGATCCCGCGACCTTGATCCACCACACCAACGCCGTCCTCGGCGGTCACCTCGACCCCGGCGATGATGCCGCCGTCACCAATTGCCAGTTCGACTGGGTCGACGACGCTCAGTTCCAGATCGACGGATTCGCCTCGGCGGCGACGGTGCCATGCGACCAAGATCCGCCGTTCAGTGCCCCCGCCGACGTCACCGCCAGCCTTGGTGGCCTCACCCCCGCCACGACGTACCACTTCCGCCTCGACGTCTCCACCACTTCCAGCGGCGACTTCCACGGCGCCGACCAAACCTTTACCCCAGCGGCGTTCCCGGTCGTTCGAAACCAGCTTGCCACTTTCGGCTCCGACGGCACTTCGACGGGCGGGTTCGACGGCAGCCGCTTCGGCCCGCTCGCTTTCGACCAGACCACTCGCCATCTCTTCGCCCTCAACGGCGGCGACTTCGCGAGCACCATTTTCGGCTTCGACGCCTCGGCCCCGCCGAGCTTCCCCCGGCTCGCCGGGTTCGCCCCTCTGGACGTCCCAGCCGCCCCCGGAGACTTCGCCGGCCTCGCCGTCGACGGAACCTCCCTCCCTTCCGCCGGCAACCTCTACTTCGTCTCTGAGGCCACCAATCTCGTCTACGGCTTCGACGCCGCCGGGGCCCCGCGCGGCGGCCCCAACTTCCCCATCGACCCCGCCACCAACCCCGGCGCTCCAGTGGGGTCTCCCAAAGACATCTGCGGCGCCGCCGTTGACTCCGCCGGCAACCTCTGGGTCTCCAACTTCTCAACCGGGCGCGTCCTCGAGTACAGCTCAGCCGGCGTCTTCCAAGGTTCGACCGACACCTCCGCACAGGGTCGTCCGTGCAACATCGCCTTCGACTCCGTTGACAACCTCTACGTCTCCAACTATTTCGGCAATACCAACAAGTACACCGCCGCTTCGGGCTATACGACCTCCAGCCTCATTGACTCCGGAGAAAGCCACGGCCTCGCTGTCGACCCCTCCAACGACCATCTCTACGTTGCTCATTCGACTGACGTGGCCGAGTACGACTCGGCCGGCGCGCTGCTCAGCCAGACCGCCGCCGGTGTCACCTCGCCTCCCATCGCCGACGCCGACTTCCGTGGCATCGTCGTCGATGCCAGCAACCACGACGTCTACGTCGCTGACCGCGGCACCGGCGGGATCCGCGTCTTCGGCCCCGCCGGGACGCTCACGGCTCCCACGCTGACGCCTGGCGATCCGTCGGCCCTCACGGCCACCTCCGTCACCCTCAACGCCAAGGTCGACCCCGAGGGGATCGACGTCACTGACTGCCACTTCGATTACGGCGCGACATCCGCTGACGGTCAGACCGCACCCTGTACACCGGACCCAGGCTCCGGCTCGGGCGACGTCTCCGTCTCCGCCGACCTCTCTGGGCTCGAGCCAGGCACCACCTACCACTTCCGCATCGTCACCGCCAACGCCACAGCACGCGGAACGGCAAGCGGACCGGAACAGACCTTCACCACGCAGGGCCCCCGGGTGCATGGCGCCATTGCGAGCCAGGTCGCGACCACCGACGCCAGGCTCAACGGGCAGGTGGATCCACAAGGCAAGCCGACCACCTTCCACTTCGAATACGGCACCGATAGGAGCTACGGCTCGACTACCCCAGAGTCCGGCTCCCTTGGATCCGACTCTTCCGACCACTCGGTCGCCCGGCTCATCTCCGGCCTCACCCCAGCCACCACTTACCACTTCCGGATCGTCGCGACGAACTCCAACGGCACAGCCCACGGAGCCGACGCCACCTTCGTCACCCACGCTTCTCCACCGGTCTTCGGCGCCTGCCCCAACGATGCGCTCCGCACCGGCCCGGGCGCCGTGCTCCCCGACTGCCGCGCCTACGAGCAGGCCTCACCCGTCGACAAGCACGGCGCCGACGCCCGCTTTGGCTTCCAGCTCGTCCAGGCCTCCGCCAGTGGGGACCGCATCACCTTCGGCGGCAACTCCGGCCTTCCCACCACCGGCGGCAGCGCCAAGCTCCCAGTCTTCGTCGCCTCCCGCGGCACCGACTGGACCACCAACGGCCTCATCCCCAAGTCCGACCCTGGGTATGCCCCGACCCTCCTTGGCTGGTCGGATGACCTCTCCGCCTCGGCCAGTTTCGTCCCGAGCCAGACCGGTGGCGCCATCCTCCGCGGCGACACCGCTGCCCGCTCCTGGCAAACGGTCCTCACCGATCCGGCCTGCTGCACGAACCCTCGTCTCGACGCCTACGCCGCCGATTCCTCCCACTTCACTTTTGAGGAACCCAAAGCCCTCGTTCCGGGTGCCGTCGAAGGTGCTCCGAACCTCTACGACCTCGACCAAGGGACGCTCACCCTCGCCGGGCGCGTGCCCGCTTTCCCGGCGACCACCTGCGACGACCACAACGGTCCTGCCTGCGTTGCGCCGGCCGGAGGCTCGTTCGCCGGGCCGTATGCCGTTAGCGGCACCGACGCCAACTCCCACCCGAGTTTGGCTACCGGCGGCGCTTCGGGTTCGTACTACACCGAGAACACGATCTCCGCCGACGGTTCCCGCGTCTTTTTCACCGAAGGCGGCACCGGTCGCCTCTATGAGCGCCACAACGCCACGACCACAACCCAGATTTCCGCGCCCGAGGCCGATGCCGCGGGCGGCTCTCACAAGCCCGCCGCGTTCATGGCCGCCACTCCCTCCGGATCCAAGGTCTTCTTCACCAGCTGCGAGCGGCTCACGGGCGACTCAACGGCGGTCTCGACCGCCGCCAACAGCTGCACCGACGTCAACGGCCGGGGCGACGACGTCCAGGGCTCGGATCTCTATTCCTACGACACTTCAACCGGCGATCTCAGCGACCTCTCTGTCGACTCCGGAAACAACCCGCTCGGCGCCGCCGTCGTCGGCGTCCTCGGTGTCTCGGCCGACGGCGAGGACGTCTACTTCGCCGCCAACGGTGATCTCGACGGCAGCGGGCCCGCCAGTCCAGGTGACTGCAGCTCGCGGGAATGCAACATCTACCTCTCCCACCACGGCGCGATCACCTTCGTCGCCAGGATCGGTGGAGATGCGGATACGGGGTTCGACACGTCCAACTGGCGGGCCCGGCCCGGCGGAGCTTTCGCGAACCAAAGCCGATCCTCACGTGTCGGTGCCGACGGCACCCTCCTCTTGACCTCCACCCGCCAGCGCTCCACCTACAACAACGTGAGTGCTGGCTGCGGCGGTGCATGCGCCGAGCTGTATCGCTTCCGCCCTGGTGACTCAACGCCCAGCTGCGTCTCCTGTGACCCCACCGGCACCCCGCCCACAGGCGACGCGTTGCTTGCCCAGGCACAGCCCGGCTTCACCGGCGCCCCTTCCAACTTCTTGCTCACTCGCAACGTCTCCACCGACGGCAACCGCATCTTCTTCGAGAGTCCCGACAGCTTGCTCTCTACCGACACCAACGGCGTCAGTGATGTCTACGAATGGGAGGCGAACGGCACCGGCTCCTGCCAGGACGCCGATATCGCCGGCGGCTGTCTCTATCTGCTCTCCACCGGCGCCAGCCCACAGCCGTCCCACCTCGGCGACGTATCGGCATCCGGCGACGACGCCTTCGTCTTCACTGCCTCGCCCCTCCTCCCGGCCGACCGCGACCAGCAGGTCGACGTCTACGACGTTCGCGTCGGCGGCGGCATTGGTGCCCAGCATCAGATGCCTTCGCCGGCCTGCTCCGGGAATACCTGCCAAGGGTCACCAACCGCGCCTCCTGCGCTGATCGTGGCTGCGAGTGTCAGTTTTACGGGCCCTGGCAACGCGGTTTCGCCGACCATTCCAGCCGCAGCTCCGAAGGTGTCCAGGCCCAAAACGGTGAAGGGCACGAGCACGCAGCTCTCGATCAAGGTGCCGTCCAAGGGCAAGATCACGCTCTCCGGTTCGGGGTTGAAGATCGTGCACAAGACCGCGACACGGTCGGCGACGTACAAGCTGATCGCCGCCTTGACCTCGAAAGCCAGGGCGAGTTTGAAGAAGAAGCACACGTTGAAGATCAAGGCCAGGATCTTGTTCAAGCCCAGCACGGGGGCGTCCTCCACGGCCACGGTCACGCTGACGTTCAAGACCGCGACGACCAAGAAGAAGGGCCGCTAGATGCACGCCATCCGCCGCACACTGCTGACAGTCGTCGCTGCGCTTCTCTCGGTAGCGACGCTGTCCGTCGCCGTTGAAGCCGCGCAAGCGGCTATCCCGGCCCCCGCCTGGTCGATCAACTCGACCTCCTCGCCGACCCACTTCACCGCCGGTGACAGCTCCGGCCGAGCGGTCTACGCCATTACGGTCGAGAATACGGGCGCTGCGGACTCCGACGGTTCTCCGGTCACTGTCACTGACACCCTCCCCGTCGGGGTGACTGTGAAGGCCGATCCCCCCGCCGACCAGGTGGACTTCCAGATCTCCGACGACGGGGGAAGCGCAACTCCGCCGTGCGATCCTGGTCCCCCCGCTACCTGCACTATCACGGTCGTCCTTCACCCCGGTGGTCGCCTCGTGATGTTCGTACCCGTCAAGATCGACGCCGGCGCCCCACCCATTCTCACCAACCAGGTCTCGGTCTCCGGTGGGGGCGCGCCCGGCGCCTCCGTCACCACGCACACGCCGGTGACGGCGGCCCCGGCCGCCCCTGGTTTCCAGTCGGTCGACACGGCGCTCACCGACGCCGCCGGCGGGCCGGTGTCGCAGGCCGGCTCCCATCCCTACCAGTTCCATCTTGGTTTCCAGCTCAACACCAATAACAACACCGCTCCGGGTGGCAGGCCTCTCAATGCTCCCGCTGGCAGCCTGAAGGACATCACCACCACCCTTCCGGTCGGCATGGTTGTCAATCCCGCCGCCACGCCCGTGCTCTGCACCGAGGCCCAGCTCGAGAGCGACACTTGTCCCGTCGCCTCGGCTATTGGCATCGCCCACGCCCGCACGGGTAACTTCGGTTTCGTCGACCCGGTCTTCTCGGATGCCATCTACAACATGGTCCCGCCGCCCGGCACCCCGGCCTCCTTTGCCTTCAACGCCGCCGACCTCGACATCTACGTCCATCTGATCGGCGGCGTCGATGCAGCCGGCAACTACGCGCTCACCGCCGAGGCCAAGGATCTCCCTCAGGTTGGCCAAGTCTCCGGCATCGATATCGACCTCTGGGGCGACCCTTCAGATCCCTCCCACGATCACCGGCGCTCTCACTGCGCCAGCGGGTACTCGGCTTTCAACGGCATCAGCTGCCCGGTGGCGGCGACACAGACCCCCCTCCTCACCATGCCGAGCGCATGTTCCGGCCCGCTCAGCATCTCGCTCAGCCACGACTCGTGGGAGGCCCCGGGTACCTTCCTCTCCGCGTCGGCCTTCACCCAAGACGTGGCTGGCGACCCCGTTCCCGTCACCGGCTGCTCACGCTTGGGCTTTGACCCGTCGATCTCAGTCCAGCCCGATACCACGTTCGCCGATTCGCCGACCGGTCTGGACGTCGATCTGAAGGTTCCGCAGACTGACGGCCTGATCGGCACTGCGACATCCAACCTCAAGGATGCGTCGGTGACCCTTCCGGAGGGCGTCTCGGTAAGTCCCTCGGCTGCCGACGGTCTCAAGAGCTGCTCTTCGGCACAGATCGCAATCAAGTCAAAGAACGACCCGACCTGTCCGGATGGGTCGAAGATCGGGACGGTGTCGGTGGACACGCCGCTGCTGAGCGATCCGCTTGAGGGGTCGGTGTTCTTGGCGGCGCAGAATGACAATCCGTCGCATTCGGTGCTTGGCATCTATGTGGTGGTCCAAGGGGATGGTGTGACCTTGAAGCTCGTCGGGCAGGTTCACGCTGATCCGACGACGGGCCGGTTGACGGCGTCGTTCAAGGATCAGCCACAGTTGCCGTTCACCGATTTCAAGCTGCATTTCAACGGTGGGTCGCGCGCGTCCCTGGCCTCGCCGGAGGAGTGCGGGAGCTACTCGTCCTCGAGCGTGCTTTCGCCGTGGTCGGGGACGGCGCCGGTGAGCTCGACGGATGTGTTCTCGATCACGTCGGGCTGCGCGGGCGGGTTCTCGCCGGCGTTCACGGCTGGCGTTGCGAACCTGTCCGCCGGTGAGTCGAGCGTGTTCACGCTGCAGGTCGCTCGTGCTGACGGGCAGGAGCACATCAAGTCGATCACCACGACGCTTGCGCCGGGGATCCTGGCCAACGTCGGGTCGGTCCCGTTGTGCGCGGAAGTGGACGCGGTGGCGGGGACCTGCAACGGCGCGTCGCAGGTCGGGACGACCGACACCGCAGCGGGGCCGGGCACCAACCCGTTCCACATCGCCGGCAAGGTGTTTTTGACCGGCCCGTACAAGGGGGGTCCGTACGGTCTGTCGATCGTCGTGCCGGCGATCGCGGGGCCGTTTGACCTCGGGACCGTGGTGGTGCGGGCAGCGATCAGCGTCGATCCGATCGATGGTCATGTGACCGTGGTCTCTGATGACGTTCCCGACATCCTCGATGTCAAGGGCGACGACGGCGCCACTGAGGGCTTCCCGCTGCGGGTCCGCTCGATCGCGGTCAATATGGATCGTCCCGCGTTCATGCTCAACCCGACCTCATGTGATCCGATGAGCATCACCGGGACGCTGCGCTCGTGGAAGGGCTCGACGGCTGCGGTGTCGTCCCGATTCCAAGTGGGCAACTGCGCTGCGCTGGACGTGGCACCCAAGCTCGCGATCAACCTGACGGGCAAGGGCCAGACGACCGATGACAAGCATCCGGGGGTGGATGCGACGCTTACGCAGAAGCCTGGTCAGGCGAATCTCAAGAAGGTGGTCGTCACGCTGCCCCTCTCATTGGCTTTGGACCCCGACAACGCTGGCGCGTTGTGTGAGTTCACCGATGGCTCGAAGGTCGACCCGACGTGTCCCAAGACGTCGATCGTCGGGACCGCGACGGCGACGACGCCGATCCTCAACGGCCCACTGGCGGGGCCGGTGTACTTCGTCAAGAACATCCGCATCGATGCCAAGAGCGGTCGCCAGATCAGGACGCTCCCCAAGCTGGTGATCCCGCTCACGGGCCCCAACGGGCTGCGGCTCAACCTGACCGGGACCAGCAACGTCGTCGACGACCACCTGGTCACCACCTTCGATCAGATCCCCGACGCCCCAGTCAGCAGTTTCAAGCTGAACATCGTTGGTGGCAAGCACGGCATCCTCGTCGTCTCGGGCACCGACATCTGCAAAGCCACCCAGGTGGCCGCCCAGCAGATCGACGGTCAGAACGGCAAGACCGCCGACGCCGACATCTACCTCCAGACGCCGGCGTGCGCGCTGAAGATCGTGTCCAAGAAGGTCGGCAAGACCAGCGTGGCCGTCAAGGTTGGTGGGCTGGGCGCCGGCAAGGTCACCGTGACCGGCAGGGGCAT
Source organism: uncultured Conexibacteraceae bacterium (assembly GCA_963836485.1). Classification (GTDB taxonomy): domain Bacteria; phylum Actinomycetota; class Thermoleophilia; order Solirubrobacterales; family Solirubrobacteraceae; genus Baekduia. The sequence continues at coordinate 612,842 of CAWIJS010000008.1, read as the reverse complement.
CAAGAAGACCACCAAGACGATCGCCAAGTCGACGGTCGCGACGATCACCGCCAAGCGGACCAAGGGCAAGCCGGGCAAGGTCACGGTCTCCTTCGACCCGACCGGGCCGGCCAAGGCGCGCAAGACGAGCAAGTAGGACTGGGCGCGTGTCCCGGGTCGCGGCGGGTGCCGCGACCCGGGCCCGGGCCGTCCTGGCTCAGCCGTTGACCGCCTTGGCGTAGACGCCGAACAGCCGGTCCAGCGCCTGGGCCGCCAGGCGGTCGACGGTGATCTCGGCGAGGAGGTCAGGATCGATCGGCTCGTTGACCGACAGGCCGTCCAGGCGGTCGTTGTTGCAGCGGGCCAGGTCGTAGCGGCGGTGGCGCAGCTGTTCGACCAAGTCGTCGGTCAGCGGGACCTCGAACTCCTCGGCGTCGGTGCCGGGGCCGTCGGGGTCCCAGCCGACGGCGGTGATGAGCGCCGTCGCGGCACAGAAGCGCATCGCCAGCGCGTACTGGGCGTCGGGGCCGTAGAGGAGGAAGTCCTCGAACAACTCGTGGCCGAGATCCATGACGGTCTTGGCCTGGAGGCGGAGGACGTCGGCAGTCTCGCGGTCGACGACGACGAGGCGAGCGTGGGTACGCTGCGGGGTACTCATGGGAGATGCGTCTCCTTTGGGTCATGCCCCCGGCCGTTCCAGCGGCGCGGGGGTGATGTTTTGGATGAGCGGGGGAGGTTAGGGGGTGGGGCGGATGGACGTTCAGTTGTTGGTGTGGTTGGACTTCCCTCGTCACCGCTCAGAGGCCAGCAGCGTCGATGTCGGCGATGAGCCGTCGAAGCAGCGCGGCGGCCTCGTCGATATCTCTCTGGGCGAACCCGTTCTCGCCCTCGCCGTCGGTGCGACCACAGCCGGCCGGCAGCAGCTCTCGTTCCCAAGACGGCATGAACGTCGACGGTGGGTCAGCCATCGCCCGTCAGCCTCTTGGGTCGCACGCGTCGCGGTAGCTGCTCATCAGACCGCCGGCGCCCGACGTCACTCTCGTAAGGGTCGAGCGCGCGCGCTACGCCCTCGACGATGCCCAGGCACCGGAGCACCCGCAACACGTTCTCCAGGCTCACGCCCCCGTCGCCGCGCTCCAAGCGGCTGATCGTGTCGCGATGCACTCCCGCTCGGTCGGCGAGCTGGGCCTGCGTCAAGCCGCGAAGCTTGCGCCACGTGGTCAGGTCATCAGCAACTTGCCGCAGCGAACGGCGAACCTGGAGTGGCGTTGAATGTCGCATATAGCCATCATAATAACGTTTAATGCTGGCAAAAACTGGCATTAGATCGCTGCGATCGCGACGAAAGTGGACGCAGCGCGGCGACCGTCCTATGCCGGCGCTCAGAGGCCCAGAGTGGCTGCCAATGAGACGACGCGCTCGGCGATCTCCTTGGCGGCCTCGGTGCCCTGGTCGTCGGCGACGCGCTCAGCTGCGGCCGCGGCATGCCCTGCGACCCGTCTGATCGTCCCCATGGCGAAGTCGCGTCTGACGCCGACCTGAGCGGCCAGCTCAGACCATGCCTTGTCATCGACGTCTGCGATCTGGGTGGCGCCGTCGATGCTCATGGCCAGTCGCGTCACGAGCTCGGGGTAGACGACGGTGCTGACGAGGTCGTACAGCGGTGCCAGCGTGGGGGAGCCCGCGTCATAGAGCAAGGAGTAGTTCTTGCCGTGCGCGTCGCAGTTGCCGATCAGCCAATTGAACGCCAGCGCGTCCCAGAACCTTGGGAGCTCGATGACTGGTACGGCGGTGGCCTTGCGCAGCAGGGCGATGGCGTCGCGGACCCCGGGTCCGCCTTCGGCCTGGTACTTGAACGTCGAGGGGACGCCGAGGGCCTGGCAGAAGTCCTCTTGGTGCAGCCGGCGGATTGGGTCGGCCATCTGGTCGCGGTCATAGCGCTCGACCACGAGGTAGGGCAGGCCGGAGACCGAGATCTCCTTGCGGACCTCGGCAACGCGCAACCCGGCGGCCGCGGCCAGGGTCATGCAGAACCACTCGTTGTCGACGAGCCCCGGGAAGGCTTGGGGCTCGGGCTTGAGGATGTGGGTCGTCGGAGCCGCAGAGTTGATCGGCAGCGCTGCGCCGGCCGCGTCGAGGATGATCGGCAGCTTGGGCTGCGCCCCGGCCAGCGAGAGCCGGATGCCCTCGGACGGATCGACCGCGAGCGGACGCTGGGGAAGGTGACGCAGCAGTTGACCGAGCTCGTCGGCGTTGACGCGGCGCACCTCGGGCGTCGTCGGGACGGTCTCATCGGGCTCCAGTACGGCGACGGCGCCGGCGACGTCGCGCCCGACCTCCTCAAGAAGTCCGAAGTCGTTGTTGGCCGAGACGCCGAGGGTCTTCGCCAAGGTGTCACGCCCGTCGCCTTCCAACAGCAGGCCACCGAAGACCGCCTGGCAGAGCTTGTGCGACTGCGCCTCGGCTTGCACGGGCATCGCGTGTGAGATCGGCGGCCCGGAGTAGCCAGGGTCGTAGCGAAACTGCAGGTTCCCGTTGCTTTTCTGCACCAGCCGTCCCGCTCGCACGCCGGCCAACGTGACCACGAGCTCCTTCATCGCGGCTGCAAGGTCACGTCAAGGCCGAGCGCCTGGGCGAGCTGCAGCGCGTTCTGCCACTGGGCCGTCGGCTTGCCGTTCTCGATCTCGATGACGGCCTTGCGGCTCACGCCTGCCACGTCGGCGAGCTGGGCCTGGGTGATGTTCAGCGCACGGCGCCGCTCGCGCAGGGCGGCACCGAAGTGCGCGGGGGTATCGGCCGTTAGGGGAATGCCACGACATTACCGATCTGAGCAGCCAAAAGAGAACGCTCGGTGACATTTGGGCCGTTCGAGCGTCGAGGTGTGCGTACGGTTACATTTTGAGCCGAGTCGGTTGAATGTCTCCGATCCGTGACATGTACGTGTCGCGATGCACCCCGCTCGGCCGCTGGTCTGCCCGCCATGGTGGAGGATGTGGCCCATGCAACAGCTCGCCGACGACGTCTGGCACCTCCCGCTGGCCCCGCGTGACTCGGTCAACGCCTACATCTTGGGCGATGTCCTGATCGATGCGGGCATCAAGCCGATGGGCGGCAAGGCGGTCGCCGCGGCGCGCGAGCGCGGGGTGACGTCGCATGCGCTGACGCACGCGCATCTCGATCACGCGGGTGGCTCGGCGCGAGTCATTCGCGAGTTGGGGCTCGACGGCCTGGCGGTCGGTGCGCTGGACGCGCCCGCGGTCCGGGACGGTGGCAGCGAGCCGCCGCCGCACGTCCCCGGGCTGCTGAAGGGCGCTGCGCGGTTGCTCGGGCGCTTCCCGGCCTCGCCGGTGGCGCGCGAGTTGCGCGAAGGCGATCTCATCGGCCCGGGCTTCATCGTGCTCGACGTCCCCGGCCACTCGCCGGGCCACGTCGCGTTCTGGCGCGAGGCTGACCGGCTCCTGATCGCCGGCGACGTGTTCTTCAACATGAACCCGCTGACGACGGTGCCCGGGCTGCGTCAGCCGCTCAAGGCACCGACGTCCGACCCCGCGCTCAACCGGCGCTCGATGCGACGCGTCGCCGAACTGGAGCCGAGCATCGTTGGCTTCGGACACGGCCCGGTGGTCCGTGACGCTGCGCCGAAGCTGGCGGCGGCGATCGCGCGGCTTCCTCGGGACTGACTTAGCGCAACCCCTTCTGACCAGGCGGACAGCGTTCCGCCCACGTCGTCATGCCCCGACACTTGACGAGATAGAAACCGTAGTGTCTAATCGTTGACCAGGAACACCGGTGGTGCACCAAATCGCGCCACCGCCACGACGGTACGGAGGGCACGATGTCTGCAGCGCGACAGAGCCCGGGGGGACGGGCGCGATGACGCACGCCCGCGATCGGGGTATGTCCGGCCCGGCCGCCCAGCATCAGCGTGGGCGCTTGGCGGCCGCGATGACGGTGCTCGCCGCCGAGCAGGGCTGGCAGAACGTGACCGTCGACATGGTGTGCGAGCGCGCGATGATCTCCAAGCGCACGTTCTACGCCCTGTTCGCCGATCGCGAGGACTGCTTCGTCCTGGCGGTGCAGCGATCGGTCGCGTGGCTCATCGACGGCGTCGCGGGCGCGGTGGTCGTGGCCGGCGACGAGTGGTCGGCGCGCGTGGGTGCGGCGCTGAGCGCGTTCTACCTCAACTTGGACGCCGACCGCCTGCGCGCGTGGCTGATCGTCATCGAGACCGTGAACGGCAGTGACCGCGCGCGCGACGTGCGGCGTGCGGCGCTGGAGCAGCTGGTGCGCCTGGTCGACGAGGGGCGTGGGGCCGTGCCGCCGACCGGCACGGCCGCGGTGGGCGCGGTCATGGAGCTCGCCTACCGCCATCTCACGGGACCCGACGCCGAGTCCTCGATGCTCACGCTCATTGCCCCGGCGGCTTACCTCGTGTTCGCGCCGCGGCTCGGGCGGCGGGCTGCGTTGGCCGAGGCCGAGCGGTTTGCCGGAGCGGTCGTCGCCGCGCCGCGGGTCGAGGCCGCCGACCACATGGTCGAGGACAGCACCCTGCGCCTCACGCGGTTGACCGAGGCCACGCTCCTGTACCTCGCCGGCCACACCGGTGCCCGCAACGTCGAGATCGCCGCCGCGATCGGTGTCGAGCACGAGTCGCAGATCAGCCGCCACCTCCGTCGCCTGGAGGACGCCAAGGCCGCACGCCGCACCCGCGACGGACGCTCCAACGCTTGGGAGCTCACCGCCGTTGGCGAGCGCCTGGCGGACGAGTTGCGCGAGGCTCAGGACGGCGCTGCGGAGGGTGGGGAACGTTTCCACTTGACAGAGATAGAAACCGTAGTGTCTAATCGTCACGGGACATGGATGTGTCTGGATGACGCGTCCGCCCGCTGAGTGAGGAGAGAGGTTGCAGGGTCACAACATGCCGAGTGCGGCCGTCGCCGCGCTCACGTTGCGCTGCCGCGAGCGGCGCAGCATCACCAGCACGACCAACACCACTGAGAAGGGTCGCCGTATGACCGTCCGCCTGTTCGATGCCGACGCCGGTGCCTCGGGTGCCAAGAGTGCCCGCCTTGCCGACGTCTCCAAGGGACTGGTGCGCCTGCTCCTCGCCGCGATCTCGGTTCTCGCCTTCGCGCTGGCCGTCGCCCCGAGCGCCTCCGCCGGCCTGAAGCGCGACCACCAGACATCCTTCCCTACCTCCTTCACTGGCCAGAATCCCGTCGCTCTCACGGTCGATCAGCAAAACGGTGACATCTACGCGGTCAACACGGCCGCCGGCACTGTCGCCCGCTTTGACTCCACCGGTGCGGCCAAGAACTTCACGGCCGGAGCCGACACCGGCACGAACACGCTTACCGGTTTCTCGTTCGACGGGCCATCCGCGACCGAGGTGGCCATCGACCGCTCCGGCGGATTGACCGACGGTGACATCTATGTCACCGACTCCTTCGGCGCCGGGATCAAGGTCTTCAACAACGACGGCAGTGCCGCTGCCACCCTGAACGGCTCGAGCACGCCCAACTCCGCGTACTCCGAAGCGTGTGGCGTCGCGGTCAACCAGTCCAACGGCGACGTCTATGTCGGTGACTACGGCGCGCGCGTCTGGCGCTACTCGCCCTCGGGCGCCGATGTCGCCGAGGCTGACTATTCGGGCGGCATCAATCCCGGGTTCAACCCCTGTCAGGTCGCAGCCGACGCAGGCGACGTCTACGCCGCCGGCTTTGACTCCACCGGCCCGCTCCGCCGCTACGCCGCATCGGATTTCGCCGCCGGACCCGGTGCTACACCCACCTTTGCCCCGATTGCTTCCACCGCCACCGCCGTTGCCACCGATCCCTCCACCGGCGACGTCTACGTCGACGAGGGCGGTGACGTTGCCGTCTTCAGCCCCGCCGGCACTGCTCTTTACAGCTTCGGCGCTGGTGACTTCGGCACGAACTCGGCGGGAGTCGCTGTCCGCGGTGGCGGCAGCGCCTACGCCGCCGACCCGGCGGCACAAGAGATCGACGTCTTCTCCCCGTCGGTCTTCCAGGCGATCGCCACCACCGACTCGGCGACCCAGGTCAAGAAGCTCCGGGCGACCCTCAACGCTCACCTGGACCCCGACGGCGGCCCGCCGATCACCGACTGCCACTTCGAGTGGGGTGCGACCGCCGCCTACGGCAACACCGCTCCCTGCGCTGAGGGAAATTCCTTCTCAGCTCCTGCGCCCGTCTCCGCGAACCTCACCGGCCTCACCCCCGGCGACACCTACCACTTCCGACTCCACATCACGACGGTCGTCGACGATTTCACCGGAGCCGACCAGGACTTCACCACCGCCTCCCTTCCCTTCACCCGGCCCGCCACGGGCGCTTTTGGTCCCGATGGCACATCGGGCACGTCTTTTGATCGCCTCGATGGCCTCGCCTTCCAGCAGGCGACGCATCGCCTCTACGCGCTCACCCAGAGCGAGACCGCATCAAGTCCGTCGGCTGTCTACGGGTTCGACGCCTCCGGAACCTCCGCTCACCCCCCGCTTTCCGGATTCAGCCCTCTCGTAGCGCCGGCCACCAGCGGTGTCGGCGGCCTGGCGGTGGACAACACCGCTCAGCCGTCGGCCGGAAACCTCTACCTCTCCCGCGAGTCCGCCGACGCGTCCACGCTCGAGGGAGCCGTCTACGGCTTCGATTCCGCCGGCGCCTCGCTCGGCGGCGCCTTCCCCATCGACCCCGCGATCAACCCTGGTTCCCCCGACGGTGACCCCAAGGGCATCTGCGCGGACGCCATCGATTCTGCCGGCAACCTCTGGGTCGCCAACTACGGGACCCACCGCATCCTCCGCTATGACGCCGCCGGCGCCTTCCAGAGCTCGGTCCCGATCCCCCAGGACGGCCTGCCCTGCTACCTCGCCTTCGACTCCGGCGACGATCTCTATGTCGGTATGTTCGACGGCCCGGTTTGGCGGTACACGGCGGCAGGTGCATACGCCTCCGGCACCGAGATCGACGCCGGCCATACAGCTGGCATCGCAGTCGATCCCTCCACGGATCACCTCTTCGTCGCTCACAGCAGCCGGTTGACCCCGGGCGCCCCAGACGACGTTGCAGAGTACGACCCCGCCGGTGATCCCCTCACGGTCTTCGCTGACGAGATCGCGGGCGCCGAATACCGGGGCATCACGGTCGACGGCGCAAGCGACAGCGTCTACGTCTCCGACTTCGGCAACGGTAAGATCCGCGTCTTCGGGCTCCGAGGCATCCGCCCGGACGTCACAACAGGCTCAGCGTCACCGACCTCGTTCACGTCGGCCGACCTTGACGGTGATGTCAACCCGAATGGCGTCCCGCTGACCGATTGTCACTTCGAGTACGTCACCGACTCGGCGTTCCTCACGGCCGGCTTCAACGACCTGTCGTCAGGGGGCACCATTCCCTGCGATCAATCACCGGGGTCAATAGCCTCTGACTTCGAGGACCACCCCGTCACCGCGACGGTCACTGGGCTCGACCCCGCGGCGAGCTACCGCTTCCGCCTCGTCGCCGCGAACGCCCAGGCTCACGGTGAGGGCGCCGCGTCGCCCATTTCGGGCTCACCGGTCGTCGAGACGACCGGCTCGCCCGCTCGGACGGCGACCACCGCTCGCCTCGACTCGCGCGTCAACCCCAACGGCGCGCCAACCAGCTACCACTTCGAGTATGGAACCACAGGTTCCTACGGGCAAACGACGCCTTCCCATCCGATCGGCACCGGGAACGACATCGAGTTCGTCTCCCAGCAGATCACCGGCCTCCAGCCCGCCACCACCTATCACTACCGGGTCATCGCCGAGCAAGCCAATCCTGGTGGCCCCGTCGCCGGTCATGACCGCACCTTCACCACCCGGACCTCCGACGCACCGCTCACCCATGGCAACTTCCCCGGGCCGCCCGCATCGGATCGTGCCTGGGAGCAGGTCAGCGCCCCTGACACCACCGGCAACGCGGCCAACACCGCCAGCGCCATCGCTGACGACGGCAACAGCGTTGCCTACGACATCCCCGGCGGCGCTCCGGACTCGACTTCGGGATCGCTGAACAACTACCTCCTCTCTGAGAGGACCGCGACCGGGTGGCACAACAAAGCCCTCTTGCCGCCTCGCTCACAGGCGCCCGGCAACGAGTGGCTCTACCTGCAGGGTCGCAGCGATCTCTCCAAGCTCGTTGCCGCGAACTCCGTCTACGGCCTTCCCGGTGACAAAGCGATCTGGAACGTCACGCCGGGCGGGGCCGCTCAGAAACTCGACAGCTTTCCCGGTACGGACTGGCGCGAGTTCACGGCCACCTCCGACGACGCGTCGAGGACCGTTACCGCCATTGCCGGCACGCATGACCCTGCCCACCCTGTGCCCCCATATCCGGGCCCGAGCGTGTTTTTGCCGGCCCAGCTTTATGACATCAGTGACGGTAGTCCGCATCTGGTCGACCTCCTTCCGGATGGCTCGGTTCCTGCATGCGGCCTGGACTACGAGTTCACCCCGAGCGGCTTCTATACACGGCGCTCGCCTCACTACGTGAGCGGGGATGGACGGTACGTCTTCTTCATGACCCAGGGAGACGGTCCCTGCAACAGCTTCGATCCGCCGAGTCTCTATGTCCGAGACCTCGTCGATAACGTCAGCAGCCTCATCTCGGGCTCCCCCGTCTCGGGGCCGACCTGCGGGGCCAACTTCATCCGTTCGACCGCCGATGCCACGTTCTTCCAGACGCAGAGTCGTCTCGCGACCGACGACACCGCCGTCGCCACCTGCAGTACGGGTAACAGCCCGCAGAACAGCGACGTCTACCGCTACGACCTGACCACCGGCGAACGCCAGTGCGTCACCTGCGTCGTCCCCGGGGTAAGCGCCAATGTCAACCCCGCGCCCTTCGTCGCCGCCGACAGGGTTGCTGTCTCCGACGACGGTTCACGCGTCTATTTCGACAACCTCCGCGCCCCAGGCGATCCCCCGCTCGTGCCTGGTGCCCCCACAGGCCTTGGCCTCTACCGTGTCGACGTCGCCACCGGCGACCTCGCATTCGTCGCCCCGGGTGCGACGGCGGGCGACAACGCCGAGAACGCGATCTCCCCGGACGGCTCCGTCTTCGTCTTCACCGCCAGCAGTCCCGATCTGGACTCCCACAACGGGCCCCAGAACGGTGGTACGGCCCAGTACTACCTCTACGACGATGGCGACCGCTCTCTGGTCTGCGTCTCGTGCCCCGCGGACGGCACCCCGCCACGGGCTGATGTGCCCCAGCGCCTGATGACCGAGACGCATTCGCTCGGCCCCAACACCAATCCCATCTCGAAGTCGGGCGATCTGGTCTTCACCACCCCCACGCCGCTCACCGCGGGCGACCAGAACACCGCCGCGCCCGGGCGCGCTCCCATCGCGGGCTTCGATGTCTATGAGTGGCGCGATGGCGCAGCCCACCTCATCACCGACGGGACCACGCGTACACCGGCGAGTGAAGCGGGAGGTGGACTGCGGCCCGACGCCGCCGGCATCACCCCGAGCGGAGACGACATCTTCTTCACCTCCTCGGCCAAGCTCACCTCCGATGTCCGTGATCATTCCCAGCACCTCTACGACGCCCGCATCGGTGGCGGCTTCGATTTCGCTGACGCCACCCCACCCTGCGCCCTCGAGGCGTGCCAGGGCGCTCCCAGTTCGCCCCCCACCGATCCGGCTTCCGGCTCGTCTGGCTTCACCGGGCCGGGCAACGAGGCCAAGAACCGCAGCGGAAAGCTGACCGTCGCCCAGGTCAGCAAGACGGCGCGAGGCTTCACCGCTGTCCTGAAGGTGAAGGTCACCGGGAAAGGTCGTTTGGACATCTCCGGATCGGGCCTGGTCACGTCGAGGCACAGCGTTGCCAAGGCGTCGACGGTCACCGTCAGAGTCTCCTTGACCGCCGCGAGCCGCCGCCAGCTTGTCCGGCGAAGGAAGCTCGTCAGGACGGCCAGGGTCTCCTTCACCCCCGCCGGCGCCAAGGCAACCAAGACCCAGGTGGCACTCACGTTCCTGGCCCCCTCTTCGAAGAAGGGCCGCTGATCATGGCGTCTGTACCGCACAACAGGAACTCAACCGTGAACCTCGAGAGGCAGAGCATGAGCATCAGAGAAGCGGCGAGAACCACACGCACGCTTGGCCGTCTCCTGCGGCGCCTGGTCCTGTTGGCGACGGTCGCCGTGCTCGGCATCCTCGGTATCGGGGCGACCGCGGCGGTCGCGGCTCCCATGTGGACGCTCGACCTCCACCATAACCAGACCAACTTCCCTCCGGGTGGTACCGCCGAGTACTGGGTCGAACTTAGCAATGTCGGCGATGCGCCCAGCTCTGGCCCCATCAGCCTCACGGTCGATCTCCCGCCTGGCGTCACCTTTAACTCGTCCACGCTGCAGGCCGGCAGCGTCGATAGCTATACCTGGTCGTGTCCGGGGGCTCCTGGCGACTCGGTCGTGACCTGCACGACGACCGACTCGATCCCCGCGGCCTTGATAGGTGCCAGTAGACCTCTCTCCCGCGCGCTCATCCTCATCGTTGACGTGGCTCCCGGGGCTTGCGCTCCCCAGGCGGACTGCGATCTCACGACCACCGCCACCGTCTCGGGCGGAGGCGCCCCTGACGCGCCGCCCGCTGCCTCCTGTCTGCCGGGCGTCGCAGCATGTGCTCTCGAGTTGACGCATGTCAGCGCTGATGATCCACCGTTCGGCATCGTCAAGAACTCGTTTGTCGGCGATTTCTTCGCTCGCGACGGCGTAACGCCGCTTCGCCAGTCTGGTGGCCATCCCTATGAGGCGACGTTCGCCTTCGATCTCAACACGGTCTCCGCCGGCCTCAATGCGAGCGGTGATCCCCTCAAGGCCAGTGTCGCCAATCCTCGTCACATCGCGATCGACCTCCCGCCGGGGTTTGTCGGTTACCCGACAGCGGTGGGCGAGTGCACTATCAGCGAGCTCACGTACCAGGTCTGCCCTGCATCCAGCCAAGTCGGCGATATCAACGTCACGGTGTTTCCGCTCTCCGAGGGCAGGTTCTTCGCTGGGGACTCAGGCGTCTACAACATGACCCCCCCGGATGGAGTCATCACCGACCTCGGCATGAGCATCCAAGGCGTACCCGTTCACATTCGCATTTCGCTTGACCCCGCCAACGGCTACTCGGTCCGCTCCACCGTCTCCGACATCAACGAGACGCTGCCGCCCTTCAACTCGAAGGTCAGGATCTGGGGCGTCCCCGCCGACCCGGTCCACGACGCCCAGCGCGGACCGACCGACCAGCCCGAGAAGCCCTTCCTCACCATGCCCGTCCGTTGTGATGTCGACAACGTCATGAAGCTGGCCCACTACGACTCCTGGGCGAACCCGGGTGCCTTTGGTCCCGACGTGCTCTACGACATGCCGGGCCGCATGACGGGTTGTGACGCACCCCGCTTCGAGCCCGCCGTGCAGGCGCACCCCACGAGCCAGCGCGCCGATAGCCCGACCGGCTTGGACGTGAAGATCACGGTGCCCCAGAACGACAATCCGAATGGGGTCTCCAGCTCGCCGGTCAAGAGTGTCCGGGTGGCGTTGCCTGCGGGTATGTCTGTGAACCCCTCGACCGCCGATGGCGTGGGCGCCTGCTCACCGGCCCAGATCGGGCTCGGGACCGACAGCCCTGTCGCCTGCCCCGATACGTCGAAGATCGGAACGGCCCAGTTGGTCACGCCGGCCCTCACCGATCCAGTCCAAGGAACGGTCTATCTGGCGAAGCAGACGGACAATCCGTTCGGCTCGCTCTTGGCCATGTATCTCGTCGTCGAGAACGACGAGCGCGGCCTGACGATCAAGCTCCCGGGCAAGATCGAAGCCGACCCGACTACGGGCCAGTTGACAACGACCTTCGACGACAACCCCCAGCTTCCGTTCTCGAGCCTGGAGCTCCATCTCAATTCCGGCTCGCGCGCACCTCTGGTCAACCCTCCGACCTGTGGGAGCTACGACATCGACTCCGAGCTCCGGCCCTGGACACGACCCGACCAGCCGGTCGACCTCAGTGGCCAGTTCTCGGTGACCAGCGGTCCCGATGGCGGCGCTTGTCCGGACCTTACCGACCCGGCCCGCTTCACCCCGAGCTTCTCGGCGGGAACCGTGACCCCGATCGCGGGATCGACCTCACCCTTCGTCCTCAAGGTCTCTAAGCCTGATGGGCAGCAGTCGTTGAAGAAGATCGATGTCACGTTGCCGTTGGGGTTGACGGCGAAGCTGGCGGGTGTTCCGCGGTGTGCGCAGTCGGCGATCGTGTCGGGTGTGGGCGGTTCGACGAGTTGTCCTGCGGGTTCGCAGGTCGGCACGGTCACGGTTGGTGCTGGTGCGGGAGCGACGCCGTTCTTCCTGGCCGATCAGCCGGTGTATTTGACCGATGGCTATGACGGTGCGCCGTTCGGGTTGGCGATCGATACGCATGCGGTGGCGGGTCCCTTTGACCTTGGCCATGTGGTGGTGCGCACGAAGCTGAGCATCGATCCGATCACCACGCAGGTCTCGGCCGATGCCGAGCCGTTGCCGTCGATCATCCAGGGCATTCCGTTGCATATCCGCAGCGTGACGCTGAAGATGGATCGCAGCAGCTTCGTGCTCAACCCAACCAGCTGCGCGGCCCAGACCATCGCCGGGCAGATCACCGGCGGCGGCGCGAACTTCGCCGACCCAGGCGATGACACGGTCAAGGGTGTCTCGTCGCCGTTTCAGGTCGGTGGCTGCTCGGATCTGGGTCTGTCGCCGAAGCTGGCGATCAGCTTGACGGGCAAGGGGCAGACGACCGACGACAAGCACCCGGGTGTGCATGCGACGGTCAGCCAGACGGCAGGGCAGGCCAACCTGAAGAAGGTCGTCGTCTCGCTGCCGTTGAGCTTGGCGCTCGATCCCGACAATGCGAATGGGTTGTGTGAGTTCACCGACGGCTCGAAGATCGATCCGACCTGTCCGAAGGCGTCGATCGTCGGCAAGGCCGTCGCGCACACGCCGATCCTCGATCAGCCGTTGACCGGTCCGGTGTACTTCGTCAAGAACATCCGCAAGGACCCCAAGTCCGGTCGTGAGATCCGGACGCTGCCCAAGCTCGTGATCCCGCTCACCGGCGAGAACGGGCTGCGGATCAATCTCGTCGGGACCAGCAACGTCGTCGACAACCGGCTGGTGACCACGTTCGACAATGTCCCCGACGCGCCGGTCAGTGACTTCACGCTGGACATCAATGGTGGAAAGGGCGGCATCCTCGTCGTCTCCGGGACCGACATCTGCAAGGCCACGCAGGTCGCCGATCAGCAGATCGACGGCCAGAACGGCAAGACCGCCGATGCCGATGTTTATCTCCAGACGCCGGCCTGCGCGCTGAAGATCTTGTCCAAGAAGGTCGGCAAGACCTCGGTGGCCATCAAGATCGGTGGGCTCGGCGCCGGCAAGGTCACCGTCACCGGCCACGGGATCAAGAAGACGACCAAGACCATCACCAAGTCCACGGTCGCGACGATCACCGCCAAGCGCAGCAAGGGCAAGCCCGGGAGGGTCACCGTCTCCTTCGACCCCACCGGACCCGCGAAAGCCCACAAGACCACCAAATAGGCCGATCCGGGCCAGGCTGCCCTTTGGAGCTGGCACGCGCCGCGAGCCCCGCCGGTAGTCTCTCCGCCCGGCGACGGTGGCCGCTCGATGGCGCGCCACCCGCCGCGTGTGGCGACTGCCCCGCGCGGCGGCGGCGCCGGATGTTGTGGGTCGAACGACGAGGAGAACCCGTGAAGCTGCAGCGTGCGTTGATGGCGATGATCGTCGGTCTGGCAGTGGGTGCGGCCGGGTGCGGGGGAGGCAGCTCCGATAGCGGCACGGCCGCCACGAACGCCACCGGGGCCCCGACCACGTCGACCGCGTCCCCGGCTCCGGCCACGACGACCACCGCCCCCGGTCGGCCGAGCACGACCGTGCCGAAGCCCTCGGTGCCGACGCTGCAGCCCGCGCCCAAGGCCAAGCCCGTCTCCCTGCCCGCCGGCGCGGTGGCCAAGGTCGGCGACCAGGTCATCACGCAGGCGCAGTACGACCGGCTCCACGCCGCGAGCGTCCGCAACCTGCGCAACGGCCCATCGCAGATCGTCTCCGACCCGCCGCATTACACCAAGTGCGTCGCCTCGCTGCGCACGTTCTACAACAAGCTGCGAGCCCGAAGCAAGGCGGCTGCGGGCTCGAGCAAGAAGCGGCCGGCGCCCGCCGCCCCGGCGTTCAAGACGCCGGGCACCGCGGCGCTCCGGATCCAGTGCCGCCAGCGCCGCGTCGGTTTGATCACCGCGGCCATGTCCCAGCTCATCCAAGGCGCGTGGACCACCCAGCAGGCCAAGGCCGAGCACGTGAGCGTCAGCGATGCCGAGGTCGCCAAGGTCCTCGCCCAGCAGCGCAAGGCCTATCCGTCGGCAGCGCAGTACAACCGCTTCCTCAAGGCCAATGGCCTGTCGGCCGCCGGCCTGGCCGAGCGCACGCGGGCCGGGCTGCTCAGCCAGAAGCTGGCGGCCAAGCGCAACGGTACGGTCGCCAAGGTCTCCGACGACCAGGTCAACGCCTACTTCGCCAAGAACAAGGCCCAGTTCGGCCAGCCCGAGCGCCGCGACCTGCAGGTCATCCGCACCAAGACCGAAGCCAAGGCCAAGGCCGCGCAGGCCGCGATCAAGCAGGGCACGAGTTGGAAGACCGTCGCGGCCAAGTACTCGGTCGACCCGATCTCCAAGGCGACCGGCGGGGCCTACCCGTCGGCGGTCAAGGGCGCGCTGGACCCGGCGCTGGGGGCCGTGGCGTTCAGCGCGCGCGTGGGCGCGGTCGCCGGTCCGGTGCAGGGCAAGCAGGGCTTCTGGCTCGCGCGGGTCACCAAGATCCATCCCGCCGTGACGCCGGCGATCGGCCCCTACCGCGACCGGATCCGTCAGCTGCTGCAGAGCCAGGCGCAGGGCAAGGCGGCGGCCAAGGCCAACGCCGACTTCCAGGCCAGCATGAAGGCCAAGACGCTCTGCCGCGCGGGGTATGTCGTGGCGACGCTCTGCGCCAACGGGTAGCGGGACGCAGTCCCGGCGCTGCTGCGGTCAGGCGCCGACGTAAGCCGCGAGGTGCTCGCCGGTGAGGGTGGCACGCCCGTCCACGAGGTCGGCGGGCGTGCCCTCGAAGACGACCCGGCCGCCGTCCTGGCCGGCGCCGGGGCCGAGGTCGATGATCCAGTCGGCGTGTGCCATGACCGCCTGGTGGTGCTCGATGACGATGACCGACTTGCCGGCGTCGACGAGCCCGTCGAGCAGGGCGAGGAGCTGCTCGACGTCGGCGAGGTGCAGGCCGGTGGTCGGCTCGTCGAGGACGAGGACCCCGGGTGGGTGGGACGATTTCACGAGGTGGGTGGCGAGCTTGAGCCGCTGACGCTCGCCGCCCGACAGCGTGGTGAGCGGCTGGCCGATGGTGAGGTAGCCGAGCCCGACGGCGGCGAGCCGCTCGAGGATCTTGTGCGCCGCAGGCACGCGCGCGTCACCCTCACCGAAGAACGCCGCGGCCTCGGCCACCGGCATCGCGAGCACCTCGCTGATGTCCTTGCCGCCGAAGGTGTACTCCAACACGGACGCGTCGAACCGCTTGCCCTCGCACTCCTCGCAGGTGGTGGCGGTGCCGGCCATGATCCCCAGGTCTGCGTAGATGACGCCCGCGCCGTTGCAGTTGGGGCAGGCGCCCTCGGAGTTGGAGCTGAACAGTCCCGGCTTGACGCCGTTGGCCTTGGCAAACGTCTTGCGGATCGGGTCGAGCAGGCCCGTGTAGGTCGCCGGGTTGCTCCGTCGCGAGCCGCGGATCGCCTCCTGGCCGACCGAGACCACGCCGTCGCGATCCTCCACGGAGCCGCGGATCAGCGAGCTCTTGCCCGACCCGGCCACACCGGTCAGCACCACCAGGACGCCGAGCGGGATGTCGACGTCGACGCTCTGCAAGTTATTGGTGTCGGCGCCGCGGACCTCCAGCTTGCCATCGGCCGCGCGCACCGTCGCCTTCAATGACGCGCGGTCATCCAGGTGGCGCCCGGTGACGGTGTTGCTCCCCCGCAGGCCCGCGACGGTGCCCTCGAAGACCACCTCGCCGCCGGCCGAGCCGGCGCCGGGGCCGATGTCGACGGCGTGGTCGGCGATCGCGATCGTCTCCGGCTTGTGCTCCACGACGAGCACCGTGTTGCCCTTGTCGCGCAACTGCAGCAGCAGGCCGTTCATCCGCTGGATGTCGTGCGGATGCAGGCCGATCGTGGGCTCGTCGAAGATATAGGTGACGTCGGTGAGCGCGGAGCCGAGGTGGCGGATCATCTTCGTGCGCTGCGCCTCGCCGCCCGACAAGGTGCCCGACGGCCGGTTGAGCGAGAGGTACCCGAGCCCGATGTCCACGAACGAGTCGAGCGTCTCCCGGAGCGCCTCGAGCAGCGGCGCGACAGCGGGCTCGTCGCGGTCGCGCACCCACTGGGCGAGGTCGCGGATCTCCATCGCGGAGACGTCGGCGATGCTGACGCCGTCGATCTTCGACGAGCGCGCCGCCTCGCTGAGCCGGGTGCCGTCGCACTCCGGGCAGGTCGTGAACACCACCGCCCGCTCCACGAAGGCGCGGATGTGCGGCTGCATCGCCTCGACGTCCTTGGAGAGGAACGACTTCTGGATCTGCGGGATCAGCCCCGAGTACGTCAGGTTGATCCCCTCGACCTTGATCTTGGTCGGCTCCCGGTAGAGCAGGTCGTGCAGCTCGCGCTTGTTGTACTTCTTGATCGGCTTGTCGGGGTCGAAGTAGCCGCAGCCGCGGTAGATTCGGCCGTACCAGCCGTCCATGGTGTGGCCGGGGATCGTCAGCGCGCCCTCGTTGAGCGACTTGTTGTCGTCATAGAGCGCCGACAGATCGAAGTCGCTGATCGAACCGCGACCCTCGCAACGCGGGCACATGCCGCCGACGCGGCTGAAGCTCGCGCTCTTGGTGATCGTCTTGGCGCCGCGCTGCACCGTGATCCCGCCGCTGCCGTGGGCGGAGGCGACGTTGAAGGAGTACGCGCCGGGGGAACCGATGTGCGGCTGGGCGAGCCGGCTGAAGAGGATCCGCAACATCGCGTCCGTATCGGTGACCGTGCCGACGGTGGATCGGGGATTGGATCCCATCCGCTCCTGGTCGACGCTGATCGCGGTCGTCAGCCCCTCGAGGACGTCGACGTCGGGCCGGGCTAGCGTCGGCATGAAGCCCTGCACGAAGGCGCTGTAGGTCTCGTTGATCAGCCGCTGGGACTCCGCGGCGATCGTGCCGAACACCAGCGAGCTCTTGCCCGAGCCTGAGACGCCGGTGAACACCGTCAGCCGGCGCTTGGGGAGCTCGATGCTGACGTTCTTGAGGTTGTTCACGCGCGCGCCGTGCACGGCGATCACGTCGTGGCTGTCGGCAGCGTGGGGCGCGGGCAACTGCGTCTTGGTCCTCGTCATGAGGGCGCATGCTAGGCGCGGCCCGTAGCCCGCGCTCAGACCTCAGCGCAGCACGAACGGCGCCGCGTCGTGCCACGGGTTGACGCGCACCGGCGGTGTGAGGCCCATGTGCCTGTTGCGCAGGAGCGACGCCAGCGCGTCGACGCGGCCGACCGACTCGGGCCAGTCCACGCGCCGGGCGCGGTTGTGGGGGTGCAGCAGGTCGGCGCGTCGTATCCGCAGGAACGTCGTCAGCCAGCGGCGCTCGGAGACCGCGCGGCCGGGCAGCGCGTGCAGGCGCCGACGGGTCCGGTCGATGAGCGCCGGCAGCCCGTCGGGGTCCTTCTCGACCCCGTGCTCGATCGCCGTGTCGTAGAAGATCGCGATCGCCAGCGGCGTCGTCAGCCGGGCGGCGGCGGCCATCACCGTCGCGGGCGTGTAGTACAGGACGTTGACGACCTGGTCCTGTGCGGCGCGGAACGCCGCGTCCTGGGCGGCTTGGCGCCAGTCGGCGACGAAGGCCTGGCCGAGCCCGCTCGTTCTCGCGCTCCCGGTCGCGGCGCGGTCGCGCAGGACCGGCAGGTAGTGGGCGAGCGGCGTCTGCGGATCGCTGTCGGCGTAGGTCTGCACCGTCATCAGCATGTCGCCGGTCGCCGAGCAGAACCCGGCCCGGCCCGCGGTCAGGCCACAGCCGTCGTGGAGGTTCTCGATGTACCCGTACTGCAGGCGCGTCGAGCTGTTCTCAAAGACGCTGACCAGCTCGTCGGCGACCCGCCGCTGGGTGACCGTCAACGGATCGGCGGACGCCGCGCCACAGAGCACGCACGCCGCGACCGTCGCCGTCGTCATCCACCGGATCCATCGGGCCATCCTCCTTAGTATCGGCGCAGCGGCCAAAAACCTGCGCTTTGCCTGGCGGGTCGGACATCAGCCCGGACCGGCTCCAAGCGCTACCAGGCCTGCAGCGGGACCTCGCCGAGGTAGCGCGTGTCCTTGGTGAGCACCACCGCGTGCTGGCCGAAGCCGCCCTCGCTGCGCACGGCCTTGAGCATCTTCTGGAACATCTCGTCGGCGCTCACGCCCTTGGGCGCCACGAACTTCGCGATGCGCTGCAGGAACGGGATGCCGACGTCCTCGGGCATGAACGGCACGCCGAACTTCGGCAGCAGGAAGCCGGCGTGGGCCGCATCGGCGTCGTCCATGACGAGCGTCGCGCCGTGCTCGGCGAGGTCGGTCTGCAAGCCGGCCGCGCGCGCCTTGACGTTGCGGTCGATGTAGCGGTTCATCACGAAGCTGCGCTCGGACGCGGTCAACGGTCCGACGATCGGCTTGCCGGCGGCGTCACGACCGATGACCTTCGTGAGCGCGACCGCGTCGGCGTCGACGCCCTGGGCGACGGCCTTGGTGGAGTTGACCACCGTCTTGGTGTTGACGACCTTGCCACCGCGGACCATGTCCTTGACGACCAACTCGTACTTCTTGACGCGAATGAGGTAGGCGTCGGCGTACTTGCCGGGGACCTTGACGAGCTCGAACTCGGCGTTGACGAAGCGCTGCAGGCCGCCGGGCCATGGCTCGTCGTCAAGCGGCACGGTCCCTTCCTTGCCGATGACCTGCTTGAGCTTGGAGGTCTTCGAGCCGGCGGCTGGGTTGCGCCACTCCGCGTTGACCTTCAGCGCGTTCTCGTACTCCTGGATCGCTGCGGCCTGACGTGACTCGGAGAGGTTCTTGAAGCCCGGGATCTCCTGCGGCTTGACCTTCGGCTTCCAGATCACGGCCTCGCCGAGCGCGTCGGGCGGCATGCCCGCGTCCAGCATCGCCGGCTTGCCGGTCTTCTGGCCGGTGAGCTCGAGCTTGGCGACGGCGCCGGGCTTGCGCAGTTCGGTGGAGGGCTTGAGGACCTCGGCGAGCTCGATCTTGCTGCCGAAGGTCTTGGCGTAGTCCTCCTCGACGGACTTCAGGATCGCGGCCTTGGAGTCGAGCGTCACCTCGGGCACGCCGCCGATGTTCGGCAACTCGTACACGTTGCCGTAGTCGGAGGACTGCACGAGCGTCGCGCCTTTGGTGTTCTTCAGCGCCTTCTCGCTGTCGGACAGCATCGCGGCGGCCTCCTCGCCGCTCATCCCGACGCCGAGGGACTTCTTGGTGTCCTTGACCGCCTCGACGCCCTTGGCGAGCTTGCCCGACTCGTCGACGACCTCGGTCGCCTCGGCCATGTTCAGCAGCGCCGCGCCCTTGCGGCCGAGCTGCACCGCCTTGCCGGCGGAGGTGACGAGCTTGGTGGCGGTGCCGCCGACGACCGTGTCGGCCACGATCTCCATGCCTGCGTTGAAGATCTTGGCGTCGAGCTTGGCCATCTCGCGCTGGTACTTGATCGGCTGGTCGTCGGCGTACTTGGTGATCTCGCGGCGGGCGGCGGCGTCGCGGTCGAAGGGGACTGCGATCGCGTCGGCGGCATCCTTGGCGCCCTGGTCCATGTTGGCCAGCGTGTAGACGAGCGCCTGGCCGTCGTTGAGGAGGTTGCTCGCCTCGTTCTTGGTCCAGGCCGCGTAGGCCGAGGTGTCCTTGACCACGCCGTCGGAGAAGGCCAGGACCATCGCTTCGGCTTCTTCCCGCTGGTCCTGGCTGGCGGAGTTCATGATGTAGTTGACCGCCATGCCGCTCTCGGCGTAGGCGAGCTGGACCTGCTTCTTGGCGCCGGCGCCGAGGTCCTCCCACTTCTTGACGTACTTGGCCGCACCCTCGCCGACCTTGTTCTTGAAGGTCTTGTCGTACTCGGCGGCGAGCTCGTCGGCGCTGACGCCGGCGATGCTGCGCTGGGGGAACTGCGCGGCGGTCGCGTTGGGTGAGCGGCCCATGAGCGTCGCGCGGGCGATGTCGAGGTTGTCGATGACCGACTGCTTCGCGGTGCCGAACCAGCGCTTGCGCTCAGCCGGGCTGAGCACCTTGCGCAGCGCCGCCTGCATCGCCTGGCCGCGCTTGTCCCAGCCCTGGTAGATCTTGCGCGCCATCGCGAGCATGAGCGAGTCCATGCCCTGGGTGCGCGCCCACTGCGCCAGCGCAGCGTTGAGGCGCGCGGCCTGCGTGACCGTGAGCTTCAGCGAGCCCGTCGCCTCCTGCGGCGTGCCGCCGGTGTCCTTGCCGGTGACCTTGACGATGGCCGCGGCGACGCCGTCGGTCGCGGCGTTCAGTTGATAGTCAAACGTCGCGCTCTCGCCGGGGGCCAACGAAGAGGGCGGCGCGTCGGTGGGCGCCGAGAGGACGCCGATGCGCGCGATGCTTCGCGCGTCGATGGTCAGCGGTGCCCCGCCGGCGTACTGCAGGTCCTTGATCGTCGAGGTCGTGCTCGTGTTCTTCAGCGTCACGCGGACGTTGAAGGCCTCTTGCTCGGTCAAGTCACCGTTGTCGAGCGGCCGGCCGTCGGGCGTGCCGGCGTCCAGCTCGACCTCGAGCGTGTCGCGGCCGGCGCCGATGCGGTAGATCGGCGCGTCGGTCTGGCCGCCCACGGCGGCCACGCGGCCGATGATGTAGCCGCCGTCGGGCGAGATGTCGGTGGCCGAGACCAGCGGGCCGGTGGCGCCCGGCGCCAGCGTGTTGAGGTCGACCGCGGTGCCGTCGGGCCGCCACAGCGTGGCGCGCGTGCTGGCGCCGCTGCCCGACTCGCCGACGACGGTGCCGTCGTCGGCGATCGCCTCGGCCCTGGCGGTGGTGAGGCCCGCAAGCGGTTGCAACATCGTCATCGACGACGCGCCGACGAGCTTGGCGGCCAGCCCGTTGACCTGGCCCACGATGACGCCGGACGGGGTGATGCCGCGGGCCACCGGGCGGAAGGCGGGCGGCAGATCGGTGACGGTGCCGAGCGCCGAGACGGTGCGTGCCGCGTTCTGACACTGCAGCACGACCGTGCCCGCGTCGTTGATCGCCACCGCGGTCTCCGAGCTCGTCGGGCAGGCGGCGGGCAGGGGCGTCACCGTCGGCGAGCCAGCCGGGGCCGTGACCGTCTTGCCCTCCGAGCGGCCGAGCACGGTGCCGGCGCCGTTGAGCGCGATCGTGCTCATGGTGGGTGTCCAGGGGCAGGGACCGGTGTCAGCGGTGTGGGGCAGGCCGCCGAGCTCGGTGAGTACGCCCGCGCCGGCCCAGACGGTCCCGACGTTGACCCAGGGCTGCCACGAGGAGCAGGCGTAGGTCGGGTTCATGTAGGCGGTGTTGCCGGCGATCCGGCCCTGATCGTTGATGTCGGAGGCGGACATCAGCACCTGGCCCTGGCCGGCGGCAGAGGCCGCCGGCGGCAGCAGCGTGTACCCGCCGTTCCAGGTGAACGGCACGTGGGTGTTGTTCGGGTCCGCGATGTTGGTTGACGCCATGCCCAGCACGACGCCCGAGCTGTTAACCCCCATGGCCTCGACGTAGCTGTAGGGGCGCTGGATCTCGACATAGTCGGCCGAGGCAGTGGCAGCCGAGGCGCCGAATGCGAGCAGAGCAAGGACCAGGATTCGGTGCACCATGAGCCGCGAGAAGATACTCAGGACTGTGGCGACGGTGGGGAAAGCGTTCGTCCCTATACGGAATTTTGCGTACTGGAGGATCGCCACCCCCGGTAGGGTCCCCCGCACGATGAAGGCACGGACGCTGCTGACCCTTGCGATCTCGACAGCCCTGGTCGCGCTGGCGCCCGCCGTGGCCTCGGCCCAGTTCACCACCGGGCCGTTCCCGTGCAGCGCCGGCTGCGTGGGCAGCTACTCGGGCAAGATCGTCACCCACGAAGAGCGCTCGACCTACAGCGACGGCACCCAGACCACCGAGACGACGTGGACCTGGGCGGAGAGCCTTATCGACCTCGGCGGCGGTCAGGGCGCCTGGTTGTTGAACAGCTCGAGCGCGAGCGGCACCGTCACGTACTCCGCGGCTGCGTCGGAGAACTGCACGTTCTCCAGCCAGTTCGCGCCCGACGCGGCGCAGTCCTGGCAGATCGCCATCCCCGGTGGCGCGCAGGTCGTCGACTACCCCGGGGTCTTCGGGCCGACCCGCGACGGCACGATCGAATACACCACCGACAACGGGACGACCACGGTCGACCTGAACCCCGGTGGCGTTCAGGGTTACCTCGTCGCCGCGACGCCGCCCTGGCAGGAGATGCAGACCAAGACGCAGGGCGCGCCGGGGAGCTGCTCGGACGTGCCATCGACCCTGCAGGGCGTCCTGGACTGGCCGAGCCTCTGGTCGCTGGCGACACCCGGCGACCCCGGGCCGTGCCACGCCACGTCCTACTCCGGAGGGGAGACCGTGTTCTTCCCGAGCTCGACCTCGCCGGTGACGGTGCCGAGCAGCTGCCTCGCCCACTCCGCGACCTCGCCCAACTCCCACGCCACCCTGAACGAGACGCTCACCTTCCAGGCCGCGCCGCCCGGCTTCGCCGGCCACCCTGGCCCGGTCGGGCCCTCCGCGCCGCAGCCGCCGATCGCCGGCCCGCCGACGCCGCGCAACACCGACAAGCGCAAGGACATCGCGGCCCTCGACCTCAAGCCCGCGGCTAAGGACGCGATCGTCCCCTGCTCAGCCGTCGCGCTCGGCAGCGTCGCCGGCGCCATGCGGGGCGGGGTCCTCACCGGGCTCGCCAAGCGCGGTGACGCGAGCTCGCCGGAGTCGCTACCCGACGCCGGCGACGCGTTGGCCTCCGCCTGGCGCGACCTGTGCGATCAGGCGATCGCCCGGCTTCAGCACGACTACAACACCGCGCACGACCCGCCCGTCGACGATTGGCACACGTTCGCCCGCCTGGCGAAGGCCAAGAAGCAGCCCAAGGCCACCTGCACGCGCAAGCACGGCCGGGCCAAGGCGCTCTGCCAGCTGCGCGCCGACCAGGCCGCGGCGCTGGCGGCCGCCAAGCAGGCGGGCACCGCCGCCGCGGCGATCGAGACGACCGTCGATCGCGAGACCGCGGCGCTGGCTGCCGGCTCTGCGACGGTGGCCGGCCAGCAGAACAAGACCGCGGCAGCCCTCGGCGGCCAGTTCGACGCGGCGGTCGCCGCACTGCGCAAGGCCGAAGCGTCGCGCACCAAACACCTCAAGGCCCTTGGCCTCAAACTCGCGCCGGGCAAGGCCGCGAGCAAGAAGGGGCAGGCGCTGATCCTCAAGCGTCTGGCGCCCGCCGGCATCACGCTCGTCGGGCTGGCACCGGACATCGGCACCGCCTTGGGCAGCTAACGGGGGCGGGGCGAGGACAGGTCACCGCGGGCGCGCGACCAGCCAGAGCTGGTCGGGGCGGTGCTCGTCCATCGCCGCGCGGGCATCGTCGACGGGAAGGTCGGGCAGCAGCTCGGGCGGCCGTGACTGCATCGCGATGCGCTGGATCTCGTGGGTGGGGGACAGGCGGTCGGCCAGCCGGTCGGTGACCCCCGCGACGTAGGCGTCGTGTGTCTCGATCAGGAGGGCTGCGCGGCGGAGGCCGGGAATCCTGGTGGGGTCGATCATGATGTCCTCGGCGCCGTCGATGTCGCAGATCACCAGCGGTGCCGCGGCGCCGGCGCAGAGCTCCTGGATCGCCGCGTGGGTCGCCGTGCCGCAGACCTCGACGGCGACGCCGTTGGCCGCAGCCATCCGCGCGGTCAGCCAGCGGGCCGAGCGTCGGGTGTCGAACGCGACGACGCGCGTTTCGGGAAGCCGGCGTGCCAGGCCGACTGCGTAGTAACCCTCAGCGGAACCGAGGTCGACGATGACGTCCGGCCTCGCGGTGATGAGCTCCTCGGTCGCGTCGGCGACCTCGAGCTCGTAGGTGCCGGCGAGCTTGGGCAGGAGCGGCGAGACCGAGATGTCGGTCACGTAGCGCAGGCCGGCGAAGGGGCCCTGGTGCACGGTCTGATCCGGCGAGAGACGGCGGGCGATCTCGCGTTCGCGCCGGACCGCGTTGCGGTACCGCGCACGCGTCAGCGCGAGGGCGCCGTGCGCCGCGGGAATGCCGACCGCAGGGACCGTGTCCTCGATCCACCAGCGCAGCTTCCTCGATCGATGAGCGGTCGTGCGGTTGTCGGGCATCTGAGAGCACACCGCCGGCCGACCGCACCGGTGGGGAGGTGGAGCGTAACAGTCGTCGGGTCAGCCCGCGTCGGGCACGCGAGCGCTGACGATCCAGGCTGACGCCGGTGCGACGACCTCGCCCGACGCGTTCTGATACTCGCCGGCGAGCGCGAGCAGGTCCTGCTCGATCAGCGGACGTACGCGGTCGGCGTCGTCGCCGGCGAGCCGGACGGTCTCGGCGGCGGGCCCGAGGGCGAGGGCGACCTCGACGGCCTCGCTAGGATCCTGGCCGACGAACATGTCGATGTCGACACGGCGAAACAGCATCTGCTCGAAGCCGGCGGCCTTGAGGATGTCGCCGGTCGTGTCGGCGTTGGCCATCGAGAACGGGCCCGGGCCGCAGGTCAGCGCCTCGGACTCCTCGGCGTTGGGCTTGGGCACGTGGCGGTCGACAACCTCTTCGGAGCGATACATCCACTCGTTGTCGAGCTTGCGCCGCCAGACGACCATGACGAGCGTGGCGCCCGGGCGCAGCGCCTGGCGGACGTTGCGCATCGCGGCGACGGGGTTGGCGAAGAACATCGTCCCCATGCGTGCGAAGGCGTAATCGTACGGACCGCCCAGCGACTCGGTCTGCACATCGGCGACGCGGAACTCCACGTTCTCGACGCCGGCCGCCGCCGCTTCCTCCTGGGCCGCTTCGATGAAGCGCTCGGCGGCGTCGACCCCGACGACGTGGCTCCCGGGCCCCGCGACCGCCGCGAGCTGCTGGGCGGTGTCGCCGAAGCCGCAGCCGATGTCGAGGATCCGGTCATCGCTCCGCGGGGGCTGGCCGGCGATCGCGACGTCACCGAACCGCTTCAGCGCAACGACGAAGATGTGCCGGTACTGGCTGAATCGGTCGAAGAGGACCGTGTTCCAGGCGGCCGTCGCCTCGTTGTTATCGACGTAGACCTTGTCAGCCATGGCATCGAATATACGCCGACCGGAGAGCCGTTCCTAGGGGCACGACCGGCGGTACGCTGCGTCCCGCATGACTGCCGCTGACGTGTCGCATAGCGCCGTTCTTAATGAGGAGGAGCTGTGGCGGGAGATGGTCCGCTGGTCGGGTGGCCGAATCCACGAGCAGGACGGGCTGCTGTTCGTCGCGGGACCGAGCAGCTACCTGCTCGCGCTGTCGGGTACGTCCCGGCGTGGACCGAACGTCCGATGGTCCTCCACACGTCACCTGACCTGTCGCCAGCACGCGCGACCGTCGCGACGTAGAAGACCCCGGCGACACCGTGACTGACAAGCGTCATCGCACAGGACGCCGGCGCGTCGTCGACGTAGGCAACGAGCGCCGTGACGTGTGGTAGGAGGATCGTGCGGTCGTGAAACAGCAGGCGGATCTCGGCACGACCATCGTCGAGTATGCATCGCCGGCGATCGGCGAGCTCAGCGCCGCTTGAGCTTCCATGTCGAGAAGCTCCGACCCGCTCCGCTCACCAGACAGAGGCCCCACCCACCCCGACAAGCGCGGGCCCACGACACCAGGAGACCACCATGCCCAAGTACCTGCTCCTCAAGCACTACCGCGGCGGGCCGGAGCCGCACCATCCCTTTCCGCCGATGGACCAATGGGCCCCCGAGGACGTGGAGGCGCACTTCGCCTTCCTCAAGCACGTCGACGAGCTGCTCAAGGAGAACGGCGAGTACGTCGATGTGCAGGCGCTGACGCCAGAGCGCAGCTGGGTGCGCTACGGCGGCCCGGACGCCGCGCCGGTCACCACCGATGGCCCGCATCCGGAGACCAGCGACCTGGTCGCCGGCTGGTACATGATCGACGTCGAGTCGCGGGAGCGGGCGGTCGAGATCGCGGCCTATATCTCCTCCGAGCCCGGCCCGGGCGGGGGGCCGTTGTACGAGTGGATCGACGTCCGGCAGATCATGTCCGGGTCGTCCTGCGATCACTGACGCTCGCCGTGACCGCCGAGCCGGCACGCGGACTGGACGAGCGCGCTCTGCGCGCGCTCGTCCCGCGGGTCCTCGCGGGCCTGGTCCGACGCGGTGAGGACTTCGATGCCGCCGAGGACGCGCTACAGGAGGCGCTGATAGATGCGCTGCGGGTGTGGCCCGAGCACCCGCCGCGCGACCCGAGCGCGTGGCTGGCGACGGTCGCGACGCGGCGGCTCGTCGACGCCCGCCGCAGCGAGACCGCCCGGCATCGGCGTGAGGAGGCCGACCACGCCGAGCCGCGGTCTGCGCCCGCCGCCGACGGCGCTGGCGTCGCGGGCGACGACACCCTCTTCCTGCTCTTCTGCTGCTGTCACCCCGACCTCGCGCCCGCGTCCCAGGTCGCGCTGACCCTGCGCGCCGTCGGCGGTCTCACCACTCGTGAGATCGCCGACGCCTTCTACGTGCCTGAGGCGACGATGGCCCAGCGGATCAGCCGGGCCAAGCGCATGATTGCTGGCCCGCCCGCCCGCCGCTTGGACCAACCCGGCGACCTCGCCGTGGTCCTGCGCGTGCTCTACCTCGTCTACACGACCGGGCACGCAGTTCGTCTGGACCTGGCCGGCGAGGCGATCCGGCTCGCCCGCCAGCTCACCCTCGCCACCGAGGAGCCGGAGGCGCGCGGGCTGCTCGCGCTGATGCTCCTCAACCACGCCCGCCACCCGGCGCGCCTTGACGCAGAGGGTCGGATCGTCACGCTCGACCGGCAGGACCGCGGCCTGTGGGACACCCGCGCGATCGCCGAGGGCGTGCGCGTCCTGCAGTCGGCGCTCGCCATGCAGACCGACGAACGGCGCCCGGGGCGGTACCAAATCGAGGCCGCGATCGCCGCGCTGCATGACGACGCGGCAAGTGCCGAGGAGACCGACTGGCCGCAGATCCTCGCCTGGTACGACGACCTCATCGCGCTCACCGACGACCCGGCGCGCCAGGACCCCGCCGCGGTGCTCGGCCGCGCCGTGGCGGCCGGCCACGCTCTCGGCGCCGCCGCCGGGCTACGCGAGACGGATCGGTTACAGGAAGTGCTCGGCGATCGTCATCGCTGGCACGCCGTCCGCGGCCACCTGCACGAACTGGGCGGCGACCTCCCAGCCGCCGCCACGGCCTACGCGGATGCCGCTCGCCGGGCCACGGACGTCGCCGAGCGCGACCATCTCGTCCGTCAGGCGGCCCGGGCCCGGGCCGCCGCGCTTTAACGGGGGCGGCTCAGCCCTTCGACAGGGTGATGGTGCTCTGGAGGTTGACGTCCAGCGTGCAGGTCTGGTCACCGCCGCTGCAATTCGAGCTGAAGGTGTGCTGGAAGTTGACGGGGAGCGTGACCGATGAGTCGTCGGGCAGGTCGACGCTAGGTGCCCAGGCGTCGTACCACTGCTGGTCGAACGCGTCGCCCGGTTGCGAGAGGGCCTCGGGCGGCTCGAAGAAGAACAGGCGGTAGTACGCGCAGTCGCTCCCGTCTGTCGTGTCGCTGGAGACCTGGAACGTGCCCCATCCCGGGACGCCGCCGGTCTGGACGTACCACGTCTTGCTGCCGACGCCGCTGACAGCGGGCGGGAAGACCGTCGTCGTGTTGTAGTACTGGTCGGGCGCGGCCGGCGGGCTGAGCGTCGCGCTGCAGGAGTGGCCGGCGGTCCGGTCCGAGCTGAGCGTGCCGTTGAGCCGCGAGAACGCCCATGGCGTGGCGCCGACGGCCCACCCGTCGCGCGTCGCGGTGCGCGACTCGGACCAGTCGGCGTGGAAGGTCTGCACGACCGCGCCGTTGTACAGCGTGTTGGTGGCGTCCTCTGAGCCGGAGTAGGTGATGGTGATGAGCCCGGAGGGCGCTGGGGCCGGTGGCGTCGGGGCGGGCGTCGGGGGCGCGGGGGTCGTCGGCCCCGGCGGGGTCGGAGCGGGCGGCTGCGGGTCCGGCTTGCAGTCGCGCTGGCCGACGCCGTGGCCGACGCGGCGCAGGAGGTCCCCGACGTCCTCGATGCTGCTGTCCTTGTCGCCCGCGGTGCGGATGTGGTCGATGACCGCGCCGGTCTTGCCGTCGGTGACCGTGATGTCGACGACGGGCTTGCCGTCGGCGTCGACGGTCACGTTGCCGGTCACGACGCGGTCGGGCTGGGACTGGTCGACGGTGAGCCGCGTCTCGGTCCGGCCGTCGTCGGACCACTGCTGCTCGCGCGTGCGGGCCTCGGTGACCTGCTTGGAGATGTCGATCAGCTTCTCCTTGTTGCTTCGGCACTCGGGGAGCAGACCTTGGACGACCGGGTCGATCGCGTTGCCGCCGTGCATGCCAGAGCCCGTGGCGGTCGTCACGGGGATCCCGCCGATGCCGACGGTCCCGCCGCCGGTCGCGGCCGCCCGTGCCACCGCACGCAGCGCCGCGCGCTTGGCCTTCAGCGGCGGGTCGCCCGGCAGGTTCACCGTCTGGTCGCGCTTGCCGAGCGCCACGACGTTGCTGGACAGGAACCGCGAGCGCCCGCGGCGCAGGTCGCTCGCGCGCCCGATCAAGATGTAGGTGCCGGTCGGCAGCGCCAACCGGTAGCGGCCCTTCGGCGCCGCGACCGTCGCGACGATGGCGCCGGAGTTGGCGTCGACCGCGGTCACCGCGCCGAGGACGTTCTTGGCCGGCGTCGGCCACCGGCTCAGCGTGCCGTGCACAACGGGCTTGGTCGCGGCGCCCGCGGGCGCCGCGAGCAGCGCCGGCACCGCGAGCGCGAGCAGCAGATGGCGGGAGCGGGTGATCGGCATCGCGCGGGAGCTTATGTCCGGCCCGCCGGCGGAGGCCTATACGGACAGCCGGACTGGGGTTGGGCATCGACGAAGCAGGCGACGTAGGGTCCAATCTCATGGAGACCGACACGCCGGCTGCCGAGACCGTAATCGCGCGCGACGCGATCGAGAACGTCTGCGCGGGCCGTCTTGACCGCATCGCGGAGTTCTACGACGAGGAGTTCGTGGACTACGTCAACGGGATGGTCTTCCGTGGCCATGACGAAGGCCGGGAGTCGATCGCGTTCTACAAGTCGCTGTTCAGCCCGCTGCGCTTCGAGGTCGACGAGCAGGTCACCGAAGGCGACCGGGTCGCCAGTCGATGGACCCTGTACGGGACCAACCGCGGCCGCCAAGTCGTGCTGCACGGCATGGTCATCAGCCGTATCCGCAACGGGCGGATCATCGAGGACCACGCGATCTCCGACACGCTCGCCCTCCCGCGCGCGCTCGGCGTCTGGCGAACCCTCGCGGTCCTGGTGGACATCGCGCGCGGGCGGGTCAAGGTGCCCAAAGGCGCCATCGGCGGATAGACGGCGCGCGCCCTTGTGCCACTGACTCAGGCGTGCAGGCTGGGCCGGTAGACGAGCTCTTGGATGTTGTCGTCGAGGGTTCGGCGCTCGAGCAACTCGAGGTCGAAGTCGGCGGCGCCCTGGAAGATCGGGGCGGTCCCGGTTTGTCCGGTGATGACGGGAAAGAGCGTGACCTGGACGCGGTCGACGAGGCCGGCGGTCATCAGCGCCCGGTTTAGCGACAGGCTGCCGTGTGAACGCAGCGGCACGTCGGACTCCTCCTTGAGCCGGGCGACGATGTCGACGGCGTCGCCGCTGACCACGGTCGCGTCCGGCCAGTCCAGCGGGCCTTGCAACGTGGACGACACGACCGTGGCCGGCATGTTCCACATCCTGGTGACCCACGGGTCGCGCACCTCGGACTCCTCGGTGCTGTCGGCCAGCATCTCTGCGAACAGTCGGATCGTGTTGGCCCCGAAGACCATCCGCTGCTCCGCCTCAAACGAGGCGAGGCGGTGGTCGAGCAGCTCGGGGCCCTGCTTGCCCCAGTATCCGCCCCAGTCGCCGCCGTTGACGGAGCCGAAGCCGTCAAGGCTGGAGAAGATGTCGAAGGTGTAGGTCGCGGCCATGATGCGCTCCTCGCGTGTGGTCGAATCGGGTCTGAACCTCAAGACGGCACGCCGCGGCGAGACTCATCGCCCTGGGCTTCTGGGAGTCCGGCCGCGGCTACCGCACCCTGACGCGACGCGTGACCTGGTCGCTCCCAACGCCGGCGCTCCCGGCGAAGCGGGCGCCGACGGAGATGGTCGCCTTGGGGGTGCGGTCGATCCCGGAGAGCAGGATCCGCAGCTGCCAGCGACCGTTGAGGATCCGCGCTCGCTGGGTCACGGTCTTCGATCGCCCACGCACGCGAGCGCCGAGCTTGATGCTGACGGTGCCGCGCGCCTCCTTGACGATCGTGCCCTCGATCGTGATCGCCAGCTTGGTGCAGACCCGCCGGGGCGATCGTGCGACGGTCGCCGATCCAACGGCGCAGCGCGTCCGGACGGACGTTGCGCCCAGGTGCTTGATCAGGAGGTGTGCCCGGACCGGCGGGGCGGAAGGATCGGGGGCCTCGGATCGGTCGGCGGGCCCGGATTGGCCGGCGGGCCCGGATTGGCCGGCGGCCCCGGACCGACCGGCGGCGCCTTCTCGAAACGCGCGGTCGGGGTCGCATCGGCTCCGATCGTGACCTGGCACGCACCCGCACCTGAGCAGCCCCCCGACCAACCGGTGAACTCCGAGCCGGCGGCCGGCTGCGCGGTGAGCGTCACCACGGTGCCGTCGTCATAGGAGGCTTCGCAGGCGCTGGCCGACATCCCGCAGGCGCTGATCCCGGCCGGGCTGGAGCTGACCGCTCCGGAGCCGCCGCCGGTGGTGCTGACCGTCAACACAGAGATCCTGGCCGCCAGCGCGATCGTGAGCGGTGACGAAGCCTGCGGTGCCATGGCTGTCGGTCACCGTGATGGTGGGCGTGTAGGTAGCAGCTGGCTGCGGACACGGCGACTGCACGCACACCGCGGTCATCGGCGTGCCGGAGATCTCGCCGCTTGCCTGGTCGATCGTGAGGCCCGGCGGTAGGCCGGTCGCTGACCATTGGTAGGGCGGGACCCCGCCGGCGGCCTGGACGACCTCAGCCTCATAGGGCGCGTCCACGGCGCCCGGCGGCAGCGCGCCGCTGGTCAGCACGAGCGGCGGTACGTCGGACTCGGGGTGAACGTCGTGACGTCGCCGGTCGTGGTGACCGCCGCGCAGAGCGACGCCGACGCGCACGACACGCTCGTCACCCCGCCGCCTCCGCTGTAGCGCTTTATCCAATCAAGGCCCGCATTCGGCGAGGCAAAGATCCCACCGTGGCTGTCGGCGACGGCGCAGGTCGTACCCGTGCAGTCGATCGTGATGAGCCCATCCGCGCCGTCGATGGGCTGCCTGGAGGCCGTCGCCGCGCCACCGGCGTCGATCGCGAGGTGGAGGATGTCGCCGCTGCCGTCGACGGCGAAGCACGATGTCGTCGAGATGCAGGAGACGCCGCGCAGCGCGGTCGTGCCGTCGACTTTGGTCGGGGTCCATGGGGATTCGTCGGTGATCTCCTCCGTGGCGACGTAGACGTAGCCCTGGCTGCCGGCCTCCACGCAGAACGACGAGGACCGGCAGGAGACGTCCTGCAGATCACCGCCTTCGCCGGTGACGCCCGTTAGCGCCCAGCTGAAAGCAGCGGACGGATCGGAGGTGAAGCGGATGTTGCCGCCTCCCTGCGCGCTCGCGCAGAACGAGGTCGATGCGCAGGAGATGGCTCTGACGCCGAAGCCTGGGCTCAAGGACGTCAGGAAGGCGCCCCCGAGCGAGGTCGCGCGGTAGATCCTGCCGCCGCCGTTGACGGTGTCGGCGGCCAGCAGACAGAGGGTGATCGAGGGGCACTCGATCGCCCAGCTCGGGCTCGTCCCCGGGCCGCTCCACGAGCTCCACGTCGCCGCCGAGGTCGCGCTGATGTTCGTCGCGTAGAGGGCGTTGCCCTGGCTGTTGGCAGCGACACAGGTCGTCGTTCCGGGCACGCAGGAGACGCCGTTCAAACTGTGACTGGCGTCGATGGTCTGCGTGTGCGTCGCGTCGTAGCCGATCGGGCCGGCGGCGGCAGGACCCGCGCCGCTGAGCACCGACGCTGTCGCGGCGAGGACCAAGCACGCCATGACACGCCCGACCATTCGGTTCACGCTCCTTGCGGCGTCCATGCCATGCCCTTCCGTTCCGATCATCACGACCCCTTCGACCCTCGAAAACGCGTCGACATCCTAACGGCGCGAGATGCAGGCCGCCGAAGCGCTAGCCGTCCAACGAGCGATGAGTTCCCGCGAGAGGGCAGGTCTCTACCGTCATGAGCGAGAGAAAAGTAGTTCTCAAGATGGTCTTGTCCCTCGACGGTTTTGCCACGTCCCTCGACGGAACCCATGACTGGATGTTCGAGTGGTTTGGCGACGACTCGACCGAGCGAAGCCTCCGGGCGCTCCATGAGGCCGGCGTCCACGCGATGGGCCGCCGCAGCTACGAGATCATGGGCCCGCACTGGGCCGCGTCGGAGGGGCCGATCGCAACGGCGATGAACGACAAGCCGAAGGCCGTCTTCTCACACACCCTCGAAAAGGCGGAATGGGGACCGGCCGAGATCTTCGGCGACGTCAGCGCGGGCATCGCGGACCTGAAGGCCCGGGACGACGAGGGGACGGTCCTGGTCCATGGCGGTCCCGACTTCGCCAAGTCGCTGACGCGCCTGGGCCTCGTCGACGAGTTCCAGTTGTCCACGGTCCCGATTGCGATCGGTGCGGGCCGCAGCCTGTTCGCGGACCTCAAGGAGCACCTGAAGCTCGAGGTCGTCGACGAGCAACGCTTCCGCAGCGGAGCCCTCGCGCAGGTCCTGGTGCCGAGACGATGACCGACGCCGCCCGCACGACAGCCCGCACGTTCAGGGGCTGATCAGCTCTGCACCGGGGATGTAGGTCGCGACGGGTCGCGGGTCGCGGGTCAGCAGCGGACGGCGGGTGACGGCGGCGTGTGCGCCGATGAGGAAGTCGGGGAGCATGGCCTTGCGTGCGCCGCCGGCTCGTCGGTAGGCGGCGTGAGCGTGTCCTGCCAGGAACGAGGCTTCCGGCGGGATCTCTTCCAGCACGGCCATCGACGGCAGCGCGTCTCGCAGCGTCTCGATGCGTGAGAAGCGCGGCGCGATTTCGGCAAGCACCACGGCGTTGAGGATCAGAGCGCCTCGTTGCGCGGCCTCGGTCAGCTGCTCCTCCGACCATGGCAGCCATCGACGATCCTCGGTGAAGATGTCGAGCAGGACGCTGCTGTCGACGACCGTGCCCGAACGCGTCACTTGCGGGTGAGCGCGAGAATCTCGTTCGTGGTCATCGCGACATCGCCGGCGCCGCGCATGCGCCGGATCTCCCGCCCAGCGCGAGCGGGGTCCACGACTAAGCGCGCTCCCCGCTGATCTAGCTCGAAGGAGACGTCCGTGCCCGTCTCGATCCCCAGCGCACGGCGGACGTCGAGCGGGATCGTGACCTGGCCCTTCTGCGTCACGCGCATGCTAGTAATACTAACAGGTATTACTCGTGTTCCGGCTGTTAGTGCGCGTGCGCTAGATCCCCAGGTGCGCGCCGAGGTCGATGAAGTAGAAGCGACCCGCCATGTCCATCCACAGCGCCGCCAGGACCACGGTGCCCGCAGTCGTCGCGACGAGCGCCGCACGGTCGCCGGCGTGCCGCCAGAGCCAGGCTGCCGCGACGACGCCCAGGGCGGGCAGGAGCGGGTAGGCATGACGGAGGAGCAAGACGTCCCAGTGCTGTGAGACCTGGCCGTAGGAGTAGATCACCAGGAACGCGACCGCGGCGAGCGTTGTCAGGCGCGCCAGCCGGGAGCGGTCCTGGATCACGGCGGCCACGCAACTCGCGAGGAGCGCGACGAAGAGCAGCAGCGTCGCGGCCCGCACCCACGGAACCTCCAGCTGGCCCGTCCATTCCAACGGCAACACACCGCCTGGCAGGTCCGCGAGCCGATCGAAGAACGTGTTCAGCCCGGGCCGGGCGCCGTTGGGGTACATGATCGGCGCGAGCTGGCGCTGGGACGCCGCATTGGCGGTTAGTGAGCCATAGCGATCCACGTTCATGATCAACCACGGCGCCAGCAGCGCGACCGGGGCGGCAAGGGCGGCGGCCGCCCAGACCGGTGTGGAGCGACGCAGAGCGAACGCGACGAGGATCAGCCCGGGCAGGAGGAAGGTCAGCGCGACCTTGGTCAGCAGCGCCGCTCCCACCACCACGCCCGCGAGCGCGAGCTGGCGTCCGTCGCGCCGTGTCCACGCTCGTTCGAGCCCGAGCAGCGCGCCCGTCGTCAGGACGAGCTCCAGCGGCGTGTTGGACACGGTGATCGAGCGGGCCAGCACGCCCGGCCACAAGAGCACGCCCAGCCCGCCGGCGAACGCGGCGAGCGGCGCCTCGGGCAGGGCTCGGCGCGCGAGGCGCCACAGCAGGGCGGCGGCGACGAGGACGAGCGCGAGGTCAAAGGCGCGCAGGGCGAAGACCTTGTCGCGATGGTCGCCGACGGTCAGAAACACCGGCGTCGCGGCCAGGTAATACAGCGGCGGCTGCCAGGCCTCGTAGCTTTGGCCTATCGCCCCGGCCTGTGCGAGCCCGGACCGAGTTGGGTGTGCGGTGTTGATCGCCCAGGCCTCCCACGGCAGAGTGTCGACGATCCGCGGTAGCCGTCCGTGCTCGGCGATCTCCTGCACGTAGGCGTAGTGGTGGCGCTCGTCGACCTGCGCCCAGACGTGGAACCGCGCGACGGTCGCCCCGCCGCAGAGCAGGAGGCCGGCGAGCAGCGCGGCGACGACAGCGCGCCAACGCCACGGCGCGGTCGCCCAGCCCACCACGCGCATGGTCTCCTGAGCTTCCTGCAGTAGTGACATCGCCGCTCGAACGGTCAGGCGGCGACAAAGTACCGAGGAACCCTACGTTCCTCATAGAACCGGCCGCGTTCTCAGATGCTGAGGACGTGTGCGGTGGTGGGGTCGACGTCGCCGGCGAGGACGGCGAGGTAGGCGCTCTGCACGGCGTCGAAGCCTTCGCCCTCGATCGGCTCTAGCCAGCCGGCGACCCACTCGCGGAACGGATGCCAGGCCGCGGCGACGCGGTCGTTGAGATCGGCCGGGCCCCAGTCCGCGCCACGCTTGGTGATGCGATCGGGCGCGAAGAAGAACTGCGGCGCCGGGCCCGGAAGGCCGGCCGCGCCGGGCGCCAGCTCCTCCCAGTGGGTCGCACCGACGACGACGCTCGCGACGAGCGCGTCGCCGAAGTGGGAGTGGACGGCGAGCCGGACCTCGGCGTCGCCGGCGACGTCGACGAACGTCGCGGGGCCGGTGTCGAGCCCGTCGACCTCGTCGTAGGCCACGGTGTGGGTGTAGATCCCGAGGCCCTCGACGAACGCGCGGCTGCGGCTCGACGTCAGCCCGATGATCTCGACGCCGGGGCGCTGGGCCAGCAGGAACGCCGCGGCCAGCGACGTCTTGCTCGACGCGCTGGAGATGAGGATCGGGCCGGCTTCGGTGCGGCCGTCCTCGTCTAGTGCGTCGTCGATGAGGAACGACGTGTAGAACAACGGGCGCAGCAGCATCTGCAGCGCCTCGGTGTCCTCGCTGTAGAACGGATCGGTGGCGGTGCTCAGGTAGCGCTGGTAGGCCGACGGCAGCGGCTTGCGATGTGGCGCGGCGTCGACAAAGCCGTGCTCGTTGGCGCCGGCCGGCGTCACGACCAGGTGCGTCGAGGGCGGCAGGTAGCCGTAGACGCGCGTACCCACCTCGACCCCCACAGCCCGGCTCGCCTCGACCTCCGCGAAGCCCCACATCGGCACGTGGCCCCAGCCGTCCTGCGCGGGGAAGAAGTCCCAGTAGCGCATGCCGTCGCCGAACACCGCGTAGGTGATGTTGTTGGCGGTCAGGCCGAACCGCTCGACCCGTAACAGCGCCTGACCCTCCTCGAGCTCAGGCGTATCGGAGTCCGCCACGCGGCAGGTCCGCAGGTCGTCTCGGCGGACCAGGAAATCGCTCATGAGGCGAAGACTAACCGCGCTGTCAGGTGGGCTTGTGTGCCAGGAACAGGTAGCGGTTGAGACTGAGGAAGTAGTCGGGGCCGAGTTCGGCGAGGTCTTGTGCCCATGCGGTGGCTTCGGCCTCGCTCACGCCGTTGCGACCGGGTACGAACTTGGCGATCAGCTCGAGCATTCCGGCGCTGTAGGTGTTGGGGTCATAGCCGGCGTTGAACAACGGCACGACTTGGCGGTCGGTGACTTCCAGTTCAGCATCGCGCAGCAGCCGCGTGAGCGTACGGGGCAGGTGAGGATGGAGGAGGTGCTCCTCCCACGCGGCGAGCACGCGGTCCATGCGCTTGTCGTTGCTTGAAGCCCAGACGATCGAGTCCCAGTCGGTGTCAAGCACGAGCGCCCGGCCTCCGGGGCGCAGCACCCGCCGCAACTCCAGCAGCGCGGCGGGAACATCATCGACGTACTCGTAGACCTGTGTGCAGACTGCGACGTCGAAGCTCGCGTCCTCATACGGGAGCGTGTGCGCCCCAGCTTCTTGGTACGCGATCGGGGCACTGCCGGCTGGTGGTCTGCGCGCCCTGGCGAGGGCAAGCATGTTCTCGCTGACGTCCACCCCGCAGACCCGCCCGCCGGTCCCGACGGCAACGGCCATGTCGCACGCGAGGAGACCGGGACCCGAGCCGATGTCGATCGCGCGCTCGCCGGGCTCCAGGGCGAGCGCCCGCAGGATCGTCTCGCGCTGCTCGATGACGTCAGGCGTGATGTAGATCGCCTCTATCCGTCGGGAGGCGTCCTCGTCGAACTGCAGCGTGGCGCTCATCGTTCACCTCGGTTGGTGTATGGCTCACTCTCAGGGTAAACCGTGGCACTCCTCATCTAGAGCAGTTGGGCGATGCGTCGGGCGGCGTTGGCGGCGCCGTCGGTCTCCACATCGCGGTAGTGGACCTCGCGCCCGATCTCCTGTGCGATCGCCTCGGCGATCAGCTCGGGTGGTGAGGCGTCGAAGTCCATGCGGCGACCGGCGCCGTAGCGCTCGAGGCGGTGGCGCACGTGGAAGTTCTGCTCGAAGTGGCGGCATAAGGGGAAGTACAGGAACGGGCGCTTGTGCGCGGTCAGCTCCATCGAGGTTGTCAGGCCGCCCTGGACCACCCCGAGATCGCACGCGGCGAGGTGCCGGTGAAGGTTGTGCACGTAGGGGACGATCTCGAGGCCTTCGGCGGCGGGGAGCGAGCCCGGGTCGATGCGCGGTCCCGCCACGACGATCATGCGCAGCGCGGGCACGCGCTCCTTGGCCTGCGGGAAGGCAGCGATCACGCGCGCAAGGAGGTGCGCGCCGACTCCTGAGCCGCCGGCGGTGGCGATGCACACCTGCTCGTCCTCGCCGTAGCCCAGCTCTGCTCGCAGCTGGGAGCGGTCGCCGAGGTCGGCCGGGTCGAAGCCGGTGATGTAGCCGGTGAACTCGAAGTGGCGCTTTGTCCACTCGCGGATCGTCGGCAGCTCGGGGCCGAGGCGGTCGGGCACGATGTCCTCGGGGTTGCCGACGAACAGCGCGAGGTCGCGGACGTCGGGATGTTGGGCAATGTGATCGACCATGTCGGCGTTGTAGTCGGCGGTCAGATAGCGCTCGCGCTCGCCGCCGTCGGGCATCGGGAGGAAGCCGACGAAGTCGGTCAGCCACGCGAACGGCGCGCGCTTCTCGCGCGGGTTCTCGTGCAGGTAGTAGTCCAGATCCCATGCTTCGTCGCCGATCCACAGGTCGTAGCGTTGCTCGCGCACGACGTCGTGGAAGGCCATGAAGTTGGCGGCCAGGATCTCGTCCATGCGCCGCAGGGCCTGGAAGCACTGGAGGTCGTGCTCGCCGGACTCCGACTCGATGTGGCGCGACTCGTTGGCGAGGTGCGCGCTGGCCGGGTGAATCTGCTCACCTTCGGCTTCGAGCACGCTGGTGACCGGGCTCTGGGCCAGCCAGTCGACCTGCAGGTCGGGGTGGAGGCGGCGCAGCTCGCGCGCGATCGCCACGTCGCGCCGAGCGTGCCCCAGGCCGATCGGCGAGGACACGAACAACGCACGCGGCCGCCCGTCGGGGCGGAACACGGTGGGGTCGCGCGGTGTGCGTGGGCGCCCGAACGCCTTCTCCGCCAGGTCCCGCAACGCCAGGTTGACCTGGACCGGCTTGCGCACGTGGGGCATGTGACCCACGTTGCGGACCACCTCGAGCCGCCCGCCGGTGAGCCTGGCCAGTGCCCGAGCGTCGCGGCGTGGGGTGACCTTGTCGCCGTCTCCGTGGATCACCAGTACCGGGCAGTCCAGGTTGCGCGCGAGCGCGCGCAACGTCTGCCGGTCGCGGAGAAAGGCCCACTGCACCGTGGCGGTCAGCGTCTCGGGGTCGGTCTCCAGCATCCATCCGACCCCGTCCTCGATGCCCTTGGTCGAGTGCGGCGTCGAGCAGCATCGCGAGACATACCACTGCGCGAACTCGGGGTAGCTCTCTCGCCAGTAGCGGGGGTTCATGCACCCCCACCAGCGATCGAGGTGCACGGGCGACCGAAGGGCGAGGGTGAGGGCCCGTGGGTTCAGCAGGACCGAGTGCTGCGACGGGGTGTAGGGGAACAAGGCGCCGATGAACGCGGCGCCGGCCACGCGCTCGGGGGCCAGCCGCGCAAGCTCCAGCTGGTACTGAGCACCGGTCGAGAGGCTCACCATCACCGCCCGCTCGGTGCCCGTGGCGTCCATGACGGCCAGGCAGTCGCGAGCCATCTCGTCGGCCGCGTAGCGCCGGCGGTCGCGACAGCGGTCGGAGCGACCGTTGCCCAGAGCGTCCATGACCAGGACACGGAAGTGGCTCGCGAGGTACCCGATCTGCATCTTCCAGCAGCGCGAGTGCACCACCGACCACGTCGGCAGCAGGAAGACCGTCTCCTCGCCCTCGCCATAGACCTCCCAGAAGAGGCGCTGGCCGTCGCGCTCGGCGAAGCCCTCGCTGTCGGGATACCGGGCGCGGGTTGCCTCCGGCGCCGCACGTAGTGCTTCCACATCCAACGGTGGCGGTCCTGTCCTCGTACCCACGGCCATGACTTCCCTCTTCTGATCGCTTCGTCGTGGCGACTGTCTCACGGCTCCGTGGCGAGAGCGTGAACCGCGCGCGAAAGCGTGCACACATCCGCGTAGGCTTGGGCGGTGCTGCGCCTGAGGCTGCTCGGCGAACTGACGTTGGAAATCGACGGGACGCGGTTGGAGTTGCCCGCGAGCCGTCGAGCGCGCGCGCTGCTCGGCCTGCTCGCCCTCGAGCGCCGCGTCCATCCGCGCGGCCAGCTTGCCGGACGGCTCTGGCCCGACGTGCTCGATGAGAGCGCTCGCACGAGCCTGCGAAGCGCGCTGTCCGCGCTGCGCCGCGCGCTCGGCGCCGACGCCGACCGCTACCTGTTGACGACCCGCGATGGCGTCGCGCTTGCCGGCCCGGATCAGGTCTCGGTCGACCTCGATGAGTTCGAGCGGCTCGTCGCGCAGGCTCGGCGCGAGGATGCGCTCGAGCTCGCACGGGGCGAGCTGCTTGAGGACCTTGACGACGAATGGGTGTATGCGCGCCGCGATGAGCAGCGCGCGCGGGTGATCGCGTTGCTCGAGCGGATGGCGGTTGGCGCGGAGGAAGTCGGGGAGCTCGCGGCGGCGCTCGCGCTTACGCGGCGCCAGATCGCGTTGGACCCACTCTCTGAGGAGGCCCATCGCGAGCTGATCCGCCGGCTGGCGACTAACGGGGATCGCTCAGCGGCGCTGACCACCTACCGCCGCCTCGCCGAGCGATTCGCCTCGGAGCTCGGAACCGTGCCCTCGCCGGCCACGCGGGAGCTGGTCGAGCGGATCCGCATGGATGAGATGACGCCTCAGCTCGCCTCGCCCGCCCAATCCGACCCCGCGCCGCCGGGGCCAGGACCGGCACCGCCGCCCGAACGCAGGACCGGCACCGTCACGCTGCTGTTCACCGATCAGGTCGGCTCGACGGAGACGCTCCAGCGGCTCGGCGACGAGGAGGGCGAGCGTCTGCGGCGCGCGCACTTCGGCCTGCTGCGTGAGGCGGCGGCGATGCACGGCGGTGAGGAGGTCAAGAACCTCGGCGACGGGCTGATGGTGGCGTTCGTGAGCGCGGTCGACGCGGTCGCGTGCGCGATCACGATCCAGCAGGTCGTCCACCGCGCTCGCAGTGGCGGTGAGCACGCGTTCGCGGTGCGCATCGGCCTGAACGTCGGCGAGCCGATCCGCGACGAGGGCGACTACTTCGGCACGCCGGTGGTGATCGCCAAGCGGCTGTGCGACGCCGGGGCGCCGGGCCAGATCCTCGCCTCGGAGCTGGTACGCGGCCTGGTCGGCACGCGCGGTGGATTCGCCTACCACGCGCTGGACCCGATCGCGCTCAAGGGCGTCGCCGCGCCGGTCCCTGCCTGCGAAGTGGTGTGGGAGGCATCGACCGAGCAGCGCGTCCCGCTGCCCGCGCTGCTGGCCGGAGAGGATCGTGGCCCGTTCGTCGGCCGGTCCGAGGCGGCGGCTGCGGTGGAGGCGGCGTGGGCCACGCGCGAGCGCGGCTTGCGCGTCGTCATGCTTGCGGGCGAGCCGGGGATCGGCAAGACGCGCCTGGCGAGGGAGTTCGCGCGTGCCGCGTACCAGCGGGGCGCGACGGTGTTGGCGGGCGGCTGCCACGAGGAGACGGTCGTCCCCTACCAGCCGTTCGTCGAGGCATTGGGCCACTACATAGCGTGCTGTCCTCCTGCCGAGCTTGCCGTGCAGGTCAACCCGCGTCGCGCGCAGCTGGCTGCGATCGTGCCCGGGCTCGAGGGCACGATCGCCACGTCTTCGACGATGGGTCCCGGCGCCGAGCAGGAACGCTTCCGCCTGTTCGAGGCGGTCTCCTCACTGCTGGCCGATGCGGCGCATCTTCGCCCGCTGGTGCTGTTCCTGGACGACCTCCACTGGGCCGACCAGCCGAGCCTGTTGCTGCTGCGCCACCTTGCCCGCTCGGCGAAGGATGCGCCGCTGATGATCCTCGGCACCTACCGGCCGCTCGAGGTCGGTGAGACGCACCCGCTTGCCGAGGCGTTAGCCGAGCTGCGCCGGGCGCGAGCGGTCGAGCGCGTGTCGCTGTCGGGGCTCGGCGAGGCGGAGGTTGCCGAGCTGATCGCCGGGCGCGCCGGGCAGGAGCCGCCGCGCGGATTCGTGCGCCGCGTGGCCGACCGCAGCGGAGGCAACCCGTTCTTCATCGAAGAGCTGCTGCATGACGTCGCCGCGGAGGCCGATTGGGATGCGGCGGCCGGCGGCGTGCCCGACAGCGTCAAGGATCTGTTGCGCCGCCGCCTGCGCGGCCTCGGCGACGACTGCCGCCAGGCGCTCTCCGTGGCCGCGGTCGCCGGCCGCGACTTCGAGCTCGACGTGCTCGAGCATGTCCTTGGGCACCCGCGCGATCGCCTCGTGGATCTCGTCGAGGAGGCGATCGGTGCCGACGTCGTGGTCGAGCCTCCCGGGTTGGTGGGGCGGCTCAGCTTCTCCCATGCGCTGTTTCGCGAGACGATCTACGAGCAGCTGTCGGCGACCAGGAGGGCGGCGATCCATGGACGGATCGCCGCTGCGATCGAGGCCGCCCCCACGGACCGCCCGGACGAGCGCGCGGGCACGCTGGCCTACCACTACCGTGCGGCCGGCGAGCTGCGCAAGGCGTTCGATCACCACCGCAGCGCCGCGATGGCGGCGGTCCGGATCCACGCCCACGAGACGGCGCTCGAGCACTTGGAAGGCGCGATCGGCGCGGGCGAGCTGCTCGGGATGACCGCCGCCTCGGAGGAGACGATCCGGGACCAGTATCGGGTCCGCGCCTGGACGTTTCGCATGCTCGGCGACCCTAAGCGCTCGCTCGCCGACCTTGAGCACACGCTCGCCGGCGCACGTGCCGCGGGGGACCGCGCGACCGAGATGCACGTGCACAACGAGCTCGGGCGCCACTGGCACATGCTCGACCCGCCGGTCGCGCGGCGCTGTCACGAAGCGGCTCTGCGCATCGCCGAGGAGATCGGCGACGAAGTCGGGCAGGTCAGCGTGCTCAACCGCCTGTCGCTGGTGCTTGCCAACGAGCTGGAGTTCGCCGAGGCCGTCGAGCTCGGCGAGCGCGCGCTCGAGATCGCCCGCCGCGCCGACGACGAGCCCGCCGTCGGCTACGCGCTGGATTGCCTGAAGTTCGCTGCACTGCAGCTTGGTGACCTGGAGCGACTCGAGCAGCTCTGCGCAGAGCTCACGCGAGCGCAACGCAAGCGCGGCGAGCTGTGGTACCTGCAATGGACGCTGAGCGAGTCCTGCCACGTGCCGGTGGAGCGCGGCGACTGGCCGCAGGCCGAGGAGCGCATCGAGGAGGCGCTCGCGATCAACGAGCGCATCGGCGATTCCCTCAGCAGACCGCTGATACGCGACACGGCGAGCTGGATCGCCCGCTGCCAAGGCGACTACGCGCGATCGCTCGCCTTCGGCCGCGAGGCCGTCGCGCACGCGGACACGCTGGAGGCCGACTGGCTTGGCTGGGCCGCAGCAGGCCTCGCGACCCCGCTCATGGACCTGCAGGACTCCGGGCAGGCGGTCGCCGTCCTCGAGCGCGGGCTCGCCGCCGCCGAGCGCAACCGCTCCCGCGGGCAGATCTTTCGCTGTCTCGGAGCGCTCTCCTCGGCCATGCGGATGGCGGGCGCTGAGCCCGAGGCGCACGCGCTCGCAGAGCGTGCCCAGCGGATCGCCGAGCGAGTCACAACACCGGCCGGCAGTGTCGACTTCTGGGGAGAGCAGGCGTACGTCGCGATCGCCGAGGCCCATCTCGCAGCCGGCGATGTCGCGCGCGTCGAGGAGACGATGCGAACCCGGCTGGCTGCGTGGGAGCGCAGCGGAGCACGACGGTCGATCGCGATGACGGCGCGCGTGCTGGCGCGCTGCGCCGAGGCGCGTGGGGAGTGGGCCTCAGCGGGTCAGATGCTCGCTCGCAGCGCCCAGGCGGCCGGCGAGGACGGGCTGCTCTGCGAGCGCTGGCAGATCGAAGCCGGACTCGCCCGCGTGGCGACCGCGACAGGGAGCCTCACGGACGCCGAGGAGCACCGCAGGCGTGCGCACGACCTCATCGATGCG
This sequence comes from uncultured Conexibacteraceae bacterium, assembly GCA_963836485.1. Taxonomy (GTDB): domain Bacteria; phylum Actinomycetota; class Thermoleophilia; order Solirubrobacterales; family Solirubrobacteraceae; genus Baekduia. Next base: position 569,350 of record CAWIJS010000008.1, on the reverse strand, counting down.
ATGGCCGCATCGGTCGCAGACGAGGAGATCGGCGAGCGGTTCCGCACGCGTGCCCAGGCCCGAGTCGAGCGCCCGGGACCGACGTTGGGCCATTAGCTACAACCGCCAGGTGACCTCGAAGCCGAGCAGCTGAGGATCTTCAAGCGAACGTCCGAAGACCTGTTGCAGCGGCGCTGTCTGACTGTGATAGGTGAGCACTGCGGCGAGCTTGGCGGCATGGGCCTCCGCAGAGAGCCGGTGCGTGGCGGCGGCCATCGGCTCGACCGCGATGCCGGTGGTCGCGAGGTGGCTTGCCCATCGCTGGGCCGCAGGATCCGCTGTCGTTGATGGCACCCCGTCGAGCACCCATCGCGGCCAGCCCTGGACAGCGGCGTGGGGCAGATCCGCATACAGCTCCACCGCCGCGCCCTCTGCCCGGAGCGCCAGCGCCGCCATGCGCACGACCGTGTGGTCCCGATGGCGGGCGCCCAGGCCAGCCGGCGCGTAGAGTCGGGCGCCCGCGACGCACACCGCGCGCAGCGCCTCGACGATCGCTCCCGGCGCCTGGTCGGCTTGGCGGTACTGGCCGTCCAGGAACGGCAGGTTGACGGCCGTGCGCCCGGCAAGCGCGAGCGCGCGGCGGTCCTCCTCGACCCGCGCGCGAACCGCTGCGATCGAGTCGGTCGCGCCGGCAATCCGATCCCACCAGCCGAGCATTCCAGCGGAAGGCTCGCCCGCAAAGACGTTGACCACGAGCACCTCGCCGGTGCTCGTGAGGGTGTGCCAACACGAGAGCACCGCATCGTCGAAGTGGGGCGAGAGGATAATCGCGTCGGGAGCCATCGCCGGCCACGATCACGCGCGAGCGTGTCGCCAGCGCGAAAGCGGCGCGAAAGCTGGCGTCTGAAGTTGCCCGCGTGGGTCGGGCTGGGAGAAGGCCGCCGACTACGCGCTCGACTGGGCACTCGCGCATGCGGCGCTGCCGAGCACGTATGAGTGGGGCCGCGTAACGACAGAACCGCCACATTGCGCGGGGCTTCGGACGTTGGGGGGCGCGCCGCAGCCAGGATGCGTGACGAGGCCTCGTCGTCCACCGCGCGGACGGCCGCAGCGCGGCAGAGATGCGTCAAAGCGGCAGGATCAGGTGTATCGCCAGCCTTCTCCGACACCTTTATAGCGCTCAACGGGGATGAGTTTGGTGCCCGGTGCCAGCCGATCGTTGTACAAGATGCCGTCGAGGTGATCGATCTCGTGCGCCCATAGGCGTGCAGCACCCCGCTCGAACCGTGTGGTTTGGACCTCGCCGGCCAAGGTCACGTGCTCGACGTCGATTGTCAGCGGGCGTCGAGCGACGCCCCGGACGTCGAAGAAGCTCAGGCAGCCCTCGTGTTGATCGTCGGTCTCATCGGACGACTCGGTGATACGGGGGTTGTAGAGCACTAACGGTCTCTTATCGGGAAGCTCCACAACCGCTGCTGCGCGGGCTATGCCGATCTGGGGTGCGGCAAGACCTATGCCCTTGCTGAAGAGATGGGCTGCCCTGATGGGTCCGAGATATGCCACGAGGAGCTCTCCCAGCACGCGAGCGTTCGTCGCGTCGCGAGGAAGCACGAAGCGTTCGCACGGTGCGTGCAACATTGGTTCCTCGCTTTGGAGGACGCCTAGCCGTCGCATGCGCTCGCTCGGCGCCACGGGCGTATCGGCGTCCACCGCCTCGTTGTTGAACCTCCACACGAAGCGTAGACGCGTATGCAACGCCGCCTCGGTGGTCTCCCATCGGTAAACGCGGCGGTCGCCGTCGTCCTGCTGTTGGATTGCGGTTCGCACCGGCAAACGCTCGGCTGACATGGACGTTTCGAGCCCCCAGACGGCGGGCTCGTTGGCCGCAGGGAAATCTATCTCGACCGATAGTCGCTCGGTGGGCACGCGGATGGCCCGCTGGAACCACTTTCCCCATTTCGCGGCGCTCGCCGAGTAGCTGTAGTCGATCCAGACATCCTGTCCGGGATACAGCGGGAATTTGCCCCGCTTGTTCTCGAACAGCAGCCAGATCTCCTTGAAGGCGTCGCGGTCGTGCTCGACGTCGAAGGCCATCGTCTCCCCGTCGCACTCGGCGTGGAGCATCAGCTCGCCGATGCTCAGCGGGTTCTCGCGGTAGAGGGCGTTCGAACGCTCCACGGCCTCCGGATGGCGGTCGACCGAGACCCGGATCAGATAGCGCGTGATCGGCACCCGGCTGCCGTTGAACAGGTGGCGCCGAATGCGCACGTGGTAGTGGCCTTCGTCGTAGCGGAGGCGCGCGTCCTCATGGCGGACGATGAGGCTCCTGGGTAGCGCGTCGAGTCCAACAATCGGCGGCTCGCGCTTGCCCGCCGGCGAGCGGTGGTCCGTGCGGTAGGCCCGCGCGAGTCGGGGCAGCGTCCCGCCGGTGTCGAGGATCTCATCGGCACGTCGCGCGAACTCGTCGGTCGGCGGTTGTCGGCCACGCTCGATCTTGCAGACGTAGGAGGGCGTGTAGGCCATCTTCATCGCGAGCTTGGTCTGTGTGAGACCGCGAAGGTCTCGGAAACGCCGCAGCTCTGCGACGAATGCCTCACGAGGTCTGCTGTCGCGGGGCACCGGCGTCGTGTCGCCGCCCGGTGGGTCGCGGCGTGGCATCAGTCGTTGTTGTGAGTCATGAGTGATTGCTCCTCATGTCTTCCCTCACCGTGGCCCGGTGTGGTCATGTCTGGGCCGTGGCAGTTGACAAATCTGGACGCGGGCATCGTTTAGGTACGATCGTATGTCCAATGGCTGCGTTGCGCTCCTCCGCTTTGGTCGAGTTCGCGCTCGCCATGCCGGGGCCGTCACCTGCACGATGACCGCTACGTGAAGGAGATCCCATGTTCGCAGTTGAACCGGGTCGAGTCATTCCGCTGACCAAACCTTTTCGGAATTCGATCCATGGACGTGCTCGCCGTTCGACGATACTCGCCGAGCGTGTGATCGACAGCGAGCTCGGGCGCACGCTCGATCCGGCCGGCAAGACACTGTTCTCCGACGGGGACCTGGCCTCCGCCGTGATCGTTCAGAAGGCGCCGGGCGTGGTGGCCGGGACCGATGTCGCCGAGCGCGTGTTCCGGGCAGCCGGGGTCGACTATCGACCCCAGGCTGCGCAGGGCGTGTGGAGTGAGACGACGCTCCGAACGATCGGCCATGTCCACGGCCCGGCGCGGAACCTGCTCGTCGCCCGCCGTCCCGCAATGAACGCCATCGCGCACTTGAGCGGGATCGCGACGCTTACCGCGCGGTTCGCCGCGGCCGTCGAGGGCATGTCGGTGCGCATCCTTGCGACGAGAAAGACCGCGCTCGGGCTGGGACCGGCCGAGGCCCGAGCGGTCGTCCTCGGTGGCGGCCTTCCGTCCCCTGCCAGTCGTGAGGAGGTCGTCTGGGTCAACCGGACGCACCAAGATCTCGCGGGCGGCATCGTTGCGGCGCTCGACAGGCTAGGGCGGCTGTCGCCTTCGAGCGAACTTCACGTCGAGTGCCAGACGCTCGCCGATGTCGAGCACGCGATGCGCTACGCGCCGCAACGGCTCGTCCTCGACAATATGGATGTCGAGCGGCTCCGGCGGTGCGTGAGGAACATCCGGGCTTGTTCGGCCTCGGTGGAGATTGAGGCGACCGGAAACGTCGATCTCGCACGGGTGCGTCCTGTGGCCGAGGCCGGTGTGGATTTCGTCTCGATCGGCGAACTCACGCATTCCGCCCCGGCGCTCGATGTCAGCCTGCGGGTCCTGGGACCGGCGCGGTCCCAGGCGTGATCGAGCGAGGGCTCGCGAGGGGATTCGCGCACGGGGCCGGTGGTGGATAGCCTGCGGCGCCCGTGCGCCAAATCGACTGACCAGGTGATGATTCTCAAATTCAGCGTCACGGCGCGAGAAGGCGTCGACCAGCCCAACGTTGCGAGGCTCCGGCAGCTTCTCGACCTTCCTGATCTCCGGACCCATCGCGACTACTACGTCGAGGTGGACTCGCCAGTCGAGACCGACGCGCTCGAACGGCTGAGGCAGATTCTCGGCGATCCGATCACCGATAGCGTCAGCATCGGCGAGCGGCTCCAGGCGGACCAAGTGCAGGTGGCCTACAAACGCGGCATCGTCGACAACGAGAACGATTCGATCATCGCGCTTGCGCGGCTCTGCGGCGTCGAGGCGAACGCTGCACGCGTCGCCACGACCTACGAGTCCGCGCGCGAGGGCCTCGCGGAGCGGGTCGCCGCGCAGTGCGTGAACCCGAACATCGAAGAGCTCCACAAGTCTGAGCCGGAGTACGAGACGCTCCGTCCGGTTGGTGAGGCTGCTCCTCCAGAGTGTTTCGACCTGATCGCCATGACGGACGCTGAACTGGTTGCGGTCGGTTCTGCCGCCGGGCGCAATCTGGGGCTCGAGCAGATGCAGGTCATCCGGGCCGTCCAACGCGAGATGGGGCTCGACTCGGTCACCGATGTCCTGATCGAGGCGATGGACGCGCGCTGGAGCGACCATTGCCTCCACACCACCTGGCGGTCGCTCGGCAACCTGCTCGCCCGGCTCGTCGACGCCGCCCGCCGGGCCGACAACCCCAATGTGCTCAGCATGTTCGAGGACAACGCCGGGGTATGGGACTTCTACGACGGCTGGGCCATCGCGCTCAAGGCAGAGACCCACAGCGGCCCGTCCGCCGTCTCGGCCTACTTTGGCCAGCTCACCAAGCTCGGCGGTGTGCTGCGAGACATCCTGGGCACGGGGCTCGGCGCCGACCCGATCGGCTCTTATGAGTACACCACAACGGGTCTGACCGATCAGCCGAGCCCCGTTCCGGGTCGTCCCTCGGCGCGCCAGATCGGACGCGAGACGATCCAAGCGATCAAGGAATACGGCAACACCTTTGGTGTGCCGATGATGACGTCTCGCATGAGCTTCCATCCGGCGTTCCGGGCAAAGCCGTTCGCGCTGGGAGGAAGCATCGGGCTTATTCCGGCGACCCTGGCGCGGCGAGGTACGCCGCAGCCCGGCGACATGCTGATGGTCCTCGGGGGGCTCACGGGCAACGATGGCATCCACGGAGCCTCCGCGAGCTCGGCGGGATCGGAGATGGATGCCGCCGCTGTGCAAATCGGCGCGCCGCTCGAACAGGTGAAGTTCCGCCAGGGGATCGTCGACCTGCGCGACGCCGGGTGTCTCCGAGCGCTCACCGACGTCGGTGGTGCGGGTCTCAACAGCGCGATCGGGGAGATCGGTGATCCGGGCGGCGTGTGGTTCAACACGGCGCTGGTCCCGCTCAAGACCCACGGGCTGCCGACCTGGCGCATCCTGCTTTCCGAGTCGCAGGAGCGCATGGTGTTGGCGGTCGTCCCCGAAAGGCTCGACCGCGCGCGCGAGATTCTCCGGCGCCACGCCGTACGCAACACCGTCGTCGGGCGTTTCACCGACACGGGTCGCTATTGCGTCGTCCACGACCCCGGCTGCACCGAGGCCGCGGTCGTCGCCGCCAACGTTGCGCAGCTCCCAGACGATGCAGGGACCGGGTTCGACGTGCCCTACGAGCTCTTGGAGTACTCGCCCGGGAAGATCGATGTCGCGGTGCCGGAGGTCGACGAGCTCGGGCCAGGCCATTGGCTGCCGATCGCCCCCGCGGACCTGCCGGACGTCGCGCGGCGGATCTTGATCGATCCGGAGGTGGCATCGCAGCGAAGTGCGAGCTCTCAGTACGACACCACCGTCATGGGGCACACGGCCTACGGTCCGGGCGCGGGTCCGTGGCATGTCCCCACCAGCTTTTGGCTTGGCACGCCTGTGCCAGGGTCGTCGGCCGCCGTTGTGTTCACCACGGCCTACGATCCGTGGCTCTTCGAGGCGCACCCCGTGCGTGCGACACGGCAGATGTTCTTGCGCGCGGTCCTCGCTCAGGTGCTGGCGGGTGCCGCGATCGAGGACGTTTGCCTGTGCGACAACTTCTACACCCCGCACCTAAGCGAGACGGGATTCGGCTGGCTGGTGGAGATGGTGGACGAGGTGTGCCGGCTGGTCGATGTGCTCGGGACACCTGTGATCTCCGGCAAGGACTCGAGCGCGGGCTCCGTGGTAACGCCCGAAGGGGTGATCAGCGTTCCGCCATCTGTCTTCTTTTCGGCCGTCGGAAAGCTCCCCGACGAGCAGTTGGCGTGTCGGAACGAGTGGCGCCAAGCCGGCAACCTGCTTGTGCGCATCGGGCCGGAGACGTCCTCGACGGTGGCGACCGCAGGCGCACGTGTCCTCGATTTGCCGGCGGCGTCCTGTGACGTGCTCGACCTCTCGTCCTATCGCCGATTCCTCAGCGTGTTGGCCAGGTCGCGCGAGATGATCGTCAGCGCAAGGCCCATTGGCTCTGGCGGAGTGCTGGCCTGTCTTCTCCTGGGTGCTCTGGCGAGTGGGTTAGGGGCCGAGGTTGATCCCACGGTAAGCGCCGCCGGAAATTCGGCAGATCTGCTCGCTGAGCACCGTTGCGCAGCGGTGATCGAGATCGCGGAGGCGGATCTGCGGCGCCTGGATGCGGCGCTCGAGCCGCGGGTCGTCGGCCGCGTGGTCGAAGGGGGCCCGAAGGTGCTCATGGGTGAGCATGAGCTCCTGGGCCGGTCCGTCGAGGACTGGGAAACGAGATGGGAGGCGAACCTCGCATGAGCGTCCGGGTGAACGTGCTCTACACCCCGGGGACGAACTGCCAATTCGAGACCTCGCGTGCGTTTGTGGCCGCCGGGGCTCGGGCGGAGCTGGTGTTCCTGGAGGACTTGCTCAGGGGGCGAAGCCGGCTGTCAGACGCGGACATCGTGTGCCTGCCGGGTGGCTTCTCGTTCGGTGACCACGTCGGTGCGGGAAACGTCGCCGCCCAGTTTCTGAAGGCCAGCTTGGCCGATCAGTTCGCCGAATGCCGGGAACGGCTGATGCTGTGCATCTGCAACGGGTTTCAGATCGCAGCGCGCGCCGGCGTCTTCGGAGAGCTCACGCTCAGGATCAACGCGAACGGCACGTTCTACGATGAGCCGCGTCAGCCGCATGTCGTCGCATCGGACAACTCGAGCCCGTGGCTGGCCGGTCTGGGAGGTGAGACCCTGACTTTTCCGTGCGCGCATGGCGAAGGGCGGCTCGAGCTCGGCTCCCGCGAGGGGTGGAAGCCCGCGCTCGCCTATCCCGGCGGTCGCAATCCCGATGGCTCGGCCGACGACATTGCCGGCGTGACATCCCCTGACGGCCTGGCGCTAGGGCTCATGGACCATCCCGAGCGGGCCCAGGCAGACCCGCAGGTGCTCGAACTGTTTCGCAACGGCGTGCGCGCGGCGTCCATTTGATGGGGGTCCGCTGTTAGCTCCGGCGGTCTTCCCGCGGGACGGCGCGCAGGGGTCGCACCGCCTCATCGACGAGGGCTGCAGGACGGTGCTGGCGATGGTCCTGCATCCGCCGGCACGTTTCCAAAGCCGCGTCGACGGTTGCACCAAGATCGAGCAGAACTGACGGATTGCCGATCTGCATCGCCTGTCCTACGTCGGTGAGTTGCCCTAGCAGCCGACCGCTGCGCTGACGCTGGTCCACCAGGACCAGCCTGGGACCACTTCCAAGCGCCTCGCGGAGCGGTTCGCGGACGCTGGCCCAGGCCAGAACCCCGTCCTCATATTCCAGGGCCTTGACCAACTCGGTGAATCCGACCAGCTCCACGACGTCCGCGACGGTGTAGCACTTGCCGCGCGACCCCTTGCGCACGTGGCCGTCGTCGGCCCATTTCGCCCATCGTGGGCGCTTGATCCCGGCCAGTCGGCATAGGTCACTGGCGGTGAGGAAAGGAATGTCGTCCGATGGGGCCACCATAGTGTCATTCAGATACTCAAGGATTGACGTATTGATTGACTCAATTAACCTCGTGTCCAGCGAACTCTACCGTGACGGTCGCGATGGTGATGGGCGTTGCCTTGCCGGAAAGGCGGCGCTCGATCCGGCTTTGTCGCGTGCTTCGTCGTCCGGGCCCGCTCTCATCGTTTATGGTTTTCGCGGCCCGGGACTCGGTATCCCTGCTACCTGGAGGCACGGAACCTTTCTCTATGTCTGAGCACGTCAGCGCCGCGCAGCGTCAGGATGGCAACAGTTCCCACGCGAATGGGAACGGGAATGGGGACGCTGTTCCCGAGGCGGCCGACGCACCGGAGCTCCCGGGCGACGTTCGCCGCCGGATCGCCTCTGGTGAGACGCCCGACCCCATGTGGTACGTCGGGCGGACGGGGCCATCGGCCCAAGATGTGCTGGATGCCGAGGGAGACGAGCTGAAACGGCTGCTAGCGCTCCACGCGAACAGAAATGGCAATGGCGGGTCGCCCAGCCGTCGCCAGCGGCCCGCGGGGTCCTGATGCTTCACGAGGACTTGTCGCTAAGCGTCGCAGTCTGGTAAGAAACGCTTTCGCGGGCGCGGGGTTGCGTCTGCCTAGACCCCGCTCGATGCCTCCGCTCGCACCGCCCTACATCTCGGCTCTCGGTCGAAGCGCCGCTCAGTTGCTCTTCGACGACCCCGCATGGGTGCATCGGCGCAAAGAGACCGTCCGTATCTTGGACGACCTCTGGTTTCGGCGCCAGATCAGCATTGACTACGAGCTTCCCGCTGAGCTGCAACCGCATCGTTATGAGCGCGGCAAGCCGCTGTTCGCCGTGCCGATCACGCTGATGCGCAAGTCGCCACCGGCCTACGTCAACTTCGACATGCGCGATCAGGCCGGCACCGCGATGGCGCTCATGACCCGGGAGCAGAACGCGGCCGTCAGCCTGGAGGCGCTCCGACACGCTGCAACCCGCGCTGCGGTCGCCGAGAAGTTGATGGCCAAGGACGATGCTCTGCCCCCAGCGGTCGATGGTCTGCTGAAGCAGGTCGCGACGGGGCCGCCCGTGCCGGCTGGCTTCGCCGTTCGGCGGTTCCTCAACCCAGGCGACGATCCGCTGGAAGTCGCGCTGTTCAACGACGATCGGTTTCTGTGGCTCGCGCTGGCACTTGCGGATCACTCGGTCGTCATGGTCGAGGTCCCGGCCGGAGACGGCCGGCGTCGCATCGTCAAGCTGTCCTACGACGAGCGGGTGCTCAACCGGACCCCAAAAGTCAGCGATGCCGGCCGGGCGCGCGGAGGATTGCGTCCTTACCGGGTGCTGATCGACTCCCCCTTCATCGTGGGGGGCACCTACCACTTCGAACTCGAAGCACCGCCTGGGCTCGAGCTCGTGGACACGACGATGCGCGAATACGGCTTTCTCGACGCACTCAGCCCGGCTGGCGAGCGCGCGCCTTACCGGCGACGCCGCCAAGACCCCGAGCATGAGCAGACCGCGGCACTGGTGCGACGAGGCACACGCACCCATCTGTACGCGCCTGACGCCAGTGTCACCGACCGGGCTGAAGTCGACGTCGAGATGCGCGTTCAGCGGGAGGGATTCGTGTCGGCGGCGGCGTGGGTCGCCACGGCGATCGCTGCGCTGCTCCTGACGTTCCTCGTCGCGCTCGGTGCGGTGGTCGAGCATCAGGGCGTCGTGCCGTCGCTGCTGCTCATCGTCCCTGGAATCGTGGCCGCGATCGTCGGAAGAGCCGAAGACCACAAGCTCACCATCCGGATGCTCAATCTTGCTCGCCGCGCCCTGTTGTTGAGTTCGGCGTGCGTCTTCGTGGCTGCGATCGGACTTGCGTTGAGCCGGACCGGCGATGGACACAATCCGACCACCGTGCTGTGGCTCGTCTGGGGGGGCCTGACGGCGCTGGCGATCAACTGCGCCGTGTTGTTGCAACTTGCGCGACGTCTCCCGAGTGGGCACTCGGGCCGTCTGGACCGGATGCTTGATCAGGCGATGCGACCGTTGATCTGGCTCCTGGATCTCTAGTCCCTTGATGGATCCTGCTGCTGATCGCCTCCAGCTGCGCCGGGTCTGCGAGCTGTGCGTGGGAGACGACGCATTGCGCCTGACAGTGCGAGGACACCTCGATGGGTGGCGCTGCGACTTCTGCGATCGTGAGACCACGGAGATGTCGGCGGCGCTCGTCGAGGTGGTGGTCGCCCACATCGACCGGTGTCTGAAGCGCGGATGGGCCGACCCCGACGAGCTGATGCGCGAGCGGTCGGCGGACGAGGCGTTCTACGAGCCTGCGTGGTCGTGGGTGCTGATGACGACCGAGGAGCTGCTGGAGCAGGAGGGTCAGCTTCCGCTCGGGTCGCAGGCCTTCTCGGCGTTCGTCCTGCGGATGTTCGTTGCCGCGACGTGGGCTGCACGCGACCAGGCTGGCTTGCGCGAGAAGGACACGCTGTCGCTGAGCTGGTCGCTGTTCAAGGACACCACCAAGCACCGGGCGCGGTTCCTGTTCTGGGCGCTAAACGAGCAACAGCCGCTCAACGATCGGGTCGCTCCACTCCTTCGGGGTGCCGCGATGTTGCACGAGCTCGGCGCGCTCGTGCACCGCTTCGCGCTGGTGGCCGACCTCGCTGCAGGACATCGGCTCGCGCGAATCCGGCGCCACGCGCCGGGCGAGGAGCCTAAGAACGCCGCAGAGCTCGGGACGCCGCCGCCCGCGCTGGCGAGGCAGGGGCGGATGAGCCCTGCCGGCATCGCCGTTTTCTACGGTGCCGACGAGGTGCGCACGGCGCTGGCCGAAGCGATCGACCCGCAGGTGCGGGCAGCGACTGCGGCGACCTTCGAGACCCTCGCGCCCGCGCGGATCGTTGACCTGTCGCGGATCCCACCGCTCCCGAGCCTGTTCGACGAGACCCGCGAGGCGCTGACCCAACGGCCAGGCCTTGCGTTCCTGTCGGCGTTCCATCTCGACGTGCGCGCAAAGGTCGCGCACGACGACCGCGTGCACATCGACTACGTCCCGACCCAGGTCGTCGGCGAGTACCTAAGGCTGCTGTTCCGCGACGAGGATGGAAGGCCGATTGACGGCGTCGCCTGGCGCTCTGCGCAAGACCCGGAACGGCGCAGCATGGCGCTGTTCGTCGGCGCCGAGGCCTGCGTGGACGCCCACGAACCGGTGCCGGACGACGACCGGCTGCGCTTGAGGCTCATCGGGCGCGATCCGGTCGACTTGTGAGGTTGCGAGATCAGCTGACGTCGTCGTCCGCCTCGTCGGGCTCGTCCGCCGTCGGGTCCGCGTAGCCCTCGCCGACCACTATGTCGAGATGACGGAGCAACCCGTTGGACTCTAGGCCGGAGATGGCCTCCTTGGACCGGGAAGCGAAGCCCGCGAGGTCGCCCTCGAACCGTGCGATCGCAGCGTCACGCAACGGGATGGTCAGGCTACCGCGGTGGTCCTTGGGCCGGACGCGGTCGTCGAAGGCCTTGAGGGCCTGAATACGCGCGGCGTCGGCCGGGTCGCCCTGCTCGGCCAAGAGGTAGAGGACCTGGACGAGTGCGTCGGCGTGCGGGTAGACGATCGCTCGGCGGGGGTCAAGACCCGGCATGTAGTGGTCCAGCAGGGTGCGGAACTCGCCGATCCAGTACAGCCGCGTCGGGTCCTGCGGGTCTTTGATGTGGCGCTTCAGGGCGGCCGCGAAGATCCCGAGGACTGCGATGAGGGCGCGCGCGGCGATATCGGGCTCCTGGCCAGCCAGGCGCTGCAGCAACTCCTGGCGGCCGCCCGCGTAGCCCTCGAGCTGGGAGTGGGCGGCAAGTGCCTCACGAAGAGCGTGGTAGCTATCGCCGCCGCAATGAAGTCCTCGGGCGCGGAAGAGCGCCAGTTCGACCCGTCGCAGGACGCGCTCCTCGACGGTCGTCTCGGTGCCGCCCTCGATCGCGCGCCACTCGAGCATCAAGGCCGTGGTGATGCGCACGAAGTACGCCGGATCCCGCCCGGGTCCGTCGACGAGCGGTCCGTGGATGTCGCGAAGGATCTCCAGCTTCTCCTCGAACGCGAGCTCATCCGTGAAGAGCCGGTTGGCCTGCTGCCTGGCGTGGAACCCTGCCCCCTCCGGATCCTCGCCCTCACGCCAACTGCTTCTCAGCTTATCGTCCGCCATCTCTACGCGCACCCCCCAAGGTGGTTGGAAACACGGCCGAAGCCTATCAGGCCTCGCGATCGGGCCGAACTATTTGCGCGGAGAATTACCGACGAATTGACTGCTAATTCCGTTCTATTTGTGCTCGACCGAGCTGGATACAGGTCTGGTGCTGAGGTAATCAAGAGTTATGAAACCCCGATTTACCAGGGATTAACGACGAGTGAGCAATCTGTCCGATGCGACGCTAAGGTCTTTAGCCGTAAGGCAGCCCTACCGATAGGGCCGTTGAGACTCGATTGGAATGAAAGCACCATGAGCGACGAAGAGCTTGAGCAGAACTTGGCGCCAACCGCTACCAATAGCGAGCGGGTGCAAGCACTCCTAGCCATAGGGCTCGCACCGTCGGCGGTCGCGACCGCCGCTCGCTCCTCGGTTGCTAGTGTCCGAAATTGGTCGACCGGCGCCGCCACCCCACGTCCCGACGCCGACATTGTCCTCGACGATCTCCGGAGCACCGCAAAGACGCTCCTCGACGGTGGGCTGGAGCCTGAGCGCATCGCCCGCTGGTTGATGAGCCGCGATCCCAATCGTTTTGGCGGGATGCGTCCGATCGAACGCATCCCGATCGATCCGATCGAGGTGCTCGCCGAAGCCCACGGCGTTGCGCTCGCCTCGACCCGCAACAACGGCGTCACCCCAATCCCGTTGCACCCGTCGGCGCCCCGGTAGTGCCTGAAAACGCCGCCGATAGCTACCGATTCAGGCCCGCCCCCACAACGACGGAACCCCCGCGCTAGCAGGGGTTCCGTGACGATGGAGCTAGGGGTGTCTGGGTTCAGGACATATGTCTCAGGTGATGGGTCGCTCATGAGTCGGGACATGGGTCACACCCTGGGGTGAGAGGTCTGTGGTTGCTGTTGAGGCGGAGCCCGTAGGGCGACGCCGAAACGGCAACCACGCGGCGCGCGGCGTCATGGGGTTGGTTGGCGGGCATGTCTCGTGCTCGTGTTGCTGTGCTCAAGGTCGCCTCTGGCCAGTCCTCGGTCACTGATGCTGCAGCCGAGTACGGGTTCTCTCGCCGGCATCTTCATCGCCTGTTGGCTCGCTACCGCGATGGTGGCCTCGACGCGCTGGAGCCGCGCTCGCGCCGTCCGAAGACGACGCCGATCGCAGCGTCTGATGAGCTTTGCGAGCGGGTGATCGAGCTGCGGTCCCAGCTGACCGCCGACGGTCTTGACGCCGGGCCGATGACGATCGCCTGGCACCTGCAGCGCGAGGGCTTGCGAGCGCTGTCGACCTCGACGATCCGCAGGATCTTGTACCAAGCCGGGTTGATCACCCCGCAGCCACGCAAACGGCCCAGAAGCTCCTACATCCGCTTTGAAGCCGATCAGCCCAACGAGATGTGGCAATCAGACTTCATGCACTGGCGCCTGGCCGACGGCACCGGCGTCGAGGTCCTCGGCTGGCTTGATGACCACTCCCGATACCTGCTCTCAGCGACCGTGCACACGCCCGTTACCGGCGAGGATGTGGTGGCCGTGTTACTCGATCTCGTCGAGCGACAGGGGAGGCCGGTCGCGACGCTGACCGACAACGGCAGCGTCTACATGTCGCGCTTTACCGGCGGGCGCAACGCCTTTGAATACCTCTTGCAGCTGCTCGGGATCCGCCAGAAAAACGGCTCTCCCGGCCACCCACAGACTCAGGGCAAGATCGAACGGTTTCATCAGACCCTGCAGCGCTGGCTGAATGCCAGACCGAGCGCTACCAGCAGCCCGCAACTGCAACGCCAGCTCGACGAGTTCCGCGACCACTACAACGAGCAGCGTCCCCACCGCGCGCTGGATCGCCACACACCAGGTCACGCCTATCGCACCGCACCCAAAGCAGCCCCCGCCGGCCCACACGCCAAACAGCACTACCGGCTGCGCTACGACCGCCTCGACGCCAAGGGCAAGATGAGCCTCAGACGCGCCGGAAAGATGCACCACCTCGGCACCGGCGCTGCGCACGCCCGCAAACGCGTCCTGGCGTTCAGCGACGACACCCACGTCACCGTCGTGAGCCTCACGACCGGCGAGGTCCTCTCCGTCCACCTCATCCAGCCCGGCAAGAGCTACTGGCGCAACCAAAACAAAGAGCCCGGCCGATGGCCGGGCTCTCAAAACCGAGACTCATGACGCGACTCATCAGAGACACATGTCCCGACTCATCACAGACTTACAGCTAGGGGGACTCGAACCCCCGACCTCCTGGGTGCGATGCAATGACATTGGGTCGCTGGAGGACGCGGATGGTCAGGGGAGGCTGTCCTAGAGCCAAGGCCGGGGCGGCCGGCGACCGTCGCGGTCGCTCGTGTTCCCCTACTGTTCCCTCTCGGTTCCCTGGTGTCGGGACAGTCGGGACTACACAACCACTGCGGTCGCATAGTCGATCACGTGCACTGGATGGGCGCTCTGCAACTCAGTGTCTTGTCCGACTGTCCCAAGGAGCACTACTTCAACCCGGGTTGCCCCACTGCGGAGCGCTGCCTCGGCGGCTGCGTTGATGCCAGCGAGACCGGCGACGACACCGTCCACCAGAAGTACCGGCGCGATCGAGCCTGGGCGCCACGGCTCAAGCAACGTGGAGGTCAGCGCCGCAGCTCCGACGAGCGTGTGACCGGCCACTGAACAGCCGTAGACCTTTGCAAAGCCGCGCTCTGCCGCATAGTCCGAAATCGCCTCGGCGGCCACGGCTAGACGATCCTGGCCCAAGAGCGTCGCTGTTTCCTCATGTGCGGCGCGCACGGAACGCAGAATCGGGCCGGACGTTGCAGAAGCCGTGATCTCATCGGCGTTTTGCAAGACTTTGTCAAACATGCGACCGAGCATATGCTGCTTCTCGGACGCCCCGCAAAACCTTGCAAACCACCGCAAAGTCATTGGCCGAGTCGAAATACATCCCTTGCAGCGAAGCGGCATCGTGGCTCGGCGTGACGTCACAGACCGTCCGCAACTGCGTCCGCGACGGCCGGTTGCAGGCACGAAGACGCGATTCGGGGCGTTGGGATATTGAGGTTGCGAGCGTGCGAAGCTATGCGGCGAGTCGTGGTAGGGACACTCATGAGCCGTCCACTGTCCCCAACGACGTGCTGGGTCGCCTCGACGCTATTGCTTTGACCGTCAGGGAACTTCAAACGGAGCGAGACGCCGTGACGAAGGCCCTCGATGCGGTAGAACGCGAGCGAGATCGCTACCGAGCTGAGGCAGCAACGCTCCGTGATGCCGCAGTGCGAATCAACGCCATGAGCCGCGACGTGGGGGAGGCCGTACGACAAATGCTCAGCGTCCTAGAACAGCAATCAGAGCTCGTTTCGCAGTTGCTTGCTCCAGCGACGCCGATCGACCTACCTGGCTACGACTAGATCGTTAGCCCAGCTAACGCCGCCTCCGCGGCCTCAGAAGGCGCATCGGGCAGTTCTGTCTTGGCGATGGCGGTCAGCGCATCCTTCGTTCCGGCAGGCGTACGAAGCGCTATCTCGCGCGCCTTCAGGATCACCACGTCGTCGAGAAGCTCCTTGGCGGCGGCTCCGAGGGCGCCTTCGGCGAGAAGCCGGAGACGCGGCCCCTCTTGATTGGACGCACGCGGTGTGTCGGCCCGGCGCACGACTACGCGATCGATGGACGCGCCGGACAGTCCGGAGCGCAGACCCGCCGATAGATCTCGAAGCTGGGTCGCGAGGTCGTCGGTCGTGCTCGTAAGCGCAAACCATGTAACGAGCGTCGCGCTTCCCCAACGCCCCTCGAGGACGACGACCGCTGCTGCGGGGCGTTTCTTCTGTCCCATGTGAACGGCGACGCCTGCAGAACGCATGCCCTCACCGTAGTCTGCGCTCGTGACCAAGTCGATAGGGACACTGATCAGTGCCCGCTACGAGATCCTGGGCTTTCTTGGCAATGGGTCTTACGGAGAGGTCTACGAGGTTCTCGATCGACACCAAAGCGCGACCCTCGCGCTCAAGTTCTTGAACGCGGCTTCCGGCGTCGGAAGTACCTGGCATGAGGCAGAGGTGCTCACGCGGCTGGCAAGCCCGTACATCCTGCCGATCTGGAATGCGGACTTCGATGCGGGTGTTCCGTATCTGGTCACCGAACTGGCACGGGGCGGATCGACCGACAAAGCGATGGATCCGATCGGCGTCACGCCGAGTGAAGCAGTTCGGTGGATACGAGCCGCGGCTCGGGGCGCTGCTCGCACGCACGGCGCCGGGATGGTGCATCGGGACATCAAGCCCGCAAACTTGTTTCTCGATGCAGCGGGCGAGGCGCAGCTCGGTGACTTCGGCATTGCGCACTTGATGGATGCAGCCGGCCACGCCCCGCCTCATGGCACTCCTGTGACGACGGCGCCCGAAGTCGCCGCTGGCGGACCGACTTCCATCGGTTCAGACGTCTATTCCCTGGGCGCCACGCTCTATGCGCTGCTCGTCGGGCAGTACGCCGCGTGGACGAGAAACGCGGCGCTGCGAGACGTCGCGCCCCACGTTTCTATAGCTCTTTCACAGCGGGTGGCCAAGGCGATGTCGAGTAACCCTGCGGACCGATATAGGACTGCGCTTGAATTCGACGCAGCGCTCGGTCAGCTCCCTGCGCAAGCGCGGGCATGGACTCGAACGGACGAGCATCATCCAGTGCACGAGGCATGCTGGCGCGGGGCTGGAGCGGGGAAGACAGATGTGACCGTCTGCGTCGAGCTGAGCGGTACGCGCGCCGCTGTCACGGCGCGACACGCGAATTCAGGCAATCGCATCAATGCTGGCTGCCGACCTCCAGCACCGCGGTCGGCGCTCGCCCGCAACGTGCGGGCGGCAATCTCAGCCGTGAGCTGACCTACCCACACGGGACCGGGATGCGATGGGTGACGACCGCATCAACGTTCTTTTCAGGGCAGCGATACTGCTCGTCTGGTAAGCGGCGCAGTAAGCGCATGCATCTCCGCAGGAGGCCGACCTTGCGGCGCCCCACGCAATGCGCCGAGCTAGCGGAGGCCCGGCAACACCGTTGCGACTGGCTTGGCCGCAGGCTTTCGCAATAGGCCAATGCGGGCGTAGGGCGTGTCGAGAGCTTCGCAGCGCAGCTCGACCGTGCGGCCGCGCACGTCATTGACCCTCAACGGGATTGTTTCGCCGCTGGAAGCGGCGATGCGCAAACTCTCGGCCAGGTCGAAGTCCGGGGTCCGCCCGTCCTTCCAGCGGAATCGGCGTTCAAAGTCGACGGACGGATACAGGTGGCGGGGCATCAGCTGGCGAGTAGACCGGGCGCGGTAGGAGATGACCGCGCAGCGGGGCCGGCGACTTTCCTCACAGATGTAGCGCGCGGTCGCCACGAGCGAGATTTCGGTCTCCAAGGACAGTTTCTGTAGTAGCGAAAGGCCTAGCCGCGAGTCGTCGGCTATCTCGCGGAGACGGTCGCCCTGTGCGAGCAAGTCGATGGCGGCTTGGTTCGCTTCGCGCTCACAGGCGTCGCGGAGGGAGCCGTCCATCGTTTCCCAGTTATCCAGGTAGGCCAGTTGACGGTGAACCGGCAAGATGTGGTGGCCCAACTCGTGGGCGTGCACGAAGCGTTTCTTACTTGGGTATAGGTCGGCGGCTAGCCATACAGCGTTCTGTTCGAAGCTGATCATGCCCTGCAGGTGACGCATCGCTCGCTCAAATTTGTCGCCGAAGCGCCGAGCGAGAGAGCGGCGTTCGCCGAGCGAGAGCGTGATCTCGCCTGCGTAGACCAGCTTGGCCACTGACATCAAGTCGTCAAGCGGTGTAGGAAAGGTGCCGACTGCGCCGGCCTCATGGAGCAGCGCCATTGAGTAATCGCGAATGACCTGACGTTCTTCGACGGTCAGCAGCCGATCGGTGTGATGGGGCGCCGAGAATGTGGGACCTTGCGCTCGTAACGCGGTCAGGATCGCTCGGAGCGCCTCGATCTCTTCGTCGGAGGCGTCGCCGAAGTAGTTCAACGCCTTGGCCTGCGGGGGCGTCAGGGCCTCGCTTGACGTCGCGTAGCCCGCCCAGCCCATCAACGTCTGGATCGGCACGCCGTAGGCCTCGGCCAGGCGCGCGAGCATCGACGGTGTGGGCTGCGTGACGTCGCCGCGTTCGAGCTGGCTGAGGTAGGCGTTGTTGATGCCCGAATCGCGTTCCAGCTGCCGCAGGGATAGCCCCTGCGTTGCCCGCAGCTCGCGGAGATTGGCTCCCAGCTCTCCTGGTCGTTGGTCGGCCATCAACTGCCATGGTCGCAGACGGCGCCGTAGCGATCAAGCGACCGCCTCTGCCGTAGTGCGCATGCGAATGCAGTTGCGATACGGCTGCGGCGGCTGCTACATTGAACTTGCAAGGGCGGTCCTGGCCGCCGTACTCGGCACGACGGAGGTTTCCGATGGACGCCACGAAGCAGGACACCGAGCAGGACAAGAACAAGGGCCACGAGGTCACGATCGTCATCAACGGCCGACGCGTGCAGACGGCCGAGAAGACGCTGAGCTTCGACGAGGTCGTCGCGCTTTCCGGCAAGCCGACGGGCCCGGACATCGTCTTCACGATCACCTACCGGCGCGGGCACGGCGACAAGCCGGAGGGCTCGATGGTCGACGGCGGCGACGGCGTCAAGGTCAAGGAGAACATGATTTTCAATGTCGATTCCACCAATCGCTCGTAGCCCGGACCTGGCCAGGCTGCGCGAGGAGGGCTTCGAGATCGACGTTCGCGACGGCTACGTGGTCGTTGCGAACGTGCCCTACCTCAACGCTGACCGGCAGGTCCAGCGTGGCCTGATGGCCATCGCGTTGACCACCTCCGGTGATCGGACCGGGCCTCCGCCCGACCACACGGTCTGGTGGCAGGGTGCGATGCCCTGTCACCATGACCGCACGCCGATCAGCCGCATCGACGCTGGCTGCGTCCAGCAGCAGTTGGCGCCGGACTTGCTTGTCCAGTACCGCTTCTCTAGCAAGCCTTTGCCCGCTGGCCGCTACGCCGACTACTACGCCCAGTTCACCAGCTACATCCGCATCCTCAGCCATGAGGCCCAGGTCGTGGATCCGTCGGCGACGGCCGCGACGTTCGCGCCGGTGCAGACACAGGAGGGCGAGTCTCCGTTTCGTTACCTCGACAGCGCCTCGGCTCGTGCCGGGATCGTAATGGCCAACACCAAGCTGCACCTGCCAAGAGTCGCGTTGGTTGGGGTGGGCGGCACAGGCTCCTACGTGCTGGATCTACTGGCCAAGACCCCCGTCGAGGAACTCCACCTCTACGACGACGACGTGCTCCTCAACCACAACGCGTTCCGAGCGCCTGGAGCGGCGTCGTTGCAGCGGTTGCAGCAGCAGCCGCTGAAGGTCCACTACTTCGCCGAAATCTACGATCGGATGCGCCGCAACGTCGTCCCCCACCCGGTTCGACTCACGGCTACCAACGCCCGCGAGCTAACCGACATGAACTTCGTGTTTCTGTGCATGGACGGCGGTCCGGACAAGCGAGCAATCATCGAGCACCTCCAACAGGCCGGGATCGCCTTTATCGACGTTGGCATGGGGCTCGACGAACACGACGGCTCGATCGGCGGCATTCTGCGCGTGACCACCAGCACCCCCGAGCAGCGCGAGCACGTCTGGCAGCACGGTCGCATTTCGTTCGACGACCCCGACGACGACGGAAACGAGTACGCGCGCAACATCCAGGTTGCGGAGCTCAACGCGCTCAACGCATGCCTGGCCGTCGTCCGGTTCAAGCGCCTATACGGGTTCTACCGCGACCTGGAAGGCGAGCACCACAGCCTTTACACCATCGACGGCAACCACCTCTTGAACGAGGATCGCGCTGATGCGAACTGATCGCCTGGAGCCAGTCTTCGTCGAGGAGATCCCGGGGCAACTGCAGCCCGGCTCCCTGTACGTCTCGACGGCGTTCGCGACGGCTTTGCATTTGTGCGCATGCGGCTGCGGCCACGAGGTCGTCACGCCGTTTCACCCGACACGGTGGTCGATGTCTTACAACGGGGAGAGCGTCACGTTGCGCCCGTCGGTGGGCAATTGGAGTCTTGCGTGCCGCTCGCACTACTTCATCGACCACAACGAGGTCGTGTGGGCGGCAACCTGGTCCGAAGACGAGATCCGAGCAGTCAAGGCCCGCGACCTCGCGGATACCCAGGCGTTCTTTGCCCCGGTCGACGAGCGAGATGAGCCCGCAGAGCGGCAGCCGCCGGCGCGCGAGCGCCAACTCGTTCGCCTATGGCGACGAGTGCGGCGGCACTGATCGGTCGCGATGGTCATCGCGGGACCGGTCGCCTTCGGCGCCTGGTTCAGGCCGGCACGGACACCGACGACGCGTACACCGTCTCGCCGACCGTGTTGCCGTCGTCGTCCTGAGCGATGAGGAAGACCTCGCTCGCGGACTGCGGTTCGGCTTGGGCGATGCCTGCGAGGCAGTCGAGAGCGGCGGCGCGGTCGTTGAACGCGTCGACGAGGTTCCCGGTGCTGTCGAAGATCGAGTAGGTCATCGCTGCAACGCCAAGGGTAGAGGTCAGCTGCTGACTTTCACAACATCGGTCACGCAACTCGCAAGCTGAAGCGGTCGGCCCCAGACCGACCAGTGCGCCGGGCCACCGGTCTTCGCGACGCAGAGACCGAGCCCGGGAAACAGATCGATCGTGGCGACGTGCCCGCCGAGCTTTGGGACGCGGCCCGCGAGCTGGGCCGCCACGTCGGCCGAGGCGAACATCGAGAGCGCCATGTGGATGACCGCTGCGCGGTCCTCGGGGCCGCGAGGCGGCAGACCCTGCTCGTAGTGCGACCGCAACGCCTCGGCGAACCGCTCGTCGTCCCGCGCACGACTCACCCGATACAGCCGCTGCGGCTCCTCGACGACGACCACTTCGATTGATCGCAGCAGCGACATCGGACCCGGCATCGTCAGCCACCGTATCGAGTGCCTCGGCCACCGCCGACGAGCACCGTTTCGGCCCTGATTCAGCGAGCCGCCAGGACAGGCACACAGTTGCACTCCCCTGAGTGCGGCCTCTGGCGGCGCGATTGGGGGAGGGGGGTTTCGGCCGGCTCGTCGACTAGGAAGACGTGTCCTTCGACCCTCCGAGCGCGGCGGAGTTCCTGTCGCAGATCGCGTCCGATCCCGACGCGCTGGCTGCGCTGCGGCGGCTCGTCGGTGCCGGTGCGGAACCGGCGGCGCCCGCATACACCGTCGCGACGCTGGCAACGACCCTCGGCGTCACCGAGCGCGTCGTCCGCAACGCGATCGTTCGGGGGGAACTCCGCGCGGTCAAGCGCGGGTCACGCTGGTACATCGCCACCGACGCCGTCGATGCCTGGACGCACCCCGCCGGCGACGTGTCACGAACGACCCGTCGATTCGACCGCAACCGTTCCCCGCTCGCAACATCCTTCGCCCAGATCGACGACCGGCCCCGCCGGTCGGCGTAGCATCGACTCCTGTCGTGAGCGTGCATCGCAAAGGTGCGAAGTGGGTGGTCCGGTATCGGGAGGGAGACCGGAACCGGTCGCGCAGCTTCGGTCGCAAGGGCGATGCGGAGCGCTTTGACATCGAGGTGTCGCGACGGAGGGAACTTGGTGTTCTTGGTTCCCTGGACGGCGGCCGCGAGACGCTTGACGAGTTCGTCACCCAGACCTGGGCGCCAGCGCACGGCGTCACGCTCGCGCCCAAGACGCGCAAGCACTACGCCTCGCTCTACGACCATCACATCGCGCCGACGCTCGGCCCGCTCCAACTGCGAGAGATCCGGGCCGAGACGATCTCGCGCTGGCAGGCCGACCGCCTCGCCGCCGGCGCCGGACCCACCGCGGTCCGCCACGCTCTCGACCTGCTCGGCTCGATCCTCCAACGCGCCGTCGAAGCCGAGCGCATTGCCGCCAACCCGGTTCGCCTCGTCCGCCGGGCGCGGCTGCCGCGGCGCAAGGAGACCCGACCGCTCGCACCGGCCGCCGTCGAGCGGATGCGCGTCGCGGCCTCCCAGCGCGACGCCACGCTCTTCTCCGTCCTGGCCTACGCCGGCCTCCGGCCCGGCGAAGCCCTCGCGCTCCAGTGGGACGACATCCGCGACAACACGCTGCTCATCGAGCGAGCACTCTCGCTCGGCGAGGACGCCGACACCAAGACCACCGCGCACCGCACCGTCCGGCTCCTCGCGCCACTCCGGTCAGACCTCACGGAATGGCGTCTCGCCTCCGGTCGCCCGCCAGGGAATGCGCTCGTGTTCCCCAACCACCGCGCCGTCCCCTGGACCGAGCCCGCCTACCAGTCCTGGCGCCGGCGCTCCTTCTACGCGGCACGCAAGGCAGCCCAAATCGACCAGGCGACGCCCTACACGCTGCGCCACAGCTTCGCGAGCCTGCTGCTCCACGAAGGCCGCAGCGTCATCTACGTCGCTCGCCAGCTCGGCCACGACGCCCGCCTGACCCTCACGCGCTACGGCCACGTCATCGACGAGCTCGAGGACCAGCCGCAGGTCTCCGCCGAGCAGGCCATCCGCGAAGCCCGTTCCCTCTCGGTTCCCCGATCGGCCAACGACGCCACGAACGACCACTCTCCAGAATCGAAGAAGCCCCGCAACGGCGGGGCTTCTTCCCGAGTGGAGCTAGCCGGGCTCGAACCGGCGACCTCCTGGGTGCGATCCAGGCGCTCTCCCAACTGAGCTATAGCCCCGGGTGGATCGTCGATTGTAGCCATCGGCGCCATCGAACGGTGGTGGACGCCATGCGGACCCGGGCCGATCCCTGGGTACGCTGCGGCGCGGGAGATGTCTGACCGTGGCCTCATCGGCGATCTTCGTGATCGGCTGTCCAGCTTCCGCACCCGTCTGCGGCTGTTCTTCGTGCTCATCGTCATCGTGCCGATGGTTGCGGTCACGTTCATCGTCTTTCGGCTGATCGGCGAGAGCGAGAACGGGCAGGCAGATGCGCGGGTCGCCGCGCGCCAGGAGGCGGCGATTGGCCTCTATTACGACGCGCGCGCGAGCGCCGATCGGGTGGCGGCGCAGATCGGTCGCGATCCGGCTCTCGCCCGCGCGCTGAGAACCGCCAACCGAACCCAGATCCAGGCCGTCGCGCGCCGCCTCCTCACAAGCACCGACGCCAAGCGCATCGCCATCTCCCACGACACCGCCGTCTGGGCCGACGTCGGCGACCCGTCCGCCTCCTTCCCGGCCACGCGCAGCCTCGTCGCCAACGGCAAGCCGGTCGCCGATCTCCAGGTCTCCGTCGAGCGTGCGCAGGCCTACGCGCGACTGGTCACTCGCACGACCCATATGGAGACGATCGTGCGTCGCAACGGCCGCGTCATCGCCTCGACGGTCGCACGGCCCGGCGGCGTCGCGCTCCCCGACCACACCGGCGAGGTGACGATCGACGGCCGTCGCTTCCGCGCCGCCTCCTTCACCGCGCCCGGCTTCCTCGGCGAGCGGATCCAGGTCTCCATCCTCGAGCCGACGGCGACCACCGAGCACGACATCCGCCAGGGCCGGCTCGTCGCCGGCCTCGTGCTCCTCGGCTTTTTCCTGCTGGCGCTGGTCTCGGCGATCGTCGTCTCGCGCTCGCTGAACCGCCAGATCGAGGACTTCCTCAGCGCCGCACGGCGCCTCGGCGCGGGCGACTTCTCGGCGGAGGTCGACACCCGCGGCCGCGACCAGTTCGCCCAGCTCGGCGAGGAGTTCAACAAGATGTCGCGCCAGCTCGAGGCCCGCATGGAGGAGCTCGGGCAGGAGCGGCTGCGGATGGAGCTCTCACTGCGCCGGATTGGTGAGACGTTCGCCTCAAGCCTCGACCGCGACGGCCTGCTGGAGATCGTCGTCCGGACGGCCGTCGACGCCGTCGACGCCCAGGGCGGCCGCGCGCTCATGCAGGACGATCCCGACGCCGCGCGCGACGAGGTCACGAGCGTCGGGCGCGACACGCGCGTCCCCGCCGCCGACGAGGCCGAGCGCCGCGCCGTCGCGATCGGCGAGCCGTGCTTCGCCAACGTCGACGGCGGCCACGCGCTCGCGCACCCCTTGCGCGCCGGTCCGGCCGCCGGGGCCGACGCCGACACCATCGCCGGCCTGATCTCCGTCTGGCGCGCCGAGCGCCCGTTCTCGCATCGCGAGCGCGAGCTCTTCCATTACCTCGCCGGCCAGGCGGCCGTCTCGGTGGAGAACGTCGGCCTGCACGAGACCGTCGAGCGCCAAGCGGTTACCGACGAGCTGACCGGCCTCTCCAACCGCCGCCGCTTCCAGGAGACGATGGCCGCCGAGGTCGAGCGCTCCAAGCGCTTCGGCCAGGAGCTCGGCCTCGTGATGCTCGACATCGACGACTTCAAGGCCGTCAACGACAACTACGGCCACCAGCAGGGCGACATCGTCCTGCGCGAGGTCGCCAAGATCCTGCGCGCGTCCTCGCGCGAGATCGACGAGCCCGCCCGCTACGGCGGCGAGGAGCTCGCGGTCGTGCTCCCGGGCACGGATCTCACGGGCGCCCACAACCTCGCCGAGCGCGTGCGCGAGGGGATCGAGGCGCTGCGGCTGCCGATCCTCGGTGACGATGGCGCCGAGCCGCTGCGCGTGACCGCCAGCTTCGGGGCCGCGGCGCTGCCGGTCTCCGCCGGTGATGTCCGCGGGCTGGTCGCGGCGGCCGACGAGGCGCTCTACCAGGCCAAACGGGCCGGCAAGAACCGCACGATCAGCGCCGGCTGACCCAGCCGGACGGGCGCGTGGCGTGCGCCTCGCCGTCCCGCTCCCGTGCTCGTTACGCTAAGGCGACCATGGGCCTGTTGGATGACGCCATCCGGGAGCACCTCGATCTCAAGCGCCGTCGGGGTGCCGACGCCTCCGAGATCGCCAAGGAGGAGGCCGACGCGCTCGGTCCCGCCCGCGGCGAGGCGGAGCAGGAGAAGCCGGCTGCGGCCGATGAGGCCGAGCACGGCTCCTACGCAGACCATGAGCCCGCGGCCCTCGACGAGCCCGCGGTGGCCTATGACGACGAGCCGATCGTCTACGAGGACGAGCCGCTCGAGTACGAGGATGGGCCCGTCGTCTCCGAGCCGCCGAGCACGCACGACCGCCCGTACGCCGAGCCCGAGGAGGAGAGCGCGACGCCGCCGCACGGCGATCCGCTCGCCCACCAGCAGACGCGCGAGTTCTCCGCGACCGAGCTCGACGATGCGTTGGGCCACGACGAGGAAGACGAGGCGCCGCCGCCGGCCGCGCCTGCGCCCGAGGGCGAAGAGGACGTCCTCGAGGAGACGCCGGACTTCCTGCAGGAGACGCCGGAGCACGACCGGCTCTGGTTCGAGCAGAAGCCCCCCAAGGACTTCGACTTCTGATGATGCATCGCTGATGGCCGCCGCTCGGCGGCTGACCTGGCTCGACGTCTTCACGTCGACGCCGCTGGCGGGCAACGGCCTCGCGGTCATCCACGGTGCCGACGAGCTCGACGCCGCGACGATGCTCGCGGTCGCGCGCGAGACCGCGCAGTCTGAGACGTCGTTCCTGCAGTCGGCCTCCGTCGCCGGCGCCGACTACCGCAACCGCATCTTCACGATGGTCGAGGAGATCCCGTTCGCGGGCCATCCGTCGCTGGGCGCGGCGGTGGCGATGGCGCACGCCGAGGGGCGCCGCGAGGCGCGCTACGAGCAGCAGACCGGGGCGGGCGTGCAGCCGGTCGAGGTCGAGCTGGCGGGCGACGTCGCCCGCGCGAGCATGCTGCAGGAGCCGGCGGTGTTCGGCGAGGCGATCGAGGCGGCGCCGGTCCTCGGCGCGCTCGGCCTCGGCCCGGCCGACGCGCATGCTGAGCTGCCGGTGCAGCCGGTGTCGACCGGGATCTTCCATCTGATGGTGCCGGTCCGCGATCAGGTCGCGCTGGAGCGCGTGCGGCCGAACCTGCTGCGGGTCGAGGAGGTCGAGCGGCAGACCAAGACGATGGTGATCTACGTGTTCGTTCCGTCTGAGGACGGACGGGATGTCGTTCGCGCGCGCGGGTTCTTCGCCGAGCGCGATCACGTGCTGGAGGACCCGGCGACGGGCTCTGCCGCGGGGCCGTTGTGCGCGTATCTGCATGAGCACACGGGAGTGACAGAGGCGTCGGTCCTCCAGGGCATCGAGATGGGCCGGCCGAGTCGGCTGGAGACCGCGATCGTCGGCGATCGCGTCCAGGTCGCCGGCGACTGCGTGATCGTCCTGGAGGGCGAGCTGCGGGTCTGAGTCGATCACGCGTCCACGCCGAAGAGCGCTCTGTTGAGCTGCGTGTTCGCATGGTCGACACCCTCTTCGACACAGGCAGCGCGCCAGCATCGGGGAACAATTCTGGCGCGCTCGCTCCTCCGGTCACGGAGGGCGAAGGACTCCGCGGGCGCGCTGTTAGGCCCTCAGCCACGGCGCGCCCGCGTCCTTTCATGAGCGTGTCGTCCCGCGAGCGCCGCGGCTCGGCCACGGCGCGCCCGCGTCCTTTCACCGCCCATCCGCCGCCCCATCCTGGACCGCCGGTCCGTAGCCGCGAGGCTCCGCCCGTTGCACCCTCTGTGGGATGTCCGACGGGTCTCGGTTCTCGACGCCGCACCGCAACGGCGGTGCACCACCACGGGTGGCTTTGGTGCTGCCCGGCGGCGGTGCGCGCGGGGCCTATGAGGTCGGCGCGCTGTCGGTCCTCCTGCCGCTGCTGGAGGAGCGCGGCGAGCGGCCGGTGATCCTCTGCGGGACGAGCGTCGGGGCGATCAACGCGACCGCGCTCGGCGCGACCGCCGACCAGCCAGCCGCCGCAGTCGTGCAGTCGCTGATCGAGCACTGGCGCGGCCTGCGCAAGGGTGACGTGATCCGGTCGGTCGTCGGGCCGGGCCTGCCGCTGACGGCGCTGCGGATGCTCGGCGAGGCGCTCGAGCTGCCCGGCGTCCGCCTGGCCGGCCTGCTGGATCCGTCGCCGTTGAAGCGCTCGCTCGACCGCTGGATCGACTGGGACGACCTGCATCGCAACGTCCGCACCGGCGTGCTCGAGGCGGTCTGCGTCGTGGCGACGTCGCTGGCGCGGTCCAGCCCGGTGGCGTTCGTCGACAGCGCCGGGCGCGTCCCGCCGTCGCGTCCTGCCGACCCGTTGCAGTACGTACCCGCGATGCTCGACAGCGAGCACGTGCGCGCGTCCGCGGCGATCCCGATGCTGTTTCCGCCGGTGGAGATCGAGCATCCGGCCGCGCTCGCCGGCCATTACGTCGACGGCGGAACGCGGCTGAACAGTCCCGTGGCGCCCGCGCTCGCCCTGGGCGCCGACCGAGTTGTCGTCATTGGCTTCCAGCCGTTCCGCGCGCGGGTCGAGGTGCCGACCGACGGCGTCGGCGCGCCCCGCCTGGCCGACGTCGCCGCCAACATCATCGACGGCTTGTTGGTGGACCAGGTCGTCGACGACCTCCACCGTTTGGCCACCATTAACTCGTTCGTGGTGGACTCCCACGCGCCCGGGCCCCGCGGCGCCGCCGACGCGTATCGCGCGGCTCGCGGCCGCAAGCCGTACAGGAAGATCTCCTACGCCTTGGTCGCACCCGAGCGCCGCGGTGAGCTCGCAGCGATCGCCGACGAGGTCTTCGAGGACCGCTACGCCGGGATGCAGGGTTGGCTGCGACCCGACTACCCGTTCATGTCGCGGTTGCTCGGCGGCGGGCGCTCGCCGTCCCGTGGCGAGTTGTTGTCGTTCTTGTTGTTCGACGAAGAGCATGTGGACCGGTTGGTCGAGCTCGGCGCACGGGATGCGCGGCGGTGGCTCGAGCGCCACCCCAACGTCTGGTGCTCGGACGCGTCGCACGACTTCGACATCGATGCCGGCGCCGTGGCGTCGCTCCGAGAGCGCGAGGCGCTGGACGAGTGGCGCGACCTGCGCCGTCGGCCCTAGCTTCGAAAGTGCCTGCGGGTTGGTGAGCGTGGGTACACCCGGGCGACACCGTCCACCACGGAGGCACCCATGCTCACCATCTTGCTCATCGTCGTCCTGATCCTCCTGCTCACCGGCGGCATCGGCTACGGCCGCCGAGGCCGCCGCAGCTAGCCGAGCATGAAACTCCAGCCCGTCCGAGCTAGACTCGACCGGGCTCGGGGCCATAGCTCAGCTGGGAGAGCGCCTGCTTTGCAAGCAGGAGGTCGTCGGTTCGATCCCGTCTGGCTCCATCACCGGGACCCCTGCTAGCGCGGGGTTCCGTCGTTTCGCTCTCCGGCCGAAAGCATGTTTGGAAACGAGTTGGAAACGGGAGCCCTTCGGATCGAGGTTCCCGCTCCTACTTTGGTCGTGCGCGGCTACGGGCTGACCCTGAGCAGGCGGGTCCGAGGCCCCGTTTACGATGCATGTCGTGGTGACCGTCGCTGAAGCAGCCGAACGCGTAGGCCGGACGCCTGAAACCGTCCGGCGCTGGATTCGCTCCGGCCGACTTCCGGCGGTCACCGAGCACGGCCACCTCGCCATCGCACCGGACGACCTCGAAAGCGTCCGCGACGAGCTGTACCCCATGCTTGAGCTTCCCGAAGAGTGGAAGCACTTCGAGGACGGGACGCCGGTCCCAAACTGGGTGGCCGCGGTAGTCGGTGCGAGCCAGGGTCGTTGACATTCGATCGCGCTGCGTCCGATTTCAAATGCGCTCGGTGCCTTGGCGGCCACCGTCTGTCCTGTCGTGAGTTTCTGGCGAACCTTGGTCCTATGCAGGAGTCTGAACGCGACCTATCGAATCCAACCGCGCAGTGATTCTCACGGATGTCCAGATTGGCAACCTGTTGCGGGAGCCGAAGCCGCGCCTAGACCCAGCGGAGTTCTTGCGTGCACACGCCGCCCGGCCAGCCAACAACGGGCATCGCCGTCACGCAATCGACGTCCCCGGAGATCATGGCAATGCGTTCGTGCTTAGCGTCCGGCAGTCGAGCATCGACCCGTATGACTTCTCGGTGATCCTTACCTACGTGTTCCGTAACGGAACGACGATGAACCTGAGGCGCCACAACGGCCCGTCGCATTCGCATCGAAATCCCTTAGAGGGCGAGGCGTTCGCTGGCAGGTTCCATGTCCACGAGGCAACCGAGCGATATCAACGACATGGCGGCGATGCGGAGCACTACGCTTGGCCGACGGACACGTTCGCGGATTTGGCGACCGCCTTGTCGGCCATGCTTGTAGAGGCACAATTCGAGCCTCCCGCCCAGCTTTCGATCGATCTCCCTCAGTGAGCCTTGCGCATATCCTTCCCGCTCTGCAATCCGCGCTCTCCGCGGAGATCACCGTGCGCGAGATCACGCCTTCAGAAGCTCAGATCTACGTGCCGTTCTACTTTCCCGACGGTGACGGCTTCGTAGTACACGTGCGTGCAGCGGGCGATGGGCTTGAGATCACGGACAAAGCCAACACGTTGTTGCATCTCGGCTATCACACCGATGTGGAGCGTCTTCGGGATGGAACCCGCGCCAGCTTGCTTGAACGCATCCGCTCACGTCACGGACTTGAAGACCGCGAAGGCGAATTCGTCCTTGAATCGAGTGTCGGCGACGTTGGAGCTAGCGTCTACTCGTTCACCCAGGCATTGATCGAGATCTCGGACCTACGGAACCTTGATCGAGAGATCATTCGGTCGACGTTTCGCGAAGACCTCGCGTCGCTCCTACATGGAGCGTTCCCCGGCATCGAGATCGACTACGTCGACCAGACGCACGATCGCCAGGGCCTGTATCCAATCCCATATGTACTCAACGGGACGAACCGGCCGATCGCGGTTTTCGACATCGGAACAGACGCAGCTGCGCTACAAGCGATTGTCCTAGCGCAGCATCATCGTGAGTGGGACAGCAACAAGCTTTTCGTAGCAATCGAGCAGGATCAGCAGCAGCTGGGTCGCCGGCACGTAAGCTGGCTCTCGGACGCCTTCGACAAGCAGTTTTCGACGCTGGCGGGTAACGAATCGGCGATCGTCGATTACTTGCGTCGAGAGTGGACCGTGTCCCAGCAGCTCTCGCAGCACGCTTAGCGTCCCTTGCCTACCATCACTTCGTGGCTGAGGGCTTTGCGATGCTCGCCTACGCCGAGCAGAGTAGGCGTAGCCGGACCTCCTGCTGCGTGCACCACGAGTTAGCGATCGAGAGGACCGTGCTCGGTCCGGGGGCGGCGTCGAGTTTCGCAAGCGACACGCCTGGCTGAACTAGCCAGACGAACCAGTCGATAGCTGGAGGACGGGCTTGCCATCTCGCCAGAATTTCGCGCGCCGCCTCATCTGAGCCATGTACCACGCTCGTGCTCGCTCGGTCGTCTAGACGCCTCAGCAGTTCCGTCCAAAGCGGAGGGCCCGGATTCAGCCACCGGACCGACCGCATCGCTTGAATTGCCAGCTCTTGAACGTCGCCGAGTCGGGCTGCTGGTGCGCCGCCCGCTGATTTGCAGTGCATGAGATGGACTTGTGCTTGTTCCCCGCCTTGGATGCCGATGAAGTCGGCGAGTTCCAAAGCCAGATGGTCTTGGATGACGATGTCGACCAACCTCGACATCTCAAGTTTGGCGGCACCAGCAACATTTAGAAGGTCGCCTACCGTCTCCCCGAACTCCTTGGTGATGTCAGTGTCTGACCAATCGCGTGGCCGTCGGACGTCGTCGTCCAGCAGCACAATTGACGGTGGAGGCGCAGAAATGAGATCACCGATGACTTGTTCGCCTGAGGCGAACAGCACCGTCCATGGGATCATGCTTGCCCAATCCGTCAACGAGACCAGCGCTGGCTCATCAGGGTCGTCGACCAGGACTGTTGGACCCGAGAGATGATCGATCGACCCATCGACGTGCTGCACGTAGGATGCGCGCGGCGTTCCTTCGACCTCCAGGTGAACAACGAGGTCATCATCTTTGCGCTCGGCCGTTCCGAAGACTAGCTCGGGAAGGATGATCTCGCCGTCAAAAACCAACGAGCACCCTGCAACGAACAGTTCGACGGGAGGTAGGACCCCCAACGGATCCAACGGGAAGGACTCCAACGGGTCCGGGATCGCGAGGCGGTCTAGTGCCGATGCGCGTCGTGCTCTGGCTGCGGCCTTCAGCTCGGCCGCGTGTTCCTCGCACCAACCGCGAAAGGCATACAGACTGTCAGCCGCGCCTGGCTCCCAGACCTTGCTCTTCGCGACCGAGAAACCAAAGGTTCCAGATCCCCTGCTCCCTCGGCCCATAACGTGTCCAAGAGTGTGGGTGCGGGCATCCGATTCGGTAACCCCGTCCTCCGCCTTGCGACCTGCATTGTTGCGATAGGAGGTCAACGCGTCATGGCCTCTGTTCACGCGGAGTCCTACGGAGAAACAACGCTCGAGGTCGGCGGCGTCGAGAAGCCGTCGCAGATCGACAGCGCCTAGACCGCGAGCACCTGATGCCCCTACGCTCTGACGCAGGTCCTTCAGCGCTGGCAGGCTTGACGTCCCGATGAACAGGACCCCGGGATCGTCGACCCAGCTCACCAAGTGAAGCTCGTAGGCTGCCGTGTCCAGCGTATCTATCTTCAAGAACCTGGGGCGCTCGATCCGACGCGTCACAAACGCCAGGAGTCCTGTGGGGGTGTGGTGCAGGCGTAGAACTACCTGGGCGCCCGCGATCTTGTCGGGTGCGGCCGAGAAGTCTGGCTGTGTCGCAAGGCGATAGACGTGCGCTGTGCGAGAAGGGGTCAAGGCCAGCGGTGGCAAGTCGAGCGGCCCCGAGACCGTCGTCTCGTCGATGAAGCGGCGGATCTCGCGCTCCCGATCTACAGCAGCATCGATTAGATCCGGAAGCAGCGTCCGCCAAGCTGCATTTTCGCGGTAGAGCTCAGACGTCTCGTCGTTGACGTCGCGCTGAAGCGCCAGCAACTCCCCGCCGATATCTCCTACTCGCGCTAGCCGTCCCACGAACTGCAGAGTTGGACCCAAGGTCTTGTGTGGCTCGTGATAGGCGGCGATCTTCAGCGAAGGGAAGTCAAAGCCTTCCGTGAGTGCGCCCACGCAAATGAAGCCCTTTTGGTCTCCCTTCTCGACACTGGTGCGCATGGTGCGCGCTTCGGCAATCGACGTGGTGGCCACGATGACTGCTAGCGGAACATCCAACTCCGCATACAGTTCTTGGAGTTCGTGGGCCTTCTCGATGCGATTCGTCCGAACCAGGAGTCGGCTGTTAGCTGCCACGTGACTTGGGTCAGCAAGACGTGCGGCAGCCTCGAGAGCGAGCGCAATATCGCGCTCGTCGTCCTCGGCCTCAACGGAGCGGTAGGTGACGGGAGCGTAGACGCCGTCCTCGATGGCTCTCGCGAGTGGGTAGTCGTATGCGATCTCGCCCGGCAATCGCTTACCGTCGCTGCGAAACGGCGTAGCTGTGAGGAGTACCGCTGATGCATCAACCGCCTCGTAGAGCTTGGTCCACGTCGTGGCGGGAAGGTGATGAGCTTCGTCAAAGATGACGAGGTCGAACAAGTCCGGCGGCACTCTCTGCACATCTGGATAGCCGTGGCTGAGCACGTTGGGGGTGCCAACGACTACATCGACGTTGCGCCACTCTCGCCAGTCCTCCTTGGTCGCTAGATGCTCAACCGTTTGCACACGCGGCGACTGAACCTCGGCCGGCAGGAGGCCGGTTTGTTTCGCAAGCTCAAGGCGAAGAAGCGCGTCGACGATCTGATCTCGAACGAGTTTCCCTGGTGCAACGACGAGTGTTCGCTGAGAGCGCAGTAAGTACGGAACGGCAGTCAGCACGAGAGTCTTTCCAACGCCAGTTGGAAGAATCACCTGAGCTGCTTCCGTCGAACGCGTGGAGTGGGCAAGTACTGCGAGCATCGCCCCGAACTGTCCGAGGCGCAGGCCACCCTCTTTGACGAGCTTGGCGTCTAGGTTTAGCTCGCTGCTATCTCGCTGAAATGCGCTCACCGGCTCGGTATGAAGCCACAGTGGGCGGACAGACCCAAAATCGTGTCTATCGTGCCAAAAGGCAGCGAGGAACCGACTTGGCGGGCGGCAGCCGCGCGTGACCGTCGCGCGCAGCCTAATGTCCCTGGTCGGCCGTTATCGAACTGCCTGCTGGGCTGTAGCCGTGTCGTCTGCGGTACGCCACGACTCGATTTCCCAGCGGAGGAAGAACCGGCGTCGGCCGACCTTGCGGTTCGGGATCAGCTGACGACGCGCCCAGTCTTCAACGGTCGATTTCGAGATCCCGAGTAGGTCGGCGACGTTGGCCGCGCCGGAGGACGTCGGCCCGCGTGATGGGCCGGTCGGACTCTGCGGCAGGCGATCGACTCATGGCTAGTACAGGGCGGCGTGATCGGCGAGATGGCGCAACTCCGTTGCCTGCGCAGCTTCCTGCCGTGGATTGCTGTGCCCCCCAGATCCTGCTCTATCCGTTCGTTCGATGTACCGGATAGTCGTCGCAAATTTGGCTTGGCAGAGCCAAGAACGTCGCTGCTCCAGGTCCCAACTACACCCCCACACCATCCTGGATTTAGGGGACGCCTCAGCGCGGACTATTCCCGCGGCGGCTTCTTGTGGTTGACTGGCTCTGCCGCTCGCGACGGCAGCACTGAGAACCCCGGAGGTCGACCCAGCGGTGCTCGCTGGCAGACGCCTCCGGGGCTCTCGCCCTTGCGCCTCACTCATCGTGAGGCCGCTAGGTTCGACGATAAGCCACTTCGGCTTTTTGCGCGCTCTGAATTCTGCGCGGTCGGCCGACGCTGTTCGTATTCGTCCGAACGGGCTTATTAGCCATCGAATGGGAGCTTACGCCTGATCAGGCGTAGACGTCTACGGGGTCCGCCCAGCAGTGTGGCTGGGGCTTGCTCGGCGCCAACATCAAAGCTGCTCGCAAGGCCGCTGGGCTGAGCCAACAGGAGGCTGCAAATGCCAGCGGATTGGGTCTTGCGCATTACGGCCGAGTTGAGCGTGGCGAAATCGATCCGCAGGTCGGGACGCTCGTTCGCATTGCTGCTGGTCTTGGCGTTTCAGCCGCTTCTCTGCTGCGCGGCATCGACGTGAAAGCCCGGGACGCGCCTGCTCTTCCCCGCGAGCACCAGGCCGAGTGAGGTCGATGGGCGCTCACGCCACGTCGATGTCCGTCGGCCATGACATCGGGAAGAGCTCCCGATACGGCCGCGCTTCGTCGATGACGCGCGCGACGGACGGCCGGTTGACGAGCTCGCGGTAGTAGCGCGTGATGTTGGGGTGGTTGGTCTCGTCCCAGCGGTGGACGGCGCGGGCGTAGAAGAGCGCGGGCGCGGCCGCGCAGTCGGCGACGGTGAACGTGGGGCCTGCCGTCCAGGTGGTGCGGGCGAGTTGGGCGTCGAGCGCCGGGTAGGCGGTGTCGAGGATGCGACGGGCTTCGGCGACGCCTTCGGGGTCTTCGCCGCCCCCGGGTCGCAGGTTGTCGCCGACGATCTTCTGCATTGGGTTGGCGATGTACTGGTCGTGGAAGCGATCCCAGAGGCGGGTCTGCAAAGCGTCGGCCGTCTCGGCCGGCACGAGCGCCGGTCCACCGTCCGCCAGCGCATCGAGGTACTCGATGATCGTTGTCGACTCCGGCAGCACCATCCCAGCGGTCTCGTCGACCAACACCGGGATCTTGGCCAGCGGCCAGATCTTCGCCAGCTCCTGACGTGAGGCCTCGTCGGTGACGATGTGGCGCTCGAACGGCAGCCCCAGCTCATAGAGCGCGATGAGCGGCTTCCAGCAGTAGGCGGCGAAGGGGTGCTCGTGGAGGGTGAGGCGATTGGTGGTCATGTGACGGAGTCGGAGCCCGGCGCGCGTTCTCGACATCGATCGCGCGCCTAAGGGGTCTGCCTTACCCACTAAGGCCCACCGTCGGCCAACGCACACCCTTCGCCCGATGTGGAGCACCGCCCCTCAGGGCCACCATGCTCCTATGACTTCCACCAGCACGATCATCCTCCAGCAGGCGACCGCCGCCGAAGATGCGGCGTTGCGCGAGCTGTCGCAGCTGGACTCCGCCCGCACGGTCTCGCGGCCGGCGCTTATGGCCGTCGTCGACGACCGGCTGCTCGCCGCGATCTCGCTGCGCGATGGCCGCGTCGTGGCCGATCCGTTCGCCGAGACCGAGGCCGCCGTCGCCCTGCTGCGCGTGCGCGCCTCTGCGTTGCAGACGACGCCGCGAAGCCACACCAAGAACGGCCGCCGCCGCCCGCGCCTGGCGCTGCGCCCGCGCCCCGCGGTCTAGCCGGCCGGCGCGTCCCGGGACCGCGCGAGCGCCAAACGCTCCGCGGCGCCCGCGGCCTCGCGCTGCAACTCGGCCAGCCGGCGCGCGTCGCCCCGGCCCGCGTAGAGCTTCTGCTGATAGAGCGCGACGCGGTCGGCGGTGTGCCGAACCTCCGCGCTCAACTCCACCACGCTCGGCTCCCGAGGAGCCATGAGGCGACTACCTCGTCGGCGTCGCGGCGCGCCGCGCGCGCTCGGCCAGCGCATCGCGCAGATCGCCCAACTCGGCCTGGCGGCGCAACAACGCCATGCGCTGCTGGGAGTTGAGCTTGGGGGAGTCCAGCCGCTGCGAGACCGTCTCCATCTGGCGGAGGATCTGCGTGCGCGTTCCGGAGGCGGTCATCCCCCTAGCTTAGACCCCTGGGGAAACCGCATCGGCCGAGGGCTGGCAGGCGTGGCCCAGCGCGAACAGGAGTCGCTCCCCGCGATCGCCGATCTCCTCGTCGGAGTCGAAGACGACCAGCAGCCGGTGCTCGCGGCAGAACTCCAACGGAACGCCGGAGAAACGGCGCATCCGGCGGCCGATTTCATAGCCCGACAGGCCGGTGCCGCGCACGTCGATGAGCACGCGGGCCTCGCCGCGGCGCGTGCCGGTGCGGCCGGCGGTCGCCTCTTCGAGGACCGACAGCCCGGGCAGCTGGCTGATGCGAGAACGCAGGAGCGCGAGGGAGGCCGCGCGGCCGCCGATGCTGAAGCGTGGAGGGGAGGAGGAGGTCATGCCCTCAGGGCGTGACTCCTTTGCGAACAATGGTGGATGCGGGGGCACGGTCGATGAACGACGGCCGCCAAACCTCCTCAAACCAGCCTTGCGGCACGTCCTTCGAGGTACCGCTGCTCGGGCAGGCTCGTTGTCCGTCGCGCCGCCTCGCGGTACGCATCACGCGCCGCAGCCTCCTCGCCGGCCAGCTCGAGCAGGTGGGCGCGGACCGCAACGAGTCGATGGCTCTCGGCCAACGACCCATCGAGTGACGCCAGCAGCGCCAGCCCAGCCTCCGGTCCGTCGACCATCGCCACCGCGACGGCGTGGTTGAGCGTCACCATGGGATTGGGCGCGATGCGCTCCAACACGCGGTAGAGCGCGACGATCTGCGGCCAGTCGGTGTTGTCAGCCTCTGCTGCCTCGGCGTGCACCGCAGCGATGGCGGCCTGCACTTGATACGGGCCCAGCGGCGCTCGGCCCAGCGCGTCGGTCACCAGCGCGACGCCCTCGGCGATCTCACCGGCGTTCCAGCGGCCACGATCCTGCTCAGCCAGCGGCACGAGCGATCCGTCGGCGGCCGTGCGCGCCGCCCGCCGCGCGTCGGTCAGCAGCATCAGCGCGAGCAGCCCCGCGACCTCGCCGTCGTCGGGCAGCAACCCCCGCACCGCCCGCGTCAGCCGGATCGCCTCCGCGGTCAGGTCCGCGCGCGCCAGCTGCTCGCCCGAGCTGGCCGTGTAGCCCTCGTTGAAGATGAGGTACAGGACGTGCAGCACGGTCCGCAGCCGCTCGTCGCGCTCGGCGCCACCCGCAGGCCCCAGCGAGAAGTCGGTGCCCGTCGCCCGGATGCGGGCCTTCGCGCGGCTGATGCGCTGAGCCATCGTCGCCTCCGGCACGAGGAACGCGCTGGCGATCTCGGCCGTCGTCAGCCCGCCGACCGCCCGCAGCGTCAGCGCGAGCTGCGACGGCCGCGAGAGCTCCGGATGGCAGCAGTGCAGCAGCAGCGTCAGCGTGTCGTCCTCGTCGGCCGCGGCGTCGGCGCCGGCGTCCGCGTCGAGCGCCTCGAGCTCCACATCCGCCCCCGGCGCCACCCACGCATCAGCCGGCTCGGCCGCCAGCGCGCTGTCCTCGCGCGCCCGCCGCGCGCTGTCGCTGCGCCACGCGTCGGTCAGCCGCCGCCCGGCGACCGTGAGCAGCCACGCCCGCGGGTTGTCCGGGACGCCGTCGGTCGGCCACTGTGCCGCCGCCGCTATCAGCGCCTCCTGCACGGCGTCCTCGCACGCGTCGAACTGCCCGTGGCGGCGGACGAGCGCGCCGAGGACCTGCGGCGCGAGCGCGCGCAGCCGATCCTCGACGCCGGCGTCCGTGCTCACATCTCGGCCCCGGCAGGGCTCATCAGCGGCCGCACCTCCAGCGGGGAGAAGCGCGAGCTCGGCCAGCGCAGGGCGATCTCGGCCGCGCGCTCGGGCGTCTCGCACTCGAGCATCAGGTAGCCGCCGAGGTGCTCCTTGGCCTCCGCGTACGGGCCGTCGGTGATCGCCGGCACGCCGCCCGCCAGCCGGATGGTCTTGGTGTTGGAGGGGTCGGCGAGCGCCTCGCCGCCGATCAGCTCTCCCGAGTCGGTGATCTCCTTCATGACCGCCTCGACCTCGGCCATCAGCTCAGCGCCGCCCTCGCTGGAGAAGCGCTCGCGCGTCTGGGCGTTGTCGTAGATCAGGACCATGTACTTCATGTCGTGACTCCCGTTGGTCGTGGCACCGCGGTGGTGCCGTTCACTGCGAGGTCGGAGCCGAGGATCCGTTCTCGACATCATCGCGCTCGCGACCAGTCCCTGACCGTCCGGCAGAACCTCGTGCGCGGCGCGCAATCGGCCAGTACCGTCACCGCGGTGAAGGTCGAACACCGGTCTCTGCTGCTGTCGCTGCTCTCGTGGGAGACGCTGCGTTACGCCGTCAGCGGGTCGTTCTCGACGTTCGCCTACATCGCGCTCACCTTGATCGTCTCAGGTCCGCTCGACGTGCCGATCCAGATCGCGATCCCGGTCTCCTACGCCACGGCGTTGGTGTTGAACTTCACGCTGCAGCGTCGCTTCGTCTTCCCGACCGATGATGGCTTCGCGCTGGAGCGCGGCGCCCAGTTGCGTCGCTACGTCCCGGCCGTCCTGACGCAGTATGCGATTACGGCGACGGCGACGGCGATCCTGCCGCACTTGCTCGGCGTCCCCGAGCACGAGGTCTACGTCGCCACGGTGCTGGTGCTGGCCGTGGTCGCGTTCCTCACGCTCCGGTCGCTCGTGTTCCATCCAACTGACCAATAAGCGCTGCCTCTGAGACGGGGCTGACCCCGTCGCGGTGGCGCACGGCCAGCAGCCAGCGCCCGAAGGCGTAGAGGTAGTCGCCGAGCACGCGGTCATAGAGCGGCGCCATGTTGATCCAGATGGTGGCGTCAACGGTCCCGATCGCGCGCAGGTCGAAGTCGTGCTCCGCACACCAAGCCCACAGCGCACGGCGGCCGTCGGCACGCAGCGCCGTGTCCGGATGGCCGATGGCTAGCGCGCCGTCGGCGTGGTCGACGCGCTCGAACGTCCGCGCGTGCATCACCGACTCCGGCAGCTCGAGCGAGTGCAGCAGCTTGGCGAGGTCGTAGAGCTGGTCGCCGCGATCGGCCAGGCCGCCGAACTCGTCGCGCCAGTCGATGAGGCGGTAGCCGCGGTCGCCGGCGATGATGTTGCCCTCGTGCAGGTCGCCGTGAAAGACCGTTGGGATCGCGGCGTCGACCATGCCGTCGAGCTCGCGCTCGAGCGCCTCGGCGACCGTCGCGGTCGGCACGCCGTTGATCTCGGTACCGCTCGGCGGCTCGGCGATGCCGCGGTCGGCGAGGTAGGCGCTCAGGCGCGCGAGCGTCTTGTCGCCGTAGAAGCGGCGGGCCGCGGCGCGGAAGGTCGGGCCGTCGGAGCGGTTGCTCCACAGCGCGGTCGAGACCCAGTCCAAGACGCCGAGCACCTCGTTGCCGTCGAGCCGGTCGCAGAGCACCGAGCCGTGCGCTTTCTCATAGGCCAACCACCCCGAGGGCGTGGCGACCATCGGCGGGAT
The DNA here is from genome assembly GCA_963836485.1 of uncultured Conexibacteraceae bacterium. GTDB lineage: Bacteria > Actinomycetota > Thermoleophilia > Solirubrobacterales > Solirubrobacteraceae > Baekduia. Next base: position 530,332 of record CAWIJS010000008.1, on the reverse strand, counting down.
CGCCGCGGTCAGCTCGACCGCGCGCGCGGCGCGGCGGTCGGCACCACCGGGGTCCCGGAACCACTTCACGACGCGGTCGGGCAGCAGGTAGGTGACGTCGATCGCGGCGCGGCCCGCGGTGTCGTACTCGGCAAACGCTTGGCGCGCGGCCGCGTAGGTCTCGGTCGTGCCAGCGTCGGTCCAGTCACAGGTCTCGCTGCGGATTGGTACGCCCGCGTCGAGCAGTGCCTGGAAGCCCTGGGTGACCTGCAGCTCGCCCGAGACGACGCCGCGCCGCAGGCCCGCGAAGAACGTCGCCGGGTCCGCGATCCACGCCACGCCGTTGTAGGCCAGCCGCGACGGACCGGTCCGCTCCTGCAGGCCGCGCACGTTCCCGTCGGTGTCGGTCTCCAGCGTTAGGTAGGAGGTCGGGTCCTCGACCAGGGTCGCGCCCATCCAGGTCTCGCCGGCCAGCGGCGGCATCGTGTGGACGATGCCGTCAGCGGCCGCCAGCGCGAACGGCTCGTCCTCCCCGAGCGCCTCCGCGCACGCCAACACCGAGAGCCCCGGACCGGAGCCCGGGCCGTCGTAGTTGTCGACCGTGACGAACGTGACGTCGCGATCGGGATGGGCGAGCGCGACGTAGGCGCGCAGCTGATCGGCGCGGTGGCCGACGGCCATGACGAAGCGCGCGCTGGGCGGGAAGCTGTCGAGCACGTGGGTGAGTACCGCACGATTGCTCAGCGGTGCGAGCGCCTTGTGCAGCTCCCCGTCGGCGAAGCCCATCCGCGTGCCGCGCCCGGCGGCGATGATGCAGACTTGCGGGCCGCTCACCAGATCTCCACGTCGGGTGCGAGCGCGTGCAGCTGCTCGGTGATCTCGGCGGTGTAGTGCGTGGCGCGCACGATCACCGCGGCGGGTCCGGCGTCGGCGATCACCGCGGGCGACCGCACGGTCAGCGGCGTGCCATAAAGGCGTAGGCCTTGCTTGGCCGGATCGTTGTCCAGGACGGCCGTCGCGCGGTGCGCCGGGAAGCCGCAGCCGACCAGGAACTGAGAGAAGACATGCGCGCCGAAGAGGTAGACGGGCCGGTCGTAGGCCTCGGTCCGCGCGATCAACTCCGTGGCGTCGGCGCGCGCGGTCTCCACGAAGCGCACGAACGCCCGGGTGCCGTCGCCGGCGTCGGGCGGCGGGCCGGCGGCGCCCGGCTCGGCGTCGGGCCGGGCTTCTACGAAGAAGCTGTGGTGCTCAAAGCGTTCGGGCTCGTTCACCGTGTACCCGGCGTCGCGGAGCATCCACACTAACAACTCGATGCTGAAGAAGTACGTGTGCTCGAAGTTCAAGGCGTTGGCGCCCGACTGGGCCAGCAGCGAGGCGAGGTCGGGAACCGACAGCAGCATCGGCGCGTCGGGGCGCGCCTGCTCGCGGATCCCGCGCAGGAATGCGCGCGGCTCGTAGAGGTGCTCCAGCAGGTGGCTGTGGACGACCGCGTCGGCCTCGGCGACCACGCCGTCGACCTCCTCGACGTAGGCGGCGACGAGGTTGATCGGCGGTTGCGGCGTGAACGTCGGGTTGGGCTCCACGACGGTCCACGACGCGACGTCGTGCTCGGCGACGTACTCGCGGGCCAGCGCGCCTGAGGCGCCGCCGATCTCGACGACGTTCTGCGGCGCGCGCGCCGCAACGAACTCCGCGAGCGCCGTGTGGTGGCGGGCCCAGACGCCGCCGACGGCTCCGTTGTGCTGGGTCTGGTAGACGAGGTCCAACGGCGCGAGCGCCGCGAGCTGCACGCTGCCGCAGCGCCCGCAGGTCGCCCAGCGCTGGTCGAAGAACGCGTCATCCTGCGCCGGCTGATCGGTGCAGCCCATGTGCACCGGGACGCCGGCGATCTCCAGGAGCGGATCCAGACCATCCGCGCCGCAGGCCGCGCAGCAACGCCGCTCCTGGAGGGGGATCGGAGCTGCCGCGTCGATGGCCTGTGCGCCGCTCACGGCCCCGGCACCATGATGCGCTCGTGCTCAGCATCCGGCGGGACCGCGCGCGGCCCGGCGACGTGGTCCTCGGGCAGCAGCCGATACTCCGCCAGCCACGGATGCAGGACGAAGAAGCGGTCGTACCAGAGGCGCGCGTACTCCTGGAACTGCAGCCGCGTCGTGAACCCGTACTTGCGGCGCATCCACTGAAAGCCCTCGTCGAAGACCTTGCGCGCGTTGACGTCGTAGGGGTCGGTGCGGATCAGGTCGGCCCGCGTCTTGAGCAGCTCGGGATCTTCGCTCAGTGCACACGCGGTGCTCAGCGCCGTTGCGTAGTCGTTGATGTAGCCCTTGACGACCAGCTCCGTGTCGGTGCCGTAGCTGCGGAAGTTCGAGCCGTCGAAGACCGGCCCGTTGTCGGCCGTGCCCTGGTGGTCGATGATGCGATCGACGAACGAGCGGCGCAGCATCCACGCGTGGTGGTTGATGTGCCAGACGTAGCGCAGCGAGTCAGGGCCGATCAGCTCGCGCTCGGGCCATGTGTCACCGCAGGGCGAGATGATCCCGACGCGCGGGTGCTCTTCCAGTTGATCGAGCAGGCGGCTGACGACCGGGCCATCGAAGTGCACCGTTGCGCGCATGAGGAAGAGGTAGTCGTACTCGTGCAGGCGCCCGCCGTTGATGAGCTCGCGGATCCCGAGGTTGAAGCCGCGCGCCGGCCGCAGGCCCTCCTGCATCGCCTCCGGCCAGTTGGCCCACGTGGTGTGATGCTCTGACAGCTTGTCGCGGTCGGTCCCCGCCTCGATGACATAGATGTCGGTGTCGTCGAGGTCGAAGCGGCGGATGGAGCGCACGAGGCGGTCGACCGCCTCGGGCAGGTTGCGCGACAGGATGATGACGGCGACGCGGCGTCTCATGAGGGGACCACCCGGAAGGCTTGGAGGTGACGGAGCAAGCACGCCTTGATGCGCTTGCGCAGCGCGACGTCGAGCTCTCGCGAGGTCATGTGCACCCGTTGAATGAGATCCGCGCGGATGCGCAGGAACTCAGGCTCGGAGAAGACGTAGTGGCCGGCCCAGATCGCCCGATCGCGGTCGGTCGCGTCGGAGCCGTCGAGCTCCCACTTCTCCCACTTGCGGGTGTCGTAGGCGAGCGTGAGAAAGCGCTCGGCGAGGTCGCTGGCGCCACGCCCTTCCATGACCGACAACAAGCCCAGCGACTCCTCGACGCCGTACTCCGGCGCGATGTTCGCCGCGTGGATGCCCAGCAGCGGGTGCCACTGCAGGATCTCGTCGGGCAGGTAGTCGGTGTTGTGCTGGCGCAGGTGCGTGCCGAAGGCGTTGATCATGGCCATCAACTGCGGCAGGTGGATCTGGGAGGGCATCTGCTCGTCGATGCGATACGGCGCCGAGAGCGAGCCGACGTTGCGGCGCTCCATGACCTTGGTGCCGGTCTGGACGACGACGAACAGCGGCGCGGGCGTGCCCTGGCTCTCGCGCCGCTCGGCCAGCGCCTCCAGCAGCTTGCGCGGCTGCTCGAGCCCCTCGGTGACGCTGCTCTGCTCCTCGTCGCCGACTTCGAAGGCGATCGCGTGGTCGCCGGCGACGGCCTGCTCCCAGCAGTCCTCGTAGAGGTCCAGCAGTCGCTGCTTGGGGACGTCGGGATCGGTCGCCGAGGGGCAGACGCACGTGTCGATGTGCAGGAGGTCGAAGCCCGCGTCGAGGTCGGCGAAGAACGACATCCGCGCCTCCTCCATCGCCCGCTCGGGCGAGGTCTCGGCGCTGTTGTTGGTGCCCTGCCAGGGGCCGCCGTGGTCGCGGCAGATCACGACGCGGTTGCGGTGGTCGCGCGAGCGCACGCGCTCGGTCAGGCCGTGTGGCGTCAATCCCTCGACGTAGCCGCCGCCGAACTCCGCGGCATCGATCTGCCGGCGGCTGGCGATGAGCATCAGCGAGACGTCGTGCTCCTGGGCGACCTCGACGGCGGCGTCGACGACGTTGAGGCTCACCACCCCGACGCCGATCTGCGTGCTCGGCCAGGCGTTGGCCTGCGCGGCCATCGCGGCGAGCCGCGGGTTCTGGTTGGCACCTTCTGGAAGCTTGATCACACGATCCCCGCCCATTCGGTTCGGCCGAACTGCTCGACCAAGAGGTAGAAGCACGCCTCGGCGACCGCGCGGTCGCCTCCGCGTCGCTGCGTCACGTACGTCGCTGCCTCCCGGACCCCGGGGAGCGCGTCGGCGGTCGTGATCCCGACGCCGACCTCCTTCAGGAGCGGGATGTCGGTGAAGCTGTCGCCCATGTAGGCGATGCGTTGAAGCGGCGTGCGCGCGCCCATCCACGCCAGCCGCCGGTCGCTGCTGACCAGCGTCAGTTCATGGCCCATGTCGCCGTCGATGCGCCGCTTGCTGATCGGAAAACCGCGATGGTCGGCCGAGACGAACACGACCGGCGCGACGGCCGTCAGCAGCCGCAGCGCGTCGGCGTCATCGGGGCCGAAAGACTTCGTCTGCTTGCCCTCGCGGCCGTAGGCGAAGCGCCCGTCGGTGAGCACGCCGTCGACGTCGAAGACGATCAGGTCGATGGGAGTTGTGTCGTTCATCAGTGCACGGCCTTGATCAGGTAATCCGCGTTGCGGGCGAGCTGGGGGAAGACATGGCTGCTGGCCAGCGGGATGACGATCCAGGCGGTGAGCACGCTGCCACCGGCCCAGGCCGTCAGACGGTTGCGCGACCCGACCAGCCCCAGCGCCGCGAAGCCGAGCAGGGCGTAGTAGGGGATCTCGATGAACCGGGTGAGCACCCAGGCGGTGAGTTGGTCGGCGCCGGTCCAGTCGACCAGCGCGAAGGAGGCGACCAGCGCGGCCACCGTCACCAGGAACGCCGCGCGGCGCGGGGCCTGGTCGACCGCGGCCTCGCGCTGGCTCAGGGCCAGCCACGTCGCCAGCGCCAGGATCGTCAGGAAGCCGTAGGCCACCAAGAAGTAAGGGAAGCTCAGGCAGTGCCCCGTGAATTGGCATTCCGTGCCGGTGAAGGTGGGAAACGCGATCGATGAGGTTCCCGACGCGATGCCGCGGCTCTCTACCGGGAGGCCATATCCCGGCAGGACGGAGGCCAGCGTCGTGCGGACCTGTCCGTCGGCGAGGTTGCTGACCAGGTTGTTGGACAACAGGAAGCCGACGCCCAGCGTGGTCAGCCAGATCGCGACGCGCGGCGCCAGGCGTGAGAACCGGGGAAGCGGCGACGTGCCAGACGCCGAGAGCGCCACCAGCAGCGCCCCGGCGAGCGCAGCCGCGCTGCCGAGCACCAGCACCCAGCCGAGGCTGTTGGGGGAGTTGGTGCGGTGCAGTTCCCAGTAGACGAACGTCGGCGTCGCGATCGCCGCCAGCCCGAGCGCGGGGATCAGCACGGCGCGCGCGACCGTGCGCACCCGCGTCGGCCCACGGCCGCCCAGCAGGTGCCAGACCCCCGCGCCGAGCAGCGCGACGAAGACATAGGCCGTGCCGCTGATGGTCATGAAGGCCATGCCCGCGGTGGCCAACAGGATCGCGATGGTCGCGCGCCGCGAGACGCGGTGCAGCAACAGCAGCGCGATCCAGGGGGCGACGATGCCGATCATCCGGCCCGGGTGGCCGAGCCACATCATCGGGTTCTGCCCGCCGATCAGCGAGATCTCGTACCAGGGGTAGATCGACGGCGTCGAGGCCAGTACGGCGGCCATGGCCAGCGTGGCGGTCAGACGCGGGCGCCGGACGGCGACGCTGTGCACGATGCCGAAGAGCAGGGCGCTGAACGAGGCGAGCCCGACGAACTCGGCGGCATACAGCGGGAACAGGTAGTCCTGGCTGGCCGAGGACGAGAACATCAGCGGGGCGCTGAAGATCCACTCGTCGGACTGCTGGTCCCATTGCGCGAGGTGGGAGCCGAAGACGCCTGACAGCTGCTGGCGGGCCGCCTCCAGGAAGGCCGAGATCGAGTCGGGCACCATGAAGTAGCGCCCGGCCTGGAGGCGGTGCACGCCGCAGAGCACCAGGACGCCGACGATGATCGCCGCGGTCTTTAGCCAGCGGCGTCGATAGTCAGGATCGCTGCGCAGGCTCGTAACGCTCGCGGCCAGCGCGTGCCGATGCAGCGCGATCGCGACGGCCGGCATCGCGATGAGCGCGATCCACGCGGCCGTCAGGTAGGGGAGGCCGGCGAACAGGATCTGCAGCGGCGCGAGCACGATCAGGAACCCGGGCAAAAAGCCGGCGAGCACGCGGACCGCCCACGGCCAGCGGTCTGCCCCGCGGATCGCCGTGACGACCGTCGCGCCGATCGCCATCACCGAGCTGAGGTAGACGATGGTGAGCAACAGCGTCAGGACCCGGAAGCGCCCGTCGACGAACGGGTTGAACTCCGGGCTGGTCCAGCCGGCGACGTAGGTGCCGCCGATCTCGTGCAGCATCGTGCTCTCGCCATGGATCTGGCCGAGCACGTCCACCGTGATGTTGGAGGAGGTCGCGACCACCGCCAGCGCCGCGGCGAGCCCAGCGACCAGCACGGCGCCGGGCACCCATCCTCCCGACACCCGCGGACGGGTGGTCTCAGCTGCGCGGTGCGGTGGTGCGAGCGTTGGTGCGCCGCTCACCGACCTCGCCCGTAGTCATCGTCGTACCGCGTGATGTCCTCGTCGCTGGGCGGAGAGGCGACTTCGAAGATGTAGGAGTCCTCGATGGCGTGGACGCGATGGACCACGGTCGGGGCGACGCGGTAGACCGCGCCGGCCGTGAACGTGTGCACCTCCAGCCCGTGGACATCGGGGCCCATCGTGATCTCGACCGTGCCCTCCTCCACGCGCACCCACTCGCGCTTGAACTCGTGGGACTGCAGGCTCGTGCGGCTGCCCGCGCTGATGAAGATGCGCTTGACCACGAAGAGATCGTTGCGCTCGAGGATCAGCTCGCTGCCCCAGGGCTTGTCGATGAGGACCGGCTCGGTGATCATGCGCCTGCTCCGGAGAAGGGGAGGACGACGGCGTCGGCAGCGTCACGTCGCAGGATCCTTCGCCGCCAGCCGAAGCGCAGGAGCATGCGGGACAGCACGAGGCCGTAGCGGACGAGGCTGAAGCGCACGGAGGTCTCGGCGTCGCGCCACTCCATCGGTACCTCGGCGATCGTCAGGTCGGGATCGCTGTGAAAGAGCAGGTTGAGCTGGGGGTGGAACTGGTAGCCGCTGGTCAGCCGTTCCAGCGGCATGCGCTGCACGGCCTCGGTCCGTGCGAGCATGATGCCCGTCCCCGCGTCGGACATGCTCACGCCGCAGACGATGCGGGTGAACCCGTTGAAGAAGCGGTTGGCCCAGCGGCGCACGAAGTTGTAGTCGCTGGTGTCGGCGCCGGCGACAAAGCGCGAGGCGAGCACGACATCGGGCTCCGGATTGCGGCCGAACATCTCGACCATGTCGAGGATCGTCCCGGCCGCCTCGCACTGAGCATCGCTGTGCATCACTGCGATGTAGGGGGCGATCACCTCGAGGTGGCGGAAGCCGCGCTTGATGGAGCCGCCGTAGCCGAGGTTGGTCGGGTTCTCCAGCATCCGGATCCGCTTGGCCATCAGCGGCGACTCGGCGATCAGCGCGCGCACGACCTCCGGCGTCCCGTCGGTGCTGGCGTTGTCGATCACCAGGACCTCGTCGATGGCGCCCTCGGTCTCCTCCACGAGGGCACGCAGCACAGGCGCGATGACCGTTGAGGTGTTGTAACACGGCACGACGACCGAGACGGCGCCGAGCAGCTCGTCCGGAACGCGTCCCGGCGGCTCATTGGCCGCTCGTGCGGCCCTTCGGCGACGCACATGGAGGGCAGGGGTGCGCTCGACGGTGCTCATGACCCAACATCTACACCGACCCCCGGCACGGCCGCCAGAGCCAGGGCGGCAAGGGGCCCGAACTCTTGTCGCCGCCGTCGCGGCTCAGTGGAAGACGCCGAGGCGCAGCGTGATGAACAGGATCGCGGGTGCCAGCGCGATCGCGATCAGGTAGGCGGGCCGGTCAGCGATGCCGGCGACGTGGACCAGCAGCGCCGTGCCAGCGGCAATGCACCCGTATTGCGCGCCGGCGACGATGAGGTAGCGACGCAGTTGCCGGCCCATCGCCAGCGTGTACACCTCGCGATCGGTGAAGACAAACCACCGTTGCAACGAGAAGTGGACGGTCAGGTTCAGCGGGTAGCTGAGCAGGATCGCCAGCTGGATCGACAGGCCGCCGGGGCCGGAGAGCAGGAAGACGGCGATCGTCCCGATGACGGCGGTGGTCAGGCCCGCGAGCGCATAGCGCGCCATCTGCGCGGTGAGCGGATGCCGGAGCCGTGCGCTCACCATCGACCGGCTCGAGCGCAGGGCGTTCACAGGACGCAGGCCAGAGCGTCGGTGTGGGCCGCCATGCGCTGAGCCTAGCCCACCATCTGCGTGGCTCCGGGGCCATCCTGCCAATGAGCAACCCCCGGCCGGCCGGCTCAGGCGGTGGTCGGCGCACCGGCGCTGACGAGCGTGCCTGGCGCGACGATGCGCGCAGTGACGTCAAGCGCCGCGGCCTCGCGCAGGAAGCTGCCGGCCGGGTCCTCGATCTGGGCGTAGATCGGCGGATTGTCGATCGTGTCGTAGTGGATCGGGATCGCCTCGCGCGCGCCGAGGAGGTGAGCCGCGGCGGCCGCCTCGGCCGGCGTCATGACCGCGTTGCGTGGCGATGAGGGCTGGCGGTGGGGGAGGTCGACGCGCGGCCCGTTGACGGGTAGGAACGCATAGTCGATGTCGCCGGTCCGCATTCGTGCACGCCACCACCAGCCGTGAAAGAGCGTGTCGCCGGCGTGGTAGATCCGCGTGCCGGCAGCTTCGACAATCCACGAGACCTGCACGTCGCCGAAGCCGTCGACGGCCGGGACGGCGGTGGCACGGAACGGCCCGACCTCCACCGTCTCCCAGACCGCGACGGTCTGCTGGCGGACGCCGAGCTCGGTCAAACGCTTTTCGGCACTCTGCTGGGCGGCGACCTCCAGGAACTCGCCGGTGTCGGGTGCCGGGCGCAGCAGCACGCCATCGGGGCCCAGCGCGCTGGCGATCGCCTCGGCGTCGGTGTGGTCCTCGTGCAGATGGGTGACGAGCGCGAGCGCTGCGGTGCCCGGGCGTGTCATCGGCGGCAGCTCGGTGTGCGGCTCGCCCATGAACTGGCGCATCGGCTCGGTGCTGTGGAGCAGGTCGATGACCGCGATCTCGCCGGCTGCTTCCAACTCGAGGCCGGCCCATCCCAGACGTGTGATCTTCATGGGGCGGCATTTAACGATCGATCGGTTGCTATGTCAATAGCAACCGATCGGACGCTAAACTTTGCGCACTATGCCCCGCCGCTCCGCCGCCGATGCCGCCGACACCCGCGCAGCGATCCTCGAGCGCTCCGTCGACCTCGCCTCGCTCGAAGGACTGGAGGGCCTGACGATCGGGCGCCTGGCCGCCGACCTGGAGATGAGCAAGGGCGGCGTGCTCGGCCACTTCGGCACCAAAGAGGAGTTGCAGCTGGCGGCGCTGGGCGCGGCGCGCGAGGTCTACCGCCGCGAGATCTGGGAGCGGGCCCAGAGCGCAGCGCCGGGCCGTGCGCGGCTGCTGGCCATCGCCGACGCGTGGCTTTCCTATCTCGGCCGCGACGTCTTCCCGGGCGGCTGCTTCGTGGCCGCCGCATCGTGCGAGTTCGACGACCGGCCCGGCCGCGTGCACGACGCGGTCGTCGCGATGCACACGGAATGGATGGGCGTGCTGGCCCGCGAGGCGCGGATGGCCATCAAGAACGGCGAACTGCCGCGCGCGACGGATCCCGAGGACATCGCGTTCGGGCTCAACGCCATCGCGATGGGCGTCAACCAGTCGCGCCGCCTGCTGGGCGACGCGGCCGCGCCGGACCGCGGCTGGCGCGCGATGCGTGCGCTGCTCGGCGCGCCACGAGCACGTCGACGGTACCCCGCCGCCGTCGCACCCGCGACTGCCTGAGTCTCAGTCGATCCCTAAACGGGACGGACGCCGACGGCCTTGGGGCCCTTGGCCCCGGCCTCGGTGCTGTACTCCACCCGCGCGCCTTCGGCGAGGGTGCGGAAGCCGTCGGCTTCGATGTCGGAGTGGTGGACGAAGAGGTCCTTGCCGGACTCGTCGGGGGTGATGAACCCGAACCCCTTCTCGTCGCTGAACCACTTCACTACGCCCTGCGCCATAGGTCTTGCTCTCCCACGTACTTGTAGCTGTTGCCTTGTGGCGGGCACCGTAGCAACCTCCCGCGCCGGTGGGAAGGGTTTCCCCACCGGCGCGATAGGTATGTGCACTCAGGCTGCGAGAAGCTGCTCGGCCACGCGATCGGTCGCGTCGCCGTGGCCGCCGACGAGGCGGCGGGTCAGCTGGGCGCGACGGAAGTACAGCGGGGCGTCGTGTTCCCACGTCGCGCCGATGCCGCCGTGCACGTTGATGTTCGAGCGTGCGGCGAAGTCCAGCGCGCCGCCGGCGGCCGACCGCGCGGCGCTGGCTGCGAGCGGGAACTCGTCGGGCGCGTCGGCCCGTGACCACCCGGCATAGAAGAGCAGCGAGCGGCCGTTTTCCAGCCGTCGCAGCACCTCGGTGAGCTCGTGCTTGACCGCCTGGTAGGAGCCGATGGCCCGCCCGAAGGTGAATCGCTCCTTGGCGTACTGCACGCTCATCTCCAGCGTCGTCTGGACGGTGCCGACGGCTTCGGCGGCGATGAGCGCCTGGGCCACGTACCACGCATCGGCAGCGATAGCTGCCATCGAAGCCCCAGCGCCTGGCGTCGATGTGGCGGCGTCAGCAGCGACCGCCGCGTCAACGGCCAATCGCGTGCCCGGCGCGTCGGTCAGCGTCACGTGCGCGAGCGAGCGCGTGACGTCGTAGCGCACGATCTGCTCGACCGTGACGCCTGCGGCGCTCGCGTCGACCACCGCGACCGTCCCGTCCACACCGGTGACGACCAGCAGATCGGCGCCCGGCGCGTCCACCACATAGGCGGCGTGGCCGGTCACCGTGACGCTGTCGCCGTCACCCGTGATCGTCGGGGCGGCCGGCCGCGCCGCGCCCGAGCCGTCGACGGTCCAGGCCGGCTCCAGATCCCCCGGCGGGCGGGTGGGGATCCAGACCGGGCGCACCTCGCCGGCGGCGATCGCCGCCAGTCCGTCATAGCCCGCGGCGTCGAGGATGGCCGTGGCCGGAACCAGGCCCAGGAACGGCACGGGCGCCAGCACGCGGCCCGTCTCCTCGGCGACCAGCATGGCGTCAAAGACATCCAGGCCCGCGCCGCCGTGCTCCTCGGAGATCAACAGCCCCGCCCAGCCGGCCTCGCGCGCGGCGGGCCAGAGGTCGGGCAACTCGCTCAAACCCTTGTCTTGGGCCTCCCGCGCGGCCTCGATGATCTTGAACCGCGACAGCGTGCCGCGGGCGGCCTCGCGCAGGAACTCCTGCTCGTCGGTCAATGAGAGGTCCATGGTTAAGCCACCGCCCCTTCCTTCTCCTTGGCGCCGGAACTGGTCGAGCCCTCTGGGCGAGACAGTTTCGCGTGCTCGCTGAACGGGATGCCCTTGTCCAACCGCGGCTCGGGTGGCAGCCCCAGGACGCGCTCGCCGATCGTGTTGCGCAGGATCTGCTCGGTGCCGCCGGCCGACTTCAGGCCCGGCAGGAACGAGATCATGTAGGCCCACTGGTTGTCCTCGTCCAACGCGTCGGGGCCAACGACGTCGGCGATCAGGTCGCCCGCGGCGATCGCCGCGTTGACCGTCGTCACCTTCGCCAGGCCCGATTCGGGGCCCGGAATCTGCCCTTGCGAGAGCGCCGACAGCGTCCGGTAGGAGGCAAAGCGCAGCGCCAACAGGTCGGTGCCGATCTCGCCCAGCGCCTTGCGCACGGTCTTGTCCTTGGCCGCCGCCGGGTCGCCGGCCAGCGCTGCGGCAAAGCGCGCGGCGTTGTAGCCGAAGCCCTCGGAGCCCAGCCCGATCGTCAACCGCTCGAACATCAGGACGGTCAGCGCGGTGCCCCAGCCGTTGTCGACCCCGCCGACCACGTTCTCGGCACCGACGCGGACGTCGTCGAGGAAGACCTCGTTGAACTCCGCCTCACCGGAGATCTGGCGCAGGCCGCGCACCGTGACGCCGGGTGCATCCATCGGGACGATGAACATGGTCATGCCCTTGTGCTTGGGCACGTCGACGTTGGTGCGCGCGAGCACCAGGCCGTAGGCGGAGAACTGCGCGTTGGTCGTCCAGACCTTCTGCCCGTTGAGGACGAAGGACCCGTCGTCCTGCACGACCGCGCGCATCTGCACGGCGGCCAGGTCCGAGCCGGCGGCCGGCTCGCTGAACATCTGACACCAGACCTCGTCGCCATGGAGCATCGGGCCGAGGTAGCGCGTCTTCTGCTCGTCGCTGCCGTGGGCGATCAGGCACGGGCCGAGCATGCCGAGGCCGATGACGTCGAGGATGCCGGGAACGCCGGCGCGGCCGAGCTCCTGGTTGACGATGACCTGCTCGATCGGCCCGAGGCCCTGTCCGCCGAACTCCTGCGGCCAGGTGACCCCGGCCAGCCCGCCCTCGGCGAGCTTGCCCTGCCACGCGCGGCGCGCGGCCAGGTACCCGGCGTCTTCGGCACCGGCGCGCGTCGATCGCACGTCGGGTGCCTCGGCGCTGTGGGCCTCAAGCCAGCTACGGACCTTCTCGCGGTACGCGGCCTGCTCGGGCGTGTCGTTGAGATCCACGCGAAGCCTCCAATTTGGCTGACCAGCCAGTCGATGAGGCGTCGACTTTACGTCACCGCGGGGCTCAGGCGAAGCCGCTCGTCTAGGAGATGGCGCGGAAGCCGCGATCGAAGAGCTTCTCGGCCTGCCCGCCGGGGTCAGGCGAGTGCAGCAGGACGACCCCGAGGCGATGGCCGTTGCGCTTGACCGCGGCGACCAGGCAGCGGCCGGCGGCGTCGGTGAAGCCGGTCTTGATGCCGAGCGTGCCGGGATAGCGCGCCTTCAGCAGCGGGTTGTGGTTGTAGAGGTAGAGCCGGCCGCCCTTGATCGGGAACGGCAGGATCGCCTGGCGGCGGGCGACGATCTTCGCCAGCCGCGGCTCGTCGAGCAGCGCGCGCGCCTCCACGGCGAGATCGGCCGCGCACGAGTGGTTGCCGCGGTCGGTGAAGCCGCTAGGGGTGGAGTAGCGCGTGCAGGTCAGGCCCATCGCGCCGGCGCGCGCGTTCATCATCGCCACGAAGCCCGGCACGGTCTTCCCGGCGCGCTGGGCCAGCGCGATCGCCGCGTCGTTGCCCGACGGCAGCAGCAGGCCGTAGAGCATCGCCGAGACCCCGACCCACTTGTTCTTGGGCAGCACGCCGACGCCGGACCCCTGGTAGGCCAGCGCCTGCTTGGTGATGCGGACCTTCGAGCCCTGCGGCACGCGGTCGGCGACGACCAGCGCGGTCATGATCTTCGTGACGCTGGCGATCGGCAGGATCCGCGTCGGATCCTTGCGCCACAGCACGCGGCCGGTGTCGAGGTCGAAGAGCAGCCCAGCGCGCGGCTGATGGCCGAAGCGGATCTGCACGGGGTCGGGCGCGCCGTGGAGCGCCAGCGTCAGCGGTGATGTGGCGGCTGCTGGTGCGACCGGCCCGTTGGCGGCCTGCAGCGGTTTGTTGGGCGCCCCGTCAGCTTGGCTGGTCGGCGTGGCATCACCACTGGTCCCGCATCCAACGGCGCCGCCCAGCAGCGCCAGCGCGGCGAGCATCGCCGCCGGCGCGCGCCTCATCGAGGCGGCTCCTTCAGCGCTCCGAAGATGCCGAGTCCGAGCATCGCGAGGATCATCAACGACAAGACGGTCAACACATCCGGGCCGTTGCGGATCGCGACATAAATGGTCAGGCCGGCGAGGACGGCGACGAGCAGGAACGCTCCCAGCAGGACGGGGCGCGGGTCCACGCCGTCAGGCCGCCATCGTGCTCGCCGGGCGCGGCGGGTAGTTGGGGTTCTTGTTGCGCGCGAAGGCGCGGATCAGCAGCAGCCCGAAGAAGAAGCCGCCGATGTGGGCGAAGTAGGCGACGCCACCACCACCGCCGGTCGGGTCGCTCAGCCCCCAGACGCCGAAGAGCAGTTGCTGCAGGAACCAGATGCCCAGGACGATCGTGGCCGGGATCTCGACGATCGTGAAGAACAAGATGATGAAGAACAGCGTCAGGACCCGCGCGCGGGGATAGAGCACGATGTAGCCGCCGAGCACGGCGGCGATCGCACCCGAGGCGCCGACCAGCGGGACCGCGTTGCCGTTGCCGCTGGCCACCAGCGTCTGGCCCGCCAGTGCCGCCAGGCCGCCCAGCAGGTAGAAGATGATGAACTTGGGCTTGCCCATGCTGTCTTCGACGTTGTTGCCGAAGATCCAGAGGAAGAGCATGTTGCCGGCCAGGTGCAGGATCGAGCCGTGCATGAACATCGACGTGAACGCGGTGACAAGCACCGACGGCTGCCCGCTGACGTCGCCGCAGGCGATCCCGCCGCCTTGGGCCACACACTGCTGGCCGGGGTGCTTGATCTCGTAGGGGATCCAGCCGTAGTCGATGACGTTGGCGTCAGACGGGCCGTGCAGGATCCCGCCCTTCTGCCAGAGGAAATAGGCGAGCACGTTGGCCACGATCAGCACGATCGTGACCGCCGGGAACCGCAGCGTCGGGATGTTGTCGCGGAGCGGGATCACGGGCCCGCGTGACCCTAGCTATTGGGCGGCCGCGAGCGGCCCGATGCCCGGCTCGGGCTGCGGGACGTGCTCGTCGGCGTGGTAGGAGCTGCGCACCAGCGGCCCGGCGGCCACGTGGTCGAAGCCCATCGCCATGCCGGCGGTCGCGAGCGCGTCGAACTCGTCGGGGTGCCAGTAGCGCACGAGCGGCAGGTGGCGCTCGGTCGGGCGCAGGTACTGGCCAATGGTGATGACCTGGACGTCGTGCGCGCGCAGCTGACCGAGCGCGTCGACCATCTCCTCGAAGGACTCGCCGAGGCCGACCATCAGCCCGGACTTGGTGACGACCTGCTCGCCGCCCATCTCCTTGGCGGTCTGCAGCACGCGCAGCGAACGCTCCCACGTCGAGCCGCGACGGGCGATCGAGTACAGCCGCGGGGCGACCTCGACGTTGTGGTTGAACACGTCGGGCTTTTCGGCGATCACCTTCGCCAGCGGCATGTCGAGCCCCTGGAAGTCGGGCGTCAGCACCTCGATCTTGCACTTGGGCGCCTGGCGGCGGATCTGGCGGATGACGCCGACGAACGCGTGCGCGCCCTTGTCGGGCATGTCGTCGCGGTCGACGCTCGTGATCACCGCGTGGCGCAGGCCCATGCGCGCGACCTGGCGGGCGACGCGGGCGGGCTCCAGCGGGTCGTTCCAGGTCGGCTTGCCGGTCTTGACGTGGCAGAAGCCGCAGCGGCGCGTGCAGGTGTCGCCGAGGATCATGAACGTGGCGGTGCCGCGCTCCCAGCACTCGCCGATGTTCGGGCAGGCCGCCTCCTGGCAGACCGTGTGCAGGTTGTCGTCGGCGATCTTGGCCTTGAGCTCGCGGTACTTCGGGCCGCCGGGCATCGGGACCTTGAACCACTTCGGCTTGCGCTCGCGGATGTCGAGGACGTCGGGCCCGAGGACCTTCAGGACGTCCATTCCGCCAGGGTTGGCGCGCGAGCGGGTCTTGTGCTCGCGCTGCTGCGTCGTCGGTTCGGCGGCCATCGCCGACCGTAGGCTATCGAGCGGCTGAGACCAGCTCGGGGGCGGGTTTGTGGCCGTGGGCGCGGACGAGGTCGGCGCTGGAGCGCACCAGGGCGACGAGGGCGAACACGAAGAGCGCGAGCTGCAGCGTGGCGTGCTCGTTGGGGCCGCCGCGCCAGGTGATCGCCGCGGCGCAAGCGGCGAGGAAGCAGAGGTCGCCGGCCAGCGGGCCGGTCAGCAGGATCGCGGTCTGGCGCCGCCGCGAGGTCGTGGGCGCGTGCAGGCACTCGCCGCCCCAGAGCCAGGTCCGGGTCGGGCCGATCAGCAGCCGGCCGAGGCGCACGCTGAACAGCGGGCGGCCGGAGCCGAGCAGGACGCAGACGCGACCCTTGGTCAGCGCGAGGGCGACCGCTGCGCGACCGAACTCGTGGATGAGCGCCGCGGGGATCGAGGCCGCGACGATGACGAGGAAGATGCGCAGGGTGCCGTCCATGGCGGGGTGCGCATCGGCAGGTCCGCGCGCGGACTTGACCTTTTGCCGCAGAACTCAGCCGACGGGCGAGGGCACGGCTTGGAGCGCGCGCTCCAGCGCCTGCGGGGTGACGAGCCGTTGGCGGGCGTTCAGCGCTTGCGCCAAGCTGTGGGCGACGCGTTTGCGCAGGCAGTCGAGGCGGTCGCTTTGGGGGTGGGTGGGGCCGAGTTCTCGCTGGACGGAGGTCATCGCGACGCCGCCCAGCCCACACGGGACGATCCATGCGAACGGCGCCAGGTCGCCGTCGACGTTGAGGCTCAGCCCGTGCATGGCCACGCCGTGGGAGATGTGCAGGCCGATCGAGCCGATCTTGCGCTCGCCGACCCAGACGCCGGTGAAATCACGACCGTCGGCAGCGCGCCCGCGGGCTTCGATGCCCTCTTCGCGGAGCGCGTCCACCATCACCTGTTCGAGCTGGGCGACGAAGGCCATCACGTCGGTGACGCCGACGATTGGATAGGCGACGAGCTGGCCGGGCCCGTGGTAGGTGACCTTGCCGCCGCGGTCGACGTCGACGATCTCGGTCCCTCGCTGCGTGTAGTAGTCCTCACCGAACGGCAGCTCGCCGGGGACGCTACGGCGTCCGCGCGTGTAGACGGGCGGATGCTCGAGCAGCAGGACGGTGTCGGGGATCACGCCGGCCTGGCGGGCGGCGCGCACGCGGTGCTGGAGCGTCAGCGCCTCGGCGTAGGGCACGCGGCCCAGGTGCACGGTCCAGAGATCCACTTGGCAGATGGTAGGCCGCAACAGGGCGCTCGGCGAGTCGACGCGCGTGCGACACTCGCCCTCGTGGCCGAACGCCCGGCGATGGCCGTATGGCGCTCCCGCCTGCGCTGGCGGTTGAGCGGCGCATGGCAGTGGCCGGCCTTCGCGGTCCTGACGATGGTCGATGCGGTGGTCCTCGCTCGGGTCCCGTTCTCCGGTGGCCGCGCCCACCTGCTCGGCTGCCTGCTGGCGGCGGGGCTGCTCAACCTCATGGTGATCGCGGTGGTCTCGCGGCTGGGCGGCTGGCTGGTGCGGCGTCGCCGGCCGGATCTGCCGCGCGAGATCGCGGCCGACCGGGCGGGGGCGATCGGGCTGGTCGTGTTGTGCGTGCTCTTGGTCGTCGGCGGCCTGCTGCACCGCCCGGCGCTGACCGCCAACGACGCGCTGGTGGCGACCGTCATGCGCGAGGCGCGCGTCTTTGCCGCCCACCGGGCGCCGGCGCGCTACCTGCCGCTGCATGGCTCCGACACGGTCCAGCAGGGGCCGGACGTCTTTCGCACCTGCTTCTCGGGGCCGGACCCGCGGCGCGACTTCTGCGTCTTCATCCGTACCGACGAGCCGACGCTGATCAAGCGGGTCGACCCGGATCAGCGGCCGAACGCGACGGTCTCCGGTCCGGACAATCCCGGTCGGGTTGACCACTGACGTCCCTGTATGTCGGCCTGCGGACATCAAGGATCGTTCGGGGCCGACCGATGCGGACACCGGCATGCGCTTCCTGCGGGCATTTGTCGGGGTTGTGGGAGCTTCGGGCTCCATCATCGGCGCGGGCGGACTCATCATCGCGATCTTCTCGATGGCCTTTGCGTTCCACGGCTGGCCGGATGTCCGATCGGCGCGCGGGCCCGGGATCGGCGTCATCGAGCTGGCTGATGGTGCCCCGGCGCGCGCGGGCGGTGGCGGAGCGGCTGCAACGCGGCGCGTGACCACGCTGCCGGCGGTGCCGGTGACGATGGTGAGCCGTTCGGAGCGCGGGGCGGAGGGCCGGCAGCGGCGCAAGCGCCCGCTCCGGCGTTCGCCGTCCACGGTTGCGCGGCCCACGCCAGGGCGCGGCGGTGATGGGACGCCGGTGGCCGGCGACCCGGTGCCCGCGGCGACGGCGCCGAGTACTGGCAGTGGCACAACCTCAGGCTCGGCCGGCGACGGAATGAAGCCCGCGTCGGGCAGCTCCGGCGGCGCGGCCACGGGCGTGTCTGGCCCGGCTGCGCCATCCTCCCCGCCGGCGCCGGCATCAGCAACACCCGCGACACCTCCTCCGGCAGAATCTCCTCCCGCTGCGAGCGTCACCGATACCGCGGCCCAAGCCGTGCAGGGCACCGCGCAGGCAGCAGGCGGCGTCGTCGCCGGCGCCACAAGCGGCGCCGCGCAGGCCCTCGGTCCGATCGCACCGCCGGTGGCGACCACCGTGACCCAGGCCGGGCAGGCGGTCGATCAGACCCTCACCGGCATCGGTCAGGCGGTCGGCGGGATCCTCGGCGGCCTCAGCCGCCGCCCACGCTGAAGCGGTTGCACCGGACGGTATAACCGAGTTATACTCTCACGCATGAAGACCGCGATCTCCATCCCAGACGCGACCTTCGCTCGTGTCGAGGCGTCAGCTGCGCGGCTTGGCGTCTCTCGCAGCGAGTTCTTCACGCGCGCTGCGGAGCGCTGGATCGCCGATCTGGAGGACGCGCAGACGACGGCCGCGATCAATGCGGTGCTTAGTGCTGTCGAGCGCGACGAGGCATCGGTTGAGCGGTCCGCGTCAACGGGCGCAGCGCAAGACGCCTGGTGATCTCCCGCGGCGACGTGTTGTGGGCGAACCTGTGGACACTGGATGGATCGGTGGGCTTCAGGCAGCCCGTGCTTGTCGTTAGCGATGATCGCTACAACGCATCGCGCCTTGGGACCGTCACCGTCGTGGTCCTGTCATCCACCGCCCGCCTGGCCGCGCTGCCCGGCAATGTTGCCGTTTCCGCTGCGCTCTCCGGCCTCGACAAGGATTTCGTCGTCGACGTCACCCACGTCAGAACAATCGACCGCGCGTTTCTCGAGGACCTCGTAGGTCAACTGTCACCCTGGCTGATGACCCAGGTCGACGAGGGCCTACGCCGCGCGCTCGCTCTCTAGCCGCGCGCGGAGCGCGGTGAAGAGGGTCTCGGCCTCGGTGGGTGCTGCGGTGATGCGGAGGGTGAGGGGTGCGAGGTGGCGGATGGTCACGGCACCGGCCTGCGCGGTGGGGCGGGTTGTAGTGGGGCCGAAGGTGAGGGTGGCGGTGGGGTGGGGTGTGCGCGGCGTGCCCATGAGGGTGATGGTGCCGTCGGGGAGGACGATGGCGGCGTCGTCGAGGAGCGGTGCGATCGCGGCGGAGATCGCGTCTGCGAGTGGTGTGCCGGCGCGGCGCGCGTCGAGCAAGGCCTCCATGTCGATCTCGGTCGACATGGTGTGGTCGGTCGTGTCGTTGCTGGACCGCGGGCCGAGGAGCTTGAGCACGGCCGTGACGATCGCCGCCTCATCGGGGATCGCGAGCTGTTCGAGCGTGCGCGCGTAGGGCATCGGGACGTCGGCGCCTGTCACGCGGGCAACGGGTCTGCCGGGTGTTGCAGCTGCCACGCGGGCCGCGAGCGTGGCGCCGATCCCGCCGTCGGGCCAGCCCTCCTCGACGATGACGGCGCGGCCGGTCCGTCGCACCGACGCCGCGATCGTCGCGTGGTCGAGCGGCCGAACCGAGCGCAGGTCGATCACCTCGGCGTCGATGCCGTGCTCGCCGGCCAGGCGCGCCGCGGCCGCCTCGGCGACGATGGCCATGCGCGAGCTCGCGACGATGCTGACCTCGCTGCCGGCACGGCGCACGGCGGCCTGACCGAGTGGCGCGACGTCTTCCTCGTCGACGGTCCCGCGCGTGTCATAGAGCGCCGTGTGCTCGAGGACGACGACGGGATCGTCAGAGCGGATCGCCGCGGCCAACAGCCCCTTGGCGTCGGCCGCCGTCGCCGGCACCGCGACGACCAGCCCCGGGATGTGATGCAACAACGCCTCGAGCGTCTGCGAGTGGATCGGCCCGAGCCGCGCGCCGCCGCCCTGGGGCATCCGCACGACCAGCGGTGCCGTCATCCGGCCGCCCGAGAGCGCGCGCAGCGGCGCGGCGTGGTGGATCAGCTGGTCGAGCGCGAGCGCCGCGTAGCTCGCCGTCGTCAGCTCCACCACCGGTCGCAGCCCCGACAGTGCGGCCCCGACGCCGATGCCGACCAGCGCCGCCTCCGAGCTCGGCGCATCGCGCACACGCGCCGGGCCGAAGGCCTCCAACAACCCGGCCGTCACCCCGAACGCGCCGCCGCGCACGCCGATGTCCTGGCCCATGAGGACCACGCGCTCATCGCGCTCCAGCGCCTCGCGCAGCGCCTCGCCGAGCGCCGACCGGTAGGTGATCTCGCGGCTGCTCACGGCGCGCCGGTGTGCTCGTGCAGCGTGCTCGCCTCGGGCTCCGGCGATGCCTCGGCGAGCGCCACCGCCAGGCCGATGCGGTTGAGCACACCGGCATCGATCGCGTCACGCTCGTCGTCGACTAACACGCCGTCGCGCTCCAGCCGATCACCAAACGCCGCGACCGGATCCGCGGGCCGGCTGATCACCGCCTCCACGAGCGTCGGGCGTCGCTCGTCGCGCGCGCGGCGCACCGCCTCGCCGACCACGTGATGCGTGTCGATCACGTCGGTCCCGTCGCAGCGCAGGCCCGCCACCCCGAACGCGGCGCTGCGCTGAAACAACCCGGTCAGCGCCGGCGCGACGTCCAGCTCACCGTGGTTGGTCACGAGGAACACCACCGGCAGCTCCCACAGCGCCGCGAGACCCAGCGTCTCGGCGAAGACGCCCTCGGCCGTCGCGCCCAGCGTCAGTTGGCACAGTGTCACCGCGCCGGTCGACCGCACAGCAGCGCTCAGCGCGACGCCCGCCGCGATCGGCGCGTGGCCTGCCGGAATGCCGAAGCCACCGAGCACGCCGCGCTCCGGATCGACGATGTGCGTCGACCCGCCACGACCGCCCGACGTCCCGCTAACCCGACCCATCAGCTCGGCCAGCACGAGGTCCGGCGGCGTGCCGCGCACCAGTGCGTGGGCATGCGCGCGGAACGTCGACAGCACCGCATCGCGCTCCTCCAGCGCTCGCAGTGCTCCGACGATCACGGCCTCCTCGCTGCGCGCCGAATGCAGGAAGCCGCCGATTGCCCCCTTGGCGTACAACTCGCTCGAACGCTCCTCGAACCGGCGTATCAGGAGCATTGCCGTCCACCACTCCTTGGCCACCACGGCGTCGGGGAGCGGATGGTCGGGCATCGCCGCGCGAGCCTACCGATTGTGAGCCCACCCGACCGCAGCCGTCCGTCCGTCGCGGCCGC
This sequence comes from uncultured Conexibacteraceae bacterium, assembly GCA_963836485.1. GTDB lineage: Bacteria > Actinomycetota > Thermoleophilia > Solirubrobacterales > Solirubrobacteraceae > Baekduia. The sequence continues at coordinate 508,978 of CAWIJS010000008.1, read as the reverse complement.
GGCGGGCGGGACACACAATCGGCACTAGGGGTCAGAGGGTCTACAGGAGCGTCACAACCGACTTGACCTCCGTGTACAGCTCGAGCGCCTCGGCGCCCATCTCACGGCCCCACCCGGATTCCTTGTAGCCGCCGAACGGCAGGGCGGCGTCGAACACGTTGTAGCAGTTGATCCACACCGTGCCGGCCCGCAGGCGCTTGGCCGTGCGGTGAGCCTTGCTGAGGTCCTGCGTCCACACGCCCGAAGCGAGGCCGAACGCGGTGCCGTTGGCCTGACCGACCAGCTCGGACGGGTCCTTGAACGGCCGGACGGTGACGACCGGGCCGAAGATCTCCTCGGCCTCGATCTTCATCTGCGGGTTGGTGCCCGCGAGCACCGTCGGCTCCACGAAGTAGCCGCGGTCGCCGTGGCGCTTGCCGCCTGCGAGCGTCTCGGCGCCTTCGGTCTCGCCGGACGCCAGGAAGCCGCAGACGCGGTCTAGTTGCTCCTGGGAGACGAGCGGGCCCATCTCGGTGGCCGGGTCGAGACCCGGACCCACGTTGATGGACTTGGCGTGGTCGGAGACGCCGCTGACGACGTCGTCATAGACCGACTGCTCGACGAACAGCCGCGACCCGGCCGCGCAGCACTGGCCGTGGTTGAAGAAGATCGCGTTGGCGGCACCCGGGATCGCCGTCTCGAGATCCGCATCGGCGTAGACCACGTTCGGGGACTTGCCACCGAGCTCCAGCGACACCTTCTTGAGGTTGCCCGCGGCCGCCTGGAGGATGAGCCGGCCGACCTCGGTGGAGCCCGTAAAGGCGACCTTGTCGACGTCAGGATGCGCGGCCAGCGGCGCGCCGGTCTCCTCACCGAAGCCCGTCACGACGTTGACGACGCCGGGCGGGATGCCGGCCTCCAGGCACAGCTCGCCGAGGCGCAGCGCGCTCAGCGGGGTCTGCTCGGCGGGCTTGAGGATCACCGTGCAGCCGGTCGCCAGCGCGGGGCCGAGCTTCCAGGCGGCCATCAGCAGCGGGAAGTTCCACGGGATGATCTGGCCGACGACGCCGACGGGGTCGTGCAAGGTGTAGGCGTGCCACTCGGCGCCCGGCATGTAGGGCACCGAGATCTGCAGCGTCGAGCCGCCGCTCTTGGTCGTCCAGCCCGACATGTAGTGGAACAGGTCGGCGGCGAGCGGGACGTCGGCGGCCTTGGCGATCGTCAGCGGCTTGCCGTTGTCGAGCGTCTCCAGCGTCGCGAGCTCGTCGCCGTGCTCGAGGATCAGGTCGCCGAGGCGATGGATGGCGCGTCCGCGCTCGCTGGGCGACATGCGGCGCCAGGGGCCGTCCGGGTCAAACGCCGCACGGGCGGTCTTGACGGCGCGGTCGATGTCTTCGGAAGAGCCTCGCGGGACCGTGGCGAGGACGTCGCCCGTCGCCGGGTCGTAGGTCTCGAAGGTCTGGCCGGACGCGGCCTCGACCCAGTCGCCACCGATGAGCATCCGGTGGTCGCGGGTCACGAAGTCACGAGCGTGCTGGTCGATCTGGGCGTCAAGCGCCATGGTCTCTCCTCCGGGTTCGGACAGTTGACACGACGCTACGCCGTGGGGGGTTGCAACTGGGTTGCGTGAGGCGTACAACCGATGGCGGGTTTGATGAATTCCTGGGTCGCGATCCCCTCGACGGGCGATCGGCGCGGGCGCGCGCTGCGGTTGGCGCGGGCGCACGACGCCGTGCTGTCGGGCGCGCCGCCGCCGGCCGAGCTGCGCGGCGTCATCGCCGATTCCTGGCGCCGCTGCACTGCCGCCGGCTTCGATGCGCAGCGCGGCCTGGCACCGCTCGCGCTGGCGGGTGACGAAGCCTCAGAGCGCTGGGCGCGCTCGCCGCTGGCGGCGGCCGAAGGCGTCCTGCGTGAGCTGCTCGACGACGTGCGCGCCGAGGGCGAGCAGGTGCTGCTGGTCTGCGACGCCGACGGGACGCTGCTGTGGATCGACGGCGACGAGCAGATGCTGCACGACGCGACCAGCGTGCACCTGATGCGCGGCGCGCGCTGGAGCGAGGCCGACGCAGGCACCAACGCGATGGGCACCGCGCTGGCCGTCGATCACTCGCTGCAGGTGTTCAGCGCCGAGCACTTCGCGACGCCGGTGCACGGCTGGACCTGCAGCGCGGCGCCGCTGCACGATCCGGTCAGCGGCCAGCTGCTCGGCGTCCTCGATCTCTCCGGCCCGTTGCAGACCGCGCACCCGCACTCGCTCGCGCTGGTGACCGCGGCCGCGCGGATGGTCGAGGCGGTGCTGCTGCGTGAGGCGGCGCAGCGGGCGGCGCGGGAGGCCGAGCAGGCACGGACCTTCGCGCTGGCGCCGCGACCGCGTGCGGCCGCCGCCGGCCTCGCGCTCCGGGTGCTCGGGCGCGACCGCGCCGAGGTCGACCTTGGCGATCAGACCGTCACGCTCTCGCGGCGCCACAGCGAGTTGATGGTCTTGCTCGCCCTGCGCCCGGAGGGCATGTCGGCCGAGGAGGTCGCGATCGCCACGCACGGCGACTTCGGCAAGCCGGTGACCGCGCGCGCCGAGCTCTCGCGGCTGCGGCGCATCCTCGGGCTGCGGCTGCTGGCCGAGCCCTACCGCCTGGACACGCCTCCGCGAGCGGACTTCCTGACCGCCGGCGAGCTCGCCGGAGCAGGCGCGCTGCACGCCGCGCTCGACGCCTATCCCGGCCCGCTGCTCCCACGCTCCGAGCTGCCGCTGGTCGTCGAGGCGCGCGAGAGCCTCGACCACCGCGTGCGTTCGGCGATCCTGCGCTCCGGCACCCCGGACCTCCTGCACCGCTGGGTGCACTCCGTCGCCGGCCGTGACGATCTCCAGGCGTGCCGGCGCCTCGTCGCCATGCTCGGCGAGGACGACGACCGCCGTCCTGCGGCGCTCTCGCACCTGCGCCGGCTCGTGCTGACCGACTGACCGCCTCAGTCGAACTGCCGCGGCTCGGCCACGGCCCACTCGTACAAGAAGTCCTCGGGGCTGAGACGGTCGAGGTCGCGGATCAGCGCCTCGACCATGCGGCGGCGCTGGCGCGCGGTGCAGTCCCAGAAGAGCACGCCCTCGCCCTGGTCACGGTCGACGACCTCGATCGTGTCGCGGACGACGAGCACCTCATAGCGGGAGCGGGCTCTCACGGGGCACCCACCGTATCCAGCGCGGCGTCTCCTTCCAGCAAGGTCTCCTGCGGCGTCCAGACGGTCGGACACGACACGACCCCGCGCGCCACCGCCAGCGCGGTCGCCTCGTCCAGCACGCGGCCGACCGCGTCGCGTTCGATCGCTTGCAGGACCGCCCGCGGATGCATCTCGCAGGCCGACGCGGCGATCAGCACCACATCGGTGTCGCCGAGGTCGGCGCCCCCCGCATAGGCCTGCCGGAAGGCCGCCAGCCCGAAGGCCACGACGCGCCCGATCTGCTTGGCGTAGGTCGCGGCGCGCAGCGCCAGTTCGCTGTCGAAGGGCGGCGGCCAGCGCAGGGACTGCAGCGTGCGCGCCGCGGCAACCCGCTCGATCTCCAGCCGCGCGATGTCGCGCTCCTGGGCGCAGCGGAAGCCGTCGTCCCACGCGCGCGGCGCGCGGATCGGGATCCACTCCGCGGCAAACGGCAGCGTCTGGAGCACCCGCTCGGCGGCGAGGTACGCGTCGGGCGAGGAGAAGTCGAAGTAGAAGGCCGCCCGCTCCTCCGGCGGCGCCGGTTCGGCGCCGTCAGGTTGGATGACCTCGAAGCCCATGGGCTACTGTTGCCGATCAGCCGTGGATCAGCCAGCCGTCAGCGGCCCGCGCGGCCTCCATCACGCCCTCCGACAGGGTCGGGTGGCCGTGGATGATGCGCGCGACCTCGGGGTAGCCGCCCTCGAGCAGCCGCACGTTGACGAGCTCCTGGATCAGCTCGGTGGCGCGGGTGCCGACGATGTGGCCGCCGAGCATCTCGCCGTACTGCTTGTCGCCGATGATCTTGATGACGCCGGTGCGGTCGCCGTAGACCGTGCCCGCGCCGACCGCGCCGTACTGGACCTTGCCGACGACCACGTCGTAGCCCTGCTCGCGCGCCTGCTCCTCGGTCAGCCCGAACGAGCCGACGTTGGGCGTGCAGAACGTCGCGCGCGGGATGTCGAGGTAGGCAATCGGGTGCGTCTTCAGGCCGGCCGCGTCCTCGACGGCGATGACGCCCTCGTCGCTGGCCTTGTGCGCCAGCGCGGGGCCAGGGACGAGGTCGCCGATGGCATACACCTTGGGTCGCGAGGTGCGCAGCGCGCCGTCGACCTTGATGAGGCCGGCCTCGGTCAGCTCGATGCCCGCCGCGTCCAGACCAAGTGCTGCAACATCTGGTCCGCGGCCGGCGGCGATGACGACCCAGTCGGCCTCCTGGCCTTCGTAGAACGTGCCGACCTTGACCTCGATGCCCTGCTTCTTGAAGCCGCGCGCGGCGGCCTTGGAGATGTCGGCGTCCTCGGTCGGCAGCACGCGGTCCAGGCCCTCGTAGAGCGTGACTTGCGTGCCCAGGCGCTGGTAGGCGCTGGCGATCTCGGTGCCCGACGCGCCCGCGCCGATGACCACCATGGTGGCCGGCAGCTCGGTGAGCGCCCAGGCCTCCTCGGTGCCGATGACGTTGCCCCCGAAGTCGAGTCCGGGCAGTGGCTTCTTCACGCTGCCGGTCGCGAGGATGACGGCCTTCTCGGCCTTGTACACCGTGTCGCCGACCTTGACGTCGCCGTCGGCGGTCAGCGACGCCTCGCCGGAGATGACCTCGATGTTGTTCTTCTTGAACAACCCGGCCACGCCGCCGGTGAGCGTGCCGATGACCTTCTTGCGCCGCTCGCCGATGGCGCCGAAGTCGACGGTCGGCTCGGTGCCGTTCAAGTTGATGCCGTACTCGCCTGCCTCGCGGACCTCGGACAGGATGTCGGCGCTGCGCAGTACCGCCTTGGCCGGGATGCACGCGTAGTTCAGGCAGCGGCCGCCGACCACGTCGTCGCGTTCGATCACCGCCGTGCGCAACCCGAGCTGCGCCGAGCGGATCGCGGCGACATAGCCCCCGGGACCCGAGCCGATGACGATGGTGTCGAAGCTTTCTGCCATGCCTCGCAATGTAGCGAACGGGTGGTAGGACCCTACCTACGGTCAGACGGGGTCATCGAGCGGCACCTGGAGCCGCGCGAGGACGCGCACCAACTTCCAGAACAACCACCCGGCCGGGACGATCACGGCGATGCTCAACGCGACGTCGCCGACCGACGATGCCCGCAGCAGGAAGAGGAAGAAGAAGACCACCAGGACCGCCAGCAGGATCTGGAAGAGCAGGACCGCGAGGTAGCGCTTGGTCCACATGCCCCAGGCCGCGGCGAACATCAGCGCGCAGTAGACGAGCAGCGTGCCGGCGCCGCCCTTGCCGCTGTGGCCGGTCGCGGCGAGCACGAGGTTGATGGTGCCCAGCAGGATCGCGGTCGCGACCGCCACGCGCAGCGGCGTGGGCCGCTCGCCGGGTGCGATCGGCTCCAGCGTGGCGCGGAGCTCGGCGTTGCGCTCCTCGGAGGACTTGCGCGGACGGCGCACGCCCGGAGGGCCTTCGTCGAGCGCGTGCGCCAGGCGGCGCGTCACCGCCTCGGGATCCTCGGCCTCGGCGATTGCCCGGACGATCGCGGTGCGGTTGGCGCCCGCGGCCATCACCGTGTTGATCGTCACCTCATCGACGCCGCCGATGGCAAACCACGGGACCTTGGCGTTGCGCGCCGCGTAGGTGACGAGCTCCAGGCCGACGGCGGGCCGGCCAGGCTTGGTCGGCGTCGTGTGGACCGGGCCGACGCCGAGGTAGTCGGCCTCGGCCCCCGCCGCGACCTGCTCGGGGCTGTGGGTGGACTGCCCGACGAGCGCATCGGGCCCGGCGATCGCGCGGGCGTCGGCGACCGACGCGTCGTCTTGACCGACGTGCACGCCGTCGGCGCCGGTGGCGGCGACGAGGTCGGGCCGGTCGTTGAGGATGAACAGCGCGCCGGCGACCTCGCACCACTCGCGCGCGACGGCTGCCGCGGCGAGGATCTCCTCGTCGGTGGCGTCCTTGCAGCGCAGCTGGAAAATGTCGACCCCGCCGCGCAGCGCGGGGGCGAGCACGGACTCCAACGGGCGCCCGCCGGGCGTGGCGTCGCAGATCAGATACAGGCGCGCGGCCGACAGCCGCGCGCGCCGGCGCTCCAGGAGGGACATCGGCGGCGAAGTGTGCCAGTCGGGCGTTGAGGGACGACTGAACCACGCCCTCGGTGGTTCAGTCGTCCCTCGACCCGCTCGCGCCCGCGGTACGCTCGAAGCCAGGTGACGATGCAGCTTCCGCACGCAGATGTCGCCGTGGTCGGCGGCGGTGTCATCGGCCTCGCGGCCGCGTGGCGCGCGCGCCAGCGCGGGCTGGAGGTCGTCGTGCTCGATCGCGCCGACTTCGGCGCCGGCGCCTCGCGCGCTGCGGCGGGGATGCTCGCGCCGGTCGCCGAGGCCGACGCCCAGGAGCGCGCGCTGCTCGTGCACAACCTGGAGAGCGCGCGGCGCTGGCCGGCGTTTGCCGCCGAGCTGGCCGACGTCACGGGCCTGGACGTCGGCTATCGCGCCTGCGGCTCGCTGCTGCTCGCGCGCGACCGCGACGAGGCCGAGCATGTCGAGCGCGAGCGCGCGCTGCGTGAGCGGATGGGCCTGGCCGTCGAGCGTCTGCTGGGCTCCGAGGCGCGCCGGCGCGAGCCGGCGCTGGCGCCGTCGTTGCGGCTGGCCCTTGCGCTGCCCGACGACCATGCGGTCGAGCCGGCTCGGCTGGTGGCCGCGCTGCTGGAGGCGTGCTCGCGCGCCGGGGTGCACCTGCACTCGCAGACCGTTGTTGAGGACGTTGCCGCGCTGAACGCCGAGCGGGTGGTGATCGCCGCCGGCGCATGGTCAGGATCGCTGGGCGCCGCCCCGGTCCGTCCGATCAAGGGCCAGGCGCTGCGCCTGCGCGACCCCTCCGGGCCCGGGCTCTGTGACCGCGTCCTGCGCTTTGAAGGCGGCTACTTCGTCCCACGGGGGGACGGCCGCTACTACCTCGGCGCGACCATGGAGGAGCGCGGCTTCGACACCGCGGTGACCGCGCTTGGCGTCTACGAGCTGCTGCGGGAGGCCGCCGAGGTGCTGCCCGGGATCCTCGAGCTGGAGATCGACGAGGCCTTCGCGGGCCTGCGCCCCGGGACGCCCGACAACGCGCCGATCGTCGGGACCGATCCGAGCGATGACCGCATCGTCTGGGCGACCGGCCACTTTCGCAACGGCATCCTGCTCTGCCCGATCACCGCTGAGCTGGTCGCCGACGAGCTGACCGGCGGCCGGCCCGACCACGCGTTTCGTCCGGAGCGCTTCGCCACGGCCACGGAGGCGACCCCAGCATGATCATCATCAACGGCGAGCCGTCCGACATCGTGCCCGGCGCCACCGTCGCGGCGCTGCTCGCACACCTCGATGTCCCGGAGCGTGGCGTCGCCGTCGCGGTGGACGCTGAGGTGGTTCCGCGTGGGGAGTGGCGGACCTTCGCCGTGGTCGACGGCGCGCGGGTGGAAGTCTTGATCGCGGTCCAGGGAGGATGAACGACACCATGCGCATCGCCGGCCAGCAGTTCTCATCGCGGTTGATCCTCGGCACGGGCGGCTTCCCGCGGCTAGAGACGCTGGCCGAGGCGATTCGCGCGTCGGGCACCGAGATGGTGACCGTCGCGCTGCGGCGCATCGATCCGGGGGCCCGGGGTTCGCTTGTTGATGTTCTTGATAATTGCGGCGTTCGGATCCTGCCGAACACGGCAGGCTGTTACACGGCGCGGGATGCGGTGCTGACCGCCAAGCTCGCCCGCGAGGCGTTCGCCACCGAATGGATCAAGTTGGAGGTCATCGGCGACGAGCGCACGCTGTTGCCGGATGCGGTCGAGCTGGTCGCGGCGGCAGAGGAGCTGGTCGACGCGGGCTTCGTCGTGCTGCCCTACACGACCGACGATCCGGTGCTCGCGCGGCGGCTGGAGGATGTCGGCTGCGCGGCGATCATGCCGCTGGGCTCGCCGATCGGCTCGGGCATGGGCATCAACAACGTTTACAATCTGCGGTTGATCCGTGAGCAGACCGCGCTGCCGGTGATCCTCGACGCCGGCGTCGGGACGGCCAGCGACGCCGCCCTGGCGCTGGAGCTCGGCTGCGATGCCGTGCTGTGCGCCAGCGCGATCTCGCGCGCGGAGGATCCGGTCGCGATGGCGCGTGCGATGCGCCTAGCCGTTGAGGCGGGCCTGCTCGCGCGCGGCGCCGGGCGGATCCCGCAACGGCTGCACGCCACCGCGAGCACCGCCGAGGCCGGGACCGCGGAATTCGTACATCCGAGCGATCCCGCGGCGCCGATCCCCGCGGGTGACCCAGCCGAGCACAGCAGTCCCCCAACCTCGTGATCGACCCGCTCGTCGATACCTTCCAGGCCGCGCTCGTCGGCCGGGACCGCTCGGCCTTCGCCGCCTGCTGCGCGCTCGACGTCCATTACGAGGATCCGCTGACCGGCCCGGCGCTGCGCGGGTGTGACGCGCTTGGCGACCACGCGGCGCGCCTCTGGGTCGCATCACCCGACGCGAAGCTCGAGCAGGCCGGCGAGCGCCTGGGCAACGGGCGCTACCTCGCGGCGCCGATCCGCCTGACCGGCACCCACACCGGCGAGCTGCCCGGCATGCCACCGACCTGCAAGCCGTTCTCGGTCCACGCCGTCCTCTACTGCGAGCTTGACCCGCCGCGCGAGCGCCTCTGGCGCATCCGCGCCTTCTTCGACCTCTACGACGCCTCGGTCCAACTTGGTGTGCTTCCCGCGCACGGCGGCGTCGGCGAGCGGGCGCTGATGCTCCTGCGCGGCTTCGGGCTGCGCGCGCGATCGTGACTCGGTCCCGTCCGCCCGGCGAGCTCTACGACGCGATCGGCGCCGGGTACGCCACCGGGCGCCGAACCGACCCACGGATCGCCGCCGCGATCTGGGCTGCGCTCGGCGACGCCGAGACCGTGATCAACGTCGGCGCGGGCACCGGCTCCTACGAGCCGCCGGATCGCGACGTCGTCGCTGTTGAGCCGAGCGCCGTCATGCGGGCGCAGCGTGCGCCAGGCGCTGCCCGCTGCGTCGCCGCCTCGGCCGAAACGCTGCCGTTTGACGACAACAGCTTCGACGCGGCGATGGCGGTGCTCTCCGACCACCACTGGCGCGATAACGCAGCAGGCCTGCGCGAGCTTCGCCGCGTCGCACGGCGCGTCGTCCTGTTTCAGTGGGACAACACGCGGCTGGACGAGTTCTGGCTGGTGCGCGATTACGTGCCGGAGTTCGTCGCCTATGGTCGTGGGCCGTCGTTACAGGAGCGCGGCGCGCTGCTGGCGCCCGATGCTGAGATCACGCCGGTCCCGATCCCCTGGGATTGCGTCGACGCGTTCTTTCACGCGCACTGGCGCCGGCCCGAGGGGTACCTCCGCGAGGACGTGCGGCGGGTGACGTCGGTGTGGGCGATGTTGGGTGCGGAGGTCGAGGCGCGCGCGGTGGGCGCGCTGGCCGACGACCTGGGCTCCGGCGCGTGGCGGGAGCGCAACGCGGAGCTGCTGACGCTTGACGCAGCCGACGTCGGCGCGCGGTTGGTGGTGGCCGAGACGGCCTAGTGCGGGTTGGGCGCGGCGCCGTCGCTCACTGCGCGACGACGTCGATCGTGCCCTCCATGCCCGGATGCAGCGTGCACTCGTACGTGACGGTGCCGGCCTTGTCCGGGGTCCAGGTGTAGGTCTTGTCCTTGCCGAAGGTCTCTGAGCTGAACGACGCGCCGCTGTCGGCCTTGACGTCGTGGGGGACGGACTCGTCGTTGTGCCAGGTGATCTGCTGGCCGACCGCGACCTGGACGTGGACGGGCTTGAAGTGCAAGGACTTCATCTCGATCGGGGTGCCCGTCTGCAACACCTCCGCCTTGCCGCCGCTACCGCCATCGGAGCTGCCGCAACCGGCGAGCAGGACGACGAGGGCGAGGGTGGGGAGGAGGAGGCGCATGGCCTGCCGGAGCCTACGACGTGCGGAGCTCGATCAGCACCGGCGCATGGTCGGAGAGCCCGTCGTGCTCGAGCGTCTGCGGTGACGTGGCGACGGTCAGCGCCCCGCGGGTAAAGAAGCGGTCGATGCGGTGGCCACCGACGTCGGTGAAGCCCGGCACGGCGGGGTCGGCGATGTTGGCGTCGCCGCCCAGGAGCGCGGGCGCGCCGGTGGCCCAGCGGGCGAGCGTCTCGCCGCAGCGCGCCATGTCTGCGCGCGCGAGCGGCTTCGGGTTGGCGGTGGCGTGGACGTTGGCCACCCAGATCCCGGCGTCTGCCAGGTGCACGGCATGCAGCATCCGGCGCTCGGGGCGCCAGCGCAGGCGCAGCGCGGCGTGGGCGGTGATGTGGTCGCCGCGGACGAGGATCGCGTTGGAGCCGCCGCCGTTGGACTTGATCAGGTCGGGCCGTCGCTCGGCGATCCAGCGGCGCACGGGCAGCAGCGCGTTGCGCGACGTCAGCACCGTGCGCTCGTCGGCGCCCGCAGCGCGCGCGAGGACCGGCGGCCACCACGGCGGGACCTCCTGCAGCAGCGCGACATCCCACTCCCATCCCGAGATCTTGTCCGTGAACTCGTCGAGCAGCGCGTGCTTGGTCTCTGGGACCGACCGCCCGTGGAAGAGATTCCAGGTGAGGACCTTCATCGCGGTCGTATGATGCCCGGCTTGCCATGCGCCATTTGCTGACGGGAACCGAGCTCACCTCCGACGACCTGCACGCGATCCTCGATCGCGCCGCCGCGCTGAAGCTCGCGCCGCGCGCGAGCAACGTCCTGGAGGGCCGCACGGTCGCGCTCGTCTTCCAGAAGCCGAGCACGCGGACGCGCGTGAGCTTCGAGGCGGGCATCGTCGAGATGGGTGGCCACCCGATGGTCCTGCGCCCGGGCGAGACGCAGCTCGGACGGGGCGAGTCGCTGCGCGACACCGCGCGCGTCCTCGGTCGCCACGTGGCCGCGGTCGGGGTCCGGACGCATGCCGACAGCGAGCTGGAGGGGCTCGCGGCCGAGGACCAGCTACCGGTCTTCAACATGCTCACCCAGAACGCGCACCCCTGCCAGGTGCTGGCCGACTTGTTGACGCTGCGCGAGGCGTTCGGTGCGTTGGAGGGCCTGAAGCTGACCTACGTCGGCGATGGCAACAACATGGCGCGGTCGCTGCTGGACATGGGGACGATCGCCGGTGTCGAGGTGGTCCTCAGCACGCCGCCGGAGTTCTCGCTGCCGGGCGTGGCGAGCGTCGCCGATCCGCACGAGGCCGTCGCTGGCGCCAACGCGATCTATACCGACGTCTGGGTGTCGATGGGCGACGAGGACACCGCCGACGCGCGCCGCGCGGCGTTGGGCCCGTACCAGATCGACGACGCGCTGCTGGATGCCGCGGGGGTGGGCGGGACGAGGTCATCGCCCTGCACTGCCTGCCCGCGCATCCGGGCGAAGAGATCACCGAGTCGGTGCTCTACGGCCATCGCCAGCGCATCTGGGATGAGGCGGAGAACCGTCGCCACGCCCAGAAGGCGATGCTCGAGTGGCTGCTGGCCGGCTGAGCGAGCGCTGACTCGGCCTCGCCCGCCGGCCGCCGCCGGACGGGTCGGTGTGTGGGTTCCGGCGGCGGGGCGGGCGGGCCGGGGTCAGGGGCTGGACCCGGTGTGTGGGGATGTGGCATCGGCTGGAACGTCGCGTCTCGCGAGAACTTGCGGCGATCTGAGCGGGTAGGGTCGCGGCGAGGACCTGCCCCACCCCTGAAGGGATCTCTCTCCGCCATGCCGCAGCCCAAGAAGACCTCCGCGTCGGCGCGCAAGCCGGCGGCCGCCAAGAAGCCGGCGGCGGCGCGCAAACCTGCGGCGAAGAAGGCCAAGGCGACGAGGAAGCCCACGGCGGCCAAGCCCAAGACGGTGGCAGCCGCCGCCGTCCCTTCCACCGACGAGCTCACCGCCCACCTCGGCGCGCTGCGCGAGCGGCTCGTCTCCTCGCTGACGCTCACCAGCGACCGGCTGCAGGAGACCGTCGATGACGCGGTGCGCCGCGGGCGGATGACGCGCAAAGACGCTGAGGAGCTGCTGTCGACTCTGGTCACCGCGGGCCGCGCGCAGACCGACGCGCTGCTGGCCGACGTCGAGCAGCTGCTCGGCCGGGGCGCCGGGGATGCGGTCCTGCGCACCGTCGATCGGGCGCGCCGCCGCGTGGGCGCGGGCGTCGGCGGCAGCTTCCCGATCCACGGCTACGACGACCTCACCGCGGCACAGATCACCAAGCGCCTGACCGACCTCACGCCCGCGCAGCTGCGCAAGGTCCGCGATTACGAGCGCCGCCACGCCGCCCGCAAGTCGGTGTTGGCCACGATCGAGCGCAAGCTCGGGTGAGCGACACCTATACCTTGACGCCGGTCGGCCACGTGGTCGGCGGCCGCGAGGTGGTGCGCGACGACGACTGGGGCGCCGAGCGGGCGACGATCCGCCTCGACGGTGAGCGCTTCACGCCCGACGCCGTCGCCGGCCTTGACGCCTTCTCACACCTCGAAGTCGTCTACCTCTTTGACCGCGTCGACCCCGATGCCGTCGAGCTCGGCGCCCGCCACCCACGCGGCAACACCGACTGGCCACGCGTCGGGATCTTCGCCCAGCGCGCCAAGGACCGTCCGAACCGCCTCGGCGTCTCCCGCTGCACGCTGCTGGCCGTCGACGGGCTCGACCTCGCCGTCGCCGGCCTCGACGCCGTCGCCGGCACACCGGTCCTCGACATCAAGCCCTACATGAACGAGTTCGGCCCGCAGGGCCCGGTCCACCAGCCGGCTTGGGCGAGCGAGTTGATGGCGGGGTATTGGTAGCTGCGTTCAGGTTGTGAGCGCCGCGACCAGCGCGTCGGGATCGCTGAGCGTCCGTGCGCGGGCGAGCGCCCGGAGGTAGTCGGCGCTGGAGAGGAGCGGGTCGGCGACGGTGAGCCATGGTGCTGAGGGCCAAGTCAGGCCGGTCGCGGAGGCCATGCGGCGGGCGTAGCGCTCGCGCAGCGCCTGATCGGGCCCGTGGTCGAGCAGGTCGAGGTCGTGCAGGAGCGAGGCTGCGACCTGGCGCAGACGCAGGCGCGCCATCGCCGAACGATGGTTCACGAGGCGCTCATCGGTGATCCCGTCCGTCGCGCGCGCCTCCAGCGCGAAGGCCAGCGCCTCGGCGTGCGCGCGGTCGGTCAGATGGCGATCTTCGAAGGGCGCGCGCGGATCGCGATGGCTGAGGTAGATCGCGTGGCCGGCCTCGTGGAAGAGCGCTTCGAGATCGGCGAGGCCGCCGCGCGGCGCGACGACGAGGTGCACATCGCCGGGCACGGCGACCGCGGCGCAGAAGGCGCGCGGGGACTTGCCGGTGCGCGGCGCGGCGTCGAGGGTGAAGCGCTCCGCGATCCCGAGTACGGCCAGCTCGGCGCGGAGGTGGGCGACGGGGTCAACGGGCAGCACCGTGTCAGCCCACGCGGCGCGGTGCACCCGCGGGAGATCGAACCGTGCGGTGACCGCACCGCCGTCGTCGCCGTCCAGCTCGGGTGCCTCGGTCGCGCGCAGCAACGCCTCGGCCTCGGCCGCGAGCGTGCCCGGGTCGCGGCCGTGCAGCGCGGCGAACAGCGCCCGCGCCGACGGCCAGCCCAGCGCCCGAGTCTCGGCACGGACGCGCTCCAGGCCCTCGGCGGCCAGCGGCGTGAGGCGCCGGGCGACGATGTCCAGGCGCTGCTCCTCCAGCTCGACGCGTCGCGCCACGGTGGGCTCGACGGCCAGCGCGAGGGTCAGGTCGGCGAGCCCCTCCTGGGCCTCGGCCTGTGCGCGGGCGGCGTCGGTCAGCGCGGTTGCTTGGCCCAGCCGCGCCTCGACGGCGAAGCGCAGCAGCCGTCGTGCTGGCTGCACACCATCCCCGTCTTCCATCGCGCTCTCCGCGGCGGCTGCCTCGCGCAGCGCATCGATCGCCGCTTCGTCGTAGGCGGCGGCGTGGTGGCCGTAGAGCGAATCCGGGTCCCAGGCGCCGTCGTGGCCCGCAAAGCGCCGGTGATGGGCGCGGTTGAGGTCGGTGGCGAAGGCCTGCGCCCGGGCCCGGTAGGCGTCGAGGTCCATGGCGGTGCCATCCTAAGCGCGTGACCCCCGACGCTCCCGCGCCCACGACCAGCCCCGCCGAGGTTGCCAACCAGCCCAAGGGCGACCCGAGCACGCGCCCGCCACGGCCCGAGCGCGGCGACGAGGTCGAGTTGCGCATCGACTCGCTCGCCTTCGGCGGCGCCGGGGTCGCGCGCTACGGCGATGGCCACGGCTGGGTTGTCTTCGTCCGCGACGCGCTGCCGGGCGACACCGTGCGCGCGGTGATCACCAAGCGCAAGCGCCACTACGGCGAGGCGCGGGTGGTGGAGATCGTCACGCCGTCGCCCGATCGCGTCGCGCCGGTCGCTGACCATCCGGGTGCGCCCTGGCAGGTCATCCCCTACGAGCAGCAGCTGGAGATCAAGAGCCGGCAGGTCGACGACGCGCTGCGCCGCCTCGGCCACCTCGACGGCTTCGAGCTGTTGCCGATCGTGCCGGCCGAGCAGCAGTGGCGTTACCGCAACAAGTTGGAGTTCTCGTTCGGGACCGATGCCGAGGGCCAGCTCATCTGCGGCTTCCACGCGCCCGGGTCGTGGGAGGACATCGTCCATGTGGAGGACTGCATGCTGCAGTCCGAGCGTGGCAACCAGGCGCGGCGCGACGTGCTGGCGTGGGCGCGCACGGCGGGGTACTCGGCGTATGACCGCCGCTCGCAGCTGGGCGCTTTGCGCAACCTGGTGATCCGCGAGGGCCGTCGCACCGGCGAGATCCAGGTGCGGCTGGTCGTCAGCGACGGGGTCGACGTCGACGCCGGCACACTGCACGCCGCGGTCGCCGCCGACAGCCTGCTGGTGACGAACATCGAGACGGTTGGCGAGACGACGGCGGGCGGCTCGACCGAGTTGGTGGCCGGCAACGCCAAGATCGGCGAGGAGCTCGGCGGCCTGCAGTTCCAGCTCTCGGCCCAGGCGTTCTTTCAGACCAACACCGAGATGGCCGAGAAGCTCTACGCGGTCGCGGCCGAGGTCGCGGGCCTGCAGGGCTGGGAGCGGGTCTATGACCTCTTCTGCGGCATCGGCACGATCGGGTTGTCGTTGGCTTCGAAGTCCGGTGAGGTCTGGGGTCTGGAGATCGTCGAGGAGGCGATCGGCGATGCCATCGACAACGCCAAGGCCAACAACATCTCCAACACCAACTTCTTCGCGGGCGACGTGCGGCTGGCGCTGCGCGAGCTCGTCGAGAAGGCCGGCCGTCCGGATGTGATTGTGGTTGACCCTCCGCGCGCCGGCTTGTCGCAGAAGGTCGTTCGCCGCGTGCTCGAGGCCTCACCGAAGCGCATCGTCTACGTCTCCTGCAACCCCACGACCCTCGCGCCCAACGCCGCCCAGATGGTCGAAGCCGGCTACCTCCTCAAGACCGTCCGCCCCGTCGACATGTTCCCCCAGACCCCGCACATCGAGTGCGTGGCCTTGCTCGAGCGCGGGCCGGAGGCCAACCAGATCGCGGCGGGGGACTGAGCGACACCGCTGAGCAGTTGCGACATCGCGTTGATCTCGCAACGAAGCTGCACCGATCGCTTGGGCGTGAGCCGATCGATGAGACGCTGGCCGCGTGCCACGCCTGCTTGCCGAGATCGCCTACCAGAGCGCGGTGTACGCGCTTGGTCAGCAGGAGGCGGCGCTCAACGAGCTGCGTGGGCGCACGGGAACGCTGCTGGCCGCCGAAGCGCTCACGACGTCGTTTCTTGGGTGCTCTGGGCAGTTGCGCTCAAGGACATCCTATGACAGATCAGGCTGTATCATGACAGTAATGGAACCCAAGTCGACGCTTCCACCGCCACCTCCTCCTCCTCCGCTAGGCCTTGGGCATCCGGAGATGACCTGGCCCTGGACGAACTTCTTCGAGCGTCGGCGCGCGGCGCGACGCATGGCAGCCTGGGAAAAGGCTCGCGGTGCGGAAGGCGTGCGCGAGCATGCGCCCAGCGATGACGCTGCCTGAGCCGGGCTAAACGGCCGGCTACTTGCGCAGCCAATCGGCCAGCTGCTCGGTCGCCGAGCCGACCGCCTCGCCCGCGTCGCGAAAGGCGCTGCGGAAGCGATCGGCGTAGTGCTCGGCCGCATCGCCCGCTTCGTCGCGCACGCCGGCCTCCTCGCCACGGCGAAGGTACTCGCCGCCGACGATGCGGTCGTACTCGCCTGAGCGCACCCACGTCATCAGCTCCTGCGCACGGCGCACCGGCATCGGGTGGGTGATGTTGAGGTCGATGAACATGCGCGAGAGCCGCTCCAGCCCGGTTCCGCCGCTGCCGTAGTCGTGGGCCTGGGCCATGAACTGCGAGAGGTCGAGCTCGTCGGCCTCGGCGCCGGCGGCGAGGACCATGAGCGTCCGGCAGACGACCTCGGGGTCGCGGGTGACGAGCGCCGCGGCGCGATCGCACGAGAGCTCGGCCGCGCGCGACCACTCCAGCAGCGCGCTGCGAACCGCCATCAGCGGCAGGCCCGCGATGATCGGCAGCCGGACCGAGCTGCCCATCTGCAGCAGGATCGTGAGCGCCGTGAAGTACAGGACATGATCGGCGAGGACGTGGCCGGCCTCATGGGCGAGGACCGCGCGGCGCTCCTCGGGGCGCAGCAGCCGCACCAGCTCGGAGTTCACCACCACGATCGGCCGCCCGGCGCCGATCGTGTTGGCGTTGGCCACCGGGATCTGCGTGATGTACAGCTCCGGGACCTCGTCGAGATCCAGGGTCTTAAAGACCTGGTTGTGCAGGTTCCACGTCTCGGGCAGCTGCGCGGGCCCGAGACGGACCGACGAGCCGAGGTAGTAGGCGCGCAGCGCCCGCTCATAGCCCAGCTCGATCAGCTTGCGCACGACCTGATCGAGCCCCGGGATCGAAGCGAGCGCCGCGGTGGCCGCACGATCGGCCGGGTGCTCGAAGGCGCGCGGAGAGATGTTCTTGAGCTGATAGCCGTCGACCGGGAGCGTCATGCGGCGATGGTGTCAGGTGCCTCCGTTGGCTGCGCTGCACCGTTGACCAGTGTGGTGGAGCCAGCCGTCGTCTCCGCCCGTGCCAGCGCGAGCACGAAGCCCACGCCCGCCAGGCTCAGCGCGCCGCAGCCAACCGCCACGAGCTCGAACGCGCTGCCGGTCTCGGTCGCCGTCGGTGCGCCGACCGCCGAGAGGAACACGCTGCCCAGCGTCGCGACGCCGAGCGCGAAGCCGAGCATGTTGATGGTGTTGAAGAGCCCACTGGCGTCATGGGCATGCTCGGGTGCGACGCCCGCAATCGCACGCGTGATCACCTGGCTGTAGCCCGCACCGAACCCGGCGCCCGCCAGTGCCAGCAGCGGTAGCGCCTCGGCATCGCTCCACGTCCCGCCGCCGGTCACCGCGCCCAATCCCAGGTAGCCCGCGGCCGACAGCGCGAGGCCCAGCGGCGCCAGCCGTCGCCCGATCGCCGGCGCCAGCGCGGGCACCGTCAGGCTCGTGATCGCGAAGCCGACCGCGTAGGGCGCGAACGTCAACCCGGCGCGCAACGGGCTGTCGCCCAGCCCCTGTTGGAGGTGCAGCGTCAAGGTGAACAGGAAACCGCCGTAGGCGATCATGATCGCCGTCGTGCTCGCCATGCCGAGGCCGAAGCGCGGCGTCGCCAGCAATCGCACGTCAGCGACCGGCGTCCCGCCCCGCGCCCGCAGGCGGCGCAGGTGCCAGGCCAACACCATCGCCGTCGGGATCGCCGCCGCCAGCGACGCCCACGTCCACCACGCCCAGTCGACCTGATGGCCGAAGACCAGCGGGACCATGACCAAGGTGATGGTGTCGGTCAGCAGCGCGACGCCGAGCCAGTCCATCCGGCGGCCCGACGGCCGCCGCGTCACCGGCAGCAGCCGCGGCCCGATCGCCAGCAGCGCGAGACCGACCGGCACGTTGATGAGGAACACCGGCCGCCACGAGGCACCAAGGACATCAAGATCGACCAGCGCTCCGCCGAGCACCTGCCCGACGACGACACCCGCGCTCACGACCGTCGCCAGCAAGGCCATGGCCTTCATCCGCGCCGCGCCGTCATATTGGAGCTGGATCACCGTCATCACCTGCGGGCCCATTGCCGCGGCGGCGACGCCCTGACCGATGCGCGCGGCGATCAGCACCGGCGTTGCCCACGCCAGTCCGGCCAGCAAGGACATCACCGTGAACCCGGCGAGCCCCGACAGGAACAGCCGGCGATGGCCATGGTCGTCGCCCAACCGCGCGCCGGTGATCAGCAGCGCGGCGTAGGCGAGCGCGTAGCCCGAGATCACCAACTGCAGCGCGGCGCCCGAGACACCGACATCGGACTGGATCGCCGGCCCGGCGACGTTGACGATCGCCGTGTCGAGGCTGGCCATGAACGTGCCGGTGAGCAGGACGGCCAGCGCGGCCCGGCTCGGGGCTTGGGTGCGAAGGGGGAGAGCGGTCATGCCCACCAATCTCCCGCCGCGGCGGTGTCCGGTCGATTCCCTCGGAGGTAACGACGGCGCTCCGCCGTTGGGTAGGTTGCCTGCATGCGCGCCGCGACCGTCCGCGACGGCGAGATCGTCGTCGAAGACCATCCCGAGCCCACGCCCGGCCACGGCGAGGTGCTGATCGCGGTCCGCGCCGCGGCGCTGAACGGCGCCGACATGATGCAGAAGCGCGGCCTCTACCCGGCGCCGCCCGGCTGGCCGCAGGACATCCCGGGGCTCGACGTCGCCGGCGGGGTGGCAAAGGTCGGTGAGGGCGCCACGCGCTTCAGCGAAGGCGACCGTGTCATGGGCTTCGTCGGTGGCGGCGGCCAGGGCGAGCGGCTCGTCGTCCACGAGCGGCTGCTGATGCCCGTGCCCGACAGCCTCGACTGGCCCAAGGCCGGCGGCGCGCCGGAGGTCTTCACCACCGCCTACGACGCGCTCTTCACGCAGGGGCAGCTCAGCGCCGGCGAGCGGCTGCTCATCCACGGCGCTGCCGGCGGCGTCGGCACCGCCGCCGTCCAGCTCGGCGCGGCCACCGGCGCCGAGGTCATCGCCTCGGTCCGCAACCCCGACCATCGCGAGGCGGTCGCCGAGCTCGGCGCGCACACCGTCGTCGGTGCCGAGGACTTTGCCGACCATGGACCCTTCGACGTCATCCTCGAGCTCGTCGGTGCGCCCAACCTTGCCGCCAACGTCAAGGCCCTCAACACGCTCGGCCGGATCGTCGTCATCGGCATCAGCGCCGGCGCCAAGGGCGAGCTGAACCTCGG
Source organism: uncultured Conexibacteraceae bacterium (assembly GCA_963836485.1). Taxonomy (GTDB): domain Bacteria; phylum Actinomycetota; class Thermoleophilia; order Solirubrobacterales; family Solirubrobacteraceae; genus Baekduia. The sequence continues at coordinate 489,581 of CAWIJS010000008.1, read as the reverse complement.
CGCCCTGATGGGCAAGCGCGGTCGGATCAGCGCCTCGATGCTGCGAGGGCGCTCGTTCGAGGACAAGGCGCTGGCTGCCCGCGAGGTCGAGCGCCACGTGCTGCCGCTGATCGCCCGCGGCGCCGTCGACGTCCCCATCGCCGAGACCTACGCGCTCGAAGACGCCCCCGCCGCCTACGAGCGCTTCGCCGCCGGCGGCAAGCTCGGCAAGATCGTCCTGACGATGGGCTCGTGAACGCCGTCGAGCGCCTCTGGCGCGCCATCCGCAAGGAGGACTGGCCGGCGGCCCAGGCCCAGCTGCACGAGCACGCCGTCATCCGCTGGCCGCACACCGACGACCGCTTCGACCGCGCGATCGACTACATCACCGCACACCGCCTCCACGGCGGCCGCACGCGCGTCGACGTCCGTCGGGTCATCAGCGAGGGCAAGCACGTCTCGGTCTACGCGGTCATCGACGATGCGGGCGAGGTCTGGCACTGCGGCGGCATCTACGAGCTGCAGGACGGCCACATCGCCTCCGGCACCGAGATCTACACCCGCGAGGGCGCGCTCGGCCGCATCGCCGACCGCCGCTAGAACCACCTACGCGTTCGCCGCGCGCAGCAGCGCCGGCAGTTTGTCCGCGTTGACGATGAAGTACGCCGCCGCCAGTAGCGGCAGTACCGGGATCGCCGTGTCCAGCGCGATCTTCAGCACGATCGCCAGGACGGTGGCCAGCCACAGCGCCACCGCGGTCGCCCGCGGACGCAGGTCGTAGCGGCGCGCGAAGACCAGGAAGACGCCGGCGAAGACGACGTCGGAGATCCCCAGCCGCCCGGCTGGCAGCCCGTTGCCCCAATCGGGCATCTCCAGCGACAGCGGGTCGCCGGGCTGCGTCTGGCCGGCGTTGGCCAGGACCTCGCTCGGCCCGCCCGCGAAGGTCGAGACCACATCGATCGCGGCGACGAAGACCGGCAGCGCGAGCGCCAGCGACGGCGCCAGCAGGCCGACCGCGAAGATCCCGCCGAAGGCCGCGTAGGCGATTGCCTCGATCGGCGTCGCCGCCGCGCCGAAGTTCGCGACGTTGAAGCCCGCGACCAGCCCGAACGCGCCGAGCGTCAGCATCGTCAGTAGCGGCGGCGAGTCCGACAGCGGGATCACGCAGGCGACGCAGATGAAGATGAACGCCGAGCCGACCGTGCAGGCGACGAGGATCGACGTGTCGACGTCCCCGATGACCGGCAGCGCGGGTGCGACGAGGAAATACCCCTGCGCCGCCGCCAGCAGGGCTAATACGGCGGCAGGTCCGCGTACCACTCGCCCAGGACCCGGAAGGCAGACCAGAAGGCGCGCTTGGCGTCCTCCTCGTCGAGGCACTCGTCGATGTTCGGCGTCACGATCGCGTCGATCGACGGCGTGAGCTGCTGGCGGGCGCCGGGGACGTACTCCAGCGGCTTGGCCAGCGGGACGTCGAGGTCGTTGAGCGCGGCCAGCGCGTCCTCGCCCATGACGACGACGACCTTGGGCTGCACGATCGCCAGCTCCTCGACCACGCGCGCCATGCACGCGGGATCGGCCAGCGACGGGTCGCCGACCGGGCACTTCACACAAAGCGTCCCGTAGACCGCCAGCGGATCGACCTGCAGCCGCTTGAGCGCCTTCATCAGCGCCGTGCCGGAGCGCCCGTAGAAGGCGACGCCCTCCTCGACCTCGGACGGCATCGGCGCGTGCTTGAGCAGGAAGACGTCAGCCTGGGGATGTCCCGAGCCGAGCACGGGCATGATCCCGCCGCGCGGACAGGAGTCGCAGTCCTGCAACTCCCGGGTCAGGCTGTTGAGCTCGCGGATGGCGCGCTCGAGGTACTTCTCACGGATCTCGTCGTCAGTCGCTGGCATGGACGATCCGAGATTCGACGGTCTCGGATCAGGCCCCTGCGGCTGCATCAGGCCTTGCGCGTAGCCCGACGTACGCGCCGGTCCCGTCGAGCGCGCCGAGCTGCGCGCGGCGTGGCCTTCGTCTCCAGGAACTTCAGCGCCTGGACGTAGAGCAGCGTGCCCGATTTCGTCGAGATCTCCGCATGACGCAGCGACTCCAGGAACTCCTGCGGGCCGTCGAAGTCGCGCATGCGAATCCGCACCGAACCGAGTCCCGCGGCGACGTGCGAGTCGCTGCCCGCGCCGCGCACGATCTGGTACTTGGCGGCAAAGCGCTCGGCCTCCTCGTTGAACGAGCCGATCGCCACGCGCGGGTTGTAGACCTCGATCGCATCGACGTCGTCGAGGATCTTCAGCAGGTGCTCGTAGTCGGGGACCGCGTGCATGCGGTCAAACGGATGCGGCACGTAGACCAGCCCGCCCTGGCGCTTGATCTCGGCCACGGTCTCCTCCAGCGTCAGGCCGCGCGGGATCTTCTCCTTCAGGAAGAGGCCGATGACCTCGCCTTGGGACGCGGTCTTGACCTCCTCGGCGATGATGATCTTGACCCCGAACTCCGCGGCCTTCGCGGCAGCCTCGAAGGCGCCGGAGACCTCGTTGTGGTCGGTGACGGCGATGGCGCCGAGGCCCTGCTCGCGCGCCGTGGCCAGCAGGTGCTCGACCGGCGTGGCGCAGTCGCCGCTGTGGTCGGTGTGCATGTGCAGGTCGACGTCGATGAGCTTGCGGTTGGCCATCGAGGCCCAGAGCTCCGGGTCGCCGGTCGGATCGTGGCGGCGGGCCACGACGCGCCGATACGAGGCCTCGACCTCGTCGGCCAGGGTCGACCATGAGCGGGCCGTCGGCGCGCCCTCGCGCAGCCGCGCGCGCAGGGCCGGATCGGTGATCAGCCGTCGCAACTGGCCGGCGAGCACCTCGGTGTCGGCCGGCTCGAAGAGCAACCCGTCTCCGTCGGCGAGCTCCTCGTAGACCGGCAGCCGCGAGAGGATCGGGATTGCGCCCGCGGCGATTGCGCGCATGACCAGCGCGGGGGCGGGACGGGGGCCGGCGGAGGCGGCGACGAGGATGTCGGCGTTGGCGACCGCTTCGTCCTCGCCGTCGGTGGTGAAGCGCACGCGCTCGCGCAGCTCGGCGCGCAGCGGCGTCGAGGACGAGGGACCCTGGGCGCTGACGACCGTCGCCTCCCAGGGCAGCTCGAGATCGAGGCGGCGCAGCGCGCGCAGGAAGACCCGCAGCGCCTGGCGCTCCTCGACGTCGACGAACGCGATCCGCACCGGCGCGTCGGGGGCGCGCTGCACGTGCTCGGGCGGGGTGCCGGTGCCCGGCGGGGCGAGCTCGTAGGCCGCCGGGAAGAAGCGCTGCATGAGGTCCGCGGTCGCGCCGAACGCGGCGTGGCGGGCGTCGAGGCGGCCGAAGACGAGCGTGACGAGCTTGCGCGCGACCTGCGTGGCGACGACCCGCTCGGCGGGCGCGTGGAAGGTCCCGACGTTCAGCGCGCGCGAGTGGCGCAGCGCGACCGAGGCCACCGACGGCGCGAATGGCTCATGGACGTGGCAGATGTCAAACGGCGCGGCGGTCAGCAACTCCTCGACCGTGCGGGCGACGTCGATCGGGACCGCCGGCCGGCGTCGCCCTGCGCCCTCGCCGTTGCTCGCGCCGCCGACCGGCAGCACCTCGCCGACCGCCAGGACCCGGACCTCGCCGGGCTCGCCGAGCACCTCGCCGCCGCGAATCGCTCGGCGGGCCACCCGGACTGCCTCCTCATCGCGCGACGGTGCGGCGACGACCACCCGATGCCCGCGACCGGCGAGCTCCTCGCTCAGCCGGGCGACGTAGGTGTTCACCTCGTGCCGGTCCTCCCAGGGGTAGGGAGAGACCTGAACGACGGACAGCGGATCCACCGGCTCAGCATAGGCCAACAAAACGCGAACGGCCCGCTCAAAGGCGGGCCGTCCGATACCTCAGGATGTTGCGGTCGCGCTAGGCCTTGGCGGCTGCGCGCTTGCGCGCCGGCTTCGCCGCGCCCTTGGGCGAGCTCAGCGACTTGCCGCGGTGATACTTGGCGATGAACTTCTCGGTGTTGTCGCGCGCGATGTCGTCGGGCACCTGGTTGTGCGGTGACTTCATCAGGTAGGACGACGGGCCGTCGAGCTGGCCGCCGATGCCGTTGTTGAGCGCCAGCTTGGCCAGCCGCACCGCGTCGATCACGATGCCGGCGGAGTTCGGCGAGTCCCAGACCTCGAGCTTGACCTCAGCCGTCAGCGGCACGCCGCCGAAGGCCTCGCCCTCGAGGCGGATGTGCGCCCACTTGCGGTCCGTGAGCCACGGCACGTAGTCCGAGGGACCGACGTGCACGTCGTCGGGCGGCAGGTCCAGACCGGCGACCGAGGTGACGGCGTTGGTCTTGGAGATCTTCTTGGACTCCAGGCGCTCGCGCTCGAGCATGTTGAAGAAGTCCATGTTGCCGCCCACGTTGAGCTGCGACGTGCGCTTGAGCTTGACGCCGCGCTCGTGGAACAGTCGGGCCAGCACGCGGTGGGTGATCGTGGCGCCGACCTGCGACTTGATGTCGTCGCCGATGATCGGGAGGCCGGCCTTCTTGAAGCGCTTGTCCCAGTAGTCCTCGCGGGCGATGAAGACCGGGATGCAGTTCACGAAGCCGCAGCCGGCCTCGAGGATCTGCTCGACGTACCACTTGGTCGCCTGCTCGGAACCCACCGGGAGGTAGGACACGACGACGTCGGTCCGCGTCTCCTTGAGGATCGAGACGATGTCGGCCGTCTCGCCGGGCGCCTTGTCGATCTTCTGGGAGAGGTACTTGCCAAGGCCGTCGTGCGTCATGCCGCGATAGACCGGCACGCCCAGCTTCTTCGGGACCTTGTTGGTGAACTTGATCGTGTCGTTCGGCTTGGCCCAGATCGCCTGCGCGAGGTCCTTGCCGACCTTCAACTTGTTGATGTCGAAGGCGCACGTGAACTCGATGTCGCGCGGGTGGTAGCCGCCGAGATCGTTGTGCATGAGACCGGGGATGGTCTCGTTGTTCTTGTCGTCGGCGTAGTGGTAGACGCCCTGGACGAGGGAGTTCGCGCAGTTGCCCACGCCGATGATCGCGACGCGGACCTTGTCGCGCTGGTAGCGCGCGGAGCCGTTGGTCGCCGGAGCGGCCGCCGTCTTCTTGGGGGCCGTGATGCCGTTGGTGCCGATGGTGCTCAAGGGGGAGTTGCCTTTCTCGAAGTCTCGGGATCAACTATCCCGCCGTCACGCCGCGGTTACAGCGGCGCGGGCTCCGTCAGGGCCTTCCGAACATGGAAGATGCGCTGCAGGACGGTGATCGTGCTGAGCCCCGCGAGGACGTACACCGCTGGGGCCAGCAGCTCGAAGTCTGCCAGACCGGCGCCTTTGGCGAATAGCAGGCCGATGCTGAGGATGACGACCCGCACGGCGCGGGTCGCGATGCCGACCTTGCACTCGACGCCCAGCGCCTCGGCGCGGGCCCGCGTATAGGACACCATCAAGGACGCCAGGACGGCGACGACGCAGGCCGCGACCGCGAACTCCATATGCCGCGAGGCGAAGTACGCGGCGACCGTCGTGAGGACGACGCCCTCCTCGATCCGGTCCAGCGTTGAGTCCAGGAACGCGCCGAACGGCGAGCCCTTGCCCGACATGCGCGAGTAGCGGCCGTCGAGCGTGTCGCAGATCGAGCCGACGATGAAGACCACGCCGGCGAGGAAGAAGAGGCGCTCGGCGACGAGCACGGCGGCGACGACGCAGAGCACGAAGCCGGTCAGCGAGATCGCGTTGGGCGTGAGGCGCGACTCGATGAGCCGGTTACGCACGAGCTCGCGGCGCTCGCGCGAAGAGGGTGACGTGGACATGTGGAGGGAGCGGTTCTAAGCCGTGACTTTGGCGGGCGAGAAGGCCCACGCTTCAGGACGCTTCTGCGCGAGCCACCGCGCAGCGTAGAAGCTCACGGCCGCGGTCGCTGCGCCGAGGACGGCGTCGAGCACCCAGTGGTTGCCCGTGGAGACGACCACCCAGAAGAGGATCAGGGGGTAGACGGCCCAGAAGAGCTTGGCCGGCCGCCACGTGCACATCTGCGCCAGCGACCACCCAATCAGCAGCGCGTTGCAGCAGTGCATCGACGGGACAGCGGCGTAGGGGTTGAAGAGCGCGTTGACCTTGACGTCGTTGTGGTCGACGCCGGTGAAGTTCGAGACGGTGTCCTGGAAGCCGAGCTCCGGGAAGAAGCGCGGCGGGGCGACCGGGTAGAGCAGGTAACCGACGAGCGCGAGCGCCATGGCGACGATGAACATGTTGCGCACGAAGTAGAAGCGCTCGTTGTGGAACAGGTAGATGTAGATCAACGCAGCCAGGCAGATCGTGGTCTGTGCGTTGATGTAGATCCAGCTGGCGACGTCGGTGGCAAAGCCCCAGCCGCTGGTCCACGACTGGACGGTCGGCTCGATGAAGAGCCCGGTGGCCTGCTCGATGTTGATCAGGTGCCGCGCGTGCTGGAAGGCCGTCGTCGCGCCCTGGGGATCATCGATTGCGCCGCGCGTGAGCCGGTAGGCGTAGTACGCCGACGCGAAGAGCGCAATCTGGCGCAAGACGTCGAGCGGACCGTGTGGGAAGACCCTCCCCATGAGTCGTGTGAGACCGACCGGCATGGAACGGGCGATGTTATCGACCTGATACCGCGGCACGTAGTGGGGCTGCCCGCACCTAACAGCCCCTAACCGGGCGCCGCGGCGCTCAGCTGGTGCAGCGTGGTGAGGTGGCGCGGATGCGGCGCAGCGCGAACCGGGTTGACAGCCGGATCGGGCCGGGCCGGTGGACGTCGATGGCCGTCCAAGCCGTATCCCCCGCGCCATCGGGCATCACGCAGCCGGCCCCCCGCGTGAGCTGCCAATACGGGGTGAAGCGCACCTTCAGGTGCACGCGTCCCGCGCGCGGGACGTCGAGGTCGACGCTGTCGTGCCCGAGCGCGACAACCCGCGCCCCGGTGGCCAGCGGCGTCGGGTCGGGCACGGCGAAGACGCGCCAGTGCGCATCGCGGAAGACCTCGCGCAGCCCGGGCACGTCGCCGTTGCGGACGCGCTTGGCCTCGGCCGCGGCGGAGTAGTCGATCGGCGCGTCAGCGAGCGCGACGTAGCGGACGGCGTTGGCGTGCAGCCAGTTCAGATAGCGCTGCCCGGTGAGTCGCCGGCCGTCGTAGAAGAGCGGGTTGACCTTGCGATCCAGCTGGCGCTCCCAGCCGCGCGCCAGCGGCACCGTCGGCGCGACCCGCGCTGACTCCCAGTGGTTGTCGGTGAACGGGATCTCGATCCGGAACGGGCCCTCGGCCTCCTGACGGCCGTGCAGGAAGGCGAGCATCCCGTCGTAGTAGGAGGCGTGGACCGAGGCGTCGCCGCTGGCGCGCACCACGTCGTCGACCGGCGACGACCATTGCCAGTACAGCAGCGGAAGCAGGAGCAGGACGAGCGCGCGACGGCGGTCGGGCCACAGCGTCAGCGCCGCCAGCGGGCCGGCGAAGAGCGCGCCGAGGCGCACCGCGTTGCCGCCCATCGGCGTGCTCAGCGCGGCGCTGATCACGAGCAGCACCGCGTAGAGACCAAGGCCGATCCGCAGCCCCGGCGCGGCCGAGCGCCAGAGGACCGCGATGACCAGCAGCGTGCCGGCCAGCGTCGGCCAGAACGCGCTCGGGGTAAACGGAAAGCTGCCGCCTTCGGGGAAGAGGACCGACAGCAGGAGCGCGGGCGCCAGGGTTGCGGCGAGCAGGCCGGTCGTGGCCAACGCGCGCCGCCGCGGAATCCCCCAGGCGAGCAGCGCGAGGGCCAGGAACGCCGCGGCGACCGGGCTGGCCAGCGCGGCGCCGGCGCCGGCGACCGCACACCACCACAGTCGCCCACGGGCCAGCGCGAGGACCGCGAGGAGCGCAAAGGCGACGCCCAGCGCGAAGGTCAGCCGGCCGGTGACCAGCGAGACCTGCGTCGCAATGGCAAACCAATACGCCGCCGGCCGGCCGCCCGGCTTTTCCGCGACCAGCCGCTCGAACGCCCACGCCGAGACGACCGCCGCGACCGCGCCCACCAGCTGCGGCGAGGTCAGCGCCGCCAGCGGCGGAAAGAGGATCGAGTACGCCGGGTTGTGATGGCCGCCGTACCAGCCGTTGTCCCACAGCACGAAGCCGTGGTGCTCAAAGAGCCACGTCCGGTAGGTCTGGGCCGCGAGGTCGGCGCTCGGCGGGTTGACGATCAGGTAGACCGCCGCCAGGACGGCGGCAAGCAACCACGCGGGGAATGTGCGGCGGCGCGTCAAGCGCCGCCGAGCGTACGACCTAGGAGCTGAAGTCCGCGGTGATCGCGTTGCCACGCTGGGAGCCCAGCGTGCCGTAGACGCGGCCGACGCCGACGCGGCGCAGGCGGCCGTTCATCAGCACGTGGCGGTGTGGCGCGGAGTTGAGCCAGAGGCGGAGCAGCGACTTGGCGTTCACGCCGGCGCCGCTGGGCGCCCAGGCCAGCGTCTCGCCGTACTGGCGGCGCTTGCCGGCGCGCTGCAGGCGCGTGGAGAAGGTGGAGCCGTCGAAGGACGAGTGGCTCAAGGCGTTGTACTTGAGCATCAGCGACGAGTGGCGGCGGGCGACGCGCGCCAGCGGCGCGGTCAGCTTGACCGTGGGCAGGCGATGCGCGCGGCGGATGCGGTTGATCTCGCGGACGATCGCGATCTCGGCGGCCGAGGAGGCGGCGTAGGCGGGCGGTGGTGCGGCGACGGGCATGGGCATGGGTCTCCTGGTCCGGGTGATCGGATTCGGGGATCGGGCTTGTCCATGCCCGGCGAACATCCACGGCCGCTGAACAACGACCGTTTCCGGGTTCGGGACGTGGAGCACATCCCCTGCCGGAGCCGAGGACCCTATCCACACCCACAGATCGACCGAGTGTCCAAGCCGTGAAGCCCTGCAACGCGCCAACCGCGACCCGGCCCACCCCCGCGCCCAGCGTCCATCGCCCTCGTTGCACCAGCCGTGGGTACGCTGAGCGCGGATGCGGATCCTCTGTGTGGGTGAGGCGCTCGTCGACCTGGTCTGCGAGCGTCCGGTGGCCTCGATCTCCGAAGCCGATGCTTTCGTGCCGCGCTTCGGCGGCGCGATCGCCAACGTGGCGGTGACGGCGGCGCGGCGAGGTGCCGACGTCGCGCTGGCCGGCGGCGTGGGCACCGACCCCTGGGGCACGTGGCTGCAGGAGCGCCTGACCGCCGAGGGCGTCGACCTCACCTGGTTTGACCGCCGCGACGAGATCGTCACGCCGGTCGCGTTCGTCACGCTCGACGCCGAGGCCCAGCCGTCGTTTGCGATCTACGGCGACGGGCTGCGTGCGGCGATCACCGGACTGGGAGATCGCTTGCTGGAGGCCCTCGACGCATGCGATGCGCTCTTTTTCTCCTCCAACACGCTGGTCGGCGAGGACGAGCGCGCGGCGACGCTGGCCGCCCGCAGCCGCGCGCTGGCCACCGGCAAGCCGGTGATCGTCGACCCGAATCTGCGGCTGGAGCGCTGGCGCTCGCGGTCGGCTGCCGTCGAGGTCGTCGGGCCGTGCGTCGAAGGCGCCTTCCTGGTCAAGTGCAACGAGGACGAGGCGCTGGCGCTGACCGGCGAGCTGGAGCTCGAGAGGGCGGCGGCGTCGCTGCTGGCCGCCGGTGCGCAGCATGTCGTCGTCACGCGCGGCGCCGAGGGCGCGCTGCTGCGCGGCGGCGGGCTGGACCGCACGGTGCCGGGCGTGCCGGCGCGGCCGGTGGACGCCACCGGCGCTGGCGACGCGGTCACCGGTGTCCTGCTCGCGGCGCTCGCGCGCACCGGCTTTTACCCCGCGGCGCTGGCGGCGATGCTGCCCGACGCGGTCGCCGAGGGCGCCCGGGCGGTCGAGCGCTACGGGGCGCTGTCGTAGTGGCCGAGAAGCTCGCGACCATCCCACGTGACGCGTGGCACGCGCCGACGCGCGCCCGCACCGTACGGCTGCGCGAGAAGCTGCGCGACGTCTACGGCGTTCCGGTCGCCCCGCCGCACGAGGACCCGCTGGCCGAGCTGGTCCTGACCGTGCTGTCGCAGTCGACCAACGACCGCAACCGCGACGTCGCGTTCCTGCGGCTCCGTGACCGCTTCGACACGTGGGACGCGGTCCGCGATGCGCCGGTCGCCGAGGTCGAGGAGGCGATCCGGCCGGGCGGCATCTCCAAGGTGAAGTCCCAGCGGATCCACGACATCTTGATCGCGATCGAGGAGGCCAACCGTGTTGATGGCCTTGACCTGGGGTGGATGCGCGAGGCGCCGGTCGCCGAGTCGCGCGACTTCCTCTGCGCGCTGCCGGGGGTTGGGCGCAAGACGGCCGCGTGCGTCCTGCTGTTCTCCTACGGGTTGCGCGACGTGCCGGTCGACACGCACGTCTCGCGCGTCGGGATGCGCTTGCACTTGCTGCGCCCGGGCGCGCCGTTCGAGGAGCTGCACGACGAGATGCTCGCGCTGACGCCGCCGGGTGCCGAGCTGGAGTTCCACGTCAACTTGCTGCGCCACGGGCGGCGGACCTGCCACGCACAGCGTCCATCATGTAGCACTTGCATCTTGCGATCGTCATGCCCGGAAAGACGCGCGTAGCCCTCGCCACCTGCTCGTCCTTCCCGGACGGCGACGCCGACGACGCCGGCCTGCCCGCGGCGATCGGCGGCGACGTGACGTTCGCGATCTGGGACGACCCGGCGGTCGACTGGTCGTCCTTCGACCTCGTCGTCGTGCGCTCGACCTGGGACTACCAGGATCGTCGCGCCGCATTCCTGGCCTGGGCGCACGGGATCGGCGAGCGGCTCGTCAACCCGCCCGGCGTCCTGTTGTGGAACACCGACAAGCGTTACCTGCAAGAGCTGGCCTTCGCCGGGCTGCCGGTCGTGCCGACCGCGGTGGTCGAACCCGGCGCGACCTTCAGGCCGCCGCCTGTGGGCGAGTACGTGGTCAAGCCGACGGTCAGCGCCGGCTCACGCGACACGGCGCGCTTCACCGCCGACGAGGGCGAGCGCGCTGCCGCGCTGGTCGCCGCGATCCACACCAGCGGCCGCACCGCGATGGTCCAGCCCTACGTCGCCTCGGTCGACGCGCGTGGCGAGACCGCGCTGCTCTTCTTCGACGGCGCCTTCTCGCACGCGATCCACAAAGGGCCGCTGCTGCGCCCGGGCGCCGAGCCGACCTCCGAGGTCTTCGCCGCCGAGACGATCGAGCCGCGCACGCCGACGGACGCCGAGCTGGCGGTGGCGCAGCGCATCCTCGAGGACGTCGCCCAACGCCTTGGCACCGGCGCGCTGCTCTACGCGCGCGTCGACCTCGTGCAGGACGCCGATGGCGCCCCGCTGCTGCTGGAGCTCGAGCTGACCGAGCCCTCGCTCTTCTTCGCGGGTGACGCTGCGCGGCTCTCGCGCTACGGCGCCGCTGTCCAGCGGCGCCTCGCCGCGCTCTGAGATCTACTACAGTGTGGCTAAGATTTTCGATCGCTACTCGTAGTAGGCAGAAAAGGAGCCACTCCCCACATGGGCAAGACCATCGGCATCGACCTCGGCACGACGAACTCGTGCATGGCCGTCCTCGAGGGCGGCGAGCCGACCGTCATCGAGAACGCTGAAGGCGGTCGCACCACCCCGTCGGTCGTCGCCTTCGCACAGAGCGGCGAGCGCCTCGTCGGCACCGTCGCCAAGCGCCAGGCCGTCACCAACCCGCAGAACACCGTCTTCTCCGTCAAGCGCTTCATGGGCCGCAAGGAGGCCGAGGTGCGCGAGGAGGAGTCGATCGTCCCCTACAAGGTCGTCTCCGGCCCCAACGGCGACGCGCGCATCGACGCCGGCGGCAAGCAGTACAGCCCGCCGGAGATCAGCGCGATGATCCTCGCCAAGCTCAAGGCCGACGCCGAGGCCTACCTCGGCGAGTCCGTCGACGGCGCCGTCATCACGGTCCCCGCGTACTTCAACGACGACCAGCGCCAGGCGACCAAGGACGCCGGCAAGATCGCCGGCCTCGACGTCAAGCGCATCATCAACGAGCCGACGGCCGCCTCGCTGGCCTACGGCCTCGACAAGGACACCGACCAGACGATCCTCGTCTTCGACCTCGGCGGCGGCACGTTCGACGTGTCGGTGCTGGAGATCGGCGACGGCGTCTTCGAGGTCAAGTCGACCGCCGGTGACAACCACCTCGGCGGCGACAACTGGGACAAGGCCATCGTCGACTGGCTCGCCGGCGAGTTCAAGAAGGACCAGGCCATCGACCTCACGCAGGACCCGATGGCGCTGCAGCGGCTCTACGAGGCGGCCGAGAAGGCCAAGATCGAGCTGTCCACCGCGCAGGAGTCCCAGATCAACCTGCCGTTCATCACGGCCGACGGCTCGGGCCCCAAGCACCTCGACGTCCGCATCACCCGCGCGAAGTTCAACGAGCTGACCGCGACGCTGCTGGACCGCGTCGTCGCGCCGGTCCGTCAGGCGCTCGACGACGCCAAGGCCAAGGGCGCCGACAAGATCGACCACGTGGTCCTGGTCGGCGGCATGACGCGCAACCCGGCGGTGCAGGAGAAGGTCAAGGACCTCACCGGTCAGGAGCCGCACCGCGGTGTGAACCCCGACGAGGTCGTGGCCGTCGGCGCCGCGATCCAGGCTGGCGTCCTGGGCGGCGACGTCAAGGACGTCCTGCTGCTCGACGTCACCCCGCTCACCCTCGGCATCGAGACCAAGGGCGGCGTCATGACCAAGCTGATCGAGCGCAACACCACGATCCCGACCCGCAAGGGCGAGGTCTTCTCGACGGCCGAGGACAACCAGCCGTCGGTCGAGATCCACGTCTTGCAGGGCGAGCGTGAGATGGCCAACTACAACAAGTCGCTGGGCAAGTTCCAGCTGACCGGCATCCCGCCGGCCCCGCGCGGCATCCCGCAGATCGAGGTCACGTTCGACATCGACGCCAACGGCATCCTCGCCGTGTCCGCTAAGGACCTGGGCACCGGCAAGGAGCAGAAGATCGAGATCAAGGCGGGCTCCGGCCTGTCGGAGGCCGAGATCAAGTCGATGGTCGGCGACGCCGAGGCGCACGCCGAGGACGACAAGAAGGCGCGCGAGCTGGCCGAGGCTCGCAACAACGCCGAGAACGCCGCCTACCAGGCCGAGCGCCAGCTCAAGGACCTTGGTGACCAGGTCGACCCGCAGTCCAAGGACGAGATCGAGGCGGCCATCACGGCCGTTCGCGAGTCGCTGACCAGCGAGGATCCGGAGCCGATCAACGCGGCGGCCGAGACGCTGCAGTCGGCCTTCCACAAGGTCTCTGAGGCCATGTATGAGAAGGCCCAGCAGCAGGCCGCGGCCGCCCAGGCCAACGGCCCCACGCCGGAGAACGGCTCGGCCCCGGCCGACGGTGACGCCTCCGCGGAGGAGGACGTCGTCGACGCCGAGGTCGTGGACGAGGGCAAGTAGGTGACCGAGGAGCGCGACACGTCGGTCGACGAGGCGACGGCGCCGGACGGCGTGGTCGAGGAGGTCGACGCCGTCGCCGAATTGGCAGAGGACGCCGCGGTCGAGGCGCCGGAAGCGGCTGAGCCCGACTTCAAGGACCTGTACCTGCGGGCGGCCGCCGAGACCGACAACGTGCGCAAGCGCGCGCGGCGCGACGTCGAGCTGGCCTCGGCGCGCGGCGTCGCGCGCCTGGCGCGCGAGCTGCTGCCGTCGCTGGACAACCTCGACCGGGCGCTGGCCGCGGCCGAGGCCGAGGAGTCCGACGCCGAGCATCACCTGACCAAGGGCATCAGGTTGGTCCAGCAGGAGCTGCAGACCGCGCTGACGCGTGTGGGCATCGAGCAGTTCACGCCGGTCGGCGAGACCTTCGATCCCCATCAGCACGAGGCCGTCGCGCAGCAGCCTGCCGAGGGCGTGCAGACCGGCGTGATCACGCAGGTCTACCAGCCCGGTTACCGCTACAAGGAGGAGATTCTCCGAGCGGCGAAGGTCGTGGTAGCCGCATGACGCCTTCCGACCCCTACAAGATCCTCGGGGTCGACAAGAAGGCCTCCCAGGACGAGATCAAGAAGGCGCATCGCAAGCTCGTCCGTCAGTACCACCCCGACCACAACCCGGGCGACGCCAAGGCCGAGGAGCGCTTCAAGGAGATCCAGGCGGCGTACGACGTCGTCGGCGATCCGGACAAGCGCAAGCAGTTCGACCGCGGTGGGATGTTCGGGATGGGCGGGGGCGGTGGTGGCGCGGGAGGGCCGTCCGGTGGGTTCTCGGCGGGCGACTTCGGTGGCTTTCAGGACATCCTCTCCAACCTGTTCGGCGGCGCGGGTGGCGGTGCCGCTGGCGGTGCCGGGGCCGGCACGCGGGGTCGTGGCGGTGCTGGGACGGCAGGCGGTCCGCGCCCCGAGCGCGGCGCCGATCTCGAGTCCGCGGTCGCGATCTCCTTCGAGCAGGCGATCGCCGGCGCGCAGATCCCGCTGAGCGTTGCGACGACGCAGCCGTGTCCGACCTGCCGTGGCACGGGCGCCAAGCCTGGCACGTCGCCGAAGGTCTGCCCGAAGTGCCAGGGCCGCGGGATCGAGTCCCAGGGCCAGGGGCTCTTCTCGATCTCGCAGCCGTGCTCGCGCTGCCACGGATCGGGCGCGATCATCGAGGACCCGTGCCCGACCTGTCACGGCGCCGGGCAGCAGAAGACGGTCAAGAACTACAAGGTGAACATCCCTGCGGGCGTGCGCGAGGGCTCGCGCGTCCGGCTGGCCGGCAAGGGCGAGGCGGGCCGCAACGGCGGGCCGCCCGGCGACCTGTACGTCGTCACCCATGTCGCGCCGTCGCCGATCTTCGAGCGCAAGGGCGACAACCTCGAGGTCGAGGTGCCGTTGACGATTCCCGAGGCGATCCGCGGGGCCGACGTCGAGGTGCCGACGCTCAACGGTCGCAAGAAGCTGCGCGTGGCTCCGGGCACCAAGCACGGGACCGTCCAGCGGTTGCGCGGCGAGGGCCCGGCCAAGCTCGGTGGCAAGGGTAAGGGGGACCTGCACTACAAGTTCGTCATCGACGTGCCCGCGACGCTGAGCGCCGAGCAGTCCGAGGCGGTCGAGAAGCTGTCTGCCGTCATGGGCGACGATCCGAGAGCGAGGCTGTTCTCATGAGCATGCGCCGCACGCGCACGACCGTCACGGTCAGCTCTGACCGGGGCGTCTTCATGATCTCCGTCGCGGCCGAGCTGGCCGAGATGCACCCGCAGACGCTGCGGATGTACGAGCAGCGGGGGCTGATCGAGCCCAAGCGCTCACCGAAGGGCACGCGGCTGTACTCGCACGAGGACGTTGAGCGGCTGCGCCGCATCCAGGAGATGACCAACGACCTCGGGCTCAACCTCGCGGGCGTCGAGCACGTCCTGCGCCTCGAGCAGGAGCTCGACCGCGCCAAGCGCCGCGTCGACGCGCTGGAGCGTCGGCACGAGGAGCTCCAGGCCGAGATGGTGTCGCAGATCGACGCGGTCAAGCGCGAGCTTCGCGGCGGCGAGCTCGTCCCCCTCAAGCACACCCACAGCCTCCTCCCTCACCGGATGCCACCGGCCGAGCCCGAACCATCCCGCCCCCGCCGCATTCCGATCCGGCGCGACGGCGAGCAGCCGGCGCGGTGACGGCACAGCTAGACGTGCGGTAGCACTAGTGCTACCGTCGGCTGTATGCCGACGATCCCGCAGAAGGAGCTGCGCAACAACTCCGGGGAAATCCTGCGCCGTGCCGAGGCGGGGGAGCGCTTCACCATCACCGTCGCAGGGCGGCCCGTCGCCAACCTGGGGCCTGCGAATCGTCGGCAGTGGATCAGTACGGACGACCTCGCCGATCTGTGGCGCTTGCCCGCCGATCCCGATCTCGCCGGCGATCTCGACGGCTTTGGCGGCGATCTCGGCGACCCCTGGGACCGCTAGCGCGTGGACGCCGTCCTGCTGGATACCTCGGTGCTGATCAGCGCTACGCCGATCGCCTCCGGCCTGGTCGCTGCGATCAGCGCCGTATCGATCGCGGAACTGCACTTCGGCGTGTTGCGTGCGCGCGACGACGACCAGCGCGCTCACCGGCTGCAGCGGCTTGGTCTGATCGAGGCGCGCTATCCGGAGCCACTGCCGGTCGACGACCTGGTCGCCCGCGAGTGGGGGCGCCTCCAGGCTGCGGTCGCGAGTCGTGGAGGCCAGCCGCGTCGACGGGCGGCGGATCTGGCCATTGCCGCGACGGCGCGCGTGCATGGCGCGACGCTGTTGACACACAACGTCAAAGACTTCTCGATCATCGAGGACTTGGTCGAGGTCGTCGCGGCGTGACGACGACCGGGTCGGCGGGCTCGGGGTCAGCCGGGTCTGAGGGTAGGTTGCAGGGCGGATGCGGCCGCTGAACTTGGGGGAGACGCTCGACGCGAGCATCAAGATCGTGCGTTCGCGTTGGAAGACGCTGGCGACGGTGATGCTGGTCGTCGCGCTGCCGATCCAGCTGGCCAACATCATCATCATCAAGTCGACGACCGACGTCTACCAGGTCGGGACGAGCTTCTCGAGCACCGCGGAGTCGGCGACGACCTACAGCGACGAGGGCGCGTACTTCGCGGGCCAGACGTTGATCCTCGCGCTGAGCTTCATCGGCTATCTGCTCGGCACGGTCGCCTGTTACCGCGCGATCGCCGACACCTATCTGGGCCGCGAGACCAGCGCGCGTGCGTCGCTGCGTTTCGCGGGCGGCCGTCTTGGCGCGACGCTGTGGCTGACGATCGTCCTCGTCGTCGTGCTGGTCCCGGCCTTCCTCGCGTTGTTCCTGCCCGGTGTCTGGCTCTACATCGCGTGGACCGTCGCCTACCCGGTCATGCTCGTTGAGGGAACCGGTGGGTTCGCAGCGCTCAAACGCTCCTTCAAGCTGGTCGAGACACGCTGGTGGGCGACGGCCGGACGGATGGCCGTGACCTACATCTTGGTCGGCGTGGTGACCACGGTCGCGACGCTGCTGTTTATTGCTCCCACCGCGTCGTTCGTCGACGATACGTCCTTCGGCGCGCTGCTGCTCGAGCACGCTGCCAACTTGGTGGTGTCGCTGGTGACGACCCCGTTCGTCGCGGCGGTGACCACGTTGGTGTACTTCGATCTGCGCGTGCGCAAGGAGGGCTTCGACCTCGCGCTGCTGGCCGAGCGGATGGGTGGGCCGGCTGCGTCTGGACCACCCACCGCGCCCTCGGCGTCGGTGCCGCCGCCCCTATGGTCGGCAGATCGTGACGGCGGCCGGGATGCGTTCGGCCGGCCGGTCGCTCCGCGCGGGGGACCGTCGCCATACGCCCCGCCCGTGCCGCCTGCGCCCGCGCTCGCGCCGGGATCATGGGCGCCGCCGGTGGCGCCCGAGCCCCAACGGCCGCCGTCGCAGGACGAGTGACCGACGCGGCCTTGCGTGAGCTGGCCGCTCGAACGGCCAGCGGCGACGGCGCTGCCCGCCGGGCGCTGACCGGCGAGGCCCGCGCGCAGGCTCGCGAAATCCTCGCGCAGGATCGCTTCAAGGGCGGCCATCATCACGAAGGTCTGCTGCACGGCGTGTTCGTCACGCTCGGCGACTGGTTAGAGTCCTTGACCAACGCGCTGCCCGGTGGTCCGGTGACCGGCTGGCTGCTCTTGGTGGCAGTGGTCGTCGCCGTGACCGCGGTCGTCGTGAACGTGATCGGCGCGCACCGTCGCCGTCGCGCGGCTGCGCGCGTGGCCGGTCCGGGCGACGTGCCGGGTGCCGCCCAACTCGGCCCCGCCGAACTTGAGCGGCGCGCGCTGGCGGCCGAGCGTGCGGGCGATCTCGACAGTGCCATCCGCCTGCGCTTCGCCGCCGGCCTGCTCCGCCTCGATGCCATCCGCGCGATCGACCTGCGGCCCTCGCTGACCTCCGGCGCCGTTGGCCGCACCCTGCGCTCTGATCGTTACGACGGGCTCGCCGTGACCCACGACGCGATCGCCTACGGCGGTCGCCACGCGGCCGATCAGGACGCGACGGCCGCGCGTGAGGAATGGCCGGTTGTCGTTGGCGAAGCGCGGCGGCGATGAGCCGCTCGACCATCTTGGTGCTCTTCGCTGTCGCGGCCGTCATCCTCGCCGGCGTCCTGCTCGGTCGCGCACCGGAGCAGCCCTCGGGCCCGGCGTCTTCCTCGTATGCGACCTCCCCCGCAGGGCTCGCCGCTTACGCCGAGCTGCTCGAGCGTGCCGGGCACGATGTGCGCCGCGTACGGGCCTCGCTCGCTGACCGGCGGCCGGCCGACGGTGAGACGGTGGTGGTCGTCGATGGCAGCCGGCTGCCCGCGGCCCAGCGCGAGGCGCTGCGCGCCTACGTCCGCAGCGGCGGCCGGGCGATCCTGGCCGGCACCGCCGCCGGCACGCTCGGCGGCGACGCAGCGCTCCCGCGCCGCGCGGGCGGCACGGCACCGGTCACCCGGCGCATCGGCCGCGGCACCGCGATCCTCGTCCCCGACGCCGAGCCGCTGCGCAACCGCAGCCTCGCCGACGGCGACCACGCCGCCGAGGCGCTCACGATCGCCGGGCCGCCCGCCCGGCGCGTCGCCTTCGTCGAGTCGGTCCACGGCTACCGCGAGGAGACCGGCCTCGCGGCGCTGCCCGGTCGCGTCCAGACCTGCCTGCTCCTCCTCGGCCTGGCCGCGCTGGCGTTCCTGATCGTCTGCGGCCGCCGGCTCGGGCCGCCCGAGGCCCCAGCCCGCACCCTGCCACCGCCGCGGCGCGCACATGTTGAAGCACTTGCCGCGGCGCTTGCTCGCACCCGCGACCGTGACACGCTGACCACCCCGACCACGGAGACGCCACCGACATGAAGGACTTGCACGACCGCGTGAGCGCGGAGGTCCGGCGCGCCGTCATCGGCCAGGACGATGCCCTCGAGCTGCTGCTTGCGGCGGCGGCGCTCGGCGGCCACGTGCTGCTCGAAGGCCCGCCCGGCACCGCCAAGACGCTGCTGGCCCGCGCGTTCGCCGCCGCGCTGGACACGTCGTTTCGCCGCATCCAGTTCACCCCTGACATGCTGCCCTCCGACGTCACCGGCACGGTTGCGCTGCGCGACGGCGATCTGTCGTTCCGGCCGGGCCCGATCTTCGCCTCGGTCGTTCTCGCCGACGAGATCAACCGCACGCCGCCCAAGACGCAGGCCGCGTTGTTGGAGGCCATGGAGGAGCGGCAGGTGACCGTCGACGGCGAGCGCCACGCGCTGCCCGAGCCGTTCGTCGTCGTTGCCACGCAGAACCCGGTCGAGTACGAGGGCACCTATCCGCTGCCCGAGGCCCAGCTCGACCGCTTTCTGTTTCGTGCCGACATCGGCTACCCGAGCGAGGACCACGAGCGCGCGCTGCTGCGCCTCGCGCGCCGTGGTCTCGCGCCCGCCGCGCTGGACGACGTGCGGCCGGTCGCGAGCGCTGAGGACTTGCGCGCGGCGCAGGCGGCGGTCGATGCGATCAGCGCGACCGACGAGGTCGAGGGCTTCGTCGTCGCGATCGCCCGCGCCACGCGCGCGCTGCCCGGCGTGACGCTCGGCGCCAGCCCGCGCGCCGCGGTTCATCTGCTTGCCGCCGCGCGCGCCGCAGCCCTGCTGGCCGGCCGCGACTACGTCACACCCGACGACGTTGTCCGGATGGCCCGGCCGGTCCTCGGCCATCGCCTGATCCTCTCGCCCGAGGCCGAGCTCGATCGCTTCACCGCGGCCGACGCGGTGGCCGCTGCGCTCGCTGCCGTGCCGGTTCCGCGGTGACGCTGACCCTCCGCACCGTCGTCGTCCTCGTCGCGGTCGCCGCGGCGGCACTGGTCGTTCCCGGTGCGGTCGTTGGCATCGCCGTCGCGGTGCTGGTGGGGCTCGTGATTGCCGACGCGCTGCTAGCCCGCGCCGCGCCGCGCGTGAGCCGCACGCTCCCCGCGGTGCTCGCGCGCGGCGTCGGCGTGCCGCTGGCGATCACGGTCCAGAGCACAGGCGGCGCCGTCCGGGTGCGCCAGCCGCTGGTGCCCGACCTCACGCTGGACGCCCGCGAGGGCGACGGCGGCCTGACCGCGACGCTCACGCCCCGCCGGCGCGGGCGCCACGTCCTGCCTGCCGTTGCGCTGCGCGCCCGCGGCCCGCTCGGCCTCGGCGCCTGGCAACACCGCGCGGCGGGTGAGCAGGAAGTCACGGTCTTCCCGGACCTGCCATCGGCGCGGCGGCTCGCGCTCGCCGTCCGCGAAGGCCGCTTCCGTGACCCCGGCGTGCGCACGCGCGGGCCCGTCGGCCTCGGCACCGAGTTCGAGCGCGTCCGCGACTACCTGCCCGACGACGACATTCGTCAGGTCAACTGGCGCGCGACCGCGCGCGCTGGCCGGCCGATGAGCAATCAGCACCGCGTCGAGCAGGACCAGGAGATCATGGTGGTGTTGGACGTCGGCCGGCTGATGGCCGCGCCGCTGGGCGACCGCACGCGCTGCGACGAGGCGCTCGACGCGGCGACCGCCCTGGCCCTCGTCGCCGACGAGCTCGGCGATCGCTGCGGCGCGTTGGCCTTCGACGACGAGATCCGCCGCCGCGTGCGCCCCGGCCGGGCGAGTGGCACCGACGTCATCCGCGCCACCTTCGACCTCGAGTCCTCCGAGCGCGACAGCGACTACGAGCTCGCGTTCCGCACCGTCGGCGGCGGCAAGCGCGCGCTCGTCGTCGTCCTCACCGATCTGCTCGACGAGGCCGCCGCCCGCGCGCTCGTCGACGCCGTTCCGGTCCTCACCCGCCGCCACGCCGTCCTCGTCGCCTCCGCGCGTGACCCCGACATCGAGGCGCTCGCCACCGGGGGAGACGCCGATCTCGCCGCCGCGGCCACCGACCTCCTCGCCGCCCGCTCTCGCGCAGCCGCGGCCGTCCGCGGCGCGGGCGCCGAGGTCATCGAGGCCGCACCCGGAACCTTGAACGCCGCCTGCGTCCGCGCCTACTTGTACGCCAAGTCGCGCCGCCGGCTCTAGGTCGCGCCGCGTCGTCCGCGCAGCGCGATCAGCGACCAGAACGCCAGGCCCAGCAGCAGGCCGACGATGTAGGGCCCCGCACCGCCCCAGCCGGCAGGCGACACATAGCCTTCAACAAGTCCCGCCACCACCAGCCACGGCGCCGTGCCCAGGACGACCGCCATCGCCGGGCGCGCTTGGGCCGCCAGCGCAGCCGGACGGGTCAGCGGACCGGGGGAGACGAGCGCCCAGCCCATCTGCAGGCCGGCCGCGGCTGCGACCACGATGCACGACAGCTCCAGCACGCCGTGGGCGACGACAAGGCGGAGGACTTGGTCGAGGTTGCCGTGTGCGGCGGCGACCCCGAGCACGGCGCCGAAGATCAGGCCGTTGTACACCAACAAAAACGCGCCGCCGACCGCGAACAGCAGCCCGGCGGCAAAGGACAGGAACGTCACCTGGATGTTGTTGGTGAAGATCTGGCTGGAGAACGCGGCCGACTGTGAGGTCGTCAGGCCGCGGTCGCCGCGCGGTGGATCCGCGCCGTCGATGAACACGCCGGGCACCAGGCCTGCCGCGGCGTCCGGATCGAGGATGCCCCAGACCAGCGCGAACGCGGTGGCGCCGACGAATAGCGTCGCCGCGATCGCGAGCGCCAGCCGGCGCTCGCGCACCAGCCGCCAGTAGCCGCGTGAGATGAACGCCAGCGGCGACGGTCGGCCGCCGACGTCGGCGTACACGACCGCCCGCGCCCGGAGCACGAGCGCCTCCAATCGTCCGGTGAGTGGGTCGCCGGGAAAGAGTCGCCGCGCCAGCGCGAGATCCGCTGCAGCCGCCCGATAGAGGCCGCCGAGCTCCAGCACACCGGCCGCGCCGAGCCGCTCCGGCTTGCCGCGCGCCTTCCCGAGCGCGGCCTCCAGCGCCTGCCAGCCATTCGACCGCTCACGCTCGAAGCGGTCGAGCGTCATGACCGGTCGTCTCGGTGGGTACCGTGCCGCACGAGATGGAGGACTATCAGGACCGGCTGCGCATCGCCACGCCCGAAGGGGTCACGGTCGACCTGATCCTCGCCGGCCTCGGCTCGCGCTTCACAGCAGCGCTCATCGATCTCACGCTCAAGGGCCTGCTGATCCTCGGCGCGTTCATCGCCGCATCACAGATCGGCAACCTCGGCCTCGCGCTCTTCTCGATCATCAGCTTCGCCATCTACTTCGGCTACGACGTCGCCTTCGAGGTCCTCGCCAACGGCCAGACCCCCGGCAAGCGCTGGACCGGTCTGCGCGTGCTGCGTGACGACGGTCGCCCCGTCGACCTGCTCTCCAGTTCGATCCGCAACGTCGTGCGCCTGGTCGACGGCCTCCCGCTGAGCTACTTCCCGGCGATGGTCTCGATCCTCCTGACCAAGCGCAATCAGCGCATCGGCGACCTCGCCGCCTCCACGATCGTCGTCCGCGAGCCGCGCAAGCGCGAGGCCGCCGACGCCGGCTTCAGCGCCTACGTTCCACGCGCGCCACAACCCACGCTGGCCGCCGCCCCGAGCTTCGGCGGCTTCGGTCTCCCACCAGGCATCGAGGCGCTCACGCCGGTCGGCCGCACAGCACGTAACGCCGCCGGCGGCGAGATCCTCGACGTCAGCGCCCTCAGCACCGACGACCTCACCGCCGTCCGCAGCTTCCTCGAGCGCCGCTACGACCTCCCACCAGCCATCCGCACCGACCTCGCCCATCGGATCGCCACCGCCCTAGCTCCCCGCGTCGGCGGCGCCACCGCCGGCCTCTCCGACGAAGACCTCATCGAGCAGGTCTCGGCGGCGAAGTCCCGCGTTGGCGGGCCTTAGAGCGCTACGGAGCGTCGCTAGGCGATGCGCGGTGCGTGCACACTTCGCCGACGGCCAGCTCGTCGGCCTCGTCAGCCGCGAGGCCAGGAACGGGCGAAGCTTCAAGTGTCGCGAAGGCGAGCCGTTCAGCTTCGTCGGACTTGATCTGCACGCGGTCGGCGGCCATGGCTCAAGAGCGTAGGAGTTCGCGAAACCGAGGTCCAGTTCTCTGCGACCACCATCCGCGCGGAGTCGAAGGTCCGCGCGGACGGTGTCAATAACGGGTGGCTGGCACTTAGCTTGCGCGTGCTGCTTTGGTGTAGGCCTCGAAGAGGCGGTCCAGTGCTTGGGCGGCGAGGCGGTCGGTGGTGATCTCGGCGAGGAGGTCGGGGTCGATCGGCTCGTTGATGGGCAGGCCGTCGAGGCGGTCGTTGTTGCAGCGCGCGAGGTCGTAGCGGCGGTGGCGCAACTGCTCGATCAGGTCGTCGGTCAACGGGACCTCGAACTGCTCGATGTCGGCGTCGACCTTGTCGGGGTCCCAGCCGACGGCGGTGATGAGGGCGGTCGCTGCGCAAAAACGCATCGCCAGTACGTACTGGGCCTCAGGCCCGTACAGGAGGAAGTCCTCGAACAACTCGTGGCCAAGGTCCATCATCTTCTTGGTCTCACGCCGGAGGACGTCGGCGGTCTCGCGATCGACGACGAGCATGCGGGCGTGGGTACGCTGCGGGGTACTCATGGGAGTGACTGCTCCTTTTGGGTCATGCCCCCGGGCCGCGCCAACGGTCGCGGGGGTCTTGATTTGGTTGAAGAGTGGAGCCTAGGCGGGTGAGTGGACGGAGGTGCTCGATTGCGCAGAATCGTTGCGATGTTCGAGCGTTACTGTCCGGCTGGCGACACCATCAACAACTTCGGGCGCTGACGTCTGGGCGTTCAGCGCAACCGGGGTCGGACCGCGCTGCGTGGTCTGTTGGCACCGAGGGGAGTGAGCGGGGTCGGCGCCTCTTGGCGTTGGCCCGTCGTCCGCCTTGGCCCGGGGAGGGAGGGCCGTCGGGTTCCGGGTCGTCTGCCCCCCTCATATGCGAGGGGTAGACGCCCCGAATCGATGCGGGGCGCCTGGTGGTGAATTATTCACCACGAGGCGACCCGGACCTCGAACGCGAGCGATCGCCGGACCAGCGGCCGTGACCGTTTGAGCGGCGCGCGTTGGCAGCACGAGCGCGTCGGAACCGTGGCGGTGATCCGTGATGTCGCCATCCGCGCGGCGCCCGTTCGGTGCGCACACAAACCGAACGCCGAACCACGCCCCAACACTTTCACCCAACACCCCAGACCACCCGAGCGCGGTGGCGATCGTCGCGGAGCGCCGCCCCACCAACGACACACCCGAACCCCGACCCACCCCAACGCAGCACCCAAGCGCACCAGCCGTTAACGAACCACCGCCCACGCCGAGCCCAAAGCTCGACGCAGGCGGCGGACAATCCAACCGCGATGACTTGCGTTCGCTACCCGTCCAGCGTCTTGAACAGGTCCGTGTGGTCGTTCGTCCCCAGCACCGCCAGGGATCCCGGGCCACGGGCCCAGACCGGCACCACAGCGCCGGTGTGCTGCTGGCTCGGCGGAGCCGCGACCGGCGCCGCGCCTGCGCCGCCATACCCAGCCGTGCCGTAGGTCAGCGACAGCGTGGAGCCGTCCTTGGTCGTCAGGTTGGTCGAGTAGCCGGTCGGGAGGCCCGAGCCGGTGGCGTCCTCGCCGACGATCTGGCTGGTGTGCGCGTGGTCGGCGGTGACGACCACGAGCGTGTTGGGGTGGGTCTTCTGGTAGTCGAGGGCCACGCCGATGGCGTTGTCGAAGGCGATGGTCTCGCCGATCTGGCCGCACGCGTTGGTGGCGTGATCCTGCTTGTCGATGGACGCGCCCTCGACCTGCAGGAAGAAGCCCTTGTTGTTCTCCAACAACTTGATGGCCTTGGACGTCATGTCCGACAGGCTCGGCTCGTTGGCCGGGCGCTGGTTCTCGACGCACGGGGCCGGGTCGTTGCCCTTGCCCGTCGCCGCGGCCGGGCCGGTCCACTCCAGCGACATGTTGCCGTTGTTGAACAGGCCGAGGACCGGCTTGGGCACTGCGTGGGTGATCCCATCCAGGCCGGCGGCGTCCGTCACGTACTGGTAGCGCTGACGCTGTGCGGACTGCACGACCGTCTTGCCGGCGTCAGGACCGTCCGGGATCGTGCCGTTGAAGCGGTTGCGTCCGCCGCCCAGGAGCACGTCGACCTTGTGGTCGACCTCCTGCTCGGCGATCGAGCCCAGCCCGCCGGCGCCCTTGCGCTCGCTGGCGCAGTTGGCCATGTCGGCCGGACCCTGACAACCGCGCAGGGAGATGTGGGAGGCCAGAACGGCCGGGGTGGCGTCGGTGATCTCGGCGGTCGAGACGTCGCCCACGCGCCCGCCGCGAGCCTGCCAGCGCTCGAGGATCGTCTCGAGGTTGGCACCGGGCACGTTGATCGCGCTGCTCGGGCCCTGGGAGATCCGCTCGTCGAGCGTCTTCTGGCCGGTCGCCCACATCGTGCCGGTCGAGGCCGAGTCGGGGTCGTAGTCGGGCAGGTACGGCGCCGAGGCGGCCGGCTTGACCGACCACGTGGTGTCGAAGCCGGTGAGCGGCATGCGGTCGACGTTGAGCGCGTTCTTGACGCCCTGGTAATACCGGGCGGCGGTGATCTCCTGGGTGCCCATGCCGTCGCCGAGCAGGAAGATCACGTTCTTGGGATGGGTCTCGGAGAGGGCGCGCTGGACGACCTTCTCCTTCTCACCGGGAGCGAGCGCGCCGGTGGCGAGCGCGGTGCCGACCCCGGTCACGGCAAGCGCCGCGGATGCGGCAACTGCGATGGTGATGCGCTTGGGCATCATGATGGTGGACAACCCCTTCGGTGGTGTGTGAGAGCACCGCCAAGCTATGTTTGAACTCTGACGCAGCTTGTGAAGAGGCGACCACCAATCGGTGAACGCCTGGTGTCATGTATTGCCGCGGACCGTCCCGTCGCCCTCGGCGGCCTGGCGCTCGGCCTCGGCGCGGCCCGGATGGCCCTTGGGCAGGTCCTCGGGGATGATCTCGTCGTGCGCCTCGGGGGTGTCGCCCAGGGGCGCGCGGTCGTCGGGGGTCGCCGGACCGAGAGGCTCGTCGGTGTCGGGTGGCGGGCTGTTCTCGCCGCCGCGTGCGGCGCTGCGCTGGTCGTCGGTCATCCCTGTTGCGGTACCCGTGTCCGACCACGTTGACGCACCAGGTCACGCTGCTAGGATCTAAGTCGAGCAGACTGAGATTTAGGAGACGCACGAACCTTGAACGCCGACCGCTTCACCATCAAGTCCCAGGAGGCCATCCAGGCCGCCATCGCGCTGGCTGCCGCGCGCAAGCACGCGCAGGCGACGCCTGAGCACCTGCTCGCGATCCTGCTCGGCCAGGACGACTCCGTGGTTCCCGGCGTCCTGCGCAAGCTCGGCGTGGCCGGTCCCGCCCTGCGCGTCGAGGTTGACGAGACCCTCGACGCCCTTCCCACGCTCGCCAACACCGAGGAGCCTGCCTCCTCGCCCGAGCTGCTCGGCGTCGTCCGCGCGGCCGAGGTCGAGATGCGCGAGCTCGGCGACGAGTACATCTCCACCGAGCACTTGCTGCTCAGCCTCGCGGGCTTCGGCGGCCGCGCGGGCGACCTGCTGCGCGGCGCCGGCGCCACGAAGGAGCAGCTGGCCAAGGCGATCGCTGAGGTCCGCGGCGCGCACAAGGTCACCGACCAGTCGCCGGAGGACAAGCTGCAGGCCTTGGAGAGGTTCGGCGTCGACCTCACCGAGCTCGCCGCGACCGGCAAGCTCGACCCGGTCATCGGCCGCGACGAGGAGATCCGCCGCGTCATCCAGGTCCTCTCCCGGCGCACGAAGAACAACCCGGTCCTCATCGGCGAGCCCGGCGTCGGCAAGACCGCGATCGTCGAGGGCCTCGCCCAGCGCATCGTCTCCGGCGACATCCCCGAGTCGCTGCGCGACCGCCGGGTGATCTCACTCGACATCGGCGCGTTGCTGGCCGGCTCGAAGTACCGCGGCGAGTTCGAGGAGCGCCTGAAGGCCGTCCTGGCCGAGATCAAGGAGGCCGGCGGCAACGTCGTGCTCTTCATGGACGAGCTGCACACGATCGTCGGCGCGGGCGCCGCCGAGGGTGCGGTCGACGCCGCGAACTTGTTGAAGCCCATGCTCGCTCGCGGCGAGCTGCGCGCCGTTGGCGCCACGACGCTGGACGAGTACCGCAAGCACATCGAGAAGGACGCCGCGCTAGAGCGCCGCTTCCAGCCGGTGCTCGTCGGCGAGCCGTCGGTCGAGGACACGATCGCGATCCTGCGCGGCCTCAAGGAGCGCTACGAGCTGCACCACAAGGTCGACATCCAGGACGCCGCGCTGATCGCCGCAGCGACGCTGAGCGACCGTTACATCGCCGACCGCTTCCTGCCCGATAAGGCCATCGACTTGATCGACGAGGCCGCCTCTGGCCTGCGCATCGAGATCGACTCCAAGCCGGTCGAGATCGACGAGGTCGACCGCCGCATCCTGCAGCTGGAGATCGAGCGCACCTCGCTGGCCAAGGAGGACGACGACGCGTCACGCGCGCGGCTCGACACGCTCGACCGTGAGCTCGCCGACCTCAAGGAGCAGTCGGTGGCGATGACCGCCGAGTGGCAGGCCGAGAAGGACGCGATCGGCGGCGTGCAGGAGGTGCGCGAGCAGCTCGAGCAGGCCAAGGTCGCCCTGGAGCGCGCCGAGCGCGAGGCCAACCTCGAAGAGGCCGCGCGCCTGCGCCACGGCGTCATCCCCGAGCTCGAGCAGCAGGCCGCCGAGCGCGAGGAGCGGACCGACGGCAACGCGGGATTCCTGCGCGAGGTCGTCAACGCTGAGGACATCGCCGAGGTCGTCGCGCGTTGGACCAAGATCCCCGTGTCGCGGCTGCTGGAGGGCGAGGTCGAGAAGCTCATCCACATGGAGGAGCGTCTGCACCAGCGCGTCATCGGCCAGGAGGAGGCCGTCGCCGCGGTCTCCAACGCCCTGCGTCGCTCACGTGCCGGGCTGCAGGATCCCGATCGCCCGATCGGCAGCTTTCTCTTCCTCGGTCCGACCGGCGTCGGCAAGACCGAGCTGGCCCGCGCGCTGGCCGAGTTCATGTTCGACAGCGGCGACGCGATGGTGCGCATCGACATGTCGGAGTACATGGAGAAGCACGCCGTCTCACGCCTGGTCGGCGCGCCTCCCGGCTACGTCGGCTACGAGGAGGGCGGCCAGCTGACCGAGGCCGTGCGCCGCCGCCCCTACACGGTGGTGTTGCTCGACGAGATCGAGAAGGCCCACCCCGACGTCTTCAACGTGTTGTTGCAGGTGATGGACGACGGGCGCCTGACCGACGGCCAGGGCCGTACGGTCGACTTCAAGAACACCGTGTTGATCATGACGTCCAATATCCCGGGGGGCCGGGTTGGAGCCGAGGCGCACTTCAAGCCCGAGTTCATCAACCGCCTGGACGACATCGTCGAGTTCCACGCGCTGGATCGGGAGCACCTCAGCAAGGTCGTCGACCTGCAGGTCGAGCGGGTGCTCACACGCGTGCGCGACCGCGCCATCGACGTCACGCTGACCGAGGCGGCCCGCACCCTGCTGGGCGACATCGGCTACGACCCGACCTACGGGGCGCGGCCGCTCAAGCGGGTGATCCAGAAGCGCCTGGTCGACCAGTTGGCGCTCGGGATCCTCGAGGGCCGCTTCCGTGAGGGCGACGCGGTGGCCGTTGACGCGGCTGACGGAGAGCTGACGTTCACGAAGGTCGGGGCCGGCGTCACGCCGGACCCCGAGCCTGCCGGGGCGGCCTAGGACCGAACCCGCTGCGGGCAGGGCGCGCTCTTGCTCGGCTTGGGCGCGCCCGGAGGCTGCAGGCACACGCCGACCGAGTAGAACAGGAACTTGCTGCCCGTCACGCCCTTGGTGAAGGACTTGGTCGTGTCGAACTGCAGCTGCCACTTGCCGAGCTTGGGCGCCGTGAACGGGAACAGGCGGCGCTTGGCGGTCTGGGCGATCCGGCCGCACTGGCCGGTCGCCTTGCCCAGCCGGATGGTCTGCTTGAGCTTGCCGCCCGGCGCGATGTAGTGCACGTAGACGTCGGGGTTGTGCATGGCCAGGCCGAAGCCGGCGACCGAGAAGCGCACGCGCAGCTTCTTGGGGTCGCCCGAGGAGGGCGTGAAGTTCGCCTTCAGACGCGTGACCGTGAACATCGAGCCGGCGGTCAGCGCGTCGGAGGCGACCTGCACGGTGAACGTGCGCTCCAGCTCGTCGTCGGCCAGCACGGGCGGGGCGAAGGCGCCCTGCATCGCGCCGCCGGCGTCCATCGTGCCCAGGCCGCCGGTCAGCGCCGTGCCGTCGAGCAGCACGGAGTAGGGCCGCCCCGGGGTGTAGCCGTTGCCTGAGACCGTGACGTTGGTCTTGTCGGTCTGCAGATAACAGGTGCGATCGGTCTGCACGGCGGCGCCGTGAGCGGCGGCGGGGACGAGCAGAAGGGCGAGTGCTGGAGCGGTGAGAAGGCGGCGCATGGACGGGTCCGGAGGCTAGCGGTCAAGGGGTCGTGCTCCGCGGAACACGCGGATCGGGTAGAAGGAGCGCATGCCGACGTACATCATGCTTTCGACCCTGACGCCCGAAGGCGTCCAGACGGTCAAGAACAACCCGCAGCGGATCCGTGAGGTGAACTCCGAGGTCGAGCAGCTCGGGGCGACCGTCAAGGCTCAGTGGTCGGTGCTCGGACGCTTCGACTTCGTCAGCATCGTCGAGGCTCCCGACGAGTCGACGATGGCGCGCGTGTCGCTGGAGCTCGGCTCCCGCGGGACCGGGCGCTTTGAGACGCTGAGCGCGATTCCGATCGACGACTTCATCGCCTCTTTGTGACGTGGACGAACATCGGAGCGGTCTCTTGCACTCTCTGAAGCGGAGATGTGAGGACGGGAGCGAAGCGGTCTCGTGAAGGTCCTTGTGGTCGGGAGTGGCGGTCGCGAGCACGCGATCGTCAACGCGCTCGCGCGCTCGCCGCAGCAGCCGGAGATCCTGGCTGCCCCCGGCAACCCGGGGATCGCGGCGCTCGCCCGCTGCGTGCCGGTCGGCGTCGATGACCTCGACGGTCTCGTCGCGCTCGCGCGCGAGGAGCAGGTCGGCCTCGTGGTGATTGGTCCGGAGGCACCGCTGGTCGCGGGCCTCGCCGATCGCCTCGCCGAGGCGGGCATCGCCCACTTCGGCCCCACGGCGGCCGCCGCCCAGCTGGAGGGCTCCAAGGCCTTCGCCAAGGAGATCATGGCCAGCGCCGGCGTACCGACCGCGCAGTGGGCGGAGGTCGAGACGGTCGACGCGGGCATGGAGGCCATCGACGGCCGCTATCCGACCGTCATCAAGTTCGACGGCCTGGCCGCCGGCAAGGGCGTCGTCGTGGCGGGTGACGAGGACGCCGCCCGGGCGGCGCTCGTCGAGATGCTCGAAGCGCGCCGCTTCGGCGCGGGTACCGTCGTCGTCGAGGAGTTCCTCGACGGCGAGGAGCTCTCGCTCTTTGCCATCTGCGACGGCGAGCGCGCCGTCCCGATGGTCCCCGCCCAGGACTACAAGCGCATCTTCGACGGCGACGAAGGCCCGAACACCGGCGGCATGGGTGCCTATAGCCCGGTCCCCGGCGCACCGGACTCCGACGCGGTCGTCGCCGCGATCCACCAGCCGGTCGTCGATCTCCTGCGCGAGCGCGGCACGCCCTTTCACGGCGTCCTCTACGCCGGGCTGATGCTCACCGACGAGGGTCCGCAGGTCATCGAGTTCAACGTGCGCTTCGGCGATCCCGAGACGCAGGTCGTCCTCCCGCGCCTACGCAGCGACCTGCTGGAGACGCTCGTCGCCGCCACCCGTCCCGGTGGGCTCGAGGCCACGACGATGGAGTTCGATGACGATTGGGCCGTAACGGTCGTCCTCGCCAGCGGTGGCTATCCCGCCTCGTCCTCCTCGGGCGACGTCATCTCTGGCCTCGACAGCGCGGCCGCCACGGGCGCTGAGGTCATCCACGCGGGCACCGCGCGCGCCGACGACGGAGCGATCGTCACCGCCGGCGGCCGCGTCCTGAACGTGACCGCGCTGGGTGCCGACCCGGCGGCCGCCCGCGATCGTGCCTATGCTGCCGCGGACCTGATCCAGTTCGACCGGCGGCAGCTGCGGCGTGACATCGCCCAGCGGGCCGTGGAGCGCGTAAGCACATGACCGAGCAGCCCCAGCCCGCAACGACCACCGAGCCCGCGACGCTCACACAGCTCGAGGCCACTGAGCCCGACACGCCGCTCGTCGGGATCATCATGGGGTCGCAGTCCGACATGGACACCATGGCCGGCGCGTCGAAGGTCCTGGAGGCCGCCGGCGTGCTCTCCGAGACCCGCGTCATGTCCGCGCACCGCGACCCCGAGACGGTCGCCGACTACTGCAAGAACGCGCGGATGCGCGGGCTGAAGGTCATCATCGCCGGTGCCGGTCTGAGCGCGGCGCTGCCCGGCGTCGCCGCCGCGCACACCGACTTGCCGGTCATTGGCGTGCCGCTTTCCAGCCGCCTGTCGGCCGCCGGTGGTCTTGACGCCTTGCTGTCGGTCGTCCAGATGCCGCCGGGTGTGCCGGTCGCGGCCGTCGGCCTCGATAACGCCAAGAACGCCGGCCATCTCGCGCTGCGGATCCTGCACGCCTAGAAACGGACCCCACCCGCCCGAGCGCGGGCAGCGCTCCATAGACTCGACCGCGTGATCGAGCGCTACACCCGTCCCGAGATCGGGGCCGTCTGGACCGACGAGGCCAAGCTGGAGAGCTGGCGCGAGGTGGAGGTCGCCTGCGCGCTGGAGACCGAGGGCCCGACGCCCGCCGACCTGGAGGCGATCGCGCTGGCGACCTTCACGGTCGAGGCCGTCCAGGAGCGCGAGAAGATCACCGACCACGACGTCGCCGCCTTCGTGGACGTCTTGTCGGCGAGCGCGGGCGAGGCCGGTCGCTGGATCCACTACGGGTTGACCTCCTCCGATGTTCTGGACACCGCGCTCGGCGTCCAGCTGCGCAAGGCGGGGAACATCCTGCTGGCGGGCGCGCGGGAGTACCGCGATGCCTTGATCGAGCAGGCGCGCGCGCACGTCGACACCGTGTGCGTCGGGCGCACCCACGGCGTGCACGCCGAGCCGACGACCTTCGGCATCAAGCTCGCGGGCTTTGCCTTCGAGGCCGATCGCAACCTCAAGCGGCTGGAGCGCGCGGTCGATCAGGTCGCCGTCGGCGCGGTCTCCGGCGCGGTCGGGACCTACAGCGCGACGTCGCCGGACTTCGAGCGCCGCGTGCTCGCGCGCCTGGGCCTGGAGGGCGAGCCGGTCTCCACGCAGGTCGTCGCCCGCGACCGTCACGCCGAGCTGCTGCAGGCAATCGCGCTGGCCGGCGCTGGGCTGGAGCGTTTCGCGACCGAGTTCCGCCATCTGCAGCGCACCGAGGTCCGCGAGGTCGAGGAGCCGTTCCGAGCCGGCGCGCAGAAGGGGTCGAGCGCGATGCCCCACAAGCGCAACCCGATCGTGTCGGAGCGCATCACCGGGCTGGCGCGCGTGCTGCGCGGCTACGCCCAAGTTGGTGCAGAAGATGTGGCGCTATGGCACGAGCGCGACATCTCGCACTCCGGCGCCGAGCGCGTCGTCCTGCCGGATGCGACGATCGCCCTGGACTACACGCAGGCGCTCGCCACGCGGCTGGCGCGCGGCATGGTCGTCCACGCCGACCGCATGCGCGAGAACATCGATCTGACCTACGGCGCGCTCTTCTCCCAGCGGGTCCTGCTGGCACTGGTCGCCGGTGGCCTGCAGCGCGACGAGGCCTACCGCATCGCCCAGCGCACGGCGCAGCAGGCGTGGGACACGCGCACGCCGCTGCGCTCGCTGCTGGAGGCCGAGCCCGGCCTTGGACTCGACCTCGATGTGATCTTCGACTTGGGGCACTACACCAAGCACGCCGCCGAGATCGTCGGCCGCCTCGACACGCTGGCCTAAGCCAAGGCCAGGGCCTCCACGCCCTCGGCGGAAGCGGCGCTCGCGTCGGCCTCGCGGGAGCGCAGCAGGACCGTCACCACGCCGGCCCCGAGGGCGAGCAGTCCGGCGCCGACGGCGAACGCCGTCGTGTAACCGTGCACCAGCGCGTCGGCCCCCGTCCCGCCGGCGCCGTCGGTCGCCGAGTTGGCCACCGTCGTCAGGATCGCCAGGCCGAGCGCGCCGCCGATCTGCTGGGACGTGTTGAACAGCCCGGACGCAAGGCCCTGGTCGTCGGGCGCCACGCCGCCGGTCGCGATCAGCGTCAGCGGCACGAACGCGTTGCCGATGCCCAGCGCGAGCAGGACCACGCCGGGCAGGAAGCCGCCGACGTAGGAGCTGTCGGGCGTCAGCATCGTCATCCACAGCAGGCCGAGCGTGCCGATGCCGAGGCCGCCGGCGAGGACCGCCTTGACGCCGAAGCGTGCCAGCAGCCGCTGCGAGAGCACCGACCCGGTGATGATCCCGACCGTCATCGGCAGGAACGCCAGGCCGGTCTCCAGCGCGTTGTCGCCCTTGATCTGCTGGAAGTACAGCGAGCCGAAGTAGAAGAGCGCGTACATGCCGCCCATCAGCAGCACCGTCGCCGCGTTGGCGATGGCCAGCGTCCGCACCCGGAAGATCGAGAGTCGGACGAGTGGCGCGGCGCGCCGCGTCTGGACGTACCCGAAGGCGCCCAGGAGGCCGACCGCACCCAGGCCGAAGCCGAGCGTTCGCGCGCTGGTCCAGCCGAACTCCTGGCCCTTGACGATGGTGTAGGTCAACAGCACCGTGCCGGCGGTGACGAGCGTCGCGCCCACCAGATCGAAGCCGCCCGCACGGTCACCGGCGCGCGACTCCGGGACGACGCGCAGCGCGAGCACCAGCGTCGCCAGGCCGACGGGCAGGTTGATGAGGAAGACCCACTGCCAGGAGAGCGCGTCAACGAGGAAGCCGCCGAGCAGCAGGCCGACTGCGCCGCCACCGCCGGAGATCGCGGCAAACGCGCCGAGCGCCTTGGCACGGTCGGGTCCTTCGGGGACGGTCGTGGTGATGATGCTCAGCGCGGCGGGGGAGACGAGCGCCGCGCCGAGACCCTGCAGCGCGCGGGCGCCGACGAGCATGCCGGGCGACGTCGCCACCGCGTCGAGCAGCGAGGCCACGGTGAAGAGGGAGATGCCGGCGACGAAGAGCCTGCGGCGGCCGAGCAGATCACCGGCGCGGCCGCCGAGCAGCAGGAAGCCGCCGAAGACCAGCATGTAGGCGTTGACGACCCACTGCAGGTCGGTGGGGGAGAAGTGCAGGTCGGACTGGATGGCGGGCAGCGCGACGTTGGTGATCGTCGCGTCCAACACCACCATGAACTGCGCGAGGCAGACGACGACCACGACGAGGAGCCAGTGGCGGGTGGGTGCTTCTTGGGTGGGAGCTGAGGAAGACATAAGGGGAGGAGGAGAGGGGTCGAGGAGCAAGTGGACCGTGCGGTCCGGATGACCGTAACACAAACGGACCGGCTGGTCCATATTTTCGGACCGAGTGGTCCGCTTGGGTGCCTTGAAGTGGTACCGTCTGGTGCATGACGGTCTCGGATCCCCTTCCTCTGCGCGCCGACGCGCGGCGCAACCTGGAGCGGATCTTGGCCGCGGCGCGCGAGGCGTTCGCCGAGCGCGGGCTCGACGTTGGCGTCGAGGAGATCGCCCGCCGTGCGGGCGTCGGCAAGGCCACGTTCTTCCGGCGCTTCCCGACCAAGGACGCGCTGGTGCTCGCGGTCCTGGAGGGCTTCGTCGAGGAGATCGAGGCCGCAGCTGACGAGGCCGCCAAGGTCGCCGACCCGCTCGACGGGCTACGGGAGTTCCTCCTGCATCACATGACGCTGCAGGCCAACAACACGGCGTTCTTCGACGCGGTTTCGGCGCGCTTCACGGGCGAGAACCCACCGGTCGAGGTGACCGACCGCATGCTCGCGGCGATCGCCCGCGTGCTCGAGCCGGCGCTCGCCGCGGGCGTCCTGCGCGACGGCGTGGAGCCCGGCGACCTCTCGACCGTGGCCAAGATGCTCGGCGCCGCGATCCGGCCGATGCCGGGCGTGCTGCTCCCCGAGGCCGCCTGGCCGCGCTACCTCGAGGTCGTCCTCTCCGGTCTGCGCGCCGGGCAGGACCCGCTGCCGGGCGTTGCGGCAGACCCGTGCACGATGGTGCGCGAAGTCTCCGCAAAGTCGGCCTGAATCGGCACTCCTGCCGGCCGCGCCCTTCGATACCTTCAGGGCGTGACCGCCGCCGCCGACCTCGACCTGCCGCTCGTCGCCTCCGGCAAGGTTCGCGAGATCTACGACCTGGGCGACCGACTGCTGCTGGTCGCGTCCGACCGCATCTCCACCTACGACGTGGTGCACCCGAACGGGATCCCGGACAAGGGCAGCGTCCTGACCGGCATCTCCGCCTTCTGGTTCAACAAGACGGGGCACATCGTGCCCAACCACTACATCTCGTCGACCGAGGGCGTGCCGGACGCGGTGCGCGGCCGCGCGATGGCCGTCACCAAGCTGAAGATGCTGCCGGTCGAATGTGTCGTGCGCGGCTACATCACCGGCTCGGGCTGGAAGGACTACCAGGCCACCGGCAAGGTCTCGGGCATCGAGCTGCCGCCCGGGCTGCGCGAGTCCCAGAAGCTGCCGACGCCGATCTTCACGCCGTCGACCAAGGCCGAGGAAGGCCATGACGAGGCCATCGACTTCGAGCAGGCCGCCGAGATCCTCGGCGACCGCGAACTGGCCGGCCGGCTGCGCGACGTCTCGATCGCGCTCTACTCCTTCGCGTCCGATCTCGCCGCCGAGCGTGGCGTGATCCTGGCCGACACGAAGTTCGAGTTCGGCCTGGATTCCGACGGCCAGCTGATCCTCGGTGACGAGGCGCTGACGCCGGACTCCTCGCGCTACTGGCCGGCCGAGGGCTACGAGCCCGGCCACGGCCAGCCGAGCTTCGACAAGCAGTACGTGCGCGACTGGGCGTCGGGCACCGGCTGGGACAAGGCACCCCCGGCGCCGGCGGTCCCCGACGACGTCGTGGCCGGGACGCGCGCGAAGTACGTCGAGGCCTATGAGTTGATCACCGGCGAGTCGTTCGACGCCTGGGTCGCGAGGACCGCGGCATGAGGGCGCGCGTGCTGATCCGCCCGAAGGCGGGCATCCTCGATCCGCAGGGCGTCGCCGTCGAGCGCGCGCTGCCAGCGCTCGGCTTCGGCGGCGTGGCCAACGTGCACGTCGGCCGGCTCGTGGAGCTCGATGTGGAGGACGAGGCGCAGCTGGACGACATGTGTCGCAAGCTGCTGGCCAACCCGCTGATCGAGGACTACGAGATCCAGGCTGTCGAGCCGGCCGCGGGCGCGGCTTCGTGAAGCTCGGCGTCATCACCTTCCCGGGCACCTGCGACGACGCCGACGCGCGGCTCGCGGTGTCGAAGGTCGCCGAGCCCGTCGCGCTCTGGCACGGCGACAGCGATCTGCACGGCGTTGACGGCGTCGTCGTCCCCGGCGGCTTCTCCTACGGCGACTACCTGCGGGCCGGCGCCATCGCACGCTTCTCGCCGGTGATGGAGTCGGTCATCGCGTTCGCCAACGCGGGCGGTCCGGTGCTCGGCATCTGCAACGGCTTTCAGATCCTCTGCGAGGCCGGGCTGCTGCCGGGCGCGCTGCTGCCCAACAAGGACTTGCGCTTCGTCTGTCGCCAGGTCGACCTCGAGGTCCAGACCGTCGGCACGCCGTTCACCTCGACGTGCGAGGTTGGGCAGCGCCTGTCGATCCCGGCCAAGCACACCACCGGCTGCTTCTTCGGCGACGTGCCGGCCGAGCAGGTCGTGCTGCGCTACGCCGAGGGCCACAACTTCAACGGCTCCCAGGACGACATCGCGGGCGTGGCCAATGCTCAAGGCAATGTCATGGGGTTGATGCCCCATCCCGAGCACGCGGTCGATGTGCTGATCGGTGGCTCGGCCGACGGTCTGAAGCTCTTTGAGGGGATGGCCCGTGTCGTCGTCGCCTGAGTTGAGCACCGTCCCCGGCATCGAGCGTGCCGTCGCGCTGGGCCTGACGCGCGATGAGTACGCCATGGTTGTCGAGGAGCTCGGCGGGCGCGAGCCCAACGAGGTCGAGCTCGCGATGTTCTCGCTGCTGTGGAGCGAGCACTGCGCCTACAAGCACTCCAAGAAGCTGCTGCGCACGCTGCCGACCGAGGGTCCCGCGGTCGTCATGGGCCCGGGTGAGAACGCGGGCGCGGTGGACGTCGGCAACGGTTGGGCCGTGGCCTTCAAGGTCGAGTCCCACAACCACCCGAGCGCCGTGGAGCCCTTCCAGGGCGCGGCGACCGGCGTCGGCGGGATCCTGCGCGACATCTTCGCGCTCGGCGCGCGGCCGATCGCGATCCTGGACTCGCTGCGCTTCGGCGAGCCGGACTCCGAGCGCTCGCGCTACCTGCTCGACCGCGCCGTGGCGGGCATCGGCCACTACGGCAACTCGATCGGCGTGCCGACCGTCGGCGGTGAGGTCGTTTTCGAAGGCCCGTATGAGACCAACTGCCTGGTCAACGCGATGGCCATCGGGTTGGCGAGGACCGACGACATGATCCGCAGCGCGGCCGCGGGCGTCGGCAACGTGTTGGTGTTGTTCGGTGCGTCGACGGGGCGCGACGGCATCGGCGGCGCGTCGGTGCTGGCGTCCGCCGAGCTCGACGCCGAGGACGAGACCAAGCGTCCCTCGGTGCAGGTCGGCGACCCGTTCGAGGAGTCCAAGCTCCTGGAGTGCTCGCTGGAGCTGCTGGCCTCCGGGTTGTTGGTGGCCTTGCAGGATCTCGGCGCGGCTGGGCTCACCAGCGCCGCCTCCGAGATGGCGGCCAAGGGCGAGGTCGGCCTCGACCTCGATGTCGCGAAGGTCCCGCTGCGCGAGGCCGACATGGAGCCGTTCGAGATCATGGTGTCCGAATCGCAGGAGCGGATGCTCTGCGTCTGCGAGCCGGGCAAGGTCGACGCGGTGCTAGCTCTCTGTGAGAAGTGGGAGGTCAACGGCACCGCGATCGGTACCGTGACCGAGGGCAACCGCTTCCGGGTGCTGCGTGGTGACGAGGTCGTCGGCGACATGCCGGTCACCGGCCTGGTCGACGACGCGCCGCTTTATGACCTGGCGCCGGAGAAGCCCGCCACCGGGCTGTACCCCGCTCCGCCCGCGCAGCTCGGTCTCGAGGTTGACGTCCGCGAGGCGCTGCTCGCGCTGCTGGCATCGCCGAACCTCGCGTCGCGGCGCCCGCTCTTCGAGCAGTACGACGCGATCGTGCAGTCGCGCACGGTGTGCCGGCCCGAGGAGGCCGACGCCGCCGTCCTGCACCTCTACGACATGGGCGAGGGCGCCCCGTCGATCGCGACCTCCATCGACGGCAACGGCCGCCGCGTCGCCGCCGACCCCTACTGGGGCACGGTCGGCAACGTCCTGGAGTGCGCGGCCAACCTCGCGTGCGTCGGCGCTCAGCCGCTGGGCACGACCAACAACCTCAACTTCGGCAACCCCGAGAAGCCGCACATCGCCTGGCAGCTGACCGAGGCCGTCCGCGGCCTCGGCGACGCGTGTCGCGCGCTGGAGGCGCCGATCGTCGGCGGCAACGTGTCGCTCTACAACGAGGGCGCCGACGGCCCGATCTACCCGACGCCGGTCGTCGGCATGGTTGGCGTGCTGCCCGACGCCACACGCGCCGGGCGTCTCGGCTTCGCCCAGGCCGGCGACGCGATCGCGCTCGCCGGCTGGAACGCCGACCCGTCGCTGGCCGCAAGCGAGCTCGCCAAGCTGCGCGGCGAGGCGTTGCCCGACGGGCTGGCGGAGATCGACATCGCCCACGTCGCCGCCACGCTGGACGCGATTCGCGACGCGGTCCGCGCCGGCGAGCTCTCCAGCGCGCACGACATCGCCGAGGGCGGCTTCCTCGTCGCGGTGGCCGAGTCGGCGCTGGCCGGCGGTCTTGGCGCGTCGCTGGACCTCGGTGATGCCGAGGACGTCTGGACCACGCTCTTCGGCGAGCGCTCCGGCGGCTTCGTCGTCTCCGGCCCGCGCGAGGTGCTGGAGCGCCTCGGCGAAGAGATTTCGGTCGCAATCTTCGGCACGGTCGGCGGCGAGCACCTGGAGATCGCGATCTCCTCGCTCGGCGAGCGCTGGTCGCTGGCCGAGCTGCGCGAGGCCAACGGCGCGCTCGCGCCGCTCTTCCCCTAGGCCAAGAGGCCGCTCTCTCCGCCGATCGCACGAGTGGCCGCCGCCGGATGCGTTGCTACCCTCCGCCGTGCCGCCGCGTCCTCTCGACCTCGCACCTGTCGACGAGGCGGTCCTCATGACCGAGCAGAACACTCCTCTCGATGAGCGCGACGGCCCGCGCGACGAGTGCGGCGTCTTCGGGATCTATGCCCCGGAGCACGACGTCTCGCGACTGGCCTACTTCGCCCTCTACGCCCTGCAGCATCGTGGCCAGGAGTCGGCCGGCATCGCCGCCGCCGACCGCGGCGGCTACATCATCACGCAGCGCGCGCTGGGCCTGGTCAACCAGGTCTTCAAGGAGCACGACCTTCGTGCCCTCGCGGGCGACCTGGCCATCGGCCACGTCCGCTACTCGACCACCGGCTCCAACGAGTGGGAGAACTCCCAGCCGGTGCACCGCAGCGCGGGCACCAACGGCAACGTCGAGCTGGCTCTCGCCCACAACGGCAACCTCATCAACGCCGTCGAGCTCCACGCCGAGTTGCGCGCCAAGGGCGTGCAGTTCACCTCGACGTCGGACTCCGAGATCATCGCCGCGCTGATCTCCACGCATCCGGCCGAGAAGCTCGAAGATGCCGTCGCCGCCGTGCTGCCGCGCCTGAAGGGCGCGTTCTCGACGGTCGTCATGACCAAGGACAAGGTCGTCGCCTTCCGCGACCCGGCCGGCCTGCGGCCCCTCGCGCTCGGCCAGCTCGGGGACCGCTACGCCGTTGCCTCGGAGTCGTGCGCGTTTGACATCATCGGCGCCAAGCTGCTGCGCGACGTGCTGCCGGGCGAGGTCGTGACGCTGTCGGAGAAGGGCATCGGCACCCAGCAGGTCGTCTCGGGCGAGCGCCAGGCGTTCTGCGTGTTCGAGTACATCTACTTCGCGCGGCCCGACTCGCAGATGAACGGCATGCGGCTGCAGGTCGCCCGCGGGCGCATGGGGGAGATCCTGGCGCGCGAGGCGCCGGCGCCGTCGGCCGACCTTGTCATCGCGGTGCCGGACTCGGGCGGCCCCGCCGCCCGCGGGTTCGCGCGCGCTGCCGGCCTGCCGCAGGACGACGGGCTGATCAAGAACCGCTACGTCGCGCGGACGTTCATCCAGCCAGGCCAGGAGCTGCGCAAGCACGGCCTGCGGATGAAGTTCAACCCGCTGCCCGAGGTCGTGGGCGGCAAGCGGCTTGTTGTTGTGGATGACTCGATCGTGCGCGGCAACACGACGCGCCAGATCGTGCAGATGCTCCGCGACGCAGGCGCGCTGGAGGTCCACATGCGGATCTCGGCGCCGCCGATCAAGCACCCGTGCTTCTACGGCATTGACATGAGCAAGCGCGAGGAGATGATCGCGCACGAGCGGACGCCGGAGGAGATCGCGACCGAGCTCGGCGTCGACTCGCTGGCGTATCTGTCGCTGGAGGGCGTCTACGAGGCGGTCAACGGCGACCGCGGCGATCATTGCGACGCCTGCTTCTCGGGCGAGTACCCGCTGCCGGACACCGAGGCCGGGCAGGCCAAGGACGCGTTCGAGCTGCCGCTGTTGACCACCCAGGCCTGACAGGGCTGAAATCGTGGGGTCTGCGTCCTTGCCGCCATCGCGGTGAGGCGCCACGATGGGCGCATGCGCGTTGTCGTGATGGCCCTGGAGTCCACGCAGTCGCTCGATGTCCTCGGGCCGGTCGAGGTGTTTGCGGGCGCGTCGCGGATCGCGGAGCGACGGGGTGTGGCGGGCGCGGCCTATGACGTCGAGGTCGTCACGCCGGGCGGTGGCGGTATTGCGCTCTCCAACGGGCTGACGTTGAGCGCCGGCGAGCTGCCGTCGCCGCGGGGTCCGTTCCACACCATCTTGGTTGCTGGTAGTGCAACTGCGCGTCACGCGGGCGCCGACGATCCGGCGATCGTCTGGTTGCGCGCGGCCGCGCCGCGCGCGCAGCGGGTGACCTCGGTCTGCACCGGCGCCTTTGCGCTAGCGACGGCGGGGCTGCTCGATGGTCGCCGGGCGACGACGCACTGGGCCTACTGTCGGGCGCTGGCGCGCACCCATCCGGCGGTGGTTGTCGAGGACGAGCCGATCTACGTGCGCGACGGCGACGTCTGGACCTCGGCGGGCGTGACCGCCGGGATGGACCTGGCGCTGGCGCTCGTCGAGGAGGACCTCGGGAGGGAGATCGCGCTGGAGACGGCGCGCTGGCTCGTGCTCTTCCTCAAGCGCCCGGGCGGGCAGGCGCAGTTCAGCGCCGGGCTGGCGATGCAGCTGGCCAGCGCGGCGCGCGAGCCGCTACGCGACCTGCAAGCGTGGATGGCCGACCACCTCGACGCCGACCTGTCGGTCGGCGCGCTGGCCGAGCGAGCGTGTCTCTCGGAGCGGCACTTCACCCGCGCCTGGCGCGCGGAGACGGGGCTGACGCCGGCGGCCTACGTCGAGGCGCTGCGTGTCGAGCGCGCCCGGACGCTGCTGGAGGCCGGCGCTGCGGTTGATGTCGCGGCGCGCGCTGCCGGCTTTGCCAGCGCCGAGGTCTTGCGTCGGGTCTTCCATCGCCGGCTCGGGGTCGGGCCGTCCGCCTACCGCGACCGCTTCCAGACGGCCGCGGCCTAGTCCATCAACAACACCATCGGAGCGTTCTTCATCATGCCCTTGGACATCGTCATCCCCATCTACGACGACTTCACCGCGCTCGATGCTGTGGGTCCGTACGAGGTGCTGTCGCGGATCGGCGGCCGAGTGCGCTTCGTCGGTCGCGAGGCCGGGCCCGTGCGCACCGACAACGGGATGCTGACCGTGCTGGCCGAGGCCTCGTTCGCCGAGGCGCCGGCGCCGGACATCGTCGTCGTGCCGGGCGGCGTGGGCACGCGCGCGCTGACCACCGACGCGGTGTGGTTGGACTGGCTGCGCGGGGTCCACGCGACGTCGCAGTGGACGACGTCGGTCTGCACCGGCTCGCTGCTGCTCGGCGCGGCGGGGATCCTCGACGGGCTGCGGGCGACGTCGCACTGGCTGGAGCTGGAGACGCTGCGGGGGTTTGGCGCCGAGCCGACGGGTCAGCGCGTCGTCGAGCAGGGCAAGGTCATGACCGCCGCGGGCGTGTCGGCAGGGATCGACATGGCGCTGACGCTCGCGGCGCGGATCGCGGGCGACGATGCGGCCAAGGCGATCCAGCTCGCCATCGAGTACGACCCGCAGCCGCCGTTCGACGCGGGCTCGGTCGAGAAGTCCGACCCGGTTGTGGTCGAGGCGATCCGGGCGCGGGTGGCCGCGCGCGAGGCGGCGTCGCGGGAGCGCGCCGGCGTGTGACCGAAGTGCGGAGGTTCCGTGCCGTCCGTGCTGAGCGGCACGGGAGCCTCCGGAGGCGTCGCTAAGGTCAGGCGCGCCTTGATGGATCTCCACGACGCCCTCCACGAGCACTTCGGTTTCGACCGCTTCCGCCCCGGTCAGGAGGACGCGGTGGCAGCAGCCGTCGCCGGCCACGACGTGCTCGTTGTGATGCCCACGGGCGCGGGCAAGTCGCTCTGTTATCAGCTGCCCGCGCTGGTGCGCGAGGACCTGACGATCGTCGTCTCACCGCTGGTGTCGCTGATGCAGGATCAGGTGGAGGCGTTGGAGCGGCGCGCTCCTGGAGCTGCCGCGGTCATCAACTCCCAGCAGGACGCGTCGGCGAATGCCGAGGTGCTGGCGAGGGCGCGGGCCGGTTCGCTGAAGCTCTTGTACGTCGCACCAGAGCGGTTCTCCTCGCCGGGCTTCCTGGAGGCGATCCGCGAGGTGCCGATCGGCCTGTTCGTCGTCGACGAGGCGCACTGCGTCTCGCAGTGGGGTCACGACTTCCGCCCCGACTACTTCCGGCTGGCGGACGCGGCGCGGTGGCTGGGCGCCAAGGCGCTGATCGCCTCGACGGCGACCGCGACGCCGCAGGTTGCCCGCGACATCGTGGCGCGCCTCGGGCTCAAGGAGCCGGCGCTGGTCACGACGGGCTTTGACCGTCCCAACCTGAGCTTCGCCGTCGTGCCGTGCGCGACGACGGCCGACAAGCACGCGCGCATCGCCGCGGCGCTGGGCGAGGAGGGCGCGCGGCCGGCGATCGTCTACGCGGGCACGCGCAAGTCGTGTGAGTCGCTGGCGGAGCGGTTGAGCGTTGAGTTGGGCATCGAGGTCTTGGCCTACCACGCGGGATTGGGGCGGGCCGAGCGCACGGCGGCGCAGCGGCGCTTCATGGCCGGCGAGGTCGAGGTCGTCGTGGCGACCAACGCGTTCGGCATGGGCGTCGACAAGGCCGATGTGCGGACGGTCGCCCACGAGGTCGTGCCGCCGTCGATCGAGGCCTACTACCAGGAGGCCGGCCGCGCAGGGCGCGACGGCGCTCCGGCGCGCGCGCTGCTCTTCGCCGAGAAGCGCGACAAGTCGCTGCACGTCTTCTTCATCCAGCGCGCCGAGGTCTCCGACGCGCTGCTCGACCAGGTCGCGCAGCGGCTGCTGGCGGCGGCGGTGGACAACCGCTTCGACGTCGCGGTGAGCTACCTCGACGAGGAGGCCGAGCGCGTGCGCGCGATCGTCGGCCACCTCGCGCGGGCGGGCGTCATCCGGCCGGCGCCGTCGCCGATGGACCGCGTGCGCGGCCGCGTGGTCGGGGTCTTCGATGGCGCCGCACGCGCGTGGGCGCGCACGTCGGCGGCCGAAGGGCAGCGGGCGCGCTGGAAGCAGTACCGCGCGGCCTGGGCGTTCGTCGAGGAGGGCGGCTGCCGGCGGGCGACCATCTTGAAGCACTTCGGCGACCCGGCCGCGCCCGCGCCGGAGGGCGCGTGCTGCGACGTGTGCGATCCGTCGCTGGTGCCCGCGTCGCCGTCGCGCGCGCTCGCCAGTGGCTCCGCTCGCTCCGGCAGCAGCGCCGTGGCGGGTACGGCCCGCCACGAGTCCATCGACGACGCGATCATCGCCGTCGTCCGCGTGGCGCGGCCGTCGATCGGCCGCACGCGGGTCGGCGAGGTGCTGCGCGGCGGGCAGGCCAAGGCGCTGATCCGCAACTCGTGGGACGGGCTGCCGGAGTACGGCACCTATGCGCACCTGTCGGCCAAGGCCGTGCTGGACCGGATCGACGCGCTGATCGACGGCGGGCTGCTGGAGAAGACCGAGGGCCCGCGGCCCGTGCTGCGCGCGACGGCAGCGGCCCCGGCGGCGCTCGCGCCGGCGGGTCAGGGCGCGCTCGCCATCGAGGCCGCCTGAGGTGGACGGTCAGCTGCGGGTCGGCGTCCTGGCCTCGGGCGGCGGGACCAACCTCCAGGCGCTGCTCGACGGCGTCCACGGCTTCGAGGCCAAGATCGTCGCGGTCGCCTCCGACAAAGTCGACGCGGTCGCGCTGGAGCGGGCACGGGGCGCCGGCGTGCCGACCTCCGCCTTCCCGCGCGACGCGTTCCCGGATCGCCCCGCGCGAGATGCCGCGATCGGCGACTGGCTCGAAGCCCAAGGCGTACACCTCGTCGTGCTGGCCGGCTATATGGCGATCCTCGACGCGAGCTTCATCGGTCGCTTCCGCGAC
This sequence comes from uncultured Conexibacteraceae bacterium, assembly GCA_963836485.1. Lineage (GTDB taxonomy): Bacteria > Actinomycetota > Thermoleophilia > Solirubrobacterales > Solirubrobacteraceae > Baekduia. The sequence continues at coordinate 444,940 of CAWIJS010000008.1, read as the reverse complement.
CGCATCATTAACGTCCATCCGTCGCTCCTGCCCGCCTTCGCGGGCATCGGCGCCGTCCAGCAGGCGCTTGACTACGGCGTGAAGGTCTTCGGCGTCACCGTGCACTTCGTCGACGAGGGCGTCGACACCGGCGCGATCATCCTTCAGCGCGCGATCGATCTTCCTGGCGCGACCGACGCGACGGCCGTCCTCGACGCCCTACGGCCGCTCGAGCACGCGCTGCTGCCCGAGGCCGTGCGGCTGATCGCGGCGGGCGCCGTCCACCGCGACCCGGCCCACCCGCGCCGGGTCGTCATCGACGGGCCGTAAGCCGACCCCGACCGCTTCACCTGGCGCGCGAGCGCTACCGCGCGACAGGTGAAGCGCCCGGAGCCGGGTGCGTCACCGAGCCATCTCCCTCCCCCGCTCGCCACGCCGTCGCGGCAAGCGGGCCGAAGGACGTCGTAGAGCTCAGTCGTCCCCGCCGTCGGCGTCGCCGGGCGTGGGGGAGGGCTTGTCGTCGTCGACCGCGCCCTCGGGATCCTCGCCCTGGCCCGCGGTGCCCCGCGTGTCCTCCCAGTCGCCCGCAACATCCGGATCGAGATCCTCGCGGCGCACCTCAGCAGCCTTCTCCGCATCGGCGATGTGGTCGTCGAGCTTGCCGAGGCGGTGTTCCAGCTCGTCGGCTTCGCGCTCGAGGCTCGTCGCGGGGTCACGCTCGATCATGAGACCCGACGTTCCCGCAAGACGCGAATCCCACACGCGCGCGCGACCGCTCCCGCCCGCGCCAGCCAATACCATCGGCCCCATGGCCTCCGAGACCTCGCCCGAGGCGCCGACCGCGCCCGGAACCGTGCGCATCCAGCGCGCCCTGCTGTCGGTCTCCGACAAACGCGGCATCGTCGACTTCGCGCGCGGGCTCGCCGAGCTGGGCGTCGAGATCGTCTCGACCGGCGGCACCGCCGCAGCGCTCACCGAGGCCGGGCTCGAGGTCCGTCCCATCGACGACTTCACCGGCTTTCCCGAGATCATGGACGGCCGCGTCAAGACGTTGCACCCCAAGCTTTACGCCGGCCTGCTCGCCGTCCGCGACAACGACGAGCACCTCGCCCAAGCCGACGCCAACGACATCGAGTTCGTCGACCTGGTCTGCGTCAACCTCTACCCGTTCGAGCGCACCGCGGCCAAGCGCGGTGTCGGCGAGGCCGAGGTCATCGAGAACATCGACATCGGCGGCCCGACGATGCTGCGCGCGGCGGCCAAGAACCACGCCTACGCCGCGGTCGTCGTCAAGCCCGAGTCCTACGACGCGATCATCGAGGAGCTGCGCGACGCTGGCGGGACCCTGAGCATGCCCACGCGCGAGTCGCTCGCCGCCGAGGCCTTCGCCTACACCGCGCGTTACGACACCGCGATCGCCCGCTGGTTCGCCGAGAAGAGCGAGGACTTCGCGCCGCTGGTCATCCGCGCCTTCGAGAAGGTCGTCGACCTGCCCTACGGCGAGAACCCGCACCAGCGCGCGGCCTTCTATTCCCAGGTCGGCACGCGCATGAACGTGCTGTCGCAGATCAAGCAACATCACGGCAAGCAGATCTCCTACAACAACATCTTGGACCTCGACTCGGCGCGCTCGATGGTGCGGGAGTTCGAGGTCCCGGCGTGCGTGATCGTCAAGCACAACAACCCGTGCGGCGCCGCGCTCGGCGCGACCGCGCAGCAGGCCTACGAGCAGGCCTTCGCCTGTGATCCGATGAGCGCCTACGGCGGCGTCATCGCGCTCAACCGCAAGGTCGACAAGGCCACCGCCGAGCAGCTCCACCAGCAGTTCATCGAGGTGCTGATCGCGCCCGAATACGACGACGACGCGCTGGCGATCCTCACCCAGAAGCAGAACATCCGGATCCTCGAGGACCAGGAGCGCCGCCTGCCCGCGCTCGGTGAGCCCGAGATCCGCCAGGTCACCGGCGGCCTGCTGATCCAGGACCGCGACAGCAGCCGCGACGAGCGCGACGACATGGAGGTCGTCACCGACCGCCGCCCCACCGAGGAGGAGTGGGCCGACCTGCTCTTCTCCTGGCGCATCGCGCGGCACGTGAAGTCCAACGCGATCGTGCTCTCCCGCGGCCTCGCCACGCTCGGCATCGGTGCCGGCCAGATGAGTCGGATCGACTCGGTGCGGCTCTCGGTCGAGAAGTCCCAGGCGGACGACCTCAAGGGCGCCGCGCTGGCCTCCGACGCGTTCTTCCCCTTCGCTGACGGCCCCGAGCTGGCGGTTCAGTCGGGCATCACCGCGATCATCCAGCCCGGCGGCTCGGTGCGCGACGACGAGGTCGTCGCGGCGGCCGAGCAGGCCGGCGTCACGATGGTCTTCACCAAGCGCCGCCACTTCCGCCACTAGTGAAAAGCGGCACGAGCAGGGCCTTCTCCTTCCGTCCGGCGCGTCGCGCAATCTTCGCCGCCGCGTGAGCGCCACGAAGACCACTGCCCGACACGGATTGCGGGCGTGGCAGGTCTCCGCACTCGAGGCGATGCGCACATGGGATTCGGGCCCCTTCCTGATCTCCGCCGCCCCGGGCGCGGGGAAGACCCGCCCATCCATCGAGATCGCCAACCGCCTGCTCAAGGCGAAGGCCATCGACCGCGTCGCCGTCGTCTGCCCGACGACGCCGCTGACGCGCCAGTGGGCGATCGCGGCCGGCCGGCTCGGGCTCAACCTCGCGCCCGACGCCGCCGAGCTGGTGCCCCCGCGCGACTTCCACGGCGTCGCCGTCACCTACGCCAAGATCGCCTCGGTCTGCACCCAGTGGGGCGCGCAGTGCACGGGCCGCACGCTCGTGATCGCCGACGAGGCCCACCACCTCGGCGAGGAGCTGGCGTGGGGCGAGGGCTTTGCGCTGGCCTTCCGCAACGCGGCGCGCTGGCTGCTGCTCTCCGGCACGCCGTTTCGCTCGGACACCACGCCGATCCCGGGCGTGCGCTACGACGCCGACGGCGTCGCGGTCGCCGACGTCGCCTACACCTACGCCGACGCGGTCCGCGAGGGCATCTGCCGCCCGGTCACGTTCATCCCGTACGACGGGACGCTGCAATGGCGCTCGGGTGACGACATCATCGAGGCCGGGTTCGACACCGTCCTGACCACGCGCGAGGCGTCGCGCCGCTACCGGACCGCGATCAGCGCCGAGCTGACCGACGGCCTGCCGCGGATCCTCGCCGCCGCCCACGCCAAGCTCCACGAGGCCCGCGCCGCCGGGCACAAGGACGCCGGCGGCCTCGTCGTCGCCGCCGACTCCGACCACGCGCGCAAGATCGCCAAGCTGCTCAAGGACGTCAGCGGCAAGAGCCCGCTCGTCGTCCTGCACACCGAGGCTGGCGCGCACAAGAAGCTCGCGGCGTTCACCGACTCGCGCGAGGAGTGGCTGGTCGCGGTCAACATGGTGTCCGAGGGCGTCGACATCCCGCGGCTGCGCGTTGGCGTCTACGCCAGCGCCGCCAAGACGCCGCTGATCTTCCGCCAGGTCGTCGGGCGCTTCGTGCGGACGATCGCGGGCCGGCCGGCCGACATGTCGTGGCTCTACCTGCCGGGCGACCCGGTCCTGCGCCGCCATGCCACCGACCTCGAGGGCGAGCTGCGCCACGTCCTGCGCCGGCGTGAGAGCGACGAGGAGCTCTTCGACGAGCGCCCCGAGCGCGCCGAGAGCGAGAAGGGCGAGGCGGCGGAGTTCGTCGCGCTGTCGGCCGACGTCGCCCCGACGTCGCAGATGTCGCTCTTCGGCGGCGGTCCGGCCGTGCTCGCTGCGGCCTCGCCGATCCTGCCGTCGTTCACCGCGGCGGCGCCGCCCGACGAGGACGAGGAGCCTGTCGCGGCCTCGCGCCTGTCGGCCTTCGAGCGCCGCACCATCCTGCGCGACAAGCGCCACCGCCTGGTCGCCGACCTCGGCCGCCGCGACCGCCGTCCGCACCGTGAGATCAACGCCTGGCTCAACCAGGCGGTCGGCGTTACGCGCGTGGAGGACGCCACGCTCGACCAGCTCGAGCGCTCGGTTGGGCTGTTGCTGGACGCGTTGGCCGGCAAAGCCGCTTCGAGGCGCTAGTACGCTGCGGCGGTGCCCGCCGCCGCTCGCAAGCCTTCCCCGGATGAGTTGCGCGCCCGCGCGGAGGAACTGCGCCGGCTGCATGTCGACCCGGCGATCCTCGTGCTCGTCAATGTCTGGGACGCCGCGAGCGCCCGGACCGTCGCCTCGGTTCCGGGCTGCCGCGCGATCGCGACGGCGTCGTGGGCGATCGCGGCCGCACACGGCCTCGCCGACGGCGAGGCGATCGGCCGCGAGGGGATGCTGGCCGCCGTCGGCTGCGTCGCGAGCGCTGTCGAGCTGCCGGTCACCGCCGACCTTGAGGGGGGCTACGGCGAGACGCCGGCCGACGTCGGCGAGACGATCGCGCGCGCCATTGACGCCGGCGCGGTCGGCTGCAACCTCGAAGACGGCGTCCGCGACGGTGAGCTGCTGCGCGACGCCGAGGACGCGACAGCCCGCGTCGCCGCTGCCCGCGAGCGTGCCGACGCCGAGGGCGTCCCGATCGTCATCAATGCGCGCACCGACGTCTACCTGCGCGGCGCCGACGACCCCGAGGCCGCGATCCTGCGCGGACAGGCCTACGCGCGTGCGGGCGCCGACTGCATCTTCGTGCCGGGCGTCACCGATCGCGCGACGATCAAGGCGCTGGTCGACGGCATCGACGCGCCGGTCAGCGTGCTGGCACGTCCGGGCGCGCCGTCGGTCTCCGAGCTGCAGGAGCTGGGCATCGCGCGCGTGTCGTTCGGGCCGGGCCCGATGGGCGTGGCGCTGGCCGCGCTGGCGCGGACGGCATCGGACCTCCTGGGCGGCGGCATCGCGGCCGACGAGCTGTCCTACCGCCCGCCGGCCGTTTGACGCAGGGATATCTCACTCATAAGGAGCTCCCGCCTCGGCCCGGCGAGGCGCCTGGCGACGCCCCGCCGGTGAGGGGGAGGAACTGCACTTGCTCTCGTTGCGGAGGGGTGAAGAAGGCGCCGGCCGGTCCAAGGAACCGTCGCCTCCGGTGTCCGCTGAACGCATGATGCGCCCGGAACCCCAAGCGCAGCTGAGGGCGGTCTAACGATTCCGTAAGGACCGCGGGGCGCCGAAACACCTAATGCCCCCGGTGGGGCTCGAACCCACAACCTCAACGCTTAAAAGGCGCGCGCTCTACCAATTGAGCTACGAGGGCCCAACCAGCCTAGACTCAAAGGCCCCGCCCCCATGGTGTAGCGGTTAGCACACGAGCCTTTCACGCTCGAAGCAGGGGTTCGATTCCCCTTGGGGGTATGTCGCCGCAGCGTGAGCGGCGGCCCGCCAACTATGGGTGCATGGTTCTTGAGTGATGAGTAGCTCTATGCACGTAATTCCCGCTCGAACTTCCGTCTAGCGGCTCTTAGACGCCGCCGTACGTGGCACAGTTCGCAGGACCACGCGGGCTGCTGTCGCCCGCGGTGATCCCCATCGCTTGAGCTTCGTCTATGCCGCAACGTCTGCGGCGCCGTCCATCGGCCTCGATGGTCGTCGCCCTTCTCGCCCTCTTCATCGCCCTCGATGGTCCCGCGGCCGCGTCGCGGCTGATCAGCGGGTCCTCGATCAAGCGCAACTCGATCACCAGCCGCCAGGTACGCAACGGGACGCTCGGGACGCAGGACCTGTCCAAGCGCGCGATCAAGTCCCTGAAGACAACGCCGTCCAAGTCGATCGGCAGCACGCACTTGCGCAGCGGCGCGGTGATCAACAGCGCGATTGGGCCCAAGGCCGTTGACGCGTCGAAGCTCGCCGACGGGTCGGTGGGCAACACGCAGTTGGCCGCGAAGGCCGTGGATGCGGGCAAGCTGGCCGATGGTGCGGTCGGCGCCGGCCAGCTCGCGACCGATGCGGTCACGCCCTCGAAGATCGCCGATGGCTCGATCGGCGCGGCGGCGATCGCCGACGGCGGGCTGCAGACACGCGACCTCGGTGACTTCAGCGGGTCCGTCCTGGTCAACTTCGATCCGTTCCCGCCCAGCACCTGTCAGGTGGCGTTCGTTCCCGATCCGGTGCCGTCCGCGCCGGGGCAGAACAACATGATTGCCGACGACATCGTGTCGGTCTCGCCGGGCACGTCGGGCTGGCCGGACCCGATCATCGTCACCGCCAACCCGGGCGCCAACAACTCGCTGCGGATCGTGGCCTGTCGCATCGGCAAGGACAAGGACAAGGTCGAGGGCGACCCCACCGACCTCATCGATCCGGGCCCGACGACCTTCCAGTACGTGGCCTTCGACACCTGATGCATAGGACCACTTTCCGGGGCCGAGTGGCGGTTTCTCCCAAAATGCGGTCTCTTCTCGAACCGGTTCGTGGTGTGACTCTTCAGCGCGCGGCTGGGCGTGCCGATGAGACGCGCGTGGATGCCGCCTTGCGGTGGATGGGGAGGTCGGAACGGTGCTGATGCACCGTCAAACGCCGGTTGCCTTTGGCGTGCTGGCCGCGTGTGCGGTGATCGCCAGCGGGTCGATCCTGCTGCGCGAGCAGATCCTCTCGTTCTCGTCGTGGCCTGAGAGCGGCGGTGGCGGGGGCGCACCCGCGATCCCGAACGCCCGTCCGCTGGCGCTTCGCGGCGCCGAGGTGACCACGGGGGAGAGCGCGCGGCGCGTGGTCCGAATTGACGCGGCGCGTGCAGGGCTGCTCGGTGTGGGCACGGGTGGCGGCTTCACGGTTTTGGCGCCTCGGCTAGGGGCTGCCGGTGGCTCTTCGCGCGCGAGCTCTGGCAACGGCGTCGCCGGCAGCGGCGGCGCTCAGGGTGGCCAGCAGTTCTCCAGCACCGGTCGCACCGGCAGCGGCCACCCGGATGTTGGTTCTGGCCCAGCCAGCGATCCGCTGTCGGTCTATGGCGAGGGCATCCCGGTCGCGGGCGATGCCGGGTCGTCGGGCTCGGGCGTTTCGCCGGTGGCGGTGAGCGCCGTTCCTTTGGAGCCGGCAGCCGTCACGCGCGTCGCTGCGCCGCAGGAGGCCGAGATCGCTCCCGATGCCGATGTCGTGCCGGTGAGCTCCTCGGCCGACAACGCTCCTCCGCCGCCCGATCCGGGCGATGTGCCGGACCCCGCACCAGATCCAACCCCGGCGCCGGCACCTGCCCCCGATCCCACACCGGCTCCCGAGCCCGCCGAGCCGACGCCACCGGCCGATCCGGCGCCGCCGATCGACGAGGAGACGCCTGCACCACCCGTCGAGGCTCCCGCGCCCGACCCAGCGCCCGAAGTCCCGCCCGCGCCGGCAGATCCGACACCCCCGGCCGATCCCGCGCCCGTCTCGGATCCCGCTCCGGTTGCTCCCGAGGATCCGCCGCCGTCGGTCGCGGCAGACCCGGCACCGGCGCCGGCCGCCGAGTAAGTCCTAGAAGTCCTGCCGGAAGAAGCGCTGCTCGACGCTCTCGTCCTCGAGAGCGGCGGTGCTGTAGTGCTCACGCAGGGCGTCGGCATCCTCGCCGTCGATGAGGACGTCATCGGAGGACTCCGGGGCCGTGCGCACCTGATGGCGCGAGCAGGCGATCCGCAGGTAGCCGCTCCACCACTGCGCGCCGCGCAACGGCACCAGGCGCGTCCGGGAGCCGAACGTGCCGCAATGGACCGTTCCCCATGCCTCGCCGTCAGGATCGATGTGGATCCCGTCGAGGCGCCCGACGAGCCCGAAGGTTCCGTCGAGCACGAACACATCCCGCTTGGCCTGGCGCTGGTCGAGCATCTTGGGTCCTCAGTACCCCCGCACCCACTCGCTCACACCCCGAACGATCACTTCCACGTAGCCTGTGCAGGCGCGGGCGGTTAGCTCAGTTGGTCAGAGCACTCGCCTTACAAGCGAGGGGTCCCCAGTTCGAGTCTGGGACCGCCCATCCTGTGGAGCCCCTGTTCGCGCGGGGGTTCCGTCGTTTCGGCCTCGTCGTACCGCCGGCCGAAAAGAACGATTTGGAAACGGCGGCCCTCGGTTTGGAGCTCAAGCACGCCACAGACAGGTACAGATCCAACCGCGCGACGAGGGTCGCGTCATCGCCTAGTGGCCGAACTGCGGTAGATCGTCCGATCGGCGTGGTGCCCCGTGTCCATGAACGTCCGAGACACCTTCGAAATGCACGACAAGATCGACCGCGTGCTCGGCCCGTCAACGGCTACGGAAATGATGCTCGGTCCGTCGAAAGCGACGGAGGCCATGCTTGGCCCGTCGAAGGCGATGCGTATGCTCGGTCCGTCCAAGAGCGTGGGGTCTGTCGGATCACTGTTTGGTCCGTCGAAGGCCATGGGGCTGTTTGGTCCATTGGCCGGATTCTCCGCAGTCGTCTGGCGGTATCGGTCCCTAGCCTGCGTGGAACGAACGGTCGCGCATCGTCCGCGGGCCCAATCTGTCCCTATTGTCTAGGTGTCTGGACGCGACTCAGCGAACTACACCTCGTCTGTTAGATCTGGCCCGGAGCAGGCTCTAGCGCTCAGGCTGGTCGACGTCATTTGTGGAACTCAGCAGGATCGGCTTCATACCGGATAGCACTATCAAATGCTGCCAATAGGCAGGCTACGACCGATCGCTGACAAAGCAGGTCGATCGCACATGTCGGTTCCTTGCAAGATTTCCTGGTTTTAGGTGGGGGAGTGAGAACTCGGCGACGTGTGATGGAACTCCGCCGGTAGCTGAATTGGCTGTTGACATCAGTGTTGAAGTCACGTTCTACTTGATCGACCAAAGCCGCAGTTCCGGCCGATGGTTGCTTGTCAAAGAAGGCCTACGAAATGCCGCGAGATTGGTCGGGTATGTGCCGGATCGCAGAAACCTGTTCAGCGGTCGAGGAGAGCTTGCGGTTCGCGGTTGACGCGCCGAGGTCGAGCCACTGTCCTAGGTACGCCGGGACTCAACAAGGAGCATCAAATGTCGCGAAAGTCGTTGAGAAGTAGTGTCATCTTGTTCGCTGTGACGCTGGCTATATCGGCCCTAGCGATGCCAGCCGTCGCGTCTGCGAGTCAGTGGTCACCCTTTAATTTGCATAGCACGCTCGACTCTCCTGCTATTTCATTCACTACAACTACTGGCTTCGGGTGGACCTGCACTGACTCGCAACTTACTACGGATGTCCGCAGTATTGATGAGCTCAAGATAAGTAGCGCGAGCTTTGGGAGTTGTCACGGCACGGGCAGTGCTTCCAGTTGCGCCACAACTCAAACCGCAACTGATCTGCCGTGGACCGCTATTCCGGTATCGACTACTGATGTTCTGATCGCTGATATGAAACTCGACGTCACTTTTTCAGGTCCTTTCTGCGGCGGCGTTTCACTGCTAGTGACTGGCCTTCTACGAGGTGGGGTATGGACTAACGGAACCAGTCGCGAGGTAACGTATGACACTAGCCCCGGCCTGGCGGCTCATAGCGCGCTGCTAGGGTCAAATATCGGACTGACTGTTTCGGGAACTATTCGATCAACTAACTCATCTCTAGCGGTGCGGCATACCGGTGAGTGTTAGGTGTGCATACTGGGTAACATCGCTGGACTATGGGCTCGTTCTTCACTGACTGGCACGTGAAGGCAATCCGAAGGCAAGAAGCGACGTAGTTCGGCCTGCGTTAGCGGTCCCGCTCACGAGACGAAGCGCAAGCGGAGCCCGGTCTCCGGTGGTTCCGAGTCCTAGCCATCGTCGCCAAGCGGCAACGTCGTTATCTGTTGACAGACCCCGGGCCGGCAACTCGGGGTCTGCTAACCGCCGATCCGCCAACGAGCGTCGCGACCTTGGAAACGCCGTTGGAATCAACAGGACGTAGTGGTGCGCAGCAGGACGCAGCCGCCAGCCTCGAAACTCGCGCCAGCGCTGGCCTGAGCGACAGATCCGGACAGCGCGCATAGCCTCGCCCCACCTTTACAAGCGAGGGGTCCTCGGTTCGAGTCCGAGACTGCCCATCCATTGGAACTCCTGCTAGGCGGGGGTTCCGTCGTTTTGGCCGTGTCGTGCCTCTGGCCGAGAGCACGGGTTTGAAAACGAGTTGGAAACGGGAGCCTTCGGATTCGGGCTTCTGAGTCCCGCCCCAAGCGCTGCGCAGGGTGCGGCCACCTAGAACGCAAACGGTCCCGTGGCGGTGGTGCGCGCGGGGGCCGTTCTCCCTCGTCGGGATGGGAGGTGTGGCTAGTCGATCACGCGCGCCTGACTTATCGGGGTTTCGGCATCCGGAGCAAGGAGACTGCTCATCGGCCCCGACCTTCCCGGGGCCTGGCCGCACTCCCCGGTCACGGCGCAGGTGCTGACCCGCCGCCCTTACTCGGTGAGCGATACGGCATCGACGCCAAGCACGTACAGCACGGTGCGCGCCAGCACGATGTAGTCCTTGGCCTTGTCAGCGGCTGTCTGCTCGCCTGATGGGCCGTCCACGGTCAGGTCGCGCAGCACGGCAAGACCCCTGAGCGTCTGGGCGGTCTCCTTGGTGATGATGCCGCCGAGGAACGCCGCCTTGATGACCTTGTCCATGGTCTGCTCACCGGGAGGCAGCTCTACGTTGTTGTGGATGAGCAAGTTGCGCAGGATCATCTCGACCAGCCGGTAGGTCCCGTCGACGGCCTCGCGCGGACTGACGTCGGCCATCTGCTCCAGCTTCGACAGTCGCGCCTCCAGTTGGTCGCCCATCTCGTCGGGCACGTTCAGCTCTGGGCGCGAGCGTCGGACGGCCGCCGTTGCCGCCGTCGCCGTACTGGCTTCTGCTCGTGCCCACTCAAGCTCCGCGCCGCCTGGTCCGAGCTTGAGGCGTTGAAGCGTGCCGTCGAACAGGCCGGTGATCTGCTGGCGCAGGACGAGCACAAGGACAACGATGGCCGCCGGCCATGCGAGCGAGTCCACAAGCGATGCGATGAAGTCCCGCCAGTCCACGGGCGGAAGCGTACGGACGGCCGCGGTCTGAACTGCTGAGCGCCTGGCGCACGGCTGGCCCGCCGACCTTCCGCCGTTGACCTCCGTAGCGTCCGCTGCCCGTGGATGCGTTGGGAGCCATCATCACGTTCGCCGTCGGTCTGGGAGGCGTCACGCTCGGTGCCGTGCTCAACCGTCGCAACGAGCGCCGTGCGCGCAGCGAACGTCTCTTGGTAGAAGCGCTCAACGATGCGGTGGACGCCATCGCGGCGGTGGCCGGCGGCGATGCGAGCGCTCAGCGGCACTACGCCTCGGCAGTCTCGCGCGTCGCGCTCCATGCCTCGCCCGAGGTGATCGCAGTTCTGCGTCGGTTCCAAGATGACGCCACGACGCATAGTCCCGACGGCCGACGACGTCTCCTCGCGGTCTTACAGGAGGCGCGAAGTCAACTCGGACACGCCACGGCCAGCGACGAAGACGTGGCCGTGTTGCTCTTTGGATCCGTCGCGGAACGACCCGTCCCCGACGCCCAGCCGAGCGCCGGGGCCATTCCGTAACCGCCTCGGCCTGAGCGGCAGAACCGGACAGCGCGCAGAGGTGCGCGCTTCCCTTACAAGCGAGGGGTCCCCAGTTCGAGTCTGGGACCGCCCATCGTCCGGAACCTGCGCGATGCGGGTGACGGTGTGTACCAGCCTGCCCGATCGCCGTCCTGGCAAGCTGGCGGCATGGAACGTGTGCTTGGAATCGGTGGGTACTTCCTGCGGGCCGCGGACCCGGTGGCCCTGGGCGCGTGGTATCGCGATTGCCTGGGTCTGGACGCCGATGAGCACCGCCTGTGGCGTCAGGAAGACGGGCCGACGGTGTTCGCGACATTCGAGTCCGAGACCGACTACTTCGGGTCCCGTGCCCAGCAGGCGATGATCAACTTCCGGGTCGGCGACCTGGATGCGATGCTCGCGCAACTGCGCGCCAAGGGAGCCGACGTCGCGGAGGAGACGCAGGACATGGAGGGTGTCGGTCGATTCGGCTGGGTCACCGATCCCGAGGGCAATCGGGTCGAGCTGTGGCAGCCGGCCTGACGCTCGTCTGTCGAGCGAGGTCGGCTCGGCCGGCCCGACCCCTCAGCCGATCTGCTCCGCCAGCTCGACGATGATCCCACCACGCGGTCCACCCAGCCGCCCTCGACCGGCCCCTCGCCCTGCAGCGTGAGTCCGAGCTCGACGAAGAACGCCGTCGCGGCTGCGAGGTCATCGACCACGATGCCCACATGGTCCATGCGCTGGATCGTCATGTGCTCGACGGTAGCGTCTGGGGCTGTTCGTTGTTCGTCGTCGGACGTTGACAGATTCTGATTACGGTCATGGACTTGACACTCAGATGTCTTAAAGTGTTTAGTGCCGATCGCGTCTGGTGTCGGACGTCCTCGGATGGGGGGCCGGGGCCCTCTGTGGGTGGGATGAACGGGGTTCGCGATGCGCGTTTCGTGGTCGATGCTGGTTGCGATGGCGGGCTGTTTGGCGGCGTTGTCGGTTGCCTTGCTGGTGGGTTCGTCGTCGCAGGCCGAGTCGCCGGGTACGCCTGCGTTTGCGGTGCCGTCGGGTGGGGTGGAGGTGGCGTCGTTGCGGACGGAGAACTCGCGGACCTACCGTGCGGCCGACGGCAGCCTGGTCGCCCGGGTCTCGCAGGATCCGGTCAACTATCGCGATGCCGCGGGCGCATGGCGGCCGATCGACACGGCGCTACGACCCGACGGGAGCGGCGGGTTGGAGACAACGGCCTCGGCGGCGGACGTGTCGTTGCCCCAAAGCTTGGATGCCGCGGCCAAGGTCAGCGATGGATCGCGGTGGGTGTCGTTTGCGCTGGCGGGGGCGGACGCGACGGAGGCGCCGACGGTCTCGGGTTCGACGGCGACCTACGCCGACACGCTGGACGGGGTGGATGCGGTGTATGACGCGCAGCCTGGGGGTGTCAAGGAGACGCTGACGTTGGCAGACGCTTCGGTGCCGTCGTCTTACCGCTTTGCGATTGATGCCAGCGCTGGCCTGACCCCGTCGTTGGGTGATGACGGTGCGGTCGTGTTCCGCGATGGTGACGGTCGGCCGCGGTTCTGGCTGCCGGAGCCGACGGTGCAAGAGGCCGGTGGTGCGGCGCCGACGACCGGTCATGTCGCCTACCGCCTCTCGGAGGATCATCAGACGCTGACGGTGGTCGTCGATTCCGATTGGCTGGCAGGGGCGGCGTTTCCGGTCAAGGTCGATCCGTCGGTCTATCTCGGTGGTGAGAGCTCGTGCACGTTGGCCAGCGGGAGCCTGGCTTCGACGGCTGATTGCGACGGTACGACGTTGAAGGTCGGCCACGACGCGGCGCATACCTATCGCGCCGCGGTGCGCTTCAGCGGGATCGATACGGCGGTGCCGCGCACGGCCTCGGTCATCGGCGCCGAGTTGAGCATGTACCTGGAGTCCCAGAGCGTGACCGGTGCGACGACGCCGGTCAATGTCGTCGGCCTGGCGACCCAGTTGGGTAGCGGGGCGACGTGGAACACCTACAACGGCACCAACGCGTGGACCACGCCGGGTGGTGACATCGCCAGCGGGCCGACCGATGCGCTGCCGGCCTTGTCGACGATGTATCCGAGCTGGTCCGATGACTGGGTCAACTTCGACATCGGCCAGCTGGCCGAGAAGTGGGTTCGTGATCCAGCTACGGCCAACAAGGGCCTGCTCGTCAAGGCCGTCGACGAGACGGCCAACAACGTCCTCAGCTATGACGGCACGACCTGGGACCACGGCAATCCGACGCTCTCGATCAACTACGAGATGCAGCCTGGCTCTGAGCGCGACCAGACCTATGAAGGCGTCGGGATCGATGACCGCAGCGGCTTGTCGGTCAACACCGCCACGGGCAATGTCGCGGTCAACAGCACCGATCTCAGCCTCCCCGGGGTCGCGGGGCTTGGTCTGACCGTGGGGCGGGCGTTCAATGGCCAGAACCTCGGCAACGGCGACGGCCTGTTCGGCAGTGCTTGGAGCGACTCGATCAACGGTGCGGGCTATCTGAATCTCCGTGTCTGGTATGACGATGCGCGCGTGATCCGTGCCAACGGCGGGGCGATCTATCGCTTCGATCGCAACTTCGCCGGCGACGACGCGACCTCTGAGGCCTATGTCACCCCGCCGGGTATCGATGCCGACTTTAAGGTCGTCAAGTCCACCGGGGTCGGCACGCTGACCTTCCGCAAGACCGGGTTGCAGTGGGTCTACGCCAACACCTTTGACAGCTATCACAACACGCTGAGTCAGATCAAAGATCGCCACGGCAACCACATCGACATCACGCCGAGGACCGGGACGCCGGAGAAGATCGACTACATCACCGACACCTACGGACGCAAGCTGCAGTTCACCTACGATTTCGGCGATTTTGGCAAGCTGACGCGGATTACCGATGCTTCCGGCCGCCATTGGGACTACGCGACCGACACGACGTCCAGCAGTGGTCATCGGCTCCTGACCGGGTTCACCAACCCCGATGGCAAGACCACGACCTACCACTACGACCCTGCTGCGCTGCCGGGAACCTGGGACAAGCTCGACAAGATCACCGACGCACGCGGCCACGACATCACCCTGGCCTACAGCGGCACGACCGGCGACTACAGCCAGGTCACCTCGGTCACCCGCCCGGTCGACGCGACCAGCGGCCACAACATCGTCTGGCAGTTCAACTACAAGCCGGGCGCCGGTGTGGGCGACACGTGCACCGCTTCGGGTGTGATCGCAAAGACGGTCGAGACCGACCCCGAAGCCCACGCCACCACCTACTGCTACAACAAAAACGGGCAGGTTGTCCAGACCTTCGACGCCAACCACCGCTCGGTCTCTGCGACATACACCGCGGCGGCCAACGTCGCGACCTTCACCGGCCTGGCCGGCACGGCCAATCCCTCGCTGACCACCTACGGGTTTGCGAGCAACGGCAACGCCACCGGCGCGTCGACCAAGGTCGACGCCAGCCATACGCAGGCCTCGACGATCAAGTACTGCGACGACGCGCTGCAGCCCGCGTGCAGCAGCTCGACCTACAGTCAGGCCAAGTACCAGCCGACGTTGGCCACCGACAGCCAGGGCACCAGTCAGGCTTTCGCCTACAACACGACCGGTGACCTGACCGACGTCACGACCTCTTCGGGCAGCGATCACCAGCAGCTGCACTACACCAGCGCCGGCGAACTCGATTGGTCTAAGGACGGCAACCTGCGCCAGACGACCTACGGCTACACCTCGCACTTCTTGACCAGCGTGACCCCGCCGGCGCCCCTGGCCGCCGAGGCCTTCACCGCCGACAGCCTCGATCGCATCCACACCGCTACCGACGGCGCCGCGCAGACCGCGACGGTGACCTACGACGGCGAGGACCGCATCACGCGTGTCGACTGGTCGCCGAGCAGCAAGTGGATGACCTTCACCTACGACAACGATGGCAACGTCACCCAACGCGCCGACGGCACCAGCACCACCACCTCGAACACGACGACCTACGGCTATGACTGGGCCAATCGCCGGACATCGGAGAGCTTTCCGTCGAGTCGAACCAACGCCTATGTCTATGACAAGGCATCGAATCTGACGTCGGTGACCGATCCCGATGGGGTCGTCAGCTACACCTACGATCCGGCCAATCGCTTGGCGTCGGTGACGTCCCCGAAGCCGACGAGCGGCACCGACACGATCACCTACGCCTACACCGATCCGGCCGGATCGACCGACCCCAGCAAGGTCACGGTCACCTATCCCGGTAGCGGCGGCGTGACCGGTACCGGGCTCAAGCAGGAGACGACCAGCGACGCCGCAGGCAACGTCCTCTCGGTCAAGATCCTCAACAGCTCGGGCACGACGCTCAAGAGCCGCACCTACGTCCATACCACCAGCTCTTCTTCGACGAGCTCGCTGATCCAGACGGTCACCGACGAGGCGGGCAACTTGACGACCTACACCCATGGCGCCGCCGACCGTCTCACGCAGGCCAAGACGACCAACGGTGCGACGGCGGTCGATCAGTGGGACTACCTCTTCGACGCCGCCGGCAACCGCACGCGCCGTTCCCACACCGTCGGGGCCGGCAGCCCCGTGGCAACCAGCTACGCCTACAACACCGCCAACGAGCTGTGCTGGAGCGTTCCCGGTACGACACCGGGAACCTGTAGCTGCCCGACCCCGACGACCTGCACCGCGACCCCCGGTGGCGGCACCACCTACTCCTACGACGCCAACGGCCAGCGCACCACCGGCGCCACCTACGACGCGCTGGAGCGCCTGAGCGCCTTGGGTGCCAGTGGCCTTGGCTACCTGTCGCCGGGCAATGGCGAGCTGGTGAGCTACGGCACCACCGGGTACCAGAACAACTTCATGGGCCTCAGTCGCCAGATTCCCTCCACCGGCTCAGCAACCGACGTCATCCGCGACACGGGCGGCGCCCCGATCGCCCAGCGCGTCGGCACCACCAGCAAGCAGGAGCTCTTCTCCGACGCTCTGGGCTCCACCATCGCGATGGCCGACGACAGCACCAACACCCTCAACCGCCACTACACCTACGACCCCGACGGCAACGCCAGCACCACCGGCAGCGGCGCCACCACCAACCTCCTGTTCGGCAGCGGCCACCAAGTCGGAAGCCTGTACCACTACGGCGCTCGTTACTACGACCCCGCCACGGCCACCTGGACCCAACAAGACCCGCTGAACCAGATCGCCAGTCTCACCGAGGCGAACCACTACGCTTACGTGGGCGGCAACCCCATCGACGGGACCGATCCGACTGGGCTCCAAGGCTCACCCTGCGCCGGCGACCATCCGAGCCCGGTTGCGCGCGCGAACAATCCGGAAGTGACCGACGCATATTGTGCGGATTACCAGCGCGAAGCGGGCGCCACCGTTCGATGGATAAAACGGGCAGTCAACGGCGTCGTGTACGTTGTGAAAGTAATCATCATCGCGAACTGCGAAGGTGGGCAGTGCCCCGGCACTGGAGGCGGAAAGAGTGGCGACGGCCGACTGCCGCTAGATCCTTAAGTGCACAATCATGTTAGCGTTCAACTATTGGATCGGTGCAGGGTATCTAGCTGTGCCGATCATCCTCGGGTTTGCGATGCGAGGCCGTGGAGTCGTTATCGGCCTAGTGCTGCGACTGCTCCTTGACCTCGCTGTCGCACGCTTGGACGCGCTGCCTCTCGGGCTCGCTATATCCGCTGCTGCTGGCTGCTTAGGGTGGATCGCCAGAGTCTTGCTTTCTTCCCGGGCACGTCGGATCGTGTGAACTGATTCTGCCCGCTCCGGCGCATATGCCCGCATGTGCTCATCGTCGGGGTAGCGCCGCCGATGTCATTCGCGCCCGGAGGGTCGAAGGATGCGCTCCGCGTTCAGCTCGACGCGCTGGGCCTCAACGAGGCCTCCATCTATCGCGACTTGCGTGATCCCGGACAGCCCGGTGCGCCGATGACGGCCCGCGAGCGCGTGGCGCTCGTGCTGCTCGTCCTCGCATGCGTTGCGGAGGTTGTGTTCGGCTGGTTGGGTATCGCGTTGCTCCTGTTTGGGGCGGCGGTGGCGCTGGGCGGACGGGCGCAATGGATCCGCCATCGAGGCCGTGGTGTCATCTAGCTGTAGTTCCTGAGGACGTTGTTCCGGTGGTGAGGTAGTTGCATCCGGGGCTTCTTGGAGGCTGAGAGCTGCCAAGCCACTCAGTTCCAAGGAGCACACCGGATGCAGCTTCACGCTAACGCTGCTCTCAGTCTGAATGCCCGTCGCCGGATGGTTGCGATGGTCGTTGAGGACAACACATCGATCGCGGAGGCCGCCGAGAGGTTCGGGGTCTCGGCCAAGACCTGCCGGAAATGGTGCAGGCGGTTTCTGGCCGACGGCGAGCTCGGGTTGCTGGACCGGTCCTCGGCGCCGGCGAACTCACCGAACCGGACGCCGGCCGAGCGGGTCGAGGCGATCGCCGCGTTGCGGCGGTTGCGCTTCACCGGCCCAGAGATCGCCGAGACGCTGAACATGGCGCTCTCGACGGTCAGCCAGATCCTGGCCCGGATCGGGATGGGCAAGCTCGGCCGTCTGGGCCTGCAGCCCACGCAACGCTATGAATGGCAGTTGCCTGGCGAGCTGATCCACATCGACATCAAAAAGCTCGGGCGCATCCAGGGCGGCGCCGGTAAGCGGGTTCGCCAGACTAAGCGCCAGCACTACCGGCGCAGCTTCACTGACCAAGCGGGCAAGCGCCGCAACACCGTCGGATGGGACTACGTCCATATCGCCATCGATGACTGCACACGCCTGGCCTACGCCGAAGTCCTGGCCGACGAGAAGGCCGTCACCGTGATCGGGTTCCTGCGCCGCGCCGTCGCGTTCTATGCCCGCCACGGCATCACCGTCCAGCGCTTGCTGACCGACAACGGCTCGGGCTACCGCTCCAAGGTCCACGCGATCGCCTGCCGCACGCTGGGCATCCGACACCTCCGCACCCGGCCCTACCGACCCCAGACCAACGGCAAAGCAGAGAGGCTCATCCGCACCATGCTCGGCGGCTGGGCCTACGGCGCGATCTACCGCTCAAGCGACGAACGCACCGCAGCCCTTGACGGATGGCTCTGGCACTACAACCATCGCCGACGACACTCAGCCCTCGGCCACCACACCCCGATCGCCCGCCTCAACGAGCGGAACAACCTCCACGGGACTTACATCTAGCCCTCTCCGCCGTCAGCCGGGTTCGGTGGTCGTCTCAGTGGCGGGAGTGCTGGCGCTCGTCGTCGCGATTGTGCTCTGGGTCGTCGGAGAGCACGGCGTGGGAGGCGTCTTGGCCGTGGTGGGCATCGTCGTTATCGGGGCTTCCGATCCACCGTGGTGGCACGGTGGCGGGCCAGCGAGCTGAGTCGCAGGAACGACGACCCTAAGGGCTTGACACGGGCGCCTCGGGGTCGGGCACAAGTATGAGACAGCAATCGAGGGCGACGCTATCCGCCGTGACCTTGAGGACAACGACGACGGTTTTGGCTGATCCGGAACGGTCGAATCGCTGTTTGCGATACTGGATGCCAATGCCCATCGGTCGGCACACAGCCCTCATCGTCGCCGCCTACTGCATGCTCATCGGGGGCGCGGTGATCGGTGGTTGGGCACTCCCTATAGGAATCGCAGTCGCTTTTCTCTGCTTGTTCGCGATCCGCAGGAGAAGTCCGCAGTCCAACCGGCCTTAGGGTTTGCCGACGGCGGTGATCAGCCCGCGGCGCCTGGTGCCACGCTGGGATCCCTATGTCGTCCCGGTACCGGCGGGCTGATGGCGACGCCCGACCAACCACCGAACGTTCCGTGGTACATCTCGGTACTCACATCGTTTGCGGGCGGCTGGGGACTTCAGGTGCTCGCCATAGGTATCGGTGTCGCGGTCGGACTGCTCACGGGTCATTCATTGGCGGGAGCGGGGATCGGGATTCTCTCGGCGTTGCTGCTCACCCAGGTCGTTTTGCCGCTTGTATTTCGAGGGAGTGGATGGACCTGGGGCATCACCGCGCGGCGACGACAACGATGAATCTCCGGCTGAGGTAGAACCGCTCTCGCCGGCTTAGCCTTCAGGCTGTCACCGACATCGAGCACCGGACCGCGCGCTATCGGACGCGTGGCTGATCGAGAAGATCAAAGACATCCACAACGACAATCGGCAGGTCTATGGATCGCGGCGGGTCACGGCCAAGTTGCGTCTGGGTCACGGAGTCGTTGTGTCGCGCAAGCGTGTCCAGCGCCTGATGCGCGCGATCGGGATCTCCGGGCTGGTCGCGCGCAAGCGCGGCCGCACGACGATCCGGGTCCCTGCGTCCGCGTTGCCGACGACCTCGTGCAGCGCGACTTTCGCCCCGCTGGACCCGACGTGTTGTGGGTCGCCGACATCACGTATCTCAGGACTTGGGAGGGCTGGCTCTACCTGGCCGCCGTCCAAGACGCTTACAGCCGCAGGATCCGGCATCGCCGTCTCGACGGGCTCCCGCGGCGATTGCTTCGATAACGCCGTGGCCGAGAGTTTCTTCGCCACCCTCAAAAAAGAACTCGTCCACCGGCGCTCCTGGCCCACCCGCCGCGAGCTGACCAGCGAGGTCTTCGAGTACGTCGAGGCCTTCTACAACACCACCCGCAGACACTCGACCCTGGGCTACCTCTCACCCGCCCAGTTCGAGACAGAATCAATGACCAACAACCCCAAGATCAACGGCTAGCAGCGCAAGCCCCGAACTGTCCGTCAGACGGGGACCACTCCAATCCTGCGGCCCGGTGTCATTGGTCAACCCATTTAGTCTGCCATAGGATGAATTCGCTCAGGTCGACCCCGCGGCGTCGCCAGGCTCAACTGTAGTGATAAGCCATCGGCCGATGGATCGGCCAGTGCGGCGGAAACGACCAACCACCGAACGTTCCGTGGTACATCTCGGTAATCACATCGACCTGAACCTGTGAGATGTCGTCGCTATTGGATGTAGCTGCCATCTGCCTCGGCTTGCTGCTCATCGGAGGATCACGCATGTTCGCCGACGCGTTCAAGGCTTCGGGCGATAACTCGCCAGTGACGCGGTTCTCGGGCCTTGGCGACAGCTACAACTCCCGTCTATACCGACGGGCTGCGGCCGCCTTGACCGGCCTACTCTTCATCGCTGCAGGCATAGCAGATCTGTTCAGCAAATAGTCTTCACGACCCGTCGGCAATCAGGCCGCGAGGCCGTTACGAATGAGCGCGTTGGTCTGGCAGTCGAAGCGATGACGGAACCGGTCCTCGTGGAACGGTGCCGAGTTGTCGGTCTCGTAGTAGATGCGGTCAATGCGGTCGAGTTGGTGGGCCGGGATCGAGGACACGAGCGCCTCCTCGGAGCCCTCGGTGTCGACTTTGAGAACATCGATGCGCTCCTCGCGGGCGAGCACATCGTCGAGCAATGACGCAAACGAGCGCGTTGGCACCGTGATCGATTCGGACTTCCAGCCCTGTTCGAACCCGCCGTAGCGACCGCTGGGCTCGACATAGAACGTGGCCTCGCCGTCGTCGGCCGCTGCCGCGACCTCCTGGAGCTCATAGCGGCCCTCGAACCCGGCGAGCGTTCGTGGTAACCGCGCGATGTTCTTCGGGTCGGGCTCGACGCAGTACACCTTCGAGGTGGCATTGCGCGTCAGGAAGTAGAGGGAGGCGATGCCGATGTTGGCGCCGACGTCGACGGCGACCCGCAGTGTTTCCGGCGCCTCGTAGTCTTGGCGGGCGAAGATCTCGTTGACCGTGAGGAGGTCGTCGTGGCGATCGAGCTGTGGGCGCACGACGCCAATCGGCGTCCGTACCGACGGCGCCCACGGGTACGTGCCGCGGCCGAACATGAACCGCCGTGTGACCTCCGGCAGATCTTGGCGCCGGTAGACCCGCGGCATCGTCACCAGCGCCCGCCGGTGGCCACGCTGCAGGGGTGCGCGAAGCACCGTACCGACGTCGCGGCCACCGATTTGCATACCGCTGACCTTATCGGAGCCGGCCGGGTGCCTAGGCGGCCTTACTCGCCCGCGCGCCGCGCGATCATCACCGCGAAGCGGTGGTCCTTGAAGAGGCAGTCGGCCGCGTCGAAGCCGGCCTCGCGCAGCCATCGCAACTGCGACTCGACATCGGCGCACTGGTCGTGGCGCATCCGGTCTTGCGCACCGGCCCACTCGGCATCGTCGGTCCCGGCCGCCCGCGCCGAAGCCTCGTGCCACTCCCGATAACGCCGGTCGAAGCACGGCGTCGGGCCGGCGACCTGCTCGGCGTTGACGAAGACGCCGCCTGGTGGCAGCGCCGCGCACACGCGGGCGAACAGGTCGCGCTTGCTGACGTCGTCGAGGTGGTGGATCGCCAGCGCGGAGACGATGGCGTCGAACTCGCCGCCGGGCAGCGGATCTGACAGGTCGGCAACGTGGAGCTCGGGGTCCGGGCCCAAGACGGCGCGGGCCTGCTCGAGCATCGCGGGCGCGCCGTCGACCAGGACGAGCGCGGCGTCGGGGTAGGCGGCCGCGACGCGCGCAGCGAGCATGCCGGTCCCGGCGCCGAGGTCGAGCACGCGGCGGGGCGGGCGGCCGAGCATCGCCAGCCCGTCGATCGCCGCGCCGTAGAAGGCGTCAAAGGGCGGGATGAGCCGGCGGCGCGGGCCCTCGTAGCCGCTGGCGTGGGCGTCGAAGGTGGTGGGTGCGCTGTCCGTCGTCATGACATACAAATGTACGTTATGACATACGGCCTGTCCAGTGCGGGTAGCTCTACTTCGACGCCGTCGCCACCGTGACGCCCTGGGCCTTGAGCTCGGCCGAGACCTCGGTGAGCTTCTTGGCGCCCGTGCTGTTGGGCAGCGCCCGAAGTGCCGCGGCCAGCGACTTCGTGTCCTTGCTTCCGCCGCTGCGGAACGACGTCGCCAGCTCCTGGAGCCCCTCGATGAGCTTGCGGTGCGTGGCCGCAAGCGCCGCGGGCGGGGTGATCGCGCGGAGCTTCTTGACCGTGCTGTCGATGACGGTCGCCTGGGCATCGCGGTGAGCGATGATCTGGGCCGAAGAGACGTTGGCGCCCACCTGGTCGGTGTCAGCGAAGGCGTTCTGCAGCGCCTTGGTCGCCGCACCCAGCTGCCGGGCGTAGTCCTGCTTGGGCGAGGCCTTGTCGCCTCCACTGTCATCACCACCGCACCCTGCGAAGACGACAACGGCCAGCAGAGCGACCAGGACCACGAGCGCGCGACGCATGGCGGCGATCCTCCCATGTTCGCCGCGCCCGCGTACCCTTCAGGGCGATGGCCCTCGATCCCACGCACACCGCCCTCGGCACCTGGTCGGGCGGCCACTTCATGCACTACGGCCTCCCGCTCGAGGAGGACCGCCTGCTCGCGCTCATGCGCCCAGACCAGCGCGTTCGCACCGTGCTGACCGCCGACGTCTACGGCGAGGGCGCGGCCGACACGCTCCTCGGCCGCGCGCTCACCGGGCTGGACCGCGACGCCTACTCGCTGATCGGCGCCGTCGGCCACGACTTCTACAACGGCGAGCGCGAGGGCGCCAAGGGCTTCCCGCGCTTCACCGACCCGCGATTGCGCGGACCCAGCGAGTACGCGTCTTACCTGCGCGATGCCACCGAACGCAGCCTGCAGCGCATCGGCGCCGACGCGTTCGACCTCCTGCTGCTCCACAACCCCGACCGCACCGGCTACACCCACGAGGCGGTCTGGGAGGGCATGGTCGCGCTGCGCGACGCCGGCCTCACGCGCCGCATCGGCGTCGCCCCCGGCCCGGCCAACGGCTTCACGCTTGACGTCATCGACTGCTTCGAGCGCTACGGCGACGTCATCGACTGGGCGATGTTGATCCTCAACCCATTCGAGCCGTGGCCCGGCGAGCTCGCGCTCCCCGCGGCGCAGGCCCACGACGTCAAGGTGCTCACGCGCGTCGTCGACTACGGCGGTCTCTTCCACGACGACCTGCGCCCCGGCCTGCCGATGGCCGAGCGCGACCACCGCAAGTTCCGGCCCGCGGGCTGGATCGAGCGCGGCACCGAGCGCCTCGACGCGCTGCGGCCGATCGCGGAGCGCCACGGCTTGACATTGCTGCAGCTTGCTGCGCAATGGAACCTCGCGCACCCCGCGGTCGCCTCGGTCGTCCCGACGCTGATCCAGGAGTCGTGGGACGGCGCCAAGCCGGTCGAGGCCCAGCGCGAGGAGCTCGCCGGCGTTCCGGCCGACGTGCTGCTGAGCGACGAGGAGGTCGCCGAGATCCGCGCGGTCGGCGACAACACGCGCTGCATGGCGCTCAAGGGCGGCGTCCCCGACCACGAGGGCGAGGCGCGTCCGGACCGCTGGTCGCTGGACGGCGAGCTCGAGGAGATCGCGGCGCGTTGGGACATCGCGCCGGCCGATCTCCAGCCCGCCTAGGCCTATACCTCAGCCGAAGAACACCTCGGCGTCGGCGAAGAACTTGTCGTCCAACGTCTTCGGTTCGCCGAGCGCCTCGGCGATCGGCACCGTCACGATGTCGGTGCCACGCAAGGCAACCATCTTGCCCGACGCACCAGCGGTCACGGCCTCCGCGGCCGCCACGCCGAAGCGCGTCGCCAGCACGCGGTCAAACGCCGTCGGCGTCCCGCCGCGCTGGACGTGGCCGAGGATCGTCATCCGCGTCTCATAGCCCGTGCGCGCCTCGATCTCGCGCTCCAGCACCACGGCGATCCCGCCGAGCCGCTCGTGGCCGAACGCGTCGAGCTGGCCGGAGCCGGTCGTCGAGAGCGTGCCGGCGCGGGGCGTCGCGCCCTCCGACACGACGACGATCGAGAACGTCCGCCCGTTGGCGTGCCGGCGGCGGATGTGGCCGCAGACCTCCTCGATGTCAAACGGCCGCTCGGGCACCAGGATCACGTCGCCGCCACCGGCCATGCCGGCGTGCGCGGCGATGAACCCGGCGTGGCGGCCCATCACCTCCAGGACCATGACGCGGTTGTGCGACTCGGCGGTCGTGTGCAGCCGGTCGATGGCGTCGGTGGCGATCTGCACCGCGGTCTGGAAGCCGAAGGTGTAGTCGGTGCCCTTGAGGTCGTTGTCGATGGTCTTGGGCACGCCGACGACCGGCACGCCCTCGGCCGCCAGCCGCGCCGCGACGCCGAGCGTGTCCTCGCCACCGATCGGGACGAGCACGTCGACATCGCGTAACGCCATTCCCGCACGCACGCCTTCAACGCCGGGGCCACCTTCCTTAAAAGGATTGGTTCGCGACGAGCCGAGGATCGTCCCGCCCCGCGGCAGGATCCCCTTGGTCCGCTCGGCCGTCAGCTCCTCGCCCTCGCCGCTGAGCACGCCGGCCCAGCCGTAGGTGTAGCCGAACAGCGTGTGCCCGTCGCCGAGGCCCTTGCGGACCACAGCACGGATCACCGCGTTCAATCCCGGGCAGTCGCCACCGCCGGTCAGCACTCCAATCCTGGCCATGGGCCAGAGACTATGAGGGCTGTCCAGCCCGCGATCGGGATGGGCCAGAGCCTGAGCGCTCGGCGGTCGCCGCGCGGTTGCGGCCGGCCTTCTTGGCGTCGTACATCGCGATGTCGGCTTGGACGAGCAGCTCCTCGGCGCTGAGGCCGTCGAGGCCATCGAAGGCGGCGAGGCCGACCGACGCGGTGACGCGCGCGTGGCCGGCGGTGGCGGCGACCACCCCGTCGCGCTCGACCGCTCCCAGCAGCTTGGAGGCGACCGCGGCGGCCTCGGACTCCGACGCCTCGGGCAGGATCACGCCGAACTCGTCGCCGCCGAGGCGGGCGATGACGTCGGACTCGCGCAGCTCATCGCGCAGCGTCCCCGCTAGCCGCGCGATCAACTCGTCGCCGACGGGATGGCCGAGCGTGTCGTTGACGTGCTTGAAGCCGTCGAGGTCGAGCACGAGGACTGCGCCGCGCCGGTGGTAGCGCTCGGCGGAGGCCAGCGCGCGATCGAGCTCCTCCTCGAAGCGGCGGCGGTTGAAGAGCCCGGTGAGCGCGTCGTGGTCGGCGAGGTACTGCAGCTGGCCTTCGAAGCGCTTGCGCTCGGTGATGTCGACGATCTGGCCGATGCCGTAGGCCGGCTGGCCGGCCTCGTCGGGCACGGCGGCGACGGTCACCAGCGTCCAGACGAGCTGCCCATCGGCGTGGATCATCCGGCACTCGGCGGTGATGCGCTCGACCTCGCCGGCGAGCAGCGCCGCGAGGCGCTCACGGGTGACGTCGAGCTCCTCGGGATGGAGGATCGCGCTGATGCGATGGCCCAGCAGCGCGTCGCGCTCGTAGCCGAGCAGGCGGGCGAGCGCGGCGTTGACGGTCACCCACTGGCCCGGGTCGGGGCCATGGAAGTCCAGGACGCAGACGCCGATTGGCGCATGCTCGAAGGCGGCGCGGAAGCGGCGCTCGGCCTCGCGGCGGCCGGCCTCCAGGCGGTGGCGCTCCGTGACGTCCTGGGTGGTGCCCCAGACGCGGCGCAGCGCGCCGTCGACGCGTTCGGCGGCTGCCCCGCGGCCGTGCATGACACGCTCGATCCTGTCGGGGCGGATCAAACGATAAGTGATGTCGAACGGTGCACCATCCAGTGTGGCGCGCGCCAGGACGTCGCGGACCGCGTCGCGATCGTCGGGGTGGATCAGCTTGGTGTGCGTCGCGTGGCCGGCGGCCGTCGTCTCCGGATCGACACCGAAGATCCGGTAGAGACCCGGGCTCCAGGACTCCGCACCCGTCTCCAGATCGGTCGACCAGCTGCCGAGGTCGGCCATCGACTGGGCCTCTTCGAGCAGCGCGCGCTGGCGGTGCGCCTCCTCCTCGGCCTCCTGCAGCCGCAGCTCGTTGGCCTTGCGGGAGGTGATGTCGCGCGTGGTGGTGACCGCCTCGACGAACGCGCCGTGCTCGTCCAGAACGGGGGAGACGGTCGACTCCAGCCACATCTCACGGCCGTCGCGGACGTTGGTCATCCGGTAGCTGACGACGCCGCGCTGGCCCTGGCGCGCCTGCTCGTGCATCTCGCGGACGGCGGCGGCATCGTCGGGATGGCAGACGTCGGCGGCCCAAAAGCCGACCAAGTGCTTGGCCTCGAAGCCGAGCAACGCCTCGGCGCCGCCGGCGGCGTAGACGATCTTGCCGTCGGCTTGGTGGCGGGCGATGAGGTCGCCGGCGTGGGTGGCCAGGAGCGCGAGCTCACCTTCGCGGGCCTCCAGGTCGGCCTGCGCGCGCAGAACGACCGTGATGTCGGAGAAGGAGACGACGGCGCCGTAGGCCTGGATGTTGCCCTCGACAAAGAGCGGGACGGCGTTGACCAGCAGCCACTGCTGGGTGCCGTCGTGGCGGTCGAAGCGCAGGCGGGTGGCCAGGATCGGCTCGCCGGTGGCGATCGCGCGCGTGCCCGGCTGATCGGCGACGGCCACGGGCGTGCCGTCGGGGTGCAGCGGCACGAAGGTGCGGTCGTGCGGCGAGCGGCCCGCGAGGCGATCGTGGGCGAGGGTGTGGACGCCCGCGATCACCCGCGCCGCGCGGTTGGAAGCACGGATGGTGCCGGTCGCGTCGGTGACGACGAGACCCTCGGTCGTGGCGTCGGCGGCAGGGCCGAGAAGGCGTGACCAATCGTCGTGCGTCGTAGGGGCGGTGCGGATCGACATCGGGGGCCTTGGCAGAAGGTCGGCGCGCGCCACATCGGACTTGAGGTTCGGGACACGCGTAACTTCTTCGCGCGGTCCCCGTTGGAGCGGCACATGCATCACCGAACGAGGAGCGCACATCCCATGAGAAGGCTGCGATGGGGCGGCACCGCCGCCTTGGCCGCATGCGCGTTGGCCGCACTGCCGGCTGTCGCATCGGCCAACGTCCAGGTCGGATCTTCCGGCTGGCTGTGGGGCAACCCGCTGCCGCAGGGCAACACGCTGCGGGCGATGGCGTTCGCCGGCACGACCGGCTACGCGGTCGGCGACTTCGGCACGCTGCTGAAGACGACCGATGCGGGCGACACCTGGACCGGTCTGCCTGCCGGAACGTTCTCCAACCTCACAGAGGTGGAGGCCGTCGACGCCAACACCGTCATCGCAGGCGGCGGCTGCGTCGCGCGCCTGTCGACCGACGGCGGCCAGACCTTCTCGCGGATCGCGTTCACCCCGGTCGAGTCCAGCTGCCCGGACGGCTCGCACCTCGCGGCGCTCTGGTACGTCAATGCGCAGCACGGCTACCTCGTGCTCAACGACGGCTCGGTCTTCGAGACGACCAACGGCACGGACTTCGCGACCAAGACGGCGATCCCCGGCACCAAGCAGGCGGGCGGCGGCGTGGTGCCGACCGACGCGGTCTTCACGAGCGACACGGGCGGCTACGTCACCACCTCGGACGGCAACATCTATGTGACGACCGACTCCGGCGTCACCTGGAAGTCCGTGAGCGCGACCAACCGGCCGGTGCGGGCGATCACGTTCGCCTCGGCCACGGTCGGCTACGCGGTCGGCGACGGCTCGCTCTTCTTGAAGACGAGCGACGGTGGCGCGACGTGGGTCCCGAAGGAGATCGGGTCGGGCCAGAACCTCACGGGCATCCGCTGCGCCGACGAGAAGGCCTGCGTCGCCACCACGGCGACCGGCACCCAGCTGGTCATCACGGTCGACGGCGCCGCGACCTTCTCGGCCCCGACGCCGTCGACCGATCCGCTGTTTGCCGCGGCGTTCGCGACGCCGCTGCGCCTGGCGGCCGCCGGCCAGCAGGGCTCGACGGTCGTCTCCGACGACGCGGGCGCCAACTCGCGGCCGATCGGCGGCCGGCTGACCGGGTCGTTCACGCGGATCGTGGCCGGCAAGGTGGCCGGCACGGCGTTCGCGCCCGGCCCGAACGCGACGCTCGGCAAGACGACCGACGGCGGCAAGACCTGGACGCGCGGCAACGTCACCACGACCGCCAACGTCCTGGACGTCTCGTTCCCGACGGCCAGCGCCGGCTACGCGCTGGACGCCGCCGGCGGGCTGTTCGTCACGACGACCGGCGGTGGATTCTGGAAGACGCTGGACACCGGCAGCACGGCGCGGCCGGGTGCGGTCTACGCGCCGACGCCGACGACCGTGATGGTCATCGGGCCGACGGGCGTCCGCCGCTCAGTGGATGGCGGTGGGTCGTTTGACGCGGTCAAGGGCGACGCGGTGGCGCGTACGTCGCTACAGCGTGTCGACCGCGCCGGCAGCGCGATCGTCGCCTACGGCATCCAGGACGTCATCCGCTCGACCGATGCCGGCAAGACGTGGAAGACCATCAAGAAGCCGGGCAAGTACATCAAGAAGGGCAAGAAGCGCGTGAACCGGTTGGGTATCCGGCGCGTCGACTTCGTCGATGCCTCGCATGGCTTCCTGCTGGACACGAGCGGTCGGCTGTGGCGGACCGCGAATGCCGGGGCGAGCTGGACCGAGCTGCCGGGCGTTGGCACGAACGCTGCGCGCGGCATGTCGTTCTCCTCGGCGCAGAAGGGATATCTGGTGATCAGCAGCTTCGGCGACGTTCGTCAGCCGACGGGCTTCCTGCTGCGCACCGATGACGGCGGCGCCACCTGGCATCCGCAGTTCGTGGTGTCCACCCCGATCGCCGATGATGGTGTGGTTGCTGGCGGGACGACCGACTACCTGCTGGGCGGTCAGCAGTCGCTGCTGTACAGCACGACCGGTGGCGACTCGGGGGCTTCTAGTGAGCTGACGATCGCGGCGCCGAAGTCGCGGTACACAAAGGCGGTGCACATCACCGTGAAGGGCACGCTCACGCCGGCTTCCGGCAACGAGCGGGTGACGGTGAGCTATCGGCGGCCGGGGTCGACGCGCTGGACGGCGCAGACCGTGAGCGCCAGCGCCAACGGGTCGTTCACGACGAGCTGGAACCTGGCCAAGGGCGCCAACCAGTTCGTCGCGCAGTGGCAAGGCAACTTCCGGGCTCACGGTGACGGGTCGAAGGTCGTCACCGTGATGGTCGGGAAGGCGAAGAAGAAGTAGTGGGGCGGCGCGCGGGTCGCTCGTCGGCGTCTATGCCGCGAGCGGCTCGCGCGAGGTGCCGTCACCGAGACCGGTGGCGGCCTTCGACGCGCGGACCGTGACGGGCAGGCCGTCGCGGGGGCCGATCGTGGGCGTCTGGCGGACGCGCAGCTCGTAGCCGGGCTGCAGGTCGAGGCGGAAGCGCTGCAGGATCTTCGCGGCGATGACGTTGACCTCGGCCTGGCCGAAGCGCATGCCGATGCAGGTGCGCGAGCCGCCGCCGAAGGGGACGTAGGCGCCCTTGGGGATCTGCTCGCGGTTCTCGGGGGCGAAGCGCTCCGGCTTGAAGGCTTCGGGGTCCTCCCAGACGTCGGGGAGGTGGTGGCTGGCCCAGGAGCTGTACTCGACCGGCACGCCGCCGGGGACGGCGACGCCCGCGATCTCGGCCGGCTCGATCGAGCGGCGCGGCCCGATCCACGCGGGCGGGTAGAGGCGCAGCGTCTCGTCGAGGGCGAGCTCGAGGCTGAAGTCCTCGTCGTCGACCAGGTGCGGGTGGCGGGCGAGCTCGTAGAAGAGGAAGGCGACCGTCGAGGTCGTCGTGTCGTGGCCGGCGAAGAGCAGCGTCATGACCTCGTCGCGGATGTTGCGGTCCGTGAGGAGCAGGTCGTCGCCGTCGCGGGTCTCCAGCAGGAGGCCGAGCAGGTCGTCACCGAGGTCGCCGGACGCGCGGCGTCGGTTGAGCTCTGCGTAGATGATGGCGTCGAGCCGCTTGGCGGCTGTGCGCATCCGCTTCCACGGCGAGCCGGGCCCGCGCATGACCTGGAAGATGTAGTCCTTGGACCAGAAGCTGAGCGCGTTCTCGAACTCCTGGGCGGCGTCGGCATGCTGGCGTGCGTTCTCGGGGTCGATGCCGAAGAGCGCGCGCATGGCGATGCGCAGCGCCAGCTCGCGGGTCCAGTGGTACAAGTCGAGTTGTAGGCCATCGTGCCAGCCGTCGAGCGCGCGGTCGACCTCCTCGACCATGAGCTGCTGGGAGAGTGCGATGCGTTCGCGGTGAAACATCGGCAACATCGCCTTGCGCGACAGGCGGTGGAAGGCGCCGTCGATGGCGAGCATGCCGTCGCCGAGCAAGGGCATCAGGTCGCCGTAGTGGCCGTCGCGCCAGGAGTAGTTGGCGGCGTTGGAGACCAGGAGATGGTGGTTGGCCTCGGGGCCGAGCACGAAGATGATGTTCTGGTGGAACACGCGCTGCGTGAAGACCGGCCCATAGCGCTCGTACGCTTGCAGCAGGAGCGTCAGCGGATCGCGCAGGAACCCGCGCGTGCGCGCGACCGAGAAGTTCGTATCGCCGGGCGGGAACGGCACAGTGATCGAGCGCTCCAGCCGCACATCGTTGGCCATCCGCCGGAAGGGATTCGTGTTGGTGATCTGCGGCGGTGCAACGACCCGGGGCATGGTACGGCAGCGTACTGGTTGCCTGGCCAACCAGCCAAGGTTGGCGAGCGGTCGTTGGCTGCGGCTGCCTGCCATAATGGTCGTCCCGTTTGCTCGGGGGCGTAGCTCAGTTGGTTAGAGCGCCGGCCTGTCACGCCGGAGGTCGCGGGTTCGAGTCCCGTCGCTCCCGTACTTTCAACCTCGCCGCCTCTACCAGGGGCGGCGTTGTCGTTTGTGGGCCGATGACCGCGGCCTCCAGGGCGCCGCTCGAAGAACGGGGCGAAGGCTCGTGTTGGCCGTACCGCGACGATGCGGGAGTCGTCGATCCACACGCGCTCGAAGAGCTGGCCGACCAGCTCGCGGCGCTTCACTGGATCGGCTTCCGCTTCCCAGAACCGGCCAAAGTCCTCGAGCACGGCGCGGGCTCGGTCGAGGTCGGCGGTTGGTCCGGGAGCCATGCCGTCGAGTGCCTCGTCGATCTCGGCGCACTTGGCCCGGTACTCGGCGCGCTCGATGTCGCCCATTTCGTAGAGGTCGCGGAGTCGTTTGCGGCGATCCTTCAGGGTGCGGCGCTGACGGTTGGTGTCGGCGTCGGTGGGCTCGTCGATGACCAGTCGGGCCAGGATCTCGTCGCGCATTTCTGCGCTTGGCGTGAAGTCCGAGATGAACTCCGCGAGTTGCTGTTCGATCGGCACGGCCGGCGCGAGCGGCTGATCGCAGCCCTCACGCTTGCGGCGTGTCGAGCAGTAGTAGCGGGGCATGCCCTTTCGTCCGGTGTTCTGACCGTACATCCGGCCCTGGCAGCGCTCGCACCGGACGATGCTCTTGAGGACGAACCGCTGCGACGGGCGCCCCGGGTTCTTCGTCGTGGTCCGCTGGCGTCGAAGCTCGGCGCAGCGGTCGAACAGCTCTTCGGAGATGATCGGCTCGTGCTTGCCCTTGATCTCACGGCTCGTGCTGCGCTGGGAGGTGACGAATCCGGCGTAGGACAGGTTCCCGATCATGTCGCGGACGGTGTCGGAGCAGAACAGGCTTCCGCGGGTGGTCCGGAAGCCGCGCGCGTTGAGCCAGTTGGCGAGGTCGCGGTATGAGTGGTTGCCGGTCGCGTAGATGGTGAACAACGCGAGGACGACCGGGGCGCGCTCGGGATCAGGTACCGCGATTCCGTCCTCGCCGCGGAGGTAGCCCCACGGCAGGCTTCCGGTGACGAGTCCTTGGCGGGCCTTCTGCGCGAGGCCCATCTTCGTCCAGAACGAGAGCGACCGCGAGTAGTACTCGTCAAAGATCTCGTTGATGGACTCGTTGAGAAACGAGGTCGGATCGTCGGTGTCGGTGCCGATGGACTGCGTGACCGAGATGACGTCGATGCCCAGTTCTTCGCGTAGGAGCTTCTTGTACTGCTTGGCCTCCATCGCGTTGCGGGCGAAGCGCGAGGTGTGGAAGACGAGCACCACGTCGAAGGCGCCGGTCATCGCGTCGGCGATGAGCCGCTGGAAATCGTCGCGCTTGTCGGCGGCCTTGCCGCTTTCGAGGTCGAGATATTCATCTACAAGGCGAAGCTCGTTGCGCTCGGCGTACTGCGAGATGGCGCCGCGCTGACCGCCTGGCGAGTACCCCTTGCCTTGCTCTTCGGTCGACTCGCGGATATAGGCCACGGCGCGACGCTGGGCCGTCTGGGCCTCGCCGGCGAGGCCGATGAGGACCCCGCCATCTTCGGCCTGCCCCGGCACCGGGTCGGCAACGGCGGTCATCGACCGACCTTCCCGAACAGGTCGTCATGCGCGGCGATGAACTCCGCGATGGCGAGACGCTGGCGGTCGAGCGAGCAGGTGCCCGGTCCGTCCTCGTGCGCCGCACGGACGTAGATCACGGTGCGTCGTCTCGCACGTTCGTCGTCGCCAGGGTCAACGGTCGGGCTCGGCAGTGCGATCACCCTCCCGGGGCCGGCTTCGCCAGTAACGAACAAACCAGTCAATGAACCGCTCCTGTTCCGGTGTGAATTTGGGATGGGGCTGCCGGGTCGTCTCGACCCGATGCCCGCCGTGCGCCTCTTGCCGAGGGCGCCGGGGCGCGCGACCAGCACGACGACTGTTTAATTGCTCCATGTCGGCCATCCCTGGCCGACGTCGGCGCTGAGTTAGTCACGTAGTCCCAAGTCCTAATATTACCGGATATCAGGTAGATTCGCCAGGCATGACGAGGCATCGTAGGCTGCTCGCCTCGTGCGTAAGACATCGGTTGAACTCCCCGACGATCTGGACGAGCTGATGCGGCGCGGGGCTGCGTCGGTCGGCCAGTCCCCCGCTCAGTTCGTGCGCGAGGCGGTGCTGTTGCGGTGCGCCATCGCGGCCGGCGACGTGACCGACGAAATGGCGGCAATCGCGAAGCGGCTCGCGGAGGCCGCCGAGCGCCGCCCGCCGCGCTGAGTCGGACGGTCACATGCGATAACTGCCCGGCCCTTCGAGCCCGCTCGGGTTCAAGCCGACGCGGTACCGCGTCGCAACGCTGATCGATGCAGTACGGCCGCAGGACTCAAGGATCGCTGAACGCGAGACCGTTTCTGTCGGATTCAGACCGCAGCCCCATGCATTTCGGACCGACGGTGATTGAAGGCGCTCCGTAAGCGGTACGTACGCGTTCGGACAGACCGCCTAACCGGATCAGCGGTCTTGTCGGGGAGCGTCATCGATGGCAGCTACAGCGCCGACCGTGGAGGGCCACTCCTATGAGGAGTTCGTCCGCATGCACGCTGAACGGTTTGCCGCCTACCTGCGCGGCATGCTCGGCCACCAGGCCGAGGGTCGCGGGGGTCGAGTGCCGGTCGACGACACCCTTCAGAACGCGCTACTGGCGATCTACTCGGAGTGGCCGGAGTTGCAAGCCGTCCGCGACGAAGAACGCGACCGCCGCATGTACCGGTGCCTTAGAGATGCGGCGGGGCAGGCGCTCCGGACCGAGCTAGGCCGTCGCAACGCCGCGACGCCCCGCCCTCAGTTCGTGTCGCTCGACCGTGTGATGCAGACGCTCGAAGAGGACGACGGGCCGGCCCGTGAACGCGAGCTGAGCGCGGCACTCCTCGGCGCGATGGTCAAGGACATGGCGAGTACGGAGGCGTCTCGCGACGAGCGGTTGACGATCGACCGCGGGATTCTCGTGGCGGGCCTGCGCGCCCTGACCGAGCGTGAGGCCGTGGTCCTAATCGCCGTCGATCATCTCGACTGGGATCAGCGTGAACTGGCCGACCATCTCGGACTCGGGTACAGCCTCCTCCGGCAGACGCTCTTCATCGCCCGGAAGATCTTCTACACGCTCGTCCGCCATGCAGTTGGCCTCGAGGTCGAGGACGAGGAGCGAGCGCGGCTCACGGCGTACATGAGCGGCGAACTCAAGGGTGCGGATAAGCGCGAGGTTCGCCGCCATCTCCAGCACTGCAAGTCGTGTCAGGACCTCCAGCGGGAACAGCGGGTCTTTGGCCGCGATGCACTCGGCGTGCTGGCGCCGCTGCCATTCATCTTCGGCGCACGGGTTCTCGCAAAGCGCTCGTCGGCAAAGGCCGCCACGATGGGGAGCGGAGCCGGAACCGGGCTGTTCGCTCAGGCAGGTGCGGCGAAGGCCACGGCCACGGTGATGGCCTTCCTGACGGTCGGGGTCGGCACGTCTGCTGTGCTGGCGCAGCTCGACCAGGATCACCACGCACGCGGCCCGGTCGCGCCTCGCGTCGTGGCGCCGGCGGACGCGACGATGCAGCCGCCCCGGCCCGGTGGAATGCGCCGCATCGCCGTGCCGAGCTCTACCGCCACGACAAGCGCAAGCACAACGAGGGCGGCGGCGGGGGCACGTACCAAGAAGCACCGGGCGAGCCGATCCCGCCCCTCGTCGAGCGTCAGCCCGTCGACCGCGAGACAGTCGGCCGTGACGCAACCATCGCCGACCACGAGTAGCGCGGCGACGGGCTCGTCGGGCTCGTCTACCAAGTCCAGCCCCAAGTCTTCAGGAGGAGGATGTGAGTTCTTCGGCTGCTAGTCGCGTCCGCCGCGCTGTTGCGGGTGTGGTGGTTCTCGTCGGCGTCGTCTTCGTCGGATGGCTCGCGCCCGTCGGCGTTCGCGCGGGCACCTATGACGTCGTGGCGTGTGACGCGGCGGGCGGTGCCAACAACTCATGGATTCCAGTCGTCGTCAACGCGGCCGGCGCGACCGCGTACACGGCCTGCCCGACCGGCGGCGACCCATGGCGCGGCATCATCACCCGCAACGTCGTGGTGGCAAACGGAGGCACCAACACCGCCACGGCGCAAATGAAGTTCACAGCGGCCCCGGGGACCACGATCATCGGGTTGTCCGCTGCGTATGACTTCTACCGCTCGGATGCGAAATGGGAGTCGGTGCTATCGACCGGGACGCAGGCGCTTCGGGGCTGCGCGGTGGGAGGCCCGAACGAGTGCGGACTCACGAGTCAGGGCGTGGCTCAGTGGATCGACGTGCCAGGTGGGAGCCAAGTCATTTACATCGACGTCTCCTGCGTCAGCAACGGTTGTCCTTTGGCGGGCGACGCCGCCCACAACTACCTGACGGCGTACGCGCGGCTGGCGTCGGCAGCGGTGCGTCTCCAGGACGACTCGCCGCCCGCGATCAGCGTGTCGGGCGGGCTGTGGGCGGACGGCTGGAGGAGCGGTAACCAGCCCGTGGCCGTCGATGCCTCCGACAACTCCGGCATCCGCCGGACGGCCGTGCTGGTCGATGGTCAGCAGCGCTTGAAGTTAGATCGCGCCTGCGATGCGAGTCAGGTCGTGCCGTGCCCGAACGGTGTGGATACGTACGAGGGTCTTCCGACCGGTGCCTACACAGACGGGCGGCATGACGTCACAGTGCAAGCGGTCGACGCTGCCGGAAACGTCTCGTCGGCGTCGCGCTCAGTCCTGGTGGACAACTCGCCGCCGGGTCCGCCGCAGGCGGTCACGGTCGAAGGTGGGGAGGGCTGGCAGTCTCGCACCGCTTACAACCTGCATTGGGCAAACCCGCCGGCCTCCGGAGCGCCAACCGTGGGGGTCAATTGGCAGATTTGCCAGTTGGGGAATCCGCCGGCCTCGTGCGTGTCCGGAAGCAAGGACGGTGACAAGTTGGAGACGCTGAACGCACTTCCGGTTCCGAAAGAAGGCGATTGGATCCTGAAGCTGTGGCTGCGAGACGCTGCCGGAAACAACACGTCCAACAACGGCGTCTCGGTCCATCTCCGGTCCGATACCCAAGCCCCAACGGCTGTGTTCTCGCCGATCGACACGGCCGATCCCACGCGCGTGGTGGTACAGGCGGCCGACGCGACGAGCGGTATCGGCTCGGGCTCGATCGACTTCAAGCCGCACGACGCGGACGCTTGGACGACCGTTCCGGCGAAGGTTGACGGCGGGCGGCTGGTCGTGAACCTTCCTGACGAGACGATGGCCGATGGTGTCTATGA
The DNA here is from genome assembly GCA_963836485.1 of uncultured Conexibacteraceae bacterium. Classification (GTDB taxonomy): domain Bacteria; phylum Actinomycetota; class Thermoleophilia; order Solirubrobacterales; family Solirubrobacteraceae; genus Baekduia. The sequence goes on along the minus strand of CAWIJS010000008.1, from coordinate 408,657 downwards.
CCTGCGCGGGCACGCGGTGGACCGCGCCGGCAACGAGAAGAGCACCACGACATTGTCTGACGGAACGTCAATGTCGGTGACGCTGCCGCTGCGGTCGCCGACCCACATCACCGGAGGACGCCTCCAGACGCGGACGCGCAAGGGGAAGCGAGTCCGCTATCTCGGAACGCGGCTCCGGCTTCGCTATGCCCACCGCACGCGACTCAGCGGGCGGCTGGCCGACAAGGACAATAAGTCGATGGGGTCGACGCCGCTCGCGGTGTCCGAGCTGGTTGACGTCCCGGGGTCGAGCTGGCAGCCGGTACGCACACTCAGCACCAGCGCGAGCGGCTCCTACAACTTCCGCACGGCCAAGCGAGGGACGTCGCGCACAATCCGAATCAGATACGAGGGAACACCGACCGTACGCCCGTCTCAGGCAGACGTCCATGTTGTCGTTGCCGCATCGTCCACCATCCACGTCAGCAGGCGGACCGTGCGGCGCAGGCACGCGGTACGGTTCTCCGGCAACCTGCGCGGCGGCCATGTCTTGCCCGGCAAGTTGGTGCAGTTGCAGGTCTTGAACGGCGGCCGGTGGCAGACCTTCGCAAACCCACGTGCAAAGCGGGACGGCTCGTGGACCTCGGTCTACAAGTTCAGGGGCGGCCCGCACCGATGGCCGTTCCGCGCTCGCATCCCTAGTCAACCTGGATATCCGTTCGCTACAGGAACCACCGAAAGGATCAGCGTCCATGTCCGTGCGAGATGAACACCAACAACCGCGCCGCCGCAGTGGCGTTCGCTTCAGCCCGGCCGTCGCGGTCGCGCTCGTGCTCGCGGTGACGGGCGTGGCGTCCGGTGATGGCGATGTTGCATCGCCGAGCTCCGTAGCCGCGAACGCCTCGGCGAGCGTCAAGGCACATGCCGCGCGGGCGTTGCCGCGCAACAGCGTCGGTACCACGCAGCTCCGAAGGGGCGCCGTGCACAAGGTCGACATCGCGCCGACGACCGTCAAGAGCCTGAAGGGCGCTAAGGGCGATCCCGGGCCGCAGGGACCGGGCGGCCCACAGGGGCCGGCGGGCGCGAGCGCCACGGCGTACTTCACCGCAGTCAGCGGCGCGGGCGACTTCCTTCGCGGTAACGCGACGAGTGGCGGGCACATCGGGCCAGGGCACTACACGGTCGGCTTCGCGCGGAACGTCTCCGCGTGCGCTTACAGCGTGACCGTCGGAAGCATCGACGCGACGCCGCCACCGCCCGGGACCGCCCGTGCGGTCGACGAGGGCGGACGGGTCGGCGTCTATCTCACCGACATGTCCAACAACCCCTTGGATCAGATGTTCTATCTCACGGTGACGTGCGCGCCATAGCCGGACGTGCCCGGCCTTCGACCACCTGACGACGAGCGGATACCGGTCGCGGCGCCGCGAGCCTCGCGGCGTGGCTACCGGCCGCGTCGGGGCGTCCAAGACGCGAGCGGTGCCGGTCTGATCCTGCTGGTGGTCGCCGCCGGGTTCACCGTGCTCGGCCATTGGTTGGGCGGCAAGGTGGGCGCGCCGATGCCGGGGGCGATCCTCCTCGGGTTCGTCGGCGTGGTCCTTGGGTTCGTCGCGGTCTATTGGCGCTATAGCTGGCTCTAGCCAAACGATGGCTGAACCAGCGTGCGGACCCGAAGATCGAACCTTCTAGCGAGTCCACCGGATATCCGGTAGTCTGACTGCGTCAATAGAACACGTGCCCCCGCGCCGCGGAAACGGCCGGGGGCGTGGCCCGAAGGAGAACAAGCTCCAATGGACGGCGAGAACCCTACCGTTCCCGATCACCTGCGACCCCCACTCGGCGCTGCCGCCGAGCTGGAGTTGGAGCACGCCACAGACGGGTATTGGTCTACGGACGGAGACGAGCGCGCTGTCGCGCGTGCCCGTCTGTTTCAGGTCACCCGCATGGCCGAGAACTGGGATGCGGGGACCTGCTCCCGTGAGGAGATCGCGACGCTGGCTCGCCTCGCGGTGCCGGAATGCGACCCCGGCCGCTGGCCGCGCACGCTGGAGGAGGCCGATCACCTGGTCAGGCAAGCCGGCCTGACGCGCGATCTCATCCTGTTTCGTGACGCGGTGGGCGGGATGCCGACACAGGAGGAGATAGACGAGCCCCTGTAGACGGTTCCCGATACCTGCAACTTGGCCGTTCCCGGCTGAGAGACCACCATCAACGAAGGACCCCCGCGCCTGTTTGAGCAGGCCGGGGGCATGGCCCAAGGAGCCAAAACTCCAATGGACAACACGGACCGTACCCGCTCGGACGAAGCCATGACTTCGCCCGAGGGGTCAAAGGAAGACGCTGCGATGCTCTCGGACGAGACGTGGCAGTTGGGCGTGCTCACCTCCGTTCTCGTCATGCACCCGGAGCGGTTGAGTTACGCGGAGCTGCGCAGAGAAATGCTCGTGGACGAGCGGGAGTTCTCGCAGACCGACGACTTCGACCGCGCGGTGCGCGATCTGGTCGCGACCGGCCTGCTGCGTCACGACGGCGACAGCGTCATACCGACGCGAGCAGCGATGCGCTTCGCGGCCTTGAATGGCTGTGGCTGAGCAACATCATTAACTAAGGCGTCCCCGGGCTGTTTGAGCAGTCCGGGGACTTTGACCCCAAGGAGCCAAAACTCCGATGGATAACTCGATCCCGGGAGCCCGGGCATGAGCCGCCACATCACCTGCGACTTCTGCGGAGGGGAGCTCAGCCGCTACGAGCAGGACAACGTAATCGCCGGAGCCCTCCTCGGCCGCGGGTGCGAGTGGACCGCCGACTACCACCCCCACTGCTGGGGGCGGATCTTGGAAGTCGTCCGTATGGCGCACGAGTTCGAGGGACCCCTGGCCTCGATCCCCGTCGCGTCGCCGCAGAGCATCACAGCTAGGAAACGCAAGCACACGAAGTCCGACCAGGACGACGAGAGCTAGCCGTACGCGGTTGGAGACCCTTAGGCCTTAACGCCGCACCCAAGGCAATGCACATGCCTTGACACGAGGCTGTCAGTCGGAGAACGGCGGTATAACAACCTTGCTCGGTTGCCAGGGAATGGCGACATGAGCAACTCATCTAGGAAGCACCAGTGCGACCCCCGTCCTCGGGCGTCGTGCCGCACGCGGCCTCATCCGGCCGCATCTCAGTCGCATTTGTCGGAGCTGGGCACGGAGGTCGTGGCGACGCGGCTCCGCACGCTCGGTCACCCGATGCGGCTGCGCATCATGGGCGCCCTGAACGGGCGTCCTGCGAGCGCTGACCATCTCGCTGAGCAGTTCGGCGTGAAGGTCGGCGTGGTCCGGTCCCATCTCGGCGTCCTCTATCGGGCCGGCGTCGTCCGTCGCGTCGATGACGGCGGGCGGCCGACGTTCGAGCTGGCCGACTGGCCGAGCATGTGGCTTGTCGAGCAGTTGGCCTACAGGTTGCGCCTCCGCGCGTTGGAGGACGCGGGCGACTGCGACGACGGCGCGGACGACGAGAAGGGAGCACTTCAATGAGGCGCCGGGTGATGGCGCTCGTCGCCGCGCTGGTCGTGCCGGTGCTGATGTGGCCGGCCAGTGCGTTGGCTGAGACGGGCAACGACGTGGGCGCGAACTTGTCCAAGTTGCTGCGCCACTACGCGGGCGAGCTGTACGGCGGCGTGATCGCGATCGTCGGGTTGATGTTTCTGGTCAATCGCAGGTACGGCGAGCTGGCTACGTTCCTGCTCGCGTCGGTCGTCGTCGCGTGGTTGGTGTTCAGTCCAGACCAAGTCGCGCACGCGGCTCGGTCGATCGGCAATCAGATCTTCTAGGGGTTGATCTGACGATGTCCGAAAGGCGCGCGATCGTGCGCAGCTATCAACGCCTGTTCCGTCCGGACCGGCGCATCTATGCCATCGACGGGCGGACGATCCCGATCCCGGGTGGTGTGCCTCTCCGCTGGCTGGCGTATGCGGTGGCCGTGGTGCTGGCGATGCTCGTACTGGCGGGGCGAAGCCCAGCGGTCGCGGTCGCCTGCGGCGGCGTCGTGTACGCCATGTGCGCGCGCCTGGGGCGTCGGCCGGAGGGCCGGCGCCTCGCCGCCGCGGCGGCAGTCGCGGTGACCGGAGCAGGATTCGTTGTTGGTGTTGTCGATTGGCCGTTGCGGCTCGTGGTTCTGCCAGCGGTCGCGGCGACGGCACTGACGCAGTTGTCGCCGGACGGGCGCAGCGTACGACGGCATGTGATTGGACTTGCACGGGCTCGGTTGGCGGGACGGCGTCGGTCTGGATCGGCGCTCCCTCCGTCAGGGTGCCCGCGGCGCGTCGCCTTGCGGCTCGTGGTTGCGCCGGACTGCCACGGGGGTTCGCTCGTGGCGTCGCGGATCACCGGCCCGTGTCGGCTGAGCTTCGGCGAACCCGTGCTCGTGCTTCGCACGCGCCGCGGTCGCCGCCGTCTGGTCCCTGTTCGGAGCGAGCGCCGCCGAGTGGGGCCGATGGTCGACCGACTCCGTGTCCGGGCGGGCGAGACGGTCGAGGTCCGACCGTGAGCGCGCGTGAGATGGGGCTTCGCTACGCGCGGGCCAACTTGCTGATCGGCCCCGGCCACGAGGGGATGGCGCTGTTCCGACTCCTGCCGGTTGCCTACCCGCTGCTTTCCGACTCGGACAAGTGGGCTGTTCAGCGACAACTAGAACGTCTCGCCCACGCCGTGCAGGGCGACTTCACGCTGTGGCGTGTCTATCGCGCCGCTGATGACGCGGGTGGCCGTCAGCCGGAGGTCTATCTCGGGGTGAGCTTGCGCTCCGACGCGCCGAGCGGGTTCGGTCGCGCGCTCCTCGCTGGCGCCGATCGTGCTCGGGACATGCTCGCGGGCCTGTCGGCTCGTCGGGCAAGCCCGGCCATCGGAGGCGCGCGGCTCCGCGAGCTGGCCGATGCGGAGCATCGCCTATATGAACGTCTCAGCGGCGTGGCTGAGTTGCGCCGCGCCTATACCCGTGAGCTGGAATGGCTGCTGCGGCGCGCGCCGCTCCGAGGCGTGGCCGAGCCGCGCGCGGAAGCGGCCTGGGCGCCAGATGCGCTGGTCGTGGAGGACGCGAGGGGGGAGACGGTGTACGAGCCGCTGGGCTGGGATCTGTGGCGCCTCCCGGCCGCGGTGCTGTGCGAGGACCGCGACCATCCGCCGAGCCTGCGCGTCGAGGCCGACGAGCACGACGGCTATCAAGCCATGATGTGCGTTGGTGCGCTTGCTGAGGCGCCGGTCTTCCCCGGCGTCGCGGCCGAGCTGCTGCACGCCCCGCTGGACCGGCTCCCGTTCGGGGTCGACGCAGTTCTCCATGCGCGGTGGCTGGGCAACCGTGACGCGCTCGGCCAGGTGCGGCGGCGGATTGTCGATGCTGACCAGACCTACCGCGACCAACTCCAGTCGGCGCATGGGCCGGCGTGGCAGGCCGACGACGATCGCACGCTTGCGCGTGAGTATGAGCAGGTACTCCAGTCGGGGGCGCGTCCGCCGATGTTGTACGCCTCGCTATCGCTGGCGGTCGGCGCTCAGGATCGCGACGAGCTAGAGCGCCGCGTCGAGCGCACGCGGCAAGCCTTCGGAGAGGTCGAGCTGTACCGGCCGCGCGGATTGCAAGAAGCGCTGTGGCTCGACCACCTGCCGCGGGTCGATGGCGGCCGGGTGCCGGACTACGTCCAGCAGGTCACCGCCGAGCAGTTCGGCGCGATGGTCCCGACCGCGACCACGCTCGTCGGCGATGACGGCGGCGTCCTGCTCGGTCACACGACCGGAGGACTTCGCGCACCCGTGTTGTATGACGTGACCGCGCCGCCGCGCGAGTCTCGACCGGGCGCTGTCGTGCTGGCCGGGACGACCGGCGCGGGGAAGACGGTCGCGGCGCAGCTCATCGCCCTAGGCGTGGTTCCACGAGGAAGTCGGGTTCTCGATTTCGATCCGAAGGCCGATCACGGCTGGGAGAACATCGCGCCCCTCGGCGACCGGCTCGAAGTGCTCACGCTCGGCGGTGGCGACGACGCGCCCGGCGCGCTCGATCCACTCGTTATCGCTCCGGACGAGCTGCGCGAGGATCTCACGCTCTCCTACCTGTTGGAGTTGCTGCCCGATCCGCCGGCCTCGTGGGAGCACGCCATTGCGCGCGCGGTCCGCGACGTCGCGTCGGCACGACACCCGTCCACGCGAGCGGTGCTCGACCGCCTGCGCCAACTCGACGGCACCGCGGGCAGCGAGGCGGCCGACGCGCTCGACGTCATGGCAGAGGTCGGTCTCGGCCGTCTCGGGTTCGGACGCGACCATGACCATGATGTTGCCGCGTCAATTCCCGGCGTGACGACGATGCGCGTCGCCGGGCTGATGCTGCCGGAGGAGGGGATCGACCGCGCGAGTTACAGCCGGACCGAGCGCATCTCGGTCGCCACGTTGTCGCTGGTCGCGGCCAAGACGCTTCAGCTCGTGTCGCTCGACAAGAGCACGCACAAGGTCGTGATCGTTGACGAGGCGTGGTTTCTGTTCTCGACGCCTGCGGGGCGGGCCTTGCTGAACCGGCTGATGCGGTACGCGCGAGGGTTCAACGCCACCATCTTGTTGCTGACGCAGCTCCTAGAGGACTTGGACCTGCTGCGGGAGCTGGTCCGGACGTGGTTTTTGTTCGGCCACGACGCAGAGGATCAGATCAAGCTGCAACTGCGAATGGCCGGCGTCGAGCCGACCGACGCTCGCGTGCGCCGTCAGCAGAACTGGCACCCGGGCCGCTGCATCATGCGCGATCTCTCCGGGCGCGTCGCGGAGATCCAAGTCGACTTGCCGACCGACGAGCTGCTGGAGCAGCTCAACACGACGCCCGTTTCCGCGGAGGTCCCGGCATGAGGCGGCGCCTGGTCCTGGTCCTGTTGGGCGCGCTGGCCGCCGCGTTGGTGCTCGTGCCGGTCGCGTGGGGCGACCTGTACGCCAACCTTGGGCCGGGCGGCGCGATGAGCCCGGCGGTCGATCGCTATCCGCTCGACAACTACGTGTTGGATACGCACTTCAGCGCGGTGAAGGCGAGTCTGACGGGCGGCGTCGACGCCTCCGGCATCGGGCCGTACCTCGCGTGGTTCATTGCCAATCAGCTTTGGCTCGTCACCGCGTTCTGCGCCAACGCCATTATCTCGCTGTTCGCGCTGGCGTTCTCGGTCGATCTTGTCAACGGCTCGCCGAGCACCGCGGGCGGCGGTGCGCTGGCGCCCGTCTCTGACGCGATCCACAACCTGTACGCCAACACACTCGGCAAGCCGTGGATGGAAGTCGCCATCCTGCTGTCGGGCTGCTGGGCGATGTGGCGTGCGCTGGTCCAACGTCGGTACACAGAGACGGCGTCGGCGCTGGGCATGTCATTGCTGTTCTGCCTGCTGGCGATGGCGATCGTGGCACGGCCGAATGCGACGATCGGCGAGGCGAGCAAGTGGAATAACAGGATCTCGACCGCGTTCCTCTCCGTGACGTCTCACGGTGAGGTCGCGAGCGGACCTGCCGCGCGTCGGGCGGTGTCGGATCAGCTCTTCAACATGCTCGTGTTCCGGCCGTGGGTCGCGCTGGAGTTCGGCGGGACCGAGCACTGCATTCGCCGCGCAACGGGCGGCAAGGACCATGACCCCGAATCGGTCAAGGTTCGACCGCTGGCTGACGACCCCCACGAGGACGCTCGGGCGCTAGCGGCGCTGCATCAGACCGGACACCTGCTGACGGCTGACAAAGAATGCGTGGACAACACCATTCGGTACCCCGGGCACTTCCTGCGCTACCCGGACGGCTCGGACGACCGGAACGCGGAGTACGACGCGATCAACAAGGCCGACCCGTCCAAGCTCCCGGACAGCGACCCGGCGAAGGACACCTACAAGCCCGCGATCGTCGACAAGCCCGCGACCGACGCAATGGAGAAGGGCGGCCAGTATCAGCGCCTACTACTGGCGCTCGTGGTCTTCGTCGGCGAGCTGGGCGCGATGCTGCTCCTTGGCTCGCTGTGCGTGTCGGTCCTCATGGCGCAAATGGTGGTCATGCTCCTGGCGGGCTTCTCCCCGGTCGCGCTCGTCGCCGCGATCGTGCCTGGCCGCGGGCACGCGCTCTTCAAAACGTGGGCGGGCCAGCTGGGGACGTTCCTGATCCGCAAAGCGGCCTACTCCCTCGTGCTGGCCGTCCTGCTCGCGATCACCGCCGCGCTTCAGGACGCGACGAGCAATCTCGGCTGGCTGCTCAGCTTCGCCATGCAGTCCATGTTGTATTGGATGGTGTTCCTGAACCGCCACAAGCTGGCGGGCCAGCTCATCGCGGCCGTGACCGGACACCAGCCCGAACGGGACGCGCAGCTTCGCAAGGTCCTCGGCGTGGCCTTCGTCGCTTGGCGAATGCGGCCGGCTCGTCGCCGGGGGCGCGGAACCGGACCCGCCCCGGACGACCGCGAGCACGAGGACGACCAGCCCGGACCCGACAACGACGACCCCACCGCCGAGCCGCCAGACGGGCCGGCTCCGACGCCGCCGTCCTCGCCGCCGGATGTGCCGCGGTCGCCACTCGGCCCGCGACACGGGTCGGTCCGCCGACGCCGCGGTGACGACCACGGCCGCGTTCACCGTCACGACGAGCTAGCGGGTCGTGACGGGCGAGAGAGCGACGGGCGTCGCCATCGCCCGGCGCGACGACCGAGCGACGACGACTCGCGGCCGGAGCCAGTCGACAAGAGACGGCCCCTGGACGGGCCGCGGCCAGACGAGCTGCGGCGTCCGGCGGGTCGCCCGACGCACACGAGACCGGCCGCCGACGAGCCCGAACCCCGACCACCCGCCTTCGCGGCACCGCCGTCTCCAACCGACGAACTGCTGGCCGACGAACTGCGCCGCGGGGACGGCCGCCGACGACCACGCGGCGACGAGGCCGACGAGCTGCGGCATGACGATGCTCGACTGCGACGACCCGACGACGGGGCCGACGAGCCGTGCGCCTATGAGCTACACCGCGAGGGCGAAGCTCGTCCGCGACGACGCGGCGATGAGCCGAGCGTCGCCGATGAGCTACGCGCCGACGAGCTGCGCGCCGGCGACGACGGCGGGGCGCGGTCATGACGCTGAAGCCGGCTCTGCTGGCGGGTTGCGCTGGCGTCGCGTTCTTCCTCGTCGCGACGCTTGGGGTAGTTATTGCGCTTACCGGCGCGGGCGTCGGCTGCATCGCCGATTCGGCTGCGTCATCGGTCGGCGGCAAGGTGCGGGAGATCCCGGCCGACCGGCTCCGGCTGTACCGCGCGGCGGGGCGTCGGTTCGATCTCGACTGGGCGTTCCTGGCGTCGATCGGCGCGCAGGAGTGCCACCACGGTTCGTGTGCCGGTGACAACGGGTCGGGATGCGCGGGGCCGATGCAGATCGCGGTCCGCCGCGGGTCGCCGTGCAGTCCCGGCGGTGGACCCACCCTGTGGGACAGCTACGGGGTCGACGGTGACGGCGACGGCGACACCGATCCGGACAGCCCGGCGGATGCGATCTTCACCGCGGCGCGCGTGCTCCGCGAGGCGAAGCACGCGCCTCCTGCAGGAGGCAGCTTCGCGCAGTACCGGACCGCGGCGTGTAACTACTACGGCGCGTGTGGAGACGCGACGGCCGACTACGCCGACGAAGTCATGACCCGGGCCGTCGCGTACGGGTTCGGCCAGGACCGCGTCACGGCCGGCGGCTGCGGCGGGCCCGCGATCGTGACGCCGGCCGGGCGGCTGGGTCACGCCCTCCGCGACCGCGCGCCGGGCGGCCTTGCGCCGCTGCCCGCGAGCGTCACGGGCGGTGCGCCCATCACCTGCGATCGACGCATCCGCGCCGACGTCGTCTGGCTGGCCCGCCGGTACCGCGTCCGCGTGACCGCGTGCTTCGCTATTCACGCGACGGGCGGCGAACACCCGCTCGGCGCCGCGGTCGATCTCGTGCCCGCTCCTGGCGCGAACTGGTCGGCGACCGCGCGTCTCGCGCACGCCGCAGGGTGGAGGCGCTCGTGCGCGGCGACCGGCGTCGCGCCCGACTGCGCCCGCCCGCCGTTCCGGTTCATCGGCTACAACGGGTTCCCCGGCCACGGCGACCCCGACCACTGCCGATGTGGGAGCAACGCGCATCTTCACCTGTCGTGGCTGACGTCCGCGTCATCCGGCGAGCGCGAACACGCAGCGCGAACCGCGTACTTCCCACCGAGCTGGATCGACGTCCTGGACCAAGACGGTGGTTCGCGCTGCGGTTCGCGGTGCGGTTCGCGCTGCGGTTCGTCCTGCGGTTCGCGCTGCGGTTCACCTCAGCTCGGAGCTCGACGTCCGGCAGCCCTTGTGCCGCAGGGGGATTCGGCAGATCGGCAATGCCGACAACTACCCCCGAGCAAGGGGGTAGTGCGATGAACCCCCGATCCCCGCAAGATCCCCGCCCGCTGATCGCGATCGTCTCTGTGGCCGGCGCCTTCGTCGTCGTCTCCCATGTCTCTGCCTGGCTGCGAGCTCTAGCTGTTCCCTCGGCTTCACCGCTGTTCCTCGTGGGACCGCTGGTCCTCGGCCTGGCGGCCGTCGTCGCGCGGCGGCTGGCCTGCCGCCGAGCGCTCCGGCGGCGCGCGAGCTACGCGCTCGTGCCGACCGATCGGTTCGCCCCGGACGTCGAAACGGTGCTGCGATTCGCGTCCGGTCTGGCGCGAGCCCGCCGCACGCTCGGCGCTCGCTTCTACGCTCCGGCGAGCGCCGTTCGCGTCCGTCTGGACACCGACGACGACGGGCGCCTGCGCTACACGGTGACCGTGCCCGAGCACGCGACGGGCGCGCTGCGGACCGCGGCCGGCGCCTTCGGGCAGGACGTCGAGCTGATCCCCGCCGACGACGCCGACGACCCCGACGACGCCGCCGGCGCGGCACCGGACCGGGACCTCGAGCACGCTCGTGCGGAGCTGGCGCTAGGGCGACCAAGCGCCGAGCCGTTGCGAGCTCTCGGCGTCGATCCTGATCCGCTTACGGGCTTCGCGCACGCGCTTGACGCGACGACGACGGGCACTCGGGCAGCCATCGTGCTCGACCTGCTTCCGCTGACCCCGGCGCAGGCGCGGCGCGAACGGCGCCGTCTCATCCGCGGCACATCGTCGACCGGTCTCCTGGGGCTGGCGCTCGGCGAGCCGTCGTCTCGCCGCCGCGGACGGGCAGCACCCGGCGAGCTGGTCGAGACCGGCGCGCAACGTCGAGCGCTGACCAGCAAGCTCGGTCGACCCGAGCCGCTGTTCGCGATCCAACTCATGGCGCACGTCGTCGCGCCGATTCCGGGCGCAGCGGTCGACCACCTTCACGGCCTGCTCGCGGCCTTCGACCCGTTCGCGGGAGAGAACCATTTCCGCGTGCTCGGCTGGCGACTGCCGGGCGTCTTCCTCGGCGCCGACCTGCCGTGGCGCCGCGGTCGATTCGATCGCCGATGGACGACCGGCCGGTTCGCGCCGGCCCGCCGCGGGCTCGTCACCGCGACGGAGATCGCGGGCTTGCTCAAGCCACCGACCGCGACATGCAACGCGGCGAACGTGCTCCGCTCCGGCGGCGCGATCCCCCCGCCGCCGCGAGCGCTCCCGACGTTCACCGGGCAGCGGTCCGTCCTGCCGCTCGGCCGCGTGAGCGTCGCGGGCCGGGAGCGGCTGGTCGGGGTGCCGCTTGACTCGACCGTGTTTGCCTACATGTCGGGTCGCTCGCGGTGGGGCAAGACCGAGACGGCGGTCGGCCAGTTCATCCACCTTGCGCGCGCCGGTCACGGGTGCTTCTTTCACGATCCGCACGAGGACGCGATAACCAAGATCAAGCAGTACCTCACCGACGCGGGCGTCCGCGATCGCGTGGTCGAGATCAACCTCGCCGCCTACGCCGGCCAGCAACCCGGATGGAACCTGTTCAGCGTGGCCGGTCGGTCGGATGAGCGGACGGCGCGGCAGGTCGACGCTGTCGTGGATGCGTTCGCCGCGACCCTCCAGTGGGACGAGCGCAACACGCGGGCGCTCAACCTCGTGACGCAATCGGCCCAAGCGCTCATCGAGCTGGCGCGGCTCCTACCGGCGGAGCTGGCGCCGACGCTGTTCCAGGTGCCCACCCTGCTCGGAAACGACGACTGGCGCTCGGCGGTCTTGCCGCACCTGACGCCGCCGACCCGCGAGTTCTTCGCGAACCGCTTTCCTCGCCTCCCGGCGGGCGCCATCACGCCGGTCACGAACCTCATCGACCGGCTACGCGCGGCGCCCGCGGTCGCGGGGCTGCTCGGCTCGCCGACCTGCACCTACGACGTGCGCGACGCGATGGACCGCGGGCTGATCGTGCTCGCCTGCCCGGGATTCGGCTCCGAGCGCGACCGGCTCGTCGCCAACCTATTGGTGTACGACCTGCTGCACGCCGCACGCACGCGCGCGTCGATCGCGCCGGAGCGCCGCCGGTTGTTCCATGTCTTCCTTGACGAGATCCAGACGCACGACGGGCCGAGCCTCGCCGCGCTGCTGGAGCAGATGGCGAAGTTCGGGCTCCGCGGTCACCTGTTCAACCAGAACCCCGAGCGGCTGTCCACCGCGACGCTCAACGCGATCACCACCAACCGGTCGCACCTGAGCACAACAGCGCTCAACGCGAAGGCGGCGGCACTCGTCACCCGGGAGTACAGCGGCGCCATCGAGGCCGACGTCGTCACGCAGCTGCGGAAGTACACCTACCTGTCGTCGGTCACCCTGAACGGCGAGATCTCGCGGCCGTTCCTCGTGCGCGGCGTCCCGGCCGACGAGCTGCATCGTGACGCCTGGCGACCCGACGACGTTCCCGAGTTGGACCGCGCGATCGACGAGCGGATCAACCGAAGGCCAGTCGCAGACACGCTCGACCAGCTCGCCGAGCACGACGCGCGGATTGTCGACCACCTGCGCCGCGGCCGGCGGACCGAACGCACCTGCACGACCGGGGCCGACCCGGGCGCTCGGACGGTAAGGCAACCGCTATGAGTTGGCCGCCGCGTCTACCGCCGGTCGCGGTCGACGCGCTCGACAGCATCCATCAGCACCGCGCGCTGACCGCGCGGCAGCTCCAGGCGCTCCACGCGCCGACCAGCTCGGTGCGATGGATGCAGCGCGTGACGGCGAGCCTGATCGGCCACGGGCTGCTTGACAGCGTCCGCGTCGACCGCGGTCGGCGGCTGTTCTTCGTGACCGCCGCAGGCGCCGACGCGGTGGCCTTGCTCGGCTCACGGACCGAGACGCGCAGGACCGTCGTCCGGCCCGAACAGGCAGCCGGGCCGCTGCGTCGCCACACCCAAGGCGTAAACGACACCGGGATCGCGTTCGTCGTCGCCGCCCGCGAGCGCGGCGACGACTGCGGCCCGTGGTCCTGGCGCCACGAGATCGCTCACCCGATCGGCCACGCGCCCGGCCAGCGCCGATCCGAGCTGCTGATCTCCGACGCGCTGCTGACCTACCAGCGCCACGACGACGGGCAGACCAGCTTCCACTACCGACTCATAGAACTTGACCGCGCCACCATGCCTGTTGACGACCTAACAGCGAAGCTCGTCCGGTACGCCCGCCTGTTTCGCTACACGTTGTCGGGGGACGGTGTTGACTCTGCCGAGGCGCTGTGGACGTCGCGATACGCGGCGTTCCCGATCGTGCTCGTCGTGCTTGCCAACGGAACGCGGCGCGCGCTCGAAGCGCGTCGCGCGATGCTGCTCGCGTTACTCGCAGAGGAAGACGTCGCCGAGATCCGCATCGACGTCTGCCTCCTGGAAGACCTCATGACGGCCGGACCGTTCGCGCTGATCGTCCGCGGCGCTGGGGATCCGTCCCGACCCGTCGACTGGCTCGGACGGTAGCGGTCAAGGATCTATACCTGGTCTCTTGCTTAGCGAACCTTGACCAAGGCCGCCGCCGTCCTTCCCAAAGAGGGTAGGGATAGCGCCCCTTGCCGAAACAGCTCTGAGTTTTGTGCGGTCTCATCGCTCGAGCGGCTCGGGGCTCACGCCAGGGTGCCCGGCGCGCGGCCTCGACCTCGATCCGAGGTCGGTCAGCTCGCCCCAGCAGGGCCGCGTCTACGAGACCCTGACGCGACGGGTGGCCTGGTCGCTCCCGACCCCGGTGTTCCCGGCGAAGCGGGCGCTGACGGAGATGGTTGCCTTGGGGGTGCGGTCGACCCCGGAGAGCAGGATCCGCAGCTGCCAGCGACCGTTGAGGATCCGCGCTCGCTGGGTCACGGTCTTCGATCGCCCGTGTACGCGAGCGGTGAACTTGATGCTGACGGTGCCGCGCGCTTCCTTGGCGATGGTGCCCTCGACCGTGATCGCCAGCTTGGTGCACACCCGCCGGTGTGACCTCGCCGATTCACTTGCGCATCGCGTCCGGACCGACGTTGCGCCCAGGTGCTTGATCAGGAGGTGCGCGCGAACCGGGGAGGGCAGGGGGATCGTCGGGGGCGGAGGGATCGGCGTGCCCGGATCGGTCGGCGGTCCCGGAATAGCCGGCGGCGTCTTCTCGAAACGTGCGGTCGGCGTCGTCCCGGCTCCGACCGTGACCTGGCACGCGCCCGCACCCGAGCAGCCTTCCGACCAACCGGCGAACTCCGAGCCGGCGGCCGGCTGCGCGGTGAGCGTCACCACGGTGCCCTCGTCGTAGGAGGCCTCGCAGGCGCCGGCCGGCGTCCCGCAGGCGTTGATCCCGGCCGGTGTGGAATTGACCTCCCCGGATCCGCCTCCCGTGGTGGCGACCTTCAAGGCAGAGATCCTGGCCGCCAGCGCGATCGTGAGCGGTGACGAGGCCTGCGTGCCATGGCTGTCGGTCACCGTGACGGTGGGCGTGTAGGTGGCAGCCGGCTGCGGACAGGGCGACTGCACGCACACCGCGGTCATCGGCGTGCCGGAGATCTCGCCGCTGCCCTGGTCGATCACGAGGCCCGGCGGCAGGTCGGTCGCCGACCACTGGTACGGCGGGGTTCCGCCGTCGGCCTGGACGACCTGGGCCTCATAGGGCACATCCACGGCGCCCGGCGGCAGCGCGCCGCTGGTCAGCACGAGCGGCGGCACGGTGGAGGCAGGGTCAAACGACGTGATGTCGCCCGTCGTCGTGGCCGCCGCGCAGAGCGATGCCGACGCGCACGACACGCTCGTGAGCCCGTCGCCCCCGCTGGAGCGCGTCGTCCAGTCAGCGCCCGCGTTCGTCGAGGCGAAGATCCCGCCGTGGGTGTCTGCGGCTGCGCAGGTCGTGCCCGTGCAGGCGATCGCGATGAGCCCGTTGGCGCCGTCGATGGCCTGCCTGGTGGCCGTCGCCCCGCCACTGCCGTCGATCGTGAGGTCGAGGACGTCACCACCGCCGTCGACGGCGATGCACGACGTGGTCGTGAGGCAGGCGACGCCACGCAGCGCGTTCGCGCCGTCCACGTTGGTGTCGGTCCACGGAGAGTCCTCGGTGATCTCCTCCGTGGCGACATGGACGTTGCCGTGGTTGTCGACCTCCACGCAGAACGAGGAGGACAGGCACGAGACGTCCTCCAGATCCCCGCCTCCCACGCCCGTCAGCGTCCAGGTGAGGGCGTGAGACGGATCGTCGGTGAAGCGGATGTTGCCGCTTCCCTGCGCGCTCGCGCAGAACGAGGCGGATGCGCAGGAGACGGCCTTCACACCGAAGCCCGGCGAGTACGACAGCAGGAAGGGGCCTCCGAGCGAGGTCGCGCGGTACATCTTCCCGCCGCCGTTGATGGTGCCGTCGGCCAGCAGGCAGAGTGTGGTCGTCGGACACTCGACCGCGTAGCTCGGGCTCTGCCCCGCCGGGCCGCTCCACGAGCTCCACGTCGCCGCCGAGGTAGCACTGACGTTTGTCGCGTAAAAGGCGTTGCCCTGGCTGTTGGCAGCGACGCAGGTCGTCGTCCCGGGCACGCAGGAGACGGCGTTCAAGCTGTGGCCGGCGTCGATGGTCTGCGTGTGCGTCGCGTCGTAGCCGATCGAGACGGCGGCAGCAGCGGAGCCGACACCGCAGAGCGCCGACGCTGCCGTAGCGATTACCACGCACGCGATGACACGTCCGACCATTCGGCTGATCCTCCCTACAGCGTCCACGCTATGCCGTTCCGTTCCGATCATCACACGACCTCCTTGACCCGTCAAAACCGTCGACATCCTACCGGCCCCTTCGCTGGGTTGACGAATGTCGCACCGCACCTGCGTGCGGCGCTCGTTGTCTGCGTGCTGCCAACGGCGCTCTCCGGGGAGATCGATGGGCTGGCTGCAGACGCTGCCGCTAGACCGCACGACGACGCCGGCGCCGGGGATGTCGGGGATCTCTGACCAGATCGCTGTCGCGTTGTTCTGCGCGTCGATGGCGACGTCCTGATCGCGGTCAAAGACCGCGCCGTCAGAGATCACGACCGGGTCGCTCCACGGGCCGCCGGCCGGTCGGCTGGCAAAGAGGTCAAAGGCGATCAAGACAGCGACGGTCGCGATGGTGGATGCCGCGGCCCCGGGGCGTGACTGGTCATTTGGTGGTGTCGCGGGCGTTGGTGTCGAAGCCGGGCTGGTGGATAATGGAGCGCACCACGCTGTTGGCGATCGGGCCGTGGCGTCTGCTGTACACCAGCCCGTCTTTGATCAGGATCGTCTCGGGGTAGGAGCGCACGCCGAGGGCGCGGCCGAGACGGCGACCCGGGTCCTGCACCATGCGTCCGGCGCCGCTGAGCGTCGTCTGGGCGGCGTGGCGTGCGTCGATGAGCGGTTCCAGGCTGCTGACCAGGAGCACCGTCACTCCGTGGTCGATCAGCGTCCGCAATTGCGGGGCCTGGTTCATGCACGGCTGACACCAGGACGCGGTAAAGACCACTGCGGTCAGATGGCCGCCCTGTGCGGCCAGCGTGGTCGACGTGCTCGGGTCCAGGACGTCTGGCAGCGAAAGGCTCTGGCCGGGGATCGGCGTGGCGGCTAGGGGCGATGCGGTCGTGGTCACTGGCGTCCGGCCTGCCGCGGCGCCGCCTGAGCGCTCGCCCGGGCGCACGGCCACCAGGAAGGCCGCCATCGCCACGAGGGCCACGAGCACCACGGTGCCGATGGCGGCGTCACCGGCCCGGGCGATGGCCGGCAGGCGTGCCAGCCGCAGCCGCGTCGGCCGGTTGGCGGCGGCGAGCAACTCGGCCTCGAGTCGCTGCTGGAAGTCGCTCACGGTTGCTTTCCTTCGGCTCGTAGTCGTGTGCGCAGGGTGCGCAGGCCGCGGCTGACGCGTTGGCGGATCACCGGTTCGCCGATGTCGAGCTCGACGGCGATCTGGTCATAAGGCTGGTCCTCGATGATCCTGCGGTGGACGGCGTCGCGCTGCTCGGGGGGCAGTGTGGCGAGCAGCCGGCGGACCTCGTCGTCGCTGCCGATCCGCGCCAGCTCGGCGTCTTCGAGATGCAGGTCGGGGATCCCGAGCCGTCGCCGGGCGCGGTGCTCGACGGCGCCGCGGCGCCGGTAGCGCGCGAGCTGGTGTGAGGCGATCCCGAACAGCCATGCGCCCGGCGCGCCCTGCTGTGGATCGAACCGTGCAACACCGATCAATGCCGCGGCGAAGACCTCGGAAGTGAGGTCGGCGACAGCATCGCGCTCGGGCACGCGCCGGCCCATGAACCCCAGCACCCAGCCGACGTGGCGGCGGTAGAACACCGCGAAGGCCTGCGGATCCTGGACCGCCGTGGTCAGCAGCACGGCATCAGAACGGGGATCGTCGTCCATCGATCCTTACCTTGCCGCCAACGCAGCCATTTGTGACGCGAGCTCGACAAAGCACCCGGGTCACAAGGCGACGCCGCGCCCCGGGGCTCGACCCGGTTGGTTCCCGGGGCCCTTTTGCCTCAGCGTTGGGCGTGGTGGCTGACGACGCGGTGGGCTTCGGCGCGTCCGTAGAGGGTGCTGATCGCGACGTGGCTGAGGGCGGGCAGGGTTTCGGGGAGGTGGTGCAGGCGGCGTTGGGCGGCGTGGCGGCGCAGGCTCTCCCAGACGGCGCCGATCAGGCCGATGGTCAGGGTCTCGGGGTTGGGCGGCGGTTCGTCCATGGCGTCGAGGCCCGCGCGGAGCAGCTCGCTGAAGAGGGCGGTCATGCGCTCGTGGTGGTGGTGGGCCAGTGCTCCGAGGCGGGGCAGTTCGATGACCGAGGTGTAGGTCATCTCCGGCGCGTGCGCGGCGTTGTCCAGGATCGCGGCGAGGGCTGCGTGCAGGGCTTGGGGGCCGTCGCCGTCGGCGCTCATGTATGCGGTCGCGGCGTGGGCGAAGAGCTGGTGGGTGTAGGTGGCGACGGTGTCGAGCAGGCAGGCGAGCTCGTCGGGCCAGTAGCGGGTGACGCCGGCGGGGGCCAGGCCGGCCCGGTCAGCGACATCTTGCAGACGCGTCAGGGCGTAGCTGCGCTGGTAGACGGTGGCGGCAAAGACGGTCATCAGCTCCTCGCGCTCATCCTGAGGCACAAAGCTTAATAGCGATAAACCATGGTGACTCATAAGTGTCACTGTACGCCTGGGGTGCACGAAAAGTCCACGGTCGTTTGAGAGACTTTGACGTATCTCGGAAACGCCCGCGTTTGCCGCCGCGGCAGTGCTCGGCATGCAGCGCCGAGCAAGCGGGGCGAGCGGCGCTCAGCGGCTGGTGGTGGTTGCGGCGACCCGGCGCGCTTGGTCGGCGCCGAAGAACGGCGTCAGGACCTGCACGCTCAGGGTCGGCAGCTCGCCCGGGAGCTCGGGGATGCGCTGCTGCTGGGCGTAGCGGCGCAGGACGGCCATGACGGCGTCCAGGACGACCTCCAGCGCGGCCAGCGGCTGGGGGGCCTGCTGGTCGGCGGCGGGGACTTGGACGGCGATCAGCGAGAAGAACAGCGCGATGTAACGGGTGCGCATCGCCGCGACGGCGCCGATGAGCTCGGGCTCGTCGGTGACGGCCAGCGCGGAGAGGTCGGGGCAGCGCGCGATGTGGTCCAGGGCGCCTTGGAGGGCGCGGTAGGCACCCAGCGGCGGGTCGCCCGCGGCGGTCAAAAAGGCGCCGGCGGCGATGACGACCAGCTGGCCGGCCCAGGAGTTGAGGGCCTGGGTCGCGCAGTCAAGCTCGTCGGCAAACAGGCTCTGGGCGACGTCGAGCTCGACGCCGGCGCGCTGAGCGATGTCTGAGAGCCTGGCCGCGGCCACGCCGTCACGGGCGATGGCGTGAGCGACGGCGTCCATGAGCAGGCGCCGGTCGTTGCGCGCCGTGTCGGCCTCGCCAGCGACCGAGATGGCGTCGGCGCTGCGCGCGGCGACCGCCAGGCCCAGCGGCGGGGTCAGGACGAGCTCGACCACCGAGGCGTGCAGCTCGGCCAGCTGGGTGCTGCGGCCGTCAAGCACCCAGCCGCCGAGCAGCTCGGCGAGGCCGGCGACCATGGCGGCGGGCAGCGACTTGGGCAGCTCGGGCCCGGCGGTCGCGCCGGCCGCCAGGCGGGTGAAGGCGCGGTGGGCGTCGTCGATGGCGCCCTGGCCGGGGCGCCCGGCCGAGGCGGCGTCGACCAGCAGCAGCCGGGCCCGGCCGGGATCGGAGCCCAGCACCTCCAGCGCGGCTTTGGCGGCGGCGATGACCTTGGTCTGACGGTCGGGCTGGGCCAGGGCGGCGTGCCAGACCGCGGCGAACAGCTCGACGAAGGCTTGGTCAAAGGCCGCCGCCCACGCCTCTTCCTTGGCGGCGAAGTTGTCATAGAACGCCTCGGTCGAGACGCCGGCCGCAAGGGCCAGCTCGCGCAGCGAGGAGGCTTCGAAGCCGTGCTGGGCCGAGACCTCGGTGACGGCCTCGAGGATCCGGGCGCGCTGGTGGCGGCGCACGTAGCCGGGCGGCAGCCCGTGACGACCGCGCGGCAGCGAGGACGTCGTCCTGACCGGCGCGGCGGCGATCGCCACCGGGTGTGGGGCGGGCAGCGGGCGCGGGGTGGGGGTCTCATACATCGCGGCCCAGGTCGAGAGCTCGGCCGCAGCGGGCCGCAGCGCCCGCAACCGGCCCGCGCGCAGATGACCGCCAAAGACGGCCAGCGTGCCGCCGGCCAGCACTGTCAGCGCGCCATCAGACATCACCGGGGCGCCGTCGATGGTCGCCGCGTCGCGCAGCAGGTCGCACAAGCCCGTGGTCAGCGAGCGGCGGCGCGTCAGGCCTGCCGGGCCGATGGCCGCGACCTCGACGATCGCTAGGCGGGCGGCGGCCGGACCGGCGAGGATCGCCTCCACGACAGCGCTCAGCAGCGCCGCCAGGCGCACGCGCAACTCACCCTCGGGCTCGGGCCGGGCCCGCAACGTCGCGCACGCCGAGGCGACGATCGCGTCACACGCCTCGAGGACCAGCTCGGACTTGCCCGAGAACAGGTCATAGAAGGTGATCGTCGAGATGCCCGCCGCGTTGGTCAGGTCCTTGACCATCGTGGCGCCGTAGCCGCGCTCGGCCAACAGCTCGATCGCCGCGTCGTGCAGGCGCGCGCGCTGGGCCGCGGCGACGGTCTGGGCATCGAGCGTGTGACGGCCGCGGGGCAACTGACGAGGCAGACCTGGACGAGCGGGCGTCATACACCGCCAACGATACCGGCCGCCTGCCCCCAAAGGGAGGCCTTCAGGGCCACTGACAAAAGAATTCCATCGGGAAAGCACGACTTGGGGCTAATATCGGCTCCATGTTCGGAAACAGCGACGTTGCTTCAATCGACGCCACCGAGCTCGACGGCCTGCCGCCCGAGGCCCAGGCCTTCCATCGCCGGGCGCGGATCGTCGACGCGGCGGTCCGCGAGATCGCCGAGCACGGCTATGACCAAGTGGCCGAGACGACCATCGCGCAGCGCGCCGGCGTCACCCAGCGGGTCTTCTATGAGACCTTCGCCGGCAAGGAGGAGGCGCTGATGTGGGCCTATGACATCGCCGCCGCCTACGTCATCCCCCAGATCCTGCGCGCCATCCGCGGCGAGCCCGATTGGGAGCGCGCCGCCGCCGCCGCCCTGCAGACCTACCTGGCGATCCTGGACTGCGACCGGGCCTGGGCCCTGGTCTGCCTACGCGACATGCCGGCCGCCGGCCGGCGCGCCCGCGCCGCGCGCGACATCGCCCGCGCCCCCATCGTCGACGCCCTGGCCACCCAGCCCCCGCTGGCCTCGGCCGGCGGCGTCGACATCGAGATGATCCTGACCGCCATCGACGCGATCGCCATCGACAACCTGTGGCACGACCCCGACCAGCCGCTGCGCGAGCGTCAGCAGGAACTGGCGACCTTCGCGCTGGCCCCCTTCACCGACGTGCCGCCGCCCAGCGATGTGCACGCCGTACAACCCCACCGGCCGCTGGGCAGCGCCGACGTCGAAGCGCTCCTGGACACCGAGGCCGGCACCGAGAACCTCGAGGCGCTGGTGCGCGAGGCCGTCGTGCGACGCGACGGCCCGACGCTCTGGCACGTCGTCGCCGCCATCCACCGCCGCCGCAGCGCCGGCGAGCACGTCGCCCGCAGCGCCGAGCGCATCGCGCTCGGCGCGCTGGGCGACGCCTGGTTCTTCGGCCTGTCGCTCGACCACGCCGACGACGCCTTCAACGCCATCGAGCTGCTGCGCTACCTGCGCTTCATCGCCGCGCACCCCGGCTGCGACGCCGAGCAGGTCCGCGCCGGCCTGCAGATCGCCCAGCGCTCCCAGGTCCAACGCACGCTGGGAGACCTACAGGCCGAAGGCCTGCTGCGCCGCCAACACGAGACCGGCCAGCCCGACCGCTGGTGGACGGCCGCCGCGCCCCAGCGCGGCATTCCCGCCACCTGACCCTCGCCCAAACTGCACCTGAGCATCGATCCAGAAAAGGATCGTGCCGCTCAATCTTGACTTCAGACATTCTGGGGTCTACGGTGGCGACCACACCACGATCTGCCGGGCTGGCAGGGACGCCGGTGTGAGGAGCGGCGAGCGCCCGGTGGCGTTGGCCACGGGTCTGAGAGATCACTGCCGGAGGAGATGTTGTGTCCACTGTTCCTGCTCGCAGGACGCCGATGGCCCCTGCCATGTCGCAGGACGACGGGCCCCGCATCCCGCGGCGCCTGGGCCTGCCCGTCGGCTCGCCAACCCAGCGCGACCGGCTCGTCGCCGCGATGGGCGAGCTGATCGCCGAGCTGGACAGCACCGCGATCGGCGTCCACCACGTCTGCCAGCGAGCCGGGATCTCACGGCGCACGTTCTATGAGCTCTACCTCGATCGCGAGGCCTGTCTGCTCGAGACGCTCGGCGTCGCCCAAGATCGGCTGATCGGCTGCGCGACCGAGGCGGCCGACACGGCGGGAGGCGAGTGGGAAGACCGCGCCGTCGCCGCGACCCACGCCATCGTCGGCGCGCTGTGCGCCGACCCGGTGCTCGGCTATCTGTGCGTGGTCGCTCCGCTGGCCGCCGGAGGCCGAGCGCTCGACCAGCGACGCGCGACGATCGACACCCTCGGCCACCTCCTCGGCCAGCCGCCGAGCATCGAGCCCGCGACCGACATCGTGCTCGCCGCCGCGATGGGCGGCGTGTGGGAGCTGCTACGCCGCCACCTCACCGAGCAAACGCCCGCAACCGATCTGCAGGCCGCAGCGACCTACGCCCTGCTGGCCCCGTTCATCGGCCGACGCCGCGCCGTCATCCGTGCCAACACCCAAGGCCACCCCACCGCCTTCGTCACGCGCTGGACCCCGTCAGACCCCGGCGCCCACCACCAGCCCGGCCTGCTGGTCACCGAGCTCACCCGGCAAACGCTGGAGTACCTGCACGAGCACCCCGACGCGACCAACGTCGCCGTCGCCCGCGCCATCGACGTCCGCCACGAAAGCCAAATGAGCCGCCACCTCGCCCGCCTGCGCCAAGCCGGCGTCGTACAACGCCGCAAGCACGGCCGCACCAACGCCTGGCGACTCACGCCGCGTGGCGAGGACGCGGTGGGGTCAGTCCGCGACCTGCGGTCCGACGCGACGCGGCTCACCGATGGCGCTTGGGCCTCTGCCGGTCGGAAGGACGCCTGAGATGGCTGACGGTGTGTTCGTGTCGATGAGAGGGCTGGACGGGATGAGCGTTGCTGCTGGTGTCGCGGGAATCAGGGTCCGCACTGCGGCGCTTATCGTCGCCATCGCGACGCTTGGGCTGCTGCTGATGGGAGTGAGCTCGGCGCCTGCTGCGATCGTGCATCCGTTTGTCAGCAGCTTCGGGGCGCTGACCAACCCGCAGGCGGTCTCGGTCGACCAGGGCAGCGGCGACGTGTACGTCATTGATGTCGGCACGGAGTCGGTTCTGAAGTTCGACAGCTCAGGCGTGGCCGCGAACTTCTCGGCACTCGGGACGAACGTGCTCGACGGGGCCAGCGGCCCCGATCTCACACCGCAGGGCTCCTTTGCCTTTGACGCGAACTCTGCGGCACAGCTGGCAGTCGACGACTCCGGCGGCCCGACAGACGGCTACCTCTACGTCACCAACTCCTTGACCGAGGCTGTGGACGTCTTTGACGCCACCGGGACCTATGTCGGGGAGCTCGATGGTTCTGCTGCCACGCCTCAGAGCGGCGGCGAGGCGTGCGGCGTCGCGACCGATGCGTCGGGGAACGTGTACGCCGCGCACTTCTCCGGGCACGTCGACAAGTACACGCCGGTCGACGCTACGCCCTCGCACGACACGTTCGCCGGCCAGCTGGAGAACCTCGCGAACCCGTGCAACATCGCGGTGGACTCGCTGGGGCACATCGACGTCAGCACGTGGTCGACCGGGCCACTCACCCAATATGACGCGTCACAGCTCAACCAGGACGCGCCCACGGGGACGGTCATCGACACGACGAGCCTCGCCGTCGCGATCGACCCGGCGACCAATGACGTCTACGTCGATGAGGGCGATCACATCAGCCAGTTCGATGCCGCCGGTTCGCCGGTGGGCCGGTCCGGAGCAGGTCATCTCGCCGGGTCGTCGTTCGGTGTGGCGATCAACGCAGCCAGCGGCGACCTGTACGCGTCGGACGCCGACACGGGCAGCATCGCCCACTTCGGAGCCCCGGTGGACATCACACCGCCGACCGTCGCGATCGACGCGCCGAGCGGCGTGACGAGCTCGCACGCCGATCTGTCGGGAACGGTCAACCCACAGGGCACCAGCCCATCAAGCGATACAGCGTGGCACTTCGAGTACTCGATCGACGGCGGAAGTACATGGACTTCGACCAGCGGCGGCGATGCCGGAACCGGGACGACCGACGTGCCCGTGTCCGACCAGGTCAACGGCCTGCAGCCCAACCAGCCGACGCTCGTCCGCCTCGTGGCGATCAACGCCGGCGGGACGACGACATCTGGCAATCAGAGCTTCACCACCGATGCGGTCGCACCCGATGTGACGACGGGTGGCTCGCGTGACTTGCAGCCGAAGCATGCGCTGCTCGTCGGATTTGTCAATCCGCGCCATTCGTCGACGACGTATTACTTCGACTACGGACCGACAACCGCGTACGGAAGTAGTGCGCCCGCAACCCATGACGCGGATGCTGGCTCAGGCACCGCGGCTGCGCCAGTCACCCAGGATGTCGACGGCTTGCAGGCCGGTATGACCTACCACTACCGCATCGTCGCGCACAACCAAGCGGGCACGACCACGGGTAGCGATCGCACGTTCACCACGCTTGAACCGCCGGCTCCGCCGGTCGCGCAAGACGGAATCCCTGGCACCGGCTTCCTGCCCGACAACCGCGGATGGGAGCTCGTCAGCCCGGCCGACAAGAACGGCAGCGACGTTCTCGTCGACTCAGCCCGGGTCCGGGCCCAGAGCGTACCGTCACCCGGACTTCCGACCGCCGCGATGTTCTCGTCGCTCGGGGGCTTCGGGAACGTGCTCGGCAGCGGCGTCGCCGGCGACTACATGAGCCAGCGTGATGGCACCGCCGGAACACAGGGCTGGAGTACCCACGGAATCACACCGCGCCAGGATCCGCTGACATTCAACGCTGACTTCCAAGGCTTTGACCCACTGTACGAGGGCGAGTTCTCAGCCGACCTATCGACAGGCGTCTTCCGGGCCTGGTCATCGCTCACACAAGACCCAGCAGTAGCAAACGTCGAGAACCTCTATACGCGCACAGACCTCCGCACCCCGGGTGCTGGTGCGTATCAATTGCTCAGCTCATGTCCGGGTTGCGGCGCGACACCGCTGCCGGCGATGGACTCAGGCTTTCAAAAGCCGTCGCTCGTAGGGGCTTCGGCTGACTTCAGCCACGTCGTCTTCGAGTCGGTCGAGCCGCTGACACCGAACGCGACGGCGAACGCCGGCTCCGACATCCCGAACCTCTACGAGTCGACGAACGGAGTGCTCCGTCTCGTCGGCGTGCTCTCCGATGGCACGGCTGCGCCAAGCTCGCAAGCAGGACAAGGGCTCTCCCAGTCCGTTCCGCACTATGCGCCTCACGCGATCTCACGAGATGGAGCACGAATTGAGTTCACCGATAACTCGGCGACACGTAACGCATCGGGCGCCTTGTATCAGCGTGTGAACGGATCCTCGACCATTGCGCTGAGCGCATCAGAGCGCACCGATTGCGCTGACCACGATCCGTGTAGCGGAACGCCGGAGATCGACCCCCAGGGAGCGACTCCAGCCAAATACTGGAACGCAAGCGCTGATGGCTCACGCATTTTCTTCACGTCACCTGAGAAGCTGACCGACGACGACACAAATTCGTCTGCAGATCTCTACATGTACGACACGAGCGGTGCCCCCGGGCACCATCTTACGCGCGTGTCGGTTGATGGGGAGCCCTCCGACGCGGTTGATGATGTGCTCGGCGTGATTGGTGTGAGTGATGACGGAGCGTCGGTGTACTTTGTCGCCCACGGGCAGCTGGTAGCAGGCGCCCCGCGTCTGGGCAGTGCCGACGGGATCTACCTCTCGCGAGCAGGTGGGCTCTCTTACATTGGCCAGCTCACGAGTTCCGGGGATCTGCACAACGACCTCCCAGATAACTATGCGATTGACGGAAACCGGCTTGCCGCTCGAGTATCGCCTAACGGCGACCACCTGCTGTTTACCGCAACGTCAGATCCAACGACCGGTGTGCCAAACGGTGGCTGCGGAGGAGGATGCGCCGAGCTGTACGTCTTCAGCGCCAGCAACGGTGGCCGTCTCGCCTGCGCCTCCTGCGCTCCGGGTGTGCCGATGACGACGCCGGCAAGCGACATGGACCGAACCGGGACCGGAGGCTCCAGCACCGGCTCGCACCTGAGTCACGCGCTCTCCGACGACGGGGCTCACGTCTTCTTCACCACAGCGGCTCCGCTCGTCTCCGGTGACGTCAACGGGAAGAGCGACGCGTACGAGTACGACATCCGGTCGGGGACGGCGCACCTGCTGTCGAGCGGGAAGGATCCGTCGGACTCCTACTTCATGGATGCGAGCGCCGACGGATCGGACGCCTACTTCGTGACGCGCCAGCAACTCGTGGGCTGGGATAGAGACCAGAGCATCGATCTCTACGACGCACGCATTGACGGCGGGTTCCCGAACCCGCCGACCGCGACCCCGGGCTGCTCGGGCGACACATGCCAAGGGGCCGTCACGAATTCGCCATCGGCGCAGTCGCCGAGCAGCACGAGCTTCACTGGTCCAGGGAACGTGCATCCAAGCAAGCCGAAGCCGAAGGCGAAGAAGGCAAAGCCGGTGAAGTGCAAGCGCGGGTTCGTGCGCAAGAAGGTGAAGGGCAAGGTGCGCTGCGTAAAGCGCCCGAAGAAGCATGTCGCCAAGAAGTCCGCGCGCCGGTCGCATCGGAGCGCAAAGTGATCTCGCCGCCTACGAGGAGAACGAGCATGTACTGGAACAGGCTGCGGCAGATGAGCGGACGGACAGGGACGCGTGCTGCGCTGGTCGCGCTGGTGGCGGGGCTGCCAATGACGCTCGGAGCCTCTGCAGCGTTCGCGGACACGCCGCTGCTGCGCGTTGACTCGGTCACGAACACGACGGCTCCTCCAGGCGGTGCGCTGCAGTACCGCTTGCAAGTCACCAACCTCGGCACGGCGCCGACGGACGGCAGCGAGATCGACGTCGTCGCGACGCTGCCTGCGGGTGTCGTTGGCGACAGTGTCAACGGAGGGAGCTCGTTCACGTGTATCGGCCTCGACGGGGGAAACCCGGTGCCCGTCGCCGGAGCCAGCGTCGTGAAGTGCACGAGCACCGCTGTGATCGGCGAGCACGAGGCGTTCCCGTTTGACTTCCCCTTTGACTTCCGCAAGTTCTTCATCAACGCGACGGTCGCCCCTTCGGCCTCCGGCGTCAGGACGGCGAGCTTCGCGCTCTCGGGCGGCGGGGCAGATCCCGCCTCGACAGTGGATCCCGTTGACATCACACCCACCGCGCCCGGGTTCGGGGTCGATACCTTCGATGGGCAGATCACGTCAGATCCGGCGAGCGACCCGTACACGCAGGCTGCGGGCCATCCGTACGAGGCGACGACCGACATCGACTTCAACTCGACGACGAACCCGGGACTGGCGCCCGGGATCGGTGGCTCGCTCTGGCCGGTCGAGCCGACGAGAGATGTGATGGCCGATCTGCCGCCCGGGTTCGTCGGGAACCCGACGACGGTCGACAAGTGCACCGCCGGTCAGCTGGCCAATGGCTCGGTCCAGGCGCTTGCGTTGTGTCCGTCGACCTCGCAGGTCGGGACGGCGCTGGTGCGTACCAACGGCGGCGGAGTGTTTGGCTCGCACGACATCTTCGGCCCGGTCCCGGTCTTCGCGATGGTGCCGCCGCCGGACGTGCCGGCGCGCTTCGGCTTCAATGTGGGCGGGACGATCGTCACGCTCGACGCCCGGCTGCGGAGTGGCTCTGACTACGGGCTCTCGGTAGACGCGCGCAACATCTCGGAGGGTCTGGCGGTTGCTGGAACCAGCTTGACGTTCTGGGGCGTGCCAGCGGATCCCAGCCATGACCCCGACCGTGCCTGTCCGGGACGGCCTGCACCGTCTGATCAGGGGCCCTTCTGCACCAGCGGCGCGCCACAGAAGGCGTTCCTGCGCAACCCGACCTCATGCACGGCAGCGCCCGGGAGCCCTGTCTCAGATGGGCTGCTGACCTTCCTGCACGTCGACTCGTGGGTCAATCCCGGTCGGCTCGCCGGCGATGGGAGCCCGGATCTCAGCGACCCGAACTGGAAGAGCGCCCAGTTCGCGTCGCATCTGGCGCCGTCATATCCGGCGACGCCCGCGGGCTGGGGTCCGAATCAGCTGCCAACCGGCTGCGACAAGGTTCCGTTTGATCCGACGCTCACGGCTGCGCCGAGTTCGCCCGTGCGGGCCGCTTCGCCGTCGGGGTTTGTCTTTGACGTCAACCTGCCCCAGAGCGACGACCCGCAGGCCATTGGTGAGGCTGACTTGAAGAAGGCAGTTGCCACGCTGCCCTTGGGCGTGCGGATCTCGCCATCGGCGGCCGATGGCTTGCAGGCGTGCTCGCCCAGCCAGATCGGCCTGCACACCACGGCAGATCCGTCTTGCCCCGAAGGCTCGAAGGTCGGGTCGGTCGTCATCACGACGCCGCTGCTCGACCACCAGCTGACGGGCTCTGTCTATCTCGCCACGCCGCACGACAACCCGTTTGATTCGCTGGTAGCGGTCTACGTGGTCGCGAAGGGCCCGGGCTTGGTCTTAAAGCTGCCGGGCGAGGTGGACGCGGATCCGAGCACCGGACAGCTGACCGCGACGTTTGACAACAACCCACAGCTCCCGTTTACGAACTTCCACTTGGAGTTCAAGGGCGGTTCCCGGGCGCCGCTCGTTACGCCCGACGCCTGCGGGACGCACGCCACCCACGCGGTCTTGACGTCCTGGAGCGGGGCGACGGTCAGCTCGAACTCGAGCTTTACCGTGGCGGCCAACAGTGCCGGGTCAGCGTGCAGCCCACAGGGCTTCTCACCGTCGTTGGAGGCCGGGGTCCAGAACCCGGTCGCCGGCAGCTCATCGACGTTCGTGCTGCGGCTAGCCCGCGACGACGATGATGAGGAGATTCAGTCGGTTGCTACGCGGTTGCCGGCGGGGTTGTTGGCCAAGCTCGCGGGTGTGACGCGTTGCAGCGACGCGCAGGCTGCGGGTGGGGTTTGTCCGGCGGCGAGTCGCATCGGTGGTGTGTCGGTCCGAGTGGGGGCGGGCCCGAGCCCGTTTTCGATCACGTCGGGTCAGGTGTTTCTCACCGATGGCTATAAGGGTGCGCCGTTCGGGCTGGATATCACGGTGCCCGCGGTGGCGGGGCCGTTTGATCTCGGGGTCGTCAACACGAGGGCGGCGTTGCGGATCGATCCGATCACCGCACAAGCGACGGTCGAGGCTGACCCGTTGCCGCGGATGCTTGAGGGCATCCCGGTCCTCGCTCGAGACATCCAGGTCAGCATCGATCGCGACGGGTTCATGCGCTCACCGACCAACTGCAGCCCGATGACGATTGAGGCGACTGTCGCCTCCTTTGAGGGCAGCACCGCGAACCTCAGCAACCGCTTCCAGGTCGGCGACTGCGCGTCATTGGCCCTTGCGCCGAAGTTGGCGATTGCGTTGACGGGCAAGGGGCAGACGACTGATGACAAGCATCCGGCGGTTGTTGCGAGTCTGACCCAGCCGGCTGGGCAGGCGAACCTCAAGAAGGTCACGGTCAGCCTGCCGCTGAGCCTCGCCCTCGATCCGGACAACGCCAACGGGCTGTGCGAGTTCACCGACGGCAGCAAGATCGAGCCGACGTGTCCGAAGGCGTCGATCGTGGGGACCGCGACGGCGAGGACGCCGATTCTCGATCAGCCGTTGACGGGGCCGGTGTATTTCGTCAAGAACGTTCGTAAGGATCCGAAGTCGGGTCGTGAGATTCGGACGTTGCCCAAGCTCGTGATCCCGCTGACCGGCGAGAACGGGGTGCGGCTGAACGTGACCGGCACGTCCAATGTTGTCGGTGGGCGTCTGGTGACGACCTTCGACAACCTCCCCGATGCCCCGGTGTCCAGCTTCACGTTGAACATCGCCGGTGGCAAGCACGGGATCCTGGTGGTCTCGGGCACCGACATCTGCAAGGCCACCCAGGTCGCCGATCAGCAGATCGACGGCCAGAACGGCAAGACCGCCGATGCCGCGGTCACGCTGGCGACCCCGGCGTGTGGTCTGAAGGTGCTGTCCAAGAAGGTCGGCAAGCGGTCGGTGACGCTCAAGGTCAGCGGTCTGGGCGCCGGCAAGCTGACGGTGTCGGGCAAGGGCATCAAGAAGACGAGTCGCGCGATCAAGGCCGCGACGGTCGCGACGGTCACCGCTCGTCGCACCGGCCACGGCCGTCCGAGCGGCGTGAGGGTTTCCTTCACGCCGCGGGGCAGCCACAAGGCGGTCGCGACGACGGTGAGCCTGCGATCCGCCGGCACCGGCCACGCCAAGATCAAGGAGTCAAAGTGAGGAGATATCAGGCGGCCGGTGGTCTGCGGGCCACGCGCACGGTTAGATGTCTTCTGGCGTGCACGCTCATGGGCATGCTGCTGGTTGGGACAGGAGAAGCGGCGGCGGCACTGCCTGACAACCGGGGGTACGAGCTTGTCTCGCCAGCGCTCAAGAACGGCGGGGAGGTTCTCCTGGAGTCCCAGCGAGTTCGCGCCGCGACGGACGGCTCGGCGGTAGGCTTCGCGTCACTGAGCGGATTCTCTGACGTTGCCGGCATTGGAGTGTCGACCGACTATATGAGTACCCGGACTGGCCTGGGCGACACAAGCGGGTGGATCACTCATGCGATTACTCCACAGCAGGGACCCATGCCGTTCATTGCTGATTCGCGCTTCATGGAGCCGCTGTACTGGGGCGAGTTCTCTGATGATCTCTCCCACGGAGTGTTTCGCTCATTCTCGCCCATCACGGATTCCGCAAACGTCGCAACACAGCAAAATTGGTATGTGCGCGACAACCTCCGAACGCCGGGCGCCGGGTCCTACCAGCTACTGACGGACTGCCCCGGCTGCAGTGGACCATTTTCAGCGCCGAGTCCGTCTGCAATCCACGAGCTTTCGTTTTTGGCTGGGGCATCGGAAGACTTCGAGCACGTAATCTTCGAGTCGAGCTTGCCGCTCACTGCAGATGCGACAGCCGATCTGAGCGCGGGGACGGTCAATCTTTACGAGTGGGACCATGGCACGGTGCGGCTCGCGGGTGTGTTACCTGACAGCGAGTGCGGAACGCCTCCGTGTCCTGCTCCGCAATCACAGGCCGGTGCAGGTGCAGCATCGGGTGACTATACGCCGCACACGATCTCCTCCGACGGGTCGCGGATCCTGTTCACCGTCGCGACCGCAAACTGTTCGGGGCTTGGTCATAACGATTGCGGTGAGCTCTACGTGCGCATAAGCCATGCGACGACTGTGCAGATCAACACATCCGAGAAGACCAACGGAAGCGGTCCCGGTGGGATTGATGACAACGGTCATCAGCCTGCCGCATATTGGGATGCTAGTACGGACGGCAGGCAAGTGTTCTTTTCCAGTGGCGAGGCACTTACAAACGATTCCCCAGTGAACGGCGATCGCAAGCTCTACGTATATTCCGCTAATCCGGACGCGCAGGGACATCATCTCACCTTTGTCTCTGCTGATCATGAGAGTGCTGATGACGGCAGTGCGAGTGATGACGTTTTTGGGGTGATCGGGGCTAGCGCCAACGGACATGTCGTGTATTTCGTGGACGGCGGCGGGCAGCTCGCTGCCGGCGCATCGACAGTCTTGGTGCCGGGGGTATCGGATCGTGTCTTCCGTTGGGAGAACGGGACGGTTGAATATGTCGGGGCGATTGCCGCTGCTGATGAGCCGGCTAATCTCAACGCCGACTTCGATCTGAACCCGAAACAGGCGCGCGTTTCGCCTGACGGCAGGGCGATTCTGTTTACGGCATCCAACGGGGCCGGTCTGACTGGATATGACCACGGTGCGTGCTCCGGCAATGGAACAACGGGCGGGACTTGCCGTGAGTTGTATCTCTACAGTGTCGATGGCTCGCCGCGCCTGACGTGTGTCTCGTGCAACCCGAGCGGCGCGCCGGCGACGGCGGATGCGGCGGATATCGCGCTCGCGCCGGCTGGGGGTGCTGCGGTCACCTATCACATTAATCACCCGCTCGCAAATGATGGGAAGCGAGTGTTTTTTAGTACCGGGGAGGCGCTCGTCTCGGGTGACACCAATGGGAAAGTAGATGCGTACGAGTACGATGTTCGTGGTGCGGCGCTGCACCTCTTGTCTACCGGCAAGGATCCATCAAATTCATATTTCATGGATGCCAGTAGCGATGGGGATGATGCGTTCATACTCACGCGAGAGAGGCTCGTTGGCTGGGACGTCGATGGGTCGTACGACTTGTACGACGTGCGTGTGGACGGCGGAGTGCCCGAGCCGGTCGGGCCGGTGCAGTGCGCCGCTGACACATGCCGCGGACCGGTTGCCGCTGCGCCTGCGAAGGCTTCCGTTGCGACTCCGGTGACTTCCGGCAGCAATGTGCATCAGGTCCAGACGAAGGCGAAGAAGAAGTCTACGGTGAAGTGTCGACGCGGCTATGTGCGCAAGAGAGTGCATCGAAAGGTGAGATGCGTGAGAAAAGTCAAGACGCACAAGGCACCAAGGCGTCGGAGTCGGTCATGACCGTCCTTGGTGTACAGAGCGAAGCGAGGATGCGACCGTCTAGGTATCCCGCGCAGGCGCTTGGTGCGCGTGCACTACGGGGTTGGTGCGCCGTTGCCGCCGTATTGCTGGCTGGTGCGCTGTCCGGTGTCTACGCGACGCCGACAATGGCGCAGGGGCCAGCGCTGCGCGTGGACGCGCTCGCGAATAGTGGTGTGGCCCCAGGGGCTACGATCCAGTTTCCGCTGCAGATCACCAGCGTCGGTGACTCCGATACGGATGGCAGCTCGATCGACTTGCTGGTGACGCTCCCGCAGGGGATGGTCGGTGTCAGCGCCGGCGGAGCAACCTTTACATGCACGGCGGGCAACGGTGTGGACCCCGTTGCCGGTGCGACGACGATCGATTGTCAGAGCGCTGCGACGATGTCCCCCTCTCAGTCGAAGGCGCCTGTCATCGTGGCTGCGGTTGATCCAGCCGCGGCGGGTGTTCTTACGACAAGTTTTCAAGTCAGTGGGGGAGGGGCCGTCAGTCCCGTTACAACAGTGAAGGCCGTGCGGGTTACCTCAGGGCCTCCTCTCTTTGGCATTGACATGTTCGATGGCCAGACGACTTCCGATGCATCTGGGACGCCGTCAGTCCAGGCGGGTGCGCACCCCTACGAGCTGTCGACTTACATCGATTTCAATACGATGGACAACCCGCAGTCAGGGTTCGGGCCGTTATGGCCAGTGCAGCCGGTAAAGGATGCGGTCGTGGACCTGCCGCCGGGCGTTGTTGGAAACCCAACCGTCGCCGACCGCTGCACAATCACGGAGCTTGTGAATTCTGATGGCCTCACACCCAAGCCGCTCTGTCCCGCGACGTCTCAGGTGGGTATCGCCACTGCGCGCGCATTGGGCACGGCACTGGGCCTCGGGAAGGTTATCGCTGGGCCGCTTCCCCTCTACAACCTTGTGCCACCCGACGGGGTGCCGGCCGAGTTCGGCTTCAACCTCTATGGATCGGCGGTTGCTTTTACGGCGGGCGTTCGGAGCGGAAGCGACTACGGACTGTCGGTCACGTCAGCGAATATCCCGGAGGGACTCGCCGTAGCTGGCACCACGGTGACGTTCTGGGGTGTGCCTGCTGATGCAAGTCACGATTCGCAACGAGCTTGTCCGGGACAGTTTTCGCCGTGGCAAGCTGGTCCGTCGTGCCCGAGCGGTGCGCCGTTGCGAGCGTTGCTGCGAAATCCAACGTCCTGCTCAGCTCAGCCTGGTGGGCCGGCGGATGGGTTGCAGACAACGCTTCATGTCGACTCATGGGTTGCGCCCGGCAGGGTGATGGCTGATGGCACGCCGGACTTGAACGATCCAAGTTGGAAGACCGGCAGCTTTGTCTCTCATACTCCACCGGCCTATCCCAATCCGCCAGTGTCTGACCAACCACCATTGACCCAGGGCGGGCATATGCTGCCGACTGGATGCGATCGAGAGCCGTTTGAGCCGATGCTGTCGGTGCGGCCCGATGCGCCGACGCGAGCTGGCGTACCGTCGGGCGTGGCGTTCGATCTCGCAATGCCACAGGGCAGCGATCCGACGGCGATCGGTGAGGCCGACCTGCGAAGTGCAACGGTGACGTTGCCAGTTGGGGTGAACGTCTCGCCGTCGTCGGCAGAAGGTTTGCTGGGTTGCACGCCATTGCAACTGGGCCTGCATACGACGGCACGGCCGACATGCCCAGATGCGTCAAAGATTGGTTCGGCGACGTTGCGGACACCGCTGCTGGACGAGCCACTGACGGGGTCGGTGTATCTCGCACAGCCGCACGTAAACCCGTTTGGGACTTTGCTCGGTCTCTATGTTGTCGCGCAAGGGTCGGGCGTGACGGTGAAGCTGGCTGGCAAGGTCGAAGCGGATCCGAGCACGGGACAGATCACGACCACGTTCGACGACAACCCACAATTGCCGTTCTCGAACCTTCACCTCGCCTTCGATGGGGGCCCCGGGGCGCCTCTTGTCACCCCTCCCGAGTGTGGCACTTACGACGTTTCGGACCACTTCGCCGCCTGGAGTGATCATGAGGTCCGTGCAAAGACCTCCTTTGTGGTGTCACGGGCTGCTGATGGCGGTCCGTGTGCGCCGCTTGGCTTCGCGCCCGGGTTCGTCGCCGGTTCGAAGAATTCGATGGCAGGAGCGAGTACAGCGTTCTCAGTCGAGCTCACGCGAACCGACAAGGATCAGGAGCTGGGTGGTCTCACGGTCGCGACACCGCGAGGGCTGCTCGGTCGCATCTCCACCACGACGCTCTGCCCTGAGGCCTCAGCACAGGCTGGCACGTGTGACGACGCCTCCAAGATCGGAGGCGTGACGGTCGCGGCCGGTGCGGGCACGAACCCGTTTTGGATTACCAACGGGCGTGCCTACGTCACTGGTCCCTACAAGGGAGCCCCGTTCGGGCTCTCGATCGTCGTGCCCGCGGTCGCGGGCCCGTTTGACCTCGGCGACGTCGTGGTGCGAGCGAGGATCGAGATCGATCGCGTCACCGCGCAGCTGCACGTCATCTCCGACCCGTTTCCGACGATCCTGCAAGGGATCCCGCTCGACGTCCGCGAGGTCCGCGTCTCGATCGACCGGCCGCACTTCATCGTCAACCCGACCAGCTGCGCCGAGAAGCAGGTCGAGGGCACGGTCGACTCGACCTCTGGAGCGACGGCACAAGTCTCGTCTCGCTTCCAGGTCGGTGAGTGCGCTGCCCTGGACCTGAAGCCGAAGTTGGCGATCGCGCTGACCGGCAAGGGCCAGACCACGGACGACAAGCACCCAGCGGTGGTTGCGAGTCTGACCCAGGCGGCTGGTCAGGCAAACCTGAAGAAGGTCACGGTCAGCCTGCCGCTCAGTCTCGCTCTCGATACTGAAAACGCGAAGGGGCTGTGCGAGTTCGCTGATGGGTCTAAGGACGATCCGACGTGTCCGAAGGCGTCGATCGTCGGGACCGCGACGGCGAGGACGCCGATCCTCGATCAGCCGTTGACGGGGCCGGTGTATTTCGTCAAGAACGTTCGTAAGGATCCGAAGTCGGGTCGTGAGATTCGGACGTTGCCCAAGCTCGTGATCCCGCTGACGGGCGAGAACGGGGTGCGGCTCAACGTGACCGGCACGTCCAGTGTTGTCGGTGGGCGTTTGGTGACGACCTTCGACAACCTCCCCGACGCTCCGGTCTCGAGCTTCACGCTGAACATCGCGGGTGGCAAGCACGGGATCCTCGTGGTCTCGGGCACCGACATCTGCAAGGCGACGCAGGTTGCCGATCAGCAGATCGATGGCCAGAACGGCAAGACCGCCGATGCTGCGGTCACGTTGGCGACTCCGGCGTGTGGGTTGAAGGTGTTGTCCAAGAAGGTCGGCAAGCGGTCGGTGACGCTCAAGGTCAGTGGTCTGGGCGCCGGCAAGCTCACGATCACGGGCAAGGGCATTAAGAAGACGAGTCGCACGATCAAGGCTGCGACGGTCGCGACGGTCACCGCCAAGCGCACCGGCCACGGTCGTCCGAGTCGCGTGAGGGTGTCCTTCACGCCGCAGGGCAGCCGCAAGGCGGTCGCGACGACGGTGAGCCTGCGGTCCGCTCACGCCGCCTAGGTCGGGGACCAAGGAGTCTCAATGAGCAAGTGTCAAGAGGCGGTTGGCTGATGGCGCTTGGGTGTCGGCCGGTTGGAAGGGGGTCTGAGATGGGTGTCGGTGTGTTTGTGTCGATGAGAGGACTGGACAGGATGCGCGTTGCTGTTGGTGTCACGGGGATCAGGGTCCGCGCTGCGGCGCACTTCGTGGTCGTCGTGGGGCTTGGGTTGCTGCTTGCTGCTGCTGTGGTCGGTGGGGTGGCGGCGGGAGCGGCGTCAGCCGTGCAGGTGCACCAGCTGTCGGCGAGCTTTGACGGGAGCGCGACGCCGGATGGCGCGTTCAGCGGCCCGAATGGCATCGCCATCGATGATGCAAGCGGCGACGTCTATGTAGCCGATCTCGGTCACAACGTGGTTGACAAGTTCACGGCTGCGGGCATGTATGTCTCCCAGATCATCGGAGGCGCGACGCCAGCCGGGTTCTTCGCGTTCGCGAGTCCAGGGGCTGTCGCGGTCGACAACTCTGCAAGCACGGCCACAGGCCGCCTCTACGTCGTCGATGCTGGAGCCGACGTCGTCGACGAGTTCAGCTCGGCCGGTGCCTACCAGGGTCAGCTGACCAGCACGCCGGGCGGGGCGTTTGCAGGAATCTACGGGGTGGATGTCGACTCGGCTGGAAATGCGTGGGTCTATGAGTCAGACGGGGTCGTCGATGAGTTTGACGCTAGCGGGACCTACCTCACGCAATACACCACGGGCTACGGCACGAGTGCCGGGTTCGCCGTCGACAGCGGCGATCACACGTATGTCGTACGCGGCTGCGGTTGCATCCAAAAGTTCGACGCACCGACCGCGGCCACGCCGTTCGCCGATCTTGGGCAGCTGGATGCCGGCTTTGGCAACAGCGTTGCGGTGGATCGCACAAACGACCATGTCTACGTTGACGATGGCTCACGGGTCAACATCTACGACAGCGCGATGGCCCCGCTCAACAGCTTCGGTGCTGCCGAGCTGACCGACGGCCAACAAGGAGGCATCGGCGTCGCGGCGAACGGCGACGCGTACGTCGCGAACCCGTCGGACAACAAGGTCTACGTCTATCAGGCGCTTGACGTGCCCGATCCGACGGTGAACATCGATCCTCCTTCTAACGTGACCAGCACCCATGCCACCTTCAGCGGAATCGTCAACCCGCAGGGGACGGATCCGTTGAGCGACGCGTCCTGGCATTTCGAATACTCGACCGACGGCGGTGCGAGCTGGAACAACACGCCCGGCGGGCATCTCGGCACAGGCACGAGCGACGTGTCAGTCACTGAGGAGGTTGCGACACTCGTGCCGAATCAGGACGTGCAGGTACGACTCGTCGCTACCAGTCTCGCAGGCGCCCGCTCAGCATCAGCAGTAAAGCTCTTCACGACCGTGGCGCTCGCGCCGTCGGTCGTCACACAGCAAGCTCAGGACGTCGCTCCTGCGCATGTGACGCTCGAGGGGCTTATCAACCCGCAGCATGCAGCTACGACGTACTACTTCGAGCTGGGCACGACGACTGCGTATGGGACAAGCATGCCCGCTGCGCAGAATGCGGACGCCGGATCGGGCGCGGAGATCGAGTCCGTTGACCAGCAGGCGCGGGGGCTCGCGGCGAACACGACCTACCATTATCGACTTGTGGCCCATAACGCCACTGGGACGACCGCAGGGCAGGACGTGGCGTTCACGACGACTTCGCAGCCGTCGTCTGCGGTGTGCGCCAATGCGCAGTATCGCATCGGCTCGTCAGCAGACTTGATCGACTGTCGTGCGTTCGAACTCGTGACACCGCCGGACAAGAACGGGGGTGACGTGATGACAAGTTCTCAGCGGACACGAGCAGCGGCTGACGGCAGCGCCGTCAGCTTCACCTCGCGAAACGGCTTCAGCGACGTAGCCGGGACTGGCGTCGCGACCGAGTACATGAGTGTGCGGTCCTCCGATCCGAACCCTGGAACGAGTGGCTGGTCAACACACGGCATCACACCGCCCCAGCAGCCAATTCCCTACTCGCTCCTCATCAACGGGGTCGATCCTGGCTACCAAGGGAGCTTCTCGGCAGATCTGTCCAAGGGCGTGTTCCTCTCTTGGAAGCCGTTGAGTCCCGAGCCGAGCGTGGTGAACGTCTTGAGTCTCTACTTGCGTCGGGATCTCCGCTCGGCCGGTGGGTCGTACTCCCTGCTGAGCCCCTGTCCGCTGTGTGATGCGACGAGTACTCCGCTCCCGAAGATCACGTTCCCGCTTGGTCAGGAGCCGCGGTTTGCGGGCGCATCGGACGACTTCGGTCACATCATCTTTGAGTCGACGGCGAACCTCACGCCGGATGCATCCGGTGGCGACGTGAAGCTCTATGAGGCATTGAACGGACAGGTGCGGATCGCTGGGATCTTGCCTGACGGGACGCCAGCGCCGAACTCCTTCGCTGGTGCCGGCACGGGCGGTGGTGGCGCCTCGCCGTTCCTCACGCCGCACGTGATCTCCCAGGACGGCTCGCGCGTCGTGTTCATGGTGCACGAGACGAGTTGTGGACTGACCTCCGTCTTCTGCGGTCAGCTGTATCTGCGGGAGAACGGAAGCGCGACTGTGCAGTTGAACGCATCGGAGCGCGCAGTGCCCGATCCGAATCTGAGCGGCCCAGCGACGTACTGGGACGCGAGCGTCGACGACTCGCGTCTGTTCTTCACGACGCAGGCAGCGTTGACGGACGATGCGCCGATCAACGGAGATCAGAAACTCTACATGTACGATGCGACTCGCCCAGCCTCCGATCAGCATAATCTCACGCTGCTGAACGTGGATCACGAGCCGGCCGATCCGTCCAATGATGTCGATGGGGTCATCGGCGTAAGCGCAAACGGTGATTACGTCTACTTTGCGGCATCTGGTCAGCTGGTGGCGGGGCAGCCTGTCTTGGGCGGCGCTCTCGGTATCTATCTGTGGCATCACGGTGTTGTCACCTTTGTCACTCAGTTCCCCGGGGCCTCTGATCCCGATAATCTCAATGCCGACTGGTCGAAGGTGGTCAAGCAGGCTAGCGTGACACCGGACGGCCGTCACCTCGTCTTCTCGAGTGGTGAGCCCATTGGCCCGACCGGCTACGACCAGGGCACGTGTCACGACGCGAATGTCGGGACCGGTTGTCGGGAGCTGTACGTCTACAGCGCCGACACGCAGCAGCTCAAGTGTGCCTCGTGCAACCCAACAGGAGCACAAGCAACGACCGACGCGTTCGACGGCACCGCACTCAACCGCGGCGGCTCGCAGACGACGAACCATCTCGGCCGCGTGATCTCTGCCGACGGCCACCGGGTGTTCTTCACGACGGCTGAGGCTCTCGTCCCTGCCGATGTGAACGGGCGACCTGACGTCTATGAGTACGACGTGCCGACTGGGACTCCCCATCTGCTGTCGGATGGCAAGGCCCCCCAGGATGCGTACTTTATGGACGCAAGCATGAACGGAGACGACGTGTTCTTCGTGACCCGCCAGCAGTTGAGTCCGTGGGACCATGACGACAACTACGACGTCTATGATGCGCGTGTCGAGGGCGGCTTCCCCGATCCGCCGCGTGCTCCGGCGACCTGTGGCGGAGACGTGTGCCAAGGAGCCTTGGGGTCCGAGCCGGGAGCGCTGGTTCCCGGCAGTGTTGGCTTCCAAGGCGCCGGAAATCTCAAGAACGTGCCAAAGCCGAAGTCCAAGCCAAAGAAGCCAGTCCACTGTCGTCGCGGCGCTGTGCGCAAGCGCGTGAGACGCAAGGTCGTGTGCGTCAGGCGGAAGTCGAAGCACGCGCACCAACAGGCGAAGAAGGCCAAGGCTCGAACCACGCTCGCCGCTCATCACCGGAGGGCAAAGTGAGCCTGTTAAGAGGGACGAGAGGAACGATGATGGACGTTCGTGATCGACGCGCATCCTGCCGCAGGGCGAGGTCGCGACGCGCGACGGTCGTCGCGGTCGTC
Organism: uncultured Conexibacteraceae bacterium; assembly: GCA_963836485.1. Classification (GTDB taxonomy): domain Bacteria; phylum Actinomycetota; class Thermoleophilia; order Solirubrobacterales; family Solirubrobacteraceae; genus Baekduia. Next base: position 368,475 of record CAWIJS010000008.1, on the reverse strand, counting down.
GCAGCGGTCGTCGGGCTCGGCCTGATGGCCTCCGCCGCAGCGGCGGCACCGGCATGGCAGGTCGAGTCGCAGGCGAACACGACGGTGGCTCCAGGTGGCACGCTGCACTACCTCGTGCAGATCACCAACGTCGGAGACGCGAATGCCGACCTTGTGAGCAACCCGCTCACATTTACTGCGCACATGCCCAGCGGTCTCCAGGTGACGAGCCTTGACCCACTGGGGCTTAGTAATACGAACTGGGACTGCTCGGGCACGAGCTTCCCGGCGACTGACGTCACATGCACGAACGGCGCAGACCTGTTCTCGGCGCCCGATCTCTGCTGCAGCAACTTCGTTCCGCTGCACCTGACCGCGAGCGTCGATCCTGGGGCATCTGGCGAGCTGAAGGCGTCGTTCGCCGTTGTCGGCGGGGATCCATCGAATCCGACGGGGCAGACTATCGACGCGACAACGGTCACTCCCGCGCCGCCGACCTTCGGCGTTGATGCATTCGACGGCCAAGTCTCCGCCGATCCCGCTGGGGATCCGTTCACACAAGCGGCTGGCCATCCATTCGATGCCTCGACTACGGTCTCGTTCAACACGACTGAGAATCCGCGAATTGCGACGCCGATGGACGATCTCTGGCCAGTCGAGCCCGTACGAGACATCCATGTGGACCTCCCGCCTGGGTTCGTCGGAAACCCGACCGGGGCTACACAATGCACGGCTGCCGATCTTGCATTCGTCCAAGGAGGCTTCGACGCCCGTCCGTTGTGTGCGCCAAGCTCGCAGGTGGGCACGTCGTTGATCCGCTTGAACGGCCTGCGCTTCTCGAGCAGCCTGATCGGCCCGGTTCCGGTGTTCAACATGGTGCCGCCAGCAAATGCACCTGCACGCTTCGGATTCAACGTTTCCGGCACTGTGGTCGTCCTCGACGCGCGTCTCCGCAGCGATGGCGACTACGGCCTGTCGATTGACGCCAAGAACGTGCCCGAGACGCTTGGAATCACAGGCACTACTGTCAAGTTCTGGGGCGTCCCTGCAGCGGCAAGCCACGACAGCGAACGCGCGTGCGCGGGCGAAGAGGCGCCGTGGCTCGGCGGGCCCCATTGCACAAGCGGGCAACCGCTCTCGGCATTCCTGCGCAATCCGACGTCATGCACTCCACCAGGCGTCGGACTTCCGACGACTGTGAGCATCGATTCGTGGGATAACCCAGGCGTCTACCGCTCCTCGACGTTCTTCAGCCACCTCCCACCGGCCTACCCCGAGCCCCCCTCGGATCAGGGCCCGCAGCAGGGGACGACGGACTGCGACAAGGTGGCGTTTGATCCGGCGCTGACGGGCGCTCCCACCTCGCCCGCCGTCGCCGGCGCGCCTACTGGTTTCACGTTTGACGTCACGCTTCCTCAGACGGATGACCCGAGCTCGATCGGCGAGGCGGACCTGCGTCGTGCCGTCGTCACGCTGCCGGCGGGCGTCAGCGTCTCGCCCTCCTCCGCTGATGGCTTGGCAGCATGCTCGTCGGCGCAGATCGGGCTGCTCGGGACGAACTTCGCGGAGCCCAACCGCATCCGTTTCGATCAGAACGATCCTGCCTGTCCGGAGAGCTCCAAGCTGGGCACGGTCACGATCGAGACACCATTGCTCGACAAGCCGGTGACCGGATCGATCTACCTCGCGGCGCCGCACGACAACCCGTTCGACACGCTGGTCTCGATCTACCTCGTCGCGAAGGGGCCGGGGATCATCATCAAGCTGCCCGGCAAGATCGAGATGGACCAGACCACGGGCCAGGTGACCGCGACGTTTGACGACAACCCGCAGCTCCCGTTCTCAAACCTGCACCTCGAGTTCAAGAGCGGAGCGCGAGCACCGCTCGTGACACCGACCTGCGGCACCTACAAGACCCACGCCGTACTGACGTCTTGGAGTGACAAGGTCGCAACGTCAGACAGCGACTTCACGATCAGCGCAGACGGGCACGGCGCGCCCTGCCCGGCACCGCGTTTCGCGCCGCGCCTGACGGCGGGAACGCAGGATCCGGTCGCCGGAGCGGACAGCTCCTTCCAGCTGGGGCTCTCGCGCACCGACCAGGATCAGGAGCTGCAGAACCTCACCGTCGACATGCCGACCGGTGTCACGGGCCGGATCGTAAACGCGTCTCAGTGTTCCGACAGCGCCGCGAACGCCGGTACCTGCACCGACGCTTCGAAGCTGGGGTCGGTCGCGGTCGCGGCCGGTGCGGGCACGAACCCGTTCTGGATCACCAACGGGCGCGCCTATCTCACCGGTCCGTACAAGGGCGGCCCGTTCGGGCTCTCGATCGTCGTGCCTGCGGTCGCGGGTCCGTTTGACCTCGGCGACGTCGTCGTGCGGGCGAAGGTCGAGGTTGATCGCGTCACCGCGCAGCTGCACGTCGTCTCTGACCCGTTTCCGACGATCCTGCAAGGGATTCCGCTCGACGTCCGCGAGGTGCGCGTCGCGATCGACCGGCCGCACTTCATCGTCAACCCGACGAGCTGCGCCGAGAAGGAGGTCGCCGGCACGGTCGGCTCGACGTCTGGAGCGACGGCGCATGTCTCGTCTCGCTTCCAGGTCGGCGAGTGCGCCGCCTTGGACCTGAAGCCCAAGTTGGCGATCGCGTTGACGGGCAAGGGCCAGACGACTGATGACAAGCACCCGGCGGTCGTGGCGAATCTGACCCAGCCGCTTGGGCAGGCGAACCTGAAGAAGGTGACGGTGAGTTTGCCGTTGTCGTTGGCGTTGGATCCCGAGAACGCCAATGGGCTGTGTGAGTTCGCTGATGGGTCTAAGGACGATCCGACGTGTCCGAAGGCGTCGATCGTCGGAACCGCCACCGCGCGGACGCCGATCCTCAATCAGCCGTTGACCGGGCCGGTCTACTTCGTCAAGAACATCCGTAAGGATCCGAAGTCGGGTCGTGAGATTCGGACGTTGCCCAAGCTCGTCATCCCGCTCACGGGCGAGAACGGGGTGCGGCTCAACGTGACCGGCACGTCCAGTGTTGTCGGCGGGCGCTTGGTGACGACCTTCGACAACCTGCCCGACGCTCCGGTGTCGAGCTTCAGGTTGAACATCGCCGGTGGCAAGCACGGGATCCTGGTGGTCTCGGGCACCGACATCTGCAAGGCCACCCAGGTCGCCGATCAGCAGATCAACGGCCAGAACGGCAAGACCGCCGACACCACGGTCACGCTGGCGACCCCGGCGTGTGGTCTGAAGGTCTTGTCCAAGAAGGTCGGCAAGCGGTCGGTGACGCTCAAGGTCAGTGGTCTGGGCGTCGGCAAGCTCACGATCACGGGCAAGGGCATCAGGAAGACGAGTCGCACGATCAAGGCCGCGACGGTCGCGACGGTCACCGCCAAGCGCACCGGCCACGGCCGCCCGAGTCGCGTGAGGGTGACCTTCACGCCGCAGGGCAGCCACAAGACGATCGCGACAACCGTGAGCCTGCGATCCGCTCACGCCGCTCAGTTTCCGCAGGACAAGTTCCCTTCCGAAGGAGTTCGTGTGTTCACCCAGTCGCGTCTGGCGACCCCGTCGCCACCGAACGCAGGAGCGGTGGCATGAGGATGCGTGCGGCAGCAGTCGCCGCGGTTTTCGCGGTACTCGCGCTCTCTGGATCAGCACAGGCGTCACCGGCTCATCCGCGTTTGGATTCGTTGTCGCAGTCGGGGTATGGCGATGGTTGTGGCACGGTGGTTGATGGGGCGGGTGACACGTATGTTTCGGACTTCAATTCTGGTGTCAGTGTGTATGACCCGTCGGGGACGTTGTTGACGACGATCTCTGCGGTGGCGGGTCCTTGTGGTCTGGCTGTCGACTCGGCCGGCAATCTTTATGTCAACGCGTGGGAGGGCGCGGTGACCAAGCTCAAGCCGTCGGCTTATCCGCCGAGTGCGTCGACGACCTATAGCCCTGACAGTGCCGTCAATGGCACCGGGGTCCTCGACGGCGGCACGAACTTTGCCGTCGCCGTCGATCCGTCCAATGATGATGTTTACCTCGCCCAGGGCAACCACATCTCCTCCTACCAGCCCGATGGCACGTTGATCGATGCGACGATCGGGACGGGTGTCGCGGGTGCTGCGTACTTTGGTCTTGACGTTTTTGGTGCCGATCACGACGTCTATGCCGAGGACGGCTCGACTTCGAGCGTCTACGTCTTTGCCGGTTCCGATCTCGCCGGTCATCCCAAGGCGACGATCGATGGCACGGCCGCGCCGCAGACGACCCCCGACGGTGGTCTCGGGTTCGGCAGCTTTGGCTCGGGGATCGCCGTTGACCAGGCGACCGGCCATGTCTTTGTCTTTGACGTCCAGCACCTTGTCGTCGATGAGTTCGAGGCGTCGGGCACCTACGTCACGCAGCTCAACGACTCGTTCGCTGACGGCAGCCCCTCAGATGTCGCGGTCGCGCCGACCGCCGCCCCGGATGCTGGCGCGATCGTCGTCCTATCAGCGACCAAACTCGACGCCTACGGACCACTTCCCGTACCGGCTCATCCGCGTTTGGATTCGTTGTCGCAGTCGGGGTATGGCGATGGTTGTGGCACGGTGGTTGATGGGGCGGGTGACACGTATGTTTCGGACTTCAATTCTGGTGTCAGTGTGTATGACCCGTCGGGGACGTTGTTGACGACGATCTCTGCGGTGGCGGGTCCTTGTGGTCTGGCTGTCGACTCGGCCGGCAATCTTTATGTCAACGCGTGGGAGGGCGCGGTGACCAAGCTCAAGCCGTCGGCTTATCCGCCGAGTGCGTCGACGACCTATAGCCCTGACAGTGCCGTCAATGGCACCGGGGTCCTCGACGGCGGCACGAACTTTGCCGTCGCCGTCGATCCGTCCAATGATGATGTTTACCTCGCCCAGGGCAACCACATCTCCTCCTACCAGCCCGATGGCACGTTGATCGATGCGACGATCGGGACGGGTGTCGCGGGTGCTGCGTACTTTGGTCTTGACGTTTTTGGTGCCGATCACGACGTCTATGCCGAGGACGGCTCGACTTCGAGCGTCTACGTCTTTGCCGGTTCCGATCTCGCCGGTCATCCCAAGGCGACGATCGATGGCACGGCCGCGCCGCAGACGACCCCCGACGGTGGTCTCGGGTTCGGCAGCTTTGGCTCGGGGATCGCCGTTGACCAGGCGACCGGCCATGTCTTTGTCTTTGACGTCCAGCACCTTGTCGTCGATGAGTTCGAGGCGTCGGGCACCTACGTCACGCAGCTCAACGACTCGTTCGCTGACGGCAGCCCCTCAGATGTCGCGGTCGCGCCGACCGCCGCCCCGGATGCTGGCGCGATCGTCGTCCTATCAGCGACCAAACTCGACGCCTACGGACCACTGGCCTACGGCGGGCCGCCCAGCACGCAGACCACAGCGGCCACGGCCGTCGGCGCCCATTCGGCCACCCTCAACGGCGTAGTGAACCCGAACCACCTGCCGGCCGGCGATTGCCACTTCGAGTACGTCGTCGATGCGGACTTCAAGACCGACGGCTTCGCCGATGCCTCGCTTGCTCCGTGTGCCGACCCCGGCGCGGCTGGAATCGGCCAGGGGACCTCTCCGGTCCCGGTGCACGCCGATCTCTCTGGACTCCTCCTCGGTCGGCTTTACCACTTCCGGCTGATCGCGCGGACGAGCGGTGGCGAGGTCGCAGGAGCCGAGCGCTCCTTCCACACGCCGCCGCCGACGGCCGCTATCAGCTCCCCGACCGCCATCTCCCAGAACGCCGCCACGCTCCACGGCAGCGCCGATCTACAGGGATTCGACGGGACCTACAGCTTCGAGGTCGCGGGCGTCGACAACCCGTACCAGAGCGACACACCGGCCGGTCCTGTGCCGCCCGATGGCGTGGTTGCCGCCTCACTCGACGACCTGCCCTCCCACGGCACCTTCACCGTTCAGCTTCGTGTCGAGGCCGCAGGCGCTGCGGCGACAAGCGTGCCGCTTACCTTCTCGACTCCGGCTGCGGTGGCGAGCGGACCGCATGGAGCCGGCGATGGTGATCCCAGTCCGCCGTCCTACGGCTGCACACAGCCGCACATCGACGTTCCGAAGGCGGCCGATGCCGGCCTCGTGGCGCACGTGACCGGCAGCGATCTGGGGGCCGCCGGCTCGATCCGCCTCGGCAACCTCAACCTCTACCCCGACAGCTGGAGCGCCAGCGGCGTGACCTTCACGGTCCCGGCAGCGGCTGCCGGCAGCACCACGCTCACGCTCAGTTGCGGCCAGGACTCGAACACGGTCGCCTTCACCGTCCACGACAACCGCTTCTCGGTCGTCTCGACCCGGGTGCGCGGTGCGAGCGCGCGGGTCACCGTTCGCGTCCCTGAGGCCGGCCGGCTGCGCGCCGCAGGATCCCTCCTGAAGACCGTCAGCAAGTCGGTCGGCGCCGGGACCACGACCATCGTGCTCGCCCTGAGTCCCACCGGTCACAAGCGACTGCTGCGGCGCCCACACACACTCGCGTGCAGCTACACGCTGGACTTCACCCCTCGCGATGGTCACGGGCGCAGCCTGACCCGCAGGGTGACCTTCGCGCGGAAGGGGACCCAGCGATGAGCCCGTCCGAACGCCTTCTGCAAACCAACCCACGGAGCACCCCCGTCATGCCGCAGTACTCGACCGTTGCTGTTCTCGCGCGAGCGCGTGCGATTCGTCGACTGCCTGCGGCGTTCGCGCTGGTCCTCGTGATCGCTCCGACATGCGTCTTCGGGCCGTCTGCGGCACGCGCGGACGGTTGTGGGAACGCGGCGGCTCGGACACAGCAGAACGTGCAGTTCCTGCCCGATTGCCGGGCGTACGAGATGGTCTCGCCGCTCGACAAGAATGGCAACGACGTCGTGACGATCGCCGGGTGGACGCAGGCCGCCGCGAGGGGCGACGCGGTGAAGTTCACCGCGCTCGCTCCGTTTGGGGATGCGCCGGGCGGAAGTCTCGTCACCGAGTTCGTGGCGCGTCGGAGCGCCGAGCCCGGCACGTCTGGATGGCAGACGCACGGCATCACCCCTTCGACCGCGAAGGCTCCGACCTACAAGCAACTCGCGGCAGGCGGCTTCTTCTCGAGCTACGCCGAGGATCTGTCGCCTGACCTCACGACGGGCATCTTCCGCCCGTTCGAGGCGCTCACGCCGGATCCGCTGATCGGCGGTGTGCCGAATCTGTATCTGCGCCGCGACCTCGACAAGCCGGGCCCGGGCACATACGACCTCCTGTCTCCCTGTCCCGCCTGCACGTCGCCACTCAGCTACACCGTTGACGACCCCAGCACGTTCCTGAACCTGTTCACCGGTGCGTCTACGGACTTTTCGCACGTCTTCTTCGAGTCGGCGTACGCGTTGACGGACGGCAGTCCGGACAACCGCCTACCGAAGCTGTACGAGTCGAGCGATCAAGGCCTGCGCGTCGCGGGCGTGCTACCGGACAGTGCCTGCGGGGCTCCGCCGTGCATCGCAGCGACGTCGATTGCCGGCAGCGACCGCACGAACAGCGGCTACGCGCTTCAAAGTGTCTCCGCCGACGGCTCGCGTGCCGAGTTCACGGCGCCGAACCACGTCGACCCGACGGCACCCGGCACCGTGACGGATGTGTACATGCGTGTGAACGGGCAAGAGACCATCCAGATCGACAAAAGCGAGAGGACGACCGGCGCGCCCGCGCCGCACTTGCCGTCGACGTTCCAGACGGCCTCGAAGGACCTCAGCTACCTCTACTTCTCGTCTGCCGAAGGCCTGACCGATGATGCCCATGGATCTGGGACCTTTCTCTACCGCTACAGCGTGGTCCCCGACGCACAAGGGCACCACCTGACGTTCATCACCCCGGACTTTGACGCCATCGTCGGACAGGCCAGCGATGACGGATCGAGTGTCTACTTCATGACCGCCGCGCGCCTGTCTCCCGCTGACCCCCTCAACGGGTTGTCCAGCCTGTGGGTCTATCGCTGGCATGACGCCGCGACCACGTTCGTCGCGACGGCATCGACCGGGGACGACGACCTCAACGGGAACGAGAGTCGCGTTCCCCTGGGGCAGCAGGCGCGGGTCTCCCCCGACGGCGACACGGTGCTGCTCGAAATCGCCCAAGGCGCGCCTACGCTGGACGGGCAACGCGGGAACTGCCCGGGCAACTACCACTCGACGGACCGCTGCGCCAACCTCTATTTGTGGAGCGCACGGACTGGGCACGGCGCCTGCCTCTCATGCACGTCGGCCGTCGAGACGAGCGACGCGCTCGACCAGCGTCAGGACGCGCGTAGCGTCATGGGGTACAGCGCGTATCTCGTCCACTCGCTCTCAGACGATGGCAGTCGAGCCTTCTTCGACACACGCGAGGCGCTCGTGCCGGGCGACACGAACGGCAAGCTCGATGTCTATGAGTACGACGCCTCGGTCGGGCAGGTCCACCTCGTCTCGAGCGGCCAGGGCGACGACGATTCACACTTCCTCGACGCCAGTACGAGCGGCGATGACGTCTTCTTCGCGACCCGCGACCGGCTGACCGGCTGGGACACCGACGGAAACTACGACGTCTACGACGCACGCGTCGGTGGCGGCCTCCCCGAGCCCGTGCCGGCCACGAGCTGCGCAGGCGACGCCTGCCAGGCCGCGCCTCACACGGCCCAGGATCGGGTGACACCGGCCAGCTCGCTGGTGAGTGGCCAGGGCAATCCGACGCCGTACCGCGTTGCGCAGGTCGCAAAGAGCAAGCCCAAGGCGAAGCTGAAGCGGTGCCGCCGAGGCTACGCACGACACAAGACCAAGAAGGGCGTGCGCTGCGTCAGGAAACCGACGCACAAAGCGCACGTTCGCTCGAACGGAAAGGGCCGGTAACCAGAGATGATTCGCACCTACCGGTCCGCTGTCCTGGCGCGCGTGCGCGTTCTTCTCATCGTGCTCGCAGCGCTCACGGTGGCGGTGCCCGCAGCCGCCGCGGCGGTTCCGCCCAAGTTCACCCTCTGGTCGATGGCGAACACCGTCGCGACGCCGGGCCAGACGATCGACTTCTTCGTGACGCCGATCGACCTTGCTGATCCGACGAGCGGCGAGGTCGACCTGCGCGCCTCGCTTCCGGCGGGGATGATCGCCCAGAGCGCGGCGGAGCCGGCCAACCGGTTCGGTGATTCGTTTAGCTGCACCGGCGGCGACGGGACGTCTCCGGTCGCCGGATCGTCTGAAGTCCTCTGCAAGGTGAGCACGCCGCAGAGGAGCGCCACCCCTCTGGCCGTCGTCATCACCGTGGCGGTCGCTCCGAACGCCAGCGGGACCCTGACACCCGTCTTCCACGTCTCCGGCGGCGGTGCGCCGGACGAGACGATCGGCGATCCGACGCAGGTGTCCAACGACGCGCCGGGATTCGGCATCGACAGCTTCGACGCACAACTTTTCTCCTCGGCCGATGGCCGCAACGCGTTCACCCAGGCTGCTGGCCACCCGTACAGCGTCGATACCGAGATCGACTTCAATCGCGGCTTCGACGGCACGAACACGAACAACAACTTCACGGGCGATTGGACACCCGTGGAGCCGCTCAAGGACGCGACGGTTGACCTGCCGCCGGGCCTCGTCGCAGACCCAGAAGCGGTGCCGAACTGCACCTACGCGGACATGTCGCATGTCCGCGGCGCCGTTCCGGAGGGTTTCCCGCTCTGCTCACCGGACTCGCAGGTCGGCCTGGTCTGGGTCACCATCGGCGGCGGGGGGGACTTCAACAGTGTTCCGCTCGGACCCTTCCCGCTCTTCAACCTCGTTCCGCCGCCCGGTAGTCCTGGGGCGGTCGGATTCAACTTCCAGGGCGTGCCGATCGTCCTCAAGGGGAAGGTCCGCGCCGACGGGAACTACGGACTCTCGGTAGTGTCGAGCGACATCCCGGAAGCCCTTGGCGTTTCGGGTATTCGAACCCAGTTCTGGGGCGTGCCGGCTGACCCGAGCCACACCTTCGAGCGCCCGTGCCCGAACTCAGAGCCGCCGTGGCACGATGCCGGTTCCGCGTGCCAGAGTAATTCGCCCCCCGCGTCGTTCCTGCGCAACAGCACGTCATGCTCGACGACGCAAACCTGGGGCCTCTCGGTCGACTCGTGGCTCCACCCGGGCGCATGGCAAACCGACTCGTTCGCCGCGCACGACCTGCCAGGCTGGCCGTGGGCGCGAAGCGACTGGGGCCCGCCGCTGCGCAACACGGGCTGCGACCTGGTGAAGTTCAGCCCAAGCGTCTCCGTCCAGCCGACCAGCAACGCGCCTGACAGCCCGACCGGGTTGGATCTCGCAATCGCGATTCCTCAGGACACGCTCGCCTCGCCGATCGGCCTCGCGCAGGCTGACTTGAGAAAGACCGTGGTGACGCTGCCGCAGGGTATGTCTGTCAACCCGAGTGCCGCCGACGGTCTCGGCAGCTGCAGTGCCGCGCAGTTCGGCCTCAAGAGCGGGGAACCGAGCGAGTGCCCCGACTATTCGAAGATCGGAAGCGTCGAGATCGACAGCCCGCTGTTGGGCGATCCCGTCAAGGGCAGCGTCTTTCTCGCCGCGCAGGGAGACAACCCGTTCGGAACCCTGCTCGCGATGTACATCGACGCAACGGCTGACGGTGCCGTGATCAAGCTTGCTGGTCGGGTTGCCGCCGATCCGCAGACGGGACAGCTGACGACGACGTTTGACAACAACCCGCAGCTGCCGTTCTCGAGGCTGAAGCTCTCGCTGAAGGGCGGGCCGCGTGCGCCTCTGGCCACACCGGCCGCCTGCGGGGACTACACCATCACCTCGAAGCTCACCGGCTGGAACGGCACCGTCGTCGACGTCTCGAACCCCTACAACGTCGCCTGTACGCCAGGCCTCGGTAGGTTCAGCCCGGCAATCGGAGCCGGCACGACGAACCCGCTCGCCGGGAAGGACTCGCCGTTCTCCTTCACGCTGACGCGGGCGGACGGCATGCCGTTGCTGTCGCAGATCAGCACGGCGCTGCCGCCGGGCCTGCTCGCGAACATCGGCTCGGTTCCGAAGTGCGATCCGACGCCGGCCGATGCCGGCTCCTGCCCGGCCGCGAGCAAGATCGGCACGACGTCGGTGCTGTCGGGTCCCGGGGCGCAGCCGCTGGGGCTGACCGGCAACGTGTACCTGACCGGTCCCTACAAGGACGCGCCGTTCGGCCTGGTCATCGCTGTGCCCACGGCCGGGCAGGCGGGACCGTTCGACCTGGGCACGGTTGTGGTCCGTGCTGGTATCTACATCGATCGGACGACAACCCAGGTCCGGGTTGTCTCAGATCCCCTTCCACTTATCCTCCAGGGGATCCCTCTTCGGGTCAGGCAGGTCAATGTCACGATCGACCGGCCGAACTTCACCCGCAACCCGACGAACTGCACGCAGAGTCAAGTGCTTGGGCACATCACGTCGGCTGGAGTTGACGACCACGGCATCCCGGTGGTGGGTCCGGTCAACGATCAGGGTGAGGGCTTCTCGCAGAACGAGGGCAAGACGGTTGATCTGTCGGTGCCGTTCGGGATCGGTGGCTGCCGGGACTTGGACTACACGCCCAAGCTCGCGCTGGCGTTGACGGGCAAGGGGCAGACGACCGACGATAAGCATCCGGCACTGACGGCGACGTTGACGCAGTCAGATGTCAATCAGGCCAACACCCAGCGCGTCAAGGTCGCGTTGCCGCTGTCGATGGCGCTGGATCCTGATAACGCCAACGGGCTGTGCGAGCCGGCTGATGCCGCGGCGGACAACTGCCCGGCGAAGTCGATCATCGGTCATGCGACGGCGGTGGCTCCGATCCTCAAGCAGCCGCTGACCGGGCCGGTGTACTTCGTCCGCGGTGAGCGCACCGATGCTGCCGGCAGGGTTCACAAGACCCTGCCCAAGCTCTACGTGCCGCTGATCGGAGAGAACGGGATCAAGGTCGCCCTGCACGCCTCTTCGGAGGTCGCCAACGACCGGTTGGTCACGACGTTTGACAACGTGCCCGACGCTCCGGTGACCAACTTCAAGTTGAACATCGACGGCGGCAAGCACGGGATCTTGGTCGTGTCAGATGCCAACCTATGCACGTCCAACCAGGTTGCTGACGCGGATCTCAACGGCCAGAACGGCGCTGAGATTCCCGACGCCGCGGTGACGATGAGCACACCGTGCACGCTCGGCGTCTCCAAGACCAGCCACAGCAGCAAGACGCTGAACGTGACGATCTCCGGCCTGGCCGCCGGCAAGGTCGCGGTCACCGGCAAGGGCCTGACCAAGAAGACCAAGACGATCAGCGACGCCAACGTCGCAACGATCGCTGCACCGATCAGCAAGACCCTGCGCAGCAGCCTGGCCCACGGCCACAACGCCAAGATCAAGGTCAAGGTCAGCTTCACGCCCAAGGGCACCAAGAAGGCCAAGACCGCGACCAAGACCATCACCATCCACGGCGTCAGCGCGAGGCGGCGCGGACGGTCGTAGGGGTCGATCGAAGCACCGGCGTGCCCGTGTTCGCGAGCGCCTCGAGCAGCGTTGCGCAGGTGCTCGGCGCGTCGTAGCCGGCCATCTCGGTCGCGATCGCCTCGGCGCGGGAGCGATAGTCGGGCTTGCGCAGCACGGCGTCGACCGCCTCGGCCAGTTGGTCGGGCTTCGGGCTTTGGGTCTTGATGCGGATGCCTGCGCCCGACCAGGCCACCCGCGCGGTGGTCTCCGGCTTGTCCTCGGTCGCGCCGGCGGCGACGATGGGGACGCCACGGGCCAGTGCCTGCTGCATGGTGCCGTAGCCGCCGTTGGTGACCAGCACGCTGACGTGGGGCATCAGGTCGTCGTAGGGCACGAACTGCTCGAGGCGCGTGTTGGACGGTAGCGTGCCGCCCAGCGCGTCGAGCACCGGGCCGGTCGGGCCGCCGCTGGTCGCGACGACCAGGACGTCGCGGGCGGCGAGCGCGCGGATCGCCGGGGCAAGAAGCTGACGCGGGTCGGTGGCGACCGTGCCCTGGGTGACGAGCACGACGGGCCGGCTGTCGTCCAGTTCGCTCCACCAGTCGGGCGCGGTGAAGCCCTCGTGAGGTTCGGGTAGCAGCGGTCCGACGAAGTGCAGCTGGGGCGCCAGGTCGCTGCGCGGGTACTCAAACGACGGCACGGTGCCCTGTAGGTACAGAAACGGTGACGTGAAGGAGTCCAGGAAGGTCGTGCCGAGCCGGGGCAGCCCGACCTGCGCGCGGACGGCCTCATAGCGGCGCGTGACCGGCGCGAAGAGGATGCGCCGGTGCGCGGCGTTCATGACCGTGTTGCGGATTTGTCCGCGAACGCCGGTCAGCGGGAACAGGCCCGGCCCGAAGGGGGCGGTGTCGCGACTGTAGGTGCCGAGCATCGTGATGCCGAGCGTGGCCCAGGGCGGTCCTCCGAGCTCGTGCAGCACTCGTGTGGTGGCAAAGAGCGGCTCAGACAGCGCTGCGTCGAACCGGTGCTCGGCGGTGATCGCCTGCAGATCGGCGAGCATGGTCGGCACGCAGTCGATGAAGACGCGCTGCATGGCCTGGCGCACCATCGCGATGCCGGTCAGCCCGGTCAGTTGCGGAAATGCCTCGTCGATGCCCAGGCCCCCGAAGTCATAGGCCTTGGCGATGGGCAGGTGCGTGGCGCCGGTCGCTTCGATCAGATCGCGGTAGATCGCGCCGGTGTACCAAAAGACGTCGTGGCCCCGATCGACCAGGGCCCGGGCGATGGGCAGGGCGGGGGCGACGTGCCCGGTGGCGGGCATCGTCGCGATGAGAAAGGAGGACATCGACCGAAGACTCGACGGTGTTCGCCCGACCTGCAATCGGTAAACGCCCGCGAACGGGGCCGCGCCGGCCCGCGCCGGCCCGCGTTGCGGCGGCCGGCGTCGGGAGGTCTCCAATTGCCGCGTCGGGCACCCGCACCCACCATGGTGCGATGGGCCGTCTACCGCATCTGATCACCGACCGGCTGATCCTTCGTCTGCTGAGCGGCGAGGACATGGCGTCGTTTGTCGGCTACCGCAACGTGCCCGAGGTCGCCCGCTATCAGGGCTGGAGCCTGCCCTACCTGCCCGAGGACGCCGCCCGCCTGCTCGCCGAGCAGAGCGACGGCGCGTTCGGCGCGCCGGGGCGCTGGTTTCAGCTGGCGATCGTCGACCGCGTGGACGGCATGATGCTCGGCGACTGCGCGGTGCGCCTGCGCGAAGACTGGCTTGGCAGCGCCGAGCTCGGGATCACGCTGACGCCGACCGCCCAGGGGCGGGCCCTGGCCGCCGAGGCGCTGCGCGCCCTGCTCGACCACCTCGTCGATGACCACGCGGTGCACCGCCTGATCGCCGAGATCGACGCGCGCAACCTGCCGGCGCGACGGCTCGTGGATGCGCTCGGCTTTCGCCGCGAAGCAGAGCTCGTCGACGCCGACTGGCACAAGGGCGAGTGGACGACGGTCTGCATCCACGCCGTGCTCGCATCGCAGTGGCGAGCGACGCGACCGGATTCCCACGTCTCTGTCTCACAACCACAGGAGCTTTACTGATGAGCACAATAAATTCGGAAGCCGATCAGCTACGTCTGGGCCTGCACGCGATGTGGGGCTCGGCGGCGTCGAGCTGGGAGCAGCACGCCGACTTCTGTGACGCCCGCGCACATCGCGTCACCGACGCCATGCTGCGGGCCGCGAGGCTGCGCCCCGGTCGCCGCGTCTTGGAGCTGGCCTGCGGGGCGGGCGGCCTCGGCCTGACCGCGGCGGCCCGCGTCGCCCCCGGCGAGGTCGTCCTCAGCGACGTCGCGCCCGAGATGGTGGCCGTCGCGCGGTCGCGTGCGGAGCGCTCGGGGCTCGACAACGTCACCCCGCGCATCCTTGACCTCGAGGCCATAGCGGCGCCAGATCGCGTGTTCGACGCCGTGCTGTGCCGTGAAGGCCTGATGCTCGTGCTCGACCCCGAGCGTGCCGCTCGGGAGATCTGCCGGGTGTTGCGCCCCGACGGCCGTGCCGTTGTCTCGGTGTGGGGGCCGCGTGCGCGCAACCCGTGGCTGGGGGCGATCTTCGACGCGGTCAGCGCCGAGCTCGGGGCGCCGATGCCGCCCGCCGGGCTGCCCGGGCCCTTCGCCCTCGACGATGTCGACAGCTTGGCGGCGGCGCTGCACGGCGGCGGCTGGAACGACCTGGAGATCGAGGAGGTCTCCTCGACCCTGTGCGCGCCCTCGGTCGAGGCCTGGTGGCGGCAGACCTCGGCACTGGCGGGGCCGCTGGCCGCCATGCTCGCTGCGCTGCCGCCAATCAGGGCCGATGCGATCGAGGCCGCCGCCCGGCGGTCGATTGCCGCCTACCTGCAGTCCGACGGGTCGCTGGAGATTCCGGGCATGTGCTTCGTCGCCTGCGGGGCGGCGTGAGACGGCTACTGGGCATCGCCGGTGTGGTCGCCGCCGCGGCCGTGGCCGGCTGCGGGGGAGGGGCGGCCACGAGGAAGGACTCGACCCCCGCCGCAGGCGCGCCCGCGGCCACGCAGACCCAGGCGGTCAGGCCGGCACCTGCCGCCGCTGCGGCCACCGCCCCCAGCGCGGCGCGCCGGTGCGTCGACCAGAGCGCCGGCAAGCCGGCCGACGTGCTGCTCTGCGTGGCGACCGCGCACGTCCCCACAGCCATGCAGGTGCAGATCGCCAGCTGCCTGAAGTCCGCGACCGGCGCCCACGACGTGAGCGCGTGCATGCGCAAGGCGGCGGGCTAGTGGTGCACCCGGCAACCTTTGCCGGGTTTGCATAACCCAGGATCTCGGATCGTAGTCCTTCCGTGTATCGCCATGGTTCCGAGGTCGCGCGCGATCAAGGCTCTTGGTCGCTGGGGTCGGCGACAATGCGACGTGCATGGAGATCTGAGGTCATGGCAGGCGCTCCAGGATGAGGGAGAGGTCCAGGGCGGGGGCCGAGTGCGTGAGCGCACCCACCGACACAAAGGTCACGCCGGTCTGGGCGATTTCCCGGATCGTGTCGAGGCTGACGTTGCCGCTGGCTTCCGTCTCGGCTCGGTTGTTGGTGAACTGCACGGCGTTTGTGAGCTCTTCGGGGGTCATGTTGTCGAGCAGCACGCGCGGCGCCTGCGCGTCGAGAGCCTGCTCAAGCTCGGCGAGGTCGCGGACCTCGCACTCGATCAGCAGCGTCGGATGCGCCGCGCGGGCCGCGTTGATCGCGTTGGCGACGCCGCCAGCCGCTGCGATGTGGTTCTCCTTGATGAGGATCTCGTCGTATAGGCCAATCCTGAGGTTGTGGCCGCCCCCGTGGACGACTGCCTCCTTCTCGAGTAGCCGCAGCCCCGGCGTCGTCTTGCGCGTGTCGCGGACCTTGGTGGTCGTCTCCCCGGCCGCGGCGACGTACGCGGCGGTGAGCGTCGCGACCCCGCTGAGCCGCTGCAGCAGGTTCAGCGCCGTCCGTTCGGCCATGAGGATCCCCGCAGCGCTGCCCTCGACGGTGAGCACCGGCGTGCCCTTGACGCTGTGCGTCCCGTCGGCGACCAGCGCGGTCACCGTCGCACCGGGGTCCGCAGCCAAGATCGTCGCCGTCGCGGCGTCGACTCCCGAGAGCACCCCGTCCTGCTTCTGCGTGATGACCGCCCGAGCCCGCGTTCCCGCGGGCACCGTCGCCGCAGTCGTCACGTCACCCGAGCCGACATCCTCCTCAAGGAACGCCCGAACCATCTCGTCAAGAGCAACCCGATCCATCCCCCCACCCTAGTTCGTCGATCCGGCGCGCGGCTCGGGGCCATGACCGCCATCGGTCCGTGTTGTTGTCGGCGTAGGGGATGTCGCCGCCGCAGATCAGCGAGGTCGTGTTCACCGACCCGGACTCGATGTCTCACCCTGTGTCTCATCCCTGACCGTCCGGCCGGGCCGTGTCGCGCCGCTGCGCTGCTAGCGAAGGCGGGCCGCCGCGCTGAGCGCGTCGGGGTTGATGACGTTGAGGGGCCGCCCCTGGGCATAGGCATTGATCTGGTCAAAGACGTCGGCAAACTGCAGGTCGAACTCCTCGCGCGTGACATAGCCGATGTGCGGGGTGCAGACCACGTTGTCCAAGATGGTCAGCGGGTCGTCGCCGGCGTGCGGCTCACGCTCGTAGACATCGACTGCGGCTCCGCCGGGGCGTCCGCTGCGCAGCGCCGCGACGAGCGCGCCGGGCTCGATGAGTCCGGCGCGGCTCGTGCTGACCAGCAGCGCGTCGGGCTTCATGGCGCCGAGGTCGGCGGCGGTGACGACGCCTCGGGTGGCGGGGACCAGCCGCAGGTGCAGCGAGAGGACGTCGCAGGCGGCGAAGAACGACCGCTGATCTCGCGCGGTCTCGTAGGCGTCCTTGCGCGCGCGGGCGCGCGAGGACTCTTTCGACCACACGATCACGTCCATGCCGAACGCGCGCCCGTAGCCGGCCACCGCGGTGCCGATGCGTCCGTAGCCGAACACCCCGAGCGTCTTGCCACGCAGCGTGGTGCCGACGCCGCTTTGCCATTGCCCGGCGCGCAGCGAGGCCATCTGCTGGGGGATCTGGCGCGCGGCGGCGAGCAGGAGCGCCCAGGTCAGCTCCGCGGCGGCGTACGACGGGCTCCCGGCGTGGAGATTGGACGAGACGACGACGCCGTGGGCCGTGCACGCCTCGACGTCGATGTGCGGGTAGACGCTGCGCTGGCTGATGAGCCCCAAGCGCGGGAGGCGGCGGATCAGCTCGGCGGTGATCGTCGTGCGCTCGCGGATGAGCACGAGCGCGTCGGCCTTTTGCAGGCGGCGCGCGAGCTCGTCGACGTCCTCGACGTGGTCGGTGTGCACGATGACGTCGTGGTCGGCCAGCCGGGCGAAGCAGGGCAGCGTGCGCAGGGTGTCAGACCAGTCGTCGAGGATCGCGACGTTCATGGCCTCAGGATCGCCGACCCGGCGCCGCGGGGCCAATGCGGGACGTCCCCACTGCTGCGCGCGCGCCCTTGGCGAACCCCGCGCCGGTCGTCATGGTCGACGCGATGCCCGTCTCTGTCCCGCTCGCCGCCACCGTGACCGCCCTCGCCCTCGCCCTCGCCGTGGGGTGCGCGCCGGCGCGGGCGTCGGCGGTCTGCCCGCCGCACACCGGCGCCCTGGCCGGCTACAGCACGAGCCGGATCTGGCACATGCGCGGGTCGCTGTATGGCTGTGACAGCGACGGCCGGCACGCCACGACCGCTCGCCTGGGCCCGTGGTCGGCGCGCTCGCGCTACGCCTGGGACGGCAGCGACATCGCTTGGACGGTCCCGAGCCGTGCGCATCCCGAAGGGGATCGGCTGTGGGCCGGCACCATGGACGGCGTCCTCTGGCTGCGCGGAGCGGCGGTCCTCCCCGCCGAGGATGCGGGCGCACGCCGCGAGGTGCGCGTGCAGAAGATCCTCGTCGTGTTCGGCGCCGCTGCGTGGGTGACCAGCAGCGGCGAGGCGGTGCTCGCACTGCAGGCACCCGACAACGACCCGACGCCGGTTGGCGAGCTTCCCGGCCCGCTCGTGGCCGACAGCACCCGCGTGCTCGTCGGCCGCTGGCCGCAGGTGCCGGCCGCCACGCTGGCCGCGAGCGCCAGGCTCGTAGCCGGCGAGGGAGAGACCGACGACTGCGGCGGCACAAACCCGTACCTGCTCTCGGTCCGCCCTGATCCCGGCGCCGCACCGGTCGGGGCGACCTGGACAGGCAACTGGGCCGTCGAGGACTGCTGAGCCCGCGGCGTCGAGGGAGCTCGCCGATTGCCGAGCCGGCCGGTGCCGTCCACACTGGCCGGCTTGCGCTCCGCTGCCTTCCCCAGCACCATGGCGTCAATGAGCCGGGCGCGGCCAACCGTCATCGGGCGAGATCGGGAGCGAGCCGCCCTGGCGGACTTTCTCGCGCGTCGCGACGGTCCGGCGGCGCTGGTCCTCGAGGGCCACGCCGGGATCGGCAAGACGACGCTGTGGGAGGAGGCGTGGCGCTCAGCCGCCGCCGACGGCTGTTTGGTGCTGCGCTGTCGCCCGGCGTCGGCCGAGTCGCAGTTGGCCTTCTCGGGCATCGCCGACCTGCTGGACGGCGATGTCGTCGACCAGGCGCTCCCGAGCCTGCCCGCCCCGCAGCGCCAGGCGCTGCAGGCCGCGCTGCTGCGCGAGGACGATGTCGAGGCCGTACCCGACGTACGGGCGATCGCCGGCGGGCTGCTCGGCGTCCTGCGCCACGCCGCGAGCCAATCTCCGGTCGTCGTGGCCGTCGATGACGTCCAGTGGTTAGACGGCCCCTCGCGCACCGTCTTGGAGTTCGTCGCCCGCCGCACTACCGGCGTGCAAGTCGTGCTTCTCGTCGCGCGGCGCTCGGACGGCGACGAGGAACTGCCCCTGGGATTGTCGCGCGCACGGGACGCCAGTCGTGTCACGCGCATGGCGCTGGAGCCGATGAGCCTCGGCGCACTGCACCGCCTGATCCAGGACCGGCTCGATCTGTCGCTGCCGCGCCCGGCGCTGCGGCGCCTGCACGAGAGCTCGGGCGGCAATCCGTTTTATGCGCTGGAGATCGCCCACGCGCTGCGCCGTCGCGACGCACCGCTGACCGTCGAGGGCGCGCTGCCGGTTCCCACCAACCTCCAGCACCTGGTCGACGAGCGCCTCGGGGCGCTACCCGGCGACGTCCTGCAGTTGCTGCAACGGGTCGAGCTGCTCTATGACCGGCGCCTGGACACCGTCCATCGCGTCGCACTGGACGAAGGCCTCCAACATGCCCTGGACGGCGCGATCGAGGCCGGGGTGCTGGAGGTGGTCGACGATCGCGTGGCGTTCACGCACGGTCTGCTCGCCACAGCCGTCCACAACCTCGCCGGCCCGGTGGGCCACCGTGAGCTGCACCAGCGCCTGGCCGATGCCGAGACCGCCGGCGAGGCGCGCGCCCTGCACCTGGCACTGGCGGCGACCGGGCCCGACCCCGAGGTGGCGGCCGAGCTGGAGGAGGCGGCGACCGACGCGGCACGGCGCGGCGCGGCCGAGACCGCCGGCCGGCTGGCCCAGCACGCCGCCCGGCTGACCCCCGACGAGGACCTAGGCTCAGCGGCCCGCCGCGTCGTCGCCGCAGCCGATTTCCACATGACCGCCGGCGATCCGCGCCACGCGCGCGCCCTGCTGGCCGACGTGGTCAACCAGCTCGGGCCCGGCCCGGTGCGTGCCGAGGCCCTGTCGATGCTCTGCTGGGTGCACCCCGCCGAAGGCGACCTGGACGGCGCGATCCGCTTGGGCGAGCAGGCCATCGCCGAGGCCGGCCAGAACCGGCGTGTCCTCGCCGTCACCCATCAACGGCTGGGCTCGCTGCACCGCATCCGCGGCGACCTGCCAGCTAGCGCGCACCACAGCCGCCTGGCCGTCGAAGGGGCACAGCGCACCGGCGACACGGGGCTGCTCGCGCTCGCGCTCGCGTCCTTGGGAGAGACCGAGCTGGTGCAGGGCGCTGGGGTCGGCGCCGGCATGCGCTGGGCCGTCGAGCTCGAGCGCCGCCTCCCCGATTTCCTGGGCCAACAGGCGCCGGCGCGCCGGCTCGGGCTGGCGCTGCTGGCCATCGACGAGCTCGACGAGGCGCGGGTGCTGTTCGCTGACCTGCTCACGCGCGCCGAGGCCGCCGGCCACGAGGACGCGCGCGCGATGACGCTGTCGCACCTGGTCGAGCTCGACCGCCGCGCCGGCGACTGGGGCCAGGCCCGCATCACCGCCGACCGGGCCGGCGAGCTGGCCCGCCAGGTCAACACCCAGCAGGAGCGCAACGCGATCGTCGCCAACGAGGCGCTGCTGCTGGCGGGCCTCGGTGAGGTCGAGCGCGCACGGAAGATGGGCCTGGAAGGGCTGGACACCGCCACGCGTCTGGGCGACGGGATCTGCTTCGTGCTCTACCGCAGCGTCCTGGGCTTCCTGGACCTGTCGCTCGGCGACCCGGCGGCGGCCGTTGAATGGCTGGCGCCGGCGACCGATCTGCTGGTCGCCATCGGCGTCGTCGAACTCGGTCTGCTGCCCGAGGTGATCCACAACGAGATCGAGGCGCTGCTGGCGCTCGGGCGCCGCGAGCGCGCGGCGGTGCTGGTCGAGCACGTCGAAGATCTGGCCCAGCGCAACCCGCGGCCGTGGATCCGCGCGCTCGCGCTGCGCAGCCGCGCGCTCCTGCTGGCCGCCGACGGCGAGCTCAACGCCGCGCGAGACACCGTCGACGCGGCACTGCTTGCCCACGCGGCGGTGCCCCAGCCCTTCGAGCTCGCGCGCACGCTCGTCCTCGCCGGAGCGCTGGAGCGCCGGGCCAAGCAGCGGCGCGTCAGCCGCGAGCGGCTCGAGCAGGCGATCGACATCCTCGACGCGCTGCCGGCGCCGCTGTGGGCCGCGCGAGCGCGCGGGGAGTTGGCGCGGCTCGGGGCTCGGCCGGCGCCATCGGGCCTCAGCGCCACCGAGACGCAGATCGCCCAGCTCGCCGCCCAGGGGCACACCAACCCTGAGATCGCCGCGGCCGTCTTCGTGAGCCGCAAGACTGTCGAGGCCAACCTCTCAAAGATCTACCGCAAGCTCGGCGTGCGCTCACGGGTCGACCTGGCCCGCCACTACGCCGACGGCGGTCCATCCGGTGTCGACGGGCCTGGTGAGGACGCCGGCGATCGAGGGATCTCACCCCTTTCTGACGCGCCGGAGCGACCGTAGCGTGGACCCGTGCAGCAGCCACTGCCATCACCGGTCTCGACCCTGATCGTCGTCGAGCGCTTCCTCAGCGATCCCAGCCCCGCCGGGCTGGCGGCCCTGGCCGCCGAGACCCGGAGCGCGGTGCAGGAGCTGGCCGCGATGGGCACGCACGTCGCCTATCTCGGATCGGTCGCCCTGCCCGCCGAAGAGCTCAGCTTCTGCCTGTTTACCGCTGACGCGCCGCTGAATGTCGCCGAGGTCAACGCGCGCGTCAGCGCGCCCGCGCTGCGCACCCTCGAGGCCCTCGGCGCGCCGAGCCGGTAGCGCCCTGGCTAAGACGAATGCGGGAGGTCTCGCATTGATAGCGCAGTCTGCGCAGCGCATCCTCGCGGCATGACCTTTTTCCGGCTCCCCGCCTCCCGCTCCCGCGCCCGCTGCACGGGCCGCCCCTTTCGCCTCGCCGCCGCCGGCACTGTCGTGGCCGCCGCCCTGGCCCCCGCGGCCCAGGCCAACAACCTTCAGACGCTCGATGCGCACGCCCAGAGCCCCGGACATGTCCTGCTGAGCCCGCCGGGCGACGCCGCCGGGTCGGCGCTGATCGCCTGGACCACCGACCCGAGCGTCGCCGACAAGGCCCCGGTCCCGCAGGTCTGCCTGCTCGTGCGCGGGCAGACCTGCGCCGCGCCGTTCTCGCTCCCGCTGCCGGGCGCCGCGCCCGGCGATCTCGTCGACGCGGGCGATGGCGTCGAGGCCGTCTTCCCGGTGGCGGGCAGTGGCTCGACGGTCTGGGTCTTCGGCCCGCGTGAGAGCCACGGCGACGTGCTGCGCTGGACCTCGCACGACGGTGGCGCGACGTTCGGCGCCGCGAGTGTGATCGGCGGCGCCGACAGCAACGGCCTCATCGACCCTCAGGACGCGGTGACGGTTGGCGCGACGACCATGCTCGGCCTCGCCGGCTCCGCGTCGGCCGGGGTCAGCGCCTTCCCGTCGGCCGCGGTGACGACCGGCGCCAGCGACGTCTTCGCCGACGCCGGGCCCGATGTGCAGACCTCCTCGCTGGCCCTCGACCAAGCCGGCAACCCGGTGATCGCCTACTTCAACCAGGGCCAGAATGACGAGGCCGGAGACAGCACGGTGCGGTTCTACCGATACGCCTCGGCCGACCACTCTGTTGCCGCACTGGGCGACCGCGCCAACTGGTCCGGCCCGCAGCCGCTGAGCACCGGCTACGAGCCTCTGCTCACGGGCGGGGCGGCGGGGCTGTTTGCCGTCACCAAGGACGGCGACGGCGTCTCGCGCCCGACGGTGCTCAACGTGCGCAAGGACAGCGCCACGGGGTTCGGCACGCCGATCGCCACCCTCTCGACCGACGCCGACGACGAGCTCTTCGACGGTGGTGCTGCGACCCAATCGCCCGCCGGGCACCTCGCCGTGCTCTGGCCCGCGACCCGCAGCGGCGACAGCCTGCGCGTCATGCGGATGTACGCCTCCGACGACGGCGGCGGCTCCTTCCAGCAGTCCGACGTCGCCGCGATCGGCGCCGACTACCGCGCCGACCGCAACGCGCAAGCAGCGCTCGGCGACGACGGCCACGGCGTCGTCACCTTCCGCGACGGCGACGTGCTCCAGCTCGCCGACCTGTCGCCGATCACGCCGTTCACCGCACCCCAGCCCACGCCGCCGGTCCCCGCGCCGCCCGTGACGGCCGGCCCGGCGCCGCGGCCGGTGCTCGTCTTTGACCCCGCGCGCGGACCGTTCACCGTGACGACCGTGCGCGTCGGCGACGACATCATCACGCTGCAGACCCCGAAGGGGTGCGTCCGCTCCGGGCGCATCGTCGCCCGGCTCAGCGTCAAGTCCCGCAAGCGCAAGGGCCACGTCGTCGTCAAGGTCGGCAAGGTGCAGTTCCGCTACGACGGCAGGCTCATCAGGACGATCACCCACCGGCCGTTCACCGCGCGCTTCACAGTCACCGTCACACCAGGCAGCGTCCACACGATCAGCGCCCGCGCGTTCCTGCGCAACCACCAGCACCGCCGGATCACGCGCACGCTGCGCAACCGCTTCACGGCCTGCAGCTGATCGCCGCCTGGGCCGGGGGTTTCGTCAGCGGTGTGGTGCTGGGCTCAGCAGCTGGCTCGCGACCCATCCCCGTTGGCCTGTGTCGGTCACGACCCGCAGCCACGATCGGCTCCGGGTCTGTGCGACGACCGTCACCGGCTGCTCGCGCCGGACCGTCCCGACCACGCTGCCGCGTGACGGCTTGGCGTACAAGAACGCCGTCGCGCGGACGAGTGTGGGGTGCGACGCCGGAGCCCCTGCTGTCCTCGCCGCGCCAGCGCCTCCGGCCGCGACGATCGAGCCGCTGCGGCTCGGTCGCTTGCACAGCACGGCCACCGACGCTCGCAGGTCGTGCGCCAGGGCATCGCGCTCCACAACGACCCGCGCGCTGCGGCTCGCTCCCACGACCACGCTCGGTCCGTAGGTCGCGCTGAGCTCCGCGCCGGTCGGCGCCAGCAGATCGGCGACCCGCAGGCCGCTCGGGCAGCGCAGCACCACCGCCGCCGGCGCGCTCGTCCCCGCGTGCAGTGCCACCGCGCGGCGCACGATCGCCGTCCCGGCCGGTAGCGGCGCGCCGCGCCCGAGATGGCCTCCCGGGAGCGCCGGGCTGCTGATCGTCGCCGGCGCGGGATCGCCCGGGCCCAGCGTCGGCAGCGTGAGGCTCGCTGCGCCGACGGCCAGCGTCGCCGTCGCGGCGCCCGCGGCGATCTTGCCGGCCGACGCCTTGCCTGCGAGGCCGATCTTCAACCCGGCGCCGCCCGCGGCCAGGAGCACGAGCGGGCCCGGCAGCAGGATCGCCATCGCCCGCCGCGTGCGGCGCAGTTCGGTGCGGAACTCGCGGCACTCGGCGCACCGGGCGAGGTGGCGGTGGGTGTGCGCCGACGCGCGGCGGCGTGCGTCGTGTGCCTCGAGGAGGTTGGTCCGCACGGCCTCACAAGAGGTCGAGCGCTCGTCGACGACCTTCATCAGCGCGACGCGCGCCCGGTACACGACGACGCGGGCGGCGCTCGGCGTGGTGTCCAGCTCGGAGGCCAGCTGACGGTGGGTGAGCCCGTCGAGCTCGCGCCGTATGAGCGCGTGGCGCTGGCGGGCCGGCAAGGTGCTGAGGTCGTCGAGCAGCTGGCGCAGCTCGGCGCGGCGCTCGTAGGCCGCCGGCGGTTCGTCGCGCGGTGCGGCGGTCAGGGCGTCATCGCCGTCGATCGCGTGGAGGTCGACGCAGTCGGTCCGCACGCGGCCGAGCTCGTCGAGGCAGCAGTTGCGCACCAGCCGGTACAGCCAGGGCCGCAGGTTCATCGGGCGGTCGTCGCGGAGCAGCGCGCGGTGGGCGCGCCACAGCGCCTCCTGCACCACGTCCTCGGCCGTGTCGCCGTCGCGCAGGATCCGCGTGGCGAAGCGCAGCAGCGCCGGCCGATAGCGGTCGTGGATCTGCTGAAACGCCGCCTCGTCGCCGGCGCGAAACGCGGCGACGAGGCGCTCGTCGGAGACCCGGCCCGGCACCGCTAGCGGCCCTTCTTGTTCTTGCACAACGCGCGCGACGCGACCCAGCCCTGCGTGCCGGTCCTGACCCGCACGTAGGACCAGCCGCCGCTGACGTCATGCAACAACACCAACAACGTCTGCGGGCGGACCAGGTGCCCGATGACGAAGCCGCCCGGGGAATCGCGCAGCACGGTCCGCGCGAAGCACAGCTTGCGGCTCGCTGATGCCGACGCGCTGCCCGCGGCCAGCAGCGCCAGCAGCGAGGCGGCAAGCGCGACCGAGGCGGACCGTCGCGGCATGTGCCTATTCGTTCTCGCTCGCGCGGGTGCTGCGCTGCTTGAGCACGTCGGCGCGCATCCGCAGCTTGACCGGACCGGCCAGCTCACCGGTCGTGATCCGCACGACCAGCCGCGGCGGGCCGTCGGCCGCCGTGTGGCCGGTGAAGCCGGCCAGTGTCACCGACACCGGGCCTGCGACCTGTGTGGGCTTGGTGCGGCCGGCCTGGACCGGCTTGTGCTTGATGTACTTCGGCAGGGCGACGTTGTTGGGGTTGCCCTTGGCGTCGTACCAGTGGTAGCCCGAGAGCGCGCAGCCGATGGCCTCGTGCTGGTTGAGGGGACCGACGACCGCCTTTGACTCCGGGAGGACGTAGGAGCCGTCGGGCTGACGCTCGGCAGAGCGGATCCCACCGTCCGGGGTGCCCTCCTTGCCCGGCATCGGATCGACCGGACCGAAGCCGGAGAGGTTGACGGCGGCGAGGTCGACGCCACTGCCCTTGATGTCGAAGCCGGCGCACGGCAGCAACGTGTTGTTGTCCTGCGGGATGCCGGCGACGGCCAAGGAGTACGTCTGCGTCGTGTTGCTCTGCAGTTGCCAGCTGTTGGCCGAGCGGACGATCCGCGAGGGATCGACCGGCGGCGGGCGCCAGCGCTTGGCTGTCGCCGTGGCCGGGCCCGTCAGGGCGCCCGCGGCGATGACCGAGGCAAGGATGATGCTGGACTTCTTCACGACTGGCCTTCTTTTGTCGGGGGTTGCAGAGATGAGAACTGCCGATACCGCCGATGTGTTTCACCCTAGGTCGCTGAAGACGCGATGATCGCGCGGGTCACCATCGCAATGACTGGCACGCTCACGCTGCATCGTGGGTGACCGCTCTGGCCGACAGCAGCACCCATGCGGCGATCGCGCCGGCCAAGGCGATTGCTGCGCCGACGAGCAGCGCGGTGTGCAGGCCGGCCGTAAACGATGCGCTGTGGCGGGCGATGACGTGCGTCGGGATCAGCGTGCCCAACCCGGCGACGCCGACCGTCACGCCGGTCTGCCGGGTCGCGTCGCTGATGCCCGACGCACGACCGGTGAAGCCCGCCGGCACCGAGCCGATGGTCAGCGCCGCGAGCGTCGGGTTCAGCAGACCCGTGCCCACGGAGGCGAGCAGGCGCCCCGGCAGCACGGCCGCCCAGGACGAGTCGGCTCCTGCGAGGAGTTGTGCGGCCAGGCCAGCGGCGACCAGTGCCAGGCCGCCACCGACGAGGATCCGGGGCGAGGCGCGAGCACCCATCCTGGCGGCCGGCCGGGAGACGAGCACGATGAGCACCGTGCCCGGCACGTAGACCAGGGCCGCCTCGATCGCGGTGAGGCCCAGCACGTCCTGCAGATAGAGCGTCGCGTAGATGTACAGCGCGAAGAACGAAGCCGACAACGCCAGGGCAGCGATCTGCGCCGCGGCGAACGGCCGAATGCGCAGCAACGACAGTGGCAGCATCGGGTTGGCCGAGCGGGCCTGGATGCCCACGAAGGCCGCCAGAAACGTGGCCGCACCGGCGAGCTCCACCAGGACTCCGGTGTTTGACCAGCCGGCATCGCGGGCCCGCAGGAGCGCGACGACCAACAGAAGCAGTCCCGCGGTCAGCGTGAGTTGTCCGCGCACGTCGACTGGGCGCGCGTCGGGGTCCCGCGACTCTCGCACGCCGCGGCCGGTGGCCACCACGGCGGCGATTCCCAGAGGCACGTTGACGAGGAAGATCCATCGCCAACCCGGGCCTGCGGCCAGGCTGCCGCCCAGCAGTGGCCCGATCGCGAACGCCGCTCCGACCGTCGCGCCGTAGGCGCCCATGGCGCCGGCACGCGAGTCTGGGTCGGGGTAGGCGTCGGCCACGAGCGCGAGTGATGAGGCAAACAGGGCCGCCGCCCCGAGGCCCTGCACGGCACGGGCGAGGTCGAGCGCGACGATGTCTGGCGCCGCCGCGCAGGCGGCCGACGCCGCGGTGAAGGTCACCAGACCGGCGGTGAAGAGCAGCCGCCGGCCGAGACGATCGGCCAGCGCGCCGAGCGTGAGCACTGTTGCGGCCAACGGCAATGTGTAGGCGTCGACCACCCATCGCAGTGATCCAGGGCCTACATGAAGGTCGTGGCCGATCTGCGCCGCCGCCGTGTTGACGATCGCGACGTCGAGCATGAGCATCGCCGTCGCCAGGCACGCGACGACCAACGTCGCGCGAGACAGAGAGGTGCTCATGACCACCGTGGGGAGCATCGGGCGCGAGGCTGCCGCTGACAACCCGGGAGATCCCCACGACACGGTCGGTCGCGGCTCAGCGCACGATCGTCCAGCTGTCGAGCGGGCGGGAGCCGAACCAGGTGCGGTCGCGGGTCGCGAGCAGGTGGCCGGCGCGGTCGAAGACGAGCGTGAGGCGGCGGTAGCCGATCGCCACGCCATCACGGCCGAGCGGATCGTGCACGGCGACGCGGCGCGCGCCCGGGAGACGGGCAAGGACGTGGTAGAGCGCGGCGCGCGTCGCGGGCACGACGAGCGGGAGCGCGAGCAGCGCGGCGGCCTCTCGGGCGACCTGTCCCGGCGAGCGTCGCTGGACGCCGAGCTGGCGGGCAAGCGCGTCGGGCTCGGCCGGAAGCGTGCGCACCTGCGCCCACGTCACGTGCAGCAGCGGCAGTCGGGCGTTGAGCGGGAAGCGCTCGGTCCGCCCGGCGGCTGCCGCCAGCTTGCGCCGACCGCGCGGGTCATGGGCGTAGGCGCGACGGTCGGCCACGGTCGGAAGTTGCGGCGCCGACGGTCGCCCGAGCCGCACCTCACCCGAGCCGTCGGCCCGTTGCACGATGTCCAGCCGCCGGCGCGTCACGATGACGTAGCTCGGCACGTCGCCCGTGCCGACCCGCACCGCCGCCGTCCGGCTCTCCAGCCGCAACGCGAACGGTCCCCGCGCCGTCGGCGCCGTGCGCGCCTGGGTCGCGAACCCCTCCAGCACTGCCGCCGCCGAGGCGACCCCCGAGCCGGAGCGCTCGCCGACGGTCCCGAGGACGAGCGCCGCGGCGAGCCCTGCCGCCGCGAGCCCGGCGATAGGGCCGCGGACGCGGACGCGGACGCGCCGCCGCGGTGGCCGCTGCGCCGCCTGCGCGCCTTTGACCGCCGCGTCGATCCGCGCCCGCCGCACCGGGTCTGGCTCTTGCTCTCGCCCCGCCGGGTCCGCCGCGCGCAGCCGGCGCAACAGGGCGTGCTCGTCGGAGATCACGCTTCGCCCTCCGTGACGTCGGCCATCAGCGCGGCCAGCCGCCGCCGGGCACGGTGCAGCCGTACGTGCAGCGTGCTCGGCAGGCAGCCCAAGGCGCGAGCGGCCTGCTCGGCAGTCAGCCCTTCCCATGCGATGAGCGCCAGCAACTCGCGGTCGCGCTCAGACAGGCGAGACCACGCGACCTGCAGGACGCCATCGTCCAGGCGCGGTGCGGGCGCCACCTGCTCATCGCGGCCCACCATGCTCATGAGGCGCTCCGCCAGCCGGCGACGCCGCGACGCCGCCCGGTGCACGTCGGCGAGCACGCGGCGCGCCACGCCGTACAGCCACGCCCGCGCGTCCTCGCCGTCGCGCGGCACGGCGTCCCAGCGCCGCCAGGCCACCACGAACGTTTGCGATACGACGTCGGCGGCGTGGTCAGGGTCCGGGGTGCGGCGCACAGCGTAGCGCCAGATGGCTGAGTGATGCTCATCGTAGAAGCAGGTGAAGGCGGCCTCGGCGGCACGGTACGCGGCCGTTGCCGGCCGCGCACCGTCGCGTTCAAGAGCGCGCGCTCCGGTGCGTGACGACACGCGCGGCCGACGCCGCCGGCAGCTCGGCCGAGTAGGAGTGGCCGACCTCGCCCGCGCCGGGGTTCGTGACGAAGGGCGCCGCGGCGTCATCGATCACGCAGCGTCCCGTGGCGATCAGGCAGTCCAGGACGCTCCCGCTCCCATGCACCTGCTCCTTCTGCGCATCGGTCAGCTCCAATCCGAACCTGGCGCCCGGCGCGAACCGGAAGCTGGTCACGCGCACGCCGCCGCCGGGCTGCACCGAGCGCGCGATCGCGGTGACCGCGCCCTGCCCGGCCAGCCACTGCGCCAGCTGCCGGTTCGGGCTGCCGGCGCCTCGTGCGACCGTCACGGGATCCACGGCGCTGTGCGCCCCCGCGGCGTTCTGCCAGAAGACGTTGTTGGTGGCCTTCCACGGCGTCGCGCCTGCGACGCCTGACAGCGTCCCGGCCGCGATCGACACGGTCGCCAGCGCGGCCACCTGAGCGAACTTCATCATCTTGCTCTCCTTCGTTCGGGCCCGGGCTCTGAGTGCCCGGTTTCACCCGCCACATGGCCGTCACCGCGCTGGTTCTTTCACGCTAGGCGGCCGCTTGCGCACCTCCAATACGTGATGTCCCTCGTTCGGGGGAGACCATTGCCAGGGCCGAGCAGCCGAATGACTCCGTCAAACGGGCCGACCCAGCAAGCGATGCCGCTCGGTCACCTGAGCGGCCCGGCGAGGATTGCGCTGCATTCCTGGCCCTGCTGCCGACGGTGGCCGGGTCGGCGTGACTGACGAACGCTCTGGGCTGAGAAGTCAGAACTGACTGTTTCGCGCGGGACTTTCGCGGCCTCGGACGCGGCCTTAGGTTCGCGGACTCCTATACCTCGTTGGAAGGAGTCTTCCATGTCAAAGCTCAGGCGCCGGTTTACGGCGCTCTCCGTCGCCGCTGTCAGTGCGCTGGCCGCGGCCAGTCTCATCGCCCCGGCCGGCGCGTCGGCGACCAGCGGTTACTTCTGCGGGACGCCCAGCGCGCCCTACACGCTCACGTCCTATCCCAACGGATCGTGGAATTGCGTCCACGGCGCCTACCACTCGCGGTACACCGCCATCACGGCGAGTCAGACCGACGGCCTCTCCCCGTCGCAGTACGACATCTGCGCGGGCAACTCTGGTGACAAGAGCACGAGCGGCGTCCCGAATGGGATCTCCGCCTGCAGCAACCACGCGTACGCGGGCGGCGGCGGAGCCTGCCCCGACCCGCTCGAATGCTTCGGCTACGCGTGGATCTATAACCACAGCGGCGGCAGGACCCTCCACATGTACGGCTGGCTGAGCTACGTCTAATTCGAGCTGAGACTGATGAGGCTGGGAGCCTTTGCCTGCTGGTGCGCAGCGGTTGTCGCGCTCCCAGCCTCGCTGGTCGCCAGTGGTTGCGGGTCCCGCGTCGACTCGGCACCGAGCACGGCCAGCGAGCCGGCAACCGCAGAGCGAGTGGCGCTTCTACGGGCGGCACGAACCTCGACCGACGTAGAGCGGGTACTGCAAGGTGCCGCTGATGCTGGGAACGTCACCAAGTTAGATGACGGCGCATCTCGTTACCTTGCGGATGACGGCCGCTTCGGCGCTTGGCTGGTTCCGGGCCGGTACCGTAGCGGCACCGATGATCTGGCGGTGTCGCTGCCTGGCAGTGAGGTCATGTGCGTGCGGATTCTGGCCCTGCGGGGGAGCGCCAAGGGTCGTGGCAGTTTCTTCTGCGAGCCCGCCGCCGGCTTCGCCAAGAACGGACTGATCATCGCTACCGCCACCGGGGGGGCTCTAGGCCCTGACGTATTTCGCCCCGGCGAGGCCATCGTGACAGGCACGGTTCCCGATGGCGTCACGCGCGTCCGACTCGTCGTCAGAAGCGCGCCCGCTATCACGTATCGCGTGACTCACAACGCATTCTTCTTCGCGACCATCCGGCCGGTCCAGCGCCTGAGGTTCACGGACCCAGTACGCGGCGCCATCGACGTCCGTGTGCCGGTCTGCCAGACGTGCAACTTTGCCGACCCGCGGTCCAGCAGCGGGCGCGAGTAATTAGGGCTGCAGACTGTCGCCACGGGTACCGCGGGCCGCCGGGCTGCAAGCTGGGCATCGGGGATCAGCGACACAGCGCCAGACCGGTGTAGCGGTCGGCGTTTGCCGGGCTGAATCGCCCATGTGATCGATGTGATCGCACGGCACAGCGCTGCGTGACAGGCGGCTATTGGCCAGCATTGCCGGGCGCGCGGCTAGGTTCGTGGGTCCTTACCCGCATCCCGGAGTGCACGGCGAGCGGTGTCGATCCAAGCGAGGTCACCGTCGAGTCGCACGAGGGCGGCTTCCTGCAGGACCGTTGCCACTGGCCCGTCCACGCTGGCCGCTTCGCACTCGCGGCGCAGTTGCGTGGCCAGCTGCCGCTCGTGGTCGATGGCGTCAAGCACCAGGTCGAGGTCCTCGGGCCCAGCGACCGCGATCTTGAGGTGGATCTGGGCTCGCACCGGCTGCGGACGCCCGGCCGGGCGTGCAAGCCAGTTGCGGAACTCCGCCAGCCCGAGCTCAGTGGGCGCGTAGACGACGCGCGCGCCTGATCGAGCCGTTAGATCGGGCGGCGCCCCCTTGCGCTCGCGTAGTTGCGCGGCCACGAGCTGGCCGGCCTCGAGCTGGTCCAGCGCCGCGTAGACGGTGCTGGGGTTGAGCTGCCACGCCGGCCCGATGCGCGCGTTGAGGCGCTGGATGAGCTCGTAGCCGTAACCCGGGCGCTCGGCAACAAGCCCGAGCACGGCGAACTTAATCGACATGGGAACAGGCTACATGTTTCAGACACCAGCAGTGTGTATCAAGCTGGGCTGTGGACCATCCTTCGATGCTGCCAAGCCTATCGACGCTGACCGCTTGCCCTCAGGCTAGCGCGCTAAAAGACAAAAGACTCCTATCTGGGAAACACGGTATGAGACGCCAATCATCCGTGTCATGGGGCCGTACATGGTGCAGCAAGAGCGCCCCGTAAGGGCCTTTTACAAGGACACGCGAGCACCGCAAGAGCTCATCCCCTGATTCGCCGCCGCCAAGTCTAGAAAATTTCTGTGCCGCTCAAATTTGACTTCAGCCATTAGACGTCTACGGTGCTGCTCGCACCGGGCCTGCTGTAGTTGGCGGGACGTCCTGTGTGAGGAGCGGCGGTCGCCGGGCGGCGCTGGCATGGTATTGAGAGATTACTGATAAAGGAAGTGTTTTGCTTGCCTTCCCTGCTCTTAGAACAACGCTGATCCCTGCGTGTTCGCAGGGTGGCGACGGGACGACCCGGACCTCGTCGGCGATGCGGGGCCGGGCTCAGGAGATGGCTTGCGACCCACCCGCGCTTGCCCGTGTCGGTCGCAAGCCGCACCCACGACCCGCTCTGCACCCGCGCGACGATCCTCACCGACTGCGCGCCGGGCCGTTCCCATGACGCTCTCGCGTGACGGCTTGGCCTACAAGAACCCGGCTGCACACATAAGCCACGCGACCGACGCTCGCGTCCCTCTTCGAGAAACTCCACTATCTCGTGCCACCGAGCGTCGTCGTTTCTACCCTTCCGTTGGAGCACCGGCAAGGAAAGCTTAGATCGGATCCTTTCCTAGGAGTCCGGGGGAGGTAGGATAAGCGTTAGGAAAGGAACGGCAGGATCCTTTCCCAACGATCGAATCAAGGAAAGGATTGCTGTGCGGGGGCAGTACGTCCATGAGATCTGGCAGGCAGACCCGGCGGTCTACGCGCCTGCGCGCTACCGGCGCGCTTGTGAATACGACGCCTTCATCCCCGAGGCGATCGCCGGTGTCGCTGTCGCATTGCCGGGCGAGGTCGCCGGCGTGGTCTCTGACGCGGAGAAGGCGATCTCTGATCTGAACCGCGCGGCTGGGCCCGAGTTGATGCCTCTCGCGCGGCTGCTGCTGCGAACCGAGTCGATCGCTTCCTCCAAGGTCGAGGGCATGCAGGTGGATGCGCGCAGTCTTGCTCGTGCCGAGGCCAACCAGGAGACCGGCCGCAAGGTCGGCCCGGGAGCCGCCGAGATCCTCGCCAATATCGACGCCATGCAGCTCTCGGTTGAACGAGCTGCAGACCTTGAGGGCATCCAGCCCGCAGACTTCCTGGACATCCATCGGGTGCTGCTCGAACGCGCCCCGAACCCGCAGATAGCCGGACGGTTTCGCAGCACGCAGAACTGGATCGGCGGCAACGACTACAACCCCTGCGGCGCGGCCTTCGTTCCACCGCCGCCGGGAGAGGTCGATCGCCTGCTCGACGATCTCTGCATGTTCGTCAACGATGACGCGCTTCCGCCGCTCGTGCAGGCCGCGATCGCGCACGCCCAGTTCGAGACGATCCATCCATTTGAAGATGGCAACGGCCGAACCGGCCGCGCCCTCGTGCAGGTGGTGCTCCGCCGACGCGGATTGACACCGGCGTTCGTCCCCCCGATCAGCGTGGTCCTCGCCCGCGACAAGGACCGCTACCTGAAAGGTCTGACGCTGTTTCGCGAGGATCGGCTCGCTGATTGGATCGAGCTCTTCGCCGCCGCCACCGCCGAGGCCGCAAGGCTCGCCGCTCACTACACGACCCGCGTGGGCCAGTTGCAGGACGAGTGGCGCGAACGGTTGCGAGAGCACTCCAATCCCCGTGCTGATGCAGCCGCATGGGGTCTGATCGCCGTCCTTGCGGCCCATCCGATCATCACGGTGCCGGTCGCCGTTGCCGCGACGCAACGAACGAAACCGGCGGTTGCGAACGCGATCGACCAAATGGAAGCTGCCGGAATCCTCACGCGTCTCACCGACTCGACGCGCAACCGTGCCTGGGAGGCCGAGGGTCTTCTCGATCTGATCGTCGGACTCGAGGCCGGCATCTCCTCGGCCGGCCGTGCGTGATCGCGCTCAGGCCCGGTGACCGATCGAAGCTCGGGAGGCCCTCAGGGCGACGGCTTGTGCCTTTCACGAGTCACGTCCCAGGAGTTGGTGTAGGAGTTCGGTGCTCTGGTCGCCAAGCGCGCCACGCCTGGGACGCAGACGGTGACGCTGCGGATCGAGCTTTGGCTCGAAGTCGATCACCACGCAGGCAGGTGCAGGTCACGCGCTGAGCGGGTCAGCCTCCCGGACCGGCCTGTGCTGCCCGACCGCTCCCCCGCGATGCGTCGGTGAGCGTCGGGCGGGGCCTCCGGCGGTCTGGGGGTGCTAGATCATGAGGTCAACTCATCGTTGGGGGAGGCTGAGAGAGATTTAGGACTAGGATCGCGCGATGTCCTCGCCGGCCGCAGCGCCGCTCCCTCCTCGCCGCTCGTGGGCAGCGCTCGTCCTCGTGCCGGCGGCGGCCCTTCTGCTTGCCGCCATTTTCGCCAGTAGCGCCTTCGCGGCCCGCTCCAGCGCGCGGCCTCACGCCGAGATCCGTCTCGATGTCCGCACGATCCGCGTTGGTGACGTTCTGCGCGCAGACCTGAGGCCCACGACGCTTCATGGTCACCACGGCACGCTGCGCCTGTCGTTTGGCGATGGTTCGCGTCCCCGGGTCTTCCATCGTGACGTCCTCGTCGGCCACCGCTACCGACACGCTGGGAAGTTCACCGTACGGCTGGTCGTGCGTGCAGGTGGGCGTCGCTCGCGGGCGTCGGCCAGGGTCACGGTGCGCCGCCACGTCATCAGGGCGGTCCCGGCGGCCGATACCACCGTCGCGCCCGCTGCGGCGGTGACCTCGGTCGCCGGCGATCCCGCTGCCCGGCGCACCGTCGTCCTCGCTCCGGGAGCGACGGCGCCGTCGGTCGGCGGAAGCCTGGTCGTGCCAGCCGGCGGCCAAGGCGACGGCGTCGTCGGCCGGGTCGCCGGCCTACAAGCGCTGCCCGACGGCAGTACCAGCGTCGCGGTGGACCCGGCTGGGGTCGACGCCGCCTATCAACTGCTCCAGGTCTCCACGGGAGGAAGCCTGGGCGACTCCGATGTCGAAGTCGCCGATGACGACGCCAACCCCCTGACGCATGGGCTGCACCGCCCGCTCGTTCTCCACGGCACGTCGCTGCACATCGGCGGAACCGGTGTGCGGTGCACCGGCTTCACCGGTCCGGCACCGCCGGTCGACATCACGGTGGACTTGACCCCACTGCACTGGGACTTGTCGTTTACCTACCCGTCCCCCTCTATCCATTTCCTGCTCACCGGTAGCCCGGTGGTCAAGGTCAACCTCGGGCTGGGCGTCGCGACCGAGTGCCACTGGACCCTTCCGCTGCACCTCGTCATCCCAATTCCTGGCACGCCGTTGCAGGTTCGCGTGTCACCGCGACTGCAACTCAACACCAGCGGACGGCTCAGCGGCTCATTCACCTGGTCGCCGAGGATGACCTACGGCTTTGACGAAGGCAACGGCATCCACCAAGAGGTCCACGTCTTCAACCCCGGCTCGCCCACCGTGCAGTTCAGCGCCGACGCCAAGGCCGACGTCTTCCTGGGTGCACAGGCCGACCTGACACTCGGTGGGCGTGTCGGTGTCTCGGCGAGCTTCGGCCCCGACTTCGCCGTCAGCCGCAGCCTCTCAGGCGGCAAGTGGTGCACCGACGCGTCGGTCGGCCTCAAGATCGAGGCCAGCGTCGATGCCGACGTCTTCATCGCGCACTGGAACTTCCCGCTGTGGTCGGGGCTGATCGGCAACCGGTCGATCCTGCACGACTGCAGCAACACCAGCGGTGGCTCCGGCAGTGGCGGCGGAGGCGGTTCAACGACGCCGCCGGGAGGTGGCGGGGGCGGCACAACCCCGCCGGGCGGCGGCGGATCTGGTGGCGGAGGTGGGCCTGGCGGCGGATTGGGCTCGGTGACGATCTCCAACAACAATGGCCAGATGGCCGTTCAGGTGGTCAACTTCCCGACGGGTCTGACCCCGTACTTCTGCCATGCCGGTAGCGGGCCGGACTATCCGACGGGTGGCACGGTGACCGCTCATGGCCAGGTGAACATCACGTCCTCCAACCAGAGCTGGGCGTCGGGGCTGTGCTCGGGCGGTCACAGCAC
Source organism: uncultured Conexibacteraceae bacterium (assembly GCA_963836485.1). Lineage (GTDB taxonomy): Bacteria > Actinomycetota > Thermoleophilia > Solirubrobacterales > Solirubrobacteraceae > Baekduia. Next base: position 332,206 of record CAWIJS010000008.1, on the reverse strand, counting down.
CAACATGTGGATCGGCTTCCAGGGCACCGATGGCCACGACTACTACTCCAACCAGGTCGTCATCGACGTCGCCGCAAGCCCGGGGGCCGGAGTCTCCATCTCCAACAACAATGGCCAGATGGCCGTTCAGGTGGTCAACTTCCCGACGGGTCTGACCCCGTACTTCTGCCATGCCGGTAGCGGGCCGGACTATCCGACGGGTGGCACGGTGACCGCTCATGGCCAGGTGAACATCACGTCCTCCAACCAGAGCTGGGCGTCGGGGCTGTGCTCGGGCGGTCACAGCACCAACATGTGGATCGGCTTCCAGGGCACCGATGGCCACGACTACTACTCCAACCAGGTCGTCATCGACGTCGCCGCGAGCCCGGGTGCAGCGGCATCGGTGTTCGGAAGCAATGGCCAGATGTCGTTGCAGCTGACCAACTTCCCCACGGGCACGAACTACTACTTCTGCCACCAGGGCGACCCGTCTCAATATCCGACCGGCGGCACGATCATCGGGCATGGGCAACTCGGGGTGAGCTCTCCGAACGGCACCTACGGTCCGCTCTGCTCCGGCTCCGGCAACGCCTGGATCGGTGTCCAGGGTGCGGACGGGCACGACTACTACACCAACCAGATCACGCTGTAATAGCGACGCTACTGTGCTGCTCGTCGACCGGGCCACGACTTGTGGCCTCGGTCCGGTGTCCGCGGCGTTGACGCAACATGTAGGCCACGGCGATTGGCAGCGCCGGTGCCCGACGCTGGACGGGCGGCTCGACGCCCGGGGAACTCCTGGCGAGGCCGATCGTCTGGTCAGCCCAGACGCCGCACGATCAAGTCGATTGGCTTGGTCGGTGACGTTGGCCGGCTCGCGGGTGCCCTGCCGAGGGTCGGTTCAGCGGATCTCCTCGGCTGCGCTCCTCGCGCGACACTGAGCCGCTCATGTCAGCCGCTGGCGGTGAGGAGGGCCTGGCGCTTGGTCTCAAGGCGTTCGATGGCCGGACCGAGCTGGCGTTCCATCTGCTTCGCGACGATCTCGATGGCGTGCGTTCCCGTGGTCCAATCTATGTAGCCGCCCAGCGCGACCATCCCGGCGAGCATCAGCTCGCGGTGGCCGTTGGAATTACGGCCGTGGCGGTAGCTGTTGCCGACCCCGCCGAAGACCATCCGTAGCGTGAAGTTCAGGAACAAGTCTCCGGAGGCAAACAGGAGCTTCAAGAGGCCTTCGGCGGCGGAGAACTTGCCTTCGACCCGGGGCTGGATCACGCCGCGGCGGAGGGCGCCCTGGTAGAGCATCGACTCGAACGCGACGTGTAGCAGTGGCTGGGCGAGGTGGTAGTCACCGGTGCGGACGAACTGCAGTGCCTGGCGCATCTGATCGCGATGCGGACCGGCGAGATCAGGAACCAGATCCAGCTGCGCGATGAACGCTTCGAGCAGCTCGGGGTCGGTGAACACCTGCTCCAGCGCGTCGAAGACGACAGTCTCGACCTCGTCCCGGCGGAGCCTTCCGAGCTTGGCCGACGCTCCGATGCTCAAGGTCGAGAACAGGTACCAGAGCGCCTCGTTCTCCCACGCGGCCAGGAACTCGTCGAGGGCCGCCCAGGTGTCGGCGAACTGGTCTTGCCAGTTGTGGAAGATCCCCAGCCGCGCCGGCGGCAGGAGCGCGTTGGTGAGCCGCGCCGAGACAGCCGCGCCGAGAAGACCTGAACTGATGGCCCGCAACGAGTCGGAGATGCCCAACATGGTCTTGGTGCCGGCCAGCGCGTTGACAAGACCCGGGCTGAGCATCGCGCTCGGGACGGCGTAGCGGGGGACGTCGAAGCGCCCGTACATCGACTTGGGAAGCGTGAGGCCACGGGTGACGCTGGCGACGGCCGCGCGTGTTCGGTCCAGCCCCAGGACGGCGTCGCTGAACCCGGAGACGCCCCGCAGCGCCACGGCCGGCGACGGGGACGGCATGACCGCGCGAAGCGACCACGGCGGGTTGGTGAACACGGCCAGCGCCAGGTTTGGTCGGGTGGTGGCCAGCAGCCCCTGCATGGCTCCGCCGTTCCCGATGAACTTGTGGAAGTTCGACAGCGCGTTGGCGCGCTGCACTGCCTGCTGGTGACCGGCGACGAGGCACTGTGCCTTGGCCATGGCCTCCGAAATTGGCGCCAGCTGCGCCGCGCCGAGCGCTGCCGTACGCCGTTCGGCGTCTTGTAGGTGTTGCCGGCGAATCTCCCGCAGACGGGTCAGGGCGGCGGAGCTTGAGCGCTGGTAGTCCCAGCTCGCGACGGCCAGCAGCCGCTCGTCGGCGCTGAGATGGCTGCCGTACAGCGCCGTCCAGTCCTGTTGCCAGTCGTTGACGCGCACGACGGCGACCGTCAGGCGGTCGCGCTGCCTACCGGTCAGCGCTTGGACCTCGGCGCGGGTCAGGTCCGTGCAGCGCGACAGAACCTCAATGGCGAACGCGCTCGCCCGAGTGCGGCCCGGGCGAACGAGCGCGTCGCTTACCGCATGCTCGTCGACACCGTCCAGTGTCCGGGCCTCAATCTGGCCGTGCTGACTGAGCTTGACCAGCTCGGCGGATTTCGAGGCGTCTAGGTCGATCACGGTTGTCACGCCTACAGAGTAGGCGCGCCCCCGGCAGAGTCCGGGACGGAATCGAACCGAGTTTGCGCGATAGCGCTAGGGATAAAGCGGCTTGATCTCCTCGGCTTCCGCGAACAGTCGCCGGTCGAGATCCTCGGCCAGGTAGTTGATGTCCATTACCTTCGTGGCCAGTTCCTGAGGCGTGATCGGAAGCGTCCCGAACTGGCCGACGTTGATGAGTCCAAGGACTTGGACGATCCGTCGATGGAGCGTCGCTACCTCACTGAGGTGGCCGGCCAGCGGCGCACGCGGAACAAGCGTCGGCGCCCACTGCATTAACAACTCGCGGGTGCGCTTAGCGGTCTCGCCAAGGACGCCGTGAAGGTTGTCGCGTCGTGCTGGATCATCAGCGATTTCGAGCAGCCGCTGCAGCTGTTGATGTCGCCCTTCCGCGGACTGCAGCTGATGGCGGTACTGCTCGACGCGCATCGTCTTGTACTCGGGCTGGATGAACGAGGCATGGCGTACCCATACGGCCCGTGCAACCCGACCCAGATCCTCGAGGGCAAACGCGGCGACAGCCTCCCACGCTCGCGCAGCGCGAAAGGAGAGGTACTCGTCGATCAGCAGAATCGACAGGGCGGCAAGCACGAGTCCAGAGATCGCGTTGGTCGTGAACGGATTCGGATCCCAGACGGCATCGGTGAGGTCGAGCGCGATGCAGCCAGCAAGAACGATCACAAGCACGACGATCCAGAGGAGCCGCTCGACGCTCATCTCCGCAAAGAACCGCTCGACCGGTGCCGTACCCAGCCGATTGCGTCTACTCCATGTCATCGGGGCAAAGCATGCCGGACTTGCCGCAGACGTCGCGATGCCGTGCCCGACCAACCACGCGCCTCAGCGGTCGAGCTGCACCTCGTCTGTACCGGGCCACAGGTACCGCCTGAACCCGACAGCGGGTCCTGTCGCTAGCGCGGAGTGCTCTCTTGATCAGATGCGGTCTTGGCGCGGAAGGCCCGCAGGCCGACGATCATGGCGTCGACCTCAGTGGCGGTCACACCGTGTGTGACCTCGTGTGCGAGTCGGTTGCGCCGGACCAGCCAGGCGAGGATCTGCTGGTGGTCGTCCTTGCCGTAGCCGTCGGCGGCGCGGAGGTCCTCGTTGAGCGCGTTGAGCGACTTCGCCTGTCCGTTGTCGCGTCGACGTGCGACGCCGAGGCGGTCTGCCAGCGGGGTCATGACCTGCTCGTCGAGGACGGCGCCTACAAGGATGCCTGCCTCGCGAAGCTTGCCGACGGCGAGCGCGGCTTGGGCCTCATCGAGCGGATCGCCGCTGACCGGCTGCAGAGCGTCCTCGCCCGTCGGCGAGAGACCTCGGACGAAGATCGAGTCCGGACCGCGGCTGGTGACCTGCACTAGCCCGGCTTCGGCGAGCAACAGGGCTGCATGCCACGAGCGCCACCGCGGGCTCTTCTCGCCCTCGCCCGCCGGACCGCCGATGTACATCTCGCCCGTGTGCTCGGCGATCCCGCGCAGCAGCGGCAGCGCGTCGGTCGCCCAGATCGTCTGGTCCCACGGGCCTGCGACCGTCTCAAAGCCTGCAGGCGGCCATAGCCCGAGGGCCCGCAGACCGCAGACGGTCTGTCGGATGCTGACCCAGTTGGCGTAAGTACCGTCACCTTCGTGCAGGTGGGCTTCGATCTCGCCGGCGTCATAGGCGTCAAGCAGCGCCTGGTGGACCTGCGGGTCGGTCAAACCCTCCATGAACGGCGGCCGGCCCTCGCTGAGCAGACTCAACGAGATCGCGCTGATGCGCGTCATGCCTTCCGGCAACTCACGTAACGCGGCGTCCCGCCGATCCGCTCGCGATAGACCCATCCCACGGACGTTACGCCGCTGGTCGGCTGAGACCCCAGGACACCAGGTTCTGGCGGCTGCGGTCAGCGCGACAGGCCGGACGGCGTCGTCGTTTTGAGGCCGACGGAGTCGACTTAGCAACAGACGTACTTATGATCTTTGCCGTTCTGTCCGCCGAGCTATCTACTGTGCCGATCCATGGTGCTTCCGGATCAGTTGCTTGCACGGCTCGACGACGGCGATGTAGTCGCCCTTCAGGAATTCATGCTCAAGGTGGCGGATCGCCTCTTGCAGGTCTACGACGAGAACGTGATGGACCATCAGGAGTCTCGCGGGGATGACGGTCCGCTCTTCGGGTTCAAGGTGTACAAGCACCTGCGCTTTGCCACGATGCAGGATGTCGAGGACCGTCCTGGCGTCGCGTTCGTTGAGGACAACGGTGCCTATTACGTCTCCATTGGCCCGCTGTGCATTCGCCTCGACTCGCTGGGGCACTTCGCCCACCAGGATGTCCTGCACTCCTTTCCCGATACCAGCCCGACCAAGCGGTCTGTCGGTTTTCGCAACGCGGCGCAATTGTCGCTGGATATTCCGCAGGCGCGACCGGCACCACCGGCCAGCGCCTATGAGTTGAACCGGCTGACCGTCGGACACTTCGGTAACCCCCGTGAGGGATTGGTGAAGTGGTATCTCGGCGCGTGGGCGGCAAGCCCGAACGGGCGGAAGGCATGGGCCTGGATTGAGCGCCAGGACGAAAGCGGTGAAGCTGGAGGGTTCGCGACGCTGTCGCCTCGTATGCCGATCGAGCCCTTCGATCAGCGCATCGCAGACTCGGTGGTCGTCCGTCCGCGCCCATCGGCCTGAGCGGCTAGACGATGACGACGACTAGCTTTCTGCCGGTGCGCCGGAGGCTGACCCCTTCGCGACTCGCCCTTGCCCGACGCCTCGTCGGTCTCAGTCAGACCGGCTTGGGACGCGAGGTCAAGGTCTCGGCTGCCGCGATCAACCAATTCGAATCAGGGGCGGCGCAGCCTTCCGCTGAGACCCTGGAGCGTCTCGCCATGGTGCTGCGCGTTGCGCCGAGCTTTCTCGCGCGTCCGTCCGTGCCCGACGGCGGCCGTCCGTTCTTCCGGGCAGTGGCGCGAGTTCCCGCGGGCGAGCGGGATCGTGCCCACGCCTATGCCCAGGGGCTGGCCGATGTGGTGGACGCGCTGAATGAGCTGTTCGAACTGCCCGCGCTTCGCATCAGCCGTTTGGTGGAGGCATCCCCCGATACGCCGATGGAGATCATCGAGGCGACCGCAGGCCGAGCGCGGCAGCAATGGACTCTGCCCGATGGGCCCATTGCCAATGTTGTGACCATGGCCGAGTCGCGAGGCGTTGTGACCGCGGCGGTGGGTGATTTCCACGAAGGCATCGATGCATTCACAGTGCCGGGGATGACGCGGCCAGTTGTGGTGCTGTGCTCGCGTAAGGGGCTGGCGACCCGGCGGCGTTTCGACATGGCCCACGAACTCGGCCACCTTGCACTCCACGACCAGCGCAGTGACGAAAATCGCTGGCAGGAGTTGCAGGCGCATCGGTTTGCCAGCGCCTTGTTGATGCCGGCCGATGAGGTCATTGACTACCTGCCGCGCCGAGTCGATGACCTACGCAGCCTGGAGCAGGTGGCAAAGACGTGGGGCGTATCGATGCAGGCCGCGTTGATGCGGGCACGCGATCTCGGGGTTCTGACGCCCGACGAGCATCGACGTGTGATGAAGCGGCTCTCCGCCGCGGGTTGGCGAACCAGAGAACCGATCGACATCGGGCCTCCGGAGCGGCCGGAGCTCCTTCTTGCGGCTGTTGCGTCCTTGCCGGAGGCGGGCAGCGACCTAGCCCAGCTTGCAGATGGACTGGGTCTGCCTGAAGGCCGTTTGCGGAGGATGCTCAGCCTGCCCGAAGCCCATGACGACACATACCGTGGCGAAGTCGTCCAACTACACGACCTCGGGTAGTCACTCCCGCAGAGGTCAGAGCCATCCGTCCTGGCATCGGGCAATGACGGATTGGGCTTTGCCGAGCTAGTTGACGGGTCCACCGGCTTGTTGGGGGCCGCTACTCCCACTTGTAACGAACGGGTCGCGCGGCTCCTCGACACTCCGACGGGCGACCCACGCATCTACAGGTTGTGGCTTCGACCGCCGACGGACGCAGGTGCGCATGCTCGCTATCGGTCGCGAAGACTCGCCATGGGCGGCGGTCAACGTTGATGGTTGCGCCATTGCGGAGTATGGGGCGGCCATTGTACGGCTCGTGAGGGATCTTGATGGTGGTCATAGGAAGCACTATGGCGCCGACCCCGATCTAGCTCGTCGTCCGTGGCTGCCTCCACCCTTGCGAGATGGCCGATTCAATCCCGGTGCCGCCGGACCTCCCTCATGGCCTGCGCCTGCGCGCCTGTATGCACCTGATGCAGTGGGTGGCCGCGAACGCCCAGCCGATTACATCCAACAGGGACCTCGGCCAGGCCGATCTCATCATCATCACGATCTTTGCCCGCTCCACACGCACCTACGAGGGCGTCGTACGCTACTTGGGCGAGTGCGGCTTCGGCGAGCAGGGCCTCATGTTGTGCCGATCGCTCTGGGAAGACATGGTGGACGCCCATTGGGTCGCACTCAATGAGGACTTGGCCGTCGAGCGGTTGCAACAGCATGACCTCTACAGCCGCTTCCTTCGTGCCGAGGTCCAGCGCAAGTACCCGGAGATGTTCGACGACCAGCAGCCGCCCAAGGTCAGGTTGACCAACGAACAGCACAAGGAACTGCGCAAGCTCTTCCGCGGCGGCACTGGAAGTTGGACCGGCGCAACGACCACCGCGCAGCGCTTCGAGTCGATCTTGTCGTTCTGGCCGACCGAGGCCTTGCGCCGTGAGGTCTGCTTCTGGCAAGACTGGGTGGTCAAGATGCTGAACGAGATTGTCCACCCCTCGGGCCTGTCGCTGGCTCGGATAGGCGCTCCGGAGTTGGGGGAGACCGACAACTCGCTTGCGTGGCGGTTTGGCAGCACGTCGGAGTGGTTGACGCGCTCGCTGATGTCAGCGTGGTTCATCTACTTACAAACGCTCGGACTGATCGTCGATCGCTATGCACCGGAGACGAACGACGCCTACGCCGAGCAGGTCTATGCTCTCAAGCGAGACTTCCACCAGGCCAACCACTGGGAGAAGACCGGGAGGCTCGAGCAGGCCCCTCCGCTCGATGACGATGCCCCTTCGGGCGACGTTGACGGCTAGTCGCTGGCCCCTTCGCTGCGTATGCGCCCGACGCTAGAGCCGGATTTCCACGGCACCGGCCGAGGTTGAAAGTCCGGGTTTGAGTCCCGTCGCTCCCGCTTTTCCTACCCCTTGTCTCGTGAGAGACGAGGGGTTTCTTGTTTTCGCGGCCGTTGCGGGCGAAATACGGCTTGAACGTGGGCGTGGGGCGGATCGCCACGACGCGCTTGTTGTCGATCCACACGCGGTCGATGAGTTGTGCGACCAGCTCGCGGCGCTGGGCTGGATCGTTCGTTTCCTCCCAGAGCCGACCGAAGTCCTCCAGGGCTGCGCGGGCGCCGTCGAGGTCTGGTGTCGCACCGGGCGAGAGGCTGTCTAAATCTGCGTCGATCGCGTCGCGCTTGGACGTGTATCGGGCCTTGTCCAGGTCGCCCATCTCGTAGAGGTCGCCGAGGCGTTGGCGTCGATCCTTGAGTTGGCGGCGACGGCGCGTCGTGTCCTCGTCGTCGGGCTGCTCGTCGGCCGCCAGACGACTCAGGATCTCGTCGCGGATGTCGGCGCTCGGCTCGAACAGGGAGATGAACTCTGCGACCTGCGCCTCTACGTCGGCGGCCGGTGCAAGCGGCTGGTCGCAGCCGCTGCCGCGCTTGCGACGGGTCGAGCAGTAGTAGCGCGGCTCGGCCTTCTTGCCTGCCTTCTGCCCGTGCATCCGGCCGTCGCAGCGCTCGCATCGCACGATGCTGCGAAGAACATAGGTAGAGGTCGCTTGTCCTGGGTGCTTCGTGGTGGTTCGTTGGCGGCGCAGGTCGGCGCAGCGATCGAACAGGGCCTCCGAGACGATCGGCTCGTGCTTGCCGCGGATCTCCCGGCTCGTGCTGCGCTGGGCGGTCACGAACCCGGCGTAGGACAGGTTCCCCAGCATGTCGCGGACGGTGTCGGCGCAGAACAGGTTCCCGCGGGTTGTGCGGTGGCCTCGCTCGTTCAACCAGAGCGCGAGATCGCGGTGTGAGTGGTTGCCCGTCGCGTAGATGGTGAACAACGTATGCACGACCGGGGCGCGCTCCGGATCGGGCATCGCCACGCCATCGTCCCCGCGGACGTATCCCCACGGCAGACTCCCGGTGACGAGTCCCTGACGGGCCTTCTGTGCAAGGCCCATCTTCGTCCAGAACGAGAGCGATCGGGAGTAGTACTCGTCGAAGATCTCGTTGATGGACTCGTTGAGGAAGGCGGTCGGATCGTCGGTGTCGGTGCCGATGGATTGGGTGACCGAGATGACGTCGATGCCCAGCTCGTCGCGTAGGAGCTTCTTGTACTGCTTTGCCTCCATCGCGTTGCGAGCGAACCGCGACGTGTGGAAGATGAGCACCACGTCGAACGCGCCGGTCATTGCATCGGCGATGAGCCGTTGGAAATCCTTCCGTGTGTCGGCCTTCGTCCCGCTTTCAAGGTCGAGGTACTCTCCGACGAGACGAAGCCCGTTGCGCTCGGCGTACTGCGATATCGCGCCCCGCTGGCCGTCCGGGGAGTACCCCTTGCCCTGCTCTTCGGTGGACTCGCGGATGTACACCACCGCGCCTCGCGTCGTGCGCTCGTGGTCGGCAGGGTCAGCGGTCGGGTTCGGCAGTGCGATCACCGTCCCGGGGTCGGCTTCGCCAGTAGCGGACGAACCAGTCAATGAACTGCTCCTGCTCGGGTGTGAATTGGGTTTGAAGGCGTCGGGGCCTGCCGGCTCGATGCCCGCCCGGTGCCTCTCGCCGAGGACGCCGGGGAGCGCGACCAACGCTCGTTCGACTATTCAAGTGCTCCATGTCGGCCATCCCTGGCCCACGTCGGCTCCGTGTTAGTCGCGTCGTCAGCAGGGAGACCTGTCCGGCCGCCCAGACGACCGCGGCGCGGCGGTGGCACGTCGCGGTAGTCCGGTCTCGCGGGCTGTAGCTAGTGGCCTATTCTGGCTCGTCTAGTTCCTCTTGCGTCGGCTTTCCGCCCAGCGAATCGCGAAGCAAGATCAGATCCCGCGTCAGGATCGCCGCGCTGAGTACGTCGTCGGCTTCTTCGATGGTGCGCGGCCAACGTCCGGGCTCGTGCATGCCAACCGCGACGGCGGCCAGCTTCGCAACCTCTTCGCGGCTGCAAGCTCGCGCGTCCCAATATTCGATGGTGCGGGTGGCCTGGCTCAAACGCGCGAGCCGGGCGCGGTACTCGTCTTCGTCATCCGGCCAGATCCCGTCAGAGGCGAACTCCATCTCTTCCCTGGCCGCCAGGCCGAGAGCGTCGCGGAGGTGGTCGGGAGGTTGCGGGAACTCGACGTCCAGCGGGGTAGGGTCGTCGGTGTTCATGGGGAGGCTCGATCTCCTTGTGGGCCATGCCCCCGGCCGCTACCAACGGTGCGGGGGCGATTTACGTGCTCGGACCGTACTTGACGGAAGTGTCTATCGCAAGCCAACGTGAACCACTGCGAACAGTGGTATCTGTAGTTGCCTGCTAGGCGTATTCATCTAGCAGTGTCATTTCGGGCACGATCTGGCGGTGGATCGCGTTGTTGAAGCGCTGCTGAAACAGGCCGTGCTTGCGCGCGAGTCTTTGGCCGGTGCGTTGCGGCAGACGGATACGAAGGACCCTGCCTTCCCAGCCACGCTGGTGGCCGTGCGCGAGTCCGGGCTGTTCACCGTCGATGAGTTGGCTGAGTTGGTCGGCCTGAGCCGGGCGCGCCTCTACCAACTCATGGGCCAGCCCGGCGCAGAGTCCTAGCGCAGCGACCTGAGGACGACTCAGCTGCTCCGGTTGGTGAGTGCGCGCTGCGGTGCGTCCTACGGTGCGCGCTGCGGTGCGTCCTACGGTGCGCGCTGCGGTTCGCGCTGCGGTGCGCGCCGGGTTCGGCGCTCTTCTCTCGGCAGCCCTTCCGGCACAGGGGATTGCGGCTGGTCGGCGATGCCGACAACTACCCCGTGGGAGGCAGGGGTAGTGCGATGAACTTCGATCTCCCGGAGATCCCCGCCCACTGCTCGCGATCGTTGTAGTGGCTGATGCCGTCCTCGTCGCACTCAAGAGGGTCTGTGTGCTGAATGCCACTTGCCGCTGCCGGGCGCTGCCGTACGCTAGACGCATGCCGAGCCTCCACGATCAGGTTCGTATGGATTTCCGCTTCGAGTTGCTCCACATGGACGAGGCGACCGGATACGTGCAGTTCGTGCTGCATCCAGACCCTGAGCGTTACGAGTGGGTGGAACACGACGGCGAGAGAATGCTGTTCGACCGGATGGATCGCTCGTTCTACCCGGAACAGGTTCTTGCCGAGTTGGCGCAGCAAGTCAGTGGTCTCCCGATGACGTTCGCGCCTCCGCGTATCCGGGACTCGGCGGAGTACGTCCGAGCGCGACGATCCGTGATTCGCGATCGGCTCGCGGGGACCGGCGGGACGCAGGACGATCTGGGCGATCCGTCAGCCGAACTTCTTGCGTCGCTTGCGGACCGTTGCCTGAACTTCACCGTGGTGTCGTTCGACCTCGTGGGATCGACCCGCCTTGCCTCGCTTATTCCTCCCGCTGACTTTGCGCGCCTGATCTCTGCGCTGGCGACAGAGGCAGGCAAGGTTGTCCCGCTGTTTCGCGGGCATGTCCTCAAGTACACGGGGGACGGCATCCTGGCCTACTTTCCGGGGCCGACGCAGAACACACAGAACGACTTGGCGATTGACTGCGCGGTCGCCCTCAATTTGTTGGTGTACGAGGCACTGAATCCGGAGTTCGTGGCCGCCGGGCTGCCGGCGGTCGACGTCCGCATCGGCCTGGATCACGGCGAAGCCGCCGTGCTCGTCCTCGGCGCGTCGGAGACAAAACGGCACGCTGACCTAATTGGCGAAGTTGTGAGCCTCGCCTGCAAGATCGAGCGCCTCGCTGCGCCAGGTGAGATCTGCATCGGCGGAATCGCGGAGCGTGCGATCCACACGCACTGGCGCAAAATGCTTGAGCCGGTAGAGCTGCCTTCTGATTGGCCGTACCAAGACGAGCATGGAAAGCCCTACCCGGTCGCGCGTATGAGAGTGGAGCGGGACGGCCTCGCGTTCGCTCCAGTGCTGACAACCGGGTGACCTCGACAGTGCAGTAGGCGACGGTCGGTCAGGCTCTGCCTCTACGCTCGCGGCTATGAACGACGACAGCTTTCCAAGTCTCGCGGTCGACGAACAGCTGCTCTTCGTGGCATTGACGACGCTGGCGGCGATCGAAGAGCGTGAGCAGCCTTTTGAAATGCTCAACGTCATCCGCGAGTTCGCAGCTCACGATGCGGTGGCCAGTCGATTCCGGCGAGCGGTCGGGCGAGACATCGCGGCTGACGACCGCGATGCGATCGACTACTACGTCGGCGCGGTCTACCTCCTCCATCATCACCGGGCAAATCTGGCTCGGTTGCCGGAAGCCCTTGAGTCGCTTGAGCTCGCGGCGCAGCAGTTTGTGCGCATGGCGAGTTGGACGTTCCTTCAAGCATGGTCCCTGCGCTACGGCGGGCTGTACGGGCGCCTGGCGTCGCGCGGGTCGACGGTCATCGACCCGACCATCGACAGCGTGAAGTAGTCGATCAGAAGGCATGTGCATTGCCTTGTAGAAGGAGGAGTGGACGCGAGCAGAGCTGTTCCTCAAGCTCAGCCGGACTGCGTAGATATCCGGGCACCGATCTAAGGTGCTGTGCGTGAAGGTGCCGATCCTGGTCCTCGTCGGTGCGGGCGCGTCCCATGTGTCAGGCTCGTTCGCAGCCGCACATCGTCCGCCGCTCACCCGCGGTCTCTTTGACTGCGCTCGTTCGGGAGAGCTGTTGAAGATCTACTCGCTTGCGCGAATTGCCGGGGGTCGGATCGAGCGGGACATGACAGCAGACAGCACGCTGGCGTTCGAAGAGGCACTGCTTGGGCTACGGCAATCGAAGAAGCCACATCGCCAGCAAATGTCCCTCGCCGTTCCGCCGTATCTCCAAGCCCTACTCCTCGCCTACAGCACTGAGCTTCAGGCCGACGCTGAACGCTACGAAGTCCTTGTTGACGAGTTGCTGGCCCTCGAAACGAGGGTCACGTTCGTTAGCCTCAACTACGACAACCTGCTTGACAACTGCCTAAGCGCATTCCACCCTCTCGACGCGCTGGCGCACTACATCAATGCACCACAAGGATGGTCGCTGGTCAAGCCGCATGGGTCGGTGAGCTGGTTCGTTGAGCAGCCGGACCACTTCGACCCCGCTGCGCCACCGGTACATATGAGCCTGAGTCAGGGACCGATCCAATGCGAGCCGGTCAAGGGGCTCACGTTGTCCAGGATACGAGGCGGTCCCGCTTCGCCGCATGACCGCACCAACCGGTACCCGGCTATCGCGTTACCCGAGGGACCAAAGGACGAACTCGTACTTCCTCCCGAGCACCTCAACCATCTACGGGGCATACTGCATGCGGAGCCGGAGATCGATCTCCTTGTGCTTGGCTACAGCGCGATCGACACGGAGATCCTCCAGCTCATCAAGGACGGCAGCGCTCGCATCCGGAGAATGACCGTCGTCAACGCCGGCCCTAGTGAGGCGCTCGCCGTCCTCGACACGATGAGCAGCTTCGGCATTGAGGCGGTGTGGCCCGACGTGTTCGACGGTAGCTATGAGTCGTGGATCGACAACGACGGCATTCGCACATGGACGTCGGAGTTCGACGGACCGTTCTCAAGCCTCGTGGAACCAGACGAGCTAAGGCGCCGCATCGATGACCGCGAGCGAGAGCGACGCGCAAAGCAGGCCTCTCGTCGTAGCAAGCACAACATCTTGGGCTGACCGATGGAACGGCCGTGACCGACGTCGCCTACGACTCGACTTCCCCATGCGCTTGTCTCCCAGGCAGGGTGTAGGCGCTTAGTCCCGGATCTCTACGCCAGCAAGGGGGTAGGAATCCCGGGTCCAAGTCCCGTCGCTCCCGTATTTTCAACCTCGCCGCTCCGTTTAAGGCGGCGTTGTCGTTTGTGGGCCGCGCTCCCGCCCTTGAAGCTCGTTACAGTAGGCTTTTACTGTTAGCCGCTAAGTGGTGTGGAGTGGCGGTGGCAGTAGCGATTGGGGCGACCGCGGCGGGGTCTTCGCTGGTTGTGCGCCGGAGGTCGCGGTCCGGAGCGAGCGCTCAGGCGGCGAGTTCCGCGGCCCACGCGGCGAAGAACGCGCGCATGGCCGGTAGATCATCATGGTCGACGGGCAGTTCATCGTTGCCGAAGCGCCCGAGCGTCATCAGCATCTCGGCAAGCACGTGCTCGTCGAATCCGGGGTCGATCTGGGTGGCCAGGTCGAGCAGCGCGCGCGTACCGAATCGCTGCTGGAGGACATAGACGTCGGCGAAGTCGCGCGCCTCGGCTCGGCCGAAGAGCGCAAGCAGCTTGCGCGCGGCGAGTTCGAGCGGTGCGAGCGTCGGTCCGAGCAGCGTCGTCGTCGGTGGCGAGGCGGGCGGGGAGTCCACGGCGAGGTCGACGACAAGGTCCTCGGGACCGTGGATGACGAGGCGGCAGAAGGTGGGCGCGTCACGGATGACGGTCGTCGTCCATCTGCGGTCGGTTGCGGCGACGATGAGCGCGTCGCGTGCCTCGTCGATGGATTCGACTGGCGCGTGGGTGAACAGGTCCAGATCCCGTGTCGGCCGAACGGTCAGCTCGCTGGCGACGAGCGCGGCGCCTCCTGCGAGGAGATAGCCGCCGGACTCGGGTAGCGCGAAGAAAACGTTCGCGACTTCGCACTGGAAGTCGGTGAGCGCCTGGTCGCCCATGATTAGGCGGCCTTCGTCAAGGGTGTCTCGAGTGCGACGAGCGGCGCCCAGCGCGATCGGATCGCGGAGGGCAGGACGAGCTCGTCCCAAAGATCGATGAGCAGCGCTCCGTCGACGTAGCGAAGGATGTCCTGGCTGGTGCCCTCTCGGATGACGATCTCGTATACGCGCGCGCGGTCGGCGCGGTCGCGAAGATCGAACCTCCGGCCGGGGTCGGACCAATTGAGGTGCAGCGGCAGTTCGACGTTTGCAAAGGCCTCGGTGAGGGGCAGGCGCGGCAGCGTCGTCGGGACGATCGTCGTGCGGCCGTGGCCGGCTGGCCGCTCGGCAAAGGCGACGGTCGGCTCCAGCGCCAGGTCGAAGCCCGCGGCGCGGACGATGCGCGCCGCTGTCTCAAGGCTCGGCGACTTGCGCCCACGTTCATATGCCGACAGCGTGGGGCGGGAGGTACGGGCGCGGGCCGCGAGCGTCTCTTGCGAGAGCCCAGCGGTGTGGCGGGCGCGGGTGAGGAGGGCTGTGGCGGACATCACCTCCGGATTGTATCTGATCAGATACGTCCCAGGTGAAGCGGTCGCGCCGCGCGCCGGATAAGGCTGTCCGGCAATCTGCAATGCCTCGCCGTCGGCCGTCGGGCGGCACCTCGATCTCGACCCGCTCGCGCTGGTGCTCGGCAGCCCATGTTCCTCGTCTCTGTCGCCTAACTGGCAGCCCGTACCATGCGGCGCACGACCCGCTGTCTCAGTCGAGATCGTCAGGAATGGGACCGCCGATGATCTGATGGAACATCGAGTTCAGCACCCGCCGCTGTTTGGGTGACAGCTCTCCCACGGTTTGTTGTGGTTCGTCGTGTTTGGCCGTGAGAGTGTCGTACGCTGCACTGAGCCGCGAGTTGTAGTCCGTGAACTCGCTCGTCAGCTGTTGCAGCTCCTCGTAGGTGCCGACCTTGAACCGCCGACGTGGTTCATTGGCCTGCTGCTGGCGTAGGTAACGGTGAGCGAGGCGGTCCCGCCACTTGATGGCCGCCGTCATCTGCTCCAGCGCCAGACCGGATAGCCCGGCGGCCTCCAGCTGTCTGCGCATCTCCGAGGCCGAAGCGCGCTGGAACAGATGGATCATGGTCTTGAGGAGCTTGCGGAGCTGGCGCTCTGTTCGCATGCGGCCGGAGAGCAACTGCTCATAGTCTGCGGCCAGGCACAGGCCGGCGAGATGCATCTCAAAGCGTTGGACCTCCAGCATCAGCCGGCCGTACTGGCTGAACACGAGAAGGCTGTCGTGTGTGTATGCCTCGTCATCGTCCATGGGCGTGGCCGAGGTCAGATGCCTTCGGGGGTCGTGGCTCGCTCGATGATGCGCACGATCTCCTCGGATCGGTCGGCAAGCCACTTGAACCGTTCTGCGCCAATCATCATGGCTATGCCGAGCAGGGGTGCAGCGAGCGCGTACCAGAGCATCGTCTCCTCTTCCGCTCGGTTGACCACGTAGCGGTAGTTCTTGTCCGTCTCACTCACATAGGCTCCGAGTGCGTTGATGGACCCATGTGCTGGACGGCTTCCTGTGCGATAGATGGCGATGTAGAGGCCACGTAGCGACAGGAGGTGGCCCGCCGGGTGAAGAGCTGAGACGCTGGTCGCCCACTGATCATCTGCCGCCCTAGCGCGCTCGGCCAGATGGGGCAACTTGGGGGCGCTCTTGGCCTTCGCCGCTTCGGTCGGAGTGAGGATGGTTTCTCCGAAAGTGGCGGCGTCGTTGTGCAACTTCAGCATCTCCGCCTCGGCGTTGCCGACCCAAAGGTTGAAATGGTCCTTCGGGTTAGCGGCAACCCAAACCAGCGTGACGACCTGCTCATACAGAGAGCGGAGCAGCGTCGAAGCGTCGGTGTCCTTCCGCGTGGGCATCAGACACATGATGCTTTCGACGGTGTCGGCCATTCGGACGAGAGACGCCGCGAGGTAGACGGTCCACCACTTCTCGCCGCCGTAGAAACGCATCGGGAGTTGCTGCCTCACCACGCCGATCAGTTCCGCGGCAGCAGCCTGCAATTCATCGGGTGACGGGTAGATGTTGGTCTTGCCTTGTGAGGACATGATTTAGCGCGACAGTACTCCCCTCACTCACGAGCTTGCTCCGGCCGGCGCTACGGCACTGGGGCGTGTCTCCCGCCCTCGACCTGACACGCCCTAACCCCTAATGCTTACGATTAGCAAGCCGTGTCGGTGGCCTTCGGTAACATCGACTATGTGCGATGCACTGCCCCAGTACAAGGCCATCGATCAGCAGCCGCTGCCGCGAACTGCCCTGCGTGCCGGAGTCGGTACGGTCGGTACGGTCGGTACGGTCGGTCCTCCTATCCCGTGCCCTCCTACTCCGCGCCGGTCCCTCGGTACCAGAGCAGCGGAGGTGGGTCCAGCAGCGGCGGGAGACGGATCAGATCGGCAGGCGGGGGATTCGTGGTGGTCACGCCTGCCGAAGACCGCACACTCGCCCCCGTTCGCGATGCAGTCGAGCAGCAAGCGCCCGTTTCCCTTCCCGAGCGTCGCGACCTCTTTCTTTGCCACGCTTGGGACGATCGGCTTGGTGCCGCCACGGAGTTGAACGATCAGCTCGTGTCCCTCGGAGTGTCGGTCTGGTTCAGCGAGAAGGACGTTGGGCTCGGCAAGCCATTGATCCGTGAGATCGACCGGGGGCTCCGCCAGTCACGGGCCGGCATCGTGCTGGTAACGCCGGCGCTGTTCAAGAGCCTCAATGCAGAGGGGATCGCTGACAAGGAACTATCTGTGCTGCTCGCGACCGACCGCGTCATCCCCGTTGCCCACGGCACGACGTTTGACGCTCTCCGGGACGTTAGCCCCATGCTTGCCTCGCGCTCCGGATTGACCACCGGCGAGTCACAGTCGCTAGAAGACGTCGCCGTCAAGATCGCCGACACGGTCAAGACCGACGACACGGTCCTCGTCTAGGAGCCGCTCCGGTCGTTGCGCCAGGTGTGGCATAGGCTGTGCTCGCGGTCCTTAGTGCTGCACGCCCGTCACACGCCCTAGCCCCGGATCTCCACAAGCGCGACGGTGTAGGAATCCCGGGTTTCAGTCCCGTCGCTCCCGTACTTTCAACCTCGCGGCTCCTTTCGGAGGCAGCGTTGTCGTTTTGTGGACCGATGGCCGCGGCCGCCGGAGCGCCGCTCGTGGGCAAGGCCAAGCTCGCCCTCGTCACGACCGCCGTCACGAGAAGCACTGGCGCAACAGTCGGAATTGCCGTGTCCGCGGACACTCAGCTAGGCGAGCGAGCCAGCGGGCGCGAGCCACTCGCTTTCGAAGCGCAGGCTCGTGTGCTCACGCACGACGTCGTAGTCGCGGTCGTAGTGGAGGACGCCGGCACCGGACTCATGCGCGCACGCGGCGATGATCACGTCAGCCGGGGCGAGGCGATGATGGCCGATGCGCGCCAGCTCAGCCTGCGCCTCGACTGCCAGCCGCTCAACAGCCGGCGTGATCGGGAAGGACGGAAGCAGGTTGAGGTCGGAGAGCATCGCGCGATGGTCGGCACTGGAGCGAGCTGAGTAGCCGGCTTCGAGGAGGAAGGGCAGACAGGTGCCAATGCGCCCGTCGCGCATCCAGTCAACGATCTGACCGCGTCGCTCGGCATCCAGATCGGTGCGGCGGAGGCGCGCCCACGCCGAGTTGTCGAGCAGCAACATGGTGCTAGTCGAAGTTCGCGACCAGCCCGAGGCGCTTGACCTCGTCGGCCGCTTCGACGTCGACCGGGATCTCGCCCGTGCGGATCATCTCCGCGAGCCGCTCGCGCGCATCACGCGCAGCGTCGCTGTCGCGTTCGAGCCGGCGCAGTTTCTCCTGGGCGCCGAGCATCGTAAGCTCGGAGAAGTCGATCCGGTTGGATCCCTGCGCCGCACGCAGCGCGTCGAGCGCCTCCTTGACGGGCGGGGTCTCGGTGATCGAATGGCGCGGACGGGTGGTCGGCACAAGCCGAGTGTAGCACCGTGCTGCACCTGATCTCTTGTGTATCGCGCACACAGTGACTCTCGACGACCGACGACGGGGCCAACATCCGCGAGGTTGGACGCCGCTTGGCGGTCGAGGCGCCGAATGCTCGCGTGGTGCTCTTCGGCTCGCATGCTCGTGCGGTTAGCGACCTGCGGTTGCCGGTCGAGATCGGGGTCGTGAGCGAGCGCGAATCGCCTAAGTGGCGAGACGTGCGCCGCAGCCTCGTGGATGCTGCGTTGGCCGAGAGTCGTGTGCTCGCTTGATAGCTGGCTACGCGCGGTGCGCGCGCTACGGAGCGTGATTGCCGACTCGGCTGACCCGATGCGGTCCTACTGGCCGAGACGATCGAATGTCTCGCGGTGCTTCGCGGTGAACTGCTGCGCGAAGGCGATGTTCTCGTCGCGCCGTTCAGCGCGATCCTGTTCGGCGAGGCGCGCGCCGAGGGCACGCACGTCTTCCTCATCGAGGTCGTAACGAGCCCGCAGATCCTCGCTCACCTGCTGCACAAGTTCCTCGGTGATGGGTCGCGCGCTCATCGAGATCTAGTCTAGACCCGTCCGCAGGACGGCTCGGGTATCGCTCCCATGCTGACGATGAAGTCCCCGCGATCAAACCGGCGCGGATCTCAATCCCACTGAGGTGTCGAGGGATCGAACTTCGGAGGTAGGAGGTGCGAGGCTCGCTCCAGGGTTTGCGAAGGGTCCTGGCCCAGCGATGTGCGCGCGTCTCGGCGCTTCGGCTGGTGCGCCACATGGGTTGCAGCTCATCGGCGACGCCGGCAACTACCTCCGAGACAGGAGTAATGCAGCGAGAGCTTCTTACATCACTACCCACCTCCCATCAACGGCGAGGCAGCTCAACACCACGCCCGTCTTCGCGGAGATCGAGGTCAGTCCCGAACTGGAGCACGACGCCGTAGGAGGCGATCGTCTTGCTCCGGCCCGTCTCCCGCAGTCCCAGGCGCGTGTAGAGACGGCGAGCGCGATCGTTCTCGGCGGCGGTCCACAGCGTGGTGCGCTCATAGCCCTCGCGGCGTGCTTCGTCGAACATAGTGCCTAGCAGTGCACGACCAGTGCCGCGGCCCCAGAAGGCTGGGTGCACGAAGACCATCGACACGTGGAGCAGCAGGGGGTCCGGTGGCCCGGCGCCGTCGGCATGGCGCCCCGCTTCGCCGAGTGCCATACCCGCGATCCGCCCGTCGTGCATAGCAACTATTGACAACGCCGCCGGGTCGGCGAGCTTCTCGCGTACGCGAGCCTGACGAGCGGTCGGCGGCCGCCGACCGCGCGCCTTATTGGCGGCAAGCCACACAGCTACCGCTCCATCAATTTCTTCGGGCCTTGAACGTCGCACCTCCACAACTGGGAGTCTCGCGTGTCCGGTCGACGAGCATCAGGAGGCGTTGCGCATCCTGGCTGAGCACGATCCTGACGCTGCGGAGCTCAGGGTAGGAAGGCGTGCCGATCTGGGTCGGGAGCGGTGTCACTCACCTTGGCGTCGTGCTCGGCGGCCGTCGCATCGGCCAGAGCGGTGGGCTGCCACCGAACCTGAACACGCCAAGGTGCTCGAAGCCGAGACGTTCATAGAGGGCGGCATTGCGTTCGCTGGTCGCTTCGAGGTAGGCGGGGAGTTGCTCGCGGTCGCAGCGCTCCAGGGTCGGTCGCATGAGCCTGGTGCCGAGCCCTTGTCCTTGAGCCTCGGGGGCGACGCCGACGTAGGGGAAGTAGTAGTGGGGCTCGCGGAGGTGGCGGTGCTCCATCGCGGTGATCAGCCCGAACGCGTGCAGGAGCCGTCTTCCGAACACGCGCGTAAAGGCCGGCCCGTGTGCGATCTGTGCGCCGATCGGCATTCTCCAGTTGCCCGGTGGCAACTCTAGCGACGCGCCGGGGCTCCCGTCCACGGTCCACACCCTCCCGGCGGGGAGCACGACGTGTCGGAGCTCCAACTGGAAGAACCGCTCGAGCCGGCGTTGCCGTCGGTGCCGGTTCGGGCACAGCCAGCTGAGCACGGGGTCGCTCTCGAACGCGGCTGCCAGGGCGGCGCTGAGAGGGCCGGCTTCTGCCGGGGTGGCGATACGAGGGGAGCTGTCGATGCCCGGCACAGGGGTTCGCGTTCGGTGCTGATGTTCTACCGGGCGCGTCAAGCTGCTCGTCCACCGACCAGAAGCGCGGTCAACCCGACTGATCGCGGACGTGCCGGTAGCACTCATAGACGACAGGCGAACCGAAGGTCCTCGTCTCGATCAGGTCGAGCGAGATGTCGTCGGTGACCGGCGGGAGGAATGGCGTTCCTGCACCGACGACGACCGGATAGCGGAACAGGTGCAGCTCGTCGACGAGGCCGAGCTGGATCGCTTGCGCGGCCAAGCCAGCACCGCCGATCGAGACGTCGCCCTCCGTGGCGTCGAGGGCTGTTGCCACTTCCTCGGCTAGTGACCCGCGGGCGAGCCGGGCGTTGCCCTGAACGCTGTCGAGCGTGTGGCTGAAGACGACCTTCGGAAGCGCGCACCAGACGTCAGCGAACGCCGTCCTGTCCGCGTCGCTGCGCAGCGACGGATCGGTCTCCCAGACCAGCATCGTCTCGTAGAGCCGGCGCCCCATCAGGTAGGCCCCGAGCCCGCGCACTTCGGCGAGGTGGAAGCCGAACTGCTCGTTGCTTGGGGCCGACCAAGCAAACGATCCGTCCCGGTCGGCGATGAAGCCGTCCACCGAAACGCCCATCGAGTAGATCAGCATGGCTCAAGTATCGCGCCTCGCGGCTTCCTAGCGGGACGAGGAACGTAATGTGCTACAGTTGACGCACAATGTCGACCGTCGGCGTCCGCGAGTTGCGTCAGAACTTGAGCCGCTACCTGGAGCGGGTCAAGAACGGGGCGTCGCTCGAGGTGACCGAGCACGGTCGCGTGGTTGCGCGCCTCTCGCCGGCGGGGGAGCGGATCCCGGATGCGTATGCCGCGCTTGTCGCCGAGTACGGTGCCACGCTTCCCAGCGCCAGCTTGGCCGACGTGATCGCACGGCGGCCTCGACGTCGGACCCCCGGTGGCACGATGGACGCGCTGCTGGCGGAAGGTCGCGCCGAGCGGGCGTAACGTCGGTGGCGGGTGTCTACCTCGATACGAGCGCGCTCGGCCGCGTCGTGCTCGACGAGCCCGACAGCGACGCGATCGGCGCTGCGCTGGCCGCGTTCGACGCCGTCGTCTCCAGCCGCCTGCTCGGGATCGAGCTGCATCGCGTGGGGCTTCGGACCGGCATCGCCCGCGTGGAGATCGAGACATGGTTGGCCGGCGTCTCACTCGTGCCAATGGATGATGCGACCCTTGCGACGGCTGAGGCGGTCTCGCCTGCATCTGTCGCAACGCTCGACGCGATCCATCTTGCAACTGCGCTTCGGCTCGCTGCCAACGGGCACGTCGCGTCGATCATGACGTTCGACGCGCGGCTCGCAGAGGGTGCGCGCGAGCATGGACTCGTCGTGATCGCGCCGAGCTGAGCAGGTTCACGCCTCGGTGAGCACGAGCTCCGGCGGCGTCTGGTCCTTCTTGGTGATCGTGAGATACATCACCAGAGCGAGGATGCACGCGAGGAAGATGTAGGACGTGCCCGTCGTGCCGAGGCCGAGCCCGCCGTACTTGTGGCTGTTCTGCGACATCTCGTCGCCGATCGACGCGCCGAGCGGGCGGGTCAGGATGTAGGCCAACCAGAACGACAGGACCGCGTTCATGTGTAGGACGTAGTGGGCGAAGGTGACCGCTGCGATGGCGCCGGCGAAGATCGCGATCGAGACGGCGTAGCCGAGGTCGGCCTTCTCGGCGAGCAGGTCGCCGGCCGCGGTGCCCAGGGCGAAGGTGAACAGGATCGCCAGCCAGTAGAACGCTTCGCGGCGGGTGGTGATGATCGAGTGGATCGACAGCGTGCGCTCGACCGCGTACCAGATGGCGAACACCGCGGCGAGGATGACCGAGAAGACGATCGTGCTCGTCACCAGCGGCACGTTGTGAGCGTCGGTGAGGTTGTCGGTGATGAGGGTGCCGAAGACGCTGATGACGACCACGACCGCCCAGTAGACGAGTGGGACGTAGCGCTTGAGTTGGAACTGCGCGACTAGCAGTACGGCGAGTAGGGCGCCGGTGAAGTAGGTGGTGTTGGTTAGTCCGAAGCCGAGGTTGTCGTTGAGGTAGTCGGCGGCGGTCTCGCCGACGGTGGTGCACATGATCTTGATGACCCAGAAGAAGAGGGTGACCTCGGGGACCTTGTTCAACATCTTGCGCCCCAGCGAATCAACGGCGTCCGCGTGGGTGGTGGTGGTCATGGCCGCACTGTGCACCAGGCAACCTTGCGTTGACCTGACTGCTTAGCGCTCGCCGACAGACCGCACGGCTGGCAGCTCCAGGACGAAGGTGCCGCCGGGGCCGTCGCCGATCAAGATGTCGCCGCCGCACGAGCGCGCGAGGCGTCGTGCGAGCGGGAGGCCGAGGCCCGCGCCCGGGGACGTCTCATGCGGGCCACGCACGCCGGGGTCGAAGGCACGCTCGCCCAGCCCGGGGTCGAGCCCGGGGCCGTCGTCATGCACGGTGATCCGGACACGACCTTCGCTGGCCGACAGCTCTAGCGTCACCCGCTCGCGCGCATGCCGCTGGGCGTTGGCCACGAGCGGCGCCAGCGCACGGCGTAGGACGTCAGGCTCGCCTTCGGCGAGCGGCAGGTCGTCGGCCGGCTCGAGAACATCAACGTGCTCGACCTCCCGCGCCAGCGCGACCAGGTCGACGGCTCCTTCCGTCGGATCGAGCTCGCGCCGTGCGACGGCCAGCAGGGTGTCGACCGTGTTCGTCAGCCGCGCCGACTGCGCGACCACCGCGCGCAAGGCATCGTCCTTCTCGGTGGTTGCGTCCGCGCCGGTCGCCCCCAGCGCCAGCTCGGCCCGGCCGCGCAGGCCAGCGATCGGCGTGCGCAGCTCGTGGGCCATCTCGCCGGCGAAGCGCTGCTCGTGGCGGCGCGAGGCGGCGATGCGGTCCAGCAGGCCGTCGAGCGTCGTGGCCAGGCCGGTCAGCTCATCGCGCGGCGGGCCGAGGTCGAAGCGGCGGTCGAGGTCGTGGGCGCCCCAGTCCTCGGCCCGCGAGGTCATCTGCACCACGGGCTCCAGCGCGCGGCCGATCGCGGTGCGCAGGGCTAGCGCGCCGGCGAGGAGCACGAGCGCGGCGATGATGAGCGAGCCGACCAGGACCTGCTTCTGCAGGTTCTCCAGCGGGGCGGTCGAGAGCGCGACGACGACCGCGCCCACCGGTGCGGCGCGCCCGGGCGCCACGATCGGAACGACGCGGAGGCGGAGGTCGCCGGCGCCGTCGGCGTCGTGATCTCCGAACGCCCGCGCGCGGCCGAGAGCGACAGCCGTCCGATCCAGCGCGGCCGACACGTTGGTCGCGCGCTCGATCACCCGGTCACCTTCGATCACCCAGCCGTGATGATCGAGCGCCTCGTCGTTGGGCGCCTCGCGAACGGTCACGCCCGAGCTCGTGATCGCCAGCGTCGCCAGTTGCGCCTGGGCGTTGACGCGCAGTTCGTTGGAGACCTCGGCGGCCACGCGACGGTCGAGCAGCACGTTGCCGGCGACGACCAGCGCGCCGAGTCCGACCGCGAGCGTGACCAACGACGTGAGCAGCAGCCGGGCGCTGAAGCTCATCGCGGCTCGTGGCCCATGCCGCGGAGCGTGTGGATCGCCGCAACCGTGCCGGTTGGTGACATGCCGCCGACGATATGCGCCTTGCCAGATCCGTGCGCGCGGACCGGCGGGTGTTCAGGTTGGGTTCAGGCACGCCTCCATACCCTGCGCTCCGCGCACGCGCTCGTCGTGCCGTTCCCGAGCCGAGCGGCGTGCGCGCCCCTCTCCCCCCATGCGCTGAAAGGACACGATGTTGCGCTCTTCTCGCGGTCGAGCGGGTGGCTTGGAGCCACTTGCCGCGAAGGTCCCGGAGATCACCGTGCTGTTCTGGGTCCTCAAGATCCTGACGACCGGGATGGGGGAGGCGATGTCGGATTTCATGGGTCAGCACAGCGTCCCGATCGCCGGGTTCGTCGGCGTCTTCGGCACGGCGTTTGCGTTCCGGCTGCAGTACCGCCGTCGCGAGTACCACGCGCCGACCTACTGGTTCACGGTCATGATGGTGGCCATCTTCGGGACGATGGTCGCCGATGGCATCAAGGACGGGCTCGGGCTCTCCTACGCGGTCACGACCCCGTTCTTCGCCGCCCTGGTCGGGATCGTGTTCTGGCGCTGGCAGCGCAGCGAAGGCACGCTGGACATCCACACCATCACCACGCGCCGTCGCGAGACCTACTACTGGGCCGCCGTCCTGGCGACGTTCGCGCTCGGCACGGCCGCCGGCGACCTCACCGCGATCACGCTCAACTGGGGCTTCTTCCCCTCGGCGATCCTGTTCGGCGGGATCATCGTGCTGCCGATGCTCGGCTGGTGGCGCTTTGGCCTCAACCCCGTCGTCGCGTTCTGGGCCGCCTACGTCGTCACCCGACCGCTGGGCGCGTCGTTTGCCGACTGGTTCAGCAAGCCGCACCTGCAGAGCGGCCTCGGCCTCGGGGACGGGACGGTTAGCGCGATCGAGTTGGTGCTCTTCATCGCCCTCGTCACCTACACGGCGATCCGCAAGGACGACATCCAGGGTCCGGGTGATCGTGGTGGCTTGCCCCCGCGGCCGCGCACCGACCATCACCCGCATCAGGGGTTGCTACGACCCCAGCCCGCCGAGGGCTGAGTGTTCGGTCGCGAAGCGCTCGGCGAGCACGCCGTGGCGCAGGCCGCGGTCGCTCACGACAACGGCGTCGCCGCCGAGCATCCTGAGCACCGTCCGGACGATGCAGGCGCCGGCGAGAATGACCTCCGCGCGCGCGGGCTGCACGCCGGGCAGCGCCGCCCGCGCCGTCGCGTCGAGCGTGCGGAACAAGGTGATCTGCCGGTCGATCTCGCCGGTGTCCAAGACGGTGCCTTGCACCAGTTCGGGGTCGTAGGAGCGCAGGCCGTGTCGCACCGCGGCGAGGTTCGTCATCGCGCCTCCGATGCCGACGATCAGCGACGGGCGAGCGCGGCCGTTGAGCCGGATGAGCTCGCCGGCGATCGCGCTGCACGCCTCGTCGACCCGGGTCGCCGGGACGGCGTCGGCTAGGCCGAAGTCTCGCGTGAGGCGCACCGCCCCGAGGTCGACGCTGAAGCGCTCCTGCAGCGTCCCGTCGCGCGCGAACGTGAACTGGGAGCTCCCGCCGCCGGTGTCGAAGATCACCGACGTGCCCGGCCGAGCCGGCAGGCCGTCGGTGGCTGCGCGGGCGGCGAGCCGCGCCTCGTCGTCGCCCGTGAGCACCTCGACGACCACGCCCGTCTGCTCGCGCACGGCCGCGAGGAACGCGTCGGCGTTCCTGGCCGTCCGCAGGCCCGCGGTGCCGATGGCCAGGACCGCTCGCGCGCGTTGCGCGGCCGCCTCACGCGCCATCGCCGCGATCGCCTCCACCGTGCGTCTCATCGGCTCCGCGCCGAGGCTTCCGCCGGCCTCCAGCCCCTCGCCGAGGCGGGTGATCTCGGCGCGGTCGGCAAGCGTCTGCCAGCCCTGCCCCGCCACCCGTTCGGCCACGTGGAGCTTGACCGAGTTCGTGCCGACGTCGATCACGCCGTAGCGGTCTCCGTCCAGGCCGACGAGCGCCTTGAGCCCGCGCGCGACGCAGATGTTGGGTCGCGCGTCCAGGCCCAGGTCGTGCAGCGCGACCAGCAACTGCGCGCGATCCGTGGACTCCACCGCGAGCGTGCGGGTCGCCCCGTGCGACGTGGTGAACTCGGTGAGCTCCGCCATGCAGCCGCCGTATGTGGAGCGGGCGCGGCGCTTGTGCACGTCAAGGGCCATGACGCCCGGCTCGGCGGCCAGGAGCTCATCGAGCGTGTCGACGCTGATGTCCACGTGCACCCCGAGTGCTGCCTTGATCGTGGCGATGTCGGTCGGCGACATGGGGAACGACCCCTTGAGCACCGGCCGCCATTGCTCGAGCCCGGCGTCGTCGATCTGCTCGAGGCGCTTGACGTCGAGGACCCCGGCACGCAGCTTGACCGATGCATCGCGGGCCGCGGAGATGATGTAGGCCTCGTCGCTCTCCTCGAGCGCGTCGTGCTGGCCGGCGGCGAGCCGTCGCTCGGCCTCGCCGAACTCGTCGCCGAAGGCTCGCCATTCCCAGCGGGGGACGATCGGCATGGCCTCAGCTGGCCGTGGCGATCCGCCGCCGCAGGAGGAACTTGCGCAGCTCGGACACCACGCCGATCACCAGGCCGCCGCCGATGCAGATCAGCCACTGGTTGCCGGTCAGCTCGACGGTGTCGAGGATCCGGTGCAGGAACTGGGACTCGGTCGCCAGGATGATCGCCACAGCCGACATCAGCGACGTCAGGACGAAGCGGCGGTCATTGAAGGTCTCGAGGCTGAGGATCGAGCGCAGCTCGTCGCGGGCGGTGAACGAGAAGACGAGGTTGGCGATCGCGAACGTGGTCACGCCCATCGTGCGGGCCAGCTCGGCGCCCTCTTCGTGCTCGGCGCCGGCGATGACCGCCAGCGTCGTGGCACCCATGACGAGCCCGGCGACGATGAACCAACGGCTGCTGCGGCTGTCGAGGATCGGCTCGTCGGGCTTGCGCGGCTTGCGCTTCATGAGCCCCTCGCTCGGTGCGCCGTAGCCGAGGCCGATCGATTGGAACACCTGCGTGGTGAAGTTCACCCACAGGGTCTGCAACGGCAGGAAGGGGACGCCGCTGACGATGTTCAGCAGGCTCGCGCCGAGGAAGGTCACGATCATCCCTGCGAGGACGCCCATCTGGAAGCGGATGTACTTGACCAGGTTGTCGTACAACCCGCGACCGAGCTCGACGGCCTTGACGATCGTCGCGAAGTTGTCGTCGGTGAGGATCATCGCCGCGGCCTCCTTGGAGACCTCGGTGCCGGTGATCCCCATGGCGATGCCGATGTCTGACTGCTTGAGCGCGGGCGCGTCGTTGACCCCGTCGCCGGTCATGGCGACGACGTGGCCCTTGCGCTTGAGGAGGTCGACGAGCCGGACCTTCTGCTCGGGCGTCACGCGGGCGATCACGCCGATGTCGTCGATCTGCTCGACGGCTTCGTCCTCGCTCATCTCGGCGAACTGCGCACCGGAGATCGCGCGGCCGGGAATGCCGAGCTCCTTGGCGATCGCGCCGGCGGTGATCGCATGGTCGCCGGTGATCATCCGGACCTGCACGCCGGCGTCGCGTGCGAGCGCGATGGCGGCCTTGGCCGTGGGCCGCGGCGGATCGACGATGCCGACGAGCGACAGCAGCGTGAGGTCCTGCATCAAGGCCAACAGGTCGGTGGCCGGATCGAATCTGGCGACATCGAAGTCCTTGCGCGCTGTCGCCATCACGCGCAAGCCCTGGGCGGCGAGCCGCTCGTTCTCGGCGAGGTAGCGCGCGCGGAACGCGTCATCGGCGCGCGCGGCTGTCAGCCCGGGATCGAGGTGCGTGGCGGCCCGCGCCAGCAGCTGGTCGGGGGCGCCTTTGACAAAGCACCGCACGACGTCACGGCCGTGCTCGTCGGGCATCTGATGGAAGGTCGCCATCAGCTTGTAGGCCGTGTCGAACGGCAGCTCGGCGACGCGCGGATAGCGCTCGCGCGTGGCGAGGACATCGAGCCCGCCCTTGGCCGCGAGGACCACCAGCGCGCCCTCGGTGGGGTCGCCGATCATCTCGCCGTCGGCCGTGACGAGCGCGTCGCAGGCCAGCGCCATCGGCAGCACGAACTGCTCGAGCGGCACGTCGGGATCGCCGTAGACGTGCTTGATCGTGCCCTCGGTCGCGTAGCCGGTGCCGCTGATCGCATAGCGGCGGCCGGGGATCACCAGTTCGGTCGCCGTCATCTGGTTGAGCGTCAGCGTGCCGGTCTTGTCGGAGCAGATGGCCGACGTCGCGCCGAGCGTCTCGGTGGAGCGCAGGCGTTTGACGATCGCGTTGGCGTCGGCCAGCAGACGCGTCCCGCGCGAGAGGATCGTCGTCACGACGGCCGGCAGGCCGGTCGGGATCGCCGCGATCGCGAAGGCCACGGCCGCGCTGAACACCGCGGTGAACGACTGACCGCGCGACATGTTCAAGATGACCGACGCAACGAGCGCGAGGCCCGCGATCGTGACGAGCTGCTTGGTCAACTTCTCCAGCTGCACTGTCAGCGGTGACTTGGACTCGTCCTGGCGTTGCAACATCCCGGAGATGTGACCGACCTCGGTCTGCATCCCGGTCGCGGTCACGACGAACTCGCCGGTCCCGCGCGTGACGTTGGTGTTCATGTACACCATGTCGGTACGGTCGCCGAGCGCGGCCTCGGGTTCGGCGACCGCGTCGATGCCTTTGCTTACCGGAAGGCTCTCGCCGGTCAATGCGGCCTCGGCGATCTCCAGCGTGGCGGTGGCCAGCAGCCGGCCGTCGGCGGAGATGACGTCGCCCGCCTCGATCGCGACGATGTCGCCCGGCACGAGCTGCTCGGACGGCACCTGTGACAGCGCGCCGTCGCGCCGCACGCGCGCCTTGACGATCATCATCTTGGCCAGGGCCGCCACCGCGGCTGCCGCCTTGCCCTCCTGGTTGAGGCCCAGGATCGCATTGAGGACCGTGAGCAGCAGGATCACGATGCCCGTGCCCGCCTGCTTGACGGGATAGATCGAGATGATGCCGGCGACGAGCAGCACGAGCTGCATCGGGTCGTCGTACTGGCGCACGAACGCGCGCCAGCGCGGCTCGGACTCGGCCTCGGCGAACTTGTTGGGCCCGTAGCGCTGCAGACGTTCCTCTGCCTCGACCGCCGTCAGCCCAGACAGGGGCTCGACGCCGAGCTCTCTGGCGACACCGTCACCCGGCAGCACGTGCCAGGTCGGGGTCTGCTCGACGGGCGTGGGTGCCGGGATCGTGGCCATGTCCTCGTTCCTTGCTCAGCGTGCGTGCGCGGTTGTGTGTGAAGGGTCGAGCGCAATGCGCGTGCCCGCCTCACCACGCACCAGCGCCTCGGTGTCCTCGATCGAGCCGATCGCCGCGCGGCGGCCCGTGCGCTCGACGAACGCGCATGCGGCGCGGACCTTCGGGCCCATCGAGCCCTCCGCGAACCCGCTGTCGCTCAGCTCCTGCGGCGTCGCCGTCGGGATCGCGCGCTGACTCGGCGTGCCCCAGTCGGCGTAGACAGCGTCGACGTCGGTCACCAGCGCCAGCACGTCGGCGTCGAGCTCGATCGCCAGTAGAGCGCTCGCCAGGTCCTTGTCGATGACGGCCTCGACGCCGACCAGTCGCCGGCCGGCGGTGACCCTCTCGTCGGTGTGCATGACCGGGATCCCGCCGCCCCCGGCGCAGATCACGACGCAGCCGTGCTCGAGCATCCATCGCACCGGCTCGACGCCATAGATCTTCCTGGGCTGCGGCGAGGGGACGACGCGTCGCATGCTCGATCCGTCCCGCGCGAACGACCAGCCCTTCTGGGCCGCCAACGCCTCCGCGTCAGCGTCGGCGTACTGCGGCCCGATCGGCTTGGTCGGCCGCGCGAACGCAGGGTCGTCGGGGTCGACCTCGATCTGCGTGAGCATGGCCACCAGCTGCCGGTCGGCGGGCAGCTCGTTGCCGAGCTCCTGTTCGAGGATGTAGCCGATCATCCCCTCGGTCTGGGCGCCGAGCACGTCCAGCGGGTAGGTGTCGACGGCCGTGTATGCCGCGCCCTGCAGTGCGAGCAGCCCGACCTGCGGGCCGTTGCCATGTGAAACGACGAGCTCGCAGCTCAGCGCGACCGGTGCCAGCGCGCGGCAGGCGGCACGCGCGTTGGCGCGCTGGTTCTCGGCGGTCAGCGGCTGGCCGCGTCGGAGCAGCGCGTTGCCTCCCAGGGCGACGACCGCGCGCACCGCTCAGGCCCCCAGCGTGGCGACCATGACCGCCTTGATCGTGTGCATGCGGTTTTCGGCCTCGTCGAAGACCACCGACGCTGGCGACTCGAAGACCTCCTCGGTCACTTCCAGGGCCTCCATGCCGTGGTCGTCGCGGATCTGCCGGCCGACGGCCGTGTCGGCGTTGTGGAACGCGGGGAGACAGTGCATGAACTTGACGTCGGGGTTGCCGGACATCGCCATCACCTCGGCGTTGACCTGGTAGTCCTTCAACAACGCTATGCGCTCGGCCCAGACGTTCTTGGGCTCGCCCATCGACACCCACACGTCGGTGATGAGCACGTCACAGCCCTTGACCGCCTCGGCTACGTTCTCGGTCACGGTCACCGCGCCACCGCTCTCGGTCGCGAAGGCGCGCGCCTGCATGAGGATCTCGTCGGCGGGCCACAGGCTCTTGGGCGCGGCGATGCGCACGTCCATCCCGAGCTTCGAGCCGCCGATCAGGTAGGTGTCGGCCATGTTGAACCGCGCGTCGCCGAGGTAGCAGAACGTGACCTCCTGCAGCGGCTTGTGGAGGTGCTCGCGCATGGTCAGGAAGTCCGCGAGGATCTGTGTCGGATGCCACTCGTCGGTCAGCCCGTTATAGACCGGGACGCCGGCCCACTCGGCCAGTTCGTCGGCGGTCCGCTCGGCGAAGCCGCGGTACTCGATCGCGTCGTACATGCGGCCGAGGACACGCGCCGTGTCCTTGACGGTCTCCTTGTGCCCCATGTGTGAGCCGCCAGGGCCGATGAACGTCACGTGCGCGCCCTGGTCATAGGCAGCCACCTCGAACGCGCAGCGCGTTCGGGTGGAGTCCTTCTCGAAGATCAGCACGATCTCTTTGCCGGTGAGCTTCTGCTCCTCGTGGCCGTCGCGCTTGGCGGCCTTGAGCGTGGCGGCGAGATCGAGCAGGTAGGTGATCTCGGCCGCCGAGTAGTCGTTGAGGGTCAGGAAGTGCCGGCCACGCAGGTCGACGACGGTGCTCATGTCACGGGCCTTTCTCTAGGTGTCGCGGATGATCGGACAGGTCATGCAGTGGCCGCCGCCGCGACCACGACCGAGCTCTTGGCCGGCGATCGCGTGGACCTCGACGCCCGCCTTGCTGAGCTTGAAGTTGGTGGCCTCGTTGCGCTCGTAGGCCACGATCACGCCGGGGGCGAGGGCGACGACGTTGTTGCCGTCGTCCCACTGGTTGCGCTCGGCTTCAAACTCGTCGCCACCGGTGGCGACGACCGTCAGGTCGTCGAGCCCGAGCTCGTCGCGAACCTCGTCCAGGAACGAGCGGTCAGAGATCTCGGCGCGGACGCCGCCGTCACCGTCGGGGGAGTAGCGCACCGGCTTGATTGCCGACACCACCGGCTCGAAGATCGTCACCACATTGCGATCGCAGAAGGTAAAGACGGTATCGAGGTGCATCGCCGCCCGGTCGCGCGGCATCAGCGCGCCGATGACCAACCGGGCTGCGCCGGCCTCGAACAAGCGCTTGGCCAGGAGGCTGACGGCGCGGGCGTTGCTGCGCTCGCCCTGGCCGACGAGGACGACACCGTCGCCGACGGGCATCACGTCGCCGCCCTCGATCGTAGCGCCGGCCCAGTCGTGGTCCACGCCGCCGAACCAGATCGGCACGTGCGCGTCGCGGAAGCGCGGATGGAAGCGGTAGACGGCCTCGAGGTTCAGCGTCTCCTTCTGGCGCGCGGGCCAGTACATGGAGGAGATCGACACGCCGCCGTAGATCCACGCGCTGGTGTCTCTCATGAACAGGGTGTTGGGCAGCGGCGCGATCACGAAGTCCGAGGGCCGCAGCGCACGGCTCACGGGCGTTCGGACGTCCTCGGGGAGCTCGGCGACGGTCACGCCGCCGGTCAGGCGCGCGGCGAGCTCGTCGGCGGGCATCTCCGACATCCACGCGGTCAGCTCGCCGGAGAACATCGCGGTGACGTCCTCGGGTCGCAGCCGGCGCGAGAGCACCCATTCGCGCGCCTCTGCGTCGCGCAGCGTCTCGGTCAACATGTCGTGGAACAGCAGAACCTCCGCGCCCCGCTCGCGCATGAGGTCGACGAACGCGTCGTGCTCCTGGCGGGCGCGCCGCACCCAGATCACGTCGTCGAACAGCAGGTCGTGGCAGTTGCTGGGTGAGAGCCGCTCGTGCGCGAGATCGGGCCGATGCACAAGGACGGAGTGCAAGGTTCCGACTTCGGAGTGGACGCCGAGGGCATGTGCGGCGAGAACCTTGTTCATGGTCTCGCTCCTTTCCGGTCAGCTCGTCGCCGCCGCGACGCCCAGGAAGGCGCACGAGACGACGAAGACGAGGAGGAGATAGGGCCAGACGAACTTCAGGTAGCGGTCGTAGCCCACCTTGGACAGCGTCAGACCGCCCATGATCACGGCCGATGTCGGGGTGACCAGGTTCACGAGCCCGGACGCCGATTGGTACGCCGTGACGGCGATCTCACGCGGGACTTCTGCGAACGTGGCAAGCGGCGCGAGGATCGGCATCACGAGAGCGGCGTGGCCTGATGACGACGGCACGAGGAAGGCGATCGGCATGTTCACGATGTACGCCAAGATCGCGAAGCCTCCGCTGGAGCTGCCGGACACGGCCTTCTCCATCGAGTGCAGGATGGTGTCCGTCATGTAGGCGTTCTTCATGACGACCGTGATCCCGCGCGCAAAGACGACGATCAGCGCGGCGCTGAGGAAGTCGCCGGCGCCGGCGACGATCGCGTTGACCGTGCCCTCCTCGCCGAGCTTTGCGATCAGGCCGACGACGACGGCCATGACCAAAAACAGCGCCGCCGCCTCCGGGAAGTAGAAGTTGCCGAACGTCGGCAGCGGGAAGTCGCGACCCCAGCCCTCCTGCCAGAGGTCGTTCCACGGGATGAAGCCGTAGATCATCACGACGAACGCGCCGGCGAAGAGCAGCAGCACGACCTTCTGACGGCCGGTCAAACGCGGAACGTCGGTCACTAATCCCGCCGACTGTGTGCGGTCGGCTTCGGAGAAGCCGACGACCGAGCGGGTGGCGTCCTTGCGCACGCGACGCGCGTACACGAGCACGTAGCCGATCGCGCAGATCACCAGCACCACCCACATGGCGATGCGCAGCCCGATGCCGTCGCCGATGCTCACGCCCGCGGCGTCGGACGCCACACCGGTGGCAAACGGGTTGACGGTCGAAGCGATGACGCCGGTTCCGGCGCCGAGGAAGATGATCGCGGCCCCGACCATCCGGTCATAGCCGAGGGCGAGCGCCAGCGGCGTGAGCAGGGCGAAGAACCCAAGCGTCTCCTCCCACATCCCGTAGCTCGTCCCCCCGAGCGCGAACACCACCATGAGCATGGCGATGAGCAGCGAACCGCTGTGGCGGAAGCGCAGCGCCAGGCGCCCGATGCCGGTCTGGATCGCCTCCGTCTTCATCGTCACGCTGATGAACGCGCCGACGGCCAACACGAACAGGAAGATCGGGGCCGACCCGTACAAGAACCCGGCCTCGTCGGCGCTGACCTGGCCCTTGGCGCCCTCGACGCCGTAAAGGCCGTTCGGCGTCGCGTCCCACAGCTGTCGGAAGCGGGACGTGAAGGCCTTGTCCGCGCACTGCACGCCGGGCTCGACGTCCGAGCACGATGGCAGCCGATGGTAGGTGCCGGGCTTCGGGCCTCCGGCCGAGTCGAGCTTGTAGGCGCCGGCGGGAACGAAGAAGGTGGCGATCCAGACGAGCACGAGCACCGCGAAGAGCACGGTGAAGGCCGTCGGGAACTTGAAGGCCTTGCGCGGTTCGGCGTCGCCGTCGGGCGGGACCGGTGGCGGCGGATCCGCAATGGCGGGGGCATGCTGGACGTCGGACGACATCACGGCTGCACCGTCGCCGGCCCGCCATCGGCGGGCAAGGGTGTCGACACCCCTCCGGCTGAGGGCGGGCACGACGCGTCGTCGGCCGCGTCCACCTCGTCGGTCGTCGGGACCTTGAAGCCCACGAAGCCATAGAGGATGTCGAGGATCGGGCTGGCGAGGTTGAAGAAGCAATACGGCAGATAGGCGGCGGTTGACACCCCCAGAACGCCAGAGATGTAGGCCCCGCACGTGTTCCAGGGAACGAGGACCGATGTGACGGTTCCTGAGTCCTCGACGGCGCGCGACAGCACCTCCGGCGCCAGGCCGCGGCGGGCGAACTCGTCGCGGTACATGCGCGCCGGCAGGACGTCGGCGACGTACTGGTCGCCGGCGATCACGTTGAGCCCGACGCCGCTGGCGTTCACCGCGAGGATCAGTTGGCCGCGGCTGCGTGCGCGGGCGACGATCGGCCGCAGGAGCCGTTCGAGGAACCCCGCGTGCTCGAGTACCGCGGCGTACGAGAGGGCCGCGAGCACGAGCCACACGGTCGTCAGGAGGCTGGCCATGCCGCCGCGCGAGAACAGCTCGTCGATCGCCTTCGAGCCCGTGTTGCTCACGTAGCCGTTGGCCATGGCGGCGTAGATGGCCTTGATGCCGACCGCGATCGGTGGCAGGTCAGGCTCGTCGACGAACGCCTGGACGTTGTCCCACTGCGTGAAGCAGGCGAGGATCCCCGCGCACAGCGACGAGCCGAGGATCGCCAGGAACGGCGGCGCCTTCTTGATGGTGAAGAACACCAGCAGGGCGAGCGGCAGCAGGTTCAGCGCGGAGATGTTGAAGGCCTTGCCCAGGACGGCGAGCGCGTCGTCGGTGCTCACCCCCGCCTTGGCCTCCGCGTTGAGGCCGAGGACGAGGAAGATCGCGAGGCTCAGGGCCAGCGCCGGGCCCGACACCCACAACATGCTCCGGATGTGGCGGTTGACGGTGAGACCCCGGCCCACGAGCTTGGGGACGAGGATCGTCGTCTCCGACAGCAGCGTCATCTTGTCGCCGAAATAGGCGCCGGAGATGACCGCGCCGGCGGCTGCCGCCTCCGACAGCCCCATCACCTTGGCCATGCCCACGAACGCCACGCCGAGGGTGCCGGCGGTCGTCCACGAGCTGCCGGTGACCATTCCCACGAGCGCGCAGATCGCCGCGGTCGCGACGAAGAAGATGCTCGGGTTCAGCAGCTGGATGCCCCAATCGACCACGGTGGGGATCGTCCCGGCCATGTTCCAGGTGCCGATCAGCGCACCAACCGCGAGCAGGATGAAGATCGCGCCGACGGCGGTCGTCACGCCTCCGACGGCGGCTTCCGCGACGGCGGCCACGCTGAAGCCGTTCTTGAAGGCGATCAGGCTCGCGAACGCTGCGCTCAGCAGCAGCGCGACCTGCAGCGGGCCGTCCGTGGCGCTCACGCCGAACAGCACGATCGTCAACGCGAGGAGCACGATCAAGACGACGACCGGCGCCAGGGCATCGAGCAAGCTCGGAGGCCGTGGCCCGTCGGTTGGTGCGGGCGATTCGGTCATGGATGCTGCGCCGGCGTCCCGGTCGCGATGGCCCGGACGCTGGAGCTGCGGGTCGCGTCGGTGATGGCCTGCGCTGCCTGGATCAACCCCAGGTGGCTGAAGGCCTGAGGGAAGTTGCCGACCTGGCGCTCGTGCTCGACGTCGTACTCCTCGGCCAGGAGGCCGACGTCGTTGCGCAGCGCGAGCAAGCGCTCAAAGAGCGTGCGCGCTTCGTCGATGCGGCCGTTGGCGGCCAGCGCGCTCACCAGCCAGAACGAGCAGGCCAGGAACTGGCCTTCGCCACCCGGCAACCCGTCGTCGGTCGCTGCGGTTGAGTAGCGGGCGACAAGCCCACCGCTTGCGAGCTCGGTGCGGATGGCGTCGATCGTGCCCGTGACGCGGTCGTCGTCAGCGGGCAGGAATCCCACAAGCGGGATCGTCAGCGTGCTGGCGTCGAGCTCCGGCGCGTCGTAGGTCTGGGTAAACGTGTTGCGCTCGGCGTCATAGCCGCGATCGCAGACCTCGTGGTGGATCGCGTCGCGGGTCGCCGTCCAGCGGGCCACCGGCGCGTCGAGGCCGAACTGCTCGGCGAGCCGGATCGCGCGGTCGAAGACGACCCACGCCATGACCTTGGAGTAGGTGTAGTGCTTGGGACCGCCGCGGGCTTCCCAGATGCCGTCGTCGGGTGTCTGCCAGACCGACTCGACGTAGCCGACCAACGCGCGCCAGCGGGGCCAGGCACGCGGATCGATGTGCCCGAGCCGGGTTGCGGCGAGATAGCTGACGGCGACCAATTCGCCGTAGACGTCGAGCTGGAACTGCTCGGAGGCCGCGTTGCCGACGCGGACCGGTCGTGCACCCTCGTAGCCAGGTAGGTGATCGAGCTCGTACTCGGTCAGGCGGCGTTCGCCCGCGATGCCGTACATGATCTGGATGTCGGCGGGATTGCCGGTGGCGACCCGTTCCAGGAAGCCGCGGAACGCCAGTGCCTCCTCGGCATAGCCGCCGGTCAGCAAGGCCTCGAGTGTCAACGCCGCGTCGCGCAGCCAGCAGTAGCGATAGTCCCAGTTGCGCACGCCGCCGAGGTCCTCGGGCAACGATGTGGTCGGCGCGGCGATCAGCGCACCGGTCGTCGCTGACGTCAGCGCCTTGAGCACGATCAGCGAGGTCAGGACTGCGTCGCCGTACTCGCCGTCGTACGTACAGCGGTCCGACCAGGCACGCCACCAGGCCTCGGTGCGAGCCAGCGCGGAGTGGGCGTCCTCGACCAGCGGCGAGGCCTCATGTGACGGCCACCAGTCGAGTGAGAAGTGCTGACGAACGCCGGTCCTGAGCGTGAACTCGGCGGTCGTTGTGGCGTTCTCGGTCGTCAGCGACAGCGGCGTCGCAAGCCGGAAGGTATCGGGGCCGGAGACGGCGACGACGCCGTCCGGGGTCGGCTCGATCCACGGCGTCGTCGCGCCGTAGTCGGGCCGCACGAGCAGGCGCATGCGCATCGGGACGCTGCCGCTGATGCCCTGGGCGATGCGGATCAACCGCGGCGGGCCGTTGCCGCGCACGGGCATGAAATCGGTCACGACAACTGCGCCGTGCGGCGTCTCGAACCGTGTATCGAGGATCAGGGTGCCGGGCCGGTAGCGGCGGGAAACGGCGGTGGGCTGCGTGGCCGGCTCCAGCTCCCATGTGCCATGGGCGTCGTCGCCGAGCAGCGCGGCGAGCGCTGCCTGTGAATCGAAGCGCGGTACGCAGAGCCAGTCGATGGCGCCCGCGCGGCTGACCAGCGCGGCCGACTCAAGGTCACCGAGCAAGGCATAGTCCTCGATGCGCATAGCGGCGGTCAGGTCGCCGGGGCTCGGGTTTTGATCTGCTGGTACATCTTCCCAGGCTCGTGCGGGTGGTCTTGTGCAACAAGGGGGTACGCACGGCATCGCGCTGGGTGTGCGCGCGCGTCAGTGCAGGATGGCCTTGACGGCGATCAACGCTCCCGCGAGCAGGCCGAGGGCCGCGGCGTGGAGGAGGCAACGCGGCACGGTCGCGCCGGCGAGGCGGGCCGCGAGGAATGCATAGGTGCAGATCAGCGCGAGGCCGGACCACTTCGAGAGCGCGAACGCGAGGTCGACGTCGAAGGCGCCGAGCGCCGAGAGGACGAAGAACAGGGCGGGGAACCCGGCACCGACGATGACCGCGATTGCCTCGCCGGCAACCGAGCGCAGTTGCTGGCGATCGAGCGGCGCGCGTGTCCGGGCTTCGAGCGAGACAGCCTCGCTGTACAGCTCGGCGAGCCCGACGGTGACGGCCGTCGCGACGAGCAGGACGGCCATCGCTCCCGGCGCCGGCGGATGTTCCTGGAGAGCGACGACGAGCGCCAGCCCGACGAGGGCTCCGTAAAGCGTCCGTGCAACATCTCGCGACCCGAGATGGGCTGTGACGATGGCGGGAAGCGCCGGCGCCGGCGGCACGGGCGATGCTCATCCGCCGAGCGCGGCCCGGCAGTCGTCGGTGATCGCGGCGAGCTGGCTCTTGACCTTCGTGGCCTGCGCGGAGAGGTCCTCACCTTCGAACAGGGTGCCGATCGCCGAGGTGTAGGCCTTGGCACACGACTTGGCGACGTCGAGCTTGGACTCCGCCGCCTTGGCATCGGCCTGGGCCTGCTTGGTCTTGGCCTCAGCGTCGGCTTGGGCCTCCTTGGTTTGCGCCTCGGCGGTGGCCTGGTCGTCCTTGGCCTGCGCGGCGTCGGCCTTGGCCGAGTCCGCATCCTGCTGGGCCTGGTCGGCGGTCGCCTGCGCGTCGGCGACGTCGCTGGTGGCCTGGTCGAGCTGCTCGGAGGTCGCGCCGAGCGTCTCGTTGACGTCGTGGTAGGCGTCGGAGACCGCCGCGGCGTTTGTTGTCTGCTGGTCTTGCGCGTCGTTGAGGTCGGCGCTCTTGCCGGCGCCCCAGGCGATCAGCCCCAGGCAGGCGACCACCAGGGCGAGCGACAGCCACATCCAGCCGCGGTGGTGGGACTTAGGCTCGGGCTCCGGCGGAGGCGGCGCGGGTGGCGGCGTCTGGGTCTGCGCGGCGTCCTCGGGGGGCTCGACGGTCGACATGGTGTGCATGGTCGTCGGAGCCCGAGAAGACGGCCACGGTGCGCGCCGGTCGCCGGAGGTGGTGTCGGCACCTGGGCTATCGCACACTCGGCGTGGCCTGCCGGTCGCCCGCGGTCGCGCGCGCGGCCGACCGGGGGCTCGTCGACGCGGGTCGGGGCGTGTCGACGACGACGGTCCGCGCGATCCAGTCGTGCAGCCCGCGCCGGCGGGCGTCGATCAAGATCATCAAGAAGCCCGCGAACAGCGGCAGCGCGGCGAGCATCAGCGCGACGAACCGCAGCAGCGCCCGGCGTGGGCGCAGACGCTCACCGGTCGCGGCCCGCACGCGGATGCGCATCAGCCGGTCGCCGGGCGTCTGGCCGGTCGTGGTCCAGAAGACGATGAAGTAGCCGGCGACCCAGATGGCGTAGGCCGCGGCGCCAACGGCAACGGCGAAGGCGGTCAGCCAGCTCGGCATGGAGAAGATCGAGAGCGCGAGCCCCACCAGCGCCGCGACCGCGACGGCCACCAGGTTGATGATCGCGGCGTCGACCCCGAACGCGATGAGGCGTGTGACGAGCCCGGCGTAGGGCGGTCCACCACTCACGGCGTCGCGGGCGCCGGCCCCGCCGGCGCGGACCGGTGGAAGATCCGGTGAGCGGCACGCTCCAGCAGCGCGTCGGCCTTGCGCGAGCGCTCTCCGACCTCGTCGACGACCTGGTCGGCGAAGCCCGCGCCCTGGCGGCTGATCGCGTCGGTGACCGCAGGGCTGGCGGCGATCTCCTCAACCACGTGCCAGAGCTGGGCGCTGGCCAAGACGCGGGTGACGGCGGCGTCGAGCAGGGTGCTGTCGAACACGTGGGAGAGCAAGCGCTCGGCTGCCGGGCTGTCGAGGAGCCGCTCGGCGAACCGCTCCATCGCCTCGCTCTCCAGGATGCGCTCCAGCTCCGGTCCGGACAGGATGCGCTCGGCGACCTGGTCGGCGACTCCGCGGGCGAGCAGCTCGTCGACGAGGCGTGTCGTCGCTCGCTCGGCCAGCGTGGTCCCCGCCCGTCCCGCGACGCGCGCCGTGCGGCGACCGAGGCCGAACGGGTCGAGGACATCGACGAGCAGCGGCTGCCCGAGCCAGCCCATCCGTTGGTACATGGCCGTGCGCTCCTTCGGTCGGTCGGCTCCCACTGTCGCGTCGGGGACGTGCGACGACAAGGCGGTGGACCGGCGTCCGGAGGTGGGGTGCGCGCCCCCCGGGCGCTCAGCCGGCGTCGTGCTCGGCCAGGTAGATCAGGGCGGCCTTGACACGTCGCGCGACGTCGGACGGGTCGGTCAGCCCGAGCTTGAGGAAGATCGCGCCGATGTGCTTCTCGACGGCGCGGCGCGTGAGGACCAGCTCGTCGGCGATCGCCTGGTTGCTATGGCCGCGGGCCACGAAGGTGAGGATCTCGAGCTCGCGCGCGGTCAGCTCGTTGAGCGGCGAGCGCTCCGCGCGCGTGCGCTCCGCCACGAGCTGCTCGACGACCTTGGCGTCGATCACCGAGCCGCCCTGGGCGACCGACTCGATC
Source organism: uncultured Conexibacteraceae bacterium (assembly GCA_963836485.1). GTDB lineage: Bacteria > Actinomycetota > Thermoleophilia > Solirubrobacterales > Solirubrobacteraceae > Baekduia. Next base: position 291,788 of record CAWIJS010000008.1, on the reverse strand, counting down.
GCCGCGACCAGCTGCCCGCGGTACTGGATCCGTTCCTTGAGGAGGTAGGCGCGGCCGTCAGAGCCGTGCTCCAGCAGCGCGAGCCCGTAGCGCGGATCGGCGAACTGGCTGAGGATCACGACGCCGACGCCGGGCTGCGAGGCGCGGAGCGCGGCCGCCACCTGGATGCCCTCGTCGGTCTGCGTCGGCGGCATCCGGATGTCGGTGACGACAACGTCGGGCGTCCGGGCCTCGACGGCGATCATGAGCGACTCCTGGTCACGGCATTCGGCGACCAGCTCGATGCGCTCGGCCCCGTCGAGGACGTGCGTGAGCGCCTGGCGGACGAGGTAGCTGTCGTCGGCGATCACCACCCGGATCAGCCCGGGCGGGGCGTCGCACTCGCCGGAGGGGACGGTAGCGCCCATGCGTCACTATCCCGCGTTGCGCTATGTCCGGTCAATGCGTGCCTGCACGTCGCCCGGACGGTGGGCCATGCCCTTGCGCCGACCCCGGGATGGGGCGCAGCTTCAAGGAGACGATGTCCGAACGTCCAGATGACGACCACCTCGTCACGGTGCTAGCGGTCGACGACCAAGCCGTGTTCCGTCACACCGCACGCGAGTTGATCGCGGCCACCGAGGGGTTCCAGCAGCTGGCCGAGGCTGCCTCAGGACCGCAGGCGCTGCGCCTCGCCGCCGTCCTCCATCCAGACCTCGTGCTGCTCGACGTCCGGATGCCGGGGATGGACGGGATCGAGACCGCGCGGCGGCTCGTCGAGCAGGATCCGGACGTCGTGGTCGTGTTGGTCTCGTTGGAGGCCCGCGTCGACCTGCCGTCGTCGGTCGAGACTGCGGCGGCCGCGCACATCCGCAAGCACCAGCTGACGCCGCGCGCGCTGCGCGCGCTGTGGCGCGCCCACGGACATGATGATCACGGTTGCTAAATGATCGGGGTTCGCTGGGCCCGGGAGACCGGGATGTGCCCGGCGACGACGGTGCCCAGGCCCTTGAGGGAGATGACACCCAGGGTGCCGTCGACCGCGGCGATGCGGTCGCGCATGTTCATGATGCCCTCGCCGCGTTCCAACGCCTCCCGGTCGGCGCCCCGCCCGTCGTCACGCACCTCGAAGCGCAGCTCGTCGCCGGTATCGCCGCGCAGGTGCACCGTCACGTGGCTCGCGCCGGGCGCGTGCTTGGCCACGTTCTGCAGCGCCTCCAGCACGCTGAAGTAGACGGCGCTCTCGACCGCCGGCGGATAGCGGCCGACGCCCTCGGCGTGCAAGGTGGCTGGCAGCGCCGACCGGGCCAGCGCGGCGCGCACGGCGTCGGGCAGGCCGCGGTCGTTGAGCAGCGGGGGACGGACGCCGTGGGCCAGCGACCGCAGCTCCTCGAGCGCCTCCTCGGCCGAGGCCTCCAGCTCGCGGATCCGCGCGGCGGCGGAATCGGGGTCGTCGTGGAGCAGGTCCTCGATCAGGCCCAGCTCGATCCGTATCGCCACCAGCCGTTGCTGGGCACCGTCGTGGAGGTCACGCTCGATGCGTCGGCGCTCGGCGTCGGCGCTCTCGGCCAGCCGCGCGCGCGAATGCTTGGCCTCCCGGACCGCCGCGTCGGCCTCTTCTTCCAGGCGGCGTTGCTCGACGGCCACCGCGATCAGGCCGCCTGCCACGTCGAGCAGCTCGGGCCGGTCTGCGAGGACGCGATCGCCGGTGAGCGCGCCGACGATCCGGTGATGACCGTCGCGGATGAGCCGGAAACAGCGTCCCTCGAGCGCCGTCGGCACGGGTGTGGGCTCGCCGTGGCAGTCGACCCAGCGGTGCGGCTGACCTTCGAGCGGGAACGTCAGCTCCAGCGTCGGGTCGGCGAACGCCTCCGCGACGGACCGCTGCAGCGCGGGCCGCGAACCCCGCACCGATGCGGCCAGCGCGCGCACTGTCCGCTCGGCGGCCAGGCGGGAGCGGAAGAGGCCCGCGATGAAGGCGACCGCAATGGCCGGCGTCGTCCAGGCGATCAGCGTGGCGCCCGTCTGGACGAGGTTCGTGTCGGCGCCGGCCTGGCGCAGCAGGATCAGCGTTCCGACCAGGCCGGCCCGGGTCATGCCGATCGCGAAGACGGGGTTCAGCGCCTCACGCTGGACGGCGCTGGCGTCGAGGACGCGCCGCCGCAGCCGGAGGAGCACCCCGCCCATGATCGCGAACACGAGGATGCTGCCCGTCCCGAGGAACAGCGGCGCGAAGGCCGCGTCTCCGTGGTAGAGCGAGAACGCGTTGGTCGGGCAGTCGCGGACGCAACTCGTGTACGGGCTGGGGGTTTGGAAGCTGTCGGTGAGCAGGAGCGTGGGGAAGTAGAAGAGCGTCACCACAGCGCCCATCGCGAGCACGAGGCGGCGGTCGTCGCGGGCGCGCAATGGCCCGTCGGGGAACGCGAGGAGCAGCGCGACGAGCAGCAACTCCATCGCCCATCCGGCGGCGCGGCCGACGCTGTAGAGCGTCGGGTCGTGGGCCTCAGCCAGCGTGGTCGCGAAGCCGATGACGCCGGTCAGCGCAAGCAGGTGGGCGAACCGCTGGAACGGCACCAGGCGCCAGGCGTAGAACGCGGCGCCAAGCGGCGCGGCGACGATCGCGGCGCGCAGCACGGCGTTCGCGGTGAGGTCGCTGGTCTGCGCCGACGCTCCGAGGATGCCGGCCACGGCCGTCATGCCGACCGCGGCGGTCCCGGCCGTCGTCAGCACCAGCGGGCGGACGATGCCGCCGGCGGGAAGGTGCTCCGAGTGGGTCAAAGGTGCTGTCATGGCAAGGGCAGTCCTGCGCCCGTCGACCCGGCTCGCTTAGTCTGACGAGCGCGACCACCAAAAGGCAACTCACCGTTTTTCGTTCATACGCATGGGCAGTCGCCGCGTGGTCCACAGGGCGAGCAGCGCGAGCGCGGCCACGGCGCCCAGCGCACGCCGCAGCGCGTCGAGCTCCGCGTCCCCATAGTCGTCGGCGATCGCCTGCGCTTGGCCCGGCGTCGCGCCGCCATCACGCGCCGCTGCCTCGACGTCGGCGACCGGCACCACCGGGATGCCCGCCTGCGCGTGTTGGGTGATCTCCTGGCGCGCGCGCTCCGGCACCCGCGGGTTCTCGGCGACGCGCGCGACGAAGCCGCTCGACAGCGTGGCGATCAGGATCGACCCGATCAGCGCGGTTCCGAGCGACGCTCCGAGGTTCTGCGCGGTCCCCTGCAGCCCGCCGGCCTCGTTGGTCTGCGCCTCGGGCGACGACGACATGATGATGTTGCCCAGCTGGGAGATCAGCAGGCCCGCGCCGACGCCGAACACCGCCAGCCCGACGGCGAAGGCGGTGCCGTCCAACTCCACGTCGATCGTGTCGAGCAGCAACACCGCCGCCGCCACCAGCGCGAGGAAGCCGGCCTGCGCCACCCGCCGTGGCGCGAAGCCTGCCGCCAGGCGCGGGCCGGCCAGCGCCGCGATGAACATCGTCACCGACATGGGAAACAGCCGCTTGCCGGTCTCGAAGGCGTCGAGCCCGAGCACGACCTGCAGGTAGACGGGTAGCACGAAGAACATGCCCAGCAGCGTGAGCTGCTGCATGGTCAGCGCGGTGAGACCGGCCCGCAGCGGCGGGATACGGATCAGCGAGCGGTCCAGCAGCGTGTCGTCGCCAGCGCGCTCGCGTCGCTCCTCCCAGGCCGCAAAAGCCATCAACAACCCGATGCCGGCGAGGATCAGGAACGGGACGACCGAGAACCCGAGCGGCGTGATCTCGTGGCCCGCGATCTCCGGCGCGGCGAGCGGCTCGATCCAACCCCACGTGCTGCTCTTGAGGATGCCGAACACGGCGAGGCCGAGCCCGCCGCCGGCCAGCGCGGCGCCGACGAGGTCCAGGTGCGGCGGGTGCAAAACCGGCACGTTCGGCAGGACGCGGCGGCGCGAGAGCAGGATCGCCGCGACGACCACGACCTCGCCGACGAACACGTAGCGCCACGAGAACTCGGTCGTGACCCAGCCGCCGATCAGCGGTCCGGTGGCGATCGCCGCACCGGCCGCGCCGCCGACGATCCCGAACGCGGTCGCGCGGCGGGCGCCGTCGTAGGTCGCCACGACCAGCGCCATGATCGCCGGCATCACCATCGCGGCCCCGATGCCCTCGATCGTCGACCATCCGATCAGCAAGACGGTGAGGTTCGGGCTGACCGCGGTCGTCAGCGAGCCCAGGCCGTAGATCGCCAACCCGATGGCAAAGCAGCGGGAGCGGCCGAGCACGTCGCCGAGCTTGGCGCCCAGCATCATCAGCGACGCCATGACCAAGGTGTAGAACGTGATCGCCGCCTGGACGCCCTGGATCGACGTGTCGAGGTCGGCGACGATCTGCGAGATCGACACGTTCATCACGCTGCTGTCCAAGACCATCACGAACTGCGCCGAGGCGAGGACGACGATCGGCATCCAGCCCGCGTCGCGCGCCGGCTCGGCCTTCGGGGCCGCGGCTGCGCCGATAGCCGCAGGCACCGCGCTAGACCTCGCCGTTGCGGACCACGAGCACCGGGCGGCGCGAGTCGTGCAACAGGCGGCGCGTCGTCGAGCCCAGCAGCCGTGCCTTGACCGCACCCAGGCCGCGCGAGCCGACGACGATCAACGCCGCGTCACACCGCTCGGCCGCGGCGATCACGGTCCGGGCGACGTTGTCGTCGTCGCGCGCGGACATCGCCTCGGCGCTCGCTCCCAGTCGCTCGGCCAGGGCGACGCCGGCTTCGGCGACGGCCCCGGCGTGCTCGCGCTGGAGGCGGTCGACGGTCATGATCTCGTCCGGATTCGGCAGGCCGTAGGCGACGGCGCTCGGGTCGGTGGGGGTGAGCATCGCGGTCGTGAAGCTCGGCTCCCAGACGCTGACCACGACTAGGTGACGGCCGGGCAGCTCCGCGACGGCCACGCGCAGCGCGGCTTCCGCGGGCGCCGACCCGTCGAACGAGACGACCACCGGGCGGGTGTCGTTGACCATGGTCTGAGATGAGACCAGCCGCGTCGCACGACCGTGGCATGGTCGGCCACCGTCTGCGTGCGTGTGGCCACGAAGGTCGTCGGTGTGGGGCCACCACCACCGACACCGGTGCGCCCGGTTGCCGTCGTTGGCGCGCCGGGAGACGCTGCGTCCTCACCGAACCGACGAGGAGCGAAGCGCATGTCGATGATGGACGCGGGGATGCAGCAGACGAGTGGCGGGCGGAGCGCGGCAGCCGACACCGCTTACGCCTCGGCTGACGGCGCCGGCTGGATGCTGTTCGCTGGGATCATGATGGCGCTGATCAGCGTGTTGAACATCATCTACGGGATCGCCGCGATCGGCGACTCCCATTTCTTTGTCAACGACCAGTCCTACATCCTCAGCGGTCTCAGCACCTGGGGATGGGTCACGCTCGGCATCGGCGCCATCCAGATGATCGCCGCGTTCTCGATCTGGAACGGCCACCAGTTCGGCCGCTGGCTCGGCATCCTCATGGCCTCGGCGAGCGCGATCGCCGCGCTGCTATCGATTCCCGCCTATCCGTTCTGGTCGCTGGCGATCTTCGCGGTCGACATCCTGGTCATCTACGCCCTGGCCGCCTACGGCGGACGGCGGGCGGTGAACGTCTGAGCGCTGCAGGGCAGGGGATGCACGGCGACGAATTCGAGGATGCCTCAACTTCTCCCCGGACTTACGAGCGCACGTCGTGGCGAGAGTCGAGGGCTACGCCCCTGATTTCGTTCCCGTCGTTGTCCCTCATGAGGACACCGTGCGCGTCGATGTCGGCGATCATCGACGCGACCTCGTCCTCGCTCATCCCGAGGCGCACGCTCAACAGCTTGTAGCTCCTCATGGGCGTCTCACGCGATAGCTCCGCGATGAGACGCCGTCGCCGCTGGCGCTGCTGGCGCAGTTCGAGGAACTTCGGTACGAGCGAGAGCAGGGAGGCGAGCGCGGCGACGACCGCCGCGACGAGCGTGGCGGTGGCCTGGTCGATGGCAGCGATGGTCATTGCGGTTGCGGTCATGACGCTGTAGGCGATGATCGGTAACCAGTGAACGAGTGTCAACTATGACGTTGCGTCCGGCGCGGGCGGCCGAACCGCGGCCGCCGCCGTGCGGCGTAGGCCCATATGATGGCCGAATGAGCAACGTGATCGACGACGACGTTGCACCTGTCACGGACCTCGCTCCGCCGTCCGGAGTGCCGTTTCTGACAGCGCAGTGGCGTGACGTCGTCGGCATCACCTTTCCGTGCTCGCAGGACCGACTCATCCCGTATCTGCCTCCGGGGGCGACGATCGACACGCTCGACGGTTCGCCGCGCGTCAGCCTCGTCGCGTTCGAGTTTTCAAAGACGCGAGTCCTGCGCGTTCCCATACCGGGTCACATTCGCTTTCCCGAGATCAACCTCCGGTTCTACGTCCGCTATCGCGGCCAGCGTGCGGTCGTATTCATTCGCGAGCTCGTTCCGCGCCGGGCTATCGCGACCATCGCACGGCTCAGGTACAACGAGCCATACGTCCGCGTTCCGATGTCCTGTGGCCGAGAGCTCGAGGCAGGTTCCAGCGCTGTACGTGTCTGGCATCGGTTCGCCAAGGGTTCAAGCATCGACGTGACCGCATCGGCGACCGGCGCGCTCCCCGTGCCTGACAGCCCGGCACACTGGCTGACCGATCACTCCTTGGGCATTGGTCGGCGCCGCAACGGTGCCGCCGTGCTCTACCACGTCGCGCATCCCACATGGGCGCTGCACGAGATCGCCGCCGTCGATCTCAACGTGGACTTCGCGGCCATCTACGGGCCCGCTTGGGCGTGGCTTGCCGACACGCAACCCAGCCACCTCTCGCTCGCGACCGGCTCAGCGATCACGGTCTCCCGACCCATGGCGCCGCCGCGTCAGGAGCCGTAGGTCAGGAGCCGCAGCTGGGCGAAGTCCAGGGTGTCGGTCGGGACGGGGCCGTCGGGGCCCGGGACGACCGGGACGACCGTCACCCGGACCGTGTCGCCGTCGAGCGCGCGCAGCGCGTCGGTCACGGTCACGGTCTTGACCTGCCGTGGCACGCCGCGCGGCGCGCGAAGGTCGAACGGGTCCGCGGGGCCGTGGTGGGCGCAGTGGAGCTCGTCATCGCCGAAGCAGCCGCCATGGCCGAAGATCGTGAACGATCCTGCATAGCCGCTGGAGGCCTCGCGCGGGGTGCCGATGCCGGCGTCGGGCGCGTCGAGGTAGACATGGGCGACGTAGCTCGGGCCGAGCGGGTCGACGTCGTAGAACACCAGGTCGGTGCGGGTGATCGGGAGGTCCGGGTCGGCCAGCGGCGGCAGCAGCATCGGCTCGGAGACGTAGCGGTCCATGTCAGGCCTGCCTTCCGGGATCGCGGGCGGTGGTCACGGCGTAGTCGTAGCCGAGGTTGGTGACCGTGAGGACGTCGGCGACGGTCTGCTTAAACGGGGGCAACGGGCTGTGCAGCAGCCAGTCGGGCAGTGCGGTCTGGGCGTGGCGCAGCTGCCAGAGGCGCCAGACGCGATCGATCATGCTGTGGTGGGCCCAGAAGATGGGGTCATAGGCGGCGAACGGGATGTCGCTCATGTGGCCGCCGACCCACATGTGCACATCGCCGTGCTTGTTCTCGAGATGGGTCTGGAAGTCCAGGAACTGCGGCTCGTCCAGCATTGCGTCGATCTCCGCGGTGGTCGGGAGGGCCGGGGCGCCGGGCTGGCCCGGGACGCGGAGGGTGTCGGGGTAGTTGGCGAGGACATGGTCGAACCGATCGTCCTTGTCGGTCTTTGCCTGCTCGATCGCGAGGTCGTTGATGTGGACGGAGTAGAGCGGGTTGTCGGCGCCGTCCGGGCTCTGCGGTGCGGCGTAGGCCGCGGGGACCTCGCGCACCGTGCGCCAGTCCCACCACGGCAGCGTGACGTCCGGCACTTGGTCGCGCAGCGCCAGCTCGAAGTTGTACAAGTAGGCGCGGTGCCATGCCAGGAACGTCGGCTGCCCGTGGGCCACGCTGCAGTACTTGGGCAACGGCAGCCCGTGCAGGCCGGCGTGGTACTGGTAGCCGCGGTCGTCGGACAGTTCCCGGACGGCGTGGAACGCGTCGCGCAGCAGCTTCAGCTGGTTGTCGTCGAGCGCGGTCACACTCCGGCGCTGTCGCAGGACGGCGACGGGGCTGGCGGGACTCGCGGTACCGATCGGGCTCACGACTAGCGTCCTCCTTGAGTTGTGCGCCGCGAGCCTAGCCCGAACCGCACAGCAACGCAAATCGATGACTGTCGCACAGCCCTTGCGCTCGCCGAGCGTGCACGACTAGTGTCGAACTATGAGCGGCTCGTTCTCCATCGTGGCGCACATCATGGGGATGCCCGTGGAGGAGACCGTGCTGTTCGGCCTGCCGCCGGTCACCGCGGCGTTCGGCGCGTGGTGGACCGAGCGACGCGCGAGGAGGTCGGTGCGCGCCGAACGTCGAGCGGACGCAGGCGATCAGGGCGACGAGGAGTCAGGAGGCGACCAGCAAGGCGCGTGACGCGCCAGACAACATAGTTGTAGACACATAACGGTTGTGCTGCTATAACGGTTACATGGCTATAACCGACCTCGACCGGCGCGGGCGCTTGCGCGTCCTGGCGATCTGCTGCATGAGCTTGCTGATCGTCGGGCTCGACGTGACGATCGTGAACGTCGCGCTGCCGGCGATCCGGACCGATTTCGATGCGTCGGTCTCCGAGCTGCAGTGGACGATCGACGCCTACACCCTGGTGCTCGCATCGCTGCTTATGCTGTCGGGCTCGACCGCCGACCGTCTCGGCCGCGTGCGCGTGTTCAAGGTCGGCCTGGTCGTCTTTACGCTCGGCTCGCTCGCGTGCTCGCTGGCGCCGAGCGTCTCCGCGCTGGTCGTCTTCCGGATGGTGCAGGCTGTGGGCGGCTCGATGCTCAACCCCGTGGCGATGTCGATCATCCGCAACACGTTCGAGGAGCCGCGCGAGCGCGCGCAGGCGATCGGCGTGTGGGGCGGGGTCGTCGGGATCTCGCTCGCGCTCGGCCCGGTGGTCGGCGGCGCCCTGGTCGGGATCAGCTGGCGCGCGATCTTCCTGGTGAACATCCCGGTCGGCCTGCTGGCGATCGCGCTGGCCGCGCGTTACGTCCCGGAGTCGCGGGCGGCCAAGCCACGGCGCATCGACCCCGTCGGCCAGGCGCTGATCATCGTGATGCTCGCCTCGATTACCTACGCGATCATCGAAGGCCCGGGCGTGGGCTGGACGTCGGCGCGCATCGTCGGGCTGTTCGGTGTGGGCGTCGCGGCACTCGCCGGGCTCGTCCTCTACGAGCCGCGCCGGCGCGAGCCGCTGATCGAACTGCGCTTCTTTCGCAGCGTGCCGTTCAGCGGGGCGACCGCGATTGCTGTCTGCGCGTTCGCCGCGATGGCCGGCTTCCTGTTCTTGAACACCTTGTACCTGCAGGAGGTTCGCGGCTTCAGCCCGCTGGACGCCGGCCTGCTGACGCTGCCGATGGCGGGGATGACGTTCCTGTTCGGGCCGATCTCCGGCCGGGTGGTCGGGGCGTTCGGCCCGCGCGTGCCGTTGCTGATCGGCGGCGCCGGGATCGGGCTGGGCTGCCTGCTGCTCACCGGGCTGACGGCCACGACCCCGATGGGCCTGCTGGTCGCGGCCTACGCGATCTTCGGCATCGGCTTCGGGTTCGTCAACCCGCCGATCACGAACACCGCGGTGTCGGGGATGCCGGCCGACCAGGCCGGTGTCGCGGCGGCGGTGGCGTCGACCTCGCGCATGATCGGGCAGTCGCTGGGCGTCGCGATCGTCGGCGCGGTCACGACCGCGGGCGTCGCTGGCGCGTCGCTGCACGACGGCCTCCCGGCAGCAAGTCATACGGGTTGGTGGATCGTCACCGGCTGCGGCGCGGCGGTCTTCGCGCTCGGGCTAGCGACGACGACGGAGTGGGCGCGCCGCACGGCCGTCCAGACCGCACACCGTCTGGCGGAGGTGCCGTCATGAGCGCCGACGAATATCGGCGCCGCGGCGGCGAGAAGGACGTCGCCGAGCGCGCGTGGCGGTCGATGCAGGACCTCGTCCTGGACAACGACCAGCAGCGGGCCGTGAGCGAGGCGCTCGACATGAGCTTCGCGCGCATCAAGGCGCTGCGGCGGTTGGCATGGAAGCCGATGACCGGCCGCCAGCTCGCCGATGCGCTCGGGACCGATCCGCCGCACGTCTCGGTGATCGTCGACGAGTTGGAGCAGAAGGGGCTCGTCGCGCGCACGCCGCATCCCACCGATCGGCGGGCGAAGATCCTCACGGTCACACCCCCCGGCAAGCGCGTAGCGCAGAAGGCGGAGCGGATGCTCGGCCAGCCGCCGGCAGCGCTGCGCGCGCTCCCGGCCGAGGAGCTCGCGGCGCTGGACCGGATCGTCACGACGCTGCTCGCCGCGCAGTCGGAGGCGCCGACACGCACGCGATCTAGCGGTTCGCGGTGATGCGGCCGCTCAGCGAGCCGAGCGCGAGCGCGATCAGCGGGATCAGCACCAGCAGGCTGAGTGCAACCCCGAGGCTGTCGCTGACGGCGTAGGCGGTCAGGTCGTGGGAGTGGCTGTGGTGGAAATCGCGGAGCAGTTGGGGGTCGTAGGGGCGGCCGTCGCGCAGGTAGGTTGCGGCCACCCAGGTGATGAAGGCAAGGAGACCGCCGACGAGCCCGCTCCACGTTGCGGTCGCGGTCGCTGCCCTCGCATCGCGTGTGGAGCGTCCCGTGAATGCGGCAAGACCGGCGGGGGTGAGGACGGCGATTGCCAGAGGTGCGGCGACCCAGGTCTTCAATGGGCCGATCGGGTGGAGGACGACGAGCCACGCTGCGCCGATGAGCACGCCCCCGAGGAGACCGTGGCGGCGGGCGATGGTGGCTTGGCGCGTCGCGCCCTGAGACAGGGCGAGCGCGCTTGCGCCGTACATGAGCAGCACGACGGTGAGGACGGCTCCGGCAACCCACGGTTGATCGCCAACGCGGAGTCCGGGGTAATGCACCAGTCCGTAGACCGCGAGCGCCAGGGCCGCCACCGCAGCGCCGAGCACGACGGCGCGCAAGGTCCACCCGCTGCGTCGGGAGGCGCGGATCGTCGTTGTCACCTGCAGGACGGCGACCGCTCGGACGCAGCCGAAGCAGAAGCGCCGGCGCTCTCGCTTGTCGGCGATCTCGTCAAGTTCGACGCGCATCGCTTGCCCCCAGGACGCACGGTTCTCGGGAAGGCGATCGACGGCACATGCAAGCAGCCACCCGACTCGGTCCTCGGAGGGCGCTGCGCGCAGGGCTGAGAGTCCTCTCCGGGCGGCCGGGACGATGCGGGTCACGACGAGCGCCAGTACTGCAAGGACGAAGAGGCCGCCTATGACGCGCTCCCCAGCGAGAGGCGTGGCTTGCTGGCGACTGCGGCCGGCGAGGCGATGTGGGCCGCGGCATAGTTCAGGCCCTCGGGGGTCAAGCGGTATAGGTGTCGCGGCGGTCGGCCGCCGCGCGGGTCGGTCTCCCACGTCGCTTCAAGGAGTCCGCGGTCTGCGAGGCGTACGAGGATCGGGTACAGCGAGCCGGACCGCAGCCCGATCTCGGCTCCCAACTCATAGCCGTAGCGCCAGGCCGCGGGATCGGCCGCAAGCGCACCGAGGATGAGAACTGTCTGCGAAGAAGGACGCCGATAGCCGATCACCTCGACAACTCTACCTAAGTAGAGTTACGCGTCAAGTCGGAAGCCATGCAGCCGCTTATTGGTCGATGCCCGGAATCGACTCGGCCAGCGCAGCGCGCCCGGGAGGCGCGGGGAAGGGGTCGGCGAAGTACTGGGTCTCGTGCGTGACGAGACCGTCGGTGATCTCCATGATGCTCACCGAGTGTGTGGGCACGCCGTCGTAGGTGATCACGCATTCGCTCACCCAGAGGTCGCCGGCGCCCAGGATCCGGCGGATGGTGAAGTGGCGGTCGGCCGGGTGCCCGCCGCGTTGGGCTTGGATCTTCGACCGGCCCTTGAAGCGCTCGCCGGACTGCGGGTAGTCCAGGATCGCGTTTGCGGCGTAGATCGCATGTTCAGCGTTGAGGTCCCCACGTTCGGAGGCCTCCCAGTGCTGTTGCACCCGCGCCCGGACATCGGCGTCACGATCCATGGCGTGACTGTCTCAAGTCCGAGTGCTCGGGGTCGAGGATCGGGGTATGGCCGTCATCGCCGAGAATCTTTCGATGTGGGATCAGAGCTACGCGTGGCCTAAGCAGGGTGACGAGTGGTCGGATGCGTGGGGTGGGGTGTCGCATCAGTGGTGGACGACGCTGTTCCCTCGTCTGCAGGGCTACGTGCCCGCGGAGCGGATCCTCGAGATCGCGCCGGGTTATGGCCGCTGGACGCACTTCTTGAAGGATCTTTGCGCGGAGATCGTCATCGTCGATCTCGCCGAGACCGCGATCGCGCACTGCGCTGAGCGCTTCGCCGAGGACCGTCATGTCAGCGGGTACGTCAACGACGGCAAGACGCTGCCGATGGCCGCCGACGGCTCGATCGACCTCGTCTTCAGCTTCGACTCCCTGGTGCATGTCGAGCGCGATGTCATGGAGGGATACCTGGGCGAGATCGCGCGGATCCTCACGCCCGGCGGCGTGGCCTTCCTGCATCACTCCAACCTCGCCTCGCATGACCCGTCGGTCTATGAGGGCAAGAACAACGGCTGGCGCGCGTCGTCGGTCTCGGCCTCCGTCGTGGCGGCACTTGGCGCCGAGGTCGGCCTCAGCGCCATCAGCCAGGAGCAGATCTCCTGGGGCGGCGTCGACTACCTCAACGACTGCATCTCGGTCATCACGCGTGCCGGCTCGCGCTGGGATCGCGAGAACGTCGTGGTCGAGAACCCGGCCTTCTCCAAGGTCGAGATCGCCATGGCGCTGCAGCGCTCCAAGCTCTACCCGCCGTCCTCGCCGAACGTCACGTTCGCCGCGCTCCAGCTCGGCGACGAGGCGGGCAGCTGACCTCAGCCACTACTCCGTGCGGCTGAACCGCCAGACCGCAACGCTCAGCATCGCTAACCCGAGCGCCACCACGATCCCGGCCTCGAGCGCCGATGGCACCTGCCAGCCCCACCAGGTGACGCCCGGGTCGAGCGTCTGCCGCGCCGCCTCGGAGATGTTGAGGTGGTCGAAGACCAGTCGCCGCATCGGATCGACCGCGTAGGTCAGCGGATCGATCCGGTTGAGCACGCCGAGCCAGGTCGGCAGCCCGGAGACCGGATAGAGCGCGCCCGACACGAAGACCATCGGGATCACGAACAACTGCATGATGCTCGTGAAGGTCTGCGCCTGCTTGATCTGGACGGCCACCAGCAGACCGAAGGAGGTCACCGTGACGGCCAGTAGCATGAGGAGACCGAGCACGCCGAGGATCAGAACTGGGTCGTAGGGGACGCCCACCAGCCCGGCGAGCGCCAGCAAGATCACGCCTTGCGACGACGCGATGATCGCCCCGCCGAGGCACTTGCCGAGCAGGATCGACGCCCGGCTGACCGGCGCGATCGTCAGCTCGCGCAGGAACCCGAGCTCGCGATCCCACACCAGCGACGCTGCGCTCAGCATCCCCGAGAACGTCACCGCGAAGCAGAGCACGCCGGGGAAGATGAAGGTCTTGAGGTCGACGCCGCCGGTCGAGGCGGCCGACAGCGACTGCAGGCCGGAGCCCAGCACGAACAGGAACAGCAGCGGCTGGATCAACCACATCATGATCTGCGCGCGGTTGCCGACGAAGCGGATCAGCTCCCGGGTGCAAACGGTCTTCACCGCCCGCCACTCCGAGTGCCACGACCGCTCCGGCACCCGGGCGGCGACGACGTCTGCGACGGTGGCGCTCATCGCCGCGGCCCCGCGATCGCGCGCATCATCGCGCGGTTCATACTGCCCACGCCGTCGGTCTCCGCGTCCCGAATCGCCGAGCCGGTGTAGTGCAGGAACACGTCGTTGAGTGTGGTTCGTTCGCTCTCATCGGCGCCGAGGCTCGCCTTCAGCGCCTCCGGCGTGTCGAGGACGACGATCTCCCCGCGGTCCATGATCGCGATGCGGTCGCAGAACTCCGCCTCCTCCATGTAGTGCGTGGTCATGAAGATCGTCGTTCCCTCGGCCTCCTGCAGCGCGCCGATGTAGCGCCAGATCGAGCCGCGCGTCTGCGGGTCCAGGCCGATCGTCGGCTCGTCGAGGAACAGCACGCGCGGGGAGTGCAGCAGCCCGCGGGCGATCTCCAGCCGCCGGCGCATGCCGCCGGAGAACGTCATCACCGGCTGGTCGCGCCGGTCAGCGAGGTCGACCATCTCGAGCATCTGATCCATACGCGCCTGGATCACCCTCGGGTCGATGCCGTACAGCTCGGCGTGTAGGCGCAGGTTCTGCGTGGCGGTGAGGTAGCCGTCCAGGGTCGGGTCCTGGAAGACGAGGCCGATGTGGCGGCGCACGTCGTCGCGCTGCGTGACGACGTCAAAGCCGCTGACGCGCGCGGCGCCGGACGTCGGCGTGGCCAGGGTGCAGAGCATGTTGATGGTGGTGCTCTTGCCGGCGCCGTTGGGGCCGAGGAAGCCGAAGACCTCGCCGCGGGGGACAGCGAACGACACGCCGCGGACGGCCTCGACGTCGCCGTAGGTCTTGACGAGGTCGGTGACCTCGATGGCGGAGGGGAGAGGGGTCATGGCCGGGCAGAATAACACTACAGTCGCTGTAATTCTACTGTGACTGTTATGCTAAACTCCCTATGGCACCACGGAACGAAGGCCTTCGCGAGCGCAAGAAGCGCGCCACCCGCGACGCGATCGCCGCGACCGCACGCCGGCTCTTCGCCCAGCGCGGCTTCGATGCCGTCACCGTCGCCGAGATCGCCATCGCCGCCGACGTGTCGGAGAAGACGGTGTTCAACCACTTCGCCACCAAGGAAGACCTCGTCTTCGCCGGCGGGGACACGCGGCTGGCCCAGTTGCAGGCGGCGATCGAACAGCGGCCGCCCGGCACCTCGGTGCTCGACGTGTTTCGCGCGAACTCCGAGGCGATGCTCGACACCATCGCCGCCGGCGAAGGCGACGACCGCCTCGTCGTCCCCCGGATCGTGCGCGACAGCCCCGCATTGCAGCAGCGGCTGGCCGCGGGGTGGGAGCGCGAGGCCGCCACGCTCGTCGCCGCCGTCGCGCAGGCCACCGGCGCCGACGAAGACGACCTCGTCCCCGCGGTCGTCGCCCGCACGCTGGCGTGGACGCTCATCACGATCTTCCGCGCCGCGTTCGACGGCCTGCTCGCCGGCGAGGACCCTGAGCAGCTGGCCGCCCGTCTGCGACCTCAGGCCGCGCGCGCCTACGACCAGCTCGCCGGGGGCCTGGGCGACTACGGCATCTCAGGTCGCAAGTGAGCTGACCCGCTGGGCCTCGTGGAGGTCGTAGAAGGTGCTGACGCAGACGTGGCTGATGGCGGGAAGGGCATTTGGGAGCTCGTGCAGGCGGCGCTCGACGGCGTGGCGGCGCACCGCCTCCCAGACCCCGCCGCCGAGGCAGAGCGCCACGGTCTCGGGGCTAGGCGGGGTCTCGTCCATGGCGGCGAAGCCGGCGCTGAGCAGCTCACCGAAAAGTGCGACCGAGCGCGCCTGGCGCTCGTGGGCCAGCGGGCCGAGGCGCGGCAGCTCGACGACCGACATGTAGGTCATCTCGGGGGCGCGCGCGAGGTCGTTCAGGACGGCGGTCAGCGCGCCGTGCAGCGCCCGCGGGCCGTCACCGTCTGCACGCATGAACGCCGTGCCTGCGCGCCCGAACAGCTGACGCGTGAACGTCGCGACGGTGTCCAGCAGGCAGTCGAGCTTCCCAGGCCAGTACCGGTCCATCGTCGCGGGTGTCACACCGGCCCGGCCGGCGACCTCGCTCAGCTGGGCCAGGGTGTAGCCGCGCTCGTAGACGGTGGCGGCGAAGACGGCCATCAGCTCCTCCCGCTCGTCCTGGGGCAGGAAACTTGATAGCAAAAAATCCTGCTGCCCCATGGCTGTCACCATACGCGCCGCGTGCAGGGGAATCCACCGGGATTAGAGAGACTTTTGCGGCTCTCGGGTACGCAGATGTTCCCGAAAGACGGGTCAGCGTGCGGCAGCGGGCGACCCGGCGACGCGCCGGGCCTCGTCGGCGCCGAAGAACGGCGTCAGGCACTGCAGGCCCAGCGTCGGCAGCTCGCCGGGCAGGTCGACGATGCGGTTCTGCTGGGCGTAGCGGCGCAGGACGGCCATGACGCCGTCGAGGACCACTTCCAGGGTGGCGAGCGGCTGGCCGGCGCGCTGGTCGGCGGCCGGCACCTGCACGGCGATGAGCTGGAAGAACAGGGTGATGTAGCGGGTGCGCATCGCCGAGACGGCGGGGACGAGGCCCGGCTCGTCGGTGACGACTAGCGCCGAGAGGGCAGGCGTGCGGGCGATGTGGTGCAGTGCCGCCTCCAGCGCGCGGTGCGCGGCCAGCGGTGGGTCGCCGGCCGCGGTCAGAAACGCGCCGGCGGCGATGACGACCAGCTCGCCGGCCCAGGCGTTGAGCGTCTGGGTGGCGGCGTCGAGCTCGTCGGTGAAGAGGGCGTTGGCGACGTCGAGCTCGACGCCGGCCTGCTGGGCGACGTCGGCCAGGCGGGTCGCGGCTAGGCCGTCGCGCACCACGGCTTGGGCGAAGGCATCCATGAGCAGGCGGCGATCGTCGCGCCCGATGGCGGCCTCTGCCGCGCCCGGGATGACGTCGGCGGCGCGGCCAGCCGCCGCCAGGCCCAGCGGCGGCGTGAGGATGACCTCGACCAGCGGCGCGTGCAGCTCGGGCAGCTGCGCGGTCCGGCCGTCGAGCACCCAGCCGGCGAGCAGCTCGACGATGCCGGCGACGATCGCCGCCGGCACGAGCTTGGGCACTTCGGGCCCAGCGGTGGCTCCGGTGGTCAGCCGCGTGAAGGCGCGCAGCGCGTCGTCGATGGCCGGCAGCCCCGGCCGGCCGGCCGACGGCGCGTCGGCGAGCAGCAGGCGGGCGTGGCCCGGGTCTGTGGCCAGCAGCCCCAGCGCCGCGTCGACGCCGGAGGTGACCTTGGCCGTGCGGTCGGCCTCGGCCAGCGCGGCGTGCCAGACGGCGGCGAACAGCTCGACGAAGGCCTGGTCGAAGGCGACGGCCCAGGCCTCTTCCTTGGAGGCGAAGTGCTCGTAGAACGCCTCGGTCGACACGCCCGCCGCGACCAGCAGCTCCCGGACGGAGGCGGCTTCGAAGCCGTGCTCGGCCGAGACCTGCAGGACGGCCTCGAGGATGCGGGCGCGCTGATGGCGGCGCACGTAGCCGGGCGGGAGGCCGTGCCGGCCACGCGGCAGCGACGATGGCGTGCCGCCCGGCGAGCTTGCAGGCACGAGCGCCGCGCGCTGAGGCGGCAGCGGGCGCGGGGTGGAGGTCTCGTACGTCGCGCCCCATGCGGCGAGCTCGGCGGCGGCCGGACGCAGCGGGCGCAGTCGTCCGGCGCGCAGATGGCCGTCGAAGATCGCGAGCGTGCCCCCGGCTAGCACCGTCAGCGCCGCGTCGGACATGACCGGTGAGCCGTCCACCGTGGCGGCTCCGCGCAGCAGGTCGTGCAGGCCGGCGGTCAGCGAGCGACGGCGCGCCAGGCCGTGTTGGCCGACGGCGGCGACCTCGACCAGGACGAGCCGTGCGGCGTCGGGCCGGGCGAGGATGGTCTCGACGACGGCGGTCAGCACCGCCGCGAGACGCTCGCGCAGCTCGCCGCCGGCGACCGGGCGTGCCTGCAGCGTCGCGCACGCCGAGGCGATGATCGCGTCGCAGGCGTCCAGGACCAGCTCGGACTTGCCGTCGAACAGGTCGTAGAAGGTGATCGTCGAGATGCCCGCCGCGTTGGTCAGGTCTTTGACGGTCGTGGCGCCGTAGCCGCGGTCGGCAAGCAGGTCGACCACGGCCTCGTGCAGGCGCGTGCGCTGCTGGGCCGCCACGGTCTCGGCATCGAGCGTGTGACGGCCACGGGGCAGCTGGCGAGGCGAACCTGGGCGGGCGGGCGTCATACGCGCGCAAGGATACTCGCCGCCCGGGCCCAAAAGGGGCGGCAAAGCGCCAATGACAAAAGATTGCTATCGGAGAACTTGGCGATGGGTCTAATATCCGCTCATGTTCGGAAACAGCGACGTTGCTTCAATCGACGCGACCGAGCTCGAAGGCCTCCCGCCCGAGGCCCAGGCGTTTCACCGCCGGGCACGGATCGTCGACGCGGCGGTGCGCGAGATCGCCGAGCACGGCTACGACCAGGCGGTCGAGACGGCCATCGCGCAGCGCGCAGGCGTCACGCAGCGGGTCTTCTACGAGACCTTCGCCGGCAAGGAGGAGGCGCTGATGTGGGCCTACGACATCGCCGCCGCCTACGCGATCCCTCAGATCCTGCGGGCCCTGCGCGCCGAGCAGGACTGGGAGCGCGGCGCGGCCGCCGCGCTGGCGACCTACCTGGCGATCCTGGACTGCGACCGCGCCTGGGCGCTGGCCTGTCTGCGCGACGTTCCGGCGGCGGGCCGGCGCGCTCGGGCGGCGCGCGACGTCCTGCGCGCGCCGGTCCTCGAGGCGCTGGCCACCCAGCCGGCGCTCCCGGCGGCCGGTGGGCTCGGCGTCGAGACGATGCTGACGGCGATCGACGCGATCGCGGTCGACGGGCTGCGGTGCGACCCCGATCAGCCGTTGCTGGCGCGGCGCAAGGAGCTGGCGGCCTTTGCCCTGGCGCCGTTCACCGACGCGCCGCCGCCCGCCGACGTGCCGGCGGTCAGGCCGCACCCGCCGCTGGACGCCGCGGCCGTCGAGGCGCTGTTAGACGCCGGCGCCGAGGAGGACCTGGAGGTGCTGGTGCGCGACGCGGTCATCCGGCGCGACGGCCCGACGCTGTGGCGGGTGGTCGCTGGGGTCCAACGCCGGCGGGCGGCCGGCGAGCACGTGGGCCGGCGCGCGGAGCGCATCGCGCTGGAAGCGCTGGACGACGCGTGGTTCTTCGGCCTGGCGCTCGATCACGACGACGATGCGTTCGCCGCGGTCGAGTTGCTGCGCTACCTGCGCTTCGTCGCGGCCCATCCCGGGTCTGGCGACGAAGCGGTGCGCCAGGGGCTTGGGGTCCGCTCGCGCTCGGAGGTCCGGCGCCGGCTGCAGGGCCTGGAAGCCGAGGGGTTGGTGCGGTGCGAGCGCGATGCGGGCGGCGCGGACCGCTGGTGGACGGGCGCAACGGCGCGCGACGCCATCATCTAGAAAAATTTCGTACCGCTTAAACTTGACTTCACACATTCCCGGGTTTACGGTGCCGTTCGCACTTGGGGTTGCCGCTTCGGCAGCGACCGGGGTGTGGGGTTGCGGTGGGCGCCGGGTGGCGTTCGCCGTGGGTTGAGAGAGATCACTGCTGGAGGAGATGACGTGTCCGCTGTTCCTGCTCGCAGGACGTCGATGGCCCCTGCCGTTGCGCAGGCCGACGGCTCCCGCGCCGTGCGACGACTCGCCTTGGCGAGCGGCTCGCCGACCCAGCGCGACCGGCTCGTCGCTGCGATGGGGGAGCTGGTC
Organism: uncultured Conexibacteraceae bacterium; assembly: GCA_963836485.1. Lineage (GTDB taxonomy): Bacteria > Actinomycetota > Thermoleophilia > Solirubrobacterales > Solirubrobacteraceae > Baekduia. The sequence continues at coordinate 272,225 of CAWIJS010000008.1, read as the reverse complement.
GCCGAGCTGGGCAGCACCGCGATCGGCGTGCACCACGTCTGCCAGCGGGCGGGCATCTCGCGCCGCACCTTCTACGAGCTCTACATCGATCGCGACGCTTGCCTGCTCGAGACCCTCGGCGTCGCGCAGGATCGGCTGATCGACTGTGTGGCCGAGGCGGCCGACGCCGCGGGCGACGAGTGGGAGGACCGGGCGGTCGCCGCGACCCGCGCCGCGGTCGGCACGCTCTGCGCCGACCGGGTGCTCGGCTACCTGTGCGTGGTCGCGCCGCTGGTCGCCGGCAACGACGCGCTGAACCGGCGGCGCGCGACGATCGACACGATCGGTCGCCTCCTCGGCGAGCCACCGAGCATCGGGCCGGCCGCCGACATCGTGCTCGCTGCGGCCATCGGCGGCGTGTGGGAGCTGCTGCGCCGTCACCTCACCGACGAGGCGCCACAGGCCGATCTGGAGAGCGCGGCGATCTACGGGCTGCTCGCGCCCTTCATCGGCCGGCGCCGCGCCGTCATCCGCGCCGGCGCCGAGGGTCACAACACCGCCTTCGTGACGCGCTGGACGCCGTCGCATGCCGGCGCCTTTCATCAGCCGGGCCTGCTGGTCACCGAGCTCACGCGCCAGACGCTGGAGTACCTGCACGAGCACCCCGACGCCACCAACATCGCCGTCGCCCGCGCGGTCGACGTGCGGCACGAGAGCCAGATGAGCCGCCACCTCGGCCGCCTGGAGTCCGCGGGGGTCGTCGTGCACCGCAAGGAAGGCCGCCGCAACGCGTGGCGGTTGACCGAGGCGGGCTGTGAGGCGGCGCGGTCGCTGGGCTCGGGCCGGGCGGAGCTTGCGAGGAGCCGATCGGGGGCGGGGCGATGAGCGTGCCGGCTGGCAACACCACCAACTTGATGAGCATCGAGAACACCATGAGAGAGACCACGTACATGAACGCTTACCCGGGTCACATCAACGCTCGTCTGTCGACGGCTCGTCGTCTGGCGCTTCAGGTGGCGCTGGTCGTGGTCGTGGTGTTGGCGTTGGTCGTCTCGCCGGCTCTGGCTGCCCAGTCGCGGCTGGAGGTGGGGTCGTTCGGCTCCGGCGGAACGTCGGCGACGACGTTTGGCTCTGCCAGTCAGTTGACGTTTGACCAGGCCGCCCACCGGCTCTTCGTGCTGGATGCCGGCGCGAGCACGATCGACGGCTTTGACGCGTCGACCGTAGGGACCTATTCGCCGCTGGGCGGAGGGTTTCCGGTCTCGGTGCCGGATGCCGGCGGGGCACCGGACGTGGCGGTCGACAACTCGGGATCGTCGTCGGCCGGGAACCTGTACTTCCTGTCGGAGGGCCTGCGGTCGCTGTACGCCTACAGTCCGGCGGGCGCGTCTTTGAGCGGCGCCTCGTTTCCGGTCAACCCGGTGACGGGCTTCAGCGATTCCTGTGGCGCGGGAGTCGATCCGACGGGGAACGTGTGGGTCGGCGATTACGGGTCGCAGTCGGTCAAGGAGTTTGACTCGACGGGGACGTCGGTCGGGTCGGTGGACACCAGCGGCCAAGGCAGCCCGTGCCATGTGGCTTTCGACGACAACGCCGACCTGTACGTCGCGATGTACAACGGCCCGACGTGGAAGTACACCGCCGCCAGCGGCTACGTCACCGCGACGCAGGTCGACACGGACGCGGCCTACGCGCTGACGGTCAATCGGGTCAACCACCAGCTTTACGTCGCGCACAGCGACCATGTCAGCGTCTATGACGCGACGGGCGTCCACCTGTATGACTTTGGCGGCGACCTCACCGGTGCGTTCCTGTCGGGTGTCGCCGTCAACCAAGCCTCCGACACCGTGTATGTCTCGGATGCCGGCAACGGCCTCGTACACGTCTTCGGTGCTCCGGTCACGGTTCCGGGCGCGACGACCGGCGCAGCTTCACCGGTCGCGTTGACGACGGCGACGCTCAACGGGACCGTCGATCCCGCGGGCGTGGCGGTCAGCGACTGCCACTTCGAGTACATCGACGACACCGGCTTCCAAACCAATGGCTTTGCCAGTGCCACGCATGTGCCGTGCACGCCCAATCCCGGCTCAGGCTCGGGTGACGTCGCGGTCTCTGCAGCGATCTCAGGTCTCGCGCTCGGCACGACCTACCACGTCCGGCTGCTGGCCACCAACGCCAACGCCACCAGCAGGGGCACCGACCAAGCCTTCACGACCGACACGGCCGTCAAGAACCTCACCACCGATCCGGCCACCGCCGTCGCTGCCACCACGGCGACGCTCAACGGCACCCTGGACCCCAACGGCGCACCGATCACCGACTGCCACTTCGAGTACGCCGCCGACACCGACTTCCAGACCAATGGCTTCACCAACGCCACCCACGTGGCGTGCAACGGAGATCCGGGGTCGGGGTCAGGCGATGTGGCCGTCGCGGCGAATCTCGTGTCGCTCGCGACAGACACCACCTACCACTTCCGGCTGGTGGCCAGCAACGCCAACGGCACCACCCGAGGAGGCGAGCAGTCCTTTACCACCGACACGGCCGTCCACGGCGTCACCACCGGGACCGCGACCTCGGTCACCAACACCACCGCGATCCTCAACGGCTCCTTGAGCCCCGACGGCACCACGGTCACCGACTGCCATTTCTCCTACGTGACCCAAACCGAGTTCGACCTGCACGGCTTTGCCAACGCGACCAGCGCCGCATGCGCCCCCGACCCCGGCGCCAGCGCGACGCCGGTCGACGTCTCGGCCACCGTCACGGGCCTGACCGCCGGCACCGCCTACCGCTTCCGCCTGGTGGCGACCAACGCAAACGGGACGTCAACGGGCGCTGAGGCGACCTTCACGACGCCCGGCTCGCCCGCTGTGGAGACCACCGGCTCACCGACCCGGACCGCGACCACGGCACGACTGGACTCACGCATCGATCCCCGCGGCGTCCCCGCCACCTACCACTTCGAATACGGCGACCAAGGCCCCTGCAACACCCACCCCTGCACCGCCACCGCCGATCACCCCGCCGGCTCCGGGGACGAGATCGAGCTCGTCTCCCAGCAGATCACCGGCCTCACACCCAACACCACCTACTACTACCGCGTCATCGCCGACAACGGCAACCCCGACGGACCCGCCCACGGCAACGACATGACCCTCACCACCCGCACCACCGACGCAACCCTCAGCCACGGACACTACCCAGGACCCCCAGACTCAGACCGCGCCTGGGAACAGGTCAGCACCCCCGACACGGGAGACAATCCTGTAGGGGGTGCCCTCGGCATCTCTGACAGCGGCGACCGTGTCCTTTACAACATCGACGGCGGCAGTCCAGGCTCCCAGACGGGCGGTGGGCTCGGCGGGGCCAACGACCTCCTCGCAACGCGTGCGCCGGCAGGCTGGCAGATGAGTCAGATCTTTCCTACGCGGCAGCAGGCGCAAAGTGGTCTGTGGACGCTGCCTACCGGCGCAAATGACCTCTCGCAGCTTTACAGCGTCAACTACGACGTCTCGCAGACCGGAACCGCGGATCTCTGGCGCATCTCGCCCGATGCGCCCCCGCAGCATCTGCTCGGCGTCCCCTTTGCCCGCTATCCGCTCGTGCCGGGCTACAACTTTGGCTCCGATGACGGATCGCGAGTGGTGTCGGCGGTCAGGGGTGACGTGGACCCCGACCATCCGTTGGCGCCGGGTGCCACCGAGCTCAACGACCAGAACCTCTACGACATCACGTCCGGTACTCCGCACATGGTGGGCCTGCTTCCCAACGGGTCGGTTCCCAGCTGTGGCGTGAACAGCTCGAACATGGACACCGGGGAACAAGACCGTGCGCAGCACTGGCTGACACCCGACGGCGACCATATGTTCTTCCCGGTCGATCCGGATTCCTTCAGCTGCTCGTCGGGACAGTACATAGGGCTCTATGTCCGCGATATCGCGGGCCAGACGACCACACGGGTCGCCTCCGCTGCTCAACTCATCCGCTCGACCAATCGTGCGGCGTTCTTCACCACAGCGACCAACATCGTTCCTGAGGATCACGGTGGTGTCGACGTCTACCGTTACGACCTCGCCAGCGGCGACTACGACTGTCTCACCTGCTTTCCTGGATTGACCGCAGACGTCGAGGATTCCTACCGAGCCGGTTACACCAGGATTGCCGTCTCCGACGACGGCTCGCGGATCTACTTCACCTCGCCGCACCCCCTGCTGCCGGGGGCTGCCGGCCGGGGTATCTATCGCGTCGACGTCGCCAGCGGCGACCTCGCCTATGTGGCTGCCGCCGGAAGCGCCTCAAGCGGAGTCTCCGGTCGCAGACGCAATGCCATCAGTCCTGACGGCTCTGTTTTCGTCTTCGGCTCTGACGAGCCCTCGCTCAATGCGCCCGGCGGCCAGCAGAATGGCGGTACCGCTCAGTTCTACCGCTACGATGACCAGGACCGCTCGCTGGTCTGCGTCTCCTGTCCGGCAGACGGAAGTCCGTCGCCCGCGCCGGTGGCGTCAACCCTCGGAGCAGGGAACGATGCCGGGCCGAATCTCACAGCGTTGTCTGCCGATGGCGACCTCGCGTTCGCCACGCCCAATCCACTCGTCGCCGCCGACCAGAACACCGCCGGTCCAGGCCACAACTCCCTTGCGGGCACGGACATCTATGAGTGGCGCGATGGCCGCCTTCTGCTCGTCACGGACGGCATCACCCCCGTCGTAGGTGGCAGTACCCCGTATGTGACGGGCGTCAGCCCGAGCGGCCGAGACGTGTTCTTCGCCCAATTCGCGAAGCTCACTCCCGACGCGCTCGACGGTGGCAGGCACCTCTACGATGCTCGCATCGGCGGCGGCTTTGACTTTCCGTCTCCGCCTCCGCCCCCATGCGCTCTAGGAGCCTGTCAGGGCGACCTGTCCTCGCCGCCGGACGACCCGAGTCCTGGTACTCCGGCGTTCAAGGGTCGTGGCGATCAGGCTGTGGTGCTCGGCAAGGTCTCGGTCTCCAAGCCGAGGGCGGTGACCGGGTTCGCGACAACGTTGCGGGTCAAGGTCTCTGGAGCCGGTCGCGTGACGACGTCGGGGTCCGGGCTGACGGCCGCGAGTCACAACGTGACGAAGGCGTCAACAGTCGTGGTCAAGGTGTCGTTGAGTCTCGCGAGTCGGCGGCAGCTCGTCAGGCACGGAAGGTTGGCGCGGAAGGTGAAGGTGTCGTTCAGGCCAGTGGTCGGAAGGGCGGCCAGCGTGACGGTGTCGTTGACGTTCAAGGCTCCGCACCAGAGCAAGGGGCGCTAGCGATGGCTCGTAGAAAGCTCGCCGGCAAATCGAAGATGGAGTCGGACATGGATAGATGGACCAGTGGGACGACGGCAGCATCGACTGCGACGGATCGTATGCGGCTTGGCGGGCGACGCTTGGTGCTGATGGCGCTGGTCGTCTTGGGTGTGGTGCTGGGCACGGGAGCGGCTTCGGCGGCAGCCGATCCGCTGTGGAACCTTGACATCCACCACGACGAGACCAATTTCCCGCCTGGCGGCACCGCCGAGTATGCGTTTGACGTCATCAACCAGAGCGACACCCCCACCTCTGGCCCTGTCACCCTCACCATCAATTTGCCCGTCGGGCTCAGCAGGAATTCTTACTTCAACGACTTCGCCACCTTTGACGGCGGCTTCGTCCAATGGGACTGCCCAGGCGCTCAAGGTGACACGGTCGTCACCTGCACGACCAACGACACGATCCACGGCCACGAAGATTCGCGCGGGCTCATTCTGACGGTTGGCGTCGCGCCTGATGCCGGTCCTGATCTGACCACGACCGCGACGCTCTCCGGCGGCGGCGCGCTCGACGCCCCCGCCGTCGCCGGCTGCGCGCCCGGCGTCGGAGCGTGCGCCTCCGAGCCCACCCACGTCAGCTCCGAACCTGTGCCGTTCGGAGTTCTCAATGGTTCCTTCATCGGCGACTTCTTCCAAGCCGACGGGCTCACGCGGGACCGCCAGGCCGGTGGCCATCCCGATCGCGCCGCCTTCTCTTTCGATCTCACCTCGGTGGGAACCGGCATTTCGCAGGAGGGCGAGCCCCTCAAGATTCCCGTAGGCGGTATCCGCCACGTGAAGATTGACCTTCCTCCCGGCTTTGTAGGTAGTCCCACCTCGGTCGCCGAGTGCACCACAGCACAGCTGAGCGCCGACGCCTGTCCGGCCTCGAGCGTGGTCGGCATCGCCGACGTCTCTGCCGTCCACGGCTATGCGGGCGGGCGTCGCTTTGAGTTCACCCGGTCGGTCTTCAACATGACCCACCCGGCAGGCACTGTCACCGACTTCGCGTTCTTGCCTGCCGGGAAAAGAGTCGATGTGCGCGTCTCACTCGATCCGGCTCAGAACTACGCCGTGCGGGCCGTAGCCTCCGATATCAACGAGACCGTTCGTCCCTTTACCTCGAAGGTGACGATCTGGGGCGTCCCTGCCGACCACTCTCACGACATTCAGCGCTGCGGGCTCAATTTCTTCGAGACCCTCTGCCCGACCGATCATCCGCTCGAGCCGTTTCTGACCTTGCCCGCTCGATGCGGCGTCGGCAACCAGACGAAGATCTCGGGCATCGACTCCTGGGAGCACTCGGGTGTCTTCGCCCCTGCGCAGACCTATGACCTGCCAGGCCAGATGACGGGCTGCGATCACCTCCGCTTCGAGCCTGACATCTCGATGCGACCGACAAATGCTGATGCCGATTCGCCGACGGGGTTGGATGTTTCGGTGTCGGTGCCGCAAAACCTCAATCCTGATGGGTTGGCGACGCCGCCGGTCAAGCACGTCGAGGTCAAGTTGCCTGATGGGATGAGTCTGAATCCGGCGTTTGCCGATGGGTTGGCGAGTTGTACGCCGGCGCAGATCGGGTTGAAGACCGATGATCCGGTCGGGTGTCCGGATAGCTCGCGGATCGGGTCGGTGACGATTTCGACGCCGGTGTTGCCTAAGCCGTTGGAGGGTTCGGTGTACCTGGCTCAGCAGAGCGCCAATCCGTTTGGGACGTTGTTTGCCATGTACGTCGTTGCGCAGGACACCGAGGATCGTGGGGTGTTGGTCAAGATCCCGGGTCGGATCGACCTCGATCCGTCGACGGGGCAGATCACCACCACGTTCGATGATCTACCGCAGTTGCCGTTTGAGCATCTGACGGTGAGCATTCGTGGTGGGGATCGTGCGCCGCTGGTCAACCCCTCGACGTGCGGGACCAAGACCCTCGCCGGGACGCTGACCAGCTGGTCGCAGCCGGATGTCGCGGTCCCGGTGACGAGCTCCTACACGGTCACCCAAGGTCCCGGCGGTGGCGCTTGTGCAGCGGATCAGGGCTCGCGGCCGTTTGCGCCGGGGTTTGCGGCGGGCACGTTGCAGCCGACCGCTGGTGTGTTCAGCCCGTTTTCGTTGAAGCTGACGCGTAACGATGGTGAGCAGGAGCTGACCGACCTACAGGCTGACCTGCCGACGGGGTTGACGGCCAAGTTGGCCGGGGTGGCGCAGTGCTCGGATGCGGCGATCGCGGCGATCTCCACCGCGCCGGGCACCGGTCGGGGTGAGATCGACCGGCCGTCATGTCCGGCGGCGAGCAAGATCGGGTATGTCCACGCGGGTGCTGGTTCGGGTCCGCGGCCGTACTACATCAACGGGTCGGTCTATCTCGCCGGCCCCTACCAGGGTGCTCCGTTCAGCGTGGTCGTCGTCACCCCCGCGGTCGCGGGCAGCGTCGATCTCGGCAGCGTGGTGTTGCGCACCAAGTTGACTATCGATCCCGATGACGCTCAGGTTCATGTGGATTCGGGGGCGATCCCGACGATCATCCAGGGTGTGCCGATCCACCTGCGCGACGTGCGTGTGGTGATCGACCGTCCGGACTTCATGCTCAACCCGACCAGTTGCGCCCCCAAGCAGTTCACGGGTGTCGTGACGGCCATCACCGGCCTGGCCGCCCCGGTCGGCGACCGTTTCCAGGTCGGCGATTGCGCCGGCCTGGGTCTCGCACCCAAGCTCGCGATCAGCTTGACGGGCAAGGGCCAGACGACCGATGACAAACACCCCGGCGTGCATGCGACGGTCACCCAGCCCGCGGGGCAGGCCAATCTGAAGAAGGTCGTGGTGAGCCTGCCACTGAGCTTGGCGTTGGATCCGGATAACGCGCAGGCGTTGTGTGAGTTCACCGACGGCAGCAAGGTCGACCCGACCTGTCCGAAGGGCAGCATCGTCGGCAAGGCCGTCGCCCGCACACCGATTCTCAACCAGCCGCTGACCGGCCCGGTGTACTTCGTCAAGAACATCCGCAAAGACCCCAAGTCGGGCCGTGAGATCCGGACGTTGCCCAAGCTCGTGATCCCGTTGACCGGGGAGAACGGGTTGCGGCTCAACCTCGTCGGGACGAGCAACGTCGTCGACAACCATTTGGTCTCGACCTTTGACAACATCCCCGACGCCCCCGTGTCGGATTTCACGCTGGACATCGACGGGGGCAAGAGCGGGATCCTGGTGGTGTCGGGTGCTGACATCTGCAAATCCACGCAGGTCGCCGACCAGCAGATCGACGGCCAGAACGGCAAGACCGCCGATGCCGACATCTACCTCCAGACCCCGGCATGCTCACTGAAGGTGCTGTCCAAGAAGATTGGTAAGACCAGCGTGGCGGTCAAGGTCGGAGGCCTGTCGGCCGGCAAGGTCGCCGTCACCGGCCACGGCATCAAGAAGACCACCAAGACCATCACCAAGTCGACGGTCGCGACGATCACCGCCAAGCGCACCAAGGGCAAGCCCGGCAAGGTCACCGTCTCCTTCGACCCGACCGGACCGGCCAAGGCCCACAAGACCACCAAGTAGCACTGGGCGCGTGTCCCGGGTCGCGGCGCATGCCGCGACCCGGTCCGCGGCCCGGCGTCCTCAGACCACTCTGACCCCTGACGGAGCGACCCGCAGCATGCGTGCCGGCCGGCGCGGCAGCCACCAGTTCCACCGGCCCATGATCGCCACGGCCGCCGGAGCCAGCACCCCGCGGATGAGCGTGGCGTCAAGCAGGATCCCCCCGCCCAGCGCGGTCGCGAACATCTTGGCCTCGGTGCCCGGGCCGGCGCTCATGGCGACGAAGGCGAGGCCGAGGATCAGCGCTGCGCTGGTGACCAGACGGCCCGTGCGGCCGATCCCCTCGATGACGGCCGCCTCCGTCGAGCCCGTCCGGTCAAACGCCTCGCGCATCCGGCTGATGATGAACACCTGGTAGTCCATCGAGATGCCGAACAGGAAGGCAAAGACGACGATCGGCATCTCGACGTTGATCGAGCCCTTCGCGCCGATGCCCCAGATCGCCTCCGATCCGACGCCGTGCTGCCAGACGAGGACCATCAGCCCCCAGGCTGCACCGACCGACAGCAGGTTCAGCAGGACCGCCTTGAGCGGCAGGATCAGCGAGCGGAACGCCCGCGCCAGCAGGACGAACGTGAGCGCGGAGATCAATGCGATGACGAGCGGGAAGTTGCCGTAGACGGCGTCGAGGAAGTCGGCGCTCTGCGCCGCCTCGCCACCCGTCACGACCTTGCCCGGAAGCTCACTGGTCACCGCCCGAACACGGTCGAGCGTCGCGCGGCCCGCGGGCGAGTTGCCGTCCTCGGTCGGGATGACGGCGAGCAGCGACGTCGCGCCGCGACGCCAGGTCCTCGGTGCCACCGCGGCCCGAACGCCGTCGACGCCGCTCAGCGCGTGCGCGACGACCTCGGGATCGCCCGAGCGGACGAGCGTGTCAAACGGCGACAGCGGGCCGGTCCCGATGCCCGACTCGACGAGCTGGTCAAGTCCCGCGCGCGCCGGGCCCGCCTGCGCCAGCGAGTCGGCGCGCGGGTTGCCGAGCTGGATTGTGGAGGCGGCGAGCACGAGCGCGCCGAGGACGGCGGCCGAGGTGATGGCGGCTGCCCAGCGGTGGCGCACGATGATGCGCGCCCAGGCCGACCAGCCGCGGCCGGCGTGATCGGTCCGCCCGGTGTGGCGCCGGTCGAGCCGCGGGCCGATCGTGGCCAGGACGACGGGCAGCAGCGTGATGGCGACCGCGACGCTGACGAGCGGGATCAGCATGCCGGCGATGCCGAGGCTGCGCAGAAACGGCACGGGCAGCGCCACGAGGGCGAGCAGCGAGATGCCGACGGTGCTGCCACTAAAGACGACGGCGCGCCCGGCGTGCTGCATCGCCTTGACGATGGCGGCCTCGTTGGTCGTGTCCTCGCGCAGCCGCTCCTCGCGCCATCGCACCACCACCAGCAGCGAGTAGTCGATGGCGATGGCCAGGCCGATCAGGGCGGCCAAGAACTTGACGATGACCGACACGTCGGTCGCGGTCGCCAACGGCCAGATCAGCAGGAAGGTCGTCGGGATGGCGACGATCGCCATCAGCAGCGGGACGATCGCCATCCACGACGCGAAGACGAAGATCAGGACGAGGAGAGCGCCGACGCCGGCAACGAGCGCCTCCACGGCGAGGCTCGCTCCGCCGTCATGCTCACCATTGGCGGCCGCCTCGCGAAGCGCATCCAGACCGGTGGCGCGGACCGGGGCGCCGGCGACGGTGACGCCCGCCAACGCCTCCTGCGCCTTGCGCGCCTCGGCCTGCCCGGGGTTGACGCCACCGAGCGCCGGGATTGCGACGAGCCCGAAGGTCGTCCGGCCGTCGTCAGACACGAAGGCCCGGTCGTGCGTCGACGCGTAGGACGCGATACGTGCTGCGGGCAGCGCCGCCTTGACCTTGGTCATCGCGGCGCCCAGCTCCGCGGCGACGCCGGCCGAGTCGACCGTCGTGCCGTGGGGCAGCGTCACGACCGGCACGATCGGGGCGACGTCGCCACCATTGCCGTAGACCTGCGCGATGCGGCTGTTGGCGGCGGAGGCCTCGCTCCCCGGGATGGTGAAGGAGGTCGACAGCGCGTCCCCGGCGGGCTTCATCGCGGCGAACCCGCCGATGGCCAGGACGAGCCAGACCCCGACGACGAGCTTCTTGTGACCCAGCACCCAGCGGGTGAGGGCGGCCATCGCGTTGCGGTTCGACATCTGGTCCGTCCTTTCGTTCCTGCAGACACTTACGTTGTAAGTTGATGTCGAGAGTTCTACACTTACGGCGTAAGCAAGTCAAGCTCGGAGGCGCAGATGACCGTCAGGAGAAAAGAGACCCCGCCGAAGCGGACGCCGCTCAACCGTGAGCGCGTCCTCCGTACCGCGATCGCGCTGGCCGACGAGCGGGGCGCGCAGGAGCTGACGATGCGCAAGCTCGCCAAGGAGCTCGGCGTCGAGGCGATGTCGCTCTACAACCACGTCGCCAACAAGGACGACCTCCTCAACGGGATGATCGACCTCGTCTTCGCAGAGATCGAGGCGCCCTCGGCCGACGGCGCCTGGAAGGACGAGCTGCGCAAGCGCGCCATCTCGACCCGCGAAGCGCTCACCCGCCATCGCTGGGCGATCGGCGAGATGGAGGGCCGCAGCGACCACGGGCCCAACAACCTCCGCCTCCACGATGCTGTGCTCGGGTGCCTGCGCGGTGCCGGCTTCTCGGTGCAGCTGACGGTCCAGGCCTACTCGGTCCAGGACTCCTACATCTACGGCTTCGCCCTCCAGCAGAGCGACATGTCGCCCGAGACCCCGGAGGATTTCGCGGCCACGGCGCAGCAGCAGATGCAGGACTACGCCGCCGTGCTGGCCGACTACCCGCACCTCGTCGAGGTCGTCGGCGGCTACGTCGCCGAGTCCGGCTACGACTACGAGGCCGCGTTCCTCTTCGGGCTCGACGTGATCCTCGACCGCCTGGAGCAGTTGCTCGACGCCCGCTGACACTTAATCTGGAACGGTTCCAGAATCTGTGACACACTCCCGGCCGTGCCGGCGACCCACGACTACGAGCGCCTGTTGCGCGGGGCATCCCTGCGCGTCACGCGTCCGCGGGTCGCCGTGCTCGCCGCCGTCTACGACCGGCCGCACGCCGACACGGGCACGATCCTCGACGCCGTGCGCGGGCGTCTCGGCGAGGTCTCCCAGCAGGCCGTCTACGACGTGCTGGGCGCGCTGACCGACGCGGGGTTGGTGCGGCGCATCCATCCGCCGGGCTCCGTGGCACGCTACGAGTCGCGGGTCGGCGACAACCATCACCACGTCGTCTGCCGGTCGTGCGGTGCGATCGAGGACGTCGACTGCGTCGTCGGCGCCGCGCCGTGCCTGACCGCCGCCGACCACACGGGCTACGTCATCGACGAGGCCGAGGTCGTCTTCCGCGGCCTGTGCCCCGCGTGCACCGCAAGTTCCCCTAGTACATCCCCTGATCCAAGAGAGAGTCGTCGTGTCTGAGCATCCTGATGCCGTCGTCCGCGAGATGAACGAGGAGCCCACCGAGGGCTGTCCTGTCGCGCACGAGCGCGCCGCGCACCCGACCCAAGGCGGCGGCAACCGCGGCTGGTGGCCCGACCGCCTCAACCTGAAGATCCTTGCCAAGAACCCCGCGGTGGCCAACCCGCTGGGCGAGGACTTCACCTACGCCGAGGCGTTCGAGTCCCTCGATCTCGACGCGGTCAAGCAGGACATCGCCGAGATGCTGACGACCTCGCAGGACTGGTGGCCCGCCGACTACGGCCACTACGGCCCGTTCATGATCCGGATGGCCTGGCACAGCGCCGGCACCTACCGCATCAGCGACGGCCGCGGCGGCGCGGGAGCCGGCCAGCAGCGCTTCGCACCGCTCAACAGTTGGCCCGACAACGCGAACCTCGACAAGGCCCGCCGGCTGCTGTGGCCGGTCAAGCAGAAGTACGGCCAGAGCCTCTCTTGGGCCGACCTGATGGTGTTGACCGGCAACGTCGCGCTGGAGTCGATGGGCTTGCAGACGTTCGGCTTCGCCGGCGGCCGCGAGGACGTCTGGGAGCCCGACGAGGACGTCTACTGGGGCCCCGAGACGACCTGGCTCGGCGACGAGCGCTACACCGGCGACCACCAGCTCGAGGAGCCGCTGGGCGCCGTCCAGATGGGCCTCATCTACGTCAACCCGGAGGGCCCGAACGCCAACCCGGACCCGCTCGCCTCGGCCAAGGACATCCGCGAGACGTTCCGTCGCATGGCGATGAACGATGAGGAGACCGTCGCGCTGATTGCGGGCGGCCACACGTTCGGCAAGACCCATGGCGCCGCCGATCCCGACCAGTACGTCGGCCCCGAGCCCGAGGGCGCGTCGCTCGAGCAGCAGGGTCTCGGCTGGAGCAGCTCCTACGGGACCGGCCACGGGGCGGACGCGATCACCAGCGGCCTCGAAGTCACCTGGACCTCCACGCCGACGCGGTGGGGCGGCGGGTTCTTCGACAACTTGTTCAACTACGAGTGGGAGCTGACCAAGAGTCCGGCCGGCGCCCAGCAGTGGGTCGCCAAGGACGGCGCGGGCGCGGGCACCATCCCGGGGCCGACGGAGTCCTCGGAGGCGCGCCCGCCGACGATGCTCACGACCGACCTCGCGCTCCGGTTCGATCCGATCTACGAGCCGATCTCGCGGCGCTTCCACGAGCACCCGGACGAGCTCGCCGACGCCTTCGCGCGTGCGTGGTTCAAGCTGACGCACCGTGACATGGGGCCGCTTGCGCGCTATCTCGGACCGGAGGTTCCGGACGAGGAGCTGCTGTGGCAGGACCCGCTGCCTGAGGTCACGCACGAGTTGATCGACGCCGAGGACGTCGCGTCCCTGAAGGCGCAGGTCCTAGACTCGGGCCTGTCGGTCGCCCAGCTGGTGTCGACCGCCTGGGCGTCGGCCTCGACGTTCCGCGGCAGCGATAAGCGCGGCGGCGCCAACGGCGCGCGCATTCGCCTGGCGCCCCAGAGTGGGTGGGAGGTCAACGATCCCGAGCAGCTCGCGACCGTCCTGAGCACCCTCGTAGGGATCCAGCAGGCCTTCAACAACGCGCAGTCCGGCGGCAAGCAGGTCTCGCTCGCCGACCTGATCGTCTTGGCCGGCTCGGCGGCCGTCGAGCGGGCGGCAGAGGGTGCCGGCCACGTCGTCACGGTCCCGTTCACGCCGGGCCGCGCCGACGCGTCACAGGATCAGACCGACGTGGAGTCCTTCGACGCGCTCGAGCCGTCCGCAGACGGCTTCCGCAACTACCTCCGCGGCGATCACCACCTGCCGGCCGAGTACCTGCTGCTGGACCGCGCGAACCTGCTGACGCTCAGCGCGCCGGAGATGACCGTCCTGGTCGGCGGCCTGCGCGTCCTGGGTGCGAACGCCGGCGGGTCACCGCACGGCGTCCTCACCTCCAACCCGGGGTCGTTGACCAACGACTTCTTCATCAACCTGCTCGACCTGGGCACGACCTGGAAGCCCGCGTCCGGCGACACCTTCGAGGCCACCGACGCCACGGGGCAGGTCACCTGGACCGGCACCCGCGCCGACCTCGTCTTCGGCTCGAACTCCGAGCTGCGCGCGCTCGCCGAGGTCTACGCAAGCGACGACGCGCGGGAGAAGTTCGTGCAGGACTTCGTCGCCGCGTGGACCAAGGTCATGAACCTGGATCGGTTCGACCTGCGGTGATGCTCACGTCCGGGTCGGCCGCGCGTCGGTCGGCCCGGGCGTCTGCGGGAACGGTGGACGGATTGTGAATTTAAGCTAGACAGATTGTGAATCCGACCCATGACCGTTTGTGACTTAGGGTTCGCCTGCGGAGGCTGGCATCATCAACGCGCGCCGATACGTCAGCAGCTCGCGCAGGCGCGACGGCGTCGCACCGGTCTCGCGGCGGACGGTGCGGGTGAGGTGGCCGTGGTCGGCGAAGCCGACGTCGGCGGCGAGCCGGGCCAGATCCTGCTCGCCGTGCTCGAGGCGATCGAGGACGGCGCGGACGCGGATGCGGCGGCGGTGGGTGGAGATGGTGCTGCCGGTCTGCTCGCTGAAGACCCGTGAGAGGTGATGGGGCGAGACCGAGAGGGCCCGGGCGAGCTGCACGAGCGAGCTGCGCGGCTCGTCGGCAAGCAGGATGCGGGCACCGTCGGCGATGGCGCGGCGCGCACGTTCGGTCGCGGGCCGTCCCGACGCGACGCGCGCCCGGTCGACCTGCTCGAGCGCGCCGGCCGCGAGCGCGACGGTCGCCTCATCGGTTTCGTCGCCGCGCCCCGCGGCGGCCAGCAGCAGGCGATGGCGGACGTCGACGGTCCCGTGCGTGGGCCAGGCGACGACCGGCAGCTCGCTGTCGCCCCAGAGCTCGGCGGCCGCCGAAGCGGTCATCCCCAGCATGGTGCACGCGTCTCCGGCATCGTCGAGGTGGTCGCAGCGCTGCTGTTGGCCCGGCGTCATGGCGTAGGCCAGCGTCGGGTCCAGCAGCGTCTCGCGGCCGTCTGCCGAGCGCACGTAGCGCCCACGGCGAACGAAGACGATGCCGAGTACGTCCACCGGCTCGTCGGCTCCGCGCCCGGCGCGGTGGCGGCAGACGACGTCGGTGACGGAGAGCCCGTCGTGCTCAGCCAGGGTGCGGAGGTCCAGCACGCGCCCATGATCGCAAGTGCGCACATCTGTTCAAGCGCGCGGGCCGACGGGGCGCGATGGTGCGGCCATGGCCACCATCCACGAGGAAGTGCTGATCGACGTCGAGCCCGCCGCGGCCTGGAGCGCGCTCGCCGACTGGGGTGCGCTGCACGAGCGCCTGGCGCGCGGCTTCGTCGTCGACACGCGGCTCGACGGTGCCGACCGCATCGTGACCTTCGCCTCGGGCGTCGAGTTGCGCGAGGTGTTGATCACCAGCGACGCCGAGGCACGGCGCCTGGTGTGGTCGGTCGTGGGCGGACCGTACACCCATCACAACGGCGCGGCGCAGATCCTCGTGGCGCCCGATGGCCGGACGCGCTTCGTCTGGATCGCGGATCTCCTCCCCGACGCGGCGGCGGCGCCCACGGCTCAGGCGATGCGCCTCGGCCTCGCGGCCATGAAGGAGACGTTGGAGTCGTTCACCCCCTGAGGGTGCCCTGAGTTGTTGGTGTCGTCGCTCAGCAACAAGAGTGCAACGACTACAACAACTCTGTGCCGTCGACCAATTCCATCCGAGCCCCCGGCTAGGCTTCGCCTTCACCCAATCAAAGACCCCCGCGACCGTTGCAGCGGCCCGGGGGCATGACCCAAGGAGACTGCATCTCCCATGAGTACCCCGCAGCGTACCCACGCCCACGTGATCACCGTCGATCGCGAGACCGCCGACGTCCTCCGGCTCGAGGCCAAGAAGGTCATGGACCTCGGCCACGAGTTGTTCGAGGACTTCCTCCTGTACGGGCCCGAGGCCCAGTACGTGTTGGCGATGCGCTTCTGTGCCGCGACCGCGCTGATCACCGCGGTCGGCTGGGACCCCGACAAGGTCGACGCCGACGCGACGACGTTCGAGGTCCCGCTGACCGACGACCTCGTCGAGCAGCTGCACCGCCGCCGCTACGACCTGGCCATGAGCAACGCCGACCGCCTGCCCGAGGACAACGGACCGATCTCCCCCGAGACGCTGGCCGACATCGCCCACGACCGCCTCGCCGCCCAGGCCTTGGACCGCCTCTTCGCGAAATGGCCGAGGGCCCGGTAGGGCCAGGCGTCCGACCGGACCTCCGTCGGCTGGGCGTCAGTGACCCAGCCGACGGTCAGAACCCGTGAGCCCGCCACTCAGCTCGACTCGACCGCGCGCTTGATCGACGCCGCGAACTCATCAGCGCCCTTGCGCGCCGAGCGCAAAGCGAAGCCCACGACGAGCTTGCCGAAGCCGTGGCCCTCGAGCTCATTGAAGATCGTCACACGCGTGCCGTCGCCATCGGACGCAAGGTCGTAGCCGCCGACGGTCGCGGTCACCGCGTTCTTGGAGCGCTCGGCCCAGCGGATCCGCGTCGGGACGACGAACTCGGTCAACTCGAACTCGCGCTTGGTCGTCATGCCCGCGTCCTTGACCGTGCTCGCAAAGCGCGTCCCGACGCCGATGGGGCCGTCGGTGGTCTTGCGGATCTCCTGCACGCGCGGACTGAACTTCACATCGTTTTCACCGTTGGCGAGGAACGCGAAGACCTCCTCGATCGGACGGGCGACAACGGCGGTCCCTTCAAAGCGTCCGGTCATGGGCCGGACCCTAGACCTGTGCGCTGCGGCGTGCAACGAGCACGACGTCTTGACCGCCTGCGTCGTTAGAGCTCGCGCTCGTAGTACAGGCTGAGCGCCTCGCCGCTGCCCTCGCGGTTGGTGAAGCCGAGGCGTTCGTACAGTGCCCGCGCGGCGGTGTCGTCCTCGCCGGTGCCCAAGTCCATGCGGTCGGCGCCGGCGGCACGCGCCGCCGTCATCGCCGCCTCCATCAGCGCCAGCCCGCGGCCCTGACGCCGCAGCGCCGGGATCACGTACAACTCGGCCAGGTAGCACTCCAGCGCGCGGCTCCAGAGGTTCGGACGCAGGCGCAGCACGGCGAGGCCATCGGGACCGTCGTGTCCGTCGGTCAGCAGGACGATCGTCTCGTCACCGCCCTCCATCAGCTCCGCGATCCGCTCAGCGATCTCCGCCGGTGCCGGGGCAGGCTCGTCGTACTCGCGGTTGAAGTCGTATAAGAGCCGCCCGATAGCGGCAGCGTCCTCGCGCGTGGCGCGCCGGACGGCGGTCACGCCTGCATCATCGTCGTCATCCCCCGATGCTAATCCGGTACGAGCTCCAGGTACACGACCGGCGTCACCGGTCGTGAGGCGCGCTCGAAGAGCCGGCGAAACGGACCCCAGGCGCCGCGGATCGTCGCTGCGGCGTGGGCCCGGTCGGCCTCGTCGTCGAGCACGCGGCCACGCGCCGCGATCGGCGGGCCGAGCGGAACGCCGCGCGGCGTGCACGGCGCGAGCAGCGCGCGGGGATCGCGCCGCAGCCGCTTGGCCTTGTAGGCCTGATGCTCGGTCCAGATGTAGAGGCGCCGCCCGTCGGCGTCGCGAGCGAACCAGACTGGCGCCGCGATCGGCGACCCGTCGCGCTTGTAGGTGACCAGCAGGCAGTGGGCATGCGCGTCGAGCGGGCTGAAGTCGCCGTGGACGACCTCCTGGCCGAGGATGTCGGTGGCGGCGCCCGCGCGGCCGCGATCGAGCGCCCGCTTGTTGACCATGATGAACGTCCGTCGCAGATCGGTCATGGCGGTGGACCGTACTATGAAGCTCGTCATAGTCAAGTGCGGGGCTATGATTGTCGTCATATGGCGGCAGCACGTGAGCGGATGATCCAGAGCGCCGGGACGCTGCTGCGCGAGCGCGGCCTCGCCGGCACGAGCTTTCGCGAGGTGCTCGCCCACAGCGGCGCGCCGCGCGGGTCCATTTACCATCACTTCCCCGACGGCAAGAACCAGCTCGTCGAGGAGGCGGTCCGGGCCGCCGGCGTGGCCGGCAGTCAGATGATCGCCGCGGTGTCGGCTGACGAGGATCCCGTCGCGACGCTGCGCACCTTCATCCGCCTGTGGGGTCAGGGCCTGGAGGCCTCCGACTACGAA
The DNA here is from genome assembly GCA_963836485.1 of uncultured Conexibacteraceae bacterium. Lineage (GTDB taxonomy): Bacteria > Actinomycetota > Thermoleophilia > Solirubrobacterales > Solirubrobacteraceae > Baekduia. The sequence continues at coordinate 253,754 of CAWIJS010000008.1, read as the reverse complement.
GCCGGCTGCCCGCTGGTCGCCGTCACGACGGCGGCGAGTGCGGAGGAGCCCGCGCTGCGTGCCGCTGCCGCCGACGCGTTCGCCGCCTGGCATGAGGCGCTCGCCGCCGGCCTGCGCGACGCCGGTCTCTCGCGGGCGCGCGCGCGGCGGCTGGCGACCACGATCCTCGCTGCCGTCGAGGGCGCGGTGATCCTCTGCCGCGCGGAGCACAGCGGTCAGCCGCTCAAGGACGTCGGCGCGGAGCTCGAGCTGCTGCTGGGCGCCGCGCTGCCGGCCGGCGCCGGCTGAGACGCCGCGCTTCGTTTCCCGCGCGCGCGGGCAGCCCTGCCGGGAATGCGCCTGCTGATCCTCGCCGACGAGGAGTCGTGGCTGCCGCTCCCGGCGCTGATCGCCTCCCACGCGCCCGATGTCGTCGTGACGCTCGGCGATCTCGCGCCGGACGTGCTCGATCCGCTCGGCCGCTTTGCACTGCCGGTCCTCGGGATCTATGGCAACCACGACGACGGCCGCTACCTGGAGGCGGCCAACACCACCAACCTGCATCTCGCCCGGGAGGCCGTCGGCGGCGTCACCTTCGCGGGCTTCGAGGGCTGCGTGCAGTACACGCGCGGCGCCAAGCTCCAGTACACCCAGCGGCAGGCGTTGCGGCTGGCCCGACGGCTGCCGACCGCCGACATCCTGATCAGCCACGCGCCACCGCGCGGGATCCACGAGGAGCCCGACGACCGCGCCCACGAGGGCTTCGACGGCCTGCGCGAGTACGTCCTGCGCGCGTCGCCGCGGCTCCATCTCCACGGCCACACGCCTGCGCCGGCGCGGCGGGCGCAGCGGCTGGGGGAGACGACGGTCGTGCACGTCGTCGGCCATCACGTGCTGGAGATCTGAGCGCCGCGGATAGCATCGGCCGACGATGGCCGGCCGCGAGACCCCCGCCACCCGCGCCGCCAAGGCCGCGGGCATCATCTACACCTTGCACGAGTACGACCACGACCCGCGGGCGGAGTCCTACGCGGGCGAGGCGGCAGAAGTGCTAGGCCTTGATCCTCGCCGCGTCTTCAAGACGCTGGTGGTGACGGTCGGCGACGACCTGGCGGTCGCGATCGTGCCCGCCGCCGGCCAGCTCGATCTCAAGGCCGTCGGCAAGCGCGCCGCCATGGCCGACATGGCACGGGCGGAGAAGGTGACCGGCTACGTCGCGGGCGGCATCAGCCCGCTCGGTCAGCGCAAGCGCCTGCCGACGTTCCTGGACGCGAGCGCCGACGAGCACGACACCATCTTCGTCTCGGCCGGCCGGCGCGGGCTGGAGATCGAGCTCGCGCCGACCGATCTCGCCGCGCTCACCGGCGCCGACGTCCGGGCGCTGGCGCGATGACCCCGAGCCGCGTCTTCATCACCGGCGCCAGCGGGTTCATCGGCGCGGCGCTTGCGAGCCGGTTCGCGGCGCTGGGCGCCGAGGTGCGCGGCGTTGACGTGCGCGCCGACCCGGCGCGCGGCATCGTGGCCGGAGACATCTCGCAGGCGGGTGATTGGCAGGACCACGCCGCCGGCTGCGATCTCGTCGTCCACACCGCTGCGATCGTCTCGATGCGCGGGAACGATCCCGGCGCGGTCTGGCGGACCAACGCGCTCGGCACGCGTCACGTGCTCGATGCCGCGCACCGGGCCGAGGCCGCGCGTTTTCTGCACCTCTCGTCGGTGACCGTCTTCGGCTTCGCCTTCCCCGACGGCGTCGACGAGTCCTATCCGACGAAGCCCAACGGCGTGCCGTACGTTGACACCAAGATCGCTTCCGAGGCGCTTGTGCTGCGCGCGCACGCCGCGGGGGAGACCGCGTGCACGATCGTGCGCCCCGGCGACGTCTACGGTCCGCGCTCGCGTCCGTGGACGGTGTTGCCGGTGCAGGAGCTCGCGCGGCGGCGCTTCCTCCTGCCGGCGCTGGGGCGCGGGATCTTCAGCCCCGTGTACATCGAGAACCTGGTTGACGGCATCGTCGCGGCGTCGGGACCCGCGGGCGCCGGCGGCGTCTTCACGCTCACCGATGGCGTCGGGGTCACGACGCGCGAGTTCTTCGGGTACTACGCGCGGCTGCTCGGGCGCCGGCTGCCGGTGCTGCCGACGGGCGCGGCGGTGACGCTGGCGGCGGCCGCCGCGGTCGGCGCCCGAGTGGCCCGTCAGGAGACCGAGGTCAACGCAGCGGCCGCCCGCTATCTCGCCCGCAGCGGGACCTACGCGATCGACCGCGCACGCACGATGCTCGGCTACGACCCGCAGATCAGGCTGGCCGAGGGCATGGAGCGCACGGCGGCCTGGCTGCGCGCCGAGCACCTCGTCTGACGTCGAGGGACGACTCAACCACGCGCTCGGTGGTTCAGTCGTCCCTCGATGGCGGTTAGCCTCGCGCGTACATGCCTGCCGTCCTCGACCGCGCCCGCCTGACCGACCTGCTGGCCCGCGAGCGCGCGGAGTTCGCCCGGACCCATCCACGCTCGCTGGAGCTCGCGGCCCGGGCGCGGCGCTCGCTGCTGCATGGCGTGCCGATGCCGTGGATGGCCAAGTGGGCCGGCGGCGCGCCGGTGTTCTTGGAGAGCGCGCGTGGCAGCCGCGTTGTTGATGTTGACGGTCACGAGTACGTCGACGTCGCGCTGGGCGACACGGGCTCGATGCCCGGTCACTCGCCGCAGCCGACCGTCGACGCGATCATCCGGCGCGTTAGCGACCTCGGCGGGATCACCACCATGATGCCGTCCGAGGACGCGATCGCCGTCGGCGAGCAGCTCGCCCGCCGCTTCGGCCTTCCCGCCTGGCAGTTCGCGCTGAGCGCCACCGACGCCAATCGCTTCGCCCTGCGCATGTGTCGTCAGGTGCAAGGACCCTCCCGCAGCAAGATCATGATCTTCCTGCACGCCTATCACGGGACCGTCGACGAGACGGTGGCGACGCTCGACGCTGACGGTCGCGTGGTGGCGCGCGCGGGGAATGTCGGCGCGCCGGTCGACCTGGCGCTGACGACCAAGGTGGTGGCCTTCAACGACCTCGACGCGGTGCGCGCTGCACTCGAGCCCGAGGACGTTGCGTGTGTCATCGCCGAGCCGGCGATGACCAACGTCGGCATGGTCCTGCCCGAGCCCAGGTTCCTGAAGGGGTTGGAGGAGGCGTGCGCCGAGACGGGCACGCTGCTGATCTACGACGAGACGCACACGATGAGCATGGGCCCCGGCGGCTGCGTGCGCGCGTGGGGTCTGTCACCCGACGCGGTGACGCTCGGCAAGGCGCTCGGGGCGGGCGTGCCGATCGGTGCCTACGGGCTGAGCGCCGAGCTGCGCGACCGCGTGCTGGCCGATGATGAAGGTGATTATCTTGATTGGGGCGGCGTCGGCGGGACGCTGGCGGGCAGCGCGCTCTCGCTCGCGGCGGCGCGCGCGACGCTCGAGCAGGTGCTGACCGAGGACGCGCACCGCTCGATGACGATGACCTGCGAGCGCTACGTCGCCGGGGTACGCGAGGTCTTCGCCCGGTATGGCGCGCCCTGGCACATCGTTTCTTTGGGCGCGCGCGCCGAGTTCGGGTTCACGCCGCAGCCCGCCCGCACCGGCGCTGAGGCCCACGACGCGATCGACCCGCTGCTCGACGACCTCATCCACGCCGCGCTGCTGAACCGCGGCGTGATGCTCACGCCGTTCCACAACATGGCCTTGATGGGGCCGACGACGACGATCGCCGACGTCGAGCACGTGCTCGAGGCGCTCGACGCGACCGTCGGCGAGATCTTCGCGAGCTAGGCCGTCGCCAAAATCCGCGTCGTCTGACTCGTCGGCGGCCCCGCCGCCGCGGTCGCCTCCAGCTGCAGGGTCATGTCCAGACCCTTCTTGCCCGCCAGCGCCTTGCGCAGCTTCGCCGCCGCCGTCTTGGAGATCTTCAGCCGCACGATCTTTGACGTGCCCGCTGGGATTGACAGCTTCTGCTGGCCGAGATCGATCGACACCGGCTTGACGACCTTGCGCTTCTTGCCCTTGCCGACGACCTTCGCGCTGCCGCGCTGCACGAGCGTCGCCGTCGCGGTCAGCGAGCAGGTCGTGTCGCAACCGACGCGGACCGGCAGGTTGCGCGCCGTCAGCAGGCCGGCCTTGCGCAGGATCTTGACCGTCAGCTGCGGACCCAGCGGCTCGGGCAGCGTCGGGAACTTCAACAACGGCGGCCCAGCCGGCGCCGGCAACGGCGTGCACGCCAGCCCCACCGGCGGGTTGGCGAGCGTCAGCGTCGTGACGCGGTTGTTCTCACTGTCGGTCACGGTCAGCTTGCCGTTGCAGTCGACGCTGACACCGGTCGGGTGGATGAACTGACCGTCGCCGATCCCACGGCTGCCAATGGTCAGCAGGCGCTCGCCGGCCGGCCCGAACTCCTGGACGCGGTTGTTGCCGCGGTCGGCGACCCACAGGTTGCCGCCCGGATCGATGGTCATCTGCGCCGGCGCGTTGAGCTTGCCGAGCTTTACGCCGGTGCCACCGAACTGATCGAGCTCGGTCCCGCCGCCGTCATAGACCGTGATGCGGTTGGCGCTGTCGGCGACGTAGATCTTGCTGCCGTCGGGCGTCACGGCGATGCCGCGCGGCGCGCTGTCGGTAAGGAAGGACCCCAAGTAGCTGCCGTCGCCCGCGAAGCGCGCGATCCGACCGTTGCCGGTGTCGGCGACCGCGATGTTGCCGGCGGCGTCGATCGCCAGCGCCTGGGGGGAGAGCAGCTGCCCGGGGCCGGAGCCCTCGCTCCCGATCCGGCGGGTCGTCGTGGCGGTCGCACGGTCAAAGACGACGATCGTGCTGCGGCGGTTGTCCAGGACGAAGCCGTTGCCGCCGGCGTCAAAGGCGACGGCGACCGGGTTGGGCAGGACGGTCGGGCCGGGGTTCGGAGAGCCCCAGACGGTGGCGATCGTGCCGTCGGGGTTGATCAGCTGGACGCGGCCGTTGACCGAGTCGGTCACGGCGCGGATGCCGGTGCTGTCAGCCGCGACGCCGAGCGGTCCGTCGAACTGACCGGTTGCGCGGCCCGACGTGCCGAACGAGCGCTTGAGCGTGCCGCTGGCGTCGAAGACGTCGATGCGGTCGTTGCCGGTGTTGGCGACATAGAGCTCGCCGCTCGTGTTGGTCGCCGCCCCGCGCGGATAGGCGAGCTGGCCGGGCGCGGTGCCATACGAGCCCCAGCGCGCCTTGTACTGGTACTTGGTCGCCGGCGTGCTGTAGCGCACGATCCGCTGGTTGAGGTCGTCGGCGACGAAGACACGGCCCTGCGGGTCGATCGCGACGCCGTAGGGGAAGTTCAGCTGGCCGGGTCCGGCGCCCTGGCCGGAGCCGATCGACGCGAGCAGGTGGCCGCCGGTGTCAAACGCAGCAACACGATGATGTTGATCGTCGGCGACCAGCATCCGGGTGCCACGGACCGCGACGCCGCGCGGGTTCTGCAGCGTGCCGGGCGGGACGATCTCGGCGCCGTTGCCGCCGGACGGGTTGAAGCGCACGACGCGGTCGTTGCCGGTGTCGACGATGTAGAGGAAGCCGCCCGAGGCAGCGAGGCCGCCGCCGGCCGCCGCGTCGTTGCCGCCGCCGGCGCCGAAGTGAAACCTCCCGAGCGCCGTGCCGGGACCGCCCCAGCTGTCGATCAGGCTGCCGGTCGCGTTGAAGCGCACGATCCGGTTGGTGCCGCCGTCGGCGACGACGATCTGGTTGTCGGCGGTGACGGCGACGGCGCCCATGGCGCTGAGCTCGCCGGGACGCGTCCCGGCCGTGCCGATGTCGCGCAGCCAGGTGCCGTCGGGCCCGAACTGCTGGACGATGTGCGAGCCCTGGTCGGTGACGTAGACCGCACCGTCGGGGCCGACGGCGACGGCTTGCGGGAAGCGCAGGACGCCGCCTCCGCGCGAGCCGTTCTGGGTCAAGCCGGAGTAGGGGCAGTCCGGCGCCGACGAGCCGGGGCAATCGGCCTGGGCGGCGGGAGGGGCGGCCGCCACGAGGGCGGCAGCGAGCATCAGCGGGGAGAGGAGGCGGCGCATCGACATCTAGGAACACCCTAGAAACGGGAAGTCGCGGTTCTTGCAGGATGGCTCCCGGGAGAACAGCGCCGCGGCAGTAAGGTGACGGTCGGTGTCCGGGATCGGCGTCCTGCGCGAAGGGCCGTTGCACGCGGCCGTGAAGGATCTGCTCGCGCAGCCGGGCGACACCGCCGAGGTCCCGTTCGGCCGCTACGTCATCGACCTCGTGCGCGCCGACGGCGAGCTGGTGGAGATCCAGACGGGCGGCTTCTCGCCGCTGGGGCCCAAGCTCGATGCGCTGCTGGACGGCCATCGGATGCGCATCGTCCATCCCGTTGCGGCCGAGCGCCGGATCGTGCGCGTCGACGAGCAGGGCGAAGTGCTGTCGTCGCGGCGGTCGCCGCTGCGGGGCGTGGCGCTGGACGTCTTCGATCGGCTCGTGTCGTTTCCGTCACTGCTCGCGCACCCGAACCTCACGGTCGAGGTCCTGCTCTGCCGCGAGGATCACATCCGGGCGCCGGAGGCGGGGCGTTCGCGCTCGGGCCGGCGGCGTCGTGATCCGGGCGAGCGGCGGCTGGTCGATGTGCTCGGCAGCGAGGTGCTGGCATCGCCGGCCGACGCGGCGGCGTTGCTGCCGGACCTGCTCGGCGTGGGCGGCGAGCCGTTTACGACCCGCGAGCTGGCCGGCGCGCTGGGCTGCCGGATGCTGTTGGCCCAGCGGGTTGCCTACTGCCTGCGGGCGATGGACGTGCTCGCCGACGCGGGCAAGCGCGGGCGCGCGCCGCTGCACCGGCGCGTCGGCTGAGCTGCGCGGCGCGGTGCGGCTCAGCGCTTCTTGGCGGCCGCGATCGCTTTGTCCTTGTCCTGCTTGGCCTTCTCGGCCGCTGCTGCTGCGGCGTCGAGCGCGTTGCGCGCCGGCACGCCCCAGGCGGCGTCGGCCGCGGCGATCAACCCGGCGTCGGTCGCGCAGTTGATGCAGAACGACTTCTGTCCCCAGTCGATGGCGCGCGCGACGACCTCGTTGGCGTAGGAGACGCCGGTGGCGTCGTGGCCGTAGTAGTCATAGGCTGCGCGCCAGGCCGAGGCGTCGAGGTTGCGCCCGGCGCCGGAGTCACGCAGCAGCGAGGCGGCCGCCATGATCGCGTCGTAGTCGTCGTAGATCGACGGGTGCTTCTTGGTCGCGTGCGGGTACTTGGCGGGGCGTTGCGCGGCGGCGCCGGCGTTGCGATAGCGCGCCCAGGTCGACACCGGCCCGTTTGTCACGTTGAATTGCATCGGCCCGGCGCAGCAGCGCGCGAAGTTCAGCCCGTGGTAGGTCGTCGGATGGGTGGAGAACGCGGTCTCCTGCTTATGGACCGACGCGATCAGCAGCCAGTTGACGCCGTAGGTCTTCTGGGCCTGGGCGTAGATGCCGTAGAACCCCGAGACCCACGACGCCGGCACGTGCGCGAGCTCGTTGGAGGTGAAGCGCTGCACGTCCTCGGCACGCTGGGCCTTCGTGGGCTTCGGCGCGGGCGCGGCGGCGGCCGCCGGCGCGGTGGTGTCTGCAACGGGAGTCGCGCCGACCGGCGCGGGCGTCGGAGTGACCACGACGACCGCGGGGGCGACCGGCGGCGCCGGCAACGTTGGGCCGTGGTGAAAGGCGCCGGACAGCGCGACGCCGAGCAGCCCCGCGCCCGCGAGCAGCGCGACGAGCGCGACGGCCAGCGGCCAGCGCTCGCGCTCGGGGACAGGAAGGGACGGCTCGTACGACATCGGGGAGCGTTCGAGGATAGACACACGCGCCCCCGACGACCCCCACCAGGCGTCGACGGTGCCTCAGCCGGTCATTGCTAGCAGCGCGCCCTCGTGCTCCAGCAGGCGGCGCTTGCTGTCCAGGCCGCCGGCGTAGCCGGTCAGCGCGCCCCGCGCGCCGATGACGCGATGGCACGGAACCACCAGCGGCAGCGGATTGCGGCCGTTGGCGGCGCCGACTGCACGGGCGGAGCCGGGCGCGTCGAGGGCGGCGGCGATCTCGCCGTAGGTCGTGGTCGTGCCGTGCGGGATCGCGGCGACGTGGGCCCAGACGCGGCGTTCGAAGGCGCCGCCGAAGCGCGGGCGCAGCGGCAGATCGAACGCCGTCCGCACACCGTCGTGGTACTCGCGCAGTTGCCGGGCGGCCTCGCCGAGCACGCCGTCGTCGACCCGCGGCGAGTCGGGCGGGATGTCGGCGACGTCGAAACGGATCTCGCAGAGGGCGTCGCCCTCGGCGAGCAGGACCAGCTCGCCGATCGGGGATGTGACGGTGGTGTGGGTCAGTGGCATGGCGCGGTGCTCCTTCCAGGTTCGATACGCGTCGGGCAGGCAGGTGGCGCAGGGGCGGTAGCCGGCGGCGATCGCGGTGGGCTCGTCAGCGAAGAACACGCGGTTGGCGACGTAGCCACCGCGGGCGATCGCCCGAGCGGCGCCGCGGCAGCCCAGCGTTCCGTAGATGCGGTCGGCACGATGGCCGCCAAGCGTGCCCGGCACCGTCGTGGTGAAGGCCACGTTGTCTGCGCCGATGAGCGTGTACTGCTTCATGGAAGGTGAAACGCGCCGTGCGTCATTTGTGTGAGATCGCCCCGTAGCATCGCCTCTGCCATGGACGACCTGCTCAAGCTCGCCGCCGACGCCGGCCACGACATCTCCACCGCCGAGGACGCCATCGAGGAGGGCGCGCACGACAGCGCGCGTGACGCGCTGGACCGCGCGGCCGACCGCCTCACCCAACTCCGTGCCAGGTGGCCGGAGATGACGGGGGCCGAGCGTGCCGTTGTCGGCGCGTCCGCCAAGGTGGTCCGGGAGCGGCTCGATGCCGCTGCGGCTCGCATCCCCGCGCGCCGCACCCTCAGCGAGGCGCCCGTCGAGATCGATCCCGAGCAGGAGGCCGAGCCCGAGGGCGAGATGAGCGGCCACTGACAGTGCGGCAGGACGCGTTGCCCGTGCCGACAGCCGTGTCTAAGCTCGCCGCCTCAAGCGGCGAGAGAGAAGGCAGACATGAAGATCGGGGCCATCTACGCGACCGACGTCAGCAACGCGTACTACCGCGCGATCCTGCCGCTGCACGAGCTCAAACGGCGCGGCCACACGACCGTCGCGGTCGAGGTTCGAAAGGGCCATACGGTGCGCGTGGCGCCACTCCTGGACTGCGATGCCGTGCACATCTACCGGCGTACGGATGCCGTGGTGCTCAAGATGGTCGAGGAGCTCCGAGCGCGGGGGGTCGGCATCGTCTGGGACAACGACGACGATCCACGGCTGATCCCGCCGGAGGCGCCGGAATACAAGAACCTCGGCGGCTTCCACGCCGAGCGGGACTTCCGAGCGCAGGGCAAGCTCGCTCGGCGGGCGCATGTCGTCACGGCAACGACGGACTACCTGGCCGAGCGCTACACCACCGCCTGGGACGTCGAGCCCGTGGTCATCGAGAACTACCTCAGCGATCATCACTACGCGCGCGAGCGACCGTCCGGCGACGGCTTCGTGATCGGCTGGGTTGCCGCCGGCGAACATCGTGCCGACTCCCACCATCTGGACATGACACCGGTGCTGCGCCGGGTGATGGAGCGTGCTCCGAACGTTCGCGTCGTGACGATGGGCGTCCGACTCAAGCTCGACCCCGAGCGCTACACCCACCACTTGTGGGTCCCCTTCCCGAAGCTTCCCGAGCACGTGGCCGGCTTTGACCTCGGTATCGCGCCGATCGCCGACATCCCCTTCAACCTCGCCCGCTCCAACGTGAAGGTCAAGGAGTACGCGGCCGCCGGCGTCCCATGGGTCGCCTCCGCGCGCGGGCCCTACGCGGGCCTCGGCTCGCGCGCCGGCGGGATGATCGTTGACGATGACGCTTGGGAGGACACGTTGGTGAACCTCGCCGGCTCGCGGTTCAAGCGCACGCAGCTGCGGCGTCGTGCGACGTCCTGGGGCAAGGACCAGCACCTGCGCCATCACATCGAGCACTGGGAAGCCGTGCTCGAGCAGGCGGCCGAGGCCGCGAGCCGCCAGCCGGCCTGACGCGACGACCGGCCGGTCGCTTCCGGCGAGATCGCCGGGGTGTTTGGTTGGCCGCAAAACTGGGTATCGGCCGAAGGCCGTCCGGGAGCGGACCCACCCGCCCGCCGGTTTGACCACCCCAAGGAGGATCGATGGCCGGGACCCTGGCTACCGACGAGGGCCGTTCTCGCAAGCGACGAGACGACGAGCAGGGCGAGCTCGACCCCGCGGCGCTTCGGCGCCTGCTGCAGGCCCTGGAGTCTGCCGCCGACGGCGACTTCTCCCGCCGGCTTCCGGCCCGTCGCAAGGGCCTGCTTGGCGAGTTGGAGATCGCCTTCAACCGCCTGGCCGAGCGCAGCCAGGGCCAGACGACCGAGCTCGCGCGCGTCGCGCGGCAGATCGGTCGCGAAGGCCGGATGACCGAGCGCGCCCGCACCGACGGTGCCAAGGGCGACTACCTCGAGCGGGTCCAGACCGTCAACGGCCTCATCGACGACCTCGTCCGTCCCACGACGGAGGTGGCGCGCGTGATCGTCGCTGTGGCCGAGGGCGACCTCAGCCAGAAGATGGCGATGGAGATCGACGGCCAGCCGGTCAAGGGCGAGTTCGCCCGCATCGGCACCACGGTCAACGCGATGGTCGACCAGCTCTCGTCCTTCGCCTCCGAGGTCACGCGCGTCGCGCGCGAGGTCGGCACCGACGGCAAGCTCGGCGGCCAGGCCGCCGTCCCCGGCGTCTCGGGCACCTGGGCCGACCTCACCGAGTCGGTCAACTCGATGGCCGCCAACCTCACCGGCCAGGTCCGCAACATCGCCCAGGTGACGACCGCGGTCGCCCAGGGCGACCTCACGCAGAAGATCACCGTCGACGCCCGTGGCGAGATCCTCGAGCTCAAGGACACCATCAACACGATGGTCGACCAGTTGGGCGGCTTCGCCGACGAGGTCACGCGCGTCGCGCGCGAGGTCGGCACGGACGGCAAGCTCGGCGGCCAGGCCGAGGTCCGCGGTGTCTCCGGCACGTGGCGCGACCTCACCGAGAACGTCAACTTCATGGCGCGCAACCTGACCGACCAGGTGCGCGGCATCGCCCAGGTCGCCGGCGCGGTCGCCAAGGGCGACCTGACCCAGAAGATCACCGTCGACGCCAAAGGCGAGGTCGCCGCCCTGGCCGACACGATCAACGCGATGACCGACACGCTCTCGGTCTTCGCCGAGCAGGTCACGCGCGTCGCGCGCGAGGTCGGCACCGAGGGCAAGCTCGGCGGCCAGGCCGAGGTGCCGGGCGTGTCGGGCACCTGGAAGGACCTCACCGAGTCGGTGAACTCGATGGCCGAGAACCTGACGGGTCAGGTTCGCAACATCGCGCTCGTGACGACGGCCGTGGCCCAGGGCGACCTGTCGCAGAAGATCGAGGTTGACGCGCGCGGCGAGATCCTTCTGCTCAAGGACACCATCAACACGATGGTCGACCAGCTGCGCTCGTTTGCCGACGAGGTGACGCGCGTCGCGCGCGAGGTCGGCACGGAAGGCCGGCTCGGCGGTCAGGCCGTCGTGCCGGGCGTCGCGGGCACGTGGAAGGACCTGACGGACTCCGTCAACGTCATGGCGCGCAACCTGACCGACCAGGTGCGCGACATCGCGCGCGTGACGACGGCGGTCGCCAAGGGCGACCTGACCCAGGAGGTGACGGTCGACGTCAAGGGCGAGGTGCTCGAGCTCAAGCGGACCGTGAACACCATGGTCGACCAGCTCTCGTCCTTCGCCGACGAGGTGACCCGCGTCGCGCGCGAGGTGGGTACGGAGGGCAAGCTTGGCGGCCAGGCCGAGGTCAAGGGCGTCAGCGGCACGTGGCGCGACTTGACCGAGAACGTCAACTTCATGGCCGACAACCTGACCCACCAGGTGCGCAATATCGCCCAGGTGACGACGGCCGTCGCCCAGGGCGACCTGTCCAAGAAGATCACGGTCGACGCGCGCGGGGAGATCCTTGAGCTCAAGGACACCATCAACACGATGGTCGACCAGCTGCGCTCGTTCGCGGCCGAGGTGACACGCGTCGCCAAGGAGGTCGGCACCGACGGCCGGCTCGGCGGTCAGGCCGAGGTGGAAGATGTCAGCGGCACGTGGCGCTCCTTGACCGAGTCGGTGAACTCGATGGCCGCCAACCTCACCGAGCAGGTCCGCGGCATCGCGACGGTGACGACCGCGGTGGCCAACGGCGACCTCTCCAAGAAGATCACCGTCGAGGCCAAGGGCGAGGTCGCGGCGCTCGCCGAGACCATCAACACGATGGTCGACCAGCTGCGCTCGTTCGCGGCCGAGGTGACGCGCGTGGCGCGCGAGGTCGGCACGGAGGGCAAGCTCGGCGGCCAGGCGCAGGTCGAGGGCGTCTCCGGCACGTGGCGCTCGTTGACCGAGTCCGTCAACTCCATGGCCGACAACTTGACCGACCAGGTGCGCAACATCGCCCAGGTCGCGACGGCCGTCGCCCAGGGCGACCTCAGCCAGAAGATCACCGTCGGCGCGCGCGGCGAGATCCTCGAGCTCAAGGACACCATCAACACCATGGTTGACCAGCTCGGCTCCTTCGCCGACGAGGTCACGCGCGTCGCGCGCGAGGTCGGCACCGACGGCTCGCTCGGCGGTCAGGCCGAGGTCGAGGGCGTCCGCGGCCGCTGGCGCGACCTGACCGAGAACGTCAACCAGCTCGCCTCGACGCTGACCACGCAGCTGCGCGCGATCGCCGAGGTCTCCACCGCGGTGACGCAGGGCGACCTCACGCGCTCGATCACCGTCGAGGCCCAGGGCGAGGTTGCCGAGCTGAAGGACAACATCAACCAGATGATCGCCAACCTGCGCGAGACGACGCAGATCAACGTCGAGCAGGACTGGCTGAAGACCAACCTCGCGCGGATGGGCGGCATGCTCCAGGGCCAGGGCGACCTCGGCCAGGTCACCAAGCTGATCATGAGCGAGCTGACGCCGCTGGTCACCTCCCAGCACGGAGCCTTCTTCCTCGTCGAGGGCGAGGAGGACCCGGACCTGCGCCTGGTCGCCTCCTACGGCGCTGGCAACGGGCCGGCCGCCAAGAAGCGCGATCGCTTCGCGCTCGGTGAGGGCCTCGTCGGGCAGGCCGCGGTCGAGGCCAAGCCGATCGTCGTCGAGGACGTTCCCAAGGACTACGTCAAGATCAAGTCGGGCCTCGGCGAGGCGCGGCCGCGCAACATCATCGTGTTGCCGGTCGTCTTCGAGGAGCAGGTGCTCGGCGTCATCGAGCTCGCTTCCCTGCAGGCCGTCAGCGAGATCAACCGCGCCTTCCTCGAGCAGATCACCGAGACGATCGGCGTGGTGCTCAACACGATCCGCGCGAACATGCGGACCGAGCAGCTGTTGGCCCAGTCCCAATCGCTGGCCCGCGAGCTGCAGGCCAAGAACGTGGAGATCGAGTCCGCTCGCGCCGGCCTGGAGGAGAAGGCGACGCAGCTGGCGTTGTCGTCCAAGTACAAGTCGGAGTTCTTGGCCAACATGAGCCACGAGCTGCGCACGCCGCTGAACTCGCTGCTGATCCTCTCGCGCCTGCTCGCTGACAACGACGAGGGCAACCTGTCACCTCAGCAGGTGGAGTTCGCCACCACCATCCACTCGGCTGGTAACGATCTGCTCGCCCTGATCAACGACATCTTGGATCTCTCCAAGGTCGAGGCGGGCAAGATGGAGCTCGACCTCGGCGCGGTCGCGCTGGCCGACATCTGCGAGGACGTCGAGCGCTCGTTCCGGCCGGTTGCCGAGGAGAAGGGCCTGACGTTCGCGATCGAGCTCGACGACGCGCTACCGGCCTCGATCGTCACCGACGAGCAGCGGCTGCAGCAGGTGCTGCGCAACCTGCTCTCCAACGCCTTCAAGTTCACGCCGACCGGCACCGTGGCGCTCAAGGTCCTCCGCGACGCCGACGAGCGGATCTCCTTCGCGGTCGCCGACACCGGCGTCGGCATCGCGCCCGACAAGCTCGCGTCGATCTTCGAGGCCTTCCAGCAGGCCGACGGCACGACGTCGCGCAAGTACGGCGGCACGGGCCTGGGCCTGTCGATCAGCCGCGAGATCTCACGCCTGCTCGGCGGTGAGATCCGCGTCGCCTCCAGCGTCGGGGACGGGTCGAGCTTCACGCTCGTCCTGCCGCTCGCGCACCGCACCGGTGGCGACGGCGCGCAGATCGAGGCGCCGGCCGAGCCGCCGCTCGCTGCGCCCGCCGAGGCGACGTCGGAGGCCGCGTCGCTGCTGCCCTACGACGGCGTCGAGGACGACCGCGGCGCGATCGTCGCCGGCGACCGCGTGCTGCTCGTCATCGCTCACGACGCCGGCCACGCCCAAGGCGCGCTGGCGGTGGCACGCGAGCACGGCTTCAAGGGGCTGGTCGCGCGGCGCACGCCGCTGGGGCTCGCGCTCGCGCGGGAGTACCGGCCCGATGCCGTCCTGGTCTTCGCCAGCGACGGCCGTGGCGAGCGGCTGCTCGGCCAGCTCAAGTCCCATCCCGAGACGCGCCACCGCCCGGTGGTCGTGGCCGGGCCGGCCGGCGGGCGCCTGGCCGCCCTGCGCGCTGGCGCCGCGGCGTATGTCGACGAGGCCGAATCTCGAGAGAGCGGTCCCACCCAACCCGGCGGCACGGCCGCGCTCGCCGCCCTCGACGCGCTCGAGCGCCTGAGCGCCCGCCGCGTCAAGCGGCTGGCGATCGTCCAAGAAGGCGACGGTCTCGACGTCGACACGCTGGAGCTGCTCGGCGCCGGTGACGACGTCGATGTGATGGTCCTCGCTCCCGACGGCGCCGTCGAGCAGCTGCACACCGATGGGATCGACTGCGCGGCGCTGGTCATCCGTCCCGGCGCCAAGTGGCCTCTCGACATCCTGCTGACGCTTGAGGCTGAAGGTCTGCGGCGCGAGCTGCCGATCGTCCTGCACGTGCCCGACGCGCTCGCGCCCGAGGAGCGCGTCGCGCTCGAGGCGGCCGCGTCGCCGTTGGTGGTGGCCAACGCGGCGTCGGCCGACCGCCTGATCGACGAGACCGCGCTCTACCTGCACCGGCTGGAGACCCAGCTGCCGCAGCCGACGCGCAAGCTGCTGGCCAAGCTGCGCACCGCCGATCAGGTCTTCCACGGCAAGCGGGTGCTGATCGTCGACGACGACATTCGCAATGTGTTTGCCTTGGCCAGCGCGCTGGAGACGCGCGGCATGAAGGTGGCCTTCGCCGAGAACGGCCGCGAGGGCATCGAGCGGCTGCGCGAGCAGCCCGACACCGACTTGGTGTTGTTGGACGTGATGATGCCCGAGATGGACGGCTATGAGACCGCGCGGGCGATCCGGGCGATGCCGCGCTTCGACGCGCTGCCGATCATCCAGCTGACCGCGAAGGCGATGAAGGGCGACCGCGACAAGTCGATCAGCGCCGGGGCCAGCGACTACGTCACCAAGCCGGTCGACGTCGAACAGTTGTTGTCGCTCATGCGCGTCTGGTTGCATCGCTGATGGTGGAGGTCGAGCCTGCACGAATCCTGCTCGTCGACGACCGGCGCGAGAACCGCATCGCGCTGCAGGCCGTCCTGGAGCCGCTGCAGGTTGATGTCGTTGAGGCCGAATCCGGCGAGCAGGCGCTCCGGGAGGTGCTCATTCAGGACTTCGCGGTGATCCTGCTCGACGTCCAGATGCCGGGCATGGACGGCATCGAGACGGCGGAGATGATCAAGGCGCGCGAGCGCAGCCGCGACGTCCCCATCATCTTCCTGACCGCGGCCGAGAGCGACCTCGCCGAGGTCTTCGCCGGCTATGAGGCAGGTGCGGTCGACTACCTGCTCAAGCCGTTCGACCCGCTGGTGCTGCGCTCCAAGGTGAAGGTCTTCGCCGACCTCGACCGCCACCGCCGGCAGCTGCGCCGCAGCGACGAACTGGTGCGCAACGCCTTTGCGGCGGCGCCCAGCGGGATGGCGCTGTGCGACCTCGACGGCCTCGCCCTGCAGGTCAACCCGGCGCTCGAGCGCCTCAGCGGGCGTCCCACTGCGCTGCTGGAGCGCGCGCCGATCCACGACGTCTTGCACGAGCGCGACCGGCCCGCCCTGGTCGAGCGCCTGGCGGCGGCGGCCACGCTCGGCGATGGCGGCGAGCCGTGGTCGGCGCACGTTGTCGGCGCCGACGGCACGCCATGCCCGGTGACGATCAGCGTCGTCGCGGTGCGCGAC
Source organism: uncultured Conexibacteraceae bacterium (assembly GCA_963836485.1). Taxonomy (GTDB): domain Bacteria; phylum Actinomycetota; class Thermoleophilia; order Solirubrobacterales; family Solirubrobacteraceae; genus Baekduia. The sequence continues at coordinate 237,498 of CAWIJS010000008.1, read as the reverse complement.
GTGCACGGCTCTTCGCAGCAGTTGTTGGTGCAGATGGCCGACGAGCGCGACCGGCGGATCGCCGCGACCCTGCAGCGCGCGCTGCTGCCCGAGCAGCTGCCCAACGTCGTCGGGGTCTCACTCGCCGCGCACATCGCGCCCGGCGCGGGCGGCACGCGGGTCGGAGGCGATTGGTACGACGCGATCGCGTTGCCGGGCGGGCGGCTCGGCATTGTTGTAGGAGATGTCGCAGGCCACGGCGTCGACGCCGCCGCGCGCATGGGGGAGCTGCGTTCGGTCGCGCGCGCCTACGCGCTGGAGGGCCACGGGACGGTCGCGCTGGTCGAGCGCATGAACGGCTACCACGCCGCGCTGGGCGCCGACCTCATGACCACCATGGTGTTCGCAATCCTGGAGATCGACTCCGGGACGCTGCGCTTCGTCAATGCCGGCCATCCGCCGCCGCTGATCGTCGAGGAGGACGGCACGACGCGGATCATCGAGGGGGCCGGGCCGCCGCTGGGCGTCATGGACACCTGGCGCTACGAGGAGCGCGTGGCGACGCTCGCGCCGGAGATGACCGCGATCCTCTACACCGACGGCCTGGTCGAACGCCGCGGGGAGCGGCTGGACACGGGCCTCGGCCGGCTGCGCGACGCGGTTGCCGCGGGCGGTAGGCCCGAGGAGATGGTCGCCGCTGCGCTGGAGGCCACCGACGCTGAGGCGGCCGATGACGACGTGACGCTCGTCGTCGTGCGCGGTGAGGCGCGGCTCGGCCGGGTCGCGCGGCTGCGGCTCTCACCGGATCCCGACGCGCTCGTCTCCCTACGGCGGCTGACGGCGCGCTGGCTGCGCGAGGCCGGCGCCGAGGCCGACGAGACGCACGACCTCGTGATGGCCGCCAACGAGGCGTGGCAGAACGCGCTGGAGCACGGCACCCAGTTCGCGCGCGCGACGGTCGGCGTCGACCTTGAGGTCGACGCGCACCACGAGGTGACGATCACCGTGCGCGACCCCGGCCCGCCCTCACGCCTCGCGCGCCCGGCCTCGGATCCCGATCGCGGCCGTGGCGTCGAGCTCATGCGCGCGCTGGCCGACGAGGTCACGCTGGAGCTCGCACCGCACGGCTCAACAGTCCGGCTGCGGCGCGCGCTGCGGGCCGGGGATGGCTCAGCCGCGGGGGGTGAACAAGACGGCGTCCTACACTCAGGTTTCGAGGGTGTCGAGTGAAAGGGGTTCCCTTGCCCCATATGCGTCTGTCTGATCCGTCCTCTGCCGAGGGCGTGGAGCTGCGTCGAACAAGGGAGGGGAAGGGCGATGGCGTGCTGGCGACGCGGGCGTTCGCCGCGGGTGACACGGTCATGGTCGGGTTCCTGGTGGGGCCGCTGACGGGCAACGACTCGCACGCCACGCAAGTCGGGCCGGCACGGTGGGCGCGGCATGGCGGCCTCGGGCCGATGGTCAACCACTCGTGCGAGCCGAACTGCGGCGTGCGGCTCAACGCGGGCGAGGCGTTTGACTTCGTCGCGCGATGGCCGATCGCTGCGGGCGACGAGCTGACGTTCGACTACGCGATGCGCAACTTCACGATCGACCACTTCCCGAAGGTCTGCCTCTGCGGTGCTGAGTGGTGCCGGACCTCGGTGACGGGGTGGAAGGACCTGCCGGCGTCGCGCAAGGCCGCCTACGGCGAGCTCGTCGCCCCGTATCTGCGCGCGATGGACGCCGTCGCCGTCGGCTAGAGCCCGACGGGGTGGCGCACGGTGAAGCCCGCGTAGGAGCGGGCGTTCGCCGGCTGCCAGCGGGTGCCGGTGTTCTGGCGGCCGCTGGTGTCGAAGCGCAGGCCTGCCACGACCATGAAGGTGTGGCCGGCGTTGGCGAAGATCGTCACCCACTTGCCCGGACCGGGCTTGCCGAAGCCCATCAGCGTGCCGGAGGTCTCGGGGCCCTTGAGGTAGCCGGCGGCGGCGAGCGCGTAGGAGACCGAGCCGGAGCAGTCGTAGGCGGAGTCGGTCCAGATCTCGCCGGCGACACGACCGTGACCGCCGCCGTAGACGTAGGGCTTGTGCGCGACGTCGTTGGCCGCGTGCATCAGCGCGACGAGCTTGCGCGGCGCGGTGTCGGGGATGATGGCCAGGCCGCTGGAGTCGATCGCGGCCTGGTCGAGGTTGGCGCCGCCCTTGCCGCCGTAGGCCTCGCGCAGGTCGGCGGCGACCTGGGCGTCGGTCGGGGCGCTGCCGGCGGGCGTCTTGCTTGTGGACCTGGCCGCCGGATGGCCTGTGGGGATCGCCGAGGCCCGCACGCGGCCTGCCGGATCCGGCGGCGGCAGGTACGGCGCGCCTACCTTCCACGCCTCGACCTCGCCGCTCGTCGTGCTGCCGCCGCACGCGCTGAGCAGCGCGGCGCAGAGGAGCACGCAGGGGAGGGCGAGGCGGCGGAGCATCCAGCCGAAAGTATCGGCAACTGGACGCCTTAACTCCAAGGGGTACCGTTCCGCGCCATGTTGCGCGCCCTCGTCCTGTCCGCCGCCGCGTTGGGCACTGCCTCCGGCGTGGCTTTCGCCGCCACGCCGATCGGCACGCCCGGGGGTGGGCGGGGGCAGGGTCCTCGGGTCGCGGGCTGCCCCGTGCTACCGGCCACCGACGCGTTCAACCGCGACATCTCCACGGCGCCGGTCGACGCGCACTCCGACGCCTACGTGCGCTCGATCGGCCTCGACGCCCGCCTGCACCCCGACTTCGCCTCCAAGACCTACGGGATCCCGTTCAAGGTGGTGGCCAAGTCCCAGAAGCGCGTGCCGATCCACTTCACCGATTACGGGGATGAAAGCGACAAGGGCCCGTACCCAATTCCGGCATCAGCGCCGGTCGAGGGTGGCTCGGATCGCCATGTCATCGTCCTTCAGCGCGGGACCTGCATGTTGTATGAGTTGTTCGGGGCACAGAAGGCAGGCCATGGCTGGAGTGCCGCCTCCGGCGCGAAGTTCGATCTGCGCTCCGGCAAGCCGCGGCCGAAGGGCTGGACCTCGGCCGACGCCGCCGGCCTGCCGATCTTCCCCGGCCTCGCGCGCGCCGACGAGGTCGTCGGCGCCAGGTCCATCACCCATGCGCTGCGCGTCACCGTGCCGCGCACGCAGAAGGCCTACGTGTCGCCCGCGCGGCACCTCGCCTCCAACGACACCGACCCCGATCTCCCGCCGATGGGCCTGCGCCTGCGTCTCAAGGCGTCCTTCGACCTCAAGCCCTTCCACGGCCAGGCGCTAGCCATCTTGAAGGCCTTGAAGCGCTACGGAATGATCGTCGCCGACAACGGCTCGCCGTGGTACATCACCGGTGCGCCGGACCGTCGTTGGAACGACGACAACCTGCACACGCTTGGCCAAGTTCCCGGATCGGCGTTCGAAGCTGTGCAAAGCGGCCCATTGGTCCGCGGCTAGGCCAGATCGACCGTGCGGTGAGCTAGCTTGGCTGGCCGTGGGAGGCTTCAACGAGGCACATGTGCGTCGTGTGATGTGGCGCGCCGGCTTCGGCGCGACCGAGCACGAGGCCGCCAAGTGGGCGCATCGTGGCCGCGGCGAGACGCTGCGCTGGCTGCTGTCGCCCAACGGGCGCAAGGCGCCGCTGCTGCCCGGTCCCAAGCCCATGGCCTTGGACCCGGCCAACGAGGACGGCCACGACGTCCTCTGGTGGATGGACCGGATGGTCCGCACCACGCGGCCGCTGGAAGAGAAGATGGTGCTCTTCTGGCACAACCACTTCGCCACGCGCGACCAGGACACGCCGCTGATGCTGCGCCAGAACGCGGTCTTTCGCCGCGGCGCGCTCGGCTCGTTCCCGGCGCTGCTGAGCAACGTGATGGAGGACCCTGCGATGGGGTCGTTCCTCAACCTGATCGGCTCCTACAAGGACGAGCCCAACGAGAACTTCGCGCGCGAGCTGATGGAGCTCTTCACGCTCGGTGAGGGCAACGGCTACACCGAGTCCGACGTCCGCGAGGCCGCCCGCGCGCTGACCGGCTACGTCGAGGGCAAGCGCGCCGGCGGCGTCCTGCTGACCACGCGCTTCGAGCCCAAGAACCACGACGGCGGCACCAAGCGGATCTTCGGTCACAAGGGCCGCTTCGGCCCGCACGACGTGCTGCGACTGGTCGTGGCCAACCACCACCACCCGGAGTTCCTGGTCCGCAAGTTGTGGTCCTACTTCGTCGACGAGCCGCTGGACAAGAGCACGCGGCTGCGCCTGCAACGTGTCTACACCGGCTCACAGCATCACCTCAAGCCGGTTGTCGCCGAGATCCTCGACCATCCCAAGGTGTATGCCAACCTCGACGGCCCGTCGATGGTCAAGTCCCCGGTCGTGGCGATCGCCGGCATGCTGCGCGCGACGCGCCTGGGCGTGAAGGACGATGCCTGGACCTGGGTCACCTCCGGCATGGGTCAGACGCTCTTCTCGCCGCCGTCGGTGGCCGGCTGGGAATGGGGCCCAGCATGGATGTCGTCCAACGGCATGCGGATGCGCTTCGTCGCCGCCAACGTCGCGCTGTCGCAGCCGGGGCTCAAGGTCGAGGATGGCGACACGCCGGTCGACCTCAAGCCTGCCGAGCAGCTTGCCCGTGCGATGGCCGCGCTCGGCCACCCGTGGGCGAGCGAACGCACACGCAAGGGCCTGCTCGCGCTCGCCAAGGGCTACGACGCCATGGCCGGCCAGAAGTGGCAGCGCCAGGTCGCCGCCGACATGACCCAGCGCGCGATGCGCCACCTCCTGCTCTCCGCCCCCGACGCCCAGGTGCATTAACTCGATGCCTCGCTTCCGCGCGCACGCGGCCTGCCAGGACTTCCACCGCGCCAGCGAGGCCGCGCGACGCGACGTGCTCACGCGCCGCCAGATGCTCAAATGGGGCATCGGTGCCGGCGTCACGGTCTACGCGGCCAACATGCTGCCGACGGCGCACCTGCTCGACGCCGCAGCCGCCGAGGCTGCCGCCGCCCCCGACGCGCCGATCCTCGTCTCGGTCTTCCTCCCCGGCGGCTTGGACCTGCTCGACACGCTAATGCCGCTCGATCAGGAGGGTGCGCTGCGCGACCTGCGCAGCGGCGTCTCGCCGGCGGCGCCGCTCCCGCTGGCCGGCACCTCGCTGGGGCTGCACCCGTCGCTGTCGCGCGGCCCGGGCGGCGGGCTCAAGGGGCTCTTCGATCGCGGGCAGATCGGCTTCCTGCCGGGCATCGACTACGCCAACCCCAACTTGTCGCACTTCGCCTCGCGCGCGTTCTGGGAGACGGGCATGGTCTCCCAGCAGTCGGTGTCGGGCTGGCTCGGCCGCTGGCTGGACCGCCACGGCAGTGCCGACAACCCGCTGCAGGGATTGAGCGCCGGCTACGGCTTGTCGCCGACGCTGCGCGCGGTCAACGCACCGGTCGCCTCGATCTCCGATCCGGGCGATGCGGAGCTGTCGATGTGGAGCGTCTGGGGCGACTGGGGAACCGCGGCGGTCGACGCCTACGCGGCGCTCTCGCGCTCGGGGTCGACATCTGCAGGGCCGGCCTCGGCTGCACGCGCCGCGCGCCTGGCCCACTCGGTCTCGGAGCAGCTTGCCCCTTTCCGCAAGCAGGACGACAAGTCGCCCGACCCGCTGGCGGGCCCGGTGACCTACACGGAGAACAACGACACCGCCGATCGGCTGAAGGTGCTCGCCGGGCTGATCGCCCAGCCGCTCGGCATCCGGATGGCGACCGTCGACGCCGACGGCGAGTTCGACACCCACGAGGGCCAGGCCCAGACCCTGGACCGCGACCTCGGCGCCGTCGGCGAGGCGCTCGCCACCTTCCAGGCCGACCTCGAGGCGCGCGGCGTCGCCAACCGCGTGCTGACCTTCGTGTGGTCGGAGTTCGGCCGCCGGCCGGAGGCCAACAAGTCCGGCGGCACCGACCACGGCGCCGGCGGTGTCGCGTGGGTCCAGGGTCCGCGCGCGCTGGGCGGGGTGCTGACCGAGTACCCGTCGCTGACCGACCTCGACCGTGAGAAGAACCTCAAGGTGACCGTCGACTTCCGGCGCGTCTACGGCAGCCTGCTGGGGCAGTGGATGGGCACCGACCCGGCCGAGGTCATCCCGGGCGCGGGGCAGTTCGGGCAGGTCGCGCTGGTCCGCAGCTGATGCTCGCGCAAGACGTCCCGCCCGCGGCGGTCCACAGCGCCCGCGCGCCGACCGCGATCGGCATCGGCGAGCGCGAGTTCGCCATCGCCGTCTACCGCCCACGCGTCCATCCTGGCGCGTTGAAGTTCAACATCAAGAATCTGGGCGAAGACGTGCACGACCTTGTCATCCGGCGCAAGGGCCGGCGCGTCGGAGGTCTCACGACGGCCGTCAAGCCCGGCGCCACCGCGACCTTTCGTCTGATGCTGCGGCGGATCGGGAGCTATCAGCTGGTCTGCACGATCGCCGATCACGAGGCGCGCGGCATGCGGGCGACGCTGAAGGTCGTCCGCTGAGGGAAAGCCGATGATTGAGGGATGGCCGGAGAGGTGACCCTTCTCGTACCACCGCCCGCCGCGCCTCGCCTTCCTCATGATCTTGACCCGCACCAGCACCGACATCCTGCTCGCCTTCGCTCCCGTCCCCGACGCGGTGCGGGCCGCGCGCCATTCGCTGCGTGAGCGCGGTCTCAGCCCGGACCTCGATCACACCGTGTCGCTGCTGACCTCCGAGCTGGTCGGCAACGCCGTCCGCCACGCAGGCCCCCTGAACCCGGCCGAGCGGATCGTCTTCCACGCGCGCCTCAGCGACGACCATGTGCGCGTCGAGGTGGCCGATCACGGCCCGGGCTTCGACCCCGAAATCCGGCACGAGACGGCGGGCTTCGGCCTGCGGCTGGTCGACAAGCTGGCGTCGCGCTGGGGCGTTGAACGGACCGCCCGCGGCTGTCGCGTGTGGTTCGAGATCGATCGCCGCAGCGGGCGCTTCGACCGCGACGACTGAGCCGCGCGCCAAGGACCAACGTCCGCATCCGCGGTCGGGACCGCGTACAGTTGCTTGGCGTATGCCCGTCCGCCGGGACCTCCGCTCGCTGCTCGTCGTCGCCGTTCTCGGCGTCGTCGTGGCGCTTGCGGCGACGATCACCGGCCTCGACACGGGGCTGTTGCTGCTGTCGCCGGCGTTGGTGCTTCTGGTCCCGCTGCTGGCCGGCCGCTACGTCGGCGCCGACACGCTGGAGCGGCTCGCCGCCCGGCGCTCGCGGCCGCATCGTCGCGTGCGCCCGGCCTCCGCGCCGCTGCCGCGCCCGCGGCCCCGCGCCACGCTGGTGCGCGGCGGCCGCCTCCTCGCGTCCGCGCTCGCCGAGCGCGGCCCGCCGCTCACGGTCACCTGATCCGCCGCTGATCGCCCTGCGATCGCTGATCGTCCCTGCGCGCCGGTGCCGGCGCGCGGGCTGACCGTTGTCGAGCCATACCCCAAGGACATCAAGATCATGAAGCGCATCACCCTCGCCTCCGTGGCCACGTTGAGCACCCTCGCCGCACCCGCCGTCGCCGACGCACATGTCACCTTGCAGCCCAAGACCGCCGCTGCCGGCGCGTACGTCGTCGAGGACGTCCGCGTCCCCAACGAGACCGATGACGCGGTCACCACCAAGGTTGCCGTCCAGTTCCCTGCGGGCTTCGCCGAGGCCTCCTACCAGACGGTTCCGGGTTGGTCGGTGAAGGTCGTCAAGGAAAAGCTGGCCACGCCGGTCAAGACCGACGACGGCGAGGTCACCGAGGGCGTCAAGACCATCACCTGGACCGCGATGTCAAATTCCGACGGCATCGCGCCTGGGCAGTTCCAGGACTTCCCGCTCTCGGTGCAGATTCCCGGCAAGGCTGGTGACACGCTGACCTTCAAGGCGCTGCAGACCTACAGCGACGGGACGGTCGTGCGCTGGATCGGCGCGCCTGATGCCGACAAGCCGGCGCCGCAGGTGCAGGTCACGGCAACGGCTGCTGACCACGGTGCGGCGGCGCCGGCGGCCGAGGCCACGGTGACGACCGAGAACACCTCGGCGCCCGCGGCCGCGGTCAGCAGCAGCGACGACTCCAACACCCTGGCGGTCATCGCGCTGATCGTCGGCGCGCTGGGCCTGCTGGCCGGCGGCGCCGGCCTCGCGTCCGCGCGCCGACGCGCGTAATTCACCGCACCCGCGCCGCGGCGTTTCACCGTCGCGGCGCGGGGTCCCTCTCCCTACCCTTTGGATGACCCCACCATGTCCCAGCAGAACACCCCCACCAAGCGCGAGCGTCGCGACGCTGCGCGCGCACAGCGCCTCGAGGACGAGCAGGCCGCGGCGGGCGCCGCCGCGCGGCGCAAGCGCCTCACCCAACTCGGCGCGCTGCTCGCCGCCGCGGTGGTCATCGTGATCGTGGCGATCGCCGTCTCTTCCGGTGGCTCGTCCAAGAAGTCCTCCGGCGTCGGTGCCGGCGGTGCGCTGCAAGGCGTCGCGGCGACCAAGAGCCTCATCGGCGGCATCCCGCAACAGGGCGTCACGCTCGGCAACGCGAACGCGCCGGTGACGATCGTCGAGTTCGCCGACCCTCAGTGCCCGTTCTGCAAGGAGTACACCTTGAACGAGATGCCGGCGGTGGTGCAGAAGTACGTGCGCACCGGCAAGGCCAAGATGGAGCTGCGCCTGCTGACCTTCATCGGGCCCGACTCGGTGACGGCGGCCGGCGTGCTCAACGCCGCCGGACAGCAGAACAAACTCTGGAACAGCGCCGACCTGTTCTATCGCAACCAGGGCGAGGAGAACTCGGGCTATGTGACCGACGACTTCCTCACCAAGGTGCTCACCGGTGCCGGCGCGGATGCTGCCAAGGCGATCTCCGGTGCGGGATCGTCGGCGGTCAGCCAGAACATCGCCGCCGCCAAGACGCTGTCTGACCGCTATGGCGTGACGGGGACACCGACGATCCTGGTCGGCCCCACGGGCGGCCAGCTCAAGACCGACGGCGAAGGTCAGCCGACCGCCGCCGGGGTCGGCAAGCTGGTCGACGCGGCGCTTGCCGCCAAGGGTGGTCAGTGAGCGACCGCGCGCTGCGCACCGCCGGGCTCGTCCTGGCGGTGCTGGGGATCGGGATCGCCGGCTATCTGGTGTACGTGCACTACGCCGACATCGACCCGGTCTGCAACATCGCGCACGGCTGCCACAAGGTGCAGACCTCCGACTATGCGAAGCTCGCCGGCGTTCCGGTGGCGCTGCTGGGCCTGCTCGGCTACATCACGCTGCTCAGTGCGCTGCTCGCGCCCCAGGGCGAGACGGCGCGGATGGTCGCGGCGCTGGTCGCGCTCGTCGGCTTCGGGTTCTCGCTGTACCTGACCTACCGCGAGCTCTTCACCATCGACGCGATCTGCCAGTGGTGCGTCGGGAGCGCGATCCTGATGACGGGCCTGGCGATCGTCTGCACGGTCCGGCTGCTGCGCGAGCCGGCGACGGTCGCCATGTCGGTCGCTGACGGTCCGGCAGACTGACAGCCTGCGGCGCATCCGGCATGACAGGCTTGGAGATCGCATGAGTCGCCGTCTGACCCTGTTCTCCGTCCTGGTGGGCGCCGCCGCGGCGATCGTCCTCGCGGCGATTCTCGTGTCGAGCAGTGGGTCGTCGGGCGGGCGGGGTCGAGATCTGCCGCGCGCGGCGTCGGTCCGCGATGTCACGTCCATTCTGCGTGGGATTCCGCAGAACCGACTCACGCTCGGCAACCCCAAGGCACCGGTCCTGCTCGTCGAGTTCGCCGACCTGCAGTGCCCGTACTGCCGCCAGTTCGCCGCTGAGTCGTGGCCGGACATCGTGCGGCGCTACATCCGCACGGGCAAGGTCAGGATGGAGCTGCGGCTGACGGCGATTCTCGGCGATGACTCCGCGAAGGCCAACAAAGCGGTGATGGCCGCCGGCCTCCAGAACCGGATGTGGGATGCGTCGATGCGCTTCTACGACGTCCAGGGGCAGGAGAACAGCGGCTACGTGACCGACCGCTTCCTACGTGGCGTGCTCGGCGGCGTCCATGGCCTCGACCTCACGCGGGCCATGAAGGCGCGGACTTCGGCCGCGGTCCGCGACGAGCTCGGCGCGGTTTACAGCCTGCAGCGCCGGTACGCGGTGAGCTCGACCCCGACGCTCATGATCGGGACCGACGACACCGATCTGACGCCGGTCGCGCCGGGCGTCGTCTCGGCCGAGGATCTGGCCAAGGCGATCAACGAGACGCTGCTCAAGACGGTCTGACATGCGGCTTGCGGCGGCTACGTAGGGTGCTACCCTACGTAGCATGCTGAAGAAGACCAGCATCTATCTGGATGAAGATCTCGACCACAGCCTCGCGCGCAAAGCGGCCGAGGAGGGCGTCACGAAGGCGGAGTTGATCCGCCGCAGCCTCGAGGGCGTCGTCGCCAAGCCGAAGCGACCGAAGCCGAAGGCCATCGGGATCGTCAGCGGCGGTCCGACCGACGTATCGGAGAACGTCGACAAGTACCTCGCGGAGACGGGCTTCGGGGAAGATTGAGCATCGTCCTGGACACGAGCTTCGTCATCACGCTCCTGCGCGAGGACGACAAGAACCACCGCGCGGCGAGCGACTGGCTGGCGCTGACCGATGAAGATCTCGTCACGACGCCGCTCGCACTGGCCGAGATCGATCACCTGGTGACCAGCAGGCTGGGTGGCCGGAACGCTGCGCATCAGGTCTGGGATGACTTCGACAGCGGCGCCTACGGCCTGCGCTGGTGGGCCGAAGGTCTCCACGAGACCATCCGCATCGCCAGACAACACCCATTCCTCGGCTTGACCGATGCGTCTTTAGTCGCCCTCGCCGGGATCCTCCGCACCAACCGCATCGCCACCTTCGACCAGCACTTCCGCTCCGTCTTGACCCCCGACGGGGAGCCCTTCGTGGTGCTCCCCGCCGATCGCTGAAAGGACCACGACCCCATGGCTCCCCACAACCACCCCAACTCGTTCGACGCCCGCGGCACGCTGAAGGTTGGCGACCGTGAGCTCACGATCTTCCGCCTCAACGCGCTGCAGTCGAAGTTCGACGTCGCGCGGCTGCCGTTCAGCCTCAAGATCCTCCTTGAGAACCTGCTGCGCACCGAGGGCAACGGCGCGGTCGACGCGGCCGACATCGAGGCGCTGGCCACGTGGGACGCCAAGGCCGAGCCGTCCAAGGAGATCGCCTTCACGCCCGCGCGCGTGGTCATGCAGGACTTCACCGGCGTGCCCGCCGTCGTCGACCTCGCGGCGATGCGCGACGCGATGGCCGACCTCGGCGGCGACCCCGCCAAGATCGAGCCGCTCGTCCCCGCCGAGCTGGTCATCGACCACTCGGTGCAGGTCGACGAGTTCGGCACCCGCACCGCGTTTGCGTTCAACGCCGAGCGCGAGTTCGAGCGCAACCAGGAGCGCTACGAGTTCCTCAAGTGGGGCCAGGACGCGTTTGAGACCTTCAAGGTCGTCCCGCCGGACACCGGCATCGTCCACCAGGTCAACTTGGAGTACTTGGCGCGCACGGTCTTCGTCGACGACAAGTCCAACACCGCGTACCCCGACACGCTCGTCGGCACCGACTCGCACACCACGATGATCAACGGCTTGGGCGTCCTGGGCTGGGGCGTCGGCGGCATCGAGGCCGAGGCCGCGATGCTCGGCCAGCCGATGTCGATGCTGATCCCGCAGGTCATCGGCTTCAAGCTCGGCGGCCAGCTGCCCGAGGGCGCGACCGCGACCGACCTCGTGCTGACCGTCACCGAGATCCTGCGCAAGAAGGGCGTCGTCGGCAAGTTCGTGGAGTTCTTCGGCCCGGGCGTCACCGCGCTGCCGCTGGCCGACCGCGCGACGATCGGCAACATGAGCCCCGAGTTCGGCTCGACCTGCGCGATCTTCCCGATCGACGCCGAGACGTTGCGCTACATGGCGTTCAGCGGTCGGCCCAAGGAGCTCATCGACCTGGTCGAGGCCTACGCCAAGGAGCAGGGCCTCTGGCACGACGAGCACGCCGAGGAGCCGACGTTCACCGACGTCGTCGAGCTCGACCTCTCGACGGTCGAGCCGTCGCTGGCCGGCCCGAAGCGCCCGCAGGATCGCATCGCGCTCAGCGGTGCGAAGGAGGGCTTCCGCGCCTCGCTGGCCGAGCTGCTCGGCGAGGACGAGGCGGCCGACCTCGGCCACGGCCACGATGAGGCCATCGCCGAGTCGTTCCCCGCGTCAGACCCGCCGGCCAACGGTGCGCCGGGTCACTCGCCCGATCCCCACGACGCCGACGACGCGCCCGCCGGCGCCGTCGCAGCGGGCACCGTCATCGCGGAGCGCTCAGCGACGGCCGTGCACACCAAGCTCGACGGCGAGGAGTTCGACCTCGACCACGGCCACGTCGTGATCGCCGCGATCACCTCCTGCACCAACACCTCCAACCCGTCGGTCATGCTCGCCGCCGGCCTGCTGGCCCGCAACGCGGTGGCCCGCGGGCTGACGCGCGCGCCGTGGGTCAAGACGTCGCTGGCGCCGGGCTCCAAAGTCGTCACCGAGTACTACGAGCGCGCCGGGCTGACCGGCGACCTCGAGGCGCTCGGCTTCAACCTGGTGGGCTACGGCTGCACCACGTGCATCGGCAACTCGGGTCCGCTGCCCGACGAGATCTCCGCGGCGGTCCAGGAGGGCGATCTGGCGGTCACCTCGGTGCTGAGTGGCAACCGCAACTTCGAGGGGCGCATCAACCCCGACGTCAAGATGAACTACTTGGCCTCGCCGCCGTTGGTGGTGGCCTACGCGATCGCCGGCACCATGGACATCGACTTGATCCATGAGCCACTCGGCCGCGACGCCGACGGCACTGAGGTCTACCTGAAGGACATCTGGCCCTCGACGGCCGAGGTCGCGCGCACGGTCGAGGAGGCCGTGCAGTCCGACATGTTCCGCTCCTCCTACGGCCAGGTCTTCGACGGCGACGCCAACTGGCAGGGACTGGAGGTCCCGACCGGCGACCGCTACGCCTGGAGCGAGGACTCCACCTACATCGCCAAGGCGCCGTACTTCGAGGGCATGGAGGCCGACCCGTCGCCGGTGACCGACATCGAGGGCGCACGCGTGCTGGCCAAGTTGGGGGACTCGGTCACGACCGACCACATCTCGCCCGCGGGCGCGATCAAGAAGGACGGCCCGGCCGGCGCTTACTTGCAGGGGCGCGGCGTCGAGCCCAAGGAGTTCAACTCCTACGGCTCGCGGCGCGGCAACCACGAGGTGATGATCCGCGGGACGTTCGCGAACATCCGCCTGCGCAATCAGCTGGCGCCGGGGACCGAAGGTGGCGTGACACGGCACTTGCCGGAGGGTGAGGAGACCTCGATCTTCGAGGCGTCCGAGCGCTACATAGCCGACGGCATCCCGCTCGTCGTCCTCGGCGGCGCCGAGTACGGCTCGGGCTCATCACGCGACTGGGCGGCCAAGGGCACCAACCTGCTCGGCGTCCGCGCCGTCATCGCGGTCTCCTTCGAGCGCATCCACCGCTCCAACCTCGTGGGCATGGGTGTCCTGCCGCTGCAGTTCCCCGAAGGCGAGACGGCCGATTCGCTCGGCCTGACCGGCGAGGAGGAGCTCACGATCACCGGCTTCGCCGAGCCGCTGAACGCCGGCGACCTGCCGCGCGAGGTCGACGTGCAAGCCGGCGACATCTCCTTCAAGGCCCGTGTCCGCATCGACACGCCCAAGGAGGCCGACTACTTCCGCCACGGCGGCATCCTGCGCTACGTGCTGCGCCAGCTGCTGGCCGACGCGGCGTAGGAGCGTCTAGGCCACGGCGGCCGGGGAGCTTCCCGGCCGCCGCCCCGCCACGCGAATGGCGTCGAAGAGCGCGCCGACGTCGATGGCCTTGTCGACGATCCCGGACGCTCCGGCCTCCAACGCCGAGCGTTGCGTCGCGCTGTTGGGGTCGGCGGTGTAGAGCAGGACCGACGGCGGGTTGGGTTCGTCGCGCAACTGGCGGCAGAGCTCGATGCCGTCCTCCTCGCCCAAGCGGTGGTCAAGGACGACGACGTCCGGGCGCGTGCGGCGCAGCAGGACCCACATCCGCTCGCCGTCCTCCGCGCCGCCCACGCAGCGAAATCCGGGCTCAGCACGGAGCACGGCTTCAAGCCCGGCACGGAGGACGGGGTGGTCGTCGACGACAAGTACGCGGATCATGGGGAGGGGCCAAGCACTCTGATCGAGGCGGCAGCCCGTGTCGATACGGGTTACCGCACCATCTGCAACGGCGAAACCCGAACAAAGTTACGGGCGCGCGAGATCAGCAGCGCCGCCTCAGCCGCAGGCAACGACCGCCAGGGCGCGCGATAGCCTGCCGCGGATGGCCCTCCCCGACGTCCTGCGCAGCCTGCTCACCGCGACCGGTCCGTCGGGCTATGAGACCGCCCCGGCCAAGGCCTTCGCCGCCGCCTGCGCGCCGTTTGCCGAGGTCCACACCGATGTCATGGGCACCGTGACCGCACGGGTCAGCGGCGCCGGCGAAGGCCCGACCGTCGCCGTCGTCGGTCACATCGACGAGATCGGCCTGATCGTCACCCACATCGACGACAAGGGCTATCTCGCCGTCATCGGCGTCGGCGGCTGGGACCCGGGCATCCTCGTCGGCCAGCGCGTCGAGGTCAGCACGCGCGACGGCGTCATTCCCGGCGTCGTCGGCAAGAAGCCGATCCACCTCCTCAAGCCCGAGGAGCGCAAGGCCGCGGCCGAGATGAAGGACCTGCACATCGACATTGGCGCCAAGGACGGCGACGAGGCCAAGAAGCTGGTGCGCGTCGGCGACGTCGCGGTCATCGCCGGCGATCCCGTCGAGCTGCCCAACGACCGCGTCATCGCCCGCGCGATGGACAACCGCCTCGGCTGCTTCGTCGCCTACGAGGCCGCGCGCCTGGTCGCCGAGGCCGGCGTCGCCGCCGGCGATGTCGTCGCGGTCGCCGCCGTCCAGGAGGAGATCACCTTCGCGGGCGCGCGCACGTTCGCGCACGCGGTGCGGCCCGACGTCGCGATCGTCGTCGACGTGACCCACGCGACCGACGCGCCCGGCGTCGACGAGCGCGAGAACGGCAGCCACCCGCTCGGCTCGGGGCCGGTGATCGAGCGCGGCTCGATCATCCACCCGCAGATCTCCGACCTGCTGCTGGAGACCGCCGAGGCACAGGAGATCCCGCACACGCTCTCGGCCTCGGCGCGCTTCACGGGCACCGATGCCGACGCGATCCACATCAGCCGCTCAGGCATCCCGACCGGCCTGATCAGCCTGCCGCTGCGCTACATGCACTCGCCGGTCGAGCTCGTGCAGCTCGACGACGTGCTCAACGCCGCCAAGCTCGTCGCGGCCTTCGCCCACGGCCTGGCGGCAGGGACCTCCTTCGAGCGCTAGCCCTTGTTGTTGCTCTTCGACATCGACGGCACGCTGCTGCTTAAGGCCTCGCGTGAGCACGCCGAGTCGATCCGACGCCGCCCTGCGCCGGATCCACGAGCTCGAGGAGATCCCGACCGGCAAGGTCGAGGCCGCCGGCCGCACCGACGATGCGATCGCCCGGTCGATCCTGACGCTGGCCGGCGTGCCGGCCGAGCGCATCGACGACCGCGCGCGCGATGTTCGCGCCATGGCCTGCGCCGACTACGCGCATCGCTGCCCCGATGACCTCTCGGCGCACCTGGCGCCCGGCGTTCCGGAGGTGCTCGACCTGCTCGCCGCGCGCGACGACGTTGACCTCGCGCTGCTGACCGGCAACCTCGAGTGCGTCGCGCGCGTCAAGGTCGACCGCGCCGGGATCGGCCACCACTTCGCGCGTGGCCAGGGCGCCTTCGGCTCGGACTCCGAGGACCGCAGCGACCTGCCGGAGATCGCGCGCGGCCGTCACGCCGTCGACGGTCAGCCGTATCCGAGAGCGCAGACCGTCGTCATCGGCGACACGCCGCGCGACATCGCCTGCGCCCGCGCCGACGGCGTCCACGTCATCGCGATCGCCACGGGCCCGTTCCGGCCGTCCGACCTGTCCGGCGCCGACGTCGTGATCGACATGGCCCGCGAGATCCCCGCCGCGCTGGCGCGGATCCCCGGGCTTGTCGCCTAACTAGGTCCGCGTCAGCTTCTTATAGGTGATGCGGTGCGGCCGGTCGGCTTCGTCGCCGAGCGTGTCGTGGCGCCACTGCTCGTAGGCCTCGAAGTTGCCCTCGAACCACGTCACCTTCGAGTCGCCCTCGAACGCGAGGACGTGCGTCGCGACGCGATCCAGGAACCAGCGATCGTGGGAGATGACCACCGCGCAACCGGCGTAGTTGAGCAACGCCTCTTCGAGCGCACGCAGCGTGTCGGTGTCGAGGTCGTTGGTCGGCTCGTCCAACAACAACAGGTTGCCGCCGGTGCGCAGCAACTTGGCCAAGTGCACGCGGTTGCGCTCACCACCCGACAGCATCTTGATCTTCTTCTGCTGCTCGGCCTTCTTGAAGTTGAATCCGCTCGTGTACGCGCGCGAGTTCATGACGCGCGTGCCGACCGTGATCTGCTCCAGCCCCCCGGAGATCTCCTCCCAGACCGACTTCTCACCGTCGAGCGAGTCGCGGCTCTGGTCGACGTAAGAGATCTGCACGGTGTCGCCGACGCGCAGGGTGCCCTCGTCGGGCTCCTCCTGGCCGGCGATCATCTTGAAGAGCGTGGTCTTGCCCGCGCCGTTGGGCCCGATGACGCCGACGATGCCACCGGGCGGCAGGTCGAACTCGAGATCGTCGATCAGCAGCTTGTCGCCGAAGCCCTTGCGCAGCTTGTCGGCCTGGACGACGACGTTGCCCAGGTGCGTGGCGACCGGGATGTGGATCTGGACGTCGTCGAGCTTGATGTTCTTCTCTTCGGCGACCAAGGCCTCGTAGTTGGAGACACGCGCCTTCTGCTTGGTCTGGCGGCCCTTGGGGTTCTTGCGGACCCATTCGAGCTCGGCCTTGATGACGCGCTCCTTGGCCAGGTCGCGCCGCTCCTGCATCTCCAGGCGCTTCTCCTTCTGCTCCAGCCAGGAGGTGTAGTTGCCCTCATACGGGATGCCGCGGCCGCGGTCGAGCTCGAGGATCCAGCCGGCGACGTTGTCGAGGAAGTAGCGATCGTGCGTCACGGCCACGACGGCGCCCTTGTAGTCGGCGAGGTAGCGCTCCAGCCAGGAGACGGACTCGGCGTCGAGGTGGTTGGTCGGCTCGTCGAGCAGCAGCAGGTCAGGGGCGCTGAGCAGCAGGCGGCAGAGCGCGATGCGGCGGCGCTCACCGCCCGAGAGCTTGGTGACGTCGGCGTCTGACGGCGGGCAGCGCAGCGCGTCCATCGCGTAGTCGATCGTCGTGTCGAGGTTCCAGCCGTCGACCGCGTCGATCTTGGCCTGCAGGTCGGCGAACTCGTCGGCGGTCTCGTCGGTGTAGTTGGCGGCCAGCTCGTTGAAGCGGTCCATCAGCGCCTTGACCCCGGCGACGCCGTCGACGACGTTCTCGCGCGCGGTCTTGGTCTCGTCGAGCTCGGGCTCCTGCTGGAGCATGCCGACGGTCGCGCCGGGGGCGAGCATCGCCTCGCCGCTGCGGAAGTCGGTGTCGATGCCGGCCATGATCTTCAGCAGCGTCGACTTGCCCGCGCCGTTGTAGCCCAGCACGCCGATCTTGGCGCCGGAGTAGAACGCGAGCGTGACGTCGTTGAGGATCGGCTTCTCGGGCCCGTAGGCCTTCGTGAGCCGCTGCATCTGAAAGATGTACTGAGGAGCCATGAAGCCTCCAGGATAGGAGGCTCAGGCCGCGATGGGATCCCAGGCGTGCCCGACGAAGACGGGCTCGGGGTGCAGGGCGACGCCGAAGGCTGTCTCGACGCCGCGCGCGATCTCCTGGGCGAGCGCCACGAGCTCGGCCGTCGTGCCCGCGCCGCGGTTGGTCAGCGCGAGCACGTGCTTGCTCGAGATCGCGATGCCGTGTGGGTTGCCGTAGCCCTTGGTGAAGCCGGCGTGGTCGATGAGCCAGGCGGCGGAGGTCTTGACGCGGCCGTCTGGCTCGGGGAAGCCGGGGACGGCGTCGCCGGCGCGCTCGCGCAGGGCGGCGAACGCCGTGGTGTCGAGGATCGGGTTGGTGAAGAACGAGCCGGCGCTGACCGTGTCGGGGTCCTTGGGGTCCAACACCATGCCCTTGGAGCGGCGGAGCTGGAGCACCGCCTCGCGGACGGCGGGCAGCGGCGCGGTCTCGCCGACCTCGACGCCGAGCGTACGGGCGAGCTCGGCGTAGCGGATGGGGCGGGAGCGCCTCCCGGAGGCGTGCAGCGCGAACGACACCCGCAGGACCGCGTAGCGCTCCGGGTCGCGCTTGAAGGCGCTGGAGCGGTAGGTGAAGCCGCAGTCCTCGGGCGCCAGGTCGACCGTCTCCGAGGTCGTCCGGTCGAAGGCGCGCACCGACATGATGGTGTCGCTCACCTCCTGGCCGTAGGCGCCGACGTTCTGGATCGGCGTGGCGCCGACCGAGCCCGGGATCCCGGAGAGCGCTTCGATCCCGGCGAGGCCCGCCGTGACCGTGTGGGCGACGAGCGCGTCCCACGGCTCGCCGGCTGCGACGTGCAGCGTGTCGCCGTCGCGCTCGATCCCGCGCGTGGCGACGTGCACGACGGTGCCGGGGAAGCCCTCGTCGGCGACAACGAGGTTCGACCCGCCGGCCAGGAGCAGAATCGGGCGCTCGGCGCCGGTCAGCGCCGCGAGCAGTTGCGCGTCGGTCGTCGTGGCGACGAAGGCGGCGGCGGGCCCTCCGAGCCGGAGCGTCGTGGAGTCGGACAACAACACGCCTAGGAGCCTATGGGTTGGGCCGATACCCTCGAAGGTCGTGCCGCAGGTCCTCGACATCGAACAGGCGCTCCTCCTGCTGGAGCTCGAGCCCCCGTTCGAGAAGCGCGATGTCCAACTCGCGCGGCGCAAGCAGGCCAAGGTCTGGCACCCTGATCTCGCGCCGCCCGGCAAGCAGATCGAGCACGAACGCCATCTCAAGGCCATCAACGAGGCGGCCGACCAGCTCGAGAACCTGGCGGAGGGCTCGCGCGGCGGGCGGGTGTCGCGTAACGCGGTCAAGGTCAGCGCTGCGGCGACGCGCGCCTACCGCGCCGAGGCCGGCCGCCGCGCCTACGAGGAGGACCAGGCCCGGCGCGCCCACGACGCCGACCGCGCCAAGAACGACCCGTTCGGCTCGCGCGTTCCCGACCACTCGGTCGTGCACCGCTACGCGCGCTGTCTCTCCTATCCGGAATGGGGCGTCGGCGAGGTTGCGGGCATCTACTTCACCGGCGGTGGCGACGACATCCAGCAGTGGGCGCGCGTGCGCTTCCAGCCCGGCGTGCGCACGGTCCCGGCCGGCTCGCTGCAGTTCGTCGACTTCTCCAAGCCCGATCCCGGCCACGAGCGCGTGCAGCGCTTCATGACCGCCGCGCAGCACGCGATGGTCGAGGGCGACTACAAGCTCGCCGCGCGGCGGCTGATCTATGCCCGTGACGCGGAGCCCACCAACATCTCGGTCCTGCGGCTGCTGACGCTCGCCTTTTGGCAGGCGGGAGACCTGCTGGCGGCGGGGCGTGCCGTGCGCGACTGGATCCGCCACGACCCGACGCGCCCGGCCGCCCAGCGCTATGCCGCGCGCATCTACGAGGACATGCGGGCGATCGACCTCGCGGCGGAGGCGGCGCTGCGCTCGGCCCAACTGGGGCCGAGCGATGCCGGCGCCTGGGAGCGCGTCGGCCGGCTGCGCTTGGCGCTGATGGACCGCGAGGGCGCGCTGGACGCGTTGGAGACCGCGCGGCGGCTGGGGCCGACCGTCGAGGGGCTGCTCGACCTCGCGCTGGCCCATCATCTTGGTGGTGATCTCGGTGGCGAGGTCACGGCGACCGAGCAGGCGACGCTGCTGGACGGTGAGCGGGCGGACGCGTGGTCACGCTATGCCCACGCGCTGGCGCGGACCGACCGGGTGAGCGACGCGATCGCGGCGGCCGAGCGCGCGCTGCGGCTCGCGCCGGAGGATGAAGAGGTGGCCGTGTTGTTGGAGCGGTTGCATGCGGCGCAGCCACGGGTTTTGCCGGCCGCATGACGACCTACGACCGGACGGCGGATGAGTCCATCGTCATGCGGTCAGCCGCATGACGACCGGGGCCGACCAGCTCGTGGCCGGCCTGGAGCGGGCCGGCGTCAGGGTCGTCTTCGGCCTGCCCGGCGTGCACAACCTCGCCGCCTGGGAGGCACTGCGGCGGTCGTCGATCCGGCTGATCGGCGTGCGTCACGAGCAGGCTGCCGCCTACGCGGCCGACGGCTACGCGCGCGCCACCGGCGAGGTCGGCGTGGCGCTGGTGACGACGGGCCCGGGAGCGGCGAACACGCTCGGCGCGACCGGTGAGGCGTGGGCGTCGCGGTCGCCGATCGTGGTCATCGCCACCGACATCCCGACGACGCTGAAGCGGCGTGGTGTGGTCGGCGGGGCGTTGCACGAGGCGTCCGATCAGCGCGCGATGTTCGCGCCGGTCACCAAGGAAACGTTCCGGCTCGAGGATCCGGCCGACATCGAGAGCGCGATCGCGGTGGCGCTCGAGGCGCCGCGGCGGCCGGTCTTCGTGGAGATCCCGACCGACAAGCTGTCGGCGCGCGGGCCGCGCTGGGACGTCGGCGAGTTCGCGCCCGAGGTCGTGCCCGACGAGCCTGATGTCGGCGAGGCGCTGGAGCTGTTGGCCGGCGCGTGGAAGCCGCTGATCTGGGCGGGCGGTGGCGCGATCGACGCCGGGCCGGAGGTGGCCGAGTTGGCGCGGCGTTTGGGCGCGCCGATCCTGACGACGTTCAGCTCACGCGGGCTGGTCGGTGCTGAGGATCCGTGCGCGGTCGGGCTGCCCCCGCATCTTCCGGTGGTGGGGGAGTTGTGGGAGGAGGCTGACGTTGTGATTGCTGTCGGTACCGACTTCGACGGCATGAACACCATGAACTGGCGGTTGCCGCGGCCGAAGAAGTTGTTGTCGATCAATGTCGACGGGCGCGATGCGGTGAAGAACTATGTGTCGGATGTGTTGATTGAGGCCGATGCCGGGCTCGCGGCGCGCGCGCTGGCCGCCGGGCTGCCGCCGGCGGGGGCCGACGTCTGGGCCGACCTCGTCACGGTTCGCCGCCGCGCGCGCGGTTCGCTGCGCGGCGACCACCCGTTGGAGATCGCGTTCCTGGAGCTCTTCGCGCGCACGGTGCCGGATGACGTCACGGTGGTCGCCGACATGTGCATCCCGGGCTATTGGCTGGCCGGCATGTTCACCCCCGCCGGCCCGCGCCGCTTCCAGTACCCGATGGGCTGGGGGACGCTCGGCTACGCCTTCCCGGCAGCGCTCGGTGCGGCCGCGGCCGGCCCGACGCTCGCGGTCTGCGGCGACGGCGGCTTCCTGTTTGCCTGTGGTGAGTTGGCGACGGCCAAGCAGGAGGGGTTGCCGCTGACGGTGGTCGTCGTTGACGACGGCGGCTACGGGATGCTGCGGTTTGACCAGGACCGGAGTGGCGCGGAGCGGTTTGGCGTGGATCTGGAGACGCCGGACTTCGTGGCGCTGGCGGGCGCCTTTGGGGTGCGCGCGAGCGCCGTCGAGGGGCTTGGTGACGACTTTGCCGCGGCGCTCGCTTCGCACCTCGCCGATTCCGAGCCATCGTTGTTGGTGGCCAAGGCCGCCCTCACGCCGCCGCCGACCACGTCTCCGCGTTGGCACCGCGAGGGGCCGCCGGCGTGGGCGGATCCGCTGGGCGGGCTGGGCTGAGAGGTGGCTTGCGCCCAGTGCGGGCGTTGGTCGGCGTTCGTGGCGTGGTCTGTCGGCACCGAGGGAGTGAGCGGGGTTTGTGGCTCGGTGGGCTGGCTGGTCGTCCGCTGTGCTCGGGGTGAGAGGGACGAAACGCGTGGGACCCGCGATATGGGCGGGTTTCACGCGTCGGGCGGCGCGCGGCAGGCCGTCGACCAGGGTTCGGTCCCGAATCCTGATCGCTCGGCACTCGATCGCACCGAGACTGCGCATATCGCAGCCTAGGTGCGATCCAAGGTGCTCACCGTCACCCCGGACGTCGCGAGATCTCCCGCGTCCAGGCGCTGGCGGACGACCCCTGGCGCCTCGCACCCCCAGCCCGCTCTCACTCCCTCGGTGCGGACGGACCCCGCCACGCAGCACCAGCCAACGCCGCGCACTGAGCGCCACAGACGTCAGCGCCCGCGACCCACAGCCCTACAGCGACGCCCGCTCCCGCGGCGCGATCCGCGACAACAACGTCCGCGCCGCCGCGATGACAAGCCCCCGGTCATAGACCGTTGCGAAGGCAAACCGTCGCTCGCCATCCGGGCAATCAAGATCTCCAAGATCCCGTCCGACCAGCGCGCCGGCAAAGTGGGGGCCGAGCACGATCACCGACCACTCGGCGACCAGTGCATCATCCGGATCCAACCCCGCGCCTCGCACCCCATGGACCGGCTCATCCACCAGCCCCACGCCGAACGCCGCCACCAGCGACGATCGCCGCGCCAGCGTCTCGTAGCGGCGCGCGGTCCCCTTCGTGAAATGCCGCGCCTCCTGGAAGGTCGACAGGACCACGGCGCCCTCACCGATGCGCAACGCCTGCGCCTCGAGGTGGTGGCTCATTGACACCAGCAACTGCTTGGTCGCCTCTGCCGTCGAGCGAACCGCCCCAACGACCTCGAACGGCGTCGACCCCGGCAGCTCCGGTGCCGTCGCCTTCGGACGGCGCGCCCGCGAGCGCGACACCGGCCCCAGCGGCCCCGGCCGGTCAAAGGTGAAGCCCTGGCCGAGCGTCGCACCGAGCGACCGAGCGAGCGTCACGTGCGCATCGTTCTCGATGCTCTCCACCAGGAGCTGCGCACCGGTGCGCTCGCACTCGGCGGCGACGGCGCTGACGATCGCGGCTTGGTCGGTTGGCGGCTGGTCTTGGAACAACCGCAGGTCGAGCTTGATGATGTCGGGCTGGAGCAACGGCAGCAGCGCGAGCGAGCGGACGTCGGCCCCGACGTCGTCGAGCGCGATCCCGCATCCGGCGCTCCGTACATCGCCGGCAGCCTGCACGAGCTCGGGCGGTTGCACGGTCACGGCGCGCTCGGTGATGTCCAGGACCAGGTCGAGCTCGCGCTGCGCCCGCTCCCACAGCTCGGCGTGCTCCGGCGGGCACGGCGTGCCGATCGCGCCCGGCGCGCAGTTGATGAACAACGCCAGCGAGCGGCCCAAGTTCGCATCCAGCGCATCGCGCACCGCTTCCAGGCGGCAGGCCCAGTCCAGCTCGGCTGTCCGCTCCCACCTGGCGGCCGTGGCGAAGAGCCGATCAGCACGGTGTAGCGATGAGCCCTCCGGTCCACGCACGAGCGCCTCATAGCCCAGCGTCTCGCCCGAGGTCAGCTCCACGATCGGCTGGTAGAGCATGGTGAAGCGCTTCTCGGCCAGGACATCGTCCAGCGCGTCACCGGCCGCGGCCGGGTCAAAGGCATCGTCGGGCACCAGTACCGCATCGCCCGAGACCGCGCGATGCACGCGGACGGTGTCCTTGCCCGCGGCCTTGGCCGACTCGACGGCCACATCGGCGTCCTGCAGCAAGTCGGCCGAGGTCGTCGTCGTCCCCTGGCGGTAAAGGCCGATGCCGAGGCTCACGCGGATCTCCAGGCGCAGGTCGCCGACGACATGCGGTTCGTCGCGTACCGCGTCCAGCAGGCGCGCGGCCAGCTCCTTGGCGACGCGCTCGCCCTCGCCGCTCGGCAGGTCCTTGAGCAGCAGGGCGAACTCGTCGCCGCCCTGGCGGGCCAGCAGGTCTTGGGGCCGGACGACCGAGCGCAGGCGGTCGGCCACGACGCGCAGCAGCGCGTCACCGGCCTGGTGACCCCACTTCTCGTTGATGCGGCGGAAGTCGTCGACGTCGACCTGCAGCAGTGCCAGCTCGGTCTCGTGCACGCGCGCGCGATGCATCGCGGAGCGCAGCTCGTCGTGCAGCGCCGAGCGGTTCGGCAGACCGGTGAGCGCGTCGTAGTAGGCGAGCTCGTGCAGCCGCGCGTTCTGGCGCATGCGGTCGGTGACGTCGCGCTGCGTGCCCAGCCAGCGGATGATCCGGCCGTCGGCGTCGCGCTCGGGCGCGATCGCGAGTTCGTTCCAGAACGGCGTGCCGTCGGCGCGGTAGTTCAGCAGCGTCACATAGGCGTCGCGCCCCGCGGTGATCGCCTCGGTCAGCAGCGAGATCGAGCGCGGGTCGGTGTCGGGCCCCTGGAGCAGCTTGGCGTTGCGGCCGAGGACCTCGGAAGCGCCGTAGCCGGTCAGCAGCTCGAAGCCGGGGCTGACCCAGCTGATCGGCAGGCCGTCGGCGCGCGCGTCGACGGCGATGATCGCGGCGAGGCCGTCGAGATCGGAGGCGGGACGCTCCATGGTCGCTCAGTCTTCCAGGCGGAAATCGAGATCGGCGTCGACGTCGTCGACGTCCATCTGGGCCTTCTGCAGCTTGCCCGCGTAGTCCCAGTTCATCGACTGCCAGCGCGTGAACTGATCCAGCACCCAGACGCCGGACTGGCGCGAGCCGTTGCCGGACTTCCCGTTGCCGCCGAAGGGTAGGTGCGCCTCGGCGCCCGAGGTCGAGTTGTTGACCGACACCATCCCCGCGCTCACCCGCTCGCGGAAGCGCAGCGCGCTGGTCGGGTTGTTGGTGTAGATCGCCGACGAGAGCCCGTAGCCGTGGCCGTTGGCGAAGGCGATGGCCTCGTCAAAGGAGCCGTACCGCGCGATGCCGACCAGCGGCCCGAAGGTCTCGGTGTTGGCGAGCTCGTCGTCGATGCGGACGCCGGCGACGATCGTGGGGTGGACGTAGAGCCCGCGCTCGAAGTCGCCGACGAAGCCGGCGCGCGGGTTGTCGGCGGTGATCCGCCCGACGCCGGTCGAGCCGCTGACCGCGTGGTGGTCGGCGATCAACTTGAGGTGGTTGTCGACGAAGTGCTGCAAGAACTTCTCGTCGATCATCGGGCCGTAGAGCACGTCCTTGACCATCGGGTCGCCGATCGGCGCCGCCGCGACCGCGCGTGTCAGGCGCGCGAGGAAGTCCTCGTAGACGTCCTCGTGGACGATTGCCGTGCCCAACGAGGTGCAGCGCTGGCCCGCCGTCCCGAAGCCGCCGAAGAGCGCGCCCTCCACCGCAAGGTCGAGGTCGGCGTCGGCGGTGACGACCATCGGGTTCTTGCCGCCGAGCTCCAGGCACGGCGACTGCAGGTGACGGCCGCAGAGCGCGCCGATCTCGCGCCCGACGGCCGAGGACCCGGTGAAGCCGACCTTGTCGACCAGGCCCTCGTCCAGTGCGCGCTCTAGCCCGGCGAAGGTCGTTGGCCCGTCGGCTTGGACGACGCTCAGCACGCCGTCCGGCAGCCCGCCCGCCTGGAACAGCGCGCCGAGCGCTTCACCCAGCGCGGGCGTGTAGTCCGCCGGCTTCCAGATGACGGCGTTGCCACAGAGCAGGGCCGGCACGAGGTACCAGGACGGCACCGCCACCGGGAAGTTGCCGGCCGTGATGATCGCCGCGACCCCGACCGGCACACGGAAGGTGAACAGCTGCTTGTCGGGCATCTCGCTCGGCACGGTCTGGCCGTAGAGCCGGCGGCCCTCGCCGAGGAAGAAGTCACAGGTGTCGACGATCTCCTGGACCTCACCGAGCGCCTCGGGGTACGGCTTGCCGATCTCGCGGGTGACGAGGCGGGCGAGCGCCTCCTTGTTGGCCTCAACGATCCGGCCGATCTGCTGGACCGCGCGGCCGCGGCGCGGCGCGGGCGTCGCGGCCCACCCTGGTTGCGCCGCGCGGGCGGCGCGCGCGGCGGCCACGAACGCGTCGGCGTCGGCCATCGGACCGCGCCAGATGACGTCCGAGACGTCGGCCGGGTTGGTGGACAGATGGTCGACAACGCTCATGAAACGTGACGCTAGCGCGTCCAAAGGTGTCCGGGATGGAACGGAATCCGTTCAAGCGGGTTCGCCGACCTCCGATCTGTGAGACCAAAGGACCGCGACCCATCGCGCCGTGCCGCGCGCCCCATTTCCTCATGAGCCTCCCCAAGATCCTCCTCCCGCTGGTCGCCCTCGCGGCACTGGCCATCCCGTCGGCCGCGCAGGCCGCCACGCCCGGCGTGAACATCGCCGGCGCCCCGACGCCCGATCGCATCACCGAGGCCATCGACGCCGGCGCCAAGACGGTGCGCATCTTCGCGCTGTGGAACGCCTTCGAGCCCGACCATCGCAACGAGTACCCGTCCAACGACGTCAACCTGCTCAACATCTCGACGACGTTCGACAACGCGATCAAGCAGCTCAACGCCGCGGGCGTCAAGCCGCTCTTCGTCGTGACCGAGGCACCCTCATGGTCCAACGGCGGCTCCCCGGACGTCGCGGTTCCACCGATCGACCCGGCGGACTTCGGCGACTTCCTCCGGCGCTTCGCCGCTCACAACAAGGGCGTCGGCACGGTTGCGGGCTACGAGGTCTGGAACGAGCCCGACGAGAACGACTTCTGGCATCCGGGCCCGGACGCCGTCAAGTACACCGCGATGCTCAAGGCCGCCTACGCGGGCATCAAGGCCGGCGACCCGTCGGCGACCGTCGTGGCCGGCCCGACGACGGGCAACAACTACGGCTGGCTGGACAACCTCTACACCGCCGGCGCGGGCGGCTCCTTCGACGCGGTCGCGGTCCACACCGACACGGCCTGCCTGGACCGCGCGCCGGACGAGTTCTACCGTGAGAACGGCGTGCTGGCGCGCTTCACGTTCCTCGGCTACCGCTCGGTGCGCGACACGATGGTCGCCCACGGCGACGGTGGCAAGCCGATTCTGATGAGCGAGTTGGGCTGGTCTTCGACCAACGGCAGCCCGACCTCCTGCACGCGCGGCATGTGGGCCGGGCAGAAGCCGTCAGGCGTCTCCGAGGCCAATCAGTCTGCGTTCCTGAGCAAGGCTTACTCGTGCCTGGCCAACGATCCGTATGTCACGGAGGCCGACTGGTTCACCATGCGTGACACGACCAGCGAGCCGGTTGACGAGCTCAACCACTATGGCTTGCTGCGTACCGACGGCTCGCCGAAGCCGGCGTTGAGCGCCTTCCGCGCCGTCGCGGCCGCCGGAGGCGGGAGCCCCGGCCCGTGCGGCGACTTCGACGCGCCGACGATCCGCGTGGTCAAGCCCGTGGCCGGTCAGCAGTTCGTCGACAAGCTCGACCTGTCGGCCGCGGCCAGCGACGGGGGCGTCGGCATCGCCCGCATCACCTTCAGCTTCGACGGCGGCCAGGCCATCCGCAACTTCACCGACGGCCTGACCGACAACGCCCCGGTCGGCCTGGCGCCGTGGCAGGGCTCGGGCAAGCTCGCGCTCGGCCCGCACACCATCGAGGTCACCGCGCTGGACAAGAACGGCAACACGTCGGTCCAGAAGGTGTCGGTCGTCAAGGTCAAGGAAGGGTCACTGAAGTCGACCCTGACGCCGAAGGTCAAGTTGAAGTCCAAGCGCGTCGTCTGCAAGAAGCGCGTCTGCAAGGTCGCGGGCTCGGTCGCGCGCGCGTCGGGCACGAAGGCCTCGGGCTCGGTCCCGTCGCTGGGCGGCAAGGTCGCCGTCGAGTGGCAGTACCGCAACAAGAAGGGCAAGTGGCGCAAGCTGGTCGGCGGCCTCAAGCCAGCCAACAAGCCCTTCACCTTCAAGGCCAAGTTGAAGCTCAAGGGCAAGTGGCGCGTGCGCGTCGTCTACCAGGGCCAGGCGCCGTGGAAGAAGGCGACGTCGCAGTACATCACCTTCAAGGTGAAGTAGATCCCGCCCGCCCCGAGCCCGCCACCCGCTCGGTAGCGTCCCGGCCATGACGTCTTCCGTCGTGGTCGTGGGCGCCGGCGTGTTGGGCTCCTCGCTCGCCGACCGTCTCGCCCGCTCGGGGTGGGGCGTGACGCATGTGGAGCAGTTCTCGCCGGGCCACGTGCGGTCGGGCAGCGGCGACGAGTCGCGGCTGATCCGCTCCAGCCACGGTGAGGACGAACTGCACGCGCGGATGTCGCGCCGGGCGCTGGAGCTGTGGCGCGAGCTCGACCCGCGGCTCGTTGCGCCGGCCGGGGTGGCCTGGTTCGCGCGCCGGGCCGACGGCTGGGAGGCGGCGAGCGAGCGCGTGCTCACGCGGCTGGGGATCCCGAACGAGCGCGTCGATCCGGCGGCGCTGTTTCCGTCGGTCAACGCCGACGATCTCGCGTTCACGCTGCTGGAGCCCGAGGCGGGGCTGCTGCGGGCCCGCGAGGGCGTGCGGGCGCTGGCCGACCGCGCGGTGGCGGCGGGGGCGCAGCGCGTGACCGCGGTCGCGCGGCCTGACGGGGAGCGCGTCGTGCTCGACGACGGCCGAGTCCTGGAGGCCGACCACGTCGTCTGGGCGTGCGGCGCCTGGATGGCGGCGCTGTTTGCCGACGTGCTCGAGCTGCGCATCACCCATCAGGACGTCTTCTACTTCGGTGCTGACGGGCGCTGGGCGGCGCCCGGCGTGCCCGGCTGGGTCGACTTCGACGGCGCCGCCTACGGCATGGGTGACCTCGACGGTCGCGGCGTGAAGGTCGGTCCCGACGTCGAGGGTCCGGGCGTGGCGTCGATGGACGGCGAGCGGCGCAACAGTCCGGAGCTCGAGCGCGTGGCGCGTGCGTATCTGGCGCATCGCTTTCCCGCCCTGGCCGGCGCGCCGCTGGTGGGCTCGCGCGTCTGTCAGTACGAGATGACGCCCGACGAGCGCTTCGTGGTCTCGCCCCATCCGGCGCACGGCGGGCGCGTCTGGCTGGTCGGCGGCGGCTCGGGGCACGCGTTCAAGCACGGGCCCGCGCTCGCCGAGCGGCTGGAGTCCTGGATCGCCAGCACCGAGGCGCCCGAGGCCTGCTTCACGCTCGGCGAACACCGCCGCCACGACGTCCAAATGCGGACGGCCGGCACGCCGCTTTGACGGTCTGAAGTCCGACCGCAGACACGCCCTTCAGGTTCTGCTTTCGCCGGCCGATGGGGGTCTTGAGGCAAGGGCACGGACGCCCCGGAACGGATGCCGCCGCCTTCCGGGCAAGAACGCCATGTGCTTGCCGGTCTCTGCGCCCCCTCCCGGGCGCAGGGGCCGCAGGCCGCTCTGCGCGCTACTGACGCTCGCCCTCTCGCAACGCTGGATCCCAGCCCTCCTGCGCGCGAGCCACGAACTCGGCGACGATCGCTTCTCGTTCTGCCGCGGGGTCCAGTGTGAGCATCTTGGCGACTGCGGGCAGCAGCCGCCGTCCGCGACGGTAGTGGCGCCCCCGCGTCTGTCCCTCGGGTTGAACGAGCCCTGCCGCAGCCGCCGCCTGGAGGTCATTGCGCGCCGTGCCATGACTGGCGTCGATGAGGTCGGCGTAGTACGCCGTGGTGACGTCCCGCGCGTAGAAGCTGTCGTAGAGGGCGTTGGCGAGCCGCGGCGGCAGCTCGTGATCTTCGAGCAGATTTTCGAGCGTGGTCCACAGCACGCCGTCCACACGCTGGCGCAGCGCGAGCTCGAGGACCTGTGCGACTTGCGCCTGGGCGTGGGCGCGCACGAACGGGGTCACGTCCGTCGCGGGCGAGAACTGATCGCCGAGACAGTCGAATGCGGCGTAGTAGCTCGCGGTGTTCTTGCCCCACCACTCTTCCAGGCTCGTGAAGGCGGTGTCCTTGAAGCCTCCGCGGTACATCACGAGCGAGGCCAGGATGCGGGCGGTCCGGCCGTTGCCGTCGCGAAACGGATGAATCGCCGCAAGCGCCACGTGGACCCATGCGGCCGCCAGCGCCGGATGCCAGTCAGCATGCTCCATCGTGTTGCACAGCTGATCGACCAGCTCGGGTACCCGCTCGTGATCCGGAGGCTGGAACACGGTCTGTCCACTGCTCGCGTTGGTCACCCACGCCGCGCCCGCGCGGAGCCGTCCTGCTCCAGCCGCGAAGTTGCCCGCGAGCACGCGATCCTGGATGCCGACGATGAGCTCGCGGTTCCACGTCAGGCCTCCGTCGTCGGCGCGTCGCTGCGCGAAGGTCATCGCGTCGCGATAGCCACGCACCAACGCCTGGTCGCCGGCGCTGACCCGCTCCGGCGAGTCGCCGGCAAGGATCCGCAGGGTGTCGTCGACGGTGACGGAGACGCCTTCCATGCTGGTCGAAGCGGTGATTGCCTCTGCCTCGAGCGCGCGGCGCAAGCGACCTTCCCAACGGCGCGGCATGACCCGGCGGTCGAGTTGCCGCGCCCAGCGATCGAGCACCGTGGTCTCTCCGTCCATGGCCTCGTTGTTGAATGGCAGAAACATTCATCAAAAGATTAGCGAATCATAGAAAGCTAGTCCAGACGCGGCTCATGTGACGTGCAGCCCACGTTGCGCGGAGCCGAGGATGAGCGGACGCACATGGGGAGGTGCCTTGGGAAGCCGGGTGTGCTCAATCCTCGTTACCGAAAACCCTGCGCCCTCGATGCTGGCGAGCGTGTGGCGGTTGCAGTTGCAGCCGTGTGCGACACGTCGCTGCAGGCCGTTGAGTCGGTCTTGCCAGCGAGCGACTGTGAGGTCGTCTGACC
Source organism: uncultured Conexibacteraceae bacterium (assembly GCA_963836485.1). Taxonomy (GTDB): domain Bacteria; phylum Actinomycetota; class Thermoleophilia; order Solirubrobacterales; family Solirubrobacteraceae; genus Baekduia. The sequence goes on along the minus strand of CAWIJS010000008.1, from coordinate 206,917 downwards.
GGACGTGCTCGATGAACAGCAGCTGGCCGCCGGGCTTGAGCACCCGGTGGATCTCGGCGAGGGCGAGCGCGGGAACGCCGACCGTGCACAGCACGAGGGTCGAGACGGCAACGTCGAAGCTCGCGTCCTCGAACGGAAGCTTCTCGGCGGGAGCGCTCACCACACGGGCGGCAAGCGCGTGAGCGGGGAGCTTGCGCTGAAGCCTGCGAGCCATCGGCTCCTCCGGCTCGGTGATGACGATCTCCGCGATGTCGCCGGGATAGTGCGCCAGGTTCGCGCCGGTGCCACCGCCGATCTCCAGCACACGGCCGCGGACATGACCAAGCAACTGCGCACGGTGGCCGGCGAGACCGGCCGCCTCGGTCTCTGCCATGAACTTGTCGTAACCAGCAGCGAATATTCGGCCCCAGAGGCTCACGGGATGAACGTAGCTGCTGAGACCCGCATCGCCAACCCGTCGATAACCGCCTTACTCCGATGCTAAGGTAAGGACGTGGACGTCGCTGCGAAGTTGACGAGCAAGGGTCAGATCACGGTTCCCAAGTCGGTTCGCGATGCGTTGGCGTTGCGCCCCGGAGACGAGGTGGTCTTCCGGGTGCACGGCGATCGCGCGGTCGTCGCCAAGACGCCGGACTTCCTTGAGCTGGCCGGGTCGATCGCGGTGCCGGCGGGGCGTCAGGGCACGTCCTGGGATCGGGTGCTGCGCGAGACGCATCGCGTAGACGCGGAGTCGCGTCGCTGATTGCGTTTGTCGACACAAACGTCCTGATCCGGCACCTGACCGGAGATCCTCCGGCCCAGGCCCGCAGGGCGACGGCCGCATTGGCGGAGGCCGAGCAGCTTCTCGTGACCGACGTGGTCTTCGCCGAGTGCGTCTTCGTTCTCGAGTCGTTCTACGAGACGCCACCTGCGCAGGTGGCGATGACGATGCGAGCGCTGCTCGCGATGGCGACGGTGGCGGTTGCCGATCGTCCGGTGCTGCTGCGGGCTCTGGAGATCTATGAGCAGGACCGATTGCACTTTGCCGAGGCGCAGCTCGTCGCTGCGGCGGAGGCCAGCGGAGTAGGTCGCGTGCTCTCGTTCGACAAGGCGCTGAAACGTGCGACATCGATCGCGTGGTGGGAGCCGTGAGCACCGCTTCTGCCCGGCACGCCGCGTACCGTTCATCCCGATGCGTTTGATCGTTGCCCGCTGCGAGGTCTGGTACTCCGGGCGCCTCGACGCGCTCCTGCCCGAGGCCTTGCGCTTGTTGATCGTCCGCGGCACGATGCGCCGCGCGTTCGTGCTCAGCGTGCTGCTCTCGCTGGCGGCGGTCGCGCAGGCCTCCGCCGCGACCAGCGCGTTCCAGATCCACTACACCGGCAGCTACGCGTGGCACGACACGTTCGACGGCTCCGGGCCGACCGCCGGGACCTCGGCGCGACGTAACGAGACACTGTCCTGGGTGGAGGACGTCTCCGGTTCGACCGCCGGCCCCGGCGAGGCGAGCGACCTGCACGTGAAGCTCGCCGCGCAGGGGACGATCGACGACGACGAGGGCGGCGGCTATCCCCCGGCGCACTGCATGATCACGCAGGCGCCCGGGACCGAGACGCATAACGTCGCGGTGACGCGCCACGGCGACGGGACGCTTGGCGTCAACCTGAACCTGCCGCAGATGTCGGGCAGCGACGTGACCGTCACCGGCGGCCCGAGCTGCCAGTACTTCGGCTCGGTGCTGTTCTGCAACACGGAGCACTGTGGGTCCTCGAGCGTGTGCCCGGCCGTGCCGCCCGTCGTCCAGGTCCGGTCGTTCGCCGACGCCTTCTCGCCGTCGCTCAGCGGCGAGGCGGACGCGAGCAAGGCGTTCGACGTTGGCGGGCCGCGGGCGAAGGAGACCGTCGCGTGCGAGACCGGCGGCGGCACGCGCGCAACGCAGATCGCGATCACCTCCGAGGTGCGTGTGAACGCAGGCGGTAAGCCGACGCATACGACGCCGCCCGGGAAGCACATCCCGACGATCGAGCGCCAGAAGGTGTTCGCGAAGAGCGACTTCCTGACCACGCTGTTCCGGGCGGAGGCGGCCTGCGGGCAGGTCGTGCTCGGCACGACGGCGGTCGTGTGGGGCGTCGCCGTCCCGGCGGAGTCGGCGGCCGCGGCGGCGGTCGCGGGCGACGTGATCCTCGCCGGGTCGGGCTTCGAGTGCGCGACGCTGCTCAGCCGGCTCGAGGCCGACGCGCGGATCGTCAACGATCCGCCGCGGAAGGACTTCGGCACGCTCGCGCGGCCGCGGCCGGTGCGCGCGAAGGTCACGCTCCCGGACTGCGCGCGCGAGGCCGCGGGACCGCCGGGGTTCTGCGCCGCGCTACGCGCCGCGGAGCTCCGCTACATCGCGGCGAGCCGCGCGGCGACGGCGTGCGCCGAGGCGCTGCGGGTCACCGTCTTCCGCGAGAGCGGCGCGGCGAAGGCCCGGCGCACGTCGGCACTGAAGGCACAGGAGCGACACGCAAGCGCGCTCGTGACGCAGTTGCGCGGGGCGGCGAAGGCCGAGCGCGCCGCCGGCGCGAAGCTCGCGACGCTGCTCAAGGCACAAAGCGTCTCGGGAGCGCTCACGGCCGACCAGGCCCAGGGCGGCGCGGCCTACGTCACCTCGGCGCTGGCGAAGCGCAAGCTGCCCGCGTCCTCGCTCCCCGGCGGCCCGCCGACGGCCGCGGCGACCGATCTCGTCGCAGCGTTCACGCGCTGACGGCGAGCCCGGCGCTGGCAGGCAACGCCGGGACCGATCTGACGCCGGCCACACCCGCCTGCGGGGCGCGGGGAGACCCGCTAGATGCCGAGAACGTGATCGCTTCCGCCCGGCGGGATGCGTACCGTTCGGTGGCGATGCGTCTCATCGTTGCTCGCTGCTCCGTCGACTACACCGGCCGCCTGACGACCCACCTGCCCGAGGCCGTCCGGTTGATCATGATCAAGAACGACGGCGGCGTTTCGATCTGGCACGACGGGGGGTCATCGGTCAAGCCTCAGAACTGGATGACCCCGCCGACGGTCGTCGAGTTCGAAACCGACGACGCCGACATTCTCACCCACATGGTCGTCCGCAAGCGCGCCGGGGCCACGGAGGATCGGCTGGACATCGCGATCAGCGAGGTCGTCTCGGATGTCACGCACGACATGGGGGAGGCCGCGGCGCTGGAGAAGGATGGCGTCGAGGCCCATCTGCAGGAGCTGCTGGCCGAGCAGCCGCACTGGTGTGGCGAGGGCTTCCGGCTCGTCAAGCGGGAATGGGCGACCGACATCGGCCCGGTGGATCTCATGTGCCGCGACCAGGACGACGGTTGGGTCGCCGTGGAGATCAAGCGGGTTGCGACGATCGATGCCGTCGAGCAGCTGACGCGCTATCTGGAGCGCCTCCGAGAAGACCCGGCCATGGCCGATTGTCAGGGCGTTCTGGCCGCCCAGCAGATCAAGCCGCAGGCACGAGTACTCGCGGCGTCGCGCGGAATGCGCTGCGTCGAGGTGGATCTCGCGGTGCTCCGCGGCGAGCGTGAGCCCGATCTCACACTGTTCCTGGTCTGAACGCTGGCGTTCGCCCGTATCATCAGCGGATGACCACGGAACACGTCGACGTCCTGATCGTCGGTGCTGGCCTCTCGGGGATCGGCGCAGCCCATCATCTGAAGGCCAACTGCCCGGGCAAGTCCTACGCCATCCTGGAGTCGCGCGACGCCATCGGTGGCACGTGGGACCTCTTCCGCTATCCGGGCATCCGCTCGGACTCCGACATGTTCACGTTGGGCTACTCGTTCCGCCCGTGGACTGCGGCGAAGTCGATCGCCGACGGTCCGGCGATCCTCGACTACGTGCGCGACACCGCCACCGAGGGCGGGATCGAGGAGCACATCCGCTTCGGCCACCGCGTCACACGCGTCGCGTGGTCCTCGCCCGAGTCTCTCTGGACCATCACCGCCGAGCGCACCGACACCGGCGAGACGGTTCAGCTGACCGCCTCCTTCATCTTCTCCTGCACGGGCTACTACCGCTACGACGAGGGCTTCACGCCGGACTTCCCCGGCCTCGACCGCTTTGGCGGCAAGCTCATCCACCCGCAGCACTGGCCGCAGGACTATGACTACTCCGGCAAGCGCGTCGTGGTCATCGGCAGCGGCGCGACGGCCGTGACGCTGGTCCCCGCGATGGCCGAGACCGCCGGCCACGTGACGATGCTCCAGCGCTCGCCCAGCTACATCATGGCGTTGCCCGGCGAGGACCCGATCGCCAACGTGATCCGGCGCGTGCTGCCGTCCAAGGCCGCCTACGCCGTAGTCCGCTGGAAGAACGTCCTGACCCAGGGCGTCTTCTTCGGGCTCAGCCGTCGCGCGCCCAAGCTCATCAAGGGCCTCATCGCCAAGATGGTGCAGCGCCAGCTCCCGGACAACGTGCCGTTGGACCCCCACTTCACGCCGACCTACAACCCGTGGGACCAGCGCGTCTGCCTCGTCCCCGATGGCGACCTCTTCAAGGCGCTGCGCAACGGCAACGCCTCGGTGGCGACCGACACGATCGAGACCTTCACCGAGACCGGGATCAAGCTCACCTCCGGCGCGGAACTGGAGGCCGATTGCATCGTCACCGCCACGGGTCTCAACCTGCTCGCGCTGGGCGGCATGGAGATCGCCGTCGATGGCCGCGAGATCGCGCTCAACGACACCATCGGCTACAAGGGCATGATGTTCAGCGACATCCCCAACTTGGCGATCGCGCTGGGCTACACCAACGCCTCGTGGACGCTGAAGTGCGACCTGACCTGCGAGTACGTCTGCCGCCTGCTCAACCACATGGACGCCAACGGCTTCACCCAGGTCACGCCGCGCAACCACGACGCGAACCTGCAGACGCTGCCCTTCATCGACCTGAAGTCGGGCTACGTCTCGCGCGCCATCGACCAGTTCCCGCGTCAGGGCATTCGGGCGCCGTGGCGCTTGTACCAGAACTACGCGCGCGACATCATGATGTTGAAGCGCGGCGCGCTGGAGGACGGTGCGATCGAGTTCACCCGGACCGCGCCGTCGGTCACCGAGCAGGAGCCGGTCGCGGCCTAGCGTCCCCCGCCAGCATGGCGCGGGTAGATTTCCGCGCCATGTCTGACGATCAGCCCGCTGTCCTGACCGAGCGCCGCGACGGCGTCCTCGTCATCACCATCAATCGGCCCGAGGTGCGCAACGCGGTCAACGCCGCCGTCGCCTCCGGCATCGCCGCCGCGCTCGACGAACTCGACGCCGACGACGGCCTGCGCCTGGGCGTCCTGACCGGCGCCGGCGGCTTCTTCTGCGCGGGGATGGACCTCGGCGCGTTCGTCAAGGGCGAGTCGCCGTGGTTCGGTGACCGCGGCTTTGCCGGCATCGCCCAGCGCGGCGCGCGCAAGCCGCTGATCGCCGCTATCGAGGGCTTCGCGGTCGCCGGTGGCTTCGAGATCGCGCTGGCCTGCGATCTCGTCGTCGCCGCCGAGGGCGCCAAGCTCGGCATTCCGGAGGCCAAGCGGTCGCTGGTTGCCGCGGGCGGCGCGCTGCTGCAGCTGCCCAAGCGGATGCCCTACCACGTGGTCATGGAGCTGGCTCTGACCGGCGATCCGATGCCGGCCGAGCGCTTCCACGAGTTCGGCGTCGTCAACCGGATCGCGCCCAAGGGCGAGGTCCTCAACGCGGCGCTGGAGCTGGCGGCCACCATCGTCAAGAACGGCCCGTTGGCGCTGGCCGCCTCCAAGGAGATCGTCCAGCGCCAGTTCGACTGGACCAGCGAGGAGATGTGGGAGAAGCAGGGTGCGATCAGCGGCCCGGTCTTCGCGTCCGAGGATGCGAAGGAGGGGGCGTCGGCCTTCAAGGAGAAGCGCGACCCGGTGTGGCAGGGCCGCTAAGCGCTTCACAGCAGGACCACCGGTCGAGCGGGCTTTCGACCGTCCGTACGAGCCGCGGTGGCCGCATGGTGGGCATCCTCGTTGCATGTCCATGCGGCCACCGCAGATCGTCGCGTTCGGCGGCGGCGGGTTCTCGATGGAGTCGGGGAACCCGCTGCTCGACGACTACGTGCTGGGAGCGACAGGCGTGGAGCGGCCCAAGGTCTGCTTCATCCCCACCGCCTCGGGCGACGCCGACCACTACGTCGTGCGCTTCTACCGCCGCTTCTCGGCCGTGGCCGACACCAGCCACGTGTCGCTCTTTCGCCGCGACAAGGGCGCCGGCGCGGTCGAGGGCGATCTCGAGTCCCACCTGCTCAGCCAGGACCTGATCTACGTCGGGGGCGGCAGCGTGCTGAGCCTGCTCGGCACGTGGCGCGCGCACGGCATGGACACGATCCTCAAGCGCGCGTGGCGGCGCGGCGTGATGCTCTGCGGGCTGAGCGCCGGCTCGCTGTGCTGGTTCAGCGAGGCGATCACGGCCTTTCACGGACCGCCGGAGCCCGTGCGCGGCTTGGGCCTGCTGCCACACTCCAACTGCGTGCACTACGACGGCGAAGCCGAACGCGGCGAGGCCTTCCGCGACATGATCGCGGCGGGCCAGTTGCGCGAGGGCTACGCCGCCGAGGACGGCGCGGCCCTGCACTTCGAGGGGCGCGAGCTGCTCCGCGCTGTGTCCTCGCGACCCAAGGCGCGCGCGTTTCGCGTCTCCACCGACGGTGAGCATCCGCTCGCGGTGAACTACCTGGGCGAGCGCGCGGCGTTGGCGGTCGCATGACGACCCAATCCCGGACCGCGGACGGTCGCAGCGTCATGCGATCAGTGGCGTGACGGCCGCAGGTCGCAAACCCGACCGCACGCCGACGATCCTCGCGATGGGCGGTGGCGGCTTCACGTCGCCGGCCGGCGATCCCGCGCTCGACGAGCTGGTCCTGGAGCTCTGCGGCCGCCGCGAGCCGCGGATCCTCTTCCTGCCGACCGCCTCAGGCGACCCCAACGAGCAGATCGCGTCGTTTCACGCGACCTATGGCCGCCGCGCCGCGCTCGCCACGGTCCTGTCGCTCTTTCGCCGCCACGGCGACCCACGCTCGCTGCGCGAGATCGTCCTGGCCCACGACGTCGTCTACGTCGGCGGCGGCTCGCTGCGCAACCTGCTGGCGATCTGGGCCGCTCACGGCCTTGACGAGGTGCTGCGCGAGGCGTGGCAGCGGGGGATCGTCCTGGCGGGCCTCAGCGCCGGCGCCATGTGCTGGTTCGAGGGTGGCTGCACGAAGTCGTTTGGCCCGCCCGAGGCCAATCCGGGCCTGGGCTTCCTGCCCGGCTCGCTGACCGTGCACGCCGACGGCGAGCCCGAGCGCCTGCCGGTCTGGCTGGAGGCCGTGCGCACCGGCGAGCTGCCGGGTGGCTGGGCTGCCGACGACGGCGTCGGGCTTGTCTTCGAGGACACCGAGTTGGTCCGTGTCGTCAGCGCGCGGCCGGGGACCTCAGCGCTGCGCGTCGACGCGGTCGGCGGCGAGCTGGTCCGAACGCGACTGGAACCGGAGCTGCTGGGAGCGGGGCCGATGAGCACGCGGCCGCTGCCCGATGACATCAAGGAGTGGAGGAGGACCCGCTATGGCCCTGGTTGATCCACAGCCAGCACCAACACGAACTGCAACGCGAGGAGCTCGGGATACCGGCGTACGCACCGGTCGCGCACCCGTGCCAGCGCTGGGACCCGTGATTCCAGCGGCAACGGGGCGCCTGCCAGACGTTCCGCCCGGACGGCGAAGCCTGCACGGCGCGCCAGCTCCGCTGCGCTCGCGCGGGTGAAGAAGCGCAGGTGCGTGCGGTCGAACAGGCCGTAGTTGGTGTAGTCGAAGCGGCCACTCAGCAGCGCCCGGCGGCCGGTCCAGTGCGCGATGTTCGGCACGGAGATCACCGCGCGGCCGCCGGGCGCCAGCAGCGTGCGCAGCCAGGCCAGGACGGTCCACGGGTCGCGCAGATGTTCCAGCACATCGGCGCAGATGATGATCTCGGGCCCACCCACCCCCGCGTTCGCGAGCATCCGCTCGACCTCGGCGCGGGTGGCGGGCGCTTCAAGATCGCCGACGGTCACCTCGCGACAGTGGGCGCGGGCCTGCTGCGCGGCCGCCGGATCGACCTCGATCCCGTCGACCGTGCAGCCGCGGCGTGCGAGCTCGGCGGCGAGGTAGCCGGTGGCGCAGCCGACGTCGAGCACGCGCGTGCCGTCGGGGATGTGGTCGAGGACGATCCGGTGCGCGGCGCTGAGGCCGTGCGCGGCGACCAGATCGGCGTACGGGCCGGCGGTCATTCGCCGTTGAGCGTCGCGACCAGCCGGCGGGCGCCGCCATGGTCGCGGTGCTCGCAGAGATAGATGCCCTGCCAGGTGCCGAGCGCGAGCCGGCCGCCGCCGACGGGCAACGTGAGCGACGGGCCCATCAACGAGGCTTTGACATGGGCAGGCATGTCGTCGGCGCCCTCATCGGTGTGGGTCCAGGCGAAGTCCTCGGGCACCGCGGCGTTGGCCCACGTCTCGAAGTCGCGGCGCACGTCGGGCGAGGCGTTCTCGTTGAGGGTGAGCGACGCGCTCGTGTGGAGGATGTGGAGGTGCAGGAGGCCGACCGAGATGTCGTTCAACTCGGGGAGTGCTGTTGCCACCTCGCGCGTGACGAGATGGAAGCCACGCGGCCGTGGATCGAGCGTCAGCTCACGCTGGATCCACATCGCCGACCTCCGGACGCGTGATGCCTTCGTCGTAGGGGACCGCGTCCTCGAGCTTGAAGTACACCTTGAGACCCGTGCCGTCCGGGGTGCGCTCGGCCGAGCCGATCTTGCCTTCGTCGGGGTAGAGGACGACGTCGGGTTGGCCGTGGGTGCTGACGGCCAGGAAGCGGGCGTCGATGGTGCCGTCGTTGACGAGCTGGTGGGCGCCGTCCTCGCCGACGGGGAAGCGGACGACGTCGCCGCGGCGGACGCGCTCCCAGCCGGTCGGCGTGCGCAGCGCGAGGTCGCCTTCGAGCAGGACCAGCACTTCCTCCTCGGTGAGGTGGAAGTGATAGGGGTACGCGGTCTGGCCGGCCGGCACCAACCACAGGCTGAGGCCGATGCGCTCGGTGCCGAGCTGGTAGCCGAGGCGCGCGCGCTGCGTGTGGAAGCCGTCGATGGTGTCGCGCTGCTCGTCGAAGTCGGGGTCGTAGATGTTGGGCATGGAGCGCGCCATGTTCACACGTCGTGCGGGATGCGGGCGACGCGAAGGTCGATCTTCCCGTTGCGCAGGAACGGCACGCCCTCGTCGAAGAGCAGCGCGCGCTGGCGCTCACCCTTGGCCAGCGAGCCGTCGGCGCGAACCACGCGCCACCACGGCACGTCGGCGTCGTCGTTGAGCCGCAGCACGGTGCCCGTGAGGCGCGGCGCGCCGGGGGAGAGGTCGCCGTAGGTCCGCACGAAGCCCTCCGGGATCTCGGCGATGCGATCGAGGATCGCCTGATGGGATGCTTGGGCCATGGTTCGCCGAGGCACGTACTCGATCGTCGCACGCGACCCCGACAGCGGCGAGCTGGGGGCGGCCGTGCAGTCGCATTGGTTCTCGGTCGGGTCGTTGGTGACCTGGGCGCGGCCGGGGGTGGGGGCGGTGGCGACGCAGTCGATCGTCGAGCCGGCGTATGGGCCGCGGCTGCTGGACGCGCTGGGTGGCGGGGCGGCTCCTGACGAGGCGTTGCGTGCGCTGTTGGCCGGTGACGAGGCGGCGGTGTTCCGGCAGGTCGCAGTTCTTGGTGTGGATGGTCCGCCGGCGACCCATACGGGGTCGGGCTGCATCGCGCACGCCGGGCACGCGGTCGGCGATGACTTCAGCGTCCAGGCCAACATGATGGCCTCGGAGTCCGTGTGGCCCGCGATGGCAGAGGCGTTCACGCATGCGACCGGGCCGTTGGCGCGGCGGATGCTCGCGGCGCTGCGGGGTGCCGAGTCTGCAGGTGGCGACGTCCGCGGTCGGCAGTCGTCGGCGCTGGTGGTCGTGCCGGCGGCCGGGGAGCCCTGGGAGCGCGTCGTCGAGTTGCGCGTCGAGGACCATCCTGAGCCGCTGGACGAGCTCGAGCGCCTGCTGCTTCTGCACGACGCCTACACCTTGGCCACCGCGGGCGACCACCTCACCGGCGAGGGCCGGCATGCCGAGGCCGGCGAGGCCTACCGCGCGGCCGCCGCGCTGGCGCCCGACAACCACGAGCTGCTGTTCTGGGCGGGGCTGGCGGAGTTCGACCACGGCGACCGCGCCGTGGGCTTGGCGCAGGTCCGCCGCGCGATCGCGCTGCAGCCGGGCTGGCGCGACCTGCTGGGTCGCCTGGAGCCCGACGTCGCGCCCGCCGCGGCGCGCGTCCTCGCGGCGCTCGGCACAGAGTCGTAACGCTGCCCGGGTGGGCGGCTCAGCCGGAGAACGTGTAGCCGTCTGGGCCTTCGGGCAGCGGCTGCGTCCCGATGACGGCGTCGAGGTTCAGCGGGCCATAGATGTGCGGGAACTCGTCGCCGACGTCGGTCGCGCGCTCCCACTTCAGCGGCGCGGTCAGCTGGTCGATGTCGACCTCCAACAGCAACAGGTCGCCACTCCCGCGGAAGATGCGATTCGCCGTCGCCTCCAGCTGCGCGAAGGTCGAGCAGTGGATGAAGCCCTCCTCGTCCAGCGAGGGCGTCACCAGCTCGCCGTCGGCCTGCGCGGTCGCCCAGCCGGCGTCGGTCGTGATGTGCAGGATCGTCTCGTCGGCCATCGACCGAGCAAGCTAACGCAGCAGCTCGCGCTCCAGCGGCGCGTAGCCGCGGGCGCGGGGTGCGAGGGTGGCGTCGCCGAGCCGGGGCGCAAGCGCGGCGGCCTCCGCTGCCACGGCGGTCGACGCCTCAGCGCCGATGTCCTCCAACAACCCAAACGCGATCTCGCCGTCCTTCCGGCGCGCCCAGCCGCCGACGATCCGGCCGTCGGCCCAGACGGTTGGCGCCACGTTGCCGTTGACGTCGAAGAGTCGCTCGGCGTGCTCGCCGAGGTAGAAGTCGCGGCGCTTCCAGCCCATCGGCGTGGCGTCCAGCGCCGGCAGCAGCGCGACCCAGGGCGCCACCGCGCCGACCGGCTCGACGTCGTCGGCCAGCACCACGCCCGGCTCGCCGTCGTCCAGAACGCAGGCAACAACACCATCTTGGGCCAGCGCGCGCTTGGTTTGCGTCGCCGTCCAGCCCGTCCACCAGCGCAGGTCGTCGGCGCTTGCCGGCCCGTAAGCCTGCAGCCACCGCACCGCCAGCGCTGCTTCCGCCTCGGCTGCCGGAAGCTCGGCCAGCGGCGCGCCGGCCCAGTCCTCCATCGCCGCCCAGCGAAACTGCGTGGAGGTCCAGCCGCCGCGCGGTCGTGCCCGCACCACGCGGCCCTCGGCGGAGAGCACGATCAGCACGCGGCTGGCCATCTTCACGCGCGCCTCATACTTGGCGCCGCGGCTGAGCACCAGCTCGGCCCCGAGCCGCGGGTCGCTCTCGGCCAGCTCAGTCGCGGTCAGCTCGCCGCGCGACGCCAACGCCTCCAGCGCCGACGCCTCGGCCTTGGCCAGCCACGCCTGGCGCCGCACCCCGCCGACACCGTTCTCCTCCATCAACTTCAACAACTTCGCCCGCTCGCGCGCCGCGACCGTCAGCGAGCAGGCGGCGTGGACGACTGGCGCGACCTCACGGTCGACGACGAACATCGTCCGCCGCATCGCCATCAGCCGCAGCAGGGTGCGCTCGTCATACAGCGCGCGCTCGACCTCGGCCGCCGTCGCGGCGCGGTCGCGCAACCGCGCCCACATCGCGACGATGACCGACGCCGCGTCGGTGCTGTGCACGGCGACGAGACCCGCCGCGACCTCCTCAGCGCACGCCGCATGCGCGTCCGTCGCCAGCCGATGGCGCAACCCGATCCGGGCGCGCCGCTCGGTGGCGGAAAATCGGCCCGCCCGCCCCGCCGAAGCGCTCAGCGCTCGCCCGGCGTCTTGATGGGGTACATCGACGCCGGCACCGACAGGTCCAGCGCGGTCCGCAGGATGCGATTCTGCTCAGCTGTGTGCGCGGCCGGGTAGCCCTCGGCGGTCACGGCGCGCTCGGGGCGCCCGACGTAGCCGAAGGCCAGGTGCTTGGGCAGCACCTGCAGCAACCGCGGCGACATGTGCGCGCGGGCGCCCATGTTGCGCGGCTCCTCCTGGGCCCACACGACCTCCTTGAGGTTCGGGTAGGTGTTGATGAGCTCCAGGACCTGCGCCTCGGGGAAGGGGTACAACAACTCGATGCGGCCGACGGCCACGCCCTCGTTGTCGGCGCGGTTGGGGTGCGACACCAAGTCGTAGTAGATCTTGCCGGTGCACAGCACCAATCGCGTGACCTTCTCGATCGGCACGCGCGGCTCGCCGAGGACCGGGAAGAACTTCGACTCGGCCAGGTGCTCGATGCGGTTGGTCGCCTGCGGCAGGCGCAGCAGCGACTTCGGCGTGAAGATCACCAGCGGGCGCTGCTTGGTGATCCGCGCCTGACGCCGCAGGAGGTGGAAGTACTGCGCCGGCGTCGTCAGGTTCGCGACGCGGACGTTGCCCTCTGCGGCGCTCTGCAGGAAGCGCTCGATGCGCGCGGAGGAGTGTTCCGGACCGGAGCCCTCGTAGCCGTGCGGGAGCAGCAGCGTCAGCCGCGAGGTCTGGCCCCACTTGGCCAGGCCGCTGGTGATGAACTGGTCGATGATGACCTGCGCGCCGTTGGCGAAGTCGCCGAACTGCGCCTCCCAGAGCACCAGCGTTTCGGGCGCCTCGGCCGAGTAGCCGTACTCAAAGCCCAGGCAGGCGATCTCTGACAGCGGCGAGTTGTGCAGCTCGAACGGCGCGAGCGCGCCCGGCAGCGACTGGATCGGGCAGACGGTCTGGCCGGTCTTGGCGTCGTGCAGCACCAGATGGCGCTGGGAGAACGTGCCGCGCTCGACGTCCTGGCCGGTCAGGCGGATCGGCGTGCCCTCGGTCAGCAGCGACGCATAGGCCAACTGCTCGGCGTGGGCCCAGTCGATGCCGCCGTCGGCGCCCAGCGCGGCGCGCCGGCGCTCCAGCTGCTTGACGAGCTTGGGATGGACGGTGAAGCCCTCGGGCGTGGTCAGCAGCTCGCCGTTGAGCGTCTGCAGGCGCTCGTGCGACACCGCCGTCGGCACGTCGGGCGACGGCGAGCGGTCGAGCTGGTACTCGCCGGTCTGCTGCGTCACGCCGCCTGCCGCCTCGGCGGCCTTGATCTTGGCCTTGAGGTCGGCGTGTAGCGCGCTCAGCCGATCCCAGATCGCCTGGCGCTGGGCCTCGACCTCGTCCTTGGAGATCGTGCTCTCGGCGACCAGGCGGTCGGCCCAGATCTCGGCGGCGCGCTTGTGGCCCTTGATCTTCACGTACATCTCGGGCTGGGTGTAGGCGGGCTCGTCGGCCTCGTTGTGGCCGAAGCGGCGGTAGCCGATCAGGTCGATGACGACGTCGTGGCCGAACTCCTCGCGGTAGGCGAAGGCGAGGCGCACGGCGTGGATGCAGGCCTGCACGTCGTCGGCGTTGACGTGGATGATCGGGACGTCGTAGCCCTTGGCGATGTCCGAGGCCCAGCGCGTCGAGCGGGCGTCTTCCGGGTCGGTGGTGAAGCCGACCTGGTTGTTGGTGACCAGATGGAGCGTGCCGCCGACCTTGTAGCCGTCGAGCGCCTGGAGGTTCAGCGACTCGGCGACGACGCCCTGGCCGGGGAAGGCCGCGTCGCCGTGCAGGACGATCGGCATCGCCGCGTCGGTGTCGCGGTGGGCGTGCGGGCCCTGGCGCGTGGTCTGCGCGGCGCGCGCGGCGCCGACGACGACCGGGTGGACGAACTCCAAGTGCGAGGGGTTGCTCTCGAGGTTGACGAGGATCGACTCGCCGTTGGGCAGCTGGTAGGAGCCCTGGGCGCCGTGGTGGTACTTGACGTCGCCGGTGCCGCCCTGCGGGATCGTGGTGACCGCCTCCAGCGTGGAGGCGCCCTCGAACTCGGCGAAGATCGTCTCGTACGGGCGGCCCAGGTTGTGGGCGAGCACGTTGAGCCGGCCCCGGTGGGCCATGCCGACGACCACCTCGCGCGCGCCGTGCGCGGCGGCGAGCTGGATCATCTCGTCGATCATCGGGACCGACATGTCGAGTCCCTCGATCGAGAACTGCTTCTGGCCGAGATAGGCCTTGTGCATGAAGCGCTCGAACGCGTCGACCTCGATCAGGCGCGTCAGCAGCGCCTTCTGCTCCTCGGTCGTCAGCGGCTTGCGGAACTCGCCGCCCTCGATCTTCTGGCGCAGCCAGGTGCGCTGGCGGTGCGAGGCGATGTGCTCGATCTCGTAGGCGATCGTGCCGCAGTAGGTCTCCTTCAGATGCGGCAGCGCGTCGGCCAGCGTCGCGCCCGGGACATGCATCCGCAGGATCTTGGCCGGGATCTTGGCCATCAGCTCGGGCGTGAGGCCGACGGTGTCGGGATCGAGCGCGGGGTCGCCCTCGGGCTCGGTGCCGAGCGGGTCGAGGCGGGCGGCCAGGTGGCCGTGGGTGCGGTGGGCCTTGAGGACCGACGTCGCCGCTTGGACGGCCTGCAGCAGCTCCTCGTCGATGACCTGCGCGCGGCGGTCGCCGGAGCGTGCGGCGCTCTCGGCACCGGCGCGGGCGGCGGCTGCCGCGGCGGCGGGGGCGGGCGGCGTGGGCGCAGGGCCGAGCGCTGCGCCGAGCGAGGCGAAGACGCCGTCGTAGAAGCTGTGCTCGCCCTGGAGGTAAGACTCGACGACCTGGAGGAAGCGGCCGGACTCCGCGCCCTGGATGACGCGGTGGTCGTAGGTCGAGGTCATGGTCATGACCTTCTCGGCGCCGATCATGTCGCCGATGTTGCCGAGGCCGACGGGGTAGGCGATCGAGCCGGTGGCGACGATCGTGCCGTTGCCCTTCATCAGGCGCGGGACGCTCGCGATCGTCCCGATGCCGCCCGGGTTGGTGAGCTGCACGTTGGCGCCGACGAGGTCGTCGGCCCCGAGCTTGTTCTCGCGCGCCTTGGCGATCAGCGCGTCGAAGGCGGCCTTGAAGTCGGCGAAGCTGAGGCGGCCGGCGTCGCGGATGACGGGCACCATCAGGGTGCGGGTGCCGTCCTTCTTCTCGACGTCGACGGCGATGCCGAGGTTGACGGCGCCGTCGTCAATGCGCGTCGGCTTGCCGTCGATCGTGTCGAAGTGATGGGACATGACCGGCATGTCCTGCTGGGCGCCGAGCGCGATGGCGTAGGCGATCAGGTGGGTGAAGGAGACCTTCTGGCCGGCCTCCTTGAGCTGCTTGCGCCGCGCGTCCATCGTCGTGACGGTGATCGTGCGGAACGACGTCGCGGTCGGGATCTCGCGCGAGTCGTCCATGTAGCGCGCGAGCATGGCGGCGGCGCCCTTGAGGACGGTGCGCGTGCCCGTCTGGGTTGACGGGTCGAAGTCGAGGACGTCGTCCTTGGTGATGCGGCCGTTGGGTCCGGTGCCGGTGACGGCGGCGAGGTCGACGCCTTCGGCGGCGGCGACGCGCGCAGCGACGGGGGTTGCCTTGGTGTCGGTGTCGATGGCCGGCGCGGGCGCTGCTGCTGCGCCGTTGGGTGACGGAGCGCTCTTCGCCGAAGCGCCGGCGGGAGCGCCGGGGTGGGTGGGGGCGGTGTTCATTCGGGCGATGACTTGCCCAACGACAACCGTCGCGCCCTCCTCGGCGAGCAGCTCGGTAATGGTGCCGGCCGCGGGGGCGGGCAGCTCCATGTCGACCTTGTCGGTGGAGATCTCGACGACCGTGTCGCCGTCGTCGACGTGGTCGCCGACCTTGACCGCCCACTCCAGGATGGTGCCCTCGGTGACCGACTCGCCGCCGGCGGGCGTCGTGATGTCGATGATTTCGCCGGGCGCGTCGCTCTCGGCGGCGTCTGCCACAGGCGCAGGAGGGCCGTCGCCGTTGGGCGATGGGGAGGGGTGGGCGGGTCCGATTCCTGCGCCAGCCGCGATCTCGGCGAGCACGGAGCCCACCTGCACGGTGTCGCCTTCGGCGAAGTGGATCGCCACGATGGTTCCGCTCGCGGGAGCGGGCACCTCCGCGTCCACCTTGTCGGTCGAGACCTCGACGATGATCTCGTCGGCCTCGATGGTGTCACCAACCTGCTTGTGCCACTCCAGGATGGTGCCTTCCGTCACCGATTCGCCCATGGCGGGCAAGGTGACCTGAATCGCTGCGGCTTCGACGGCCATGTCTCTTTTCTTGACTCTAGCGCTGTTGCGTGTTAGCGCCCGTTAGGTTCCGTCGGCGCGTCTCGCGGATGAACTCGTAGGAGCCCACGAAGGGGCCTACAGCACCTATTACGGCCACGGCGACCGCAAGTTGCAGTGAGATCACGCGTGCCCGGAGCGCCTCGATCGATAACAGACACATCGCAATCCAGCCCAGGCCGTGCGCCAGCCCGAAGACGAACTCGAGCGTGTGCAGGCCAGGGATCAGCCAGACCGCGAGCAGGATCGCGTAGACGGTCGAGTGGGCGAACGACAGGTGCTTGAGCGTCGTGAACGACGGGGTGAGGCGCGTGGCGGTGGTCACTGCAACAGCCGCGCCATTCGACGCAGCGGCTCATCGGCCTCTTTTGGCCAGTCGTCGATCTGCGCCGGCCACCACGCGTGGGCGTCGTGCTCGTGGTCGGGCGTGACGGTGGCGCCGGCGGCAAGCCAGGCCTGGCCGATGAACATGATGAGGTTGTGCGGGAGCCGGACCAGCGCCTCGCCGCGGACACGCTCGGCGGTCACCGACCACTCCTCGTCGAGCTCGCGCGTCAGCGTGGTGAAGGGGCTCTCGCCCTCGTCGACGGCGCCGCCGGCGCCGAGCGCCCAGCGGCCGGCCCAGGAGGCAAGCCAATCGGCGCGGCGGCCGGCGAGCCAGCGGCCCTCGCTGTCGCGCACGACGCAGAGCGCGGAGATCGTCGCCGACGCATCGCCGTCGACCAGGCGCAGCGCCCAGCGCAGCGGCTGCAACTCGACATGCAGGGCCTCGCCCTCGGTCGCGAAGCCGACGAGCCGCGCGCCGGTGCCGTCATGGCTGGGCGAGCCACGGTCGCGCAGGGCGGCGATCGCGGCGTCGGCGGCGCCGACCTTCGCCTCGTCGGCGACGAAGGCCTCGTCCCGCCAGACCGCGTGCACCTGGTCGGCGTCCCAGGGGCCGCGGGCCAGGAGCGCGGGTGCGTGCGCTTGCGTCATCGACGTTGGAGGGTACGCTGGCGGCGTCTTGGAGCGCTCGCCCGCGGACGTGTATATGGAGCACTGCCACCGGCGGGAGCTCGCCTATCAGGTCGGCGAGGACGGCCTGCCGGTCTTCCGGCCGCGCGTGGGGCCGAGCGTGTGGCGGGTCAGCGCGGGGGGCGGAACGGTCTACGCGACGACGGTGGCGCGTTCGCGCGATGGCGACGCCTACAACATCGTGCTGGTCGATCTCGACGAGGGCTTTCGGATGATGAGCACGCTCGTGGGCGTCGCGCCGGAGGATGTGGTCGTCGGTGCGCGCGTGCGGCTGGCGTGGCGTGATGGTGAAGCGGGCGGCGATGCGCCGGTCCCGGTGTTCGAAACGGATCCCGCGTGACCGGCGTCGCGATCGCCGGCGCCGCCGAGGCGCAGATGGGCAAGGCGCTCCCTGGCCTGTCGGCCGCCGACGTGATGGCCGAGGCTGCGCGCGCCGCGCTGGCCGATGCGGGGCTGACGATCGAGGATGTCGACGGCGTCTTCGCGGCGGCGACGCAGCTGCCGTGGGCGAGCGTGACGCTGGCCGAGGATCTCGGCATCCAACCGCGCTACACCGACTCCACCATGATCGGCGGCGCGTCGCCGATGGCCCACGTCAACCACGCGCGCGCCGCGATCGCCGCCGGGCTCTGCGAGGTGGCGCTGATCGCCTACGGGTCGACGCAGCGGTCGGTCGGCCGCGGGAGCGCCTCGGTCCAGGAGATCGATCCGTGGGAGGCGCCGTACCGGCCGCCGCTGCCGGTCGCGGCGTACGCGCTGGCGGCCTCACGGCATATGCACGAGTACGGGACGACGGCCGAGCAGTTGGCGTGGGTCGCCGTGAGCGCGCGGCGGTGGGCGCAGCAGCGCGAGGGTGCGTGGTGTCGTGAGGACCTGACGCTGGAGGACGTGGCCGCTGCGCCGCGCGTCTGCGATCCGCTCGGCGTGCGCGACTGCTGCCTGGTCACCGACGGCGGTGCGGCGATCGTCGTGACGTCGGTCGCGCGGGCGCGGACGCTGCGCCGGCCGCCGGTCTTCGTGCTCGGCGCGGCCGAGGCCCAGAGCCATCGTCACATCTCTTCCATGCCGGACCTCACCGTGACGGCCGCGGTCGACTCCGGCGCACGGGCGTTCGCGGAGGCCGGGCTGCGGCCGGCCGACGTGGAGTCCGCGCAGCTCTATGACGCCTTCACGATCACCCCGATTTTGTTCTTGGAGGACTTGGGGTTCTGTGAGAAGGGCGAAGGTGGTGCGTTTGTCGCCGACGGTGCGATCGCGCCCGGTGGGTCGTTACGGGTCAACACCAGCGGCGGCGGGCTCAGCTACGGGCATCCCGGTATGAACGGGCTGCCGCTCCTGGTCGAAGCGGTGCGCGAGGTGCGCGAGGAGGGCAAGGACGTGGTGCTGGCACATGGCAATGGAGGGGTATTGAGCGCGCAGGCGACGGTGCTGCTCGGCAGCGAGGCGGCGGCGGGTCAGCGCCCGCGGAGCAAGGCCGTGCGGTTGCGCGAGCCTGCGGGCGCGACGATGGGTCGACGACGCCGGGCGAGCAAGAAGGCGGGTGTGCGATGAGCCGTCGCCGTTCGTGGTGGGGCTGGGGCTTTGAGGACGGCAAGCTTGATGCGGCCGCCCTTGCGCCGCTGGTGCGCGACGTGCTCGGCTTCCCGCTGCCGGAGACGATCGAGGAGCCGGTCGACTTGGGGTCGATCGTGCTGCCCGCGCCGCGGATCGCGGCGCCGCCGGGGGCGCCGTGGTCGGTCGACCCGCGCGATCGCATCGAGCACGCCTATGGGCGCTCGTTCCCCGACACCGTGCGGGCGTTCCGCGGGCGGATCGACCATCCGCCGGATGCGGTCGCCTTCGCGCGCAGTGAGGATGACATCGAGGCAGTGCTGGAGTGGGCAGCGGCCGAGGATGTCGCGGTCATTCCGTTCGGCGGCGGGACGAGCGTGGTCGGCGGGGTCGAGCCGCGCGTGCCGAGCGATCGGCTCGGCGTGGTCTCGCTCGACCTGTCGCACTTGGACCAAGTTGTAGAAGTCGATGCGGTCTCGCGCGCGGCGCGGGTGCAGGGCGGCGTCGCGGGGCCGGCGCTGGAGGCTCAGTTGGCGCAGCACGGGCTGACGATGCGCTTCTTCCCGCAGTCGTTCGAGCTCTCGACCGTCGGCGGCTGGATCGCGACGCGCGCCGGCGGCCACTTCGCGACGGTTTGGACACACATCGACGACCTGGTGGAGTCGGTCCGCGCGATCACGCCGTCGGGGGCGTGGGAGTCGCGGCGGCTGCCGGGCTCCGGCGCCGGGCCGTCACCCGACCGGATGCTGCTGGGCTCCGAGGGCGTCCTCGGCGTGATCACCGAGGCGTGGGTGCGGGTGCAGCCCAAGCCGACGTTCCGCGCGTCGCGGGCGGTGCGGTTCAAGGACTTCATGATCGCCGGCGAGGCGGTGCGGGAGCTGGCGCAGTCGGGGCTGAACCCGGCGAACTGCCGGCTGGTGGATGCGCTGGAGGCGCAACAGACAGGCGCGGGTGATGGCACCTTCGCGCTGCTCGTGCTCGGCTTCGAGTCGACCGACAGTGAAGTTGATGGTCTTCTCGCGCGCGGTTTGGCGATTGCCAAGGCGCACGGCGGTGCGTGGGATGAACCGAGCGGCAACGGCTCCGGTGCCGTCGGTGCCTGGCGCGAGGCCTTCATCGCCATGCCCTACCTCCGCGACGCGCTGCTGCAACTCGGCGTCCTCAGCGACACCTTCGAGACCGCGATCACGTGGGAGCGCTGGCCCGACTTCCACGCGGCGGTGACCGGTGCGGTCCGCGAAGCGCTCGGCGAACCCTGCCGCGTGACCTGTCGTCTGACGCACGTCTATCCCGACGGCCCGGCGCCGTACTTCACCGTGCTCGCGCCGGCACGTCGCGGCGACGAACTGGCACAGTGGGAGGAGATGAAGCGCGCAGCCTCCGACGCCATCCTCACCGCGGGCGGGACGATCACCCACCACCACGCGGTCGGCCGCGACCACCGCGAGTGGTACGACGCCCAGCGCCCCGATCTCTTCGCCGCTGCGCTGCGCGCGGCCAAGAGCGCCGTCGACCCCGCAGGCGTGCTGAACCCCGGCGTGCTGGTCGACGCGTGAGCACGGACCTCGGCCAGGGACTCGCTCGCGCCGCCGAGGTGGTGCGCGCGTGAGTCCGTTCTCGCGCGTTTGTGTGTACGCCGGCTCCGCGCCCGGCGCCAACGCGGAATACGCCGAGGCGTCGCGCACGATCGTCACCGAGCTCGCGCGCCGGGGCTCCAACGTGGTCTACGGCGGCGGCTCGCTTGGGCTGATGGGCGTGCTGGCCGACGCGGCGCTGGAGGGTGGCGGTGAGGTCACCGGCGTGATCCCGCGCTTCCTCGATGATCGTGAGATCGGCCACAACGGCGTCACCGACCTGCGCGTCGTCGAGACGATGCACGAGCGCAAGATGCTGATGGCCGACCTGGCCGACGCGTTCCTCGTGCTGCCCGGCGGCATCGGGACGCTCGAGGAGGTCATCGAGATGTTGTCGTGGTCGCAGCTCGGGCTGCATCGGAAGCCGATCGGGTTGTTTGACGTCGACGGCTTCTGGGGTCCGCTGGTCGCCTTGTTGGATCACATGACGACCGAGCAGTTCGTGGGGTCCGACCACCGTCGCCTGTTGTTGTCGTCCTCGGATCCAGTCGAGCTGCTCGACGCGATGGAGGCGTGGGAAGCGCCGAAGCTGTCGCGGCGCTGGCTGACGGACGAGGAGCAGACGTAGGGGGTTGGTCTGCTGGTGGCGCGCCGACGTGGCTGGCGCTCAGCGCGGGCGTTGGCTAATGGTGCGCATTGTGGTCTGTCGTCACCGAGAGGAGTGAGTGTGAGCGGCGCCTCGCGGCGCGGCTCGTCCTCCGCGGGCGCTCGGACCGATGCGTCGACGATGCGGTCCCGAATCGCCAGTCCAGACGCTGGCGGACGACCGCCGCGCGGCGAGGCGCCGACCCCGCTCGCTCTCCTCGGTGCCGACAGACCACGCATCGCAGCGCGACCAGCGTTTGCGCTGAGCTCCAGCCCACGCCCCGTGCCACGGCAGGCCGACCGCCTGCCACTATCCCGCCCCGCATGCCCGGCCAGCCCACCATCGCCATCCTCGGCTCCGGGGCCGTTGGCGCCCTCATCGGCGCCGAGCTGACGCGCGCTGGTGTCGCGACGACGCTCATCACCCGCGAGGCGAGCGCGGAGGCCATCAACGCAAGCGGCATCACGGTCACTAGCCCCCGCTTCGGCGACCACGTGACGAAGGTCGACGCCCGCACCACCCTCGACGAGCGCGCCGACATCCTCCTCGTCGCGGTCAAGGCGCCGCAGCTCGCCGAAGCCCTCAAGCGCGTCACCACCACCCCCGCCACCGTCGTCCCGCTGCTCAACGGCGTCGACCACGTCGCGACCCTCCGCACGCGGTTCGACGATGTCGTCGCCGCCACGGTCCGCGTTCAGGCTCACCGAGACAGCCCAACCCAAGTGGTACACCGCGCTCCGTTTCTGACCATCACCCTCGCTCAGCCCGGCGCACCCGTCCTCGAACGGGCGCTGAGCCAAGCGAACATCGACATCGCCACAGGCGGCTCCGAAGCCGACGTCCTCTGGGCCAAGCTCTCGCGCCTCGCCGCGCTCGCGCTGGCCACGACCGCCGCCGACGCACCGCTGGGCGACGTCCGCGACACCGCCGAAGCCGTCGCCCGCGAAGTCGCGGCCGTCGCCAACGCAGAAGGCGCGACGATCGACGCCGACACCGTCGTCGCCGAGCTCCGCGGCCTGCCCGACAACGCCTCATCCTCCCTCAGAGCCGACGTCACGGCCAACCGTCCCGATCACGAGCTCGACGCCATCGGCGGCGCCGTCCTGCGCGCCGCGCGCTGCCACGACCTGCTCGCCCCGCACACCGCCGAGCTCGTCGCGCGCGTGCAGCGGCGCGCTGCCGCCGGGTAGCCTCCCAACGAGCATGTCCGACCCGTCGAAGATCGCCAAGAACCTCCAGGCCTTTCAGATCGCGATCAACGCCCACGATCGCGAGAACCCGACGCACAACGCGTACGGGATCGGGCTCGCGCACTTCGACCTGGATCGCCTCGGCTTCGACGAGGGCGAGGAGATCCTGCCGGGCATCACGATCCACGCCGACAGCGGTGTGACCGGCAACTTCCGCGTGCTCTGCGACGGCGATCACGAGGAGAACCTCGAGCGCGAGGCCGAGGAGGCCGACATGGTCGAGGCGGTCGCCGCGGAGCGGCAGATCACGATCTCGCCCGGCAGCGGCGGAGACGAGCGGTTCACCAGCTGAGGTGAGCCCGCGTTCATGCGCTGAAACTGCGTATGAACGCTCAAGTTCTCTGTGTTTCGAGTCGACCATTTCGCTCATGGGTTCGTCCAAGGGGGACGTGGAGCGGTTCTTCGACCGGTCTCCCGACCTGCTCGCCATCGCCGATCGCCGCGGCTACTTCACCTGCCTGAACCCAGAGTGGGAGGCCGTCCTCGGCTGGTCGCGCGACGAGCTGATGGCCGAGCCGTACCTGAACTTCGTGCACCCAGAGGATCTGGAGCGCACCTGCCAGGAGATCGCGCGCGCCACGGACGCCACGCCCTGCACCACGCGCTACGAGAACCGGCTGCGCACCCGCGACGGCGTCTGGCGCTGGCTGCTGTGGAGCGCCCGCTGGGACGGCAGCGAGTGGAGCGCGGTGGCTAAGGACATCACCACGCGCAAGGAGCTCGAGCGCCACAGCCTGCACGACGCGCTGACCGGCGTCGCCAACCGCGCGCTGGCCACCGACCGCCTCAGCGCCGCGATCGCGCGCCTGGGCCGCAGCGCCGGCGCCGCGGTCGCGCTGCTGGTCGACATCGACGACCTCACGACCATCAACGACACCCATGGCCACGCCGGCGGCGACATCGTCCTCCGGGCCATCGCCGACCGTCTGACCGAGCGCCTGCGGGCGGCCGACACCGTCGGGCGTTTCGGCGGCGACCGTTTCCTGGTCGTGGCCGAGGGCCTGGCCGACGGTGGCGCCCACGGTATCGAGGCCGTCATCGAGCGTGTCCACGGCGCGTTCTCGCGGCCGATCCCGACCCGCAACGGCCTGGTCTCGGTGACCGGAAGTGTCGGCGTCGCCGTCGCACGCGAGCCGGGCATCGACCCCGAGGAGCTGATCCGCGACGCCGACGTCGCGCTGCGCCGCGCCAAGGGCCAGGGTCGTCGCGGTCACGCCGAGGTCTTCGACGCCGCGCTGGCCGAGGAGGTCCGCCGCCGGCTGGAGCTCGCCGCCCAGCTGCGCGGCGCGCTGCAGCGCCGCGAGCTGCGCGTCGTCTTCCAGCCGCTGGTCGCGATGGTCGACGGCATGCCGATCGCCTGCGAGGCGCTGCTGCGCTGGGACCACCCCGACCTCGGGGAGTTGCTTCCCGGAGCATTCCTGCGCATCGCCGAGGACGACGGGCTGATCGTGCCGATCGGCGCCTGGGTGCTCGAGGAGTCCTGCCGCCAGCTGGCCGCCTGGCGCGCGCAGGGCCGCGACCTCTGGGTCTCGGTCAACGTCTCCGCGCGCCAGCTCGCGCAGATCGACTTCGTCGCCGTCGTAGAGCGCGCGCTGCGCGAGAGCGGCGTCCCCGCCAGCGCGATCTGCCTGGAGGTCACCGAGACCGCCGTGCTGCGTCGCCCAGACGTCGCGCGCCAAGCGCTCGACGCGTTGCGCACCCTCGGCGTGCGCGTCGCGCTCGACGACTTCGGCCTCGGCTACTCGTCGCTGACGCACCTCAAGGCGCTGCCGGTCGACGTCGTCAAGATCGACCGCTCGTTCGTCGCTGATCTCGTGGCCAGCACCGAGGACCGCGCCGTGGTCGAGGCCGTGCTGACGCTCGCGCGCCGCATGGGCCTGACCGTCATCGCCGAGGGCGTCGAGACCACCGACCAGGACGAGCTGCTGCGTGAGATGGGTTGCCCCGTCGTGCAGGGCTACCTCTACGGCCGGCCGGTGCCGCCGGTCGACGTGTTGCTGCCGGCCGCGGTCCTGCCGGCGACGGCGGCCGGCGAGCGCGACGCGCAGCCGGCCTCCTCGGCCGCGTAGCGTCGCGGCGCTACGCCGCCACGACCGTCAGCTCGCGCGCGAACGCTCGGCGGAACAGCTCGGTCTCCCGGCTCGCCGCCCACCGCGCCACGCGCACGTCGCCGTCGGCCTGCAGCTTGAGCCGCACGTCGCCGTTCTCGCAACGGACCTTGACCGTGTGCACGAGCTGGTCGCGGCTGCGCTCGAGGTCCTCGGCCAACCGCAACAACAACGCGCAGCGATCAAGGACCTCAACATCCCCGTCGCGCAGCAGCCCTTCAAAGCCGCCGCTCGTCGGCATGCCCTTGCGATGGAAGCGCACGGCCTGGGCGATGATCGCCACCTCGCGCTGGTCAAAGCCGGGCAGCCCGGAGTTCAACACCAAGTAGCGCGAGTGCTTGTGGTGGTCGTCGTAGTCGACGCTCATCCCGATGTCGTGCAGGACGCATGCGGCCCACAGCAGCTCGCGCTCGCGCGCGTCGCCGGGATGGAGTCCGGCCGCCGCGAGGTCGTCGAAGAGCCCGAGGGCGAGCTTGGAGACATGCTCGGTGTGGGCGTGATCGACGTGGTATTGCCCAGCGAGGTTGACCACCGAGCTGCGCCGCACGTCGTCAAAGAGCGGCGGATCGCCGTTGAGGTGCCGAGCGAAGAAGACGCCCTCGCGCAGACCGGCCTCGGTGACCTCCAGCGCGGGGAAGCCGCCGAGCTCCAGCACCGACTCGACGACCACCGCGCCGGCCAGGATCAGGTCGGCGCGCGCGTACTTGATGCCCGGGACCTTGGCGCGGTCGGCGGGCGTCAGCGCGGCCAGACGCGCGACGAGCTCCGAGAGCGCCTCGCGCTCGACGACGAAGCCCTGGACGCCGAGCTCCGGCACACCCGCCGCCCGCTGGACCGCGGTGGCGAGGTTGCGGACCGTGCCGCCGATGCCGACGATCCGCTCGCCGCAGCGCGGCAGCCACGGCGCGCTGTCCAGCTCGGCGGCGACGAGCTCGCGCAGCGCCTTGAGCTGCTTCTTGCTCGCCTCGCCCTCGCCGAGGCCGAAGCGCTCGGTCATCCGCACGGCGCCCAGCGGCCAGGACTCCAGCTCGGCGGCGTGGCGGGAGGCAACACGGACAAGTTGCATCGAGCCGCCGCCGAGGTCGAGCACGGCGCCGTCGGCCAAGGTGGTGGAGTTGACCGCGGCGAGGTAGCCCATCCGCGCCTCCTCCTCCTTGCTGAGCACACGCACGGGCAGTGCGGCGCAGTCGAGGAAGTCCTCCGCGTTGGTCGCGTCGCGGATCGCGGAGGTGGCGACAGCGTCGATCTCGGTGATGCCGGTCGCCGCGCAGAAGTGGGCGAAGACCTCGGTGGTCGCCAGGGCGCGCGCGATGCCCTGCCCGCTCAGGCGCCCCGTCTCGGCCAGGCCGGCGCCGATGCGCACGGGCTCGTGGATCTCGTCGGTGCGTCGCCACCAGTCCTTGGTTGCGGTGAAGACGACGAGGCGAAACGAGTTGGACCCGAGGTCGCAGACGGCGATGCGGCGTTCGGCGGCCATGCGCCTCGGAGACTAGAGACCGGTCCGGAAGACCGGTCGGCCCGGCCGCGCACAGGAGGAGAAGCGCGACCGGGCCATTGTCCGGTGGGGAGGGAGAGGGTCAGAGGTCCATCAGGCGCCGAGCGTCTCGGCCGCCAGCGCGGGGCGCCGGCGCAGGGTCAGGCCGCTCAGGGCGCTGACCAGTCCGAGGGCTGCGATGCCGGTCACCACTCCCACTGCCGTGTGTGCGTCGTGCAGGAACGCCTGGGCGTCGCCGGCACTGGCGGTGGTGTTGCCGATCACCGCGCTCACGATCGCCAGCGCGGTCGCGCCGCCGACCTGGAACGAGGTGTTGATCAGCCCCGACGCCAGACCCTGCTCGTGGTCTTCCACGCCCGTCGTCCCCTGCATGTTCACCGAGGGGAAGCCGAGCGCGAAGCCGACGCCGATGAGCAGCATCGTCGGGAGGATCATCGTGATGTAGGTCGGGTTCTCGCCCGCCCGCAGGAAGAGCGCGTAGCCGGCGGCGAAGGCCGTGAACGACGCGACCAGCAGCGGGCCGGTCCCGACGCGGTTGACCAGCGGACCCACGCGGGTCGAGCCGAACGCGACGAGCAGGCCGGCCGGCAGGAACGCCAGCGCGGTCTCCAGCGCCGACCAGCCGAGGACCGACTGGAGGTAGAGCGTGGCGATGAACTGGAAACCGAAGTAGCTGCCCGCGATCGCCGCCGCGCCGAGGTTCGCGCGCTTGATGTGGCCCGCGTTGAGGATGCCCAGCCGGACCAGCGGCTGGCGCGTGCGCCGCTCGATCGTCACGAACGCGGCGAGCAGGGCGGCGGCGAGGACGAAGGACACGACGGTCGTGGCCGACGCCCAGCCGACCTCCGGGGCCCGGACGATCGTGCGGACGAAGAGCAGCATGCCCGCGGTGATCGTCACCGCGCCGGGGATGTCGAAGGCGCCGCGCTGACGCTCCGACGGCGCGTCCTTGGCCAACAGCCGCGGCGCCAGCGCCAGGATCAGCAGGGCGAACGGGACGGGCAGCAGGAACGTGAAGCGCCAGCCGGCCTCGGTCAGCAGCCCGCCGAGGATCAACCCGGAGGAGAAGCCGCTGGCCCCGAACGCGGTGTAGACGCTGAGCGCGCGGTTGCGGACCGGGCCCTCGGCGAACGTGGTCGTGATGTAGGACAACCCGGCGGGCGCGGTGAACGCGGCGCTGGCGCCCTTGAGGAAGCGCGTGGCGATGAGGAGGTTGGGGTCAGAGACGAGGCCGCCGAGCAGTGACGCGGCGGTGAAGACCGAGAGCCCGATCAGCAGGATCTTGCGCCGGCCGACGAGGTCGGCCGCGCGGCCGCCGAGCAGCAGCAGGCCGCCGTAGCCGAGGACGTAGCCGCTGACGATCCACTGCAGCTGCGCGGTGGTGAGGCCGAGGTCCTCGCGGATGGACGGCAGCGCCACACCGACCATCGAGACGTCGAGCCCGTCGAGGAACAGGACGCCGCACAGCAGGAAGAGTGCGGCCCAGGTGCGCCGGCTCCATTGCTCGCCGGTGACGTGGTGTTGTGGGGAAGCGGAGGGGGAGAGGGGTCGTGCCATGCGAGGTACAATACATGCATGTGCAACGAATGTGTGTGCATGAGATGTGAACGCAAATATTGTTCGAGTCAGGTATAATGCCCGCCGTGTCTGCTGTCCCTGATCCCGCTGGTCTCGTCGAGACATGGCGCGGGGTTGCCCAATGCCACGCCAAGGTCTCGGGCGCGCTGGACAAGGCGCTGGAGCGCGAGCACGGCATCGGCCTCAGCGAGTTCGAGGTGCTGGAGCGGCTGGCGACCACCGAGGACGCCGAGGGTCGGCGGATGCAGGATCTCGCCGACGCGGTCTGTCTGAGCCAGAGCGCGCTCTCGCGGTTGATCGGGCGGCTGGAGACCGAAGGCTTCGTCTGCCGCGCCATGTGCTCGATCGACCGCCGCGGCATCTACGCGCACATCACCGACGAGGGCCGCGCGCGCTGGGAAGCGGCACAGCCGACGCACCGCGCGGTGCTGGCAGCGGAGCTGCCGGCCGCCGCGCCTCCGTCCGCTTCCTGACGCCGCAGGAGGGCCAGGCCAACTGTCATAGGTTGACAGTTACTGATCGTTGACTCTCCCCGCGCCACGGGTGCACACTCAGACGCTATGTCTGAGCACAGACATCGCTGGCTGGTCCTGGCCGCTGCGACGGTCGCGACGCTGGCTTTGGCGGCGCCCGCCTCGGCTGTGACCTGGGACTCCAACGGCTCGGTCAGCGGGACGGCGTTCACGGCCTCGGTGCCGACGATGTCGATCACGTTTCGGTCCAACGACGCACCGGCCACTAAGACGTCGGTGCATTGCACTTCGAACTCCCTGACGGGAACTGGCTTCGGTCCGAGTGCGATAGGGACGCTGTTCGCCCAGGCGCTGACCATCACGCCGATGTTCACTTCCTGCACGGTGCCTGGGGCGATCCCTGCCACTGTCACGTGTGAGACGGTGCCGTTCCGCGGCGAGGACTTCTTCGGCGGATGGGCCACAGGGATGACCAAGGGCTACATCAATGACTTCGAATGTGGCGTGAGGATCCCGTTTATCGGCTGCGGGACTACTCCCGACGCGGGCATCACCTTCGTCGGCAACATGAACGCGACGACTTACCTCAACGGCAGCGGGCGCATCGTCGCCCCGGCGACTGGGACTCTTTCGTCGAGCGGACAGGGGCTGCTCGCCACCTGGGACACTCATTGCAGGCCGTTGCTCGGCACTACAGGCTCCGGCTCCACGACTGTCAGCGGGGTGCCCGTGGGCGGCACTCCGGTGCCGCCCTACACCGCCACTGTGACGTCTGCCTTCAAGCCGACTATCACTAAGACTTAGACCCGCCGCCGCGCTCGATCAACTCGATCCGGTAGCCGTCCGGATCGTTCGTCATGCGTCCATGTAGGCCGCGCTCAGCTCGCCGGTGAGCGCGCGGAGTCGGCGGCCGCCGGCCGGCTCGCCGGGGCGCAGACGGGCGCGGGCGCGCTGTTGGACGTCGCCGGGGCGGGCGGCGAGGAGCCGGACGCGCTCCAGCTCATGCAGGCACCGGAGTGTCACGGCGTGCTCGACGCAGGCGTCCACGAGTTCGGTGGCCAAGTCGCGCGCGGGGCGGTCGGCGGCGCGCTGCGCATCGTGGAGCGTCGCCCGCATGCCGAGCGCCGCTGCGCGAGAGCGGCCGGTGACGACTGTCTCCAGCCGCGCGCGACGGTCGGTGCGGCGGATCGGCCGCGTCGCCTCCAGACGGACGAGGCTCTGGACCAGCGCGGCGAGCGCAGCGGCGTCGCACAGCCGCGTTTGCGCGTCCATGACCTGAAGCTCGAGGAGACCCCGATCGGCGCGGAGGGCGATGTCGGCCGTCGGGTCTTCGAGCGCACCGCCTCGGGCCGACGCAAGCCCGGTCTCACGACCCTCGAGGAACGGCGAGTTGGCCGACAGCGCGAGCAGCAGCGGCAGGTGGCCGCGCACGCGGTCGTGGGCGAGGGCGGCCTGACCGGCGCTGGGGATCGTGACGCCGACATGTAGCGCGAAGGTGGGCGCGTGGGCCGGATGCGAGCCGGCGACGGCAAGCCGCAACCCGGCGCGACCGACCGCCGCAGTCAGGCGCCCGCGCAGCGAGCGCAGCTCACCGACCGCGCCCGACACGGCTGCGTGTCCGCCGGTGCGGACCTCCAGCGCGGCGCTATCAGCAGACGCGCCCACGGCGCACCGCAAGCTCGGCGGCAGCTCCTGGGCGAGCGACGTGACATCGTCGACGAGTCCCCACCGCAGCGGATCAAGCACCATCACCTGCTCGGTGAGCGAGACCGCCCACGCCTGCTTCGGCGTGGCCCAGTCCTGCGCGTCCGGCGCGGGCGGGATGCGCGTGCGGGGGCGGAAGGCCAGCATCGTCCGATGGTGCCGAGCGCGGTGCCGTCACACCACGGCCGCGTTGGCCGAAACGCGAGGCGCGCGACTCGCCCGACGGGCCAGATCGGCGAGGCTGTGACGATGGTGAGGGCGGTGCTGTTCGACGTGGCGGGGACGCTGGCGATGCCCGAGGCGCGCGACACCTGGCTGGCCGGCGCGGCGGCAAGCATCGGCGTGGACCTCGGCGGTGACGCCGTGGCGCGCACGCTCGCTGCGGGGCTGGAGATCGCGGGACGTCCCGGCGGCCCGTACCCATCACACATCCCAGACGCCTGCGCTGCCGACTACGCGAACCGCGACCGTGATCCAACTGCCCATCGCGCGGGCTATGTCGGCCTGCTGTCGATCGTCGCCCTGCCGGACCCGCGGTTGGCGGTCGCGCTGTATGAGCGCACGCTCGCTCCTGGCGGCTGGACCGTCTACCCGGACGCCGTCCCGACGCTGGCGGCGCTGCGTGCCCGCGGGATCCGGACCGCCGCGGTCAGCAACGTCGGCTTCGACCTGCGGCCGGTGCTCGACGGCCTGGGCCTGCTGGACCATCTCGACGCCGTCGTGCTCTCCTGCGAGGTCGGTGCGGTCAAGCCCGAGCCGGCGATCTTCGCGGCGGCTTGCGAGGCGGTCGACGTCGCCCCTGCCGACGCGCTAATGATCGGCGACCACGCTGCGGCCGACGGTGGCGCCGCCGATGTCGGGATCCGCACGCTGCTGCTGCCGATGTCACCGGCCGGCGAGGACCACGGCCTCTCCGTCGTGCTCGCGCTGGTCTGACCGAGCGACGCCTACGTCATGAACCAGTCACGGACCTTGGCTTTGAGATCACTCGCCTCGCCACCTGCCGTCTGCGCACCGCCCTCGATCTCCAGCACCGCATGCCCGGTCTGCGTCAGCGCCCACACTCCGTCGACAGGTGCGATCAGCCCGGCGATCGCGAGGTTGCGCAGCGCCTGCGCATCCTCCGGCACCTTCCCGAGGGCAACGGTGCGCAGGGCTAGGGCATGAGGGGAGGTCAACACGGACTTAGAGCCTAGATGGCGTCCGGACGGCGGCCGGGATGTGGCCATGGGGCCTGCCGCCACGCCCAGCTTCGTTCGTCACGGTCGAGAACCCCCCATAACACGCGCGGAAAGAGCCTCACGGTCTGTGCCGTGCCCATTGATCGCCGACGAGAAGCGCGTTGGGCCCAGGATCCGAATCTCGCCAGCGCGCGACAGCGCTTGCCGGTTTGCGTCGCAGCCTTGTCTTAGTGCTGCCGCTCGCGCAGACGCTCGACCTCTGCGCGGAGTTCGGCCATCGCAACCGCCTGCTCGTCGAGCTTTCGCAGAATCTCGGCCAGCACCTCAGATTCGCCCGTAGCGAGCGACTTGCTCGCTGCGGTGCGCGGAAAGCATGGGTTCGCCGGATCGTCCTCGGCGAGACCGAAGTAGACCAGTGCCCGCCGCCAGACGCGACGACGGTGCGGGCCCTCGGGTGGACCTCCCGGAAGCCCAGAGACGCTCACGGCGACGACCTCAGAGGCTGCCGACTTCGATGAGCTCGACCCGATAGCCATCCGGATCGCGCACGAAGCAGATCAGCGGACCGTGCTCGCCCACGTGGTACGGCGGCTTCTCCGGGCCGATCTCCGACTTCGCCAGCTCGGCAAGCGTGTCCGAGAGCGACGGCACCGTCAGCGCGATGTGGTTGTAGCCGGTGCCGAGGTCGTAGGACTCGACGCCGGGGTTCCAGGTCAGCTCCAGGCGGTCGCCGTCGCCGGGGATCCCCATGAAGACGTTGATGGCCCCGTCGGGCAGGTCCATGCGGCGGCGCTCTTCGAAGCCGAGCGCCTCGTAGAAGGCGACGGAACGGTCGATGTTGCCGATCCGGTAGCAGGTGTGGATGAGCTCGGGCATCAGACTGTCAATGTACCCGCATGATCCTCGAGCGTTCGATGCACCCGCAGTTCCTCTCCAACACCTTCCTCGTGGCAGCGGAAGACGGTGGCGAGGCGTTCTTCGTGGACGCCGGTGGGCCGATGGAGCCGCTCTTCGAGCAGGTCGCCGAGCACGACCTCACGCCGACGCACGTCCTGCTCACCCACCATCACTACGACCACGTCTCCGAGGTCCCGCAGATCCTCGAGCGCTGGCCCGACGCGCAGGTCCTCATCCACCCGCTGGAGAAGGACCTCGTCGAGACCGCGACCGGCACGATGGACGCCGGCACGACGGTCCGCGCCGGCGGCCTCGACGTGCAGACCGTCCACATCCCCGGGCACACCGCCGGGATGCTCGGCCTCCTCGTCGAGGGCAACATCTTCACGGGCGACACGCTCTTCAAGAACTCGGTCGGCGGCGTGCGCGCCCCCGGTTCGACCTCGTACTCCGACCTCAAGTCCTCCATCATGGACACCTTGATGGTGTTGCCGCCCGAGACCGTGATCCAGCCTGGGCACACCGACCCCAGCACGGTGGCCGAGGAGTTCGAGAACAATAAGTTCATCCGCCTCTGGCGCGGCCTCGACGAAGAGGGCGACGAGCAGGTCACCGCGCTCGGCGAGCCGGCGACGCTCGTCCTGCTCGGCGACGACTACGACGGCGGCTTCAAGGCCTGGGTCCGCTGGCTAGACGGTCGCGATGACATCGTTCCCGGCAGCAAGGTGGAGCGCTCGGCCTGATGGCCCGCGACGATCGCATCCCGACCTCGCGGTGGGCGCGCGCCGCGAAGGTGGGGCGCCTCGCGGCGACCCAAGGCGCCAAGCAGGCCGGCACGCGCGCCATGAACCTGACGCGCGACGAGCAGGCCGCCCAGGACGCGATGGCGCGCCGCCAGGTCGAGACGGCCAAGCAGATCGTCGCCGCGCTGGGCACCATGAAGGGCGCCGCGATGAAGCTCGGGCAGGTGATGTCCTTCCTGGACGTCGGCCTCGTCCCCGAGGAGTTCCGCGAGGAGTTCCAGGCCGAGCTGGCCAAGCTGCGCGACGCCGCGCCGAAGGTCTCCTTCAAGGACATGAAGAAGGTCTTGGAGGAGGAGTACGACGGCAAGCTCGACGAGGTCTTCGAGTCGTTTGACCCCGTGCCGATCGCCGCCGCGTCGATCGGCCAGGTCTACCGCGCGCGCTACGACGGCAAGGACGTGGCGGTCAAGGTCCAGTACCCGGGCGTCGCGCGCGCGGTCCGCTCCGACCTGCAGAACCTCGGGATCATCCTGCGGTTGATGAAGTCCGTCGCGCCCGGGCTGGACCCG
This sequence comes from uncultured Conexibacteraceae bacterium, assembly GCA_963836485.1. Taxonomy (GTDB): domain Bacteria; phylum Actinomycetota; class Thermoleophilia; order Solirubrobacterales; family Solirubrobacteraceae; genus Baekduia. Next base: position 173,908 of record CAWIJS010000008.1, on the reverse strand, counting down.
CAGGAGCTGGGCGCCGAGATCCGCGGCCGGATCGAGGAGGAGCTCGACTACGAGCTCGAGGCCCAGAACCAGCGCACGCTCGCGCGCATCTACAAGGGCCATCCCTTCGTGGTGATCCCCGACGTGTACACGTCGCTCAGCCGCGAGCGCGTGATCGTCAGCGAGTTCGTCACCGGCCGCAAGTTCGACGAGTTCAAGAGCTGCGCCGATGAAGAGCGCGACCGCCTCGGCGAGATCATCTTCCGCTTCTACTTCGGCTCGATGTACCGCCACCGCCAGTTCTCCGGCGACCCGCACCCGGGCAACTGCTTGTTGTTGGACGACGGCCGGATGGCGTTCCTGGACTTCGGGCTGTTCAAGCGCATCTCCGACGAGGTGGCCGAGTACGAGCTGCAGACCCAGCGGCTCGGGATCGAGGGCCGCGGCGAGGAGCTGATCGAGCACCTGCACAAGGGTGGGTGGCTGGGACAGCCGGAGTTCTATGACCCGGAGTCGATCCTCGAACAGTTCCACGATCTCACCGGTTGGTACACGCTCGACGCCGAGATGACGCTGACGCCCGACATCGCCACCGACGTGATGATCCAGATGAGCGATCCGCGCTCGCGCTGGTGGGGCAAGATGCGCCACGAGACGCTGCCGCCCGACCACCTCTTCGGCCGCCGGCTGGAGATGCTGACGCTGGCGGTCATCAGCCAGCTGCACGCGACGGCCAACTGGAACCGCATCGCGCGCGAGTGGGTCTATGGCGACGAGCCCGTCACCGAGCTCGGGCGCCAGGAGGCCGAGTTCCTCGCTTCCCGCTGACCCGGTGGCGCCCACTGAGGTCGAGATCGCTCCGCGACGTGGCCCGGCGCTCGTCCGGCTCGGGCTGCTCGCGGTCCTGATCCTCGCCGCGTTCATCGTCATCGCCTCCAGCGGCAAGCTGTCGGCCCAGCGCGTGCAGGACTGGGTCGACGGCTACGGCATCGCGGGTCCGCTCGTCTTCATCGCCGTGAGCGCGGCGTTGACGCCGGCGCTGTTCCCGGGCCCGCTGCTGGCCGGGGCCTCCGGGCTGCTGTTCGGGACGTGGCTGGGCACGCCGATCGCGATCATCTCGGCGACGCTCGGCGCGGTGCTGGCGTTCAGCATCGCGCGCTGGCTGGCGCATGATGCCGTGGGCGCCATCGAAGGCCCGCGCCTTGCGGCGCTGCGCGCGTGGATCGGGCGCCGCGGCTTCTTGTCGATCCTCTACGCGCGGATCATGCCGGGCGTGCCGTACTCGCTGGTCAACTACGCCGCGGGCCTGTCGCCGGTGGCGCTGCGCTCCTTCGCGGCGGCGACCGCGCTCGGCTGCGCGCCGCGGGCGTTTGCGTACACCGCGCTGGGCGGCTCGCTCGATGACCTTGGTTCGCCGGAGGCTGTGGCGGCGATCGTGGTGCTTGTTGTTATGGGTGTTGGCGGGCTGGTGCTGGCGCGCCGGGGCGTGGGGGCGGCGCGGGCGTAGTTTTGGGCGTGGGCGCCGGGTGCGGCGGGCGTCGGTGGCGCCCAGTTCGCGGCGTTGGTCGTGCTGCGAGACGTGGTTCGTCGTCACCGAGGAGAGCGAGCGGGGTCGGCGCCTCGCCGCGTGGCCGGTCGTCCGCCACGCCCGGTGCGTTGCTCGATCGCACGCCGACTGCGCATATCGCAGTCAGCGTGCGATCGAGTTCATGAACGACACGCAACCCGCGCATAGAGGCTGTCGGGTAAATCCGTCCGGTCAAGTTAAGAGACTTGGTGGATGGGTCAGCGGTTTATTCGTGGTGATCGTGATCAGGAGCTGTTGCTGCCGCCGAGCTTGCGTGAGTGGCTGCCCGACGGTCATTTGGCGTGGTTTGTGATCGAGACGGTGCAGCGGCTGGATCTGTCGGCGATCACGAGCGCCTACCGCGCCGATGGTCATGGCCGGCCGCCGTATGACCCGGCGATAATGACCGCTCTGTTGATCTATAACTACGCGGTCGGGGTCCGGAGCAGCCGGCAGGTCGAGCGTCGTTTGGTCGAGGACGTCGCTTGCCGGGTGATCGCGGTCAATCTGGTGCCCGATCACTCCACGATCGCCGAGTTCCGTGCCCGTCATCAGGACGCGATCTCGGGCCTGTTCGGGCAGGTGCTGGCGCTCTGTCAACAGGCCGGTATGGGCCGGGTCGGGATGGTCGCAGTCGACTCGACCAAGCTCGCCGGCGATGCCTCGCTGGGCGCTAACCGAGGCCTCAAGGCGCTACGCGAGCTCGCGGGCCGCGCGCTGAAGGAGGCCGCCGAGACCGATGCGACCGAAGACGAGCTCTACGGCCCGGCCCGGGGCGACGAGCTACCGCCTGAGCTCGCTGACCCAGCGACCAGGGCCAAGCGCATCGACGAGCTGCTGGCCGGCCTGGAGGCCCGCGAGCAAGAGATCCTCGACGGCCGTCAGCAAAAGCTTCAGTGTGAGGCCGACAAGATCGCCCGGACCGGCCGCAGGCTTGGGGGTAAACCGCCGTCGCGGGGGCTCTCAGTCGATGACCGCCGCGCGCTGGCCCGGCTGAGGGTCAACCTCACCGATCCCGACTGGGGATCGTCCGCCACCGCGGGATGCTGCTGCAGGGCTACAACATCCAGACCGCGGTCGCCGATGGGCAGATCATCCTGGCCGCCACCGCGACCAATCAGTCACCCGACAGCCAACAGCTTGCGCCGGCGCTGCACGCCGCGGCCGAGAATCTGAGAGCGATCAACGTCGATCCGTGCTTTGACACCGTGCTGGCCGACACCGGCTACTGGCACGCCCGCCAGATCAGCCAGCTCAAAGACCAAGGCCTCAACGTCCTCGTGGCGCCCAGACCAACCGCCCGCCAGCCCGAGGCCCTCGCGATGATCGCCACGCTAGCCACCGAGCCCGGCAAGCGTGCCTACCGCCGCCGCCAGCAAATCGTCGAGCCCGTCTTCGCTCACGTCAAGCACCACCGCCAGATCACCCGGCTCCTCAGACGCGGCAAACACGCCGTCCAGGCCGAGATCGACCTCATCGCCACCACCCACAACCTCCTCAAGCTCTACCGCAGCCCCCCGGCGACGGCCTAACGGCCGCCGCCGGCCTGCTCAACCCCACCGCCCCAACACCAACCACAGCCACACGAGCTTTACCCGACAGCCTCATATCGCGGGTTCGGTGTCGTCGAGTGAATCCCCAGTGTCGGCCCGCCCGCCCGGGCGCCGGCGGACGACGCGCCCCGCAGCGAGGCGTCGATCCCGCTCGCTCTCCTCGGTGACGACAAACCACGCTGCGCACGAAGGCCAACGCCGGCGCTGGACGCCACCGACGTCCGCGGCGCCCTCCGAACCCCTACAGCTCCTGGACCTGAAACAGCGACGTCGTCCCCGGCCGCCCGCTCGGCAGCCCGGCCGTCACGCCAACCCGCATCCCCGGGCGGCACCACCCCAGCTCGACGACCCGAGCACAGGCGTCGGAGATCAGCTCCTCGGTCACCTCGTGGCGCTTCATCGACGCGGCGCGCACGCCCCACATCAGCCCGCAGCGACGGACCGTCTCGCGGCCGGGTGAGAGCGCGTAGATCGGGGTATCGGGGCGGTGGGCGGAGATCAGGCGCGCCGAGCGGCCCGAGAGCGTCGGGACGACGAGCGCGTCGAGCTGCAGCTCACGCGCCGCCTGGCAGGCTGCGTGGGCGACGGTGTAAGACGGGTCGCGGTGGTCACGCGTGACCCGCGACTCCAGCCACGTCTGGTACGGCGCGTGGCGCTCGGTGTGGATCGCGATCGCCGACATCATCGCGATCGCCCCCACCGGATAGAGGCCGACCGCGGACTCCTGACTCAACATGATGGCGTCGGTGCCGTCGAGGATCGCGTTGGCGACGTCGGCGACCTCGGCGCGCGTCGGGCGCGAGGAGCTGACCATCGAGTCGAGCATCTGCGTCGCGGTGATGACCGGCCGCGCGTGCGCGCCGGCGAGCGCGATCAGCTTCTTCTGGACGATCGGAACCTCCTCGATCGGCAGCTCGATGCCGAGGTCGCCGCGCGCGACCATGATGCAGTCGGCGACGCGCACGATCTCCTCGGCCAGTTCGACCGCTTGGGGCTTCTCGATCTTGGCGATCAGCGGGACGCGCGTGTGCTCGCGCACGGTCAGGACGTCCTCGGGACGGCGCACGAAGCTCAAGGCCACCATGTCGACCCCGATCTGCCGGCCGGCCTCCAGGTGGGCGAAGTCCTCTTCGGGGACCGACGGCAGCTCGTCGGCCGGCCCAGGGATATTGAGGCCCTGGCGTGAGGCCACCGTGCCGCCGACCTCGACCTCGGCCTCGACCTCCAGCTCGTCGACGCGGACCGCCGTCGCCCGCAGGCGCACCGACCCGTCAGCGAGATACAGCACTTCGCCGGGGTCGATGGCGCGGGCCAGGCCCTCCCAGCTGATGGTCATCCGGCGCGCGTCGCCCGGGCCGTCGTCGCGGCCGCACTCGAAGACGACCTTGTCGCCGACCTTCAGCTCGACGGTGCCCTCGACCAGCGGGCCGATGCGCAGCTTCGGGCCGGGCAGATCCTGCAGCAGCGCGACCGGGCGGCCGGCGCGGCCGGCGGCGTCGCGGACCATCTGGGCCGTCTCGGCATGCTGCTCATGCGAGCCGTGGCTGAAGTTCAAGCGGGCGACATCCATGCCCGCCTCGATCATCCGTACGAGCGTCTCGGGGTTGCCCGAGGCTGGTCCAATGGTGGCGACGATCTTCGTACGGCGTCTCATCGGGAGAGCACGGTACTGCGCGCCGCAGCGGACCTCGCAGCCGCTGGACGGCGCGTCAGCCCTGATGGGCGGCCGATGTGCTGACGCGCAGTGCGTCGTCGACCCCGAAGAAGGTCGACAGGCAGAAGTAGCTCATGCCCGGCAGGGCGTCGGGAAGCTCGTGGAGGCGGCGTTCCAGCGCGTAGCGGCGCACGGTCTCCCAGAGGCCGCCGGCGATACACAGCGCGATCGCGTCGCGGTTGGCCGCCGGTTCCGGCAGCCCGGTCAGGCCGACGTCGAGGAACGTCGAGAAGAGCTCGAGCGCCTCGTCGCGACGTGCGTGGAGCAGCGGACCGAGGGAGGGCAGCTCGACGGTTGCGAGGCGTGCGAGCTCCGGTGCGTCGGCGATCTCGCGCAGCATCGTCGCCAGCGCACGGTGCAGCGCGAGCGGCGCGTCGCCCTCGGCGCTCATGAAGGCGTCGGCCATCTGGTGGAAGAGCCGTTGCGTCCATGCGGCCACGGTGTCGAGCAGACGGTCGACCTCGTCGGGAGGAAGGAAGCTTGACGTCGAGAGACGGCCGTCGGCCATGTGTTCACCTTAAGCATGGCGGTGACCAAAAAGCCAGGGCATTTCGGGAGACTTTTGTGTCTCCCGAAATTGGTGACGAGTCCATCGACATTGAGGAACGTCGACGGCTCCCGAAGGGGCCCGCGTTCCGGTTCAGCGCGAGGTCGAGGCGGCGGCCGACTGCTCGGCGACGCGGCGCGCCTCGTCGGCGCCGAAGAACGGCGTCAGCGCTTGGAGGCTCAGTGCCGGCAGCTCTTGTGGCAGCTCCGGGATCCGCCCCTGCTGGGCGAAGCGGCGCAGCGTCGCCAGCAGGCCGTCGAGCAGGAGCTCGAGCGCGACGAGCGGCTGGGGTGCGAGCTGCTGGGTCGGCGGGACTTGCCCGGCGATCAGCTGGAAGAACAGCGCGATGTGGCGCTGACGCAGGGTGCCCGCCGCCGTCGCGAGCTGCTGGTCGTCGGAGACGGCAAGCGCCGCGACCGCCGGGGTGCGGGCGATGTGGCCGAGCGCCGCCTCGAGCGCCTTGTGCGCGGCCAGCGGCGGGTCGCCGGCCGAGGCCAGGAACGCGCCGGCGGCGATGATGACCAGCTGGCTGGCCCACTCGTCTAGCGCCTTGGTCGCGCAGTCGAGCTCGTCGGTGAAGAGCGCGTTGGCGACGTCGAGCTCGATGCCCGCGGCCTGGGCGACGTCTGACAGGTTGGTCGCGGCGAGCCCGTCGCGGGCGACCGCCTCGGCAAAGGCGTCGATGAGCCGGCGGCGGTCGTCGCCGCGCTCGTCGTCCCCGATGTCGCGGAGCGCCTCTTCGGCGGCGCGCACTGCGGCCGCGACCCCCAGCGACGGGGTGAGGACGACCTCGATCAGCGGCCCTCGGAGCTCGGGCAGCTGGGCGGCGCGCCCCTCGAGGATCCAGCCCGCGGCCAGCTCGGCGATCCCGCCCGTCATCGCCGGCGCGACCGCCTTGGGCAGCTCGGCGCCCGCGAGCGCCCGCGCCATCAGGCGCGCGCCGGCGTCGAGCGCCTCGTCGATGGCGGGCAGCGTGCTGCGGCCCGCCGTGGCCGCGTCGACGAGCAGCAGCCGGGCGCGCCGGGGCTCGGAGGCCAGGTAGTCGAGGCAGGCTCCGATGGCCGCGGCGATCTGGTCGGGCTGCTCGGCGGCGCGCGCGGCGCGCCAGCCGGCGAGGTAGAGCTGCGAGAACGCCTGCTCGAAGGCGACGGTCCAGGCGTCTTCCTTGGTCGGGAAGCTCGTGTAGAACGCCTTGGAGGTCAGGCCGGCAGCGGCGATCAGCTCCTTGACCGGCGTGGCCTCGAAGCCCTGCTCGGCCGAGACGAGGAGGACCGCCTCCAGGATGCGGTCGCGCTGGTGGTCGCGGATGAAGCCCGCGGGCAGGCCGTGGCGGCCGCTGGGCAGCGTCTCGGTCAGGATCGGGGACGCGGGCAGCGGGGCCATCGACGGGTCGCGCGCCGGCAGCGGCCGGGGCCTGGTCGTCTCGTAGCTCGCACCCCAGGAGGCGAGGTCCAGCGCGGCCTTGCGCAGTGGGCGCAGCTGCCCGGAGCGCAGGTGGCGGTCGACGAGGTGCAGGACGCCGCCGGCGAGCGTCGCGAGCGCCGCCTCCGACATCAGCGGCTTGCCCTCGCGGGTGACCGCGTCGCGCAGCAGCTCGTGGAGGCCGGTGATCAACGCGCGGCGCCGCTGCACGCCCGCCGGGCCGAGCGCCACGACGTCGACGACCGCCAGCCGGGCGGCGGGCGGGGAGGAGAGGACGGCGTCGACGATGTCGTCGAGCACCGCGGCCAGCCCGGCGCGCAGGTCGCCGCCGGTCGGCGGACGGGCCCGCAGCGGACCGCAGGCGGCCGTAACGATCGCGTCGCACGTCTCGAGGACGAGCTGCTGCTTGCCGCCGCTGAGCTCGTAGAGATCGCGGGTGGAGACCTCGGCGCGCGCGGCGATGTCGTGCACCGTCGTCGCCCCGTAGCCCTGCTCGTCGAGCAGCTGGATGACCGCGCCGCGCAGGCGCTCCCGCCGTACGGCGGCCACCGCGTCGGCGTCCAGGGCGCTGCGTCCGCGCGGCAGGTGACGCGAGGGACCTGGGTGGGCGGACGCCATACGCCTTCGAGGATACCTATCGCGACAACTGGAATGGGGCTTCTCGAAAGATCTATGAAACGAATTGGGATTCGTAAATCGAGACAGAAGGGTCTACGATCGGCCCATGTCGACAAACACGTGCGGTGCCTCGAATGAGGCGGTGGAGCTCGACGCCCTCCCGGTTCAGGCGCAGGCGTTCCATCGCCGCGCACGGATCGTCGACGCCGCCGTGCGCGAGATCGCCGAGCACGGCTACGAGGGCGCCGCGGTGCGGGCGATCGCCGAGCGGGCAGGGGTCTCGCTGCGGGCGTTCTACAGCACGTTCGACGGCAAGGAAGACGCCCTGATCTGGGCCTACGACGTCGCCGCTGCCTACGCGATCCCGCAGATCCTGCGGGCGATCCAGGCCGAGCGCGACTGGGAGCGGGGCGCGGCCGCGGCGCTGGGGGCCTACCTCGCGATCCTCGACTGCGACCGCGACTGGGCGGTGGCCTGCCTGCGTGACGTCCCGGCCGCCGGCGAGCGCGTCCGCGCGGCGCGCGACGCCGTGCGCGCGCCGGTCCTGAAGGCGCTGGAGACGCGGGGGGTGGAGCCGGCGCCGGTGGGGGTGGGCACGATGCTGACCGCGATCGACGCGATCACCGTCGACGGCCTGCGCCACGCGCCGGATCAACCGCTGCTGGCGCGAAAGCGGGAGCTGACGGCCTTCGCGCTGGCGCCCTTCGTGGATGCGCCCGACGCCATCGCGCCGCGTGGCGCGCCGTCGATCCGCCCGTCGAGCCCGGCGGAGGACATCGACTCGCTTTTGGACGGCGGTGCGCCCGGCGTCGCCGCGCTGGAACTCGTGGTGCAGGAGGCCGCGTCCATGCGCGACGGCCCGACGCTCTGGCGGGTGGTCGTCGCCGTGCAGCGCCGGCGCCACAGCACCGGGGAGGCGCTCGGCGACCACGTCGAGCGGCTCGCGCTCGATGCCCTGGGGCGCGCGTGGTTCTTCGGCCTGGCGCTCGACCAGTCCGACGAGAGCGCCGACGCGCGGTACCTGCGCTTCGTGGCCGCTCATCCCGGGTCCAGCGGCGCCGAGGTCCAGCGCGGGCTGGGGGTGCGCCACCTGTCCCAGGTCAACCGCAAGCTGCGGCGGCTGGAGACCGACGGGTACGTGCGGCGTGAGCTCGGCCCTGGGCCCGCCAACCGCTGGTGGCCGGCCGGCGATCACGCCTGAAAACGTCCTCGAGAACGGCGCCGTACCTGGCGCAGTGAAAATATTCGTCATGTAGAAACTTGACTTCACACATCCCCGGGTTTACGGTGCCGATCGCACTGGAGGTTGCCGCTCTGGCAGCGGCACCCGGTGTGGGAGGCGGTGTGTGCCGAGAGGCGCCCGCCGCGGGTCAAGAGAGAACCGCTGGAGGAGAAGACGTGTCCGCTGTGCCTGCTCGCAGGTCATCGATGGCCCCTGCCGTGACCGCGGCCGACCCGGCGACGGCGCCGGTCCCACGTGAGCGTCGCAGCGGCCAGAGCTACGGCCTGCCGACCCAGCGCGACCGGCTCGTCGTGGCGATGGGGGAGCTCGTCACCGAGCTAGGCGGGACGGCCATCGGCGTCCACCACGTCTGCCAGCGCGCGGGGGTCTCGCGCCGCACCTTCTACGACCTCTACGTCGACCGCGACGCATGTCTCCTCGACACGCTCGGCGTCGCCCAGGACCGGCTGCTGGCCTGCGTGGCCGAGGCGACCGTCACGGTGGGGCCGGAGTGGGAGGACCGGGCGGTCGCGGCGACGCGGGCACTGGTCGGGGCGCTGTGCGCCGACAGGATCTTGGGGTACTTGTGTGTCGTGGCGCCGCTGGCGGCGGGGCGCGAGGCGCTGAGCCTGCGGCGCGCGGCGCTGGACGAGATCGGCCGGCTGCTGGGAACGCCGCCGAGCGTCGAGCCGGCGGCCGACGTGGTGCTCGCCGCGGCGCTGGGTGGGGTGTGGGAACTGCTGCGCCGGCACCTCACCGAGGAGGCTGCGCAGAACGATCTGGCCGCCGCGGCGATCTACGCGCTGCTGACGCCGTTCGTCGGCCGGCGCCGTGCGGTGATACGCGCCAGCGCGCTGGGCCATCCCGCGATGTCAGTCGCGCGCTGGACGCCGTCGGACGTCGGCAAGGAAGACTTGGGCCTGCTGGTCACCGAGCTCACGCGCCAGACGCTCGAGTACCTCGACGAGCACCCGGACGCCACCAACATCGCGGTCGCCCGGGCCGTTGATGTACGCCATGAGAGCCAGATGAGCCGGCACCTCGCGCGGCTGCGCCGCGAGGGCGTAGTACAGCGCCGCCGGGAGGGCCGCACCAACGCCTGGCGGCTGACGGCGCGCGGGCGCGACGCGGTGCGGTCGTTGCACGACCTGCGCACCGAGGTCACGCGATGACCTCGCCCGGCACCAACCTGAGCAACACCACCATCTTGATCAGCACCGAGATCACCACGAGAGAGACCACCTGCATGACCATCTGTTTGATTGATGCCGGCGCTGGCGCGCCGGGAGCCTCTCTGAAGCTCGTCCCGGGTGCTCTGCGTCGTCGAGGACTGACGCGGGCGCTTGTGGCCACCGCGACCGTCGCCCTCTTCCTCGCCCTCACGGCCACCAGCTTCGCCGCCCCCCACCACTCCTACACGAGTTCCTTCGGAACCTCCGGCACCGCCGGGTCGCAGTTTGGGGCAGGCTCACCGACGGGTGTGGCGATCAACCAGGCCAGCGGGGACGTCTATGTGGCCGACACGGCGAACTCGCGTGTCGAGCGTTTCCAGGCTGATGGCACCTTTGTCTCGGCCTTCGGGTGGGGTGTCAGCGACGGAACCGCCGCGGCGCAGGTCTGCACCACGGGGTGTCAGGCCGGGATCTCGGGATCCGGTGCCGGTCAGCTGGCCACCCCGGCCTTCGTGGCGGTCGACAACTCGACCGGAGACGTCTATGTCGCCGATACGACCAACAACACGGTCACCAAGTTCGACGCGTCGGGCAACTACATCTCCTCCAACGGCGGGTTCACCGCCACCAACGGCCCGTTCGGTCCGTTGGCCGGGATCGCGGTCAACACGGCCGGTGAGCTGTGGGTCTATGACCAGAACGGGGAGATGTTCCAGTTCGCCCAGGACGGCACCTTCATCACCGACTTCAACACCGGCTTCGGCGTCACCGCGGCTGGCATCGCCGTCGACGGGGCCGGCAACCTCTACATCGTCCGCGGCACCCCCTTTGTCGAGAAGATCTCAGACACCGGCACCGATCTGGGCCAGGTCACCGCAGACTCCGGCGCCACCGGCCTGACCATCGACCCCGCCACCGGCGAGCTCTACGTCGGCCAGGGGACCACGGTCGAGCGCTTCGCCGCCACCTGCGACCCCTCCGCTGGCACCTGCCCGATCGCCGAGACCTTCGGAGCGCCGGACGTCACCTCGGGTTCGGCCATCGCCGTCCGAGGCAGCGACTCCCGCGCCTACGTCGCCGACCCCGGCAACACCCAAATCGACACCTTCGACTTCCTGGACACCCCCACCGTCGTGACAGATGCCGCTTCGGCGATCACCGCCACGACCGCCAGCCTCAACGGCAGCGTCAATCCCGATTCCAACAACGTCACCGACTGCCACTTCGACTACGTCACCGACGCCGGCTTCCAGTCAAGCGGCTTCACCGCCGCCGCCACCGCCCCCTGCGTCCCCGGCCCGGGCTCGGGAACGGATCCGGTGTCGGTCGCTGCAGACCTCGGCTCTCTGGTCGCCAACACCAACTATCACTTCCGCCTCGTCGCCTCCAATGCCAACGGCACCACCAAGGGCGGCGGCCAGACGTTCACCACCGATCCGGCGGTCAAGAACCTCGCCACCCTTCTCGCAAGCGCGATGCATCCCAACTCCGCTGGCCTGAACGGCAGCCTCAACCCGAACGGATCGCCGACCACCGACTGCCATTTCGACTTCGTCACCGATGCCGACTTCCAGGCGACCGGCTTCACCGGCGCGGCGACCGCTCCCTGCCTCCAAGACCCGGGCTCGGGCTCCAGCGACGTGTTCGTCCATGCGGATCTCGGCGGCCTCGACCCCGCCACGGGCTATGACTTCCGCCTCGTCGCCACCAACTCCCAGGGGACCACGGCCGGGCAGGCGGTCGCCTTCGCCACCCCTGACTACGCCACCACCCTGCCCGCCAACTCGGTCCACCACCGCTCCGGCACCCTGCGCGGCCACCTCGACCCGGGTGACAACCCGCAGCTCACCGATTGTCACTTCGAGTGGGGACCCGACACCTCCTACGGTCACAGCGCCCCCTGCGCTCAGGGCGACAGCTCCAGCTCCTCCACCGACGTCAGCGCCACGATCACGGGGCTCACCCCCGGCCTGACCATTCACTACCGCCTCGACGCCACCAGCTCCTCGAGCGGCGATGCCCACGGCGCCGACCGCACCTTCACCCCGACGCCCTTCCCGACCACCTTCGACCTCAGCGGTGACTTCGGCGCCGCGGGCTCCACGCCGCCCAACCCTTATCCGCTCACCGCACCCTCCGCCGTCGCGGTCGACACCGCAAGCGGCGACTTCTACGTCGCCGATCCCGCCAACGCCTGGGTCGAGAAGTTCGACGCCGCCGGCCACCTCCTGTGGATCGCCGGGGGTGCCGTCGATCAGACCAATCCGGGGAACCTCTGCACGATCGCCTCCGGCGACACCTGCCGGCCCGGCACCCCGGGTGCGGCTCCCGGCGCGTTCACCACCCCGACCTTCATCGCCGTCGACAACTCCGGCGGCCCCTCCGGCGGCGACCTCTACGTCGCCGACACCGCCACCAACCTCGTCCAGAAACTCGATCCGAGCGGCAACCTCATCAGCGGCTGGGGCGACGGCGGCGCCGGCACCTGTGGCACCGCCAACGGCCAGCTCTCCGCCGCTTGCGCATCCGGCGGCCCCGCAGCCACCATCGCCGGAATCACCACCAGCCCCTCGGGCGAGCTCTTCCTCTACGACGACACCAACCAGAACTGGTTCAAGTTCGCCGAGGACGGCGCCCCCGAGCCGACCGTCTCGGTCGGCCGCGGCACCCTCCCGGTCGGTATCGCCACCGACTCCGCCGGCAACCTCTACAAGGTCGTCGGCAACGACAACGTCGAGAAGTACGACTCCGCCGGCAACGACGTCGGACCGGTCAACGTGGCGACCTTCGGATCAAATCCGACTACGGGCTTCGCCATCGACCCCGCCACCGACGACATCTACATCGATCAGGGCGGCAGCAAGATCGACCTCTATGACGCGACCTGCGCTCCGGCGGGAGCCAGCGGCGGCACCGCCTGCACGCCGGCAAACTCCTTCGCCTCCGGCGATCTCAGCGCCGCCCAGGGTCTCGCCCTCAACCCCTCCAGCCACGACATCTTCGCCGCCGACACCGGCCACGGCCGGATCGATCGCTTCACCCCGCTCACCCACGCGGGTCCGCTTGTCACCCACGTCGCCGCCCACGCCGTCACCGACACCAGCGCCCACCTCCAGGCCGACGTCAACCCCAACGGCGACCCCACCTCCTATCAGTTCCACTGGGGCCCCACGCCTGCCTACGGCAATGAGACCCCCGCCGCTCCGGCCCCCCTCGGCGGCGGCTCCGCCCCGCTCCCCGTCGACCGGCCGCTCACCGGCCTCCAGCCCAACACCACCTACCACTTCCGCCTTACCGCCACCAACCCGGAGGGCGCCTACGACAGCGGCGATCTCACCTTCACCACCGCCGCCGCCGACGACTCCTGTCCCAACGCCTCTCTCCGCACCGGCTCCGGCTTCTTCCTCCCCGACTGCCGCGCCTACGAGCAGTCGAGCCCGGTCGACAAGCACGCCGCCAACGCCGACGGCGGTCCCCAGGTCGTCCAGGCCTCGGCCGCCGGCGACCGCATCAGCTTCGGCGATATCTCCGGCCTCCCCACCTCCGGCGGCCAAGGGACCGCGCCCTACATCGCCTCCCGCGCCACCTCTGGCTGGACCACTAACGGCACCCTCCCGCTCACAGAGCCCGGGTTGCAAGCCGATCTACTCGGCTGGGACGACCAGCTCTCCACCACTGTCGACCGCGAATCTCTCGACAGCGCTGCTCCCGGTCTCTACCTCGGCGACACCGCCGCCGGCACCTGGGCCCGCGCGCTGGCGGCCAGTGGTTCTCTCTACGAACCCACGCTCGCCGCCTTCGCCTCCGACACCGCTCACCTCCTCTTTGAGACGCCGACCGCCCTCCTCCCGGGTGCCGCCGACGACGGCACCGCTGGCGACAACCTCTACGACCTCGACCACGGCGCCCTCACCCTTGTCGGCCGCGTCCCCCCGGGCTCGGCGGCCACCTGCGACGACTCCACCCACGCCCCCGACTGCGTCCCCGCGCCCCATGGCGCCTTCGCCGGCCCCTACCACTGGAGCGGCGACATCAACGGTCAGCCCAGCCTTGATGACGGCGGCGCCCGCAGCAGATTCTCCACCCAGACCGCCCTCTCCACCGACGGCTCCAAGGCCTTCTTCACCGAGCGCGGCACCGGTCGCCTCTTCATGCGCGCCAACGGCGCTCGCTCCGTTCAGATCAACGCTTCCCAGGCGACCTCGTCCGATCCCAACGGCCCCCGGCCCGCCGCCTTCCTCTCAGCCACCCCCGACGGCTCGACTGTCTACTTCACCAGCTGCGAGCGTCTCACCAACGACTCGACCGCCGTCTCCACGGCCTCCAACTCCTGCTCCGACAACTCCGGGGGTCCCGACTTCACCCCCCTCCAGGGCTCCGACCTCTACTCCTACGACACCGATTCGGGCGATCTGAGCGATCTCAGCGTCGATACTCATTCCAATCCGTTGGGCGCTGCCGTTGTCGGCCTCCTCGGGGCCACCTCCGACGGCTCCCACATCTACTTCGCCGCCACCGGCGACCTCGCGCCTGGAGCCACCGCAGGCCAGAACAACGTCTATCTCTCCCACTCCGGCCAGCTCACCTTCGTCGCCACCCTCGGTGCCTTCCCCTCCACCGACCCCTCCAACTGGCTGCCCGGCCTCGACCAGGGTACCCACAAGAGGACCTCGCGAATCGCCGCCGACGGCACCCTCCTCCTCACCTCTGATCGCCAGCTCACCCCCTACGACAACACGGGCTCCTGCGATGGCAACCACCCCGAGTTCTCCGTTCCCTGCACCGAGCTCTACCGCTACCACCCCGGCGATGCCAGCCCGGCCTGCGTCTCCTGCGATCCCACCGGCGCCTCCCCGCACGGCCGCGTCGGGCTCGACAGCGTCGGCCACACCTTTGTCAACCCGAGGACTCCCTACCCGTTCCTTACCCGCAACATTTCCACCGACGGCAACCGCGTTTTCTTCAGCAGCCCCGATCCCCTCCTCGTCGCCGACACCAACGGCGTCACCGACGTCTACGAATGGGAGGCCGAGGGCACCGGCTCCTGCCACTCCTCATCCCAAAACGGCGGCTGTCTCTACCTCCTCTCCACCGGCGCAAGCCCCAGCCCTTCCTACCTTGGTGACGCCTCCGCCTCCGGCGACGACGCCTTTATCTTCACCAACAGCCGGCTCGTCCCCCAGGACACCGACCAGCTCTACGACGTCTACGACGTCCGCGTCGGCGGCGGTCTCGCCGCCCAGCACCAGCCCCCGCCCCCGCCCTGCACCGGCGACGCGTGCCAGGGCCTGCCGAGCGCGCCTCCCGTCCTCCCGGTGGCCGGCAGTGTGACGTTTGCGGGTGCGGGGAACGCGCCTTCTCGTCCCGGCGTGCCTGCGACCGCCAAGCCGAAGGTGTCTCTTCTCAGAACGATCCGGGGTTCCAGTGGGGTGTTGTCGGTCAAGGTTCCGTCGCGGGGTCGGTTGACGGTCTCGGGGACGGGGTTGAGACGCGCATCGGCAGTTGCCGCCAAGGCCGGGACCTACAAGCTCAAGGTCGCGTTGTCGGCCAAGGCCCGACGGACTTGGCGCAAGGCGCATGTGCTCAGGGTCAGGGCCAAGGTGGTCTTTGCTCCCAGCAACGGGGCGCCGGCGACGGCGACCGTCACGTTGACCTTCCGTACCGCCACGACCAAGAAGAAGGGCCGCTAGATGTACACCCTCTGTCACTCGATGCTTCGCAGCATCCTCCTGGCCCTCGCGCTGCTAATCGTTATCGCAGCAGGCCTGCCTGCGGCGGGCAGCGCAGCCACAACCCCGGCCCCCCACTGGACCATCACCTCCACCGCCTCGCCTAGCAATCTCCCGCCGGGCGATACCTCGGGCCAAGTCATCTACCTGGTGACGGCCACCAACACCGGCGGCGCCGCCACCGACGGCTCCCCGATCACCATCACCGACACCCTCGCGCCGGGCATCACCGTTCACGCGGTCACCGCTGGCAATCCGCACCTCCAGCTCACCCAGGAGAACGAAACGATCACCGATTGCGATCCCGGTCCGCCCGTCACCTGTCAGCTCACCAAGACGCTCTATCCGGGCGAGCGCCTCGTCGCCTTCGTCCCCGTCGATATCGGCGCCGGCCTCGATGGCACCACGGTCACCAACCACGTCTCCGTCACCGGCGGCGGCACCCCCGCCGCCACCGCCACCGAGCAGACCCCGGTCACCGCCGATACCCGCGCCCCCGGTTTTCAGAGCTTCGACACCTCCATCACCGACCCAGCCGGCAATCCCGTCACCCAGGCAGGTTCCCATCCCTACCAGTTCAATCTCGCCTTCCAGCTCCACACCAAGTTCAGCCCCCTCGGCTCCCCGGTTGCTAGCCCCCGCAACATCCACGCCCAGCTCCCTCGCGGTCTCGTCGTCAACCCGGCCGCCACCCCCGTCCGCTGCACCGAGGTCCAGTTCGAGACCCGCCACCCCGACGGCACCACTGACTGCCCCGACGCTTCCGCCGTGGGCCTCTTCCAGGCCACCATCGGCCTCTTTGGCTTTGCCAATAGCGCCGCCTCCGCCACTCCGCTCTACAACATGGTCCCGCCCGCGGGCGCCCCGGCCGAGTTTGCCACCAACGCGGAGGACGCCGACATCTTTCTCCACCTCCTCGGCGGCGTCGACACCGCGGGCAACTACGCCCTCAGCGCCGACGCCAAGGACATCACCCAGTTCGGTTTGGTCTCCGGCGCCTCCGTCCAACTCTGGGGCGACCCGTCGGCCTCTGCCCACGACTTCCGCCGCGGCAACTGCGGGCATGGCAGTCATCTCAGCCAGTCCTGCCCCGTCGACCCAACCGACACCCCCTTCCTCACCATGCCGAGCGCCTGCTCCGGCCCGCTCACTGCATCCCTCGGCGTCGACTCCTGGGAGGACCCGGGCAACCCGCTCTCCGCCACCGCCCCGACCACCGACGACGCCGGCAACCCCGTCGGCGTCACCGGCTGCGACCAGCTCGACTTCGATCCGGCCCTCACCGCCCAGCCCGACACGACCCAGGCCGACTCGCCGACCGGCCTCGACGTCGATCTCCAGATCCCACAGACCAATTCCCACGACACCCTCGCCACGGCGAACCTCAAGTCGACCACCGTCGACCTGCCCGCGGGCATGTCCGTCAATCCCTCCTCCGCCGACGGCCTCGCCGCCTGCTCCCCGGCCCAGATAGGCCTCACCACACCCCTCGGCACCACCCCGGCGCACTTCAGCGCCGACCCCGACACCTGCCCTGACTCCTCCAAGATCGGCACCGTCCAGATCACCACGCCCCTGCTCGATGACCCTCTGCAGGGCTCGGTCTATCTCGCCCAGCAGGACCACAACCCCTTCCCCAACCCGAGCCTGCTCGCCCTCTACATCGCGATCAAGGACCCCACCACCGGCATCGTCATCAAGCTCCCCGGCAAGGTCACGCCCGACCCCGTCACTGGCCAGCTCCGCGCCAGCTTCGACGACACCCCCGAGCTCCCCTTCTCCGACTTCCAGCTCCACTTCGAGGGCGGCAACCGCGCCACCCTCGTCAGCCCCCCGAGCTGCGGCACCTACCAGACCACCGCCAAGCTCACGCCCTGGTCCGCCGCCGACCCCGACAACCCCACCCTCGCCGAGACGGTTACCTCGACCGACTCCTTCGACGTCACCACCGGCCCGGGCGGCGGCCCCTGCCCGGACTACACCGACCCGGGCCGCTTCACCCCGACGTTTGACGCCGGCACCGTCAGCCCGATCGCCGGCACCAACAGCCCGTTCGTCCTGAAGATCACCCGCCCCGATGGTCAGCAGTCGCTGAAGAAGATCGCGGTGACATTGCCGTTGGGGTTGACGGCCAAGCTGGCGGGCATCCCGCGGTGTGCGCAGTCGGCGATCGTGCCCGGCGTCGGCGGGTCGACGAGCTGTCCGGCGGGCTCGCAGGTCGGCACCGTCACGGTCAGTGCCGGGGCGGGATCGTCCCCGTTCTTCTTGGTCGATCAGCCGGTGTATCTGACCGATGGGTATGACGGCGCCCCGTTCGGGTTGGCCATCGACACCCATGCGCTGGCGGGTCCGTTTGACCTCGGCCATGTGGTGGTGCGCACCAAGCTGAGCATCGATCCGATCACCACCCAGGTCTCGGCTGACGCTGAGCCTTTGCCATCGATCATCCAGGGCATCCCATTGCACATTCGCAGCGTGACGCTGAAGATGGACCGCGACCGCTTTGTCCTGAACCCGACCAGCTGCGCCGCGCAGACGGTCGGCGGTCAGATCACCGGTGGCGGCGCGAACTTCGCCGACCCGGCCGACGACAGCGTGAAGGGTGTCTCGTCTCCGTTCCAGGTCGGTGGCTGCTCAGATCTGGGTCTCTCGCCCAAGCTGGCGATCGCTTTGACGGGCAAGGGTCAGACGACCGATGACAAGCATCCCGGTGTTCATGCGACCGTCCGTCAGACCGCGGGCCAGGCGAATTTGAAGAGGGTCGTGGTGAGCTTGCCCTTGTCGTTGGCGTTGGATCCCGACAACGCGAACGGGTTGTGTGAGTTCACGGATGGGTCGAAGGTTGATCCGACGTGTCCGAAGGCGTCGATCGT
This sequence comes from uncultured Conexibacteraceae bacterium, assembly GCA_963836485.1. Lineage (GTDB taxonomy): Bacteria > Actinomycetota > Thermoleophilia > Solirubrobacterales > Solirubrobacteraceae > Baekduia. The sequence goes on along the minus strand of CAWIJS010000008.1, from coordinate 155,512 downwards.
CGGGAAGGCCGTAGCTAGGACGCCGATTCTCGATCAGCCGTTGACGGGGCCGGTGTACTTTGTCAAGAACATCCGCAAGGACCCGAAGTCGGGCCGGGAGATCCGGACGTTGCCCAAGCTCGTGATCCCGCTCACGGGCGAGAACGGGCTGCGGTTGAACTTGGTCGGTACGAGCAACGTCGTCAACGACCGCCTCGTGACCACGTTTGACAACATCCCCGACGCTCCCGTCAGCGACTTCACGCTCGACATCAATGGTGGAAAGGGCGGCATCCTCGTCGTCTCGGGCACCGACATCTGCAAGGCCACGCAGGTCGCCGATCAGCAGATCGACGGTCAGAACGGCAAGAGCGCTGATGCCGATGTTTACTTGCAGACCCCGGCCTGCCCGCTGAAGATCGTCAGCAAGAAGGTCGGCAAGACCAGCGTCGCGATCAAGGTCAGCGGCCTCGGCGCCGGCAAGGTCACAGTGTCGGGCAAGGGCATCAAGAAGACCAGCAAGACAATCGCCAGGTCGACGGTTGCCACGATCACGGCCAAGCGCACCAAGGGCAAGCCCGGCAAGGTCAAGATCTCCTTCGTGGCCGCCGGCGCCAAGACGGCGACGACCACGACGCTGCGATAGCGCACCTGGAACCCGGCACGCCGGCCCCGCGGCCCGGCCCGAACCGGCCCGTGGCCGGTAACACGAGCTGACGACGTTCTTGCCCGACAGCCACATCACGAGAGAGACCACCTAGATGACTGACCATTTGGTTGATACTGGGGCTGGCGCGCCGGGCGCCGTCTGGCCGTCGGCGGTTAGAGCGCCGAGCCTACGGGTGTCGCGCTTAGTGATCGCCGCTACTGCCCTGATCACGTGCCTGGCCTTCGCACCGTCCGCCCTCGCGGCGCCGCACCATTCCTTCACGCAGTCCTTCGGTGCGTCGGGCACCGGCGGGTCGCAGTTCGGGACGGGCTCGCCGACGGGCGCGGCGATCAACCAGACCACCGGGGACGTCTATGTCGCTGATACCGCGAACTCGCGTGTCGAGCGCTTCCAGGCCGACGGTACGTTCGTCTCGGCTTTTGGTTGGGGCGTCGATGACGGCACGGCTGTCGCCCAGGTCTGCACGTCGGGTTGTGAGGCCGGCATCCCGGGCGCGGGCGCCGGCCAGCTCGCCACCCCGGCCTTCGTCGCGATCGACAACTCGGCGGGCCCGTCTGCCGGTGATGTCTACGTAGCCGACACCACCAACAACACGGTCAGCAGGTTCGACGCTTCGGGCAACGTCATCTCTTCCAACAGTGGGCTCACGACCACCACGGGTGCGTTCGGCGCGCTGGCGGGCGTCGCCGTGAATGCCTCTGGTGATCTGTGGGTGTACGACCAGAACGCCGAGATGTTCAAGTTCGCCCAAGACGGCAGCTTCCTGACCGAGTTCAACACCACGTTCGGCGTCACCCCGGCAGGTATCGCCGTCGACCCGGCGGGCAGCCTGTACATCGTCCGCGGCACCCCCTACGTCGAGAAGGTCAGCGACACCGGCACCGACCTGGGGCAGGTCACCGATGACGCGGGTGCCACCGGCGTGGCGATCGATCCCGTGACCGGCGAGTTGTATGTCGGCCAGGGCACCACCGTTGAGCGCTTTGGCGCCACGTGTGATCCCTCCGCTGGCACTTGTGCCGTCGCCGAGACGTTCGGCTCACCGGACGTCACCGCGGGTTCGGGCATCGCTGTGCGCAGCATCAACTCTCGCGTCTACGTGGCTGACCCGGGCAACACGCAGGTCGACATGTTCGACTCTTTGGATATCCCGGCCGTGGTGACAGGCTCGGCGTCGGCGGTCACCGCGACGACCGCCACCGTCAATGGCAGCGTTGACCCGGATTCCAACAGCGTCAGCGACTGTCACTTCGACTACGTCACCGACGTCACCTTCCAGTCAAGCGGCTTCACCACTGCAGCGACCGCCCCGTGTGTTCCCGACCCGGGCTCAGGGCCCGATCCGGTGTTGGTCGCTGCGCAGCTGGGCTCGCTTGCCGCCGGCACGACCTATCACTTCCGCCTCGTGGCCTCCAACGCGAACGGCACCGCCAATGGCGGGGGCCTTCAGTTCACCACGGACGCGTTCGCTGTCACCGATTCGGCCACGAAGGTCCACCACACCAATGCCGTCCTCAACGGTCACCTTGACCCGCGTGAGGACCCGGCGATCACCGGTTGCTCGTTCGATTGGGGCACCGACACCACCTACGGTCACTCCGCCGACTGCGATCAGGGCGACTCCTTCGCCGCGCCTGCCGCCGTCAGCGCTTTCATCAACGATCTCACCCCGGGCGCCGTCTATCACTTCCGTCTTCACCTGAGCACTACCTCGCACGGGGAGACGACCGGCGCTGACCAGAGCTTTGTCGCTCCGACCTTCACCTTCGAGGCCCAGCAGGTCGCAGTTTTTGGTCCCAACGGCACGGACGCGACCTCGTTCAGCGCCGCCGGCTCGGGCGGCTTCTTCCCGCTCGCCCTCCGCCAGTCCGATCGAAAGCTCTTCGGCTTTGACCTCGCCGTGCCCGGGATCTTCGGTTTTGACGCCTCGGGCCCCCCGGCCTACCCCAATCTCACGGGCTTCAGCCCGCTTGCCACGGCGCCCACGGGCTTGGCTCCCGGCCTGGCCGTCGACAACACCGCCCTCGCCTCGGCGGGCAACCTCTATCTGGTCTCCGAACAGCAGACCAAGGTCTATGGCTTTGACTCCACAGGCGCCCCTCTCGGCGGCAACTTCCCGATCTCCCCGGGCGCTGACCCTGGCAACCCGGACATCTGCGGCGCCGGGGTCGATTCGTCGGGAAGCCTTTGGGTCGGTGATTACGCGAACTTCAAGATCCGTGAGTACGACTCCTTCGGAGTCTCGCTCGGCTCGATCGATACCTCCGGCCAGGGCCACCCGTGCAACGTCGCTTTTGACTCGGCCAACAACCTCTACGTCGATCTCTTCCAGGGTGCGGTCTGGCGATACAGTGCGTCCTCCGGCTACGCCCCGGGCTCGGCCACGGAGATCGATGCTGGCGACGGGCGCGCGATCGCGATCGACCCGTCCACCGACGTCCTGTACGTCGCTCACCCCGCCAAGGTCTCTCAGTACGACGCGGCCGGCGCGCTGATCGGCGAGTTTGCCCCCGACATCGCCGGCGCTGACTTCGAGGGCATCGCCGTCGACGCCACCAACCACTCCACCTACGTCGCCGACGCCGCCAACGGCAAGGTTCACGTCTTCGCTCCCGGCGCCGCCGTCAAGGCCCCGGCGATCACCCCCGGCGACCCCACCGCGACCACCGCCACCACAGCCACCTTGAACGCCAAGGTCGACCCCGAGACCTTCGCCGTCACCGACTGCCGCTTCGACTACGGCACCGATGACTCCTACGGTCACAGCGCCCCCTGCGTCCCCGACCCGGGCTCGGGCTCGGGAGACGTCAGCGTTCACGCTGACCTCACGGGCCTTGAGCCAGGGACGACCTACCACTTCCGTATCCAGGCCTCAAACGCTAATACCAACGGCACCGCCAGCGGCCCTGACCAGACCCTCGCCACCGACGGCCCCGCGATCCACGAGACACACGCCGCGCCGGTCACCGACACAACCGCAACGTTGAACGCGCTCGTCAACCCGCGCGGCCACCAGACCACCTTCCACTTCGACTACGGAACCGACACCTCCTACGGCGCCTCGACCCCCGAGAGCGACCCGATCGGCACCAGCAGCACCGATCACGCCATCAGCGCCGACCTCGGCGGCCTCGCTCCCGCCACCACCTACCACTTCCGCGCCGTCGCCACCAACGCTCTCGGCACCGGCCACGGCCCCGACGCCACCTTCACCACCTCCGGCACGCCCGACGCCTGCCCCAACGCCTCTCTGCGCACCGGCTACGGACACGCACTACCCGACTGCCGCGCCTACGAGCAGGCCTCGCCCACTGACAAGCACGGCGTTGACCTGGCCGGTGCGCAGAACGACGTTCAGGCCTCCTCCGATGGTGATCGGATCACCTTCCTCAACTTCACGGGTCTCCCGACTTCCGGAGGCAGCACCGGAAACGCACCATTCGTCGCCTCTCGAGGGGCCTCAGCTTGGAGCACGAATGGACTTCTGCCGCTCGTGGACTCGGGGGCTTTCGCCACCATCCTTGGGTGGGACGGCGATCTCCGTACCTCCCTGAGCACGGTCGACAGCGGCTCGGAGCACACGATCACAATCGGCGACCTCGCTAATGGCACCTGGAGTGAAGAGTTCTCGAGTCCGAATAACCTTGGAACCGCCAATGTCGCCGACTTCGCCTCCGACCCCTCCCATTTCATATTTGAAGCCACCGCCGCTCTCGCCCCGGGTGCGGTTCCGGGCGCCCCCAACCTCTACGAATTTGACAACGGCAATCTCAGCCTCGCCGGCCGCGTGCCGGATGTTGCGGCAACCACGTGTGACGACGCCGGCGGCCCGCCATGCGTTCCAGCCGCCGCCGGCTCTTTCGCCGGGACCTATGACTGGGCGAACTCACTCGATCCGCAAGGCCTCAATGACGGAGGCGCACTCGACGCTTACTACACCCGGGGAACGCTTTCTTCAAACGGTTCCATGGTTTTCTTCACGGGAGCGGGGACCGGCCGCCTTTACATGCGCGAGGACGGGACACGCACCACCGAGCTCTCCGCCTCTCAGGCCTCGACTCCCGACCCCAACGGCCACAAACCCGCCGCGTGGGTCGGCTCTACTCCGAACGGCGAGAAGATCTTCTTCCTCAGCTGCGAGAAGCTCACCGACGATTCCACGGCTGTATCGACAAGCTCCGACTCGTGTGTTGAGGCCGACCAAGGACAGGATCTTTACTCATACGACACTTCCTCCGGGCAACTCACGGATCTCGCAGTTGACTCGGACGGTGGCGACGCCCTCGGGGCCGCTGTTGGTGGGTTCCTCGGGGCGAGCGCGGACGGTTCTGAGGCTTATTTCGTTGGCGACGGTGTCCTCGCGCCGGGTGCCGCACCGGGAGACTGCGCCAACGTATCCTTCGCTGGGGCATGCAACCTTTACCGTTCCCACGACGGCTCCGTCAGCCTCGTTGCCGAGCTCGGCGCGGATCGAGACTCCATCGACTGGCGTCCTTACTTCCCGAAAAACATCGTCGATCCCGTCGGTAACACCGCCCGCGTCTCAGCGGACGGGACGCTCGTCTTTGCGTCCGACCGTCAGCTGACGGCCTACGACAATGGTGGGAATAGCGAGATCTACCGCTACGCTCCCGGCGCGCCGGGTCCAGTTTGTGTCTCCTGTCACCCTGCTGGGGCCCCGCCGGTCGGGTCGGCCAAGTTGGAGGTCGACCACTCTCGGCTCGCTCCAAGCTTCCAAACAATATCCACCCGCAATCTCTCCGTCACGGGTGACCGGGTCTACTTCCAGACTGAGGATCCCCTTGTTGCGCGCGACACGAACGGTGTCACCGATCCGTATGAGTGGGAGGCGCAGGGCAGCGGGTTGTGCCGGTCGCAGACCGAAAACGGAGGCTGCATCTACATCCTCTCCAGCGGAACCAGCCCCGACCCTTCGTATTTCGCCGATGCATCTGCCTCGGGGGACGATGTCTTTATCTTCACCCGCGATCCTCTGGTCCCTCAGGACACCGACCAGCTGGTCGACGTCTATGACGTCCGTACAGGCGGTGGCCTGAGCTCCCAGCACCCGGCGTCGCCGGCGGTCTGCAGCAGTGACGCGTGCCAGGGCCTGCCGAGCGCGCCTCCCGTCCTCCCGGTGGCCGGCAGTGTGACGTTTGCGGGTGCGGGGAACGCGCCTTCTCGTCCCGGCGTGCCTGCGACCGCCAAGCCGAAGGTGTCTCTTCTCAGAACGATCCGGGGTTCCAGTGGGGTGTTGTCGGTCAAGGTTCCGTCGCGGGGTCGGTTGACGGTCTCGGGGACGGGGTTGAGACGCGCATCGGCAGTTGCCGCCAAGGCCGGGACCTACAAGCTCAAGGTCGCGTTGTCGGCCAAGGCCCGACGGACTTGGCGCAAGGCGCATGTGCTCAGGGTCAGGGCCAAGGTGGTCTTTGCTCCCAGCAACGGGGCGCCGGCGACGGCGACCGTCACGTTGACCTTCCGTACCGCCACGACCAAGAAGAAGGGCCGCTAGATGTACACCCTCTGTCACTCGATGCTTCGCAGCATCCTCCTGGCCCTCGCGCTGCTAATCGTTATCGCAGCAGGCCTGCCTGCGGCGGGCAGCGCAGCGACGCCCACACCTCACTGGGAACTTCTCTCGCAGTCGTCTTCCAGTAATTTCATTCCCGGCGACACGACTGGCCTCGGCGGAGACCCCACGAGCAAGGACTACTACCAGGTCATCGCAATCAACACCGGCGGCGCTCCCACTGACGGGTCCCCAGTCGCCATCACCGATCAGCTTCCGGCCGGAATCACCTTCAGCCCATCGCCGAGCGACAACCCGGTGTTCCAGATCCAGGACGATGGGGGTGCGGCCAGCGTCGTCCCCGGAACCTGTGATCCCGGCCCCCCGGTTCTCTGCAGCTATCCGGGGACCGTCAATCCAGGTGAACGTCTGAAGGTGTTCATTCCGGTAGCCGCGGAGCCCGCGTTGGATGGCGCCTCCGTGGTCAACCAGGTTTCTATCTCCGGCGGAGGTACCCCGCCCTCCTCCGCACAGGAAACGACGGCGGTAACCGCCGATTCCCTGGCGCCCGGTTTCCAGTCCTCCAGCTTCAGCCTGACTGACGATGCCGGCGCTCCCGTGACACAAGCCGGCTCTCACCCTTACCGGCTCGGCGTCGATTTCCAGCTCAATACGCACTATGTGCCGTTCTTCGGCAAGAGCTATCCGGTGGGCAGCCCGCGGGATATCGGGGTCAAGCTCCCTCAGGGACTGGTCGTCAATCCCGAGGCGACTCCAAGCCGCTGCACCGAGGCCCAACTCGAAACCCCCGGCCCAGGCCGCAGGACGACGAGTTGCCCGACCGATTCCGCCGTCGGGCTGATTCACCCCACCCTCAGCCCCCTAAACCATGTTGCCAGTTCAGATACGAACGCTCTCTACAACATGGTTCCCCCGCCCGGTTCTCCCGCGGCGTTTGGCGGCAACATCATCGGCTTCGGGATCTTCGTTCACGTCCTCGGCGGCCTCGACAACGCCCACAACTATGTCCTCTCTGCCGAGGTGCGCGACCTCACCCAGTTCGGCGTCACCTCCGGTGCCTTCGTCGAGCTCTGGGGGAATCCCTCTGACCCGAGTCACGACTCCCGTCGCGGGGACTGCGCTGAACATGAACTGGGACAGAGTTGCCCTATCCCTGCTTCTGGCACGCCACTTCTAACTATGCCGAGCGCTTGCTCGGGCCCGCTCGCGACAGAGATATCGATTCGCACCTGGGAGGACTACGACAATCCCCTCTCTGCGACGCCGACGACCCGCGACGACGCCGGCAACCCGGTAGGCGTGACCGGCTGCGACCAGCTCCCCTTCGACCCCACGATCGACCTGGCGCCCACCAGCACCGAGGCCGACTCCTCCTCGGGGATGGACGTCGACCTATCGGTCCCCCAGCCTCAGAGCCAGACCGGCCTCGCCGAGTCCACCCTAAAGAAGGCCGTGGTCACTTTGCCTGAGGGGATGGCGCTTGACCCGTCCGCGGCTGACGGTCTCGCTGGCTGCAACGAGTCGCAGATTGGCTTGACGTCAGGTAGCCCGATCCGCTTTAACGCGGCTGATCCGACCTGCCCCGACGCTTCGGTGATCGGCACCGCTCAGGTCACGACCCCCCTGCTCGATAGGCCGATCCAGGGGCGCCTCTACCTGGCCGACCCGGGCGACAACCCTTTCCACAGTCTCCTGTCGGGCTACATCGTGGCTCAGGGGCAGGGTGTGACCCTGAAGCTTGCCGGTCGCTTTGATCGCGATCCGCTCACCGGTCAGATCACGGCGACCTTTGACAACAATCCGCAGGTCCCGTTCAGCGATTTCAAGCTGCATTTCAAGGGCGGGGACCGCGGCGTGCTGGTCACCCCGCGTTCCTGTGGTACGTACACGACCAGCTCGAAGCTCGTCCCGTGGTCGGCGGCGGATCCGAACAATCCGACGGCGGCCGAGACGGTCACCTCGACTGACTCGTTCCAGGTCACCAGCGGCCCGGGTGGCGGCCCCTGCCCTGATTACAGCGACGCCGCCAAGTTTACGCCGGGGTTCTCGGCGGGGACGGTCACGCCGCTAGGCGGGCAGTTCTCGCCGTTTGTGTTGAAGGTCAGCCGGCCGGATGGTCAGCAGTCGTTGAAGAAGATCGCGGTGACGTTGCCGTTGGGGTTGACGGCCAAGCTGGCTGGTGTTCCGCGGTGTGCGCAGTCGGCGATCGTGCCGGGAGTGGGGGGCAGCACCAACTGCCCGGCCGAGTCGCAGGTCGGGACCGTCACGGTCGGAGCCGGGGCGGGATCGTCGCCGTTCTTCCTAGCCGACCAGCCGGTGTATCTGACCGACGGCTATGACGGTGCCCCGTTCGGCCTGGCCATCGATGCCCATGCGCTGGCGGGTCCGTTTGATCTTGGTCATGTCGTGGTGCGCACCAAGCTGAGCATCGATCCGATCACCACGCAGGTGTCCGCTGATGCCGAGCCGTTGCCGTCGATCATTCAGGGGATCCCGTTGCACATTCGCAGCGTGGCGCTGAACATGTTCCGCAGTAGCTTCGTCCTGAACCCGACCAGTTGCGCTGCCCAGACGGTCGCCGGTCAGATCACCGGTGGTGGTGCGAGCTTCGCCGACCCAGGTGATGACACGGTCAAGAGCGTGACGTCGCCGTTCCAGGTTGGTGGTTGCTCGGATCTGGGTCTGTCGCCCAAGCTGGCGATCAGCCTGACCGGGAAGGGGCAGACGACGGACGACAAGCACCCCGGCGTGCATGCGACGGTCAGCCAGACCGCGGGGCAGGCCAATCTCAAGAAGGTCGTCGTGTCGCTGCCGCTGAGTTTGGCGCTGGATCCTGACAACGCCAATGGGTTGTGTGAGTTCACTGATGGCTCGAAGATCGACCCGACCTGTCCGAAGGCGTCGATCGTCGGGAAGGCTGTGGCGCATACGACGATTCTCGATCACCCGTTGACCGGGCCGGTGTACTTCGTCAAGAACATCCGCAAGGACGCCAAGACCGGGCGGGAGATCCGGACGCTGCCCAAGCTCGTGATCCCGCTGACCGGAGAGAACGGGCTGCGGCTCAATCTCGTCGGGACCAGCAGCGTCGTCAACAACCGGCTGGTCACGACGTTTGACAACATTCCCGACGCGCCGGTCAGCGACTTCACGCTGGACATCATCGGTGGCAAGGGCGGCATCCTGGTGGTCTCGGGCACCGATATCTGCAAGTCCACGCAGGTCGCCGATCAGCAGATCGATGGGCAGAACGGCAAGACCGCTGCCGCTCAGGTCTATCTCCAGACCTCGGCCTGTCCGCTGAAGATCCAGTCCAAGAAGGTCGGCAAGACCAGCGTCGCGGTCAAGATCAGCGGCCTCGGCGCCGGCAAGGTCACCCTCACGGGCAAGGGCATCAAGAAGACCACCAAGACCATCAGCAAGTCCACCGTGGCGACGATCACCGCCAAGCGCACCAATGGCAAGCCGGGCAAGGTCACGGTCTCCTTTGACCCGGCCGGACCCGCCAAGGCGCGCAAGACCACCAAGTAGGACGGCGGCGCACCCGGGTCGCGGCAACGGCCGCGGCCCGGAACCGCTTTCCCGGTTAGGAGCGCCGAGCGGCCTCGTAGTTGCCGAACAGCCGGTCCAGCGCCTGAGCAGCGAGGCGATCGACGGTGATCTCGGCCAACAGGTCGGGATCGATCGGCTCGTCGACAGGCAGACCGTCGAGGCGGTCGTTGTTACAGCGCGCCAGGTCGTAGCGACGGTGGCGCAACTGCTCGACCAGGTCATCGGTCAACGGGACCTCGAATTGCTCGACCTCGGCGTCGACCTTGTCGGGGTCCCAGCCGACCGCGGTGATCAGTGCGGTCGCGGCACAGAACCGCATCGCCAACACGTACTGGGCTTCGGGCCCGTAGAGGAGGAAGTCCTCGAACAACTCGTGGCCGAGGTCCATCACCTTCTTGGCCTCCAGCCGAAGGACGTCGGCGGTCTCGCGATCGACGGTGATCACGCGGGCGTGGGTACGCTGCGGGGTGCTCATGGGAGTCTCTTCTCCTTTGGGTCACGCCCCCGGTCGTTCGCAGCGACGCGGGGGCACTTGTTTGTTGTTGGGCGAAGCCTAAACGGTAGGGCGGATGGACCTTCAGCGCGGGAGCCGCGCCGACTTGAGCCCGTAATACAGGATGGTGCCGTCGAAGCCGAAGGACATGATGCCGTCAGCGGTGTCGAGCAGGCGGGTGCCTGTCGCGTCGTGGACGAAGACCTGGCTGATGCCGGGGAGTCCGACCTGGCGGTCCAGGCGACGGTGCCGTTGGGGTTGATCGCGACGATGCCGGCGCCGGGCGCCGGAATGGTCTCGCCGGTGTTCGAGGCCAGGTTGGCGGTGACGATCGTGGCGTCGTCGGGGCTGGCGGCGATCCATGGCCCGGAGGTCGCGGCGGAGCCGTACCCCTTGGTGACGAACGTGCGGCTGGCGCCCGTCGCGCGGAGGCAGGCGGTGACGGAGCTCGAAGCGGTGTGCTTGGTGAGCGCGAGCGTCAGTGTTCCGCTGTGACCACCGCAGCGGTCGATGGGGGTGACGTCCGCGGACTGCGTCGTCGTGCCGTGGCGCCAGGTCAGCCGGTCGCCGACGAAGCGCACGTCGCGCAGGTGCAGGGCGCCATCCACGTCGAGCATCGCGCCGTTCGGGCGGTTGACGCGGAGCACGTAGGACGGGCTGCCGGCGCCGACGTAGGCGATGGTCCCTCCGGGCCCGATCGCGACGTCGCTCACCCAGGAGTCCCCATCCACCAGCCACCGCCCGCGGGCTCGCATCGCATCGGCGCGGTACAGCTGGCTCGTGCCGTCCATGTACTTGCTCGCCTGGGTGATGACGTAGGCGACCACCGTCCCGCGGACGTGCACCTTCTCGAAGAACGTCCAGTAGCCGTAGGCCGTGTCGATCACGACCCGCCGCCCGGTTGCCGTCGAGCAACCGATCAGCACGCGTGTGCGGCGCAGCAGGATGACGGCTGCGTTCGAGCGGGCCCGGACCTCCTCGTGCGCGCGCGGGGTGCAGTGGTCGCGGTGCGCTGGCGTGGCCGAGGCGCCGGTCGGCGCCGCAGCTGCGAGCGCGAGCAGGGTGGACGTCAGGACGAGACCAGGTCGTTTCATCACGGCATCGACGTGTCGTACCGGCCGAAGTTGCGCCGACTACCGCCCGGCCAGCATTCGCAGCCGGGGGAGTACGACGGACTCTGCGCGTGCCGGGTTAACCATGTCGGCTCGCAGAAACCCGAAGATCGCGTCGATGAACCGCGGCTGGTCGAGCAGCTCGGCAACCTCGTTGGCAACGAATCCGCGAACATCATCGTCTGCGGCGGCGACCTCACTGACGAGTTCCTGGCGTCCGTCTACCAGCAACATGATGTCCTCGAGATCCGGGCTACCGAAGTAGTCGTCCTGGCCACGATCCTTGAAGGCCGACAACTTGGTCGCAATCAGGTACGGCGGCGTGATCGCCCGGATCTCGGCGCCGGACGGGAGCGTGTGTGATGCGGCATGAGGCATGGCGGCCTTCTGCCATGGGTTCTCAAACCCGAGCAGGCCACCGGACACGGGCATCGCGTCGAGCATCAGATCGCGCTCGTCATGGCGCCACCGGCAGATGATTGTGGCATCGATGTCGTTGCGAAAGCCGCGCGCTCGCAGCTCGGCCTCGAAGTCATGGAGCGCCGCGCGCGTCGTCGCCTCGACCACGACGTCGACATCTTTCGTCGGTCGCGGTGTTGGTGCGCCGGGGTCGGTGATCCAGAGCACGATTGTCGCGCCGCCGACGAACGCGACCTGCTCGACCAACGGTCCTAGCGCGGCCGCGCCGCGCTCAAGCAGGTCGATGCTCACTGCGCACCCGCGTCGCGGAGATTGTCGACTAGAGCCTTTTCAGCGAGTCGGCGAATGCGTGCGTCGCCGGCGCGGATGGCGTCGACGAGTGCAAGGCGCTCCCAGAGCTTCTCGTCGCGGAGCGCCAACTCCGGTACGACGGGATGCAGCGGCTTCAACGCGATGCCACGTCGATTGCCGGTCGGATGCGGCCACACGGGCGGCAGGCTGTCCTCAGCAAGCTCCATCACCAAGGGCGGCGCGGCCCAGGCGGCAGGGACGCCGCGTGTCTCACCGCCCCGCACGGGAGGGAACAGGTACTTGACGCCGTGCACGAGAAACTCTTTGGCGGCGGCTTCAGGTACTCGACGTCTGCTCCGGTCATACAGCCCGGCGTCGCTCAGGTTGTGCACCGCACGATGAGCCGTCGCGACGCTCACGCCGAGCCTGTCTGCGAGTTGCTGGGTCGATCCGATGTCCGTATCCCCGACCAGCAGGAGCAGCAGGACGATGTCTTGCCCTTTGAGCACGATCGTAGACTAGCGTTTCATTTCACATTTCGAAATATGAAATAGATATTCCACGCTCGGTCTGCCGCTGCGGCCCGGTAATGGTCTACGACGCGTCGTTGACGAACCGTCGCGCTGCGGCCACGGGCGCGGCAGCGTACCGTCAAGCCGCATCGAGATCGCCGACCAGTGGTCGCATCGGACCGCGCAGCACTTCGGTCAGAAAACCGCTCTTCGCGCTGCCGTCGCGCTGTTCGTGCAGCTCGTCGGGTCGCAAGGCCACCATGTTGATCTCGCGCCCGGTGCGCTCCTGCAGCGCATGGAGTCGTGCGGTGACGTCGGCGTAGTCGAAGGTCCCGACGACCAGGACGTCGACGTCGGACTCGGCGTCGACCTTTCCGCGCGCCCATGAGCCGAAGATGACAGCCGCGTCGATTCCCGGGACGTCGGTGAGCGTCTCGTGCAGCAGCGGCTCGACACCGACCGAGCGCTCGATCAACTCGCGCAGTGGTTCGAACAGCGGGGAGGCAAGCGACGCGCGGTAGACGCCTTGGCGGCCGACCATCTGCCGCTCGAGGATGCCGGCGTCCAGCATCCGGACCAGTTCCCGCCGGACCGACATGTCGGTGACGTCGAGTGCCTCGGCAAGTTCGCTCACCGTGTAGCTGTCGTCTGGATGGAGGAGGAGGCGTTCCAGGACGCTCGCCTGCGTCTCAGAGCGCAACAGCGGCAGCAGGCTTGGTGATCCGGTGCGGGGCGGCATAGACCCAAGCAATTCTAACAGATTGTTATTCGACGAACAATCTGTTCTGACTTCCTGCTCGCGCCTGCCGCCGTTCCCTAGGACGAATATCGCTGTTGATTCACCGCAGTCCGGTCCTAGCGCCGCGGCGCCGGTGGGCGGGGTTGATCGTGTGACATACCTGTGATTGACGTTGTGATCGAGATGTCGTAAGCTAGTATGCAGAGCAAGGTTATGACCGTCACCGACCACGCCCGCCCGGATCTTGAAGCCCACTCGCACGCGATGCGCGCGGCGTTTCCGCAGGTCGCGGCCGAGTTGCGCGAGCTGCTTGGCGTGAAGCTCGTGGCCTATCTCGGTGGTGTTAGCGAGACCCGGGCGGTCCATCAGTGGGCCGACGGTGATCGCACGCCCAGCGACGAGATCCAGCAGCGGTTGCGGTTCGCGCTGCGTATCGCGCTTCCGATCGCGAATGCCGACTCGGCCTCGATCGCGCAGGCGTGGTTTCAGGGGTTGAACCCGCAACTCGATGATCGGGCGCCCGCCCGTCTTCTTCGCGACGGCGATCTCGATGAGGTTGGTCCCGCGATCGTGGCGGCTGAGCGAGCCTTCCTCATCGGAGGGTGAGTCCGGTTCTGCATACGGTCGTCCCTGGCGGCTCGCTGTTTCGCGTTGGCCGAAGTCCCGACGTTTGGACGCTTGCGTCGTGGATCTATGCGGGGCCGGATGGCACCTTTGGCAATCGCTACGACGACCCGGCCGGCGAGTACCGCGTGCTCTACGCCGCGGGTCAGCGCAGAGGAGCGTTCCTGGAGACGCTGGCGCGCTTCCGCGTCGACCTGCAACTCCTCGCCGAGATGAATGCGATCGACGGCGACGAGCGAGACGATGCATTCCGACCGTGCGGCACGGCGTGGTGCCGTCCGAATGGCTCGTGAGGCGGCGGATCGGCACGGCGACGGCAGCGAGCCTGTGGTTCGTCGACGTCGCGCACTCCGAGTCGCTGGCGCACCTCCGCGAGCGCCTTGCCTCACGACTGCTTCACTACGGTCGCGACGACTTGGACGCCGGCGATCTCCGGCGCCGCGCCCCTCGCGCGCTCACGCAGGAGATCTCCCGCTACGTCTTCGAGCACGGATCGGCTCCGAGTGACGAACCGGTCGCCGGAATCGCGTACCGCTCGCGCCTCGGCGACGAGCTGACGAATTGGGCCGTCTTCGAAGGCCACCAACTTGATGAGATCGTGGAAGTCGACACGATCATCGCGGCCGACGATCCGGACCTCGTCGCAGCGCTGGAGATCCTGTGCTTGACGCTCGCGTCGATAGTCTGAGCTCGGAGCTACGACTCTGGATGAGCTGAAGGCCGGCGACTGAGCGATGTCCCGGAATCGGCGTCCGTGTCCGTAGCTGAGGCCAACTCGCGCAGACAGCTCGGGCACAGACAGTCCCGATAGTCGCGCGCGAGCTCGCGGCGCACGGTCTCAGGCACGGGGAGGTGCATGCACCAGCAGTCCCCGTCTTCCACTCCGCAGCCGAAGTGCTCGCCACATCGCTCGCAGCATGCCGGCCTTGACATCGCCGGCGGGCGGATCAGCACGTTGGCAATGTTGGGTTGTTGAGGACGATGGCCTGGTTGTAGCCCACAGCCTTGAAACAGGACGTTCCGGTGATGAAGACGTTGGGGGCGCTCAGCTGCGTCGTGCCGCTGCTCGTTGTGGTGAAGGTGGTGGTGGCCTTCTGGTTGATCGACCCGGCGTTCTGGGTGTACTTGCCGTTGACGGCTTCGGTGTGGTCCTTGGTGATGTCCTGGTGGAGGTTCTCGCCGATGGACTGGTCGTAGGTGCGGCCGACGGACTGGGTGAAGCCGTTGGCGATGTTCTGGACGGCGTCGGCGCCGAGGGACTGGCTGTATGCCGCGCCGACGTTCTGCGTGAAGCTCCCGCCTACGTCCTGGCTGAAGCTCGACCCGGTCGACAAGGCGGTCGAGGCGCCCGACACGATCGAGAGCGTGGTCCCGGTCGTCAACGAGGTCGACATGCCCGAGATGATGGAGAGCGCGGTGCCGTCGGTGAGCGTGAGACCCAGCGGGGCGGTGATCTTGAGGTCTCCATCGGAGAGCAGCTCCTCGCCGTCGAAGGTCGCCGAGCCCTTCGGGCCGGTCAGGACGATCCCGCCGTTGGTGGCGGCGACGGTGAAGCGGCCGTCGGGGCTGGCCAGGACCGTGCCGGGGCCCGCCGGGCCGCGCTCGCCCTGCGACCCACGTTCACCTTGCAGACCACGCTCCCCTTGCGAACCACGATCACCCGCAGCACCGGCCGCGCCTGCGGGACCGACGAGCCCCGTGCGGTCGACGGTCACCGCTCGTTCGCTGGACTTACATGCGCCGCTTCCGGAGAGCATCCGCAGGTCGCCGTTCTTCTTGGCCGAGCACAGCTTCAGCTTCACCGGGGCCGAGGAGCTGGGATTCGAGGCCGCGAAGGCGGTGCCGCCGACCGCGAGGATCAGCGCGAGGGTGGCGACGACATTGGCGTAGGAGATCCGCATGGTGAGACACTACGCCGGGCGGGACGGCGCGTGGCGGCGCAGTGCTCATCGAAGCGTGGGTCGGCGTCGATCTCTCGGCGACTTACCGCTGATCCCGATACAGCCTCGCTCGGTCGACTGCCGCCGACGCCATCTGCGCAAGATGGACAAGCGCCGCCTCGTCCTCCCCGGTGAAGGCCCCTTCGCGCTTGTCGAACAGCTGGATGGCGCCGAGCTCCCCGCCGTCGAGCGCGGTGAGCGACGCGGCGATCCATCCCCGAGGCGGTGGGCTGCCGGCAGCGTGCAGGTGCGCCAGGCCGGCGAGCTCGTCTCCGGCCACGCGCGCGGAGCCGCCGCGGAGACGAAGCAACTCGTAAGTCGCGGAGAGATCGAGCCAGCGTACGACCGTCTTCCAGCGGCTGTCCTCGGAGTGGGAGTCGGCCTCCGCGGCCCGGGGCTGCCCTTCGGCGGTCACGGTCACCACGCAGCACTCGGCGTCGACGAGCTCGCGCGCCTGCTCGGCCACGAGCCGCAGCATCTCCGGGAGCGAGTCCTCGGCGTCGAGCGCCAGAGAGGCGTCGGCCAAAAAGGTCGACAGCTGGCGGGAGAGCTCGGTCTGACGCCGCCCGTGCCACGCGGTCTGCTGGGCCTCGTGAAAGCCCCGCTGCACCATCTCGAACGTTGAGAGGCCCTCCAGGAAGAAGTCCCCGGCCGCGCCTGCGATGCGTCGCGCCTGCGCGGCGTCCGAGGCGGCGGACAGCGACGCCTGCAAGGCCTCTTGGTGGGCCACGGCCAGGTCGAGCACGCTGAGACGCCGCCCCACGGCTTCGCGTGCGAGCTCATAGGCGACGCGCAGCGAGGCCTCGGTCGGGTCCTGCAGATACGCGCTGAGCGCCGTCGCGTACGCCGCGCGGAACGGTCCGGTCGCGGGTCTCCGACCGGTCACGGCCGCGCCCCGAGAAACCGGACCACGATCACGAGCGCGTCATCAGGAGGCTTCCAGTGCTCGGCCAGGATCCGCTCGCTGATCGTCTGGCTCGAGCCCGACAGCTCCAGCGTGTCCGCGAAGCTCGCGTCGACGCCGTCGGTGGCCAACGCCACGACATCGCCGGGCGCCATCGTGATCGTCACCGCGCGCACCGCGGGCAGTTCGTGCCCCGGCACGCCACGCGCGAGCGCGAGCGAGCCCTTCGGCCGTGTGGTCGCGGGGTCGCCGCTCAGCACCCGGCCCTCGACGTTCCCGACGCCGAGCCACGTGAGGCGACTCTCCAGCGCCGAGACGAACGCCAGGCTGATGGCCGCGCCGCGGGTCCCGCGCAAGGCACGGTGGCAGCGTTGGACGAGCCGCACGAGGTCACGGCTCGGGCTCGCGCGCAGGACCGCGGCGGCGCGACGAGCTGCGTGCGCCGCCTCGCTGCCGTGCCCCAGGCCGTCGATCCCCGCCACGAGCGCCCCCTCCGGAACCACGCAGACGACGGCGAGGTCTCCGCTGACCGCCTCGCCACGCCGGCACTGTGTGGCGACTCCCCACTCGACGGGCTCCCGCTCAGGCACGCCGGCGGTGCTCCTCCCGGACGCGCGCGAGCTCATCGCGGAACCGCCACTTCCTCATCGTCACCGTTGTGCCGGTCTCCGCGTCGGACCGCAGCTCGAAGTCGTCCATGAGCCGTCGCGCGCCCGGAAGGCCGAGCCCGAGCCCGCCGCGGCCGCTGACGTCGTCGCGCAGCGCCGCCTCGACGTCGCGGATGCCCGGGCCCGCATCGACGGCAGTCACGACCATCCCATAGCGGTTGGCCTCCTCGAACGGCATGAGGATGATCTCGCCGCGGCCCGCGTGCACGACGATGTTGCGTGCGATCTCGGAGATCGCGGTCGCGATCAGGGTCGGATCGGGTCGCGGAAAGCCGAGCCGCTCGGCCATGGCCCGCCCTTCGGCGCGAGCAGTCACGAGATCGCCGTCATTGTCGATGCGGACGCGGATCTCATCCGTCATCCTCGACGCCCTTCCGGCCATGGAGCATCGCCAGCGCTTCGTCCAGACCAAGCGCTACCCGCAGCGGCTCGAGGTTCAACCGGAATTGCACCATCGCGATCGCGACGTCAGGAGCGATCCCGACGATGATCGTCTCGGCGCCCCGCAATTTCGCCGTGAGGACGATCGCGCGCAGGGCGCGCGTGACGAAGGAGTCGATGACGTCGAGGGCGCCGACATCGATCACGATGCCGCGCACGCGGTCGGTTCCGACGCGCTCGGCGAGCTTCTGGCGCAGGTCGAGCACCTCGGTGTCGGAGAGGTCCGACTGAATCGAGGCGATCAGCACGTCGCCCTGCCGGAGGATCGCGACCGACATCGGCGTCGCCGGTCCTAAGTCTCGGCGTCGGACGCGTCAGCGGCGCGATAGCCGGCGAGTCGTTCCGCTTCCTCCAGTCCGCCCTGCAGATCTCCGACGGTCTTCATCATGCCCAGGTCGACGCCGAGGTCGACGAGCGTCTGCGCGATGTCCGGCGAGAGGCCGGTGAGGATCGTGCTTGCGCCCATCAGCCGTGAGGCCTCGACGGTCTGCACGAGATGGTTGGCCACGGTCTCGTCGATCGTCGCGACGCCCGTGATGTCGATGACCACGACGGTGGCCCGGTTGTCGCGGATCGCCCCGAGCAACTGCTCGGTCAGCTGGCGAGCGCGCGCGGTGTCCAGGACGCCGATGATCGGCAGGATGAGTAGGCGGTCGCGCACCTGCAACACGGGCGTGGACAGCTCACGGATGGCGTCCTGCTGCTCGCTGATGACGCGCTCGCGCTCCTGCACGAAGCTGACCCCGACGGTGACGGCGATGCGGTTGGCCGCCGGTTCATAGGCATCGAGGATGCGGTTCAGGAGGCCCATGTCCTCCTGGTAGCGGGCAAACAACGAACGGGCCAGCGCGTCGCGCAGCAGGAGCACGATGCCCAGCACCTCGTCGGTCTCGACGCCGCGCGGGATGATCCGCTCCGAGAGCTCGCGGGCGTAGGTCTGCAGGTTCTCGACGCTCCCGGACTCCAGCGCGTCCATGTAGTTGTCATACACCTCGGTCGCCTCGGAGAAGATCTCCTCGTCGGACATGACCTGCAGCAGCTCGGCGTCGCTGATGCGCTGAGCCCACTCCTCACGCAGCTTGGTCCGGTTTTCCCGGAGGTAGGCGACGAGCTCCTGCAGCAGCTCGCCGTCGCCAGAGGACTCGATCGCGTGGTCGGCGGTCTTGCGCTCCTGGTCCATGTCTTGCTCCTCGCATGTCGCCATTGGCGGAAGTCATCGACGTCGTGGGCCGCGAGCACGGGCTCCGTCGATGAAGAGGCCCGTGATCGTCGCTGTCATGTCCTCCCGTCCCAGCGGCGGGGTCGACGTGAGCATGCCGACGATCAAGCCGATGAGGGACTCGGTCAGGCGCGCCCCTGTGATGTCATCGCGGATGTCGCCGCTGGCCTGGCCGCGCTCGACCAGTTGGCGCAGCGGGTCGACGAGCCCGCGCTGGAACTGCTCGGAGCCGGAGCGCTGCCGCTCGCGGGTCAGCACCACGAAGAGGTTTCCGACGTCGACCAGGGCGCGCACGGCGCGGGCAATGCCCTCGTCCGGTGGGACCTCGTCGATCCGTGCCGAGGCCAACCGCGTGTCGACATCGCGCACGGCCGTCTGGGTCAGCTCGTCGAGCAGGGCCTCGCGATTGGGGAAGTAGCGGTAGACGGTGGCCCGCGCGACGCCCGCGGCCTCGGCGACCTCGTTCATGCTCGCCTGCTCGCCGCCGTTGGCGAACAGGTGCGCCGCGCCGTCGAGGATCGCTGCGGCGACCCGTTGCTGGAGGGCAGGCCTCGGTGACAGCTCAGGCATCATTGTCTCGGAACGATTTCACACTTTCGCTTGACGAGACAGTAACGTCTCATCTAGAGTCGGTATCGTCCCAATGCCGCAGGAGGTTGTTGATGTCGTTGTCGGAACGGACCAGGACAGGGCTTCGGGAGATGCCGTCCAATGCTGCGTGGCTGCTGTCCCGAGCCCTCAAGCCGGCCGAGAGCGTGGGGGACGCGGCACAGTCCGCGACCCACGAAGCGCGTGACCGCGGGCGTCGTGCCGGTGCCGCGCTCGTCGACGCGGTCCCTGGCGGCGGGGACTCCGTCGATATCCGGATGAAGCGCGCGCGAGACGCCGCGGAGCACGCTCGCGACGTCGAGCAGGAGGCGGTGCAGGCCGCGCAGGACGCGCGGGACCGCGCCGAGCAGGCCCGCAAGGTCAGCGAGCGCGGGCGTGTCCGCCTGGCAGAGGTCAAGCGCGAGACCGAGCGGCAGGTCAAGCAGCGGGTCACCGACGCGCAGAAGGCCGCCGACGACGCGGTCAAGCGTGAGCGCGAGGACGCCGAGGCTGACGCCCAGCGGCGTCGCCAGCAGGCGCAAGCCGAAGTCGCGGACCAGCTCGAGGACGCTGAGCGCGACGCCGAGGAGGCGCAGGCGCGCGCGGAGGAGCTCGTCGCCGAGGCCACCGAGAAGCTCGCCGAGGCGCGACGTCTGGCGACCGAGGCGACGGACGCCGCACGCGCGGTGGCCGAAGAGGCCCATCGCCAGGCCCGCGAGCTCGCAGAGGAGGCTGAGCAGCAGGCCGGCGAGGCCGACGCGCGGATCGCGGCCGCCGAGCGGCTCCGAGAGGACTCGGAGGCGACCGCTAAGAGCGCCGCGCGAGAGCTGGAGCGTGCGCCGGCCAATGGCGATCTCAAGTCCTACAACAAGCCGGAGCTGGTCGAGTTGGCCTCCAGCATGGGCATCGAAGGACGAACGACCATGACCAAGTCCGAGCTCGTCGACGCGATCGCCCGAGCGTCTCGGTCTCAGCGATAGGGGACTCTGCGATGCGCGTCAAGCCACCGTTCAGGCGCAAGAGCGCGCCTCGGCGTTTTGTCGAGGCGATCAGCGATCAGCTGGATGATGCAACGAGCCACGTCAAGCCGGACCTGCACGCGGTGGGCTCGGGCAAGGCGGTCAAGACGGGGTTGATCACCGCCGGAGGCGTCGCCGGGCTGACGGCGGGGAGTGCGGCGATCTCCTCGCTGCGGCACCGCGTAGATCGGGAGCGCGGCAATTCGTGACACTCACCAAAGCGGCGCTCTTCGCGGCCGGATACTTCCTTGGCGCCAGGGCGGGCCGTGAGCGATATGCGCAGATCCTCGATGTCGCGGCGCGCGCGTCAGAACGCCTCGAAGAGCTCAGCGCCCGTGGTGGTGCCGGTGGGCCGCAGCGCCGCGATCCGGCTCGTCGCGCCAGCGGTCGTCACACCTGAGCGAGGGGGCCGCCGGGCCGACGCGACGCTCGTCGAGGCGTCAGTCACCGCGCGCTTGCTGGGCCTGCGGATCTTGACGCTTGATGCGAAGGTCGCGCTCGTGCCCGCTGACGTGACGGTGGCGGGGCCGCGGGCTCGCGAGCCGTTCCCGCGCGCCCCGACACTGTCTTCCGGGAACGCGCGCGGACGGGGCAGAGCTTCCGGACACCGCAGCCTGGCTGACGCGGTGCGCGACCTCGACGAGGGAGCGAGGCTCCTCGCGGAGGTTGCGGTCAGACACCCATCCAACGGCTGAACAACCTGCGGGACTGACACCTAGCTCCGACTGACCTTCACCGTCGCCGTCGACGTCCCCGACAGCTTGGCGGTGTCGGTTGCGACGGTGGTGATCGTCAGCTTGGCGGGCTTCGCCTTCTTGGACTTGAGCTTCTTCGTCAGCGCCTTGCCACCGGCCCTCGATGGCCTGAGCGTGCCCTTGAAGATCCCCGCGGCGTTGAGCGTCCCGGTGAGCGTGCCGACCGTCGTCGTGCCCAGCTTGGCGGTGGAGGTCAGCGTGCACGCCTCCGAGCACGACGCCGTGATCTTGTAGCCCTTCAGGAACGCCTTGAGCTTCGCGGTCGGCGCGCCGAAGGCGAGGACGGTTGGCTTCGTCGTGTCCGGGGTCGAGGTCGGGGTCGGCGCCGGCCCCGGGCCCGGCGTCGCGGCGGGAGTCGCGTCGTTGTCGAAGATCTCGACCGTGGCGGTGGTCGGGGAGCCGCTGAACGCGCCGGTGCCCGTCGTCGCCGCCACCGTGATCGTGAACGTCTCGGCTGGCTCGACGTCGGCGTCGTCGGTGATGGGCACCGAAACCGTCTTGCTGGATTCGCCGGGCGCGAAGGTGACCGAGCCGCCGGCCGCCGCGAAGTCGCCCGCGCCCGCCGTTCCCGGTGTCAGCGTGTAGGTCGCGGTCGCGGCCGTGCGCGTGTTCCCGCTACGGCGCACGGTGACCACGGCGTTGCCGTCGCCCTCGCGGGCGGCGAACAGCCGCGAGCCGAGGAAGATCGGAGAGGTCGGTGGCGCGATCGCGATCCCGTTGAGGTTGTTCAGGGCGAGGACGGGGACGGCGGCGCCCGTGCTGAGGTCGAGCCGTTCGAGGCAGAAGCTGAACGAGTTGCAGGGGCTCGTGGTGTCATTGAACGTCGCGAAGAACGCGCGACCGGAGACGGGCGAGATGTCGAACCCGTACGGCCCCGACACCGCTTTGTTATGGGCGCCGATCGCGGTCAGCGTTCCGCTGTCTGCGGAGGGGAGCGTGCCACCGAAACCGCCCAGCCGCCACAGGCTCGAGCTGCCAAGCGAATAGGCCGTGGTCGAGGTGGCGCCGGCGACCCCGTTCGTGTAGGCCACCCCGCGCGGGGCAGAGCTCGAGCTGAGCCCGGCTGCGGTCGTCTGCGTACCGGTCACCGGATCGACGCGGATGTTGTCATTCGTCGATGTGACGATGCGGATCGTGTCCGACACCGGATCGAAGTCCAGCTCGGCGTCCCCCGTGTAGGTGAGCGGCGCGCCGATGGCGGTCGCCGCGCCGGTCACCGCGTCGATCCGGTAGAGCTGCTGCGACCCCCCGAGTCCGTACAGCTCACCGGTCGCCGGCCGCACGTCGAGCGTCTGGATGAGGTCGCTCCCGATACCGGTCAGCCCGACGCTCGAGGTGCTGGTCGCGTTCCCGGTCGTGAAGGCGACCAGCTGCGTCCCGCCGATCAGCCCGTACATGGGCTCGGCCTCGTCGGCGCGCGCCGGCGAGGCCGCGATCACGGTCAGGAAGACAACGGCGAGCGCGAGGCGGAGTGGCGACATGCCACGGGTTATATCCCACCCGCTCGACGGCGCCGACGTGCCTACAGCGTGAAGTGCCCGTCCTCCTGGATGGTCACGCCGTCGGCCGTGATCCGGCCGCCGGTGCGCAGGTCGCAGATGAGATCCCAGTGCAGCGCGCTGGCGTTCTTGCCGCCGGTCTCGGGATAGGAGCGACCAAGTGCTACGTGAACGGTGCCGCCGATCTTCTCGTCTAGGACCGTCAAACCGTAGGAACGGCCTAGACGCGCCTTTGGAGGCGCGCATGCAAGAGATTGGCCGCCCGCTTGTCCTCGACGTCTTGACCCGTGTCTCGCGCACGATGGGTCGTGAAGGGGACAGCTACGGATCACCAGAGATCCAGCTCCGCGACTGCCGGAATTGGATCGCCCTTCATGGTCACATTGAAGGCGAGAGCTACCACGAGGAGAACGTATCGGGCGGCGCCCTGCTGGCGAAGCGGCCCGGACTGAACGCGGTGATCGAGCGGATGCGCGCTGGTCTTTCCGACGGCGTCGTCGTCCGTGCTTACGACCGCTTCATGCGCAGCGTGTCGCTGTCGTGGGAGGTCATCGAACTCATCGAAGGCAAGGACGGCCGGACCGGCATTGGCCGGCTGTTCGCCGCTCAGGGGAACGTGGACTTTCGGACGCCCACGGGGCGCCTCCTGTTCACGCAACTCCAGTCGCTTGCCCAGTACCAGCGCGAGAACGCACGCCATGAGTGGGCGGTCGCGCGAACCCGCGCATGGGAGCGCGGGGTCTGGCTCGCGCGGGCGCCCTTCGGCTACATCAAGCTCCCGGCCGAGTTGAAGACGCTCGCGGAGCGGGGTGCCCTGGGTGGGGACGGTCCGGTCTTCGACCTCGCCGAGCTTGAGCAGAGCGTCGTGGGCGGCATCGTCAAGGACCCGACCACCGCGCCGCTCGCCTTGGAGGCGTTCGAGCGTCGAGAGGACGACGCGTCCTTGACCGACGTGGCGCGTTGGCTTGCGGAAGAGACCGGGCGTCCCTGGAGCCCGACGGTGGTGTCGAAGATGTTGGGGAACGTTGCCTACCTCGGTCAGTCGGTGGTGCATCGTTGTGATCGCGACGAGGAGACAGGGCGGGTGGTCGCTCGCGAGCCGTTGATGAGCCGTGAGGAGGATCACGCCGCGCTCGTCGACATCGACCTGTTCAACGCTGTCCAGGGCAAGAGAGGGCCGCACCGCCCCAAGACGAAGGACGCAACGCTCTGGTTCCTGACGGGGCTGGTTCGGTGTGCGGGTTGCCGCTACATGCTGCGACCCGACACCAATAACAACGGCTTTCGGAGCTACACATGTCGGGGGCATCATGGGATGGGCGAATGCGACGCTCGCACCCATATCGGAGCAGAGATGCTGGAGCGCTATGTCCTTCAAGCGATGCTCTCGATTGACGATGTCACCATTCGCGAGGTCGAGTGCCAGGTTGCGACGGAGGCTCTGAGAGCAGCGGTGGCTGAGGCCCGCGAGGAGGTGAAGCGTCTTGTTGCCGCGCTCCGGCGGACCCGGTATCCCGACTTGATCGAAGCCGAGTTGGCCGACGCCGAAGACCAGCTCGCCCGAACAGAGCGCGAGCTCGCAGCCGCAGAGGCAAAGCTGGGTCGCTCCTCGAATGGCGCCCGAAACCTAGACGACATCCTCGAATCTGGAACGAACGCCGAGCGTCGCGGAGTCATCGAGTCCTACCTGGATCGGATCGTCGTGCGGCGCGATGCTGGAGCGCCGCTGCGTGATCGGGTCTTGCTCTTGCTCAAAGGGGAGGAGAAGGCGTATGAGCCGCTGCCAGGCCCCGGAAAGAGAATCGAGCTACTCCCCTGGCCCTGGCCGTCTCGGAACCACGACCAGGCGGTGCCCGTCGCGGTTGCGGCCTAGAACCCGCACAAGCGCGGTCCGTCCGACCACGCGCGCCGCTCGCACATTGCCCACCATGGTCGGCATGTCTTCAGGTGCGAGTGGACGCAGTCGCGGCGGACGTGCCCGTCCGTCACTCACCCCGACTGCTCGGCCTGCCAGCACTCGACGTCGCTTCGGTAGAAGCCGACGCCGCCTTGCCCGTCAGGGGTGGCCGGAAGCGGAGCCCGGTCGCGGCAAGACAGGTCGACGATGTTGGCCAGCGATGTGCCGAGCAGGTCGGCCGTCTCGCTGATCGACATCAGCGGCTCGCTGAGCCCGCTATCCACGACGGGTAGCGGCTCCAGTTCGTGGTGACATTCCATGCACGGGCAGGCGCGGCCCGCCCGCCGCTCCGGCACCGCCCGTGCGAACGATGCGGCGCACCGCCGGGGCTGTTCGAGGTCCCCGGCGGCGAGCCATGAGGTGCGACTGGCTGGGAGCGGACACCTCTGACGACCGGGACCAAGGCGGCCTCGGCGGCCTTGCCACTTTCGCGGCGTTCGTCAGCGACGCTCGAACAGCGGTCATGCCAGTTCGCGCTTCTGGTCCAGCATGTCGGCAAGGTCGAGCCCGAACCTTCGCTCGTAAGTCCGGAGCTAGACCTGTCTCGGCCGCGCGGGAGCTAGACCGTGGAGCGTCCAGGCGGCGCGACCTGGTGCAGGCGATCGGCGGCGCCCATCGGCCCCCGCGCCTTGCTGGCGATGCGGTTGGTTACGGCGCTTGGTGTGCCGCGCGTGGTCTGGCGTGGCGGTGGGCGCGAAGGGCTACGAACATGTAGGCCAACAGCCCGGCGAGGGCAAACGGCGCCGCGCAGAGGAGGCCGTCCAGGAGGACGGCGGAAGCGAGCCCGGTCCCGGTGGTGTGCCGCACGGCCGCCGCGCCGCCGAAACCGGAGAGCGATGCGAGGAAGACCGCGACGAGCGTCCCGGCGCCGGCGGCCGAGAGCAGGAGGCACGCGACGCTGGCGGTCTGCATCCGTGGCGGCGTTCCGGTTTCGAGCTGGGCGACGCGCGCGTCCAGGAGGTTGGATCCGCCGATCGCGGGAGCGACGTCAAGCTCGGCCCAGGAGGGGCCGCGTACGACCTTCAGCAGCGCACGCGCGAGCGGGTCGCGTCCGTATGCCGCGACGGCGCGCCGGTCGGCGGCAAGCTCGCGGCCAGCGACGTAGCGGGCACGCAGAGCGCCGAGGGCGGGCAGGAAGAACAGCGCGGCCGTGAGCGAGTCGATGATGTAGGTCTTCATCGGGTCGAGGTTGGCGACGTGGTAGCGCTCATGGGCCAGCACGGCGCGCAGCTCGTCGTGGTCCACGCGGTCCAGGAGCCCCTGGCTGACGGCGACGCGCGGGGTCAGGACGCCGTAGACGAAGGAGAAGGACTGCGGCGCTCGCACGCATACGACACGCCCGACCAGGCCAGCGTGCTCCGCTGCTTCGGCCAGCTCTTGCGGGAGGGGCGCGGCCAGCTCGCGTACACGTCGCGCGAGCCGGCGCGACGCGCGGGCCTGGGCGATCAGCGCGCGGGCACCGCGAACGATCCCGGCGGTGACGACCGCGCTGAACAGCAGCGCGGCGCCCAGCGAATCACCGGCACTCAGCAGACCGGCGATGCCGGCATCCGAGAGGCGTCCAGCGATGAGTGGCGCGAGCACGCCGCCCAGGGCACCGCAAAGGACGGTCGCGCCGACCAGCAGCGCTATCCCCACGGTGGCGGTGAAGCCGCGGTTGGCGCTGTCAAGGCTCATCGCGGCTGGTCGAGCAGCGCGCGCAGGCGGCGCAGCACGTCGGGGTCGGCGCGTGCCTCTTGGGCGAACTGGGCGACGGCGGCGTCGCCGTAGGTGCGGATCACGTCGCGGACGGCTATGCCGGCGGCGTCGGGCGCGGTGGCCTCGTAGACGTAGCTGCGCGGCTCGCCGCTGCGCGTTAGCGCCGCCTTGGTGGCCAGCCGATTCATCACGGTCATGACCGTCGTGTAGGCCAACGGCTCGGCGCGCCCGGCGTTGAGGGTGTCGAGCACCTCCCGCACGGACACCGCGTCGGCGGCCTGCCAGACGGCGTCCATGACCTCGGTCTCCAAGGGCGCGAACCCGGCGGCGGTCTTCTTCGGTCGGCCGGCCATCGTGATTCGACACTACTACATTTTTGTCGTGTACGGTGCCGGTCATGACGACGACCGAGGAGCAGCACTACGCGGCCCAGGCCCGGCAGGCGATCGAGATCGTCTGCGCCGGCGACCTCTCGCGAATCGATGAGTTCTTTCATCCCGACTTCGTAGACCACGTCAACGACATGGTGTTCTACGGCCACGAGGGCGGGCGCGAGTCGGTTCAGTTCTACCTGGCGATCTTCAAGAAGCTGCGGATGGGGGTGGAGGAGCAGGTGACCGAGGGCAACCGGGTCGCCACCCGCTGGTTCCTCACCGGCGTCTATCGCGGGCGCTCAGTCGTCTTGCGCGGCATCACGATCAGCCGCTTCGGCACCGACGGTCGCACCCTGGAAGACCACGGGCACTCCGACACCATCAGCCTGGTCCGCCAGCTCGGCGTGCTCCGCACGCTCCTGCTCGGCGTCGAGATCCTCAGCGGCCGCGTCAAGCTCCCAAAGGGCGCGCTCGGGACCCGCTCGCCGGGCGCGGTGACCGGCTAGTCTTTCATGGCCTAATGAACTGTAGGCGTATAACTCGATGGAGGGCCGGGGATCGCGGCGGTCGCCGTCCCAGCCCGTCGCCATCGCCTGCCATCTCGTAGCTCGCCCTACTGTAGCCGTCGGTCGCGACGGACGCGATCGCAATCGGCCATGTTCAGTCGGCACGCCCGGACGAGATGGTCCGCGCATGGTTCACAACCTCCAGCGCTTGGACGCGCTGCTGGACGTCGCATCGGCGCGCGCCCCGGGTCGTCGCCCTAGGCGGTGAGGCGGGCATCGGCACGAGCCCGGTGCTGCGCGCGTTCTGTCCGGTGCGTTGTTACGCGCTCGCGACGCCACTACGTGTCACTACCGGAGCGCGCCGTCATCCGCGCCTACTCGATCAGCAACCCGATCCACCGTGGAACGCCTTGGCTTGCCGCTCGGCATACTGCCACAAGGGTTTGGATGGCCGTCGCGAGCCCGACCACCCACTCACACCATGTACTTCGTAGCGATGGTGAGAGCGGGTGGTCGGCCTCACTCCGACCATCCATTCCAGAGGCATTGGGCCGAGCGGCAAGCCAAGGCGTTCCAGAGCCCGGGGAGGGTCCTGATCGAGGTCTTGGGAACATCAACATACTTAACAACAAACAGCAAGAGTTAGACCGTGGAGGCGTCAAGGCAGCGCGAGCTGGTGCTGGTGCGAATAGGCTGGTTGTGCTTCAGCGTGGAGGCGTCCAGGTAGAACACGCTGATGCTGGCGCGAGCAGGTCAGCGGTCGAGGTACTAGGCCGTGCAGGCGTCGAGCTGGGATCCGATGTGGCCGAGGTCTCGAGCGCTGCCCTGGTTCCCCGCGTTCGTCACGCCAACAAACAGGATGCCGTCGACCGCGTCGCCCTGCAGTGGATCGCGCGTTTCCGATTCGTCACCGCAGAACTCCTTGGCCTCTACCTCGGCGTGACCCGGCAGAACGCCCAAGCGCGCGCCCGCCGGCTCGAAACGGCCGGCCTGCTCAGCCGCCAGGCGGGCCGCCCCGGCGAGTCGATCACGCTCGCGGCCACGGCTCGCGGGATGCGCGCGATTGGACTCCCGCCACGCCGCGCGCCTCGAACGGACGTTCAGCGCGAGCACGAGTTGGCGCTGGTCTGGCTAGTCCTTCAGCTCGAGGCGCGCGTGGCGGGCGTCGTGTTCACCGAGCGCGAGTGTCGCCGCGTTGAGCGCGAGGCCCGTGCCGATCGGATGAGCGCGGACGTGGTCGAGCCCGGTGGCCACGTGGCTCGCCGGTGGCCCGACCTAGTCCACCGGCGCGTGTCCGGCGACCTGGTCGTCCTGGAGCTCGAACGCACCCTCAAGAACCCGACGCGCCTGGTCCGCATCATCGAGGGTTACGGAGCCGCTAGCTGGTTCGCCGAGGTTCGTCTCCTCTGCGCCGATCCGGCCGTGGCGCGCGGGGTCGCGCTGGCGGTGAAGCGTGCCGACCTCCCGAGTTGGCGTCCAGGCCCGAGGGTGGTGGTCGCGCCGTGGCCGGGCCTGGTGCCCGTGACGAAGCTCGCCGTCCGCGAAGCGATCAACGCTGTCTGACTCCGGATGGTCGTCGACGATGACCACCGCGCGCGCCACGAGTTGGTCGAGGCTTACGTCCTTGCATCCGGTTACGTCATTGGTTAGGAATCATGCGTGCACTTCAAATACGGCATGACAGCGCGCGGCGTCTGGCTCGATGAGCGGGGCCTCCCAGCAGAGTTCACGGTAGGCAAGGTGACGGTGACACTTCGCCTGCCAGATGCGGCGGAGCAGGAGCAAGGCTTCGATCGTCGCAATGCTCAGTGCGACGCCCTAAAGGTCCTCGATCCAAATCCCCGTGTCGTCGAGGGCCTTTCGGCGTTGATTGACAATCGACTCCCGGAGGACAGCGAGGAGCGCGAGCAGTGGAGCCAGGATTACGAGTTCATCGACGAAACCGGCCGCCTCCTCGGTAACCACATGCACCGTGGGAGATCTTGCCCGAGCGCCTCCGGGGCTTCCTGAGCCAGACCATGTCGGAGATGACCACAGCGATCCGCTCGACACTGGGCGTTCTACGGTGGCGGCTGGCAGACAAGGGCCTGCACGAGCCGTTTTCCAGCCGAGGGCTTTTCTTCTCAAGCGATGGCGTCTCGTGGCACCGCGCTCCTATGGGTGGCTCGGTGCACTTGTCGACCGTTGGCACGCTCCGGATAACCGAACAGATCACATCGGTAGTCCAAGGGATGCTCGATGCTGGTACCGAGGAGCCTCTGGGTCATGCCCTGTGGCGAGAGGCATGGGAGCAGCGTCACGCGAATCCCCGCAGCGCGATGCTGTTGGGTGTCGCGGCCCTTGAGGTGGGGATCAAGCACTTCATCTCAGCCGCCGTTCCCGACGCGACGTGGCTGGCCGAAGAGGCTCCGACGCCGCCCCTGGAGCGGATCCTCCGCGAGTACCTGCCGCGCCTTCCTCCGAAGGGTGAGCCGCCCACGAAGGACGTGATCGACGTCGTGAAGAAGGCGGTCTCGCTCCGCAACCGCCTCACGCACTCTGGGCAAGCAAGTTTCAGCTACGACACGCTTGAGACGTCGCTGGTCACCATCCGAGACCTGCTCTGGAAGCTCGACGCGGATCGCGGGTTCGCCTGGGCCGCGGATCACCGTGAACCCAGCGTGTAGCGCTCGGCGGCACCTGCTCCATGTAGCTAGCTACGCTGCCCGGCGTGGCGAGCGATGGCTTCGACGATGACCTCTACCTCGACTTCAGCGTCGAGCGGGCCAAGGAGGAGGGCAATCGGGCGTACTTCGGTCGGAACGTTGTCCAAGGTCTAATCGACGGGATCGAGGACTTCGTTCACGAGCGCCAATCCCGCTGGGAGCGACACTCGCACCGCATCGGCGCGCCAGTCATGCTCGGCTGCTCGCCCTGGGTGAACGATGACAAGCTGTTGGGGGCGATCGAGGCGCTTCCGGGTGCATGCATCTTGGTCAGCAAGCACCCACGGACAGCCGGTGGGAGGGCAGGAGCCGATCGGCTGCGTGAGATCAACGAGCGCACAAACGGGATCGAGTTGCGCGCGCTGTCGGCTCTCGGCGACATGGCGCCGAAGTCTGCTGGGCAGCCTCGCTTGATCGGGCCGTACGACAAGATCCATGACGAAGACGCGTCGCTCTCGACGTTCAGGACGATTGGCTTCCGCAAGACGGGTGGCCGCGACCGGCCGCCCATCGCGCACGCGAAGCTCGCTCTCCTCGGGAACGTCTGCTGGACGGATGAGCACCCTGCCGGCTACGTCGACGACTACGTGTGGTTTTCGCCTCGGCGCTTGTGGGTGTCGTCCGCGAACTTCACCTACGCCTCGCGGCGCAGCCTGGAGTTCGGTTACTGGACAGAGGAGGAGGACCTCGTGCGCGCCGTCGAGCGGTTTCTTGTCGGCCTGATCGGCGCGTCCGAGGACATCGACTCCGCCGCCGACGTCGTCGATCCGGAACTCGCCCGGGTCGAGTACGACCATGCTGCGATGGCTGAGGCGATGGCCGAGAACGAGCAGGCGCGCGAAGAGAGGGCCGCGATAGCCGGCGACGACCCCGATGACGACGAAGATTGGTAAGCACGTTGGACTCACCGGGCGGGTGAGCCCACCTGAGGTCGTGCAGCCTGACGGAGACGGATCGGTGCGCGAGCCTGCGCGACGCTCAGGGCATCGTCATGCTGATCCCGGCGGTGGTCACACTGACTTGGCCTGGCGGATTATCGAGGCCGAGGAGCGTCGCGACGACGCTTCTTCCCTCGGTGGCCTTCGCCTGAGCGACCTCCTGCGGAAGATGCTCGTTGGCGGACACCATCGCTGTGCGGCTAATGAAGATCTGGATCGGTTCGACCTGATCGCCTCTCCGGATTCGCCAGAGGTACGACACGGCGTCGCGGTTGGCTGCGTTGACCTCGCCGAGGTTCTCGTGAATCGTCCAGCGCTGCGTGATTGGCAGTCCTTGTGCCACCTGCGTTCGCACCGACCGCAGCTCATCGCGAACATCGGGTTCGATGTCGTCGGCTTCCTGCTCGCCGAAGAACCCGTCCCACTCGGCGCTCGCAATGCGCTCCGTTAGCGGCAGGCCAGCGCGCACGCGTTCGGGCAGCCCGTCGAGTGTCCAACGCAGACGGCGCTGCGGATCCTCGAGGTCGCGGACGTTCCCGCCGTGCCACACGCCGTTCCAGGCGCCGAACACATCCCAGACGCGTTGAGCGACTTCCTCGATCTGCGCGACATCGACGTCTCCGAGCCTCTCCTCGTGCGCCGGTACACCTTGGGCGTCGACGGCTTCCTCGGCGGCACGCGCGGCCTGGTCGTCGCGGCCCGCGAGGTGTGCCTTCATGGCGGCAGCCAGCCGACGCGCAACCGTTTCGATGTCGTCGCGGTCGGCATCGGCCCAGAGCGCGTCCCCGAGCATGTGCGGCATTGCCGCTTCCCGCCATCTCACTGGAAGTACCTTGACGCGGCGCTCGGCGATGCCTTGGGTCATGGCAAGCGACAACTCCTTCTGACACCACTCGGACTCCACAGACGCTGGCGACACGACGGCGATCAGGAAGTCCCCCTCGGCGATCTCTTGAGAGATGGCCTTGATCAAGGAATCGCCAATGTGGAGCGCAACCTGGTCATAGCGGATCTCCAGGCCCTGGCGCTGTAGATATTGGACAAGTACCAGAACGAACTCCTGGTCCTCGTGCGAGTAGCTGACAAACGCGGATGCCACGGCGCCAGAGTAGGTGGAGCTTCGGTCGGGAATGCCGACGGAGCCTCTGCGTAGCTAGCTAGCGCGCTAGCGTCGCCGGTCGCTCGGCGTCCCCCTGGGTCGCTGCCTGCCGCTGTCGCTTGTGCCGGTCGGAGCCGGATCGCGGGGACGCTCGCGCCCTCGGAGGCAGTGAATCTTCATGGCCCCACCGTCTTCTCCTTCGCGAACCACAAAGGCGGATGCGCGAAAACCACCAGCGCAGCGAACCTCGCGGCTGCGCTCGTCGAGCGCGGCGCTCGCGTTCTGGCGATCGACGCCGACCCCCAGGCGAACCTCAGCGAAACCTTCGGCATCTCGGCGCGCCCTCGGCCTCGACTTGAGGACCGCCTCGTCCTCGACGATCCCACGCCCGGCCCAGCGATCGCTCCCGGACGTCCCGGCGGCGTCGACGTCCTCCCGTGTTCGGAGCGCCTCGAAGAAGCGGTGACCTCACACGCGCGTCATCCGCGCTTCGCCTTCCGGCTGCGGGAGCTTGTTCACGCTGTCGGTGAGCGTTACGACGTCGTCATCATCGACACGCCGCCCGGCCTCGGCCCGCTGAGTTCGATGGCGATGCTCGCGTCTGACCGCGTGATCGTGCCGGCCCGTCCCGCCGACCTCGACGTCATGGGCGCGATGAAGATCGCCCACCTGATCCGGACGTCCCTTCAGACCGCGAATCCGCGGCTGCGCCTACTCGGCGTCCTGCTCACGCAAGTCGATCGCCGGTGGCGCCTGACGACCGACGCTCGTGAAGCCTTGGATCGGGCCGGCGTCCGGAGGCTGTGCGTCGAGGTCCCCGCGCGCGTCCAGGTCGGGGTCGCGCCGCGCTACGGCGCGCCGACCTTCGTCCTCCAGCCAGACGGGATGGTCGCCGACGCCTACCGACGCCTCGCGGCAGACCTCGCCCTACCGCTGGCCGCGCGGTGACACGCGAACCGATCCGCGTCCCCGGCTTTACGACGGAGGACCCGGAGCCGATCCCGCCGCACGGAGCGCCCGCGTCCCGGGCGCTCTCGCCCCGCGTCGGGGCCAAGCAGCTCAACGTCCGAGTTCTCATACCACTACACGAGCGCTACCGCCGCCTGCTCCGCGAGCTTGACGACCAGGGCTTCGACACCTCCATGTCGGAGTTGGTCCAGGCGCTCTTGCACGGCGGTCCGGTCGACGCCGACGACGCCAAGCGCATCGTCCGCGCGTGGCGTCGCGCGCTCGACCCAGACCTATAGCAGCCGTGCGCCGGACGCTGCCGCGCCGTCACCGGCGTGCAGCAGTCCTCGGCCTCGCCAGTCCTCAGCCAGATCGCACTTGTTATCGTCGTTGGTGCGGTCGCAACCGTTCTGCTGCCGGGAGTCCTCCTCGGCGTCGCGCTCGGCGAGACGCTGCGCAGGCGCGGTTGCAAGTGGACGTGGCCCCTGCTGGCTTTACCGGTCCTCGTACCGACGACGGTCGTCGTCGCGCCGTCGGTCGACCGGCTCGTCGCTGTCGCTCATGGTCCCGTTGACATCGCGGCGATCGTCGGCGTCGGAGCGCCGCTGTGGCTCTGGGCGAGCCCGCTCGTCTCGACCGCGTACATGCTCCGTCGCAGTCGGACCGATCGCCTTCACGGAGGCCGAGCGGAGGTCGCGGTCGCCTCTGCGATCGGACCCGGCGAAGCATTGCGCCGACGAACGCGCGGCGCGCGCCGGCGCCACGACGAGCACGTCGTCCATCTCGGCCGCGACCAGCGCGGCGACGAGGTCGTCCTTCCGCTGCTCCGCGCCCACGCCACGATCGTCGGAGGGTCGGACACCGGCAAGACCAACACCGCGAAGGTGCTCCTGGAGGACCACGTCGCGCGCGGGGCGGGCTTCGTCGTGCTCGACGGTAAGGGCGGCCGGACCTTGCCGCGACTCGCCGTGCAGCTCGCGGAGCGCCACGGCAGGGCCGTCCACCTCTGGTCCGTCAACCCATTCGGCGACCCGGACCTCGACCGTCACCGGCTCCCGTGGAACCCAGTGGGCAACGGCTCGCCGACCGAGGTCAAAGACCGGATCGCCAGCGCCGAGGAGCAGACCGAGCCGTACTACAAGGCCGTCGCGTCGCGCGGCCTCCTCATCGCCGCGCAAGTCGCCGTTCGCGACGGCCTCGACGTCCGCCTGGACTCCCTCGCCTCGGCGCTCGACAAGCCGTCCGCGATTCGCACCACAGACACCGTTGACGCCGCGTGGCTTCGCGGGCTCAATGACGGCGAGCGGTCCGCCCTGCGTGGGATCGCGACCCGCATCCGCACGATGGTCGCGGGCGACGGCGGCGACGCCTTGTTGCCGTCGACCGCGGCGCCGCAGATCGACCTCCTACGCGCGGTCCGTCGCGGCGAGCTCGTCGTCTTCACGCTGCCCGAAGGCCAGTACCCGGAGCTGATCCCGCACGTCGGCCGCTACGTCCTCCAGACCCTGACGAGCGTCTGCAGCCGCCTCGAGCACGCCGACGAGGTCGTCGACGCGCTCGCGTTCTTTGACGAGTTCTCCGCGTTCGACGGCGACCACCTTGCCGCCGGCTTCGAGCGAGGCCGGTCCGCCGGTCTCCGGTTCGTGGTGGCGACGCAGAGCCTCAGCAACTTCGAGACCGCAGGCGGTCCGAAGCTGCTGCACGCCGTCCTCGACAACGCCGAGGCCATCGTGATCCACCGCCAGGCCGTGCCCGACTCCGCCGAACTGCTGGCGTCCATCGGCGGCACGGAGGAGTCCTGGGAGCACACCCACCAGGTCAGCGATGCTCGGCTTGGCCCGCACGGCTGGGACGAGACGGGGACCCGTGCTCGACGCCTGTCCGCGCGCTTCCGCGCGCACCCCAACGTCATCAAGGAGTTGGCGATGGGCGAGGCGGTCGTCATCAGCCGGCGGCCGGCGTTCGCCGTCCGTCGAGTGACAATCCGTGAGTACCGACACGCGCAGCGCGAGCGGACCCCGCGCCGTTCCGTTATGGATCACGTGCGTTCGTAATTGAAGATCCAGCGCCGGGCGGTCGTAGCACCGACCGTCATGGCACATCGCCGCTCACACCCTCACGGCGTCCAAAACCGTCCAGGCCGTGTGCCGGACCGCGCCGCCCGTCGCGCCCTCCCCGACGAAGCCCACTTCGTCACGGAGGACTACATGCTGCGACAGGCCATCCCGGCCGCACTGATCACCACGGCGCTCGCGCTCTCCGCGTGCGGCGGCGACAACGACGCCGATCACGCCCGCTCGACCTTCAGCGGCTTCTACCGCGCGCTCGCCTCCCCGCATCCGGTCGACGCCTGCCGTCTGATGACCGACGCTGGCAAGCGGCGTCTCGCCGAGGCGGCCGGACGTCGCACGTGCGATGACGTCGTCACCGAGTTCGCCGCTGAGGTGTGGTTCCCGGACGAGCGCGAGGCCCTCCGGCACGTCCGCGCCGGGAGCATGGTCTTCGCCGACGGTCACCACAAGGCGATCGTCCCCGAGGACCAGATCCTCATGCCCCAGCCCTGGAAGCGCAGGGACAACGGCCGGCCCGCCGTGCTCATCAACCACGACGGCAAGTGGCTGATCGAGGACTTGGGGACATGACGCCCGCGACCACCGCCACGCTCGCCGCCGAGCACGAGCGTCTGGGCCGCTACATCCACGGCCACTTCAAGCGCAAGCTGACGTTCGAGGACGCCGCCGACGCGGCGTCCGAGGCGATCGCCGAGGCCGACCGCGCCACGACTCCGATCCAGGATCGCGAGAAGTGGCTCCGCAGAGCCGCCTGGCGCAACGCCCTCGACCAGATCCGCAAGATCGAAGGTGAGGGTCAGACGCCGCGCGAGCGGCCCGCCGGCCTCGGCGACGACGTGCATCGCCTGCCGTCGGCCGAGACCACCGAAGGCACGCTCATCGCGGCAGCGCTCCACGACGCCGACACCCGCGCCCTCGCGAAGGCCGCCGAGGCTCTGAAGCCCGACGAGCACCGTGTCCTACACCTTCGCTACATCGACGGGCTCGACGTCCCGATCATCATGGAGTTGATCGGGTGCAGTCGGCACCACTACGACAACTTGCACAAGCGGGGCCTACGCAAGCTCCGCGACGCACTCGTCGCTCCGGCCACGACCTCCGCGTGTCGCGAGGCCCGAGGGCTCATCCTGGCCTCGGCGCTCGGCGGGCTCACCGACGACGATGCCGTGCGACGGGACGCGCACGTCGAGAGCTGCCTGGCATGCCGCGCGTTCTCCAAGCGTCGTGACGGGCTGATCGCGGCCATGCCGCTACCCGCTGTGCCCGCGCTCCTGTCCCGAGTGGCCGCGTTCTTCGCGGGCGGCGCCGCGCCCGTCAAGGTCGCGGCGCTTTGCGCCGCAGTTGCCCCGATCGCCGCCCCCGTCATCGAGCACGACATGGGCCGGCCGCCTCACGACGACCGGCGCCGCGCCACCACGGCGGCGACCAGGGCGCGGCCGGTCGCCCGCATCATCACCACCACGACGGCCGTCGTCGTTACGCCGACACGGACGACCGCGACGACCAGCCACGTGTCCAAGTCACGGACGCGCAAGTCCATCAAGTCGCACGTCTCCTCAGCGTCTCGCGCGGCCAAGGCGTCGCCCTTCCTTCCCGAAAGCGTCGCTGCGCCTCGCGGTCCCGATCCGGTCGCGGTCGCCGCAACCGCCAAGCCTCAGCCCAAGCCTTCGTCCGCGCCCGCCTCGGGCTCCTCGTCCTTCGCCGACGAGTTCACCCCCTAGCAACCACTACATCAATATGCGCAACAGCATCATCATCAAGGCCGCCGTCGCGGCGGCAATCCTGCTCACGCTTCCGGGGTCCGCGCTCGGCGCACCTCCCGTCCGCACCTACACGCACTTCCTCTGCATCGACCCGGACACCGGCGCCAACCTCGGCGGCCCCGGTGATGCCCTGACCGTGGCGACATCGTCGTCGGCCTGGGGCACGAACTGGCCGGCCGGCTGCCAAACGATCAGCCCCAGTAGCGGCGCCACCGTCCCCCAGGGGACCTGGGGAGCGATGACCTATGAGGTCACCGACCCCGCGCTGAAGATCGTCAGCGCCCAACACTGGGACTACATGCGCGACCTCACGGCCGAGGACGGGTTCGCACCCGCCGGGAAGGGCCTCACCGTCCGTCAGCACGCCTCGACCCAACTCGGCAGCACGTCATCCCTGCCCGTCGGCACCGACGTCTTCTCCTCCAACACCGGTGCGTTCGCGCGCGGCAACCCGAACAACGTCTCTTCCTCGGTCAACCGCTTCGACACGACGGTTGACTCGAACAAGACCCGGTGGAGCGTCTCCGTCATCTGCGAAGCACCCGCCGGCTGCAATTCGGGCCTCGGACCCGACGGCTGGGAGTACACGCTCGGCGGCGCCCAAGTCAAGCTCTCCGACAGCAAGCCGCCCGTCGTCAGCCAGGCAACGCTCTCTAACTGGCACGTCTGGCGGCAGTTGTACATGGACACGCTCAAGGCCACCGACGAGGGCGGCGGCGTGTACCGCGTCACGTGGACGGTCGACGGCCAGGCCAGACAGCCGATCATCGTCGGCAACGGCGGCGACTACCAGTGCCGGGACGTCAACCCCTCCAACGACGATCCCTACGAGTTCCCGATGCTGCACCCCTGCGCCAGCTCCGTCGACACGGGCGTCTTCTTCGACATCATGGACATCTCGGATGGCGTGCACCGCTTCAAGGCGCAGGTCGAGGACGTCGCCGGCAACGCCGTGAGCATCCTCGACCGTGACATCGAGGTCGACAACTTCATGAACCCGCAGTTGGACACCAGCTCCGGGCAAACGTTCCCGCCCTCCATTACGGGCGCCGCCGAGATCGGCTCGCAGTTGACGGCGTACGCCGGCTCCTGGGTCCAGCCCAACTTCAACGAACCCGATCACTCCCGCGCCTACGCCTGGGAGCGATGCGACACCAACGGGACCTGCACGGTCATCCCGGGCGCCACGTCCGAGCTCTACACGCCAACAGCGGACGACGCGGACTACCGACTCCGTCACGTCGTCACCGAGTCCAACGCCATCGGCGAGTCGCACACGGAGCGCTCGGCCATGACCGACGCCGTCCCGCGTCCCGGCACGTCATCCCCCGACCCGGGCGGTGACGCGCCGGGCGATCAGACCCCGGGCGGTAGTACGCCGGGCGGTCAAACGCCGGGCGGTGGCACGCCGGGAGGTCAGAGCCCGGGCGGTGGCACGTCGGGCGGTCAGACTCCGGGTGGCGGCACGCCGGGCGGTCAAACGTCTCCGATCGGTCCCGGATCCAACACGGACCCGAGCGGCGGCGTCCTGCCACAAGGCGCCAAGCTCTCGGTCACCTTCGGCAAGAGCGCGTCGACGCGCGCCCACTGGAACAGCAAGCCGCGCGCGACCGGTCGCCTGACGACCGCGTCCGGCACGCCGCTCTCAGGCGTCGCGGTAGTAGTGCAGGCCGCCGAGGCACGACCCGGGGCGCGCGCGAAGCGGATCGGCTCGGTAACGACCGGCGCCGATGGCCGCTTCGCCTATGCCGTCGGGCACGGACCGTCCCGAAGCGTCACGTTCTCTGCAGCCGGCCAGAGCGCCACGTTGCGCACGGTTGTGTCGGCGTCGGCCACGCTCAAGGTCAGCCGCGCCCGCACCGGCCGGACGACATGGTTGACCGGCCACCTCTCCCATCTCGGCCGCGCTGGCATCAAGCTCGAGGTCCAGGCGCTCGACGGCCACCGGTGGCGCACGTTCGACACGACCACGACGCGCAAGGGCGGCTCGTTCCGCTACGGCTACAAGTTCAAGCCGACGGCGGCCGGGCGCCGGTTCGCGCTCCGCGTGCTGGTCGCTAGCCCCGTCTACCCGTTCGCGCACGGAGCTTCGCGCGCGGCATGGGTGCGCGTGAAGAGGTGAACAGCCGGACAGGGTCACGAGCCGCGCCCTGTCCGATGTGACCGACCTCATGCACTCGGACGACGCCGACGACATCTTCGAATCGTCCGCGAGTGCCGAGGACGAAACGCAGCCGGCGGCGGACCTCCCCGAGGAGGACGCCGTCGGCGCGGTTAACGACCCCGTCTCGACCAAGCCTCCCGACGACGGGACCCCGTTCGAGGACGACGAGGACCCGGCATCGCTGTTCGCCGACTGGGAGCCCCCCGCTCCAGTCGCCGAACAGCCGCGCCGCTGGACTCGCGCCCGTCTCGCCATCGCCGCGGGCGTCGTCGTGCTCCTGGCGCTGCTCGTCTCGGCGCACCACTCCCATCCCCCGGCACCGCGCGCCCCGGCTACCAAGGTCACGCACAGCCGCTCGCACCATCCCCGTGATCGGCGCCACCACCACACGGTCAGCCGCCGAACCCGCGCCCACACGTCGCGGCCGTCCAAGCCGCGCCCGCGGCGCCAGCCGTCCCACGCGCGCCCGCACCCGACCGTCACCAGTCACTCGTCGCAGCCGCGTTCATCGTCATCGCCGCGCGCGCCGCAGACCGGCACGGCCAGCGAGTTCACCAACGAGTTCACCCCGTGAGGAGGCACAACATCAACATCATCTCGACCCGCCCCATCCCGTCGCCGACGGGCGTCCTCGTCCTCAATTCAGCCACCCGGACCGACGTCGACCCGACCGCCGCGCCCGTCGCGCCGTCCGCCTGGACGACGCCAGCGTCACGGCAGCTCGTCGCGCTGCTGCTCCTGTTCCTCGCCCTGACGTTGCTCATGCCCGACCACGGCCTCCAGCTCGACGCGCTCCGCAAGATGGCCCTCGGCGACAAGGACGCACCGACGTCCGCTTTCGCGGAGGCCCAGACCTACCTCTACGGCCTTCGCGACGCGCTCATCCCGCTCGCGCTCCCGCTCGGCGCGATCGGCCTCACCGGCGGTGGCGTCGCCTACATGATGGGCAACATGATGGCCCAGAAGATCCTCGGCGGCGTCGTGATCGGCCTCGCCCTGACGCTGATGGCCCCAACGCTCGTCGCTTGACGAACTCCCAGCGCGCCGGGCGCTTGCCGTAGAGCTTCGCCCGGCGCGCCCTCTCTGGCATCTCCGCGCCTCTCGCACTTCTCGGCCTCGACGTCGGCGACTTCATCCGCAAGGCGGTCAATGCGCTCGTCGACCTCATCGTTCCCGATCTTGGGGCCAACTGGGTCTCTCATCTCGTCACGTGGCTAGTGGCGCTGCCGGACGTCACCGGGCCGGACTTCCCCGCGCTCCGGTCCTATGCCTCCGACTTGACGGCCGTCGGCTTCGGCCTCCTGGGCGCCACCAGCGTCGCAGCCTGCATGCAGTTCTTGAGCGGCAACGCCAAGGTCGCGGAAACGGCTCGCCGAACAGCGGTCGCTGCCGGCGTGCTCGTCAGCTACCCGGTGCTCATGCACTCCCTGCTGATCGGGACCAACACCCTCACCGCCGAGATGATCCAGCACCCGCTCGTACGCGACGGCTTGGACAAGGCGTTCGGCGAAGCGCTCGCGGCGGCGGCCATCACCAGCGGCATCAGCCTCGGTCTCGCGATCGGAGCCGCCTTCGCCGTCCTGTACTTCCTCGCCGCTCTCTTCGTCCTCAAGATCGGTCTGACCGCGGCGCTCGCGGTCCTGTCGATCGCCGGTGCGCTGGTATGGGGGCTCTACCCGCTGTCTCGAAGCTCATGGCTCGCGCAAGCGTGGCTCAGCTGCCTTGTCATGGTCATTGCCATCCCGATCGCGTGGGCGTGCATCTTCGCCGCCGCCGCCTTACTCGCGTCGGACACACTCGTCTTCGACGGCGGCGGTGCCTATAACCGCAACCTTGGCCCGGACCTCGCCGAGATGGTCAAGCCGTTCGCGGCGGTCGCGTGCTTCTGGATGGCCTACCGGGCTCCCGGCTTCCTCCTGCTGGTAGCTCGCGCTAGCGGCGGCTTCGGCGTTGTCGGCACGGGTGGCGGTGGCGGTGGAGGCGGCGGCGGTCGCGGGGGCGCCGGCCCGGCCGCCGGGCGCGGCGGCGGTCCTTCTGGCTGGAGCCCGACCGCCGTCGTCCAGCGCGGCATCGCCACCACCGCCAATCGCTTCCGCGCGATCGGCGCGCGAGCAGCCGCAGCTGGCCCAGCCGTCGGTCAGCGGTTTCTTCGCGCGAGGAGCGCCCCGCCGACGGCGTCACCGACCGGACGACCGTCAGCCTCGGCGGGGAAGGCTGCCAAGCCCGGGGCAGCACAAGGTGCCACCGCTCCGGTCGCCGACCAGGGCGTCAAAGGCTCCTCGTTGGGCAGCCGCGCTCGGCGCCTAGCGTCACTCCCGATCCGGGGGAACGACGCCTGGCGCCGACTTCCCGAAGAGGGCCGCAAGCTCAAGATGTCCGGCGGGCAAACCGCAGCGCGTCGCTCGAGCCCTCGTTCCTCCGCTCCGCTGAGCTCCGTCTCGCGCCCCGCACCGCCGCCGCAGTCGCAGGTGCGGGCGACCCCAGCACCATCTCGAAGCCACCCGTCCCGGAAGACCAGGCCGGACGCGCCGCGAACGCGACCGGCACCGGCGCCTTCCCACAGCCGCCGGCCCCGCAAGGGCCGGTAGGTCCGATCAGCGAGCCGGACGAGGCCGTCCGTCGCGCCCTCGATAGCCAGTGACCGAGCCCGACGTGATCCATCCGTGTTACCGCCACCTGACACGAGAGATCCGCCTCGCCGGCCTAACCGTCACGCAGTGGGCCTACATCGTCGTCGCCGTCTTCGTCGCCTTCATGCTCACCCGGGTCCTTCCATTCGGCGAGACCTACAACCTGAGCGTCGCGGTCACCATCGCCGGCACGCCGGCCGCCGCGACCGTCGCGGGAGCTGCCGGAGAGGTTCACTTCTTCGCCTACATGAAGGCGCTCGTCCGGTGGCGTCGCACGGCGAAGCCGTACGTCGCGGGCGGGCCGCCGCCTTCACTCGACGGTTACGTCATCGAGCCCTAGAGCCGTATCGGCAGCCGAGGCCCGCCATGACGGGATGTGCCCTGGCCCCGCCCGACTCCGTCCACCACCGCGCCGGTCGAGGCGCTGGTACCGGTCGATGCCATCGCGCACGACGGCCTCCTCATCCGAGAGGACGGCGCGTTCGTTCGGTACCTGGAGGTCGTCCCCAACAATCCGTTGGCCCTCGACGCCACCGGCTGCGAACGCCTAACCGACGGGCTGACCGACCTCATCAACATGGTCCCGTCGGGGATGTCGGTTCAATGCCACGTCCATGCGACGCGCGTCGAGCTGGAAGACGTGATCGCGTCGCACCGCGCGGAGGTCGACGCCGTCGGAGAGCGACAGCCGCCCGACACGCGCGCGGCGCTCAGCCGACTCGCGGCCTGCCACGAGGACTCGCTCCGCGCGCACGCTGACGCCTGCGGCGCCCTGGACGTCCGCTACGTCCTGGTCGTCCCGTTCACACCGTCAGACGTTCCGACGAGCGCGCGCACGCAGGCGGCACACGATCGTTTCGGGCGGGAGTCGCTTCGCCTCGTCGACCGGCTCCGGTCCGCGCTGGCCGGACTCGACATGAAGTCCTCCATGTTGGACGGCTCGGCCGTCGCGGACCTTCTCTGGCGTCGCCTCTCACCATCGCGATCCCTGGCGACCGCGCCGTCACGGATTCGCGGAATCGTCGGGCCGCCGCACGGAGCGTCCTACGCGGCGGCGCGCGCGAGCGCGCGTCTGCGCCACGCCCTGGCGCAAGACGAGATCGACGCCTCCGACCGGCGACACCTCGCCATCGGCGACGCGCTTGAGCAGACCATCCACATGAACAAGGCGCCCGAGCGGACGTTCTACGGGTGGTTGCTGCACGCGATGCAGGGCGACCAGCCGTGGACGATCAGCGTGCATATCCACGCTCGCGATCGTCGCCAAGACCGCGACAAGGAGAACCGCCGCGCGCGCCGGCTCTGGGGTGTCAACGAAGGCTCGCTGGACCGGCGTGCTCGCCCAGACCGACAACAGCACGACCAACAGCAAGAGCTAGAACAGCTGGTCGAGGAATTGTCGACCGGCGCCCAGCGGCTGACCGACGTCTCCATCTACCAAACGATCCGCGCGCCTGACCTCACTCAGCTCGCCGAAGCAGTCGTCACTGCACGGCACGACCTCACCGCCGTGGTCGACGCCGGCACGTCCGGCGGCGACGCGCGCCAGCTCGACCTCTGGAGGTCGTCTCTACCCCTCGGTCTCGACGTGGCGCACGCGACGGTGCGCACGATCGGTCGCAACGCCGCCGATTCGCTGCCGTTCGTCTCCACACGGTTCGGCAGTCCGAGGGGCGTGCCGCTTGGCTTTGCGGACCCCGGTCGAACGGTCGAGCTGCTGGATCCGTTCGACCGCACGCACGACAACAGCACCACCACCATCAAGGGCAAGTCGGGCGCGGGCAAGACGGCGACGGTCATCAAGCTCAGCGGGTCCATCATTCCTCGCGGCTGCCAAGTTTAATGTAATTGACCGAAGCGCCGGCCACTATCGCTTTCTCGCCAACTCGATTCCCGGAGCTGCCTACATCGAGCTAGGCGACGAGCACGGCGCGAGCGCGATCAACCCATGGGACACCGAGGACACCAACAACGTCCCGAGATCGAAGGTCGCGTTCCTGGTCGCGCTGCACGCGCTCCTGATCGGCGATCACGACGCCGAAGTCGACACCTACGGGCTGACCTCTCTTGAGCGGAACCTGCTCGCGCTTGCCGTCCGTCACGTCTATGCCCACGCGGCTCGTCCAGGCGAGACGGCGCTCCACGGCGCTTTGATGACGCTCGCCGATGCGGAAGGTGACTTCGACACGGCGGCGGTCTATCGCAACCTCGCGTATCGACTGACCGAGTACACGGCCGACGGCACCTACGGCTACCTGTTCGATCGGCCTACGACCGTCGCGGCGGAAGACGCGCCGCTTGTCGTGTTCAACACGAACAAGGTGGCCGACGATGTCGCGGCGCCGATCCT
Organism: uncultured Conexibacteraceae bacterium; assembly: GCA_963836485.1. Classification (GTDB taxonomy): domain Bacteria; phylum Actinomycetota; class Thermoleophilia; order Solirubrobacterales; family Solirubrobacteraceae; genus Baekduia. The sequence goes on along the minus strand of CAWIJS010000008.1, from coordinate 111,353 downwards.
CTTCGCAAGTCTCGAGTTCATCATGCAGCGGGTCGAACGTCGGCATGAGGCCCACCAGCGCGGGCTCGCCGAAGGCCGCGTCCCAGCCGGCATCTTCGACGGAGCCAGCGCCGTCATCGCCGAGGAGGTCTGGAAGATCCTGGAACGCCGCGCGACCGGCGCATGGGTGATCGAGCTGGCCAAGCGCGCGCGGCATCTTCTCCTCTGGCTGATTTTCGTTACCCAGCAAGAGCGCGACATGGACAACTACTACGGTCGCGCCTTGTTGGACAACTCGACCATCGCGCTCTACCTCCGCAACGGGGCGACGGACCTGTCTCGTCTCGCCGAGGGAGGGCGTCTCGTTCCGGAGGAGGTAGAGATCATCCGGCGCCTGACCACGGAGAAGGGCAGTCACGCCGAGGCGTACTGCGTCAACGGCGAGCGCGGGCGCGGCGCGGTGTCGATCCGGCTCGGCGACCACATCTACTGGCAAGCGACGTCCGATCCGATCGTCGATCTTCCGCTGCGCAACCTCGCCCTCCAGCAAGCCGACGGCGACCACTTCGCCGCGCTAGACCTGCTCGCCGATCCGCGATGGCACGCCGAAAACGGACGCCGGTCGTGAACGGTCCCGCCGCCGGACGCGTGCCCTGGTCGCGCCCTCTGCCGTGTGCGCTTCCTGGCTCCCGCTGCACTGGCCGCCTTCTTGATCATCATCGCCCTGCCCGTCGCCTTCTTCGCCGGGACGTCGTCGCCGGGTGCGACCGGCCCCGCCGGGTCCTCGCCCGCCATCCCCGCCGAGTTCGTCCCCGCTTACAAGGCCGCCGCCGAAGCCTTCAGCGTGCCGTGGCTGCTGATCGCCGCGATCCACGAACGAGAGACGGCCTTCTCGACCTTGGACCTCCCGGGCGTGAAGTCCGGAGCGAACGGGTGCGGGGCGGCCGGCCCTATGCAGTTCGGCGTCGTCCACCTCGCCCCCTACAACGCCACCGCCCCGGCCTGCGGCGCGCTCACAGGCACCGGCGCCGGGGCGACATGGAACAAGTACAAGAACGCCCACGATCAGCTTGACCTGTCCGCCGACGACTCGGCCAACCTCGATCGCCCCCAGTCCTGCGACCCCGTACCCGCACACGTCGGGTGCGTCTACGCCGACCTCGACGCCATCGCAGGCGCGGCCGAATACCTCCACGACCTCGGCGCCGGCCCCGCTCTCGATGACGCGGCATGGCACGCCGCCAAGTCCTACAACGGCGGTGCCGAATACGCCGACGCCGTCATGGCTCGCGCCCGAGTCTGGGAGTCAGAAGCACAGGACGACGTCGTCCCGGTCGATCCGACCACCGAGCTCGTCCCCGGATCGAAGGCCAAGCTCCGAAGCACGGGCCGCGCCGACGCGCCGAGCGACGCGCCCCGCGCCGTGGTTGACGCGATCGCCGCCGCCAACGAAATCTCGGACCGGCCGTACGCCGAGATCCATTGGCCCACCCACATCGGGAACCCGTCATACGACTGTTCCTCATCAACAAGTCACGTCCTCTGGGGCGCGCACATCTTCGGCACCGCACCGTGGGTATCCGGCCAGCTCGCGCACTTCGGCGAGCCTGGCCCGGGCCGCTGGATCACCGTCTACGCCAACGACGGCCATGTCTTCGTGGTCGTCGCCGGTCTCCGCTTCGACACCGCCCGCTACGACTCCGGCCCCAACCGCGGAGAGTCGGGACCTCGCTGGCGTCTCGGCCCACGGCCGACCAGCGGCTACGCCGTCCGACACCCGGCGGGCCTGTGATCCGGCGCGTCGCCCTCCTCGTCGCGCCGCTGCTCGCGTTCGCCGGCTGCACAGATCCCTATAGCCAGCCACGTTCCGGGAGCGTGCCGGGCGAGCAGCCGGCGAAGCATCCAGTTCACGACGCCCGCGCCAGCGACGCGGTCCCGACGGTCTCGGGACTGGTTCGACGCGCGGTCGACCTGTCGGGCAACTGGAGAGGCGACGACGTCGCTAGTCGGTACGCGCGCCTCGCGCGCATCAGCGTCGGCGAGGCGCGTCGCCAGGCTCGTGACGCGGCGGCGCGCATCCCGACCGACCGCATGCTGTCCCGCTCGGACTCCAGGAGTCGCGTGCAGCTCGAAGGGTTCGTCAGGAAGAAGCGAACGCTGCTGATCGTCACGCGCGAGACCCTGACCGCCGAAGGGACGAGGTCCCAGCGCTATCGAGTCACCCGCGCGACCATTCGGCCTGGCCGAGGCGGCTGGGTCCTCGCGACGTGGGAGCCGCAGCCGTGAAGCGGCCGCTCCGCGTGGCGGCCGGTCTCTGGGCGGTGGTGCTGCTCGTCGCCGTAGTTGTCGCCGTCGTCCCAGGTCTTGACGAGTCGGCACGGGGGTGGCTGGGCTACCACCTGGCGCCCGCGCCCGGATCCTTCGCGATCACGGCGGAGATCGCCGCGCACAATGCTCGATGGGTCCTCAGCCTTGGGATCCTGTCCTTCGTGCGGACGAAGCTCGGCCGCCCCCGACCGCTGGACGCGCTCGTCTGCCTCAACGCCGCTGTGAACGCCGGGCTCGTTGGCCTCGCGCTCGGTGGATACGGCCTATCTGGACTTCCGTACCTCGCGCATATGCCGATCGAGTCCCTGGCGATGGCGACGGCCCTGGTCGGATACCGACGCTCGGAACATCGGCCCTTTGCCGTCGCGGCGCTCCTCCTCATCATGGCTGCGCTTTGCGAGAGCTATCTCACTCCTCAGTGACGTAAGGCGGTCGACACGCCGACACGGGAGGTTCCAACGCACGGATTCCCTGGTACAACCGAACACTCAAGGGACATGCATTGCGTCCGGAGGCGTGCCGTCGGGATCGTGCCGCTTGTGCACCTTGAGCGCCATCGTCTCCATTCGCACCCCCTTGCTTTCCCCGAGCCTTGAACACGTCCGGACCTTCTTGGTCGTCGCCCGGCATCTGCACTTCGCCCGTTCTGCCAATGCGCTGGGTATGAGTCAGCCTGCCGTCTCTCAGCATGTGCGGCGACTTGAGGATGCCGTCGGTGCTCCGCTGTTCGAGCGGACCAGTCGCTCAGTGGCCTTGACGCCGACGGGCGTGGCGCTCGCCTCGCGAATGCGCGACGTCGTCGAGGGGTTTGACTTTGCCATGGCCGATGCCCGGCCGGGCGAGCCGAACGAGGCCACGCCGCTCCGGCTGGCGTGTACGCCGACGGCTGGGACGCTGGCCCCGCGCCTCCGCGCGGCGGCGGCTCACGCTTCCCCCCTCCCCGTCGTTGATGTCCAGTGGGAGGTCGACGTGCTGTCCGGGCTGTACGGCGGCGATTGGTCGTTCGTCCTGGGCCATGCTCTGCCGCGCGACCATGACGACGTTCAGATCGTTCATCTACGCGAGGACCCGCTCCGCCTCATCGTCTCGAGCGACGTCGCTGGGTCGACGGTACGGCTGCAGGATCTCGGTGCCGCCGAACTTGTGCTGCCACCGGCGAACCTGGCGCCAAGCTGGCATGAACGACTCCTTGAGATTCTGACCACCGTCACTGGCCGGGAGCCTGCCGTGCGGGGCGTTCCGGTGACCAACGCTCTGTGGCTCGAGGATCTTCGAGGTCATGTCGATGGCGCCGAGCAGGGCCGAGTTGCGTACACGGTCGTGCCCGCGTCCGGAGTACCTCGGCACATCCACAGCATCCCGTTGACCCCGCTGGCCGTGCCGCTCGTTCTGATGTCGCGCAAGAGTCTCGTGCGCGCCGACGCGTTGGCGGCACTTCGGATCGCCGTCGACGAGCTCGGAGGCAGAAGGTAAGAGACTATGGGTGACCGCATCCGTGGACTCGCCGCAAACGCCGGACCCGAAAATTGAGCACAACGTGCCCAGTGGCTAGGAGGCCCGACGCCATTGGCCGCCTCGAAGGCGTCCGAACCCATACGCGCAGCTGTCACTGCGGCGAGAGTCGTGGACAGCTGGCAGAGGGACCGACGCCGTCGGGGTCGCTCCGGCGGTGGGTCTGTCAAGTGAAGATGATGCGGAATGGTTTCCGCTCGTTGGCACTGGCTTCACTTGACAGACCCCACCGCCTCCGCTAATCAGCAACTAAGAGGAGTTCACCCTCACCCGCCGGTCGGGGTATTACCGCGTGGGGAAGCACGTCTTGACGTCGCTGGGTAGACCCCGCAATGACGACCGATGATGATCGACGCAGTGGCGACCTGCTGGCGGCGTGAGGGTTGGACACGCGGCCGGTGCAGCGGCGGGTCTGCCTAGGCCCGGAGCTCGTCAGCCACCTTCGCGAGTTCGGTCATGGTCACGCCCAGCACGCCGGCGATGCGCTGAACCGTTCCCCAGCGGGCGTCGACCTGTCCTCGCTCGATGCGGCGGTAGGCGGTGACGCTGAGCTTGGCCTCATAGGCGATCGTCTCCTGGGACCGCTCCTGGCCGTCTCGGAGTTGGCGGAGCGCTTCGCCAAGGTACGTGTCCGGGCTGCTCTCTCTTGGCATGAACGTCCCGCAGCTTGTTCGACACCGGGCCTAAGCACAAGCGTCTATAAAACCGGTATCCTAAACCCAGTCGGATGAATATCCACAACAAGGGAGGTTGGCTGTGAAGGTGATCGGTTCTGGCGCTCCGCGCACGTTGCAGGTGCGATTGGCGTCGAGCGAGCGCGTCGGCTTCGAGCGGGCGTTGTGCAAACGGCGCGACGAGCTGTTGGGGCGGCTTCGTGCACCGGCGAGCGAGCGTTCGGTCCGTGAGGAGGACGGTCGAAGCGAGTTGGCGGCGCTGCAGCGCGTTGCCGATCAGCTCGCGACAGCCCGCGAAGAGGCCGGGCAGGCGCTGATCTCTGGTCCGACGTCGGTGGTCGGTCCGGTTATCGAAGCGGCCAGCCGTGCAGCGGCCGAGGAGTTGCTGGCCGCCGTTGACGCGGTGCGTGGTGGAGGGTCTGATGCGTTGGCGCGGTTGGCTGATGCGATTGGACCGGGGCAGGCGGCGGCGTGCACGCTGGTGGGGTATCGCCGGATCATGGCGCCTGACCTCGGCACAGTCGCCGCGCGCTAGCTGTCACACGCTTGGACTGGAGCGGGCACTCAATCGACAACATGAGTGCCCGCCTAGCCATGCGTGACCGGTCCTTGTCGATGGCCCGTCACGGGCCACGGCCGCGCTAGGTGGCGCGCCTCCCGATGCTGCGCTCGGCGTACTCTGTACGGGCGACCGTCACTTGCTCGACGGGTACGAAGAACCTGTCCGCGATCAGTTGGTCATCGTCCGTGAGGTCGAACTGGCTGTTCGGGATCGTGATAGCCCGGGTCAGCTGATTCAGGAACGTGTTGTCCTCGACGTTCAAGACCCCGCCGAACACGCTGACAGCGATGTCCAGGAGGTCCGCCTTCACGCGCACGAATCGCTTCTCGGCCTCGGTGAGCTCTGTATCAACCAGAAGCGCGTGCGCGGTCTTGTAGCCGACCAGGCGGTCGCCGAGGTAGAGCGCGATGGTCTCGCCTCCGGCCAGTGGTGAGGTGGAATCGGTTCTCATACCTCTCTTAGGTGCTGGGAGCCCAAGACTCGCCCCCTCCCAGCGAGCAATTCCGGGCCTTGGCGTCGCCCGCGCCGGTTTGGTAGGCGCCGCGCGAAGCTGCCCGGCAGAGGTGCTTTCAAGTGGATGATCTATCCGGGGTCATCTCGGGCCACGGTGGCGGTTCCGGAGGGGCCGGTATACGTCCTGTTAGGGGTTGAGTGTGGGTGGTGGGGGTTTGGTTTTGAGTTGGTGGGTGGTGGTGTGTTGTGGGGTTTGGGTGGTGAGGGTGGCGTTGTTGAGGGGGTTGGTGCCGGCGAGGGGGAGGATGTAGCTGCCGTCGGGGGCGATGGGGATGTTGTGGTGTTTGCCGTCGTGGGTTTGGAGTTGGAGGGCGGTGATCGTTCGGTCGGCTTGGCCGTAGAGGATGGTGCGGGGTTCGGGGGTGTCGGTGTAGGTGCGGCGGGCGATGAAGATGTGGTCGGCCATGTTGTGGCACTCGCCTGAGGCGCGTTGGGGGAGTGGTTTGAACTTGCCGTTTTGGAGTTGGCCGAGGCGTTGGTGGTCGACGGCGCCGACCAGTGCGCAGGTCTCTCCGGCGTTGTTGTAGTACAGGCGTATGCCCCAGGTGGTGCTGTTGTGAGGGTCTTTTGCTCGTGCGGCGCCGAAGCGTCGGTCTGCTGGTGCCTGGGCGATGTTCTTGCCGGGGTCTTGGTCGGTTTTGACCGGGTCGTCGTGAGCGAGGAACACCTTGGTCGCGACCGCTGCGCTGCCCAGGGCGAGGACCGCCAGGAGCGCGAGCACCACGACCCGCATCAGGCGACGTCTGCGGCGCGGTGATTGGGGCGTTTGAAGCGCGCTGGTGCGCTCGCCGAGGTCGACGAGGCTGCGGTAGAAGGCCGCGTCGGCAGCGCGGGCGCGATCGTTGGGGTCGGGCGGCGGCGGCGTTTTCATCTCACGAGCTCCTGGGGAGTCTCGTCGTCTTCGTGCTCGTCTTCGAGCTCGTGGCTGAGTTGTCGCAGCGCTCGCGAGACTCTCATTCGCAGCGAGACGGCCGTTGTCCCTAGCTGTTGGGCGATGGCATCGTAGCTGCGGCCGTTGAAGAAGTGCTCATATATGACGAGGCGTTGGGTCTCTGGAAGTTCGTCTAGCGCTTTGAGCACCTCGGGCTTGCGACGGTCGAGGTCGGCGAGTTCTTCGATCCGTTCGTATTCCTCGGGGCCTAGCGAGGGCACCGGTAGCGCGAGCCGTTCGAGGTTGCTTCGTTCGACGTCGCCGTTGCGGCGCCAGTCGATCAGCTCGTTCTTGGCGATCGACCACATCCAGGCGCGGCCTTGGTCCTCGGTCTCGCCGTCAAAGCGGCTGAGTCCGCTGAACATCTCGGCAAAGGTCTCGGCCATCAGATCGAAGGCGATCTCGGGATCGAGGGTGCGCCGCGCGAAGAAGCGCAGAACCTTGTCGCGGTAGGTGAGATAGACGTCGCCAAACCGTTCCGGGTCCTCGCGAGCCCGGACAAACAACGACTGTGACCGGCCTCTTGCGAGCCCACCGAACATGCGCGGGCGATCCTCTCACAGCCAACTCTAACTCGGTGACCATTGCACGCCCCAACCAAAGAAACCCGCCGGCACCCGTTACACGACCCCCACCGAACACGACTACCAATGCGATGCCACCCACACACCCCACAGCATTCGCGTTCCGTCCGCAACGCGGCGTCGTGGTGCTCGCCGTCATCGTGCTGCTGGCGGCTATGGGCTTCGGCGCGAACCTCCGCGTTGCCCAGGCCGACAACGCTCACACGACGTGCGTCTACCACGGGTTCATCTCCGGAGCCAGCGACACCGATGGCAGCTTCTTCTCCCGAGTCAACAACGGCTGCAGCTCTACCTGGCGTCAGTGCGCGATCTACTCCTTCGGTGTGCTGCGTGGCTATGAGACGGTCGGCGACAGCTCGACGATCTGTAGTGCTTGGTCCAATTCCTACGGCAGCTACACAGAATGCGCAGGAGCGGCATGGGTCTCTGACCCGGGGGTCTTCTCAGACCATTCCCACGGCGCGCCAAACCCATGCTGACTCGCCCGAGCATCTTGGCGATGGTTGCTGGCGCCCTCGGCGTGGTCGGCGGGGCCGGGCTGGCGGGCTTCGCTATCGCCTCTGCGCTGGTACCGGTGGAAGAGACCGCACCGATCTCCCCTGTGGCGTACGTGCCGGACGGCAATGGGGTGCGCATCTCGGTGGCGACCCACGATCTCACGCCTGGAGCCTTGCCGTGGGCGGTTCGCGTCTACCGCTCTCAGACCGGCTTGGCCTGCTTTGAAGCCGGCCGCGTCCAGGGCCAGTTCAGGAACGGTGAGTTTGGCCAAGTGGATCCTGACAATGGCGAATTCCACCGAGGAGGACTTGGCGATGCCGAGTTCGGCCAGGTCGACCCTGACACCGGGACGTTCAAGCGGCTTCCAGTTGAAGCTGGCATCAGCTGTACCGACCTGAACGAAGTCCCATCGTCCATCGCGGTCAACCACTACCCAGCCCAGGGACACCGCGGTGCACGCGCCGTCGTCTTCGGAGTGCTTGCCCCCAACGTGAACGGCGTCCGTCTACTCGTCAACGGTGAGCAGCGAGACCTCAGCTTCTCTGCAGACGGCTATATCGGCGTGATCGCCGAGGACGAATCTTCTTTGGCCGAGTTGCAGTTCAGCATGGACGACGGAACGGTGAAGCGCGTTCAAGTTCCGGCTGGTCCCAAGCCCCCCGTCCAGCAGCCGCCGCCCGAATCCTGACCGGCCGACGATCATCCACCCCTGGAATCTCGGCTGACGTCGCCGCGATCCTTATTGGCCTGAGCCACCCGAACCGGCTGCCAATCCTGATCGCGCTGGAGGCTCGGCCGCGCACCGCCAAGGAACTCGTCGACGATCTCGGCCTGAAGCCGGACCCGGTCAGACACGCCATCAAACAACTGGTCGCGGCAAACCTGATCGAGGTCGTGATGGAGCAGCGCACGGCGGCGAAAAACCTGGTTGGCCTCGTCTATGGCACCCGCTTTACAGGTTGGGCCGCGATCCTTGGCGCGGTCCACCGTGTAGCGGCATCCGCATCCGAATGAACATACGCGCACCGCACGACCCGGGCACGCTGGGGCCCGGAGCTAGCGGTCGGGTCACTTTTCCCCGCCTTCCGTGTCGTCCCTCTCTGAGTAAGGAGGCTCGCCGGCGACAGCCAGGGCGAGATCCCGAAAGTCGAGCAGTTCTCGTGTCTTGTGAAGCAGGGTATGAGCGTTCTCGACCTTCTCGATGGTGTCGGGCCACAACGGTTCCAGCCACGACGCAGCATCGCCGGCCAGCGCCGCGGTCTGCTTCGCGGTCAAGATCTGGTTGGCAAAGGCGTACCAGACCAGTGCGGCGTCCACGACCGCATCTCGCCTGGCGTCGCTCCAGTCCCCGTCACAGCAACTTGCCAGCTGGTGTCCGGCAACCTCGCTGATCGATTCGACCAGGTGCTCGGGGATCGGAACGGGGTTGGTGTTAGCGGCCATGGCGGTCTCCCCGAGTGCTCGTCGCCGCGAGCGCCGGCGTTGATCCCAGCGCTGTCGTGTAGCCCTTGGCACACCACTTGGTCTCCATCGACGCCGCGTCATGGAGGGGCCTACCCGTTGGCGTGCCGCTCAGCGGCGCGTCTGTGCGCGTCCGTGACGATCTTGCGCACTCGTGGGACAATCTTCTTCACCTCTGCGGCCAACAGTGCCTTTGCTTGCTCGTCGAGCACCGCCATGGCCGGGTATCCCTCCTCGGACGCCACGGTCAACGTGCTGGCTGCCTTAAGCAGCAGCTCCTCAGGCGCGACGAGCTCGGAGTTTCCCGGAACCAGCTCATAGAAGTGCTCGACGGACCCTCGCCCCCCTCGGCCTTCGCCGGCTAGCCGCAGGTGTCCGGCGTCCGCGAGCTTCCTAAAGTGGTAGGAGGTTGGACCGACGCCCCTGCCGATGATCTCGGCTACCCGCGTGGGGCTTATCGGTCTCCCATGGGACCGCATCGCATCGACGATCTTGTCGCGGGTGGGGTGCGGGCGCAGCGTCCGCCTGCGCTGCAGCATCTCCGCGGGTGGTGAGGCAGGGTCAGACATTGGCTCCGGAAGGTTGAGAGAACACGAGCGGGTCCGCAGCGGACGCGCAGCACCGTTGACTTTCAGCTAAAGCTCAGCTTATCAAATCGTTGGTCGATAATGCCCTTCGGTCCTACAAGATTAGCGCGACACAAATAGAATGTTGCCGAGCAAAACCCTTCGGGTCGCTGAACGCGCATAGGGTCGCCCGACGTGGACGTTCCTGCGCGCGTTTCGTCCCTCTTGAAGGACCTGCGCCACCCTGTGCGGCTGCCGATTCTGCTCGCCCTCAGTGAGGGGGAGGAACTGTCGGCGACCGAGCTGGCGAGGCGTGTCGAAAGCACGTACAAAGCCGTGAGCTACGCGCTCGACAAGCTGACCGCTGCGGGCTACGTGGAGGTGGCCCGCGTCGAGATTCTCGAGAGCGGGCCGGGCAACACCCTCCAACGGCTGTATCGCGGTCGCGGCGAAGACTGGAGACGACTTGTCTCCATCCTTGACGAGTACGCGCGGGGCGAGTAGCTGACTTAGAGGCGGGCACGGGCTATTAAGACGGCGCGGTGCCCCCATCGGACAACAGGAGACAAGCGGGGGCACCGCGCCGACCGATCACAGGTCGCGCTGAGTCGCACACTGGTATCGACTCAACCCTCATGTTCAGGGGATGAACGTAATCGGCGTCGGCCACGCTACACATACTCATCGCTGGGTGCAAGTTATCGACGGTCGATAATGCCCGTGAGGGCAACAATGCTCATCGTTGGGAAGGATCGCGGAGAGGGCGCGCGCTGGCCGTGGGCTACGTGTGGCCTGCTTCAAAGCGGGCCTGGTCGTCGCTTCGTGTCGTCTCCCGCGTGGTCGGCGCCGGCAGCGACGTCGCCATTTGCTGCCGTTGCACGTCTGTCCCTCGGACCTCGGCCGCCCTACCTGGCCCTGGATTCCCGGCGTCGCTGGTATATCTTCTTGGGTGAATGATCAGGAAAACTTGGCGATCAGCGTGCTGAAGTTGACTTCGATATCGCGTCGCTCTACAGTGCGCGCTCCCTAAGCGCACGGGAACGTTCAGTGCCATCTGAGCCCGGCCTGTTGCGCGTCTAACCGTCGTCGTCCCCCTCCGAGGAAACAAGACTCTGTGATGTCGAATCGTGTTGGCTTGCGCCGGCTGTTGGCCGCTGCATTGTTCGTTGGATGTGTGTGCGCCGTCGTGGGTACGGCGCTCGCTGCCGGTCCTGGACGAGGTGCCGGTGGGCAGGAGCGATTCGCTGAGCTGCTCAAGCGAGACGGGGCGGTGGCACAGCTGGTGCGTGGTCCCGGCAGCGTTTCGGGACGCGAGCTCGTGGTGGGGGCGGATTGGTTGTCGGTGGGCGATCCTGCCAGTGAGGGTGAGACGGTCGAGTTCTGGGCTCATCCGCGTGACCGGGCGCGGGCCCGTGATCGTCGGATCACGCTCGGGTGGGGTGGCTCGTCTCTGCGCTTCCGTACCGCCTTGGAGCGGGAGAAGTGGTCGCATGTTGCGGTGAGCTGGGACGACGCGGGCATTCGGTTTGATCTCGACGGTCAGACCGTCGAGTCCTATGGGTTGGGCGAGCCGTCGGGCGTGGCCGAGCCTCACCGGCTGAGCGTCGGTCGGCGTGCGCTGACCAGTGCTCCTCGCTGGGTTGCGCTCTACAACAAGTCAATTGACCTGCGTTCGGTCGTGCGACACTACCGCGCCGCCCTGCCACTGCTGGAGCCCGCCGCTCCTCCTGCCACGAAGGGTGATGGCCGGGTGGTTGCGCACGCGGCGGCGGTGCCGGCCAACACGGTGCTTCCGGCGATCACGGGGACGGCGAAGGACGGTCAGACACTGACGTCGACGACGGGGACGTGGAGTGGCTCGCCGACGTCCTATGCGCGGCAGTGGTTGCGGTGCGATACCGCGGGGACCAATTGCACCAACATCTCGGGTGCGACCGCGACGACCTATGTGGTCACGTCCACCGATGTCGGCGCGACGATCAGGGTCAAGATCACCGCCACCAACGCGTCTGGTTCTGGGACGGCGAACAGCGCGCAGACCGCGACGGTCGCGGCTGCAGCACCGGTTGTCTCTGCGGTGCCAACGATCTCGGGCACGGCGCAAGATGGTCAGACGTTGACCTCGACGACGGGTACCTGGTCGGGCACCCCGACGATCACCTACGCGCGGCAGTGGAACCGCTGCAACAGCGGCGGCACGGGCTGCGTGGCGATCTCCGGCGCCACCGGCACGACCTATGTCGTGACCACCGCCGACATCGGCAGCAAGCTCAGCGTCACCGTGACCGCCTCCAACGCGGCTGGGTCGGCATCGTCGAGCTCGGTGGTCACGGCCTTGGTCGTTGGCGCGGCCCCGGTCAACACCGCGCTGCCCGTGATCTCCGGTACCGCGAAGGAGGGCCAGCTGCTCTCGTCGACGACCGGGACCTGGTCGGGAAGCCCGACCATCACCTACGCCTACCAGTGGCAGTCGTGCACGCCGACCTGCACCAACATCTCCGGGGCGACCGCCTCGACCTATCGGTTGGTCGCCGCTCAGGTCGGCAAGACGATCAAGGTCGTCGTCACGGCCACCAACTCGATCAGCTCGGTCTCGGCGACCAGCGCGGCGACAGCGACCGTCACGACCGGCGCGCCGGTCAACACCGCGCTGCCCGTTGTTACGGGCACAACCACCGACGGCCAAACGCTGTCCTCGACGACGGGGACCTGGGCCGGCACGGCGACGATCACCTTTGCGCGCCAATGGAAGCGCTGCGACGCGGCCGGTGCGAACTGCACCAACATCTCTGGTGCGACCGGGGCGACCTACACGCTGGTCTCGGCCGACGTGGGCAGCACCATCAAGCTGACGGTCACGGCCACCAACGGTGTCGGTAGCGCCGCCGCCGATGCCGCCACCACGGCGGTCATCGCTGCCGTCGCGCCAGCCAACACCGCAGTTCCGACCATCACCGGCAGCGCACAGGACGGGCAGGCGCTGACCTCGACCACCGGTACCTGGTCGGGGACCACCCCGATCACCTACACGCGCCAGTGGAATCGCTGCAACAGCGGCGGCACGGGCTGCGTAAACATCTCCGGCGCCACCGGCACCACCTACACCGTCACGGCCGCGGATATCGGGAGCAAGCTCAAGGTCACCGTGACGGCCTCGAATACCGCTGGGTCGGCATCGTCGAGTTCGGTGGTTACCGCGCTGGTCGTCGGCGCTGTCCCGGCCAATACGGCGTTGCCGGTGATCTCCGGTACTGCGAAGGAAGGGCAGCTGCTCTCAGCGACGACCGGCACCTGGTCGGGGACCGCGCCGATCACCTACACCTATCAGTGGCAGTCGTGCTCGCCGACGTGCACCAACATCTCCGCTGCGACCGCCTCGACGTACCGCCTGGTCGCAGCGGAGGTCAGCAAGACGATCAAGGTCGTCGTCACCGCGACCAACGGCACCGGGTCGGCGTCGGCCACGAGCGCGGCAACGGCGACGGTCACCACCGGCGCCCCGGTCAACACCGCGCTGCCAGTGGTGACCGGCACGACCACCTACGGTCAGACGCTTTCCTCCACGACCGGGACCTGGGCGGGCACGGCCACCATCACCTACGGCCGCCAATGGAAGCGCTGCAACTCTGCTGGCGGTAGTTGCACGAACATCTCCGGAGCTACCGGCACGACCTACACGCTGGTGGCGGCTGATGTGGGCAGCACCATCAAGCTCACGGTCACGGCGACCAACGGCGTGGGCAACACCGCCGCCGACGCCGCCACCACAGCCGTCATCGCCGGGATCGCGCCGGCCAACACGGCGGTCCCGACCGTGAGCGGCACCGCCACGGACGGTCAGACGCTCACCTCGACCACTGGGACCTGGTCGGGCACGCCGACGCCGACCTTTACGCGTCAGTGGCGACGCTGCGACACCGCTGGCGCCAACTGCGTCGACATCTCCGGAGCGACCAACGCCACCTATGTACTCACCAGCGCCGACGTCGGGGCAAAGATCCGAGTGACGGTGACGGCGTCCAACAGTGCCGGATCTGCAAGCGCGCCATCGGCAGCGACGACGACGATCGCCGGCGTCGCGCCGAGCAACACGTCGGTGCCCACGGTCAGCGGAGTATCGCAGGTCGGCATCGCACTTACGACCACGACCGGCTCCTGGGCGGGCTCCACGCCACAGACGTTTGCCTATCAGTGGCTGCGCTGCGCAACCAGCTGCACGGCAATCGCAGGAGCGACCGGCTCCAGCTTCACGCCGACGGTCGCCGAGCTCGGAGCCACCATCAAGGCTCGCGTCACGGCAACCAACGGGGCGGGATCGGCATCGGCCGATTCGCTGGCGACCGCTGCGGTCGTACCGGCCCCGCCGAGCAACACCGCTGCCCCGACCATCACCGGGACGCTGCGGGTGGGCCACGAGCTCACTGCCCTGACCGGGTCCTGGGATGGATCGAACTTGTCCTACAGCTACCAGTGGCGTCGATGCGACGCCAGTGGAGCCAGCTGCGCTGATATCTCCGGCGAGACGGACGATCACCTCAGTCTGCATCTTGCCGACGTCGGGCAGACCATCAAGGTCACGGTGCAGGCGACGAACGCCAGTGGCTCGGCGTCGGCGCAAAGCGCCGCCTCGACCGTCGTCGCTTCGGCAGCGAGCGGTGCGCCGGCCGTCGTCCTGGCCGGTGACGTTCCCAGCAACGCGTCGCAGTGGGTGTCTCCTGACTCCTACAGCCTCGACATCACCGCCACCGCGGCAAACGATGCCTCGGGCCTCGACTTCGTACAGGTGACGATCGACAACAATGTGATCCAGCGCTGGGACGGAGCGTGCTCAGGGTCGGGGTGCGTGTCTCATCATTCGATCGACATCGACGCGACCGCCATTGCGGAAGGCGAGCACTCGGTGGCGGTCACGGCCGTCGATCTCGACGGTCACCCGACCACCGTCAGCACGTCGATCAAGCTCGATGCCGGTGCTCCGCTTGCGCCCGGCAACCTCACCATCGCCAACGAGACCGCCCCGGTGCTTGAGTGGACGCCCAGCAGCGCCACCGACGTCGACCACTACGTCGTGCTCCGCCGCACCAACCCCACCTCATCGTTCACGCAGATCGCCACGGTCGATGGCACCACCTACACCGACGAGCTGGCACCGATCGGCACACCAGTCCAGTACGAGATCAAGGCCGCGGACCAAGCCGGCAACCTCAGCTCACCGTCTACGGTTGTCGAGAACGACGCATCCCAGCCATCGGCTGCAGCACCGCAAAACGCCGAGATCGAGGCGTGGGACGACCAGATCACGCTGGACTGGGACACATCCTCATCGGCCGTCGCGTACGAGGTGTACCGGCGGGCATCAACAGACGCCGATTTTGAACGCATCACCGATGACGCTGTCACTGCGACCGCGTTCACTGATTACGACGTCGACAGCGATACGTCGTACGTCTATGAAGTCCGTAGCGTATCGTCGACCGGACGCCTCAGCCTGGCTACGTCGGAGCTGACCACAACGATTCGAAACGGCCCTGCGGATGAGGCGCCGACGGTCACGCTGAGCGGCGAGCTCATCGATGCCGCCGACGACTATCAGAGCGGCACGCGCGGGCTGACCGTCGAGGCCGCCCCGCCCACCCCCGACGCGCCTGGCATCACCGATGTCGAGGTCACGATCGACGAGGTCCAGGTAGCGCATTGGACACAGACCTGCCCAACCGGCGGATGCACGCTCGAGCATTCGGTCGACATCGACACCACGACGCTTGACGACGGCGGCCATGACCTCACCGTCACCGCCACAGATGCCGACGATCGCACCGCCGTCGAGTCCTCAGACCTACTCGTCAACAATGTTCCGCCGGCTGCCCTACAAGGCTTCGCGGTGTCGCGCAACGCGACCACCCACAAGATTGACCTCTTCTGGCTTGCGGGGACGGACCCAGACCTGGCGGGCTATGTAATCACCGACTACACCGGTGCGACCCACACCGTCAGCGGCGATCGCACCAGCTACACCAGCGAACAGTCTGACTACGACCTTCCCGTATATGACTCGGCCACCTGCCCGTCAACCTGCTGGATCGTCATCGAGCCCATCGACGGGGCCGGTCAGCGCGGCGACGGTGCCTCGCTACAGATCTCCGGTGACCCAACCGTCTCGGCGCCTGCGCTGACGGCAACCGGCACCCAAGGGTCGGTCGACCTCAGCTGGTCCTCTTCTGGCAGTGGCGTCGAGTACCGGGTCTACCGAGCGGACGCTGACGGCAGCAACCAGGCACTGCTCACCTCAGGTGGACTGACAGGTCTCGCCTACTCCGACACAAGCGCAGAACCGGGCGTGACGTATCGCTACACGGTGCGAGCGGTGGCCACCGACCAGACCGTCTCGCCGAGCTCCAACGAGGCGACCGCGGCAAGGCTGCATTCCTCCACCGTCCCGACCTTGCACCTCGACGGCACCCTCTTCGATCAGCAGGGGCTCACGATCACCGCTGGCACGTATGACCTCACCGCGTACGCAACCGAGCCCGGCGGCGTCGGCGTGACCTCGGTCAACGTCACGCTGGACGGCACGAGCCAGGCAGCCAAGGAGGAGTCGTGCAGCGCCGGAGGCTGCTCTCTGAGCGTCGACCTCTCCCTCACCGCATCTGACCTCACCGACGGCACACACACGATCGAGGCCACGGCCGTCGATGCATCCGGCGAAACGACAACAACGAGCTTCCAGTTCAGGGTCGATGCCCGCGTGCCGGGCACCGTCAACCATCTGCGAGGGGTCTCGGCAGCCGGTGACGTCAAGCTCTCCTGGGATGTCGACGACAACGCCGATGCTTCGGCGTTCGATGTTCTGCGCGGAACGAGCCCAAGCAACCTAGCCGTCATCGGCCACATCAGCGACCCCAGCCAAGGAGCCTTCACCGACACCAACGTCAACTCCGGGACGACCTATGCCTACGCTGTCCGCCTGACCGACCGGGCAGGCAACAACGGCCCGAATGGAACGGTGATCTACGTCCTTACCGGCGGAGCAGGAGACCTCGTTCCGACAGGCCTAACCGCAACCGCGGGCCCCTACCGCATCAGCTTGTCGTGGAACACGCTCACCGCCCCGGACCTCACCGGCTTCACGATCCTGCGCAAACTCGACGGTGAATCGCAGTACACGCGGATCGCCAAAGTCGCGGCGAACACTACGTCCTACGTCGACAGCAGCCTGGGACGAGACGTACATGCGCAATACGAGCTCACAACGCTCGACACCAACGGCGAAACCGGCCCGCCGACAAGCCCAGTTGCTGCCAGCACGGAGGGTCTCAACGGGCCTGAGCCGACCCGACCCGTAGTCACCACGTTCGGAGAGAGTCGACTAGCCGAACATCCGTCGTGGCTTGGAGATCAAGATATCGGCACCTACCAGACGCCGGTGATCGTCGACGGCAGTATGCAAAGTTCAGCCCGCTGGACAACGGCGTGCGTGGAGCCGGCAGGTTGGTCCGACCCGGCCGATCCCAACCGCTTCCCGGCATGCGCGTTCCAGGGGAGTTACGGCTACGCCGCCATGATGACGTGGTCAGCAGACAAGACCATGATCGGAGGCGTCCTGACCGGACAGGAAGGCTCTGTGAGTAATAACAACAACGTCCCGGGCACGGCTATCGACGTGACAAACATCGACACCGGCGAGCTGCGCATCCTCTGCACCCAGCGGGAACCCTTCCGCGGCTATCCATCATGCGGCGAGGGCGACCTCGCAGGTGGCGGCACCGCCGGCCCAGTCCAGTTCTCGCCGGACGGCGCCTACCTCTACTACGAGGCCCTACCGGACTGGCTCGGTGCTGCCCAGGAGGTGCGACGCATCAACATCGCTGACCGCACCGTTGAGACCGTGGTGACGTCCGACCTAACGCACAATTGGATCGGCCACTTCGCCCTCGCCGATGGTCACATCCTGCTCCTCAGAGCCGACGCCATGAACCCGACGCGGTTTTGGGAACCAGCGAGTTGTTCAGCATTCACGGTCGACGCCGACGGATCCAATCTCACGGCGGTCCAGACCAACTTGACACCGGCCCAGCTTTGCACGGCAACGCCGCTGCCTGCTGGTGACGGGTTCCTGTATATCGACCAGTCATCTGGATACCAGCGGGTCGGGTACCTGGCACCTGGCGCAACCGAGGGCCGCGTGATCTCGCCACCTGGCATCGGTGCGACCAACCGTGCTCTCTCGATATCACCTGATGCGGAGCGCGTGAACTTCGTGGGCCACACGGTCGCTATCAATGCACAGGGCTATGCCATCACGCCCGAGCCCGACTGGACCGCAGGAAGCTTCGGACAATCCCAGCACTACTCCCTGGGACTGGAGAATGGCGACACGCGTGAGCGCTCCGAAACACCGTGGGAGACACATCAATGGATTCCATGGGGCGTAACACACCCGCAGGCAAATAGCGCCTTGAAGCTCAGCGGCCAAGCACAACAGGAGGTCGACACCAATGGCGACCCTGCGCTCGTGGCTGATGCGACGGTGAACGCGATCGGCACCGACATCGATGGGGTATCGCTGCTGTACGGCACCCGAAGCACGACCGTCCATCCCAACGGCTCCGGGGACATTCACGTGAGCGTTGGAGTCGACAACGTCGCTGAAGGCACTGGCGTCGCAAGGCTGGTCGCCACGTCAACCAGCGGCCTCGAGCGCTCGATCCCCATCCCGGTCGCGGTAGACCACTCGCCACCTAACGCCGTGACCGGTGTGCGCCGCACAGCCTCGTCGACGTCCGGCCAGGATCAGGTTGACTGGGACGAGCCGGTCGACCCGGAGTTGGCCGACGGCTCACCCGGCTCAGGCGTCAAAGACGTCCAGTTCCGCTACGGCACGACCGCAGGCGACTGGAGCACCTGGACGACACCAGTTGACAACCAGGCGACGATGCCGCACGACACCAGCACCGGCACCGTCGAGTTCCGACTAGAAGACGGGGCTGGCAACCTGCGCGTCTCTCGAGGCCACGTAATTCCTCCCCACGACGAGGTCGACACGTGCAACTACGATCTCGCGGTGGCACCCAGAGCGGCCAACGACCCGCTCAACAAGACCCACGTTGCAAACGCCTCGATCGCGGCCCTCTACCAGGCCACGAAATGCAACCCCAACATCCTGGAGGTCACCGCGAAGCTGTGCGTGCAGACCTACAGCACCGCAGATCCGACCGATCCGAACTCCCCGACGGTCGGCGCCCCGATCAACGCCGGTTGCACCAAGTTCAAGACCCTGCCCTATCAGCAGAAGGTTATGACCGTCGACATGCTCTGCCAGCCGGGCATTCGCCCTTACTCGGCGGAGTTGAAGGACGTCAAGTACAAGCTTGACGACGGTACGATTGTCGGCGGACTTGTGGGCGGCGGTACCGAGGTGCGCCGGATCGACTGCAACGAGGCCGGCGCTTGGACCTATCTCGCCTACAGCAAGACGGCTAATCCTTCGACGCGCCTGGGCAACGCGCTGGGCCGGGGGAGCCTGCCGCCCGTGCTCAGCGGTCAAAACCGCGGGTTTGAGGCCCATCACATCTTGCCGGTCAAGGACTCCGCCTTGCTTCGGCAGTACGCCTACGCGTGTTACTACGGCCCCGATGCTCCCAACCAGAAGCGAAACGGCATCTGGCTGCGCGGACCGCGACTACGGGCGGGCGGCGAAGCAGGCGCCACGACCGATACCGCAGGCTTCCGCGCCCTCAAGGCGTACGACAACAACATTCATCACAAGTCCGACTGGCACCTGCGGCAATACCACCGAACCCTCACATCCTCGGCGTACTACGCCGAAGTGATCAGACGCATGAGCGCCGCAACCGGTCCAAACGTGAACTGGGCCTGCATTCCGTCCAAGGCAGACGATGCCATGGATAGCATCTACCAAGACCTCCGAAAGGGGACGATGCCGTACTGACCCGAATCCTCATCCTACTCCTCAGCATTGCGGCCCTCGCAGGGGTGGCTGTCGGCTATGGATGCGGAAGCGGATCGTCCCGCCCTGATCCGAAGGACATCGCCACGCTGCCTCTCACCGTCTCGGTGCCATCCGGTGATGCCGTGGCTATCAAAGCAACACCGCCGAACGGCAAGTGGGCGAGCCAAAAGCTGTCGAGCTCGTGCGGAACCATCAAGTCGGTGGGCGCGACCGCGACGCAAGACACGTACTGCGTCGCCCTGAGCAAAGGAAGCCGCCGCGGACAGGCAACGGTCTTCACAAACGACAAGCCTGCCGGCGATGTCACATTTGTCGTGCCGGTGCCACAAGGCGCACAAGCAGTCGAATACCGTGGCACCCACGGCGCTCGCGCTTCAGGAAAGATCGCCGTCGACGGAAACTCACGCATCGGCGTCGTCTCGATCCGGCGCAGCGAGTTGCCCGGGAGGGTCCGCATCTACGGGGAAGGAACAACCGTGCTGTTGATCAGCGATGAATTTGCAGACTGCTTTGGTGGGCGGGGCGGCTACGCGTGTACGAGCACCTTGGGTGTACGCCGTCCGTGATGGGCGGCAGGATCGACGAAGGACTCGTGCTCGCAGAGGCTGCTGCCTCGGCGGTCGCGCTCAGGTACGAGCGAGCCATCAAAGCGGCGATGACGGAACCGGCGATCGGAGTTGCCCTCCTCGTCTACTGGGACGGGGCTGATGCCGCTCACTGCTCGGCCGAGTCCGTCATCATCTCAGTGCGCAAACTTCAATGGTGTGCTGATCACGGACGACTAGACGAGCTATGGAAGCTTAACGAGCCTGTCGAAGTCCCAGCCATCAATGTCGAATACCAGGATGTCTACGAAGACCCGGAGATGCTTTCTGCGTGTGAGGCGTTCCTTGCTGCCAGCCAGAGAGATCCCGATGCACGCCTCGTCAATCTGTACTACGAGACACTGGCTGCCAAGCTCCACGACGCGCTGAAGCTCGTTGTGTGCGTCGACTCCTACGACGGTGTCATCACACCGTCGATTGCCGACCAGGTGCGAACCCAGCTAGATCCCGCGACGGCGCGGGAATGGGCGGCATGGGGCTGGCGGGAATAGCTCCGCTTCCCTGGGGGCTCATCGCTGTCTTTTAGGATACGTCCGCTGTGGTCCAGCTTGTCGCTTGCGAGGTGACAAGCGATCCGTATGCGTCCGCGCGACGGGCTTGGCGGCTGGTGCATTCGACTCTTCACAACCGCGTGTTTAGGGGTTGAGTGTGGGTGGTGGGGGTTTGGTTTTGAGTTGGTGGGTGGTGGTGTGTTGTGGGGTTTGGGTGGTGAGGGTGGCGTTGTTGAGGGGGTTGGTGCCGGCGAGGGGGAGGATGTAGCTGCCGTCGGGGGCGATGGGGATGTTGTGGTGTTTGCCGTCGTGGGTTTGGAGTTGGAGGGCGGTGATCGTTCGGTCGGCTTGGCCGTAGAGGATGGTGCGGGGTTCGGGGGTGTCGGTGTAGGTGCGGCGGGCGATGAAGATGTGGTCGGCCATGTTGTGGCACTCGCCTGAGGCGCGTTGGGGGAGTGGTTTGAACTTGCCGTTTTGGAGTTGGCCGAGGCGTTGGTGGTCGACGGCGCCGACCAGTGCGCAGGTCTCTCCGGCGTTGTTGTAGTACAGGCGTATGCCCCAGGTGGTGCTGTTGTGAGGGTCTTTTGCTCGTGCGGCGCCGAAGCGTCGGTCTGCTGGTGCCTGGGCGATGTTCTTGCCGGGGTCTTGGTCGGTTTTGACCGGGTCGTCGTGAGCGAGGAACACCTTGGTCGCGACCGCTGCGCTGCCCAGGGCGAGGACCGCCAGGAGCGCGAGCACCACGACCCGCATCAGGCGACGTCTGCGGCGCGGTGATTGGGGCGTTTGAAGCGCGCTGGTGCGCTCGCCGAGGTCGACGAGGCTGCGGTAGAAGGCCGCGTCGGCAGCGCGGGCGCGATCGTTGGGGTCGGGCGGCGGCGGCGTTTTCATCTCACGAGCTCCTGGGGAGTCTCGTCGTCTTCGTGCTCGTCTTCGAGCTCGTGGCTGAGTTGTCGCAGCGCTCGCGAGACTCTCATTCGCAGCGAGACGGCCGTTGTCCCTAGCTGTTGGGCGATGGCATCGTAGCTGCGGCCGTTGAAGAAGTGCTCATATATGACGAGGCGTTGGGTCTCTGGAAGTTCGTCTAGCGCTTTGAGCACCTCGGGCTTGCGACGGTCGAGGTCGGCGAGTTCTTCGATCCGTTCGTATTCCTCGGGGCCTAGCGAGGGCACCGGTAGCGCGAGCCGTTCGAGGTTGCTTCGTTCGACGTCGCCGTTGCGGCGCCAGTCGATCAGCTCGTTCTTGGCGATCGACCACATCCAGGCGCGGCCTTGGTCCTCGGTCTCGCCGTCAAAGCGGCTGAGTCCGCTGAACATCTCGGCAAAGGTCTCGGCCATCAGATCGAAGGCGATCTCGGGATCGAGGGTGCGCCGCGCGAAGAAGCGCAGAACCTTGTCGCGGTAGGTGAGATAGACGTCGCCAAACCGTTCCGGGTCCTCGCGAGCCCGGACAAACAACGACTGTGACCGGCCTCTTGCGAGCCCACCGAACATGCGCGGGCGATCCTCTCACAGCCAACTCTAACTCGGTGACCATTGCACGCCCCAACCAAAGAAACCCGCCGGCACCCGTTACACGACCCCCACCGAACACGACTACCAATGCGATGCCACCCACACACCCCACACCCAGCTCCTGACCGGCAGGCGGTCGCCGACCCCTGGCGTTCCGGAGAACGTCGGGCGGATTCTCGTGGCATTGGGTCATCCCAACCGACTGCCGATCTTGATCGCCCTGGAGGAACGGCCTCGCACCCTCCGGGAATTGATCGCGGACCTCGGGCTCAAGCCAGATCCAGCCAGGCACGCCATCAACCAGCTGACCGCCGCGGACCTGATCTATGTCGCTGAGGAACGTCGGGCGCTCGGCAACCTTGTGGGTTACGTCTACGGGACGCGCTGTCTAGGCTGGTCGCAGGTCATGGACGCCATCGCTGCTGTAGCTGCTTCCGGCTAACCGCCCGGCAAAGGCTGGCGCTCGTTCCCGAAGACATGCGTACGCGCGTGCCTCGTGGCCGCGGGCCTACGCTAGGGCATGGGCACCTAAGCGGGCCGTAGCTCCGCCCGCGCTGCCCGGGAAGGTGATGACGAGGCGCGGCCGCAACACTCCTGTGCGCTCCCGGCGTCCTGGCGCGTCTGCAGTCGACCCCGTTTGGTGGACATGTGAGGGGCTTGCGAGGCTTGGTCGCGAAGGATGTGTCTGCCGATGTCGAGAACCCGCCCTGCCTATGTTGACGAAATTCGTCGTGAGGCCGTGCAGACGGTCCGTACGGCTCAGACGTCGCCGAGAGCCTCGGTGTGCAGTCTTATCGTCTCGCCGCCGACCCACCTGCTTGACCGGCACCTGGAGCTGAAGGGCGAGGCAGCGATTTCACCTCACCCGGCGCGGCGCCCACTCGGGAATGAGTGATGCCGGAGCGAAGCCCTCGGCCATCTCAACGGTGTGCGGCCCAGGCACTGCTCCGCTGCACATCCCTGCTCAGTTGGAGAGTCGCCGGAATGAGGCCGCCCCAAGAAACCTTGGCGGTGGGAGCAAGTCGCGGCGCCCGCTCCGCGCTTCGCGCGGGTGGGTACCAAGCGCACACGGCGTTGGCGCCAATGGCCAACGGAGAAGGCCACCGGCCGTGTCCGCTTGGCACCCTCAAGCTTCGCGGATTCCAACCGCATCGGTCTCAACGGGGACGCTGCCTGGGGCGTGATGATTCACACATTCGGGAACGGTGGCGTAGGTGGCAGACCCCACACCCTGCCGCCGACGATTCTAGGCAGCGCCTCGTGCAGATTGGCGACCCCAGCGTAGGGGCTGGAATGGGGTTAGATCCGATATACGCGGCGCGGTACACGGTCGTGAGGGCTCATTTCGGAACGGTCATCGGCTGGTCGCGCGTCGCCGAGGCACTCCGCGCGTGGGGCGTAAGGATGCCATTGGCGCCTGCTCGGTTGTCGTCGGAATCGATCATCGAAACTCGTTGGTCCATGGGGCAAACTCACACGATGAGCGATGCGCACGTGGCGTGGACCGTTGCCGGTGGAGCGTTTGAACTCGTCGGCCTGGCGCTTATCTACGCTGGCATCCGGCGCCGTCAGCGGGACGCCGAGGTCCCGCGACTGGTGCGAGACGCCCTCGCTGGCATCTGGGACCGCGCAGCGGGGTATTGGGAAGCGGCCTGGCAGGAGGTCAAGCGGACGATCGAGAACCCGGCGCCGCGCGCTGCCGAACTGCAGGGCTCGGCCTCGGCCACGGGCTCAGCGACCGGGGTGCTTACCGCCGGCGGCGTCGTCAACGAAACGCCGCTGGAGGTGCTGCAGCGCCAAGTCACGAAGCTGACCGAACGCGTCGCCGAGCAAGGCGTCGCGCTTGAAACGACGCAGCACGCCGTCCAGCGTCAGTTGGAGGAGGCCCAGCGGGATTTCCGAGCGGAACTGATGGCGCGCGATGAGGAACTCCGGAGACGGGCCGTGGTCGACACCCGGCTCGAGGCCTTCGGAAGCGCGTTGTTCGTGCTCGGCTTATTGGCCAACGTTGTGGCCAATTTCAGCGGGTAGGCCAGAGGCGTCTCACCAGACCTCGCGGACGGCGGGCGGGTAGCTCGACCCTCAAGGGACATCAACAAATAAGCCCTCACATGAGGCGCGCCTTGCAACGAGAGACGGACCCAGCGCTCCTGCTCGTAGACGATCAGTCATGTCCCGGCTCGAACGGCCAGGCGAAGATGCCGTTCTCCATGATCGTCTCGCCGTCGGCAGACAATCTCCCACCGGGGCGCAGATCGCAGATAAGATCCCAGTGCAAGGCACTGACGTTCTTGCCGCCCGTCTCCGGATAGCTGCGGCCAAGCGCCAGATGTACCGTCCCTTTGATCTTCTCGTCGAAGAGGATCGCCCCGATCGCCCGGTCGATGCCGTAGTTGGTGCCGATGCCCACCTCGCCCAGCCGTCGCGCACCATCGTCGGTGGCCAGCGCGCGCTTCAAATACTCCTCGCCATGCTCGGCGGTCGCCGACATGACCTCGCCGTCGCGGAACTCGAGCTCGACGCCGCGGACGTCGACGCCAGAAGGTGACGACGGGATCGTGAAGCGGATCTTGCCGGTCGCCGAGGACTCGTGCGGGCCGGTGAAGACCTCGCCGGAGGGCATGTTGCGCTTGCCGTCGCTGTTGACCCAGGTGCGCTTGGCGACGTTCAACCTTAAGTCGGTCCCCTCGGCCTCGATGCGCAGTTCCTTCGCGCCCGACAGGCGACCGATCAGCGCGTCCTGGAAGCGGCGCAGCTCGTCCCAGCCACCGACCGGATCAGGACGGTCGAGGAAGAGCGCGCCGGCGACGAAGCGGGAGAAGTCGTCAAGCGGCATGCCGGCGAGCGCCGCGTTGGCGGGCGTCGGCCAGAGGGTCGAGCACCAGCGCTTCTTGAGCATCTGCTCGCGCACGTCGCGGCGGCCGCGTGCGGCGCGGGTCATGCGCTCGGGGTCGACGCCGGCCAGCGCGTGGACGTCGTCGGGCGCCTGGATACCGAGCGTCGCGTCGATCTTGCGCGCCTCCTCGTAGGCCAGCGCCGGGTAGCTGTCGAGGTGATGGTCTTGGGCGTGGTCGTAGAAGCCACGTGCCTCGCCGGGCAGTTCGACGCGCATGAAGCACCAGGCGTTGCGCTCCAGGATCGCGCGCTGGAGCTCGAGCAGCAGGGGCTGGGCGAGCGTGGTCGAGCGGACCAGCACCTGCTGGTCGGGCCAGACCTCAAGGCAGTAGCTCGCGAGCAGGTCGGCGAACTTCGCGGGGTCGAGGTGGTCGGTTACCTCGGAGAAGTCATAGGTGTCGGTGCTCACGCTGCCCATCCCTCTTCCAGCGCGCGGACGGCGGCGTGCTCGTCGCCGTTGGTGCGCCGGGCCACCGCGCGCACTAAGCGTTCTTGGGGTTCTTGACGCGCGCCCTCGCCCATCACACCGATTCGCCAGGCGCGGCCGGCCAGCGGGCCGAGGCCGCCGCTGACCTCGATGCCGTCCTCGCGCAGCAGCGCGCCGCGCACGGCGGCCTCGTCAACATCATCAGGAACGCTGACGGCCAGCAGCGAGTGCAGTTGCTCGCCATCGGGAGCGAAGCGCTCGAAGCCCAGCACGGAGAGGGCGGCGCGCAGCGCCTCGTGCGCGCGCGCGTGACGCGCCCAGCGCGCGTCGAGCCCTTCCTCCTCCACGATCCGCAGCCCCTCGTGCAGCGCGTAGATCATGTTGATGGGCGCGGTGTGGTGGTAGGCGCGGGGGCCGTCGGCGAACCAGTAGTCGACCATCGCCTGCAGGTCGAAGTACCAGGAGCGGCGCTGCAGCCGCCCGAGCCCGCGGTCGCCGACCGTGAACGGCGCCAGCCCCGGCGGCACGTTGAGGCACTTCTGGGTGCCGGAGAACGCGGCGTCCACACCGGCCGTGTCGAGGTCCAGCGGATGGCCCGCGAGCGAGGTGACGCAGTCCACCAAGAAGAGGCCGTCATGGGCGTGGATGGCCTCGGCCAGGCCGTCGAGCGGCTGGGCGACGCCGGTCGACGTCTCGCCGTGGACGACGAAGAGCGCGCGGGTCGACGTGTCAGAGCACGCCTCGATCAGGGCATCGGGAGACAGCGCGCGACCCCACTCGGCTTCGACCTTCACCACCTCCGCACCCGCGCGCCCCAGCGCATCCGCCATCCGCCCGCCGAACGCGCCACACACCCCGACGACGACCCGATCGCCCGGCGCGACCAACGTGTCCACCATCGCCTGCATCCCACCGCTGCCCGTCGCGCTCAGGGGGAACGTGACCTTGTTGGTGGTCTTCATCGTCGCGCGCAGCAGCGCGGCGACGTCGTCCTGCAGCGCGCCGAAGGCGGGGTCGAGATGCCCGACCGTCGGATGGCTCAAGGCCTTCAGGATGCGCGCGGGCACCGGCGACGGGCCGGAGCCGAGCAGCAGGCGGGCGGGGACGTCGGCGACGGTCGGCACGCGCGGCACGTTACCGGCCGCGCGCTACGGGACCTTGACGTCGGGGAACCACTCGACGCAGTGCTCGCGCAGCACGTCGGTGATCCACGTCCGTTCGTCGCGCGTCGCCGCGCGGTAGCGCGCGAGCAGCGGCTTGGCGCCCTCGGTCGGCACCTCGTTGACGACCCAGCGGGTGACGAGCCGCTCGAAGAGGAACTCGATCGCTCGCGCGCGGACATCCTCGACGTTGGCCGCCGCTCGCGCCTGCGCAGGGTCAGACGCGCGCGTGTACTCCGCGCGCGACTTCGGCGACAGCGCGCCCCGGAGGGTCAGCACCTGCTCGCCGTCGGCTGACGCGTAGTCGGTCGTCGGCGCTTCGAGCTTGTCGGCCTGCCCGCGCTGGCGGCTTCGGCGACCCATCTTCTAGGTCGTCGCCGCCGCGGTCTCGAGCTGCCCGCGCACATCACCGGTCAGCGGATTGGCGTGGCCGGCCCACGCCGTCGCTGGCTCGAGCGCCGCGAGCTTGCGGATCGAGGCGCGCGCCTGCTCGGTGTCCTTGTTGAACGCGCGGTGCGGGACGCGCCCGTGGCCGTGGATGCCCGTCTGCGGATCCACTGTGTAGAAGGTGTCGCTGACCAGCGCCAGCCGGTCGCTCTCACGCCACAGGCCGATCAACCCCGGTGCGTGGCCCGGCAGATGGACGACCTTGAAGCCCGCGACGTCATCGCCCTCGCTCACCGTCCCGGCGATCTTCACGGGCCCGCCGTCCCACACGGGAAGAAACGAGCCGAGCAGGAAGCGCCCGTGCGGATCGAGCTCGTCCAGCGTGAAGTAGTGACAGCCGCCGTCGCCCTCGGCGTCGGCAACCTCGTCGGGATGGCAATACGTCGGCACGTCGAGGCCGGGCGCGACACCGCGATGGTCCGGATGGCCATGGCCGAGCACGATCCGCGTGAGCCCGCCGAGCTGCGCGGCACCCCGGGCGACCGCGGCCGTCATGTCGCTGATCCCGGCGTCGAAGAGCAGGACGCCATCGCCGTCGCGCACGAAGTACACGTTCATGGACTTCAGCGGGAGGCCGCCCCGCATGACCCAGACGCCCTCGGCGATCTGCTCCGGCTCGGTCGCCGCGAGCCGCGCGAGGCCTGGCCGGATGCGCACACGGCCGTGCTGGATTGCCTTGGTGGACATGCCGGGAGTCTAGAGGGGCGACGGACTAGGCTGGGCGCGATGCCGGAGGCCAATCGCAAGCGGGAAGTGGGACGTGGGGAACGGGCGCTGCCGGGGGTCTGGCGGTTGCGGCTGCCGCTGCCCTGGCCGGGCGTTCCGCACTGCAATGCCTGGGCGTTAGCGGCCGGCGACGGCATCGTCCTGGTTGACACCGGCATGCACGAGCCGGGGTCGATGGCCAACCTCGAGCGCGCGCTGGCGCAGGTCAACCTCAAGCTTGAGCACGTTCGGCTGCTGGTCTGCACGCACGCGCACTCCGACCACTACGGGCAGGCGGCGACGATCGTCGAGCGAACTGGCTGTGAGCTGTGGATGCATCCCAACCACGAGCACATGCTCAGCGCCGCGCGCGATCCCGAGACCGCGTTCGACCGCCGCATCGAGGTCGCTCGCCAGAGCGGCGTTCCCGAGGAGCCGCTGCAGCGCTACAGCGAGGCGCGCCGCGGCCAGGGCTACGGCATCGCCGGGATCGTCGAGCCGGATCGCAACCTCGTGCCGGGCGTGGAGATCAACACCGACTTGGGTGTTTGGCAGGTCTACGAGACGCCGGGCCACGCGCCGTCGCACGTCTGCCTCTACCAGGAGGAGCGCCGGATCCTGATCTCGGGCGACCACCTGCTTGGCCGCGTCTCGTTGTACTACGACTACGGCTACTCGCCCGATCCGGCCGGCGAGTTCCTGCACTCGCTCGATCTCGTCCAGGAGCTCGACGCGCGGCTCTGCCTCGCCGGCCACGGCCGGACGTTCACCGACGTCCAGGCGCACATCGACGCCAACCGCGTGCTCGTGCGCGAGCGGATCGGGAAGGTCGAGGAGGTCATCGCGGCCGAGCCGGGGATCACCGCGTTCGACGCGATCCCGCAGATCTATGGGGCGGCGATCACGCCGATGACGGCCAACTGGTGGCTGTCGGAGACGCTCTCCTACCTGCGCCATCTAGAGGTTACGGGGCGTGTGGAGCGCATCGAAGGCACGCCTGAGCGCTGGTCGGCCGCGGCATAGTCCTTGCAAACGAGCATATTCGTCCAACCTTGACACGGTCGTGTTAGGGTTTAGCGGACCATGCGCATCAACGAGCTGCTGGACGGCGACGAGCCGACGTTCTCCTTCGAGTTCTTCCCGCCGAAGACCGCCGCCGGCGAGGAGAACTTCGAGCGCGCGCTGCAGGAGCTCGCGCCGCTGGAGCCGTCGTTCGTCTCGGTGACCTACGGCGCGGGCGGCACGACGCGCGACAAGACCGTCGAGACCGTGCGCCACATCAAGGAGCACCACGGCCTGGAGGCGATGGCGCACTTCACCTGCGTCGGCGCGACGACTGAGGACCTGCGCGCGACGCTGGAGGAGATCCGCGGGGCGGGCATCGACAACGTGCTCGCGCTACGTGGCGACCCGCCGCGGGGGGAGACCGAGTGGGTCGCCTCCGAAGGAGGCCTGGAGTACTCCCATCAGTTGGTCTCGCTGCTGCGCGATGACTATGACTTCGCGATTGCCGCCGCGTGCTTTCCCGAGACGCACATCCACGCGACCTCGCCGGAAGACGACTTGCGCTACCTCAAGCAGAAGGTCGACGCGGGCGTCGACTACCTGATCACGCAGTTGTTCTTCGACAACGAGTTGTACTTCGACTTCGTGGCGCGCGCGCGGGCGATCGGGATCACGGTGCCGATCATCCCGGGCGTCATGCCGATCACCGGCTACGGGCAGATCGCGCGGATCACGAGCCTGTGTGGTGCGACGATGCCCGAGCATGTGCTGGCAGAACTCGACGCGCGCCAGGACGACGCCGAGGCGGTCGCCGAGTTCGGCGTCTCCTACGCGACGATGCAGTGCGCCGATCTGCTGGCCAAGGGCGCGCCGGGCATCCACTTCTGCACGCTGAACCGCTCGCCGGCGACGCGTGCGATCCTGAGCGCGCTGCGGCTCTGGCGTCCGTGGGACGCCCAGCACACGGGGCTCGGCGAGCCGCGCCGGCCGCCGGCCGTGGCGTCTTAGGGGCGCTGTGACCACCACCTGGGGCCAGGGCAACTACGCGCGGATGGCGTGGCGGCTGCGGCCGGCCGCAGCGCGCGTGGTGGAGGTGGCTGAGGTTGTTGATGGGGATGCGGTGCTCGACGTCGCCTGTGGAACCGGGAACGCGGCGCTGGCCGCGGCAGCGCGGGGTGCGAGCCCGGTTGTTGGTGTGGATCTTGAGCCCAGGCTGCTGGAGCAGGCGCGCGAGTCGGCGCCGGGCGTGCCGGTGGACTGGCGGGTGGGTGACGCGGTCGCGCTGCCGGTCGATGACGGCGCGTTCGACGTGGTGGTGTCGACCTTCGGCGTCATGTACGCCTTGGATCAGGCCGCCGCGGCGACGGAGTTGGCACGGGCTTTGAAGCCGGGCGGGCGGGTCGTGCTCGCCAACTGGGTGCCCGGGAGCTTCCTGCCGGCGATGGGCGCGGCGTTGTCACCCTTCTTGCCTCCACCGCCCCCCGACGGAGCCCCACCGCCGCGCTGGGGCGACGAGCCGGCAGCGACCGCGCTGCTGACCGACGCCGGGCTGGACGTGGGCGCGGTTTCTCGCGAGTCGCTGACGCTGGACTTCGAAGGCCGGGCACAAGCCGTCGCCTTCCTCGTCGCAACCGCCGGCCATGTTGTCGCAGAACGCCCACGCCTCGAGGCCGAAGGCCGCTGGCCATCCCTGCTCGGCGCCCTCGGCGGCCTCGTCGCCGAGCGCGACGAGGGCCACGACGGGCGCGTCGCGCTGCGGTGCGACTACCTGATCGTCAGCGCGCGCAAACCGGCGGGCTAGCGTTCGGCCCTGGAGTCCGGAGGTCCCGACGTCAGAGCTCCACGGCGACCGTCGTTCTGCGGCGCTCACTTGTGACAGACGGATTGCGATTGTGGACTCTTCCTCCGCTTGTCGGTCCATTCCACGAAGCGCCGACACACTGCCGCCGTGGCAGACGAGAGTGATCGCGTACCCGCAGCTCTGTTAAGCATTCAGCATTTACGTGTGATGACGGCAGTGCTGCAAATTCGACAGGAGGCACTATGTCTCGATTGGTTCGGCGCTGGCGGCTTGTGATGGGCCTGTCCTGCGCCATGTTGTTCGGCTCCGCAGGGGCGGCGTTCGGCTCATCGGCCGTCATCGCGAACGGCACGGTGAACACGTCCGGCCTGTTCGGTCCGCGGCACACGTTGTCGCTCGTCGATGTCAACTGGACGGGCGGATCGGGCGCAGGGTGCGTCCGCGCGCTCAACGACGACGGATCGTGGGCGACCGCGATCCTTTGCACCTTCCAATACACCTCGCACGCGCTCTGTCAGTGCCAGTTGCGGTACGGCTGGAACGGCGCCGGCAGCGGCACGGCAAGCGTTGTCGGAATCGAATACTACTAGGAGGTTTGAACCATGTTGAGAAAGGTTCTTACGGTTGTCGTCGGTTCCGCCGTGCTCGCGGGCTGCTCAGTGGGCGTCGTCGCTATGGCCGATGACACGCCGCCGGATCAGTCCGGCTCGGTGACGGTGCCGACGACGACCCCAGCGTCCGTGGCTCGCGCCTTCGCGGTGACCAGTGACGGCGCTGCGCCGGCGGTCGGCACCGACCGGGTGCGTCGGTTTGCGTCCACGGCGTTCGTCGCCGAGCACTTTGCGATCAACCCGGCGCTGGCCAAGGCCGTGGTGGCCGCCGGCGGTGACAACGCCGAGCCGTGGTACGTCGTTCCTGGGGACGAGAGCCTCTGCCTCGTGGCGGGCGACGTCGGGACGTGCGCTCCAGTGCAGGACGCGACGGCCGGCCGGCTGATGGCGTTCGAGGTCGGAACGCCGGAGAGCCCGGGCACGCCGTCACCGTCGACGGACGCTCGCGTGCTTATCACCGGCATGGCCCCGGATGACGTCGTCGCCGCCCGCGCCGTGGCGAAGGACGGCCAGACGGTCGAGACGGCCATCACCGGCAACGTCTACCAGCTGTCGGGCTCGTATCTGACCCGGGTGGAGCTGGTCCGTGGCGATGGTTCTGTGATCACGCTGCCTCTATCCTGACCCGGACTTAGGGACGTGACAGCGACGGGCGATTCGCCCGTCGCTGTCACAATGCAGCACCGCCAAACGAGTTCCTATTCGTGCCCCCGTACTCGGCCCAATCCGACGAGGAGCTCCTGCGCCAGACGCGTGCTGGGGATTCCTGGGCCTTCGACGAGTTCTATCGCCGTCATCAGCGGTGGGTGCTGACGTACCTCGCCCGTCGGGCGGACTCCCCGGAGACGGCGGCAGACCTGATGGCGGAGGTCTTCGCCGCCCTGCTGGTCGCGCTCAGGTCGGGCAAGAGCCCCGGTGCGTCGGGGGCCTGGTTGGTCACCGTTGCTCAGCACAAGCTGAGCGACAGCTACCGCCGCGGCCGCGTCGAGGCGACTGCTCGCCACAAGCTCGGGATCGAGCCGCTGGCGCTCGAGGACACGGACCTGCAGCGGGTCGTCGACATCGACAACGACACGGACCTGATCGCCGAGATCCGCCG
Organism: uncultured Conexibacteraceae bacterium; assembly: GCA_963836485.1. Lineage (GTDB taxonomy): Bacteria > Actinomycetota > Thermoleophilia > Solirubrobacterales > Solirubrobacteraceae > Baekduia. The sequence goes on along the minus strand of CAWIJS010000008.1, from coordinate 79,018 downwards.
GCTGCTGCCCGAAGACCAGGCGGCGGCGCTCGAGGCGCGGATCCTCGACGAACGCTCATACACGGACATCGCCAAGGCGGCGAACTCGTCGGAGGCGGCTGTACGGCAACGGGTCAGCCGCGCTCTCGGCACGCTGCGGATGAAGGGAAGGCTGGGTCATGACTGATTTTCTCGAGCGCTATGGCGTGCAGTTCCGTCTCGCGGTTGAGGCCGGCGCGCACCACGACGCCGTCGCCGCAGCACGCTCGCGACTCAGGCGCCGCTGGCGGGGCGGGCTCATCGCGGTGGTCGTCGCCGGCATCGCCGCGCCCGCGCTCGCGGTGACCCAGCCGTGGCAGCCGATCCTCGGGCGTCCTGACATCGACCATGGCGCACCGAGCATCAGCGACACGGCGGTGCTGCCCGAGCAGGCCAAGGCCATCGCGGAGTTGCGGCGCGGCCAGACCGCCGAGGACCGCCAGGCAGGCCGGCTCCTTCGCTCCTTGCATCCTGGTTTCGACGGCGTCAACCCGGCGTCGATTCGGCTGTTGCGCCCCGGGTCGCCGAACCCCGTCGCACTCGTGGCGGTCGATCGCCTCTACCAGCGGCACGACCGCGAGGGGCTGTCGCTCTTCGACCACGCCCTGTGCCTGGCCGAGGCCGAAACCGTTTCGTGTGCCTCCACGGGCGACATGCTGCGCGGGCGGTTCGTCGTGATGTCCGGTGCGCGCGTCTACGGCCTGGTGCCGGACTCGGTGGCGAACGTGAAGGTGTCCTTTGCAGACGGGCGCACGGTCCTCGGTGCGGTCGAGGACAATCTCTTCGACGTCACCGCACCGGCCGCCCGCAGCGATGTGGCGCCGGACGACCCGAGCCAGGACGCCTCGGCGACGTTCCGCTCACTCCGATGGCTCGACCGGCAGGGCGCGATCATCGGTGGGTTCGACCCTACCTCGGGCGGTTCCTGAGCCCGGGGCTGGCGTAGGCGGACCGACCTCTAGCTTGCGGGCACCCGCGCCCACGCCTGCACCAGCGTGAACGTCGTCCCGCGGCGGTCGGCTGCGCCGAGCTCCTCGGCGCTCTCCTCCCGCAGTCCTGCGAGCCCCTCGACGCCGAGGATGTCGGAGAGGCGGGTGCTGAGGGCGTCGGCGAGCTGCAGCGGCATCCGGAGGTCCGGGTGGCCGGCCTCGAGGCCGAGTGCGTGGGTGCGCACGTGGGGCTCGAAGCCCGCGTCGCGCAGCAGCGCAGGGAGGCGACGGCCGGCGTCGAGGTTGCCGCCGGCGGCAGTCAGGGCCTGCGCCACCCGGCCGATGAGGTGCTGGGTCGCCGGCGCGTAGGGCGCGTAGAGCCAGCTGCGCGTGTCCGGCTCCTCGAGGATCAGGACGCCGCCCGGTGCGACGAGCCGGCGGTAGACCGCGAGCTGCTCGGCCGCGCGGCCGAGGGTGCAGAGCTGGAAGCGGGCGTGGACGACGTCGAAACGGGCGGGCGGCAGCGCGGCGTGGAAGACGTCGTCGATGGTGAGCCGGCCGGCGTCGAGGATGCGCGCGTCTTGGGGGAGATCGAGGTCGTCGAGCAGGGCGAGCGTTGCACGCTCCCACGTGCGCGTCTGCAGCGTCGTCCGAAGGTGCTCGATGCCCTGGGTAGGGAGGAAGGCGGGGGAGGAGAGGGGCATCGCACCAGGGTGGCGCCCCACCAGACCTACCGATAGCCGGATATCCGTACCTGTGGCGGGTGGAGAGCCGTCCGCTCAGGCGGGCTCGATCTCGAGCCCCTCGGCGACCATCGGCCGCCCGTTCAGCGTGTAGCGGATGTCGACGGAGTCGTTCTGGCGGTAGGTGCCGACGCCCCACGCACCAAGGAACCACCGCCAACCGCTCACCTTGTCCTTGCGCAGCTCGCGCTCGAAGACGAGGTCGCGACCCTCGACGACGTAGTCGGTCCCCTCCTTCTGCGGCACGCCCGAGATGAAGACGTCGAACGGCGCCTGGACCTGTGGCGGGAGATGCGCGATGGAACGGGGCACGACACCGGCATCATGGCGGATGAAGGTTGGGCCGTCGCACCTGCTGTAGTGATGGCATGGCAGACGAGCAGCGGTCCGGCATCCTCGGCGAAGGGCTGCGGGCCCAGCAGGCGGGGGACCATGGTGAGGCGGAGCGGTTGCTGCGTCAGGCGGTGGCCGAGGGTGAGGCGGATGCTGGCTATTACCTGGGTGAGCTGCTGATCGAGCTGGATCGCTCGGGCGAGGCGATCGACGTGCTGCGCGGTGCGGTCGACGACGGGGATCTCGATGCGTTGATCCCGCTCGGCAACGCGCTGTGGGACCAGGGTGATGTGGCCGGGGCCGAGGCCAATTACCGCGAGGCTGCCGATCGTGGGGAGCTGGCCGCTGGCCACAACCTCGGGCTGTTGTTGTATGACGTGGGTCGCCTGGAGGAGGCGATCGCACTGTGGCGCACCACGGTCGCGATCGGCGAGACCGAGCATCGCCTGCTCGCTAACGCGCTGGCCGACAGCGGTGACGTCGAGGAGGCCGAGGCGCTCTTCCGCCAGGGCGCGGCGACGGGTGACGTCGAGGCGCTCGTCGACCTCGGCGCGCTGCTGCAGGACGAGAGCCGTCTCGACGAGGCCGAGACCGTCCTGCGTGAGGCGATCGCCGCCGGTGGGGTCGAGGCCTATGCCTTCCTGGCCTCGGTGCTGCGGTTGGAGGAGCGGGTCGAGGAGGCTGAGGCCGTCCTACGCGAGGGCGCCGACCGCCAGGTCGCGACCGCCGAGACGCAGCTCGCCAATCATCTCAGCGACATCGACCCCGGCTCGTTCGAGGCCGAGTCGCTCTACCGCCGCGCGGCCGAGCACGGCGATGACGAGGCCTACAACAACCTTGGCGTCCTGCTCTGGGACCAGGGCCGCATCGACGCTGCGGAGGAGGCCTTCCGCGCCGGCGCGGCGCTGGGCGATGACCTGGCGGTCGCGAACCTCGCCGGGCTCTTGGAGGAGCGGCGCGGTTGAGTCGCTCCTGGCTGGCCGTCGGCTGCGCGTCGTAGCCTGCAGCGCCGTGCCACCTGAGGCCGCTTCGCCGTTCGATTACTCCGTCCGCCGCTCGGACCGCGCGCGGCGCGTGCGTGTGCGGGTGGACCCGCGTGATGGGGCGGTCGAGGTCGTGCTGCCGCGGCGGGCCGCAGCGCGGGAAGCGGCGAGCGCGGTGGTCGAATTGCGCGGCTGGATCGCGCGACGACAAGCGGAGGTCGCACGGGCGCAGGCGCGGGTGGCCGCGCGTTCGGGCACCGTGCCGTATCTGGGAGTCGACCTCGTGCTGATGCCGGAGGCGGGACGCCTGCGCGTGCACCGGCGCGGTGACGTCCTGCTCGTGCCCGAGGACGCGGGCGCGGCGCGGGCGGCGATCGAGCGCTGGTACCGACGCCAGGCACGCGCGGAGATCGCGCCACGGCTGGACGCGGCCGCCGCGGCGGTGGGCAAGTCCTACACCAGGCTGACGATCCGCGACCAGCGCACGCGCTGGGGCTCATGCTCGTCGTCGGGTGCGATGTCGTTCAACTGGCGGCTGCTGCTCGCGCCCGAGGCGGTGCTGGAGTACGTCGTCCGCCACGAGGCCGCGCACCTCGCCGTCATGGACCACTCGCCCCGCTTCTGGTCGCTGATGGGCCGGCTGATGCCCGGCTACGAGCTGCCGCGGCGCTGGCTGCGTGACCACGGCGCGACGCTGGTCCTGTGAAGCTCGCGGTCGTCGGGCACGTCGAGTGGGTCGACTTCGTGCTCGTCGATCGGCTGCCCGCGGTGGGAGAGATCGTGGTGGCGCGGGACGCCTGGGAGGCGCCCGCTGGCGGCGGCGCGATGGCCGCCTTGGCACTGCACTCGCTCACCGGCGCCGCGACGTTCTTCTGCGCGGTGGGACGCGACGGCCGCGGCTTCGCGACGCTGGAGGACCTGCGCGAGACCGGGCTGGAGGTCCTCGCCGCCATGCGCGGCGATCGCGATCAGCGGCGGACGCTGACCTACCTGACCGCCGACGGCGAGCGGACGATCACGGCGCTCGCCGCGCCGCTGGTGCCGCACGGCGACGACGGTCTGCCGTGGACCGACTTGGAGGACTACGACGGCGTCCTCTTCTTCGCGGGCGACGCCGCCGCGGCGCGGGCGTGTCGCGAGGCCAAGGTGATGGTGTCGACCGGCCGCGCGCGGGCGGCATTGCTGGAGACGGGTGTGCAAGTCGATGCGCTGGTCGGGAGCGCTGATGATGTCGATGAGGCGGTCGACGACGAGTTGTTGATGGCTTCGCGGCCGCGCTGGATCGTCGAGACCGAAGGCGAGCGCGGTGGTGCCTGGTGGGCGCCGGGTGCGGCTGGGGGCGACGAGATCGAGTCGGCACGCGGTCGCTGGACCGCCACGCCCCCGCCCGGCGAGCCCGTCGACACCTTCGGCTGTGGCGACGCCTTCGCCGCCGCGCTGATGGCCGGCCTCGCCGTCGGCCGCCCGATTGCCGACGCGTGCGCGCTCGGCGCCCGCGTTGGTGCTGCGCTGCGGTGCGAGCGTGCGCCCGCCGTCGGCGATCTCGCGCACCTCTGGTGACCGCAGCCCTTGTCGGGCGTTTGACGGGCGCGGCGAGTGCGCAACCATGAGGATGTGACGCCCGTCTCCTATCGCGAGTATGCGCCGCCGCCCGGCCTCGAGGCGCTGGTGGCCTGCGTGTGGATCTCCCACGACGGCGAGGTGCGGGTCCTGCCGGACGCATGCGTCGATGTGGTGCTCAGCGGTGGCCGGCTGCGGGTCGCCGGACCCGCGACGGCGGCGACGCTCGCGCCCGCGACGCCCGGACAATCACGGGTTGGTGTGCGCTTCCGGGTTGGTGCGGCGGGCGCGGCGCTGGGCGTCCCGGCCGGTGAGCTGCGCGATCAGGGCGTGCCGCTCGCCGAGCTCTGGGGATCGGATGCGCGGCGCATGGAAGATCGCGTGGTCGCGGCGAAGGACGAACGCGCCGCGCTCCTCGCGCTGATCGGCGGCATCGCCCAGCGACTCCCCGCGCCCGAGAACGCCGACCACGAGGTCCGGCGCGCGGCACTTGCCCTTGCCCGGCCCGCTGCCGGCCAACACGACGACGCCGCGACCGTCGCCGCCAGCGCTCGCGCAGCAGGTCTCAGCGAGCGCCAGTTGCGCCGCCGCTTCGAGCGCGCCGTCGGCTACAGCCCGGCGACCCTCGCACGTGTACTCCGCTTTCAACGCTTCCTCCACCGCGCCCACGCACCCGGATCCGCCGACGCACCGCTCGCCCGCCTCGCCGCCGAAGCCGGCTACGCCGACCAGGCTCACCTCGCCCGCGAATGCCGCCGCCTCGCAGGCCTGCCGCCATCCACACTGCTCGCCGTAGGCGCCGCACCGGCCGGCGAGCCGCCGCGCAGCTGACCCTCGCGCTCAAGATGGCCGATCCGTTCAAGTCGCCCCCGGCCCGATCCGCCACGCTGCGCCTATGACCGACATCGCCGCCGCAGCGCAGTTCATCCACGGACACGGCCGGTTGCTGGAACGCCGGCGCTTCGAGCACCTCTTCGGCGACGCGCCCACGAGCGCCGACGCCGTCCTCCGTGCCGTCGACGCCTACCGCAACGCTGACGGTGGCATGGGCTTCATGGAGCCCGACCTCCGCACGCCCACCAGCCAGCCCTCGGCGGTCCTCTACGCGTTCGAGGTGCTGGAAGAGATCCCGGAGCTCAAGAGCAAGACCACCACCTTGACCGCCGGCGCGCTCGATTGGCTGCAGACGATCACCAACGCCGACGACGGCATCCCGTTCGTCCTGCCGACCGCCAAGGGCTGGCCGCACGCGCCGTGGTGGACGCCGACCGACGACCCGCCGTCCTCACTCCTGATGACCGCCGGCGTCGCCGCCGCGGCCTATCGCCTACAACTTGACGATCACCCATGGCTCGGCCCAGCGTCGACGTACGTGTGGAACGCCCTCGCCGACCTCCAGCTCAGCGACGCCTATTCCTTCCGCTACGCCGTGCATTTTCTTGACGCCGTCTCCGACCGCACCCGCGCGCAAGCCGAGCTCGAGGCCCTCCGCGAGCGCATGCCCGACGACGGCATCCTCAAGGTCGAGGCGGGCGTCGAGGGCGAGACGCTGAGCGCGCTCGAGATCGCGCCTCGCCCCAACCACGCCGGCCGCGCCCTCTTCCCCGACGCGCTCGTCGACGCCCAGCTTGACGAGCTCGCCGCCGCCCAACTCCCAGACGGCGGCTGGGACTTCACCTGGGCCGCCTGGAACCCCGCCGTCGCCTTCGAGTGGCGCGGGATGGTGACGCTCAACGCGCTCACCACCCTGCGCGCCTACGGCCGTCTCTAACCGGACGCCGCGTCCAGCGTCGCCAGCTCCGACTCGCTCAGCGTCAGGTCCGCCGCCGCCACGTTCTCCTCGAGATGCGCGACCGAGCTCGTGCCCGGGATCGGCAGCATCACGGGGGACTTGGCCAGTAGCCACGCCAATGCAACTTGGCCCGCCGTTGCATCATGCGCACGCGCGATCTCCTCGACCGCATCGCCCGGCGCAGCCAACCCACCAGAGGCCAGCGGGAACCAGGGGATGAAGCCGATCCCCTGCTCCTCGCAGTAGGCCAGCACATCCTCGGACCGGCGCACCATCAAGTTGTACAAGTTCTGCACCGTCGCCACCTCGAAGACCTCCTGGGCGGCCTTGATCTCGTCGACGGTGACCTCCGACAGCCCGAGATGGCGCACGATGCCGTCTTCCTTCAAGGACTGCAACTCGGCGAACTGCTCGGCGCGGTCGGTGCGCGGATCGATGCGGTGCAACTGGTACAGGTCGATCGTCTCGACGCCAAGCCGGCGAGCGCTCATCAGCGCACACTGGCGAAGGTACTCTCGGCGCCCGAGCTGCTCCCAGATGCTCGGGCCATGGCGCGTGAAGCCGCCCTTGGTCGCGACCCGCACGCCGTCGTAGGGCGCCAGCGCCTCGGCGATGTAGTCCTCGGAATACCCCGGCCCATACGAGTCGGCCGTGTCGATGAAGTCGACGCCGAGCTCGGGGAGGCGCTTGAGCACCGCCTGGACCGCGTCGGGATCCTTGGCCGGCCCCCAGACGCCGTCGCCCACGATGCGCATCGCGCCATAGCCCAGACGCGTCACCTCGAGGTCGCCGCCGATCTTGAAGGTGCCGGATGCTGCTGCGGAGATTGTTGCCATAGGTGCCGACGCTAGCGCGTGGCGAGACCGACTTCGCGCCGGAGCCCTGCCCAGGCGTCCTCGCGGTCGCCCAACGCGATCGGCTGCCGTCGCACGACGCCGGTGAATGCCACCGCTGCGCCGTCGCCGCGTACGTCGACCCCGGCCCGCACACCGCCCGGCCCGCGCAGCTCCCCGCGCACCGCGACCTGCTCGCCCGGCTCGTAGTCGCGCCCCAGCGCTCGCTCGACCCGCGGCGCCCGCGCGATGACCGAGGCCACTGACCGCAGCTCGGTCTCGAGGTCGTCGACGGCCTCGCCGAGCGTCGCAAAGCGACGCTTCTCGGTCCCGCCGTCGCGCCGCCGGATGATCACGCGAAACGCGGCCTTCATCAGGCGCCGCAGCCTAACGCGCGACGGTCAGGCGGCGACGGTCAGCGGCGCGACGAGCTCGTCGACGCCCTGGTGATGGACCGTCTGCAGCTGCGAGGAGATCTTGGCGAAGAGGCGATGCGCAGCCTGGTTGTCGAGCAGCATCGACGCCGTGAAACGCTCGATCCCGCGCGCCCGTGCCGCCGTCGCCAGCGCCCGCCCCAGCTGCGTTCCCACGCCACGCCCCTGCAGATCATCGGCGATGACGATCGCGATCTCGGCGTCGGCCGGCGACTCCGCCGACCGCACCCAGCGCCCCACGCCCACGACCACGTGCGGCGAGCGCGCCAGCACGGCGACCAGCGCGTAGTGGTCGACGAAGTCGACCTCGGTCAGGTAGCGCAGCTCCGACACTGTCAGCCGCGGCTTGGGCGCCAGGAAGCGCTGGTAGACCGAGCGCTCCGAGAGATGACCCAGCCCGGCGACGAGCGCGTCCTTGTCCTCCGGCCTGATGCGGCGGAGCTGGATCTCGGGAAATCCGGCTGAGGGACGTAGCGTCATGCAACCAAGACGCTACGCCTCCCACCCGGAAACTCTGTGCGGCCCGTCACGCAAGCGACGGACCGCACAAACGTGTAGCCGCTAAGAGCGGGCGCCGATCCCGACGTAGTCGCGCGTGCGCTCGCCGGTGTAGATCTGGCGCGGCCGCGCGATCTTCTGCTCCTTGTCGGTCGTCATCTCCAGCCACTGGGCGATCCAGCCCGAGGTCCGGGGGATGGCGAACATGACCGGGAACATGTCCATCGGCAGGCCGAGCGCCTCGTAGATCAGGCCCGAGTAGAAGTCGACGTTCGGGTAGAGCTTGCGCGAGACGAAGTACTCGTCGTTGAGCGCGATCTTCTCGACCTCCAGCGCGATGTCGAGCAGCGGGTTCACGCCCGTGACCTCGAACACATCGTCGCAGGCCTTCTTGATGATCGTGGCGCGCGGGTCGTAGTTCTTGTAGACCCGGTGGCCGAAGCCCATCAGCCGCTCGTTGCCGTCCTTCACGCCCTGCATGAAGTCCGGGATGTTCTCCTTGGTGCCGATGCGCTTGAGCATCCGCAGGACGGCCTCGTTGGCACCACCGTGGAGCGGGCCGTAGAGCGCGGCAACGCCGGCGGCGACCGCCGAGTACGGGTCGACTTGCGAGGAGCCGACCGCGCGGACCGCGTTGGTGGAGCAGTTCTGCTCGTGGTCGGCGTGCAGGATGAACAAGATGTCCAACGCGCGCTCCAGGCGAGGATCGGGCTGGTACTTCAGCTCGGTCATCTTGTACATCATGTTGAGGAAGTTCCCCGGGTACTCCAGATCGTTGTCCGGGTAGTAGTAGGGCTGCCCCATGATGTGCCGGTAGGCGAACGCGGCGAGCGTCGGCATCTTGGCGATCAACCGGATCGTCTGGATGTTCCGGTTCTCAGGGTCGTTGATCTCGTTGGCGTCCTTGTAGAACGTCGACAAGGCGCCGACGGAGCCGACGAGCATGCCCATCGGATGGGCGTCGTGGCGGAAGCCGCCGACGAACTCCTTGACGTTCTCGTGCACGAACGTGTGGGTCGTAATGTCGTGCTTCCACTGGTCCAACTGCGGCTGCGTGGGCAGCTCGCCGTGGACGAGCAGATAGGCCACCTCGAGGTAGGTCGAATGCTCGGCGAGCTGCTCGATGGGGTAGCCGCGGTACTCCAGGACGCCGTTCTCGCCGTCCAGGTAGGTGATGGCCGAGCGACACGAGGCGGTGTTCGTGAACGCCGGGTCGTAGGTCATCAGCCCGAAGTCGTCGTCGGAGGTCTTGATCTGCCGGAAGTCCATGGCGCGGACGGTTCCGTCGCTGATCGGCACCTCGTAGGTCTGGCCCGTCCGGTTGTCGGTGACGGTCAGCGTGTCCTGCCCGGCCGCGGCTACGCCGCCGCCGTCCTGCGTCTGAGCTTCGCTCACGATCGGTGCCCTCTCTCGGGTAAGGGGATCGCCTCTGCATACTAGTGTCCCCGCGCCGTGAGACCGCGCGATCCTGCGATCGATCAGGCGGTGATGACGGCCGTGGCCATCGCAGCGGCCATGAGCAGGGCGGTGAGCCCGATCACGCCACGCTTGGCACCGACGGTGGCCGGAAACTCCGCCGACGACATCCCGATGCCGGAGAGCACAAGGGCCCATGCCACCAGGAGGCCGCCGAAGAGGTAGAAGACGGTCTTCGACTTCTCTTCGCCGCCGGCCTCAGCGGCCAGCACCAACGCGGTCAGCGCATGCATGCGGGCGACAATATCCGAAGGGACGGCGCGCGCGGGCGGGTACTGTTTGTGGCATGCCGCATCTGAGGTCGCGAACGGTCACGCACGGACGCAACATGGCGGGCGCTCGCTCGCTGCTGCGGGCCGCCGGCGTCGAGCGCGAGGACATCGGGCGCAAGCCGATCGTCGCGATCGCCAACAGCTACACGCAGTTCGTCCCCGGCCACACGCATCTGGCGCCCGTCGGCAGGGTCGTCTCCGACGCCATCCACGCCGCGGGCGGCATCGCGCGCGAGTTCAACACGATCGCGGTCGACGACGGCATCGCGATGGGCCACGACGGCATGCTCTACTCGCTGCCCTCGCGCGACCTGATCGCCGACTCGGTCGAGTACATGGTCAACGCCCATTGCGCCGACGCCATGGTCTGCATCTCCAACTGCGACAAGATCACCCCGGGGATGCTCAACGCCGCCTTGCGGCTGAACATCCCGACGGTCTTCGTGTCGGGCGGCCCGATGGAGGGCGGGACCGCGACGCTCGTCGACGGCACCGTGCGCAAGCGGCTGAACCTGATCACGGCGATCGCGGATGCCGTCGCGGGCGACGTCTCCGATGACGACCTCGCGCGGATCGAGGAAGCAGCGTGCCCGACGTGCGGCTCCTGCAGCGGCATGTTCACCGCCAACTCGATGAACTGCCTGACCGAGGCGCTGGGCCTCTCGCTGCCGGGCAACGGCTCGACGCTGGCGACGCACACCGCCCGCAAGGAGCTCTACGAGGCGGCCGGCCGCACGGCCGTTGAACTGTGCACGCGGTTTTACGAGGGCGACGACGCGTCGGTGCTCCCGCGCGCGCTCGCGACGCGTGAGGCGTTCGAGAACGCGATGACCCTCGACGTCGCCATGGGCGGCTCGACCAACACCGTGCTGCACCTGCTGGCCGCCGCCCAGGAGGCCGAGCTGGACTTCACGATGGCCGACATCGATGAGGTCTCGCGCCGCGTGCCGTGCGTCTGCAAGGTCGCGCCGAACGGGCACTACCTGATGGAGGATGTCCACCGCGCCGGCGGCATCCCCGCGATCCTCGGTGAGCTGCACCGCGGCGGGCTGCTGCACGACGGTGTCGCCGCGGTGCACTCGCCGACGCTGCAGGGCTGGCTGGACGAGTGGGACATCCGTGGCGGCTCGGCCTCCGACGTGGCAATCGAGCTCTTCCACGCCGCGCCCGGCTGCGTGCGCTCCGCCACCGCGTTCTCGCAGTCCGAGCGCTGGGAGACGCTGGACGTCGATGCGGCCGACGGCTGCATCCGCGACGTCGAGCACGCCTACACGCGCGACGGCGGGCTGGCGATCTTGTACGGGAACATCGCGGTCGACGGCTGCGTCGTAAAGACCGCGGGCGTCGACGAGTCGATCTGGAAGTTCTCCGGGCCGGCCGTCGTGGTCGAGTCCCAGGAGGCGGCGGTCGACGCGATCTTGGGCCAGCGCGTCAAGCCCGGCGACGTGGTGGTCATCCGCTACGAGGGTCCGCGTGGTGGCCCCGGCATGCAGGAGATGCTCTACCCGACGTCTTACCTGAAGGGCCTCGGGCTCGGCGCGCAGTGCGCGCTGCTGACCGACGGGCGCTTCTCGGGCGGCACGTCAGGGCTGTCGATCGGCCACGTCTCGCCCGAGGCGGCGTCCGGCGGCGCGATCGCGCTGGTCGAGAACGGCGACACCATCATCATCGACATCCCGGGCCGGACGATCGCGCTGGACGTCACCGACGCCGATCTCGACGACCGCCGGGCACGACTAGAGGCCACAACCGGCTACCGCCCGGCCGAGGATCGCCCACGCGCCGTCACCCCGGCGCTGCGCGCCTACGCGGCCATGGCGACCTCCGCCGACAAGGGCGCCGTGCGCGACGTCAGCCGCATCGAGGCGCTGCAGGATGCGGTGAAGCGCGCCGACCAACCGGCCTAAATCGTCAGCCGCGCGCCGGGTGGCGCGAGCGGGCGACGGTGGTGCGGGTGCGTGAGCGCTGGGGTGCGGGTGGGCTCGGTGAGCCGTGGGGGCCGCGGTGGCGGGGCGGGCGGGGTAGCCGCGGGCGCAGGTCGTCGTGCGGGTGCGTCTTGGTCCCGCCGTCGCCGTCGCTGGGGCCGATGTCGGGCTCGGTGTCCTGGTGGATCGCCCACCACACGATGTAGAGCAGGGCAGCGATCGGGATCTTGAGCACCAGCATCAGCCAGATGAAGCCCCAGGTCATGTCGTGACAACGCTACCCGGGCTGCGGGACCGGCGTGCGTTTTTCTGCGCCGGGTTGTTCGCGCGTGGGTTAGCGGTGGCGGCGCGGGCCGCGGCGGCTGGTCTTGGCGCGGGCGGCAGCCTGGCGCGCTTTGGCCTGACGAGCCTTGCGGGCTCTGGCCTTGGCGCGGGCGCGCGCCTTGGCCTTCTTGGAGGCTTTGGAGCTCGCCTTGCCCTTGGCCTTGCGCTTGCTCGTGGCCTTCTTCTTGACGATCGTCGACTTCGTCTTGCTCTTCGCCGTTGTGACGGTGTAGGACGAAAGCCGCTCGTCCGGGGCGTTCTTCCACGCGCCCGGGGCGATCACGCCGTGCAGGGCCGCGCCAATGTCTAGCGCGCCGGCCGAGACCGGCAGGCCGGTGTGGCGGACGCCGGTCAGCAGCGCGTCGCGCAGGCCGTTGCCGTCGAGGTCGGGCCGCGCGGCGGCGAGCAGGACGAGCGCGCCCGCGACCTCCGGCGCCGCCATCGACGTGCCGGTGCGCCACTCGTAGCCGCCGCCGAGCGCGGTGGAGAGGATCTGCTCGCCCGGCGCGGCGAGGTCGGCTCCCGGGCCGTAGTCCGAGACGCTGGAGAGGCCGCCGTCGCGCGTCGTCGCCGCGACGCCGAGAACGTTGTCCTCGCCGTAGGCGGCGGGGTAGGTCGGGGAGCTGGTGAGGTCAGCGCCGTCGTTGCCGGCGGCGACGACGATCAGCACGCCGTGGGCCTGGGCGTAGCGGACGGCGTCCTCAAGGTCGGGCGTCGAGGTCGGCCCGGCGAGGCTGAGGTTGACGATGCGCGCGCCGTTGTCGACGGCGTAGCGGATGCCGGAGGCGACCGCGGCCGTGGTGCCGCGGGCCTGGTCGTCGAGGACGCGGATGGCCATCAGGCGGGCCTGCCAGGCGACGCCGGCGCCGCCGATCCCGTTGCCACCGCGCGCGCCGACGATGCCGGCGACGTGGGTGCCGTGGCCGTTGGCGTCCTGCGGGGTGCCGTCGTTGTCGACGAAGTCGTAGCCGTGGACGTCGTCGATGTAGCCGTTGCCGTCGTCGTCGACGCCGTTGCCGGGAATCTCGCCCGGGTTGGTCCAGAGGTTCGGCGCGAGGTCGGGGTGGCCGAGGTCGACGCCCGAGTCGATGATCGCGACCGTGACGTCGGCGCCGGTGGTCTGGCGCCAGGCGGAGTCGACGCCCATCGGCGCGTCGCCCTGCAGCGCCCACTGCTCGGCGGTGCGCGGGTCGGTCGCCGAGGTCTGAGCGGCGCGGGCTGTGACGGGGCCGTGACGCTTGGCGACGGCAGCCGGCTTGGCCGTGAGGCCGTCGGGGGCGCGGACGGTCGCAGCTGAAGCACCGGAAATCGGTGCCAGGACCAGGGCGGCGAAGATCGTGGTCGTTGCGAGAGCGAGCGCGCGGGGGACAGCAGGCATGACGGCCTCCAGGCCATGGAGCCCGCAGCCATCGGGGAGCGGCGCGGACTATCCCTGGGATCGGCCGCCGTAAACGCACTGCTCCCGCATCTGTCCGAGATCTGGCCAAATGACCGATCCCGGGGTGCTCGCTACAGCTTTAGGCGCGCAGGGCGACCGGGTCGACCGTGAAGGCCGTCATGGGCACGACGGCTATGCGCGCAGAGCGACCGGGTCGACCGTGAAGGCCGTCATGCGCTGCAGGTCCGCGACGCGCGCCTGGACCTCGTCGGCGGTGAGGCGCTCGACGCGCTCGGTGCCGAACTCCTCGACGTTGTAGGACGCCAGCGCCGTGCCGTAGGCCATCGCGCGGCTGAGCAGCGCGTGGTCGATCGGCTCTTCGGGGTGCGCCGCGACGTAGCCGACGAAGCCGCCGGCAAACGTGTCGCCCGCGCCGGTCGGGTCGATGACCTCGGCCAGCGGGTAGGCGGGCAGCGCGAAGAAGTCGTCAGCCGTGAAGAGCGCGGCGCCGTACTTGCCGAGCTTGGCGACGACGGCCTTCGGGCCCCACGAAAGGATTTCCTGGGCGGCCTGCTGCAGCGTCGGCTTCTCGGTCAGCTGCTCGAGCTCCTCGTCGTTGAGGATCAGGCAGTCGACGGTCCCGATGACCTTCTTGAGGGACTCGTTGGCGATGTCGATCCACAGGTTCATCGAGTCCATCGCGACGAAGCGCGCCTTCGTGCACTGCTGGCGGACGTCGAGTTGCAGGTCGGGCTGGATGTTGGCCAGGAAGAGGACGTCGGCGTCCTGGGAGGCCTGCGACAGCTTCGGCGAGAACGACTCGAAGACGTTGAGGTCGGTGACCAGCGTCTCGCGCTCGTTGAGGTTGGACGAGTACACGCCCTTCCAGAAGAACGTCTTGCCGCCGGCGACGATCTCGACGTCGTCGGTCACCGTGCCGCGCGTGCGCAGCGTCGCGAACGAGGCCTCGTCGAAGTCGTCGCCGACCGGCCCGACGGGGCGGACCTCGTCGAAGAACGAGGCTGCGAGGGCGAAGTGGGTGGCGGCACCGCCGAGCATCCGCTCGCGCTCCCCGAAGGGCGTCTTAACGGCGTCATAGGCCAAGGATCCGACGACTGTGAGGCTCATTCGGCCGGGGAGGTTAGAGAGATCCGTGAGTAGGGTGGCGGCCGATGCGTGCCATTCAGCAGGTTGCGTTCGGTGGCCCGGAGGTCCTGGAGCTCGTTGACGTGCCCGTGCCGGAGCCTGCGGACGGGCAGGTGCTGGTGCGGGTCAGCCGCGCCGGGCTGAACTTCGCCGACACCCATCAACGTGAGGACGAGTACGTCCAGCGCCAGTCGCTGCCGCTGATTCCGGGCTCCGAGGTCGCGGGCGTGCGCGAGGACACGGGGGAGCGCGTCGTCGCGCTGGTCGGCCACGGCGGCTATGCCGAGTACGCGCTGGCGCCGGCCGATCGCACCTTCCCGATCCCCGACGGGCTGGACGACGGCACCGCGCTCGCGCTGTTGTTACAGGGGTTGACCGCGTGGCACCTGTACCGGACGTGCGCGCGCATCCGCGCCGGCGAGTCGGTGCTGGTCGTCAGCGGCGCCGGCGGGGTCGGCTCGCTGGCCGTGCAGCTGGCCAAGCCGCTGGGCGCGGGGCGCGTGATCGCGACGGCGTCATCTGCCGAGAAGCGCGAGTTGTGCTTGTCCTTGGGCGCGGACGCGGCGATCGACGGATCGCCCGAGGGCCTGCGAGAGCGGTTGTTGGAGGCCAACGAGGGCCGCGAGGTCGACGTCGTCCTGGAGATGGCCGGCGGTGCGCTCTTCGACATCGCGCTGCGGGCGATGGCCGACATGGGGCGGTTGGTCGTCTATGGCATTTCCTCGCGCGAGCAGAACGAGGTCCGGACCGGCCGCTTGCTCAAGCGCTCGCAGTCGATCATCGGCTTCTGGCTCTTTCACTATCTCGACCAGCGTGAGCACCTCGCGGAGCCGCTCGCGGAGCTCTTCGCGCTGGCTGACGTCGGCGAGATCAGCGCCGTCGTGGGCGAGACCTATGGGTTGAGCGAGGCGCGCCGAGCACAAGAGGATCTCGTGTCGCGCAAGACGCGCGGCAAGCTCCTGCTCGACCCGTCGCGCTAAGCGGCGCTCTTCGACGTCTCGGGCATCTCCTGGGCCATCAGCGACGCGAGCTGCGTCCGCGACCGCAGGTCGAGCTTGCGGTAGATCTGCGACAGGTGGTACTCGATCGTCTTGGGCGACAAAAACAGCTTCGCCGCGACCTCGCGGTTGGTCATGCCGTAGGCCACCAACCTGGCGATCTGCAGCTCGTGGGCCGTCAGCTCTTCGAGCCCGGCCGCCGCCACAGCCGACTTCTCGGCCGCGTCACCCTCGGCGGCAGCGCCGCCCGTGGCGCGCAGTTCAACGCGCGTGCGGTCGGCCCATGGCGCCGCGCCCAGTCGCTCGAAGGCCTCCAGCGCCTCGGAGAGCTGCTCGCGCGCGTCGCCGCGGCGGCGGTCGCGGCGCAGGCGCTCACCGTAGGCCAGCTGCGTGCGCGCCTTCTCGAACGGCTGGCCGTCGTGCTGGTGGTGGGTCAGCGCGGTCTCGAAGTGGCTCTCGGCGTTCTTGTCGGCCAAGATCCCGCGGCAGCGGGCCAGCGCGCCGAGCGCCCAGTGGCCGCCGCCGGGCGTGTCGGCGAACTCCTCCAGCGCCTGGAAGGCCTCGTCGGTCCGGCCCAGCCGCGCCAGCGCCTCAACGCGATCGGCGCCGAACTGGACAACCCCGCGCTGCGTGTGCAGCCGCGCCGCGATCCGGTGCGCGCGGTCATAGAACTCGCCGGCGACCTCGACCTCGCCGGCGCCGAGCGCGTCGAAAGCCAGCGCGTTGAGCGCGTAGGTCGTCATCGCGTCGCCGCCGAGCAGCTCGCCGAGGTGCACGGCCTCCCGCGCGTGGGCGCGCGCGTCCTCGCGGCGGCCCATGCCGGCCTCGACGTGCGCGAGCACCGAGAGCGCGAAGGTCAGCAGCGGCTTGAGCCCCGTCTCGCGCGCCAGCCGCTCGGCCTCGCCGGCGTCGGCCAGCGCGGCGCCCCAGCGCCCGCGGCGGAAGTCGAGGACCGAGTGGGCCGTGAGCGGGTAGATGAGGTGGTTGATCGCGGCGGACTCGCGCGCGGTCGTGACGAGGTGATCGAGGACGGCCGTCGCGCGGTCCCAGCGCTCGTACCAGATGGCGCATTGGCCGGCCATGCCGATGAGCTCCGACGGCACCGCCAGCACGTGCTCGCTGGTTAGGAACGGCAGCGCGGGATCCAGCAGCGCGTCGGCCTCGTCTTCGTGGCCGAGCGCGGCGTGCGCCTCGCCGACCAGGACGCCGGCGAGTAGCCCGATCACCGGATCGGCCTTGTCGCCCAGCCCGCTCAGCAGGGCCCGTGCGCGGTCGCCGGTGGCGACCAAGGCCTCCATGTCGCCCGTCATCATGTGGGCGACGGCCGCCTCGACGAGCAGCGACGCGGCGGCGCCGGGGTTCTCGGCCTCGATCCGGTCGGCTTCGGTGACCAGCAGGTCGTGGGCGATGCCGGGCGCGCCGCGGCGCATCTCGACGCGGCCGCGCACACGGACGACCTCGGTGGCCAGCGCGCCGCCCGGGATCAACTCCTGGGCCGTGGAGACCAGCTCCAGCGCGTGGTCGGCCAGGCCGCCCTGGGCGAAGTCCGACGCGGCCTCCAGCAGCCGGCGGGCACGGGCCTCGTCGTCGGTGCTGAGGCTTGCTGCGCGCTCGAAAGCACGGGCGCCGGCGGTCACCCCGCCGCGGGCGCGCGCCTCGCCGGCGGCCACCTCTAGCGCGGCGGCGACCTCCTCGTCGGGCGCGTCGGCCGCCGCGGCCAGATGCCAAGCGCGGCGAGACGGCGCGCCGCCGGGCAGCCGCGCCAGCGTCGCGTGCACCGAGCGCCGCTGCACCGGATCGGCCGCGTGGTAGATCGCCGAGCGCAGCAGCGGGTGGAAGAAGTCGATGCTGCCGTCGATGGCGATCAGCCCAGCGCTGATCGCCGGATCCAACGCGTCGGCCGGCAGCCCGCGCTCGGCGACCGCGAGAACGAACAGGTCGTGGCGGCCGGTCTGCATCGCCGAAGCGATCAGCAGCGCCTCGCGCGTGGTGTCCGGCAGGTCGGCCAGCTGGCGCGCGAACGCCTGCTGGATGCGCTCACCCGCGGGCACCGGCCCGGCCAGCGGCTCGCGGCCGGCGAGCTGGTCGGGGCTCAGGCCGCGCGGGATCTCGGTCAGCGCCAGCGGATTGCCGTGCGCGGTGGCGACGAGGTCGGAGGCGACGTCGTCGGCGACGCGGTGGCGCGCCTCCCGGCGCAGCAGCTCTGACGCGGTGGCGTCGTCGAGGCCGGAGACCGCGAGCGTCTCGACGCCGGTGAACGCCTCGAGGACCGCGTCGGACGCAGACCCGCTCACCCGCGCCGCGCAGAGCAGGACGACGCCCTCGGCGCCGAGCCGGCGCGCGGTGAAGATCAGCGCGTCGCGCGACGCGTCGTCGAGCCAATGGACGTCGTCGGCGACGACGAGATAGGGCTGCTTCTCGGCCGCGGCCGCCAGCAGGCTCAGCATCCCGGCGGGCACCGCGAAGCGATCGAACGGCGTTGGCGGCTCCAGCGCCAGCGCCGACCCGAGCGCCCGCGCCTGCACCTCCGGGATCTTGTCGCGCAACGGCAACAGCGGCGTCAACAGCTCCAACAACCCGGCGAACGGGATGTCGGACTCCGACTCATAGCCGCGCGCCCGCAGGACGACGAAGCCAAGCTCGGCGGCCTGCTCGGAGGCGGCCCGCAGGAGGGCCGATTTGCCGATCCCCGGCTCGCCGTGGAGCAGGAGCGCGGCGCTCGTGCCGTCCCTGGCACCGGTCAGCAGTCCTTCGATGTGCGTGAGTTCGTGCTGGCGACCGAGGAGCAAAGGACTGAGGGTTGGCACTGTCGGCGTCCTGCCGGTGCGCGCAATGATGCCATGGCGCACTACCCTCCTTTGGTACATGACCGCCTTTGCGGACCTCGGCCTGAGTGAGCCGACCCTTCAAGCCCTGCAGGATGTCGGCTACGAGAAGCCGAGCCCCATCCAGGAACAAGCCATCCCGATCCTCCTCCAGGGCGAGGACATCATCGGGCAGGCGCAGACCGGATCCGGCAAGACCGCCGCGTTCGGCCTCCCCATCGTCGAGCACGTCGACCCGACCGTCGGCGAGGTCCAGGCGCTCGTCCTGACCCCGACGCGCGAGCTGTGCATCCAGGTCACCCAGGCGCTGCGCACCTATGGCGCGCGCAAGGGTGTTGATGTTGTTGCCGTCTTCGGGGGTGCTCCGATTCGCAGCCAGCAGGCCCAGCTGCGGGCCGGTGGCCACGTCGTCGTCGGCACCGTCGGCCGCGTCCTCGATCTCCTCTCGCGCGCGTCGCTGCACCTCAGCGACTGCCGCTTCGTCGTCCTCGACGAGGCCGACGAGATGCTCGACCTCGGCTTCCTCGAGGACGTCGAGAAGATCCTCAAGCTCTGCCCCAACGGCCGCCAGACCGCGCTGTTCAGCGCGACGATGCCGCCGCCGATCCGCGAGCTGGCCGACCAGTACCTCTACCACCCGCAGACGGTGAAGGTGAAGTCGGCGAACCTGACGGTCGACACCGTCGAGCAGTTCCGCCACGAGGTCAAGACGGCCGACAAGCCGCAGCAGCTTGTCGAGGTGCTGGCGTCCGAGAAGCCCGACCAGGCGATTGTCTTCACCCGCACGAAGATCCGCGCCGACCAGCTCTACCGCAAGCTGCGCGACCAGGGGATGAACGTCAAGGCGCTGCACGGCGACATGTCCCAGGGCCAGCGCGACGGCGTGATGTTGTCGTTCAAGGGTGGCCGTGTGCCGATCCTGGTGGCGACCGACGTCGCCGCCCGCGGTCTCGATATCTCGACGGTCACCCACGTCGTGAACTTCGACGTGCCGACCTCGCCCGACACCTACGTGCACCGCATCGGCCGCACCGGCCGCGTCGGCCGCTCGGGCCGCGCGATCACGTTCGTCGAGCCCAAGCAGCAGAAGGAGCTTGCGGCGATCGAGAGCCACGTTGGCAAGAAGCTCACCGAGTGGTCGGCCGGCGCCAAGACCGCGCCGGTTCCGGTGCAGGAGAAGCCCAAGCGCCACACCAAGCCGCAGCTCTCCCGCAACGGCGCCGAGGAGTACCGGCGCGTGCTGGCCGGTGCCGGCCGGGCCGACGGCCTGGAGGTCGCCGACGTCATTCACGCGGTGACCAGCGCGGCGGGGGTCGATGGCGAAGCGGTGCGCGACGTGCGCGTCCTGGAGCGCTTCACGCTCTTCTCGGTCCCCGACAGCGAGGCGGACCGCATCGTGGCCGCCGTCGACGGCAGCGAGCTGGCCGGCCGGGCGCTGCGGGTGGAGCTCGCCAAGAGTTGAGTCACAGGTCCGGACGTCGACCGAAGTTCGGATGCAGGACCGCAACGTCGACGTCCCGAAAGGCGTTGTGGGTATGGTGAGAGACACTCGATGACGCTGCTTTTGCGAGATACGGCCAACGAGCCCGAGCAGACCGCGACCGCGGCGCCGGCCGAGGCGCCGCCGGAGGTCCGGACCTGTCCGACCTGCCAGGCGCCGTTGGAAGACGGTCAGGACTGGTGCCTGAACTGCGGTGAGGCCCAGCCGAGCCGCAGGATCGCGCTGCCCGGCAAGCGGGCGGCGGCGACCGTCATGGCGTTGACGACCGTGCTGGTCGGCGGCGCCGTTGCTGCGTCCTACGCGGCGCTGCAGGACGACGCGACCCCCGCGGCGACCACGCCCACGCAGGTCGCGCAGGTGCCGGCTCCCGCGCCCGCCCCGGCGCCCGACGCCGCTGCCGCAGCGGCCGCCGCAGCCGCGGCCAGCAGCGCGGTGCCCGCGGAGCCTTCGACGCCGGTGCCGAGCGACACGAGCACGCTGCCTGATACCGGCAGCTCGTCGACCTACACGCCGCCGCCGTCCTCCGACGACTTCTCCGACTCGTCGTCCTCGCAGGGGACCACGAAGAGCACGCAGACTGCCAGCGGGACCGACACGAAGACCAGCAAGAGCGACACCAGCACGGCCGACACGCGCACGAGCACGACGCCGACCGAGACCACGCCGGTCGCGATCACGCTCGGCGACGATGCCGCCGCGCTGTATGACCCGTACAAGCGCGACACCGCCGCGGGTGACGCCAAGAAGGCCGTCGACGGCGACCCGGGCACGTCGTTCCCGGTCACGGTCGCTCCCGGCAGCACGCAGATCGGCGCCGGCCTCACGGTCGACCTGGGCAAGCTCCAGGGCATCCGCGAGGTCGACCTGACGACCAAGACGCCGGGCTTCAAGGTCGAGGTCTACGCCACCGACGACACCGACCTGCCGCCCGACGTGCTCGACACGCGCTGGGCGCATCTCAAGGACGTCACGAGCGTTGGCAGCGACGCCGCCGCCAAGGGCAAGGAGATCGTCAAGCTTGGCTCGGGCGCGACGAAGTACCGCCACGTGCTCCTGTGGTTCACGGCGCCGCCGACCGACGGCAGCACCGTGCGCGTGTCAGAGCTCAAGCTGCTCGGCTAGCGGCGAGATAGCTAGCCTCCGGGCAATGTCTATCGCCACGATGACCACCAGCGAGGGCCCGATCACGATCGAGCTCTTCGACGAGGACGCCCCGAAGACCGTCGAGAACTTCAAGAAGCTCGCCGCCGACGGGTTCTACGACGGCCTGATCTTCCACCGGGTGATCAAGGACTTCATGATCCAGGGCGGCTGCCCGCAGGGCACGGGCACCGGTGGCCCGGGCTACCAGTTCGAGGACGAGTTCAACGATCACAAGGTCGTCCGCGGCGCGCTGGCCATGGCCAACGCCGGCCCGAACACCAACGGCTCGCAGTTCTTCCTCGTGACGATCCCCGAGGCCTCGTGGCTCGACGGCAAGCACACCGTCTTCGGCCAGATCACCGAGGGCATGGACGTCGTCGACAAGATCGAGGGCAAGCCCACCGACGGGCGCGACCGGCCCACCGAGGACGTCCTCATCGAGTCCTTGGCGATCACCGAGTAGCGAGCTCACCGGGCCGGAGGCGGCCGCGGGGAGTATGGTGGTCTAGACCACATGTCCGGCTCTCCGCACGCCTTCTCCGAGCCCGTCGCGCTCGGCGTCAGCGCCGCGCTCTGCGACGGTGAGCTCGTCGCCGGCGATGTCATGGTGCAGGACGGCCGCGTGGTCGCTGTCGGCGCGCCGGCGCCGGTTGGCGGAGGCAGCGGCGTCGCGGTTCCGGGCTTTCTGGATCTGCACATCAACGGCCTTGTCGGCGTCGACTTCCTGTCGACCGACGAGGACGGCTACGCGCGAGTAAGCGCGGCGCTGGCGCGCACGGGCGTCACCGGCTACCTGCCGACGTTCATCACCTCCCCGCTGGAGGACTATGCCGGCGCGCTGGAGGTGGCCGCCCACGCGCAGGCGGCGGGCGCCGCGCACGGCGCGCGGGTGCTTGGCGTGCACCTCGAGGGCCCCTACCTCTCGCCGCGCTGGCCGGGCGCGCACGATCCGCGCCAGCTCCGGACGCCAGACATCGACGAGGCGCTGGGGCTCTGCGAGCTCGGTCCGGTGGCGATGATGACGCTGGCGCCGGAGCTCGATGGTGGGTTGGAGCTGGTGAGCGCGCTGACGGCGCGTGGCGTCGTGGTCTCCTGCGGGCACAGCGATGCGGACGCGGCCCTCGCGGCCGCCGCCTTCGACCGCGGTGCGCGCGCGATCACCCACTTGTGGAACGCCCACCGCCGCTGGGCGCCCCGCGACCCGGGCATCGGCGGCCTCGCGCTGGTGCGTCCGGACGTGACGGTGCAGGCGATCGTCGATCATGTCCATCTTGCTCCGGAGACCGCGTATGCGGCCTTCCTGGCGGCCGGGGCCCGGTTCTCGCTGGTCACCGACGCGATGGAGGCGGCAGGGCGGGGGGACGGGGTCTTCCGGCTCGGCCGTCGCGAGGTCGAGGTGCAGGGCGCGCGCGTTGCGCTGGCCGACGGGTCGCTGGCCGGGAGCGTGCTGACGATGGATCAGGCGGTCCGCAACCTCGTCGGCCTTGGCGCCTCGTTCGTCGAGGCGATCTGGGCGGCGACGGGCGCGCCGGCGCGGTTGCTCGGCAATCCTGAGTTGGGGGTCCTGCGGCCCGGGGCGCCGGCGAGCATCACGGTGCTCGACGACGAACTGCGCGTCCTGCGGACGCTGGTCGCCGGGGCCGAAGCCTTCGTCGCGACCGACTAGCCGCGACGATCGATCCGGGTCGCTTGGAGCACAATTGCTGTGTTCCAAACGCCCCGGACCTCACCAAGCGCGGCGCAACGCGCGCGCGGCCTCTCAGCCCAACAGCGAGAAGTCAAACGCCTTCCCCACATCCGGCCGCCCCTTCACGATCCCCAGCCGCGCATCAAAGTCCGCCCACTGCTCCAGCACACCCCGATCCAGCCGCAAATCCGTCGCAAAGATCGGCTCCACCGCCGCCAACTGCGCCCCGATCAACTTGGTGTCATCGGTCTGCGCCTCATGCGCGATCTGCTGCACCGCCGCATCCGGGTCACGCTCCACATCCGCAGCACCCGCCCGGATCGCCAACAGCGCACGGCGGATCACATCGCGCTTGCGCGCCAGCGTCCGCCGCGCCGTGATCAGGACGACCTCGGGATACGCCGGCGCACCGTAGTCCTCCACGCGGAACTCGTTGACCTTCACGCCGCGCTGCTTGAGCGCGACGCCCTCCGCGTTCCAGAAGACCGGCGCGCCGTCGACCTTGCCGGCGAGGATGCCCGAGACCGCGTTGAAGCCAATCGTGATCTGGTGCACGCGGCTGAGCTTGCCGCCGTCGTGGGCGATGATCGCGTTGAGGAACGCGGGGTCTGATGGCAGGCCCGAGACGCCGACGTCGTGGCCCTCGAGGTCGCGCGGGCGCTTGATGGAGGTGTTGGTCACCAGGGCGGCCAGCGGCTTGCGGACCAGCTCGGCGACGCCGACGACGTCGATCCCGCGCTCACGCGCGATCGCGAGGTCGTGGATGTCCAGGACGCCGAGATCGAGGTTGCCGGCCGCGACCTGCTTGAGCGCGTCGGGCCCCGAGCCCGGCTGGCGGATGACCAGATGGACGTTCTCGGCCGTGTCGGCGTGGGTGCGGATCGCGGCGTACAGCGGCGCGTGCACGGCGTTGGGCGTGAAGTCCAGGGCCAGCTGCACGGTCTGCGGATGTCGGGCCGTCGTCGTGGTCGCATGGTCGTCGCTGCCACAGCCGCACAGGGCGGTGATGGCGAGGGCGACGACGATCGGCGAGACGGAACGGAGTGGCATCGGCGGGGCAGTCTGTCGAATGGCGTTCTACGGTGTCCGGCGATGTCGCTGCCCGACGAGGTCCGCCGCCACTGCGCCGAGGTCGCCCGCGCGGCGCGGTCGGTCCGGATCGACCTGGATGCGACGACGGCGACCAGCGGTGTGGCCGGTCTCAACGCCGAGCAGCACTTCCTCGAGGGCTCGCCCGAGCAGGTCGCGCGCTACGTCCTGATCCTCGACACCATCAACTTCGGATCGGGCTGGTTTCCGACGCTGCGCCACGGCAGCACCGAGGCGATGACCGAACGGTTGACGGCGTTCGTGCGCGGGCGCGGCGGCGCGCCATGGTGGGGCGCTGAGCTGGGAGCGGTGGACGCGGCCGGCATCGCCGCGGTCCTGGACGAGGACGCCGACCACCCGCTGATGGTGCTCTTCGCCGAGGGGCTGGCGCAGCTGGGCGCGTTCGTCGACGGGCGCGACGCGCTGGACCTGATCGCGGCGGCCGATGGTTCGGCGGCGCGCTTCGCTGCGCAGCTGGCCGACGGCATGGCGTTCTTCAAGGACATGGGGTTCTTCAAGCGCGCGCAGATCACGGCCAACGATCTCGTGCTCGCGGGCGTCGCGGCCTTCGACGACGTCGACGAGCTGACCGTGTTCGCCGATAACTACCTGCCGCACGTGCTGCGTCTCGATGGCGTGCTGGTCCTCGATGACGCGTTGGCGGCGCGCGTCGACCGCGGCGAGCTGCTGGAGCCGGGCGGCGCGCACGAGCGCGAGCTGCGCGCCTGCGCGGTCCACGCCTGCGAGGAGTTGGCCACGCGGCTCGGCATCGCGCCACGGTTGTTGGACAACTGGCTCTGGAACCGCGGTTGCGAGCCGGCCTACCTCGCGCGGCCCGCGCACCTGGCGCGGACGGTCTTCTACTAGCGCGTCGCGGTCACCTTCGACAACCCGAACGGCGTATCAGGGTCGATGCCGCGCAGCAGCGACAGCTCGCGGGCGAGCTGCTGGGCGCGGATGATCGCGGGGATGGCGGCGAGGCCGTCGCCGATCGACGCCGGGATCGAGAGGTCGCCGTCGGGTGCGATCGCCAGGACGCGGCCGCCGCGCTCGCGCGCCGCGGCGGCGAACTCGGCGACGTCAACGGCGGTCGGGCCTCCGGCCGAGAGCGTTAGGACGGGCAGCCCGCGGTGCACGACGGCGATCGGGCCGTGCAGGAAGTCGGCGGCCGAGGCGCCCTCGGCGAGGATGCCGGTGAGCTCCTTGACCTTGAGCGCGGCCTCCAGCGCGGCGCCGAGCAGCAGGCCACGGGCGATGGCGACGAGACCCTGCGCGGCACCAACCGCGGTCGCCGCGGCGACCGCGGGGGCGTCGTCGGCCAGCAGGTCGCCGACGGCGTCGGGGAGCGCGTCCCAGGCGCCGTCGTCCCAGGGAAGGCGACCGCGACCCGCGTCCCCCGCCAGCGCCTCGGCCAGCACGGCGAAGGCGGCGAACTGCGCGGTCACCGTCTTGGTCGCCGGCACGGCCTGCTCGGCCCCGGCGGCGGTGTCGATCGTCGCGTCGGCGGCGCGGGCGAGGACGCTGTCGCGGTCGTTGGTGATCGCGACCGTCCGCGCGCCCGCGGCGCCGTAGCTCTCCAGCACCGAAACGATCTCCGGCGTGCGACCCGACTGCGAGACGCCCACCGCCAGCCAGCCGTCCAGGCGATCCTGCGCGCCGTAGCGCGTGATCAGCGATGGCGCAGCGAGCGCCACCGGGCGGCGCGTCGCCAGCTCCAACACGTAGCGGCCGAAGACCGCGGCGTTGTCGGAGGAGCCACGTGCGACGAGGACGATCCCGGCGGGCGCGGTGTCGCCGAGGGCTGCGCGCAGCTCGGCGGTCAGTTCGGCGCGCCGGGCCGCCAGCGCGGCGAGCACGTGCGGCTGCTCGGCCATCTCGGCGGTCATCAGTGTGCCTGCGCTCACAACCGCCGCTCCTGGCGCAGCCGGATCTCATAGCGGTCGCCCCGAAAGAGCGACCACGCATAAGCCAGCGGCTGCTCGTCGGCGTCCAGCAAGATGGTGTGGAACTTCAGCCCGGCGCGACCCGGCGCGACCCGCAGCAGGTTGGCGTCCTCGCCGACGATCTCGACCGCGACAACTTGCTGATCGGCCGAGGGGAAGCGCACGCCGAAGCGCTCCTCCAACACGGTGAACAACGAGGCGCCCTCGAGATCCTCGGTCGCCAGCGCGCCGAAGCGCGCCGCGGGCAGGAACGCCTCCTCAAGCGCCATTGGCTCCCCGTCGGCGGTCCGCACGCGGCGCACGCGGACGATCAAAGCACCAGGCGCGATCCCCAGCCGCCCGGCGACCAGGTCGTCGGCCGGCTCGGTCTCCTGCCCGAGGACCTGCGAGCCCGCCTTCAACCCGCGGGCCCGCATGTCCTCGGTAAACGAGCTGAGCGCCGCCGCCTGCGCCACGCGCGCCTCGGCCACGAAGGTGCCGCGCCCCTGCACGCGCTCCACCATCCCTTCCGCGGCCAGCCGGGTGATCTCGGCGCGCACGGTCATCCGCGCGACGCCGTAGCGCTCGGCCAGCTCGCGCTCGGAGGGGAGGGGGTCGCCGGGCTTCAGCGCGTCGATCAAGTCCTCCATGATCGAACGCAGCTGCGTCCCTTTGGGGCTGGCGCGCGACAGCTTGCGGGGGAGCTCCGCCGTCACTGGATGCCGGCGTCCTTGCAGGCCGACGCGTAGGCCGAGGTGCAGACATCGGCCGGCTTCAAGAACCCGTCCTTGATGATCGTGCTCTCGATGTTGTCCTTGTTGATCGCCAGCGTGGGGACCAGCACCGACGGGACCTGGCCCGCGCCGTTGTCGGTCTTGCTGGTGGTGATGCCGGCCGGGACGGGCTTGCCCTGGGCCAGCGGCACGGCGATTTCGGCCGACTTGCCAGCGATCTCCTTCAGCGGCTGGTAGACGGTCATCAGCTGCTCGCCGGTGAGGATCCGCTGCACGCCGGTGACCTCGGCGTCCTGGCCGGTGACGAAGAGCTTGTTCGGGCTCAAGCCCGCGGACTTCATCGCGGCGATCGCGCCGCCGGCCATGCCGTCGTTGGCGACGTAGACGGCATCGAAGCCCGTCTTGCCCAGCGCCGTGATCGTCTGCTCCATCTCCTGCTGGGCCTTGTCGGGCGACCAGTCGGGCGTGTCATAGGACTTGACGATCTTCGCGCCGCCGGCCTTGTAGA
Organism: uncultured Conexibacteraceae bacterium; assembly: GCA_963836485.1. GTDB lineage: Bacteria > Actinomycetota > Thermoleophilia > Solirubrobacterales > Solirubrobacteraceae > Baekduia. The sequence goes on along the minus strand of CAWIJS010000008.1, from coordinate 51,967 downwards.
CCTGCTCGGCGCCCTTCTTGTAGGGCGCGGAGTTGGAGTCGGTCGGCGAGCCGTTGATCATCACGATCCTGGGGTTGGTCTTGCCGGCGGCCTTGAGTGCCTCGAGCTGCACCTGGGCCTGCTGCTGGCCGACCTTGAAGGGGTCGATCGACACGTAGTAGTCCAGCGGGGCGTCGGCGACTAGGCGACCGTAGCTGAGGACGGGGATTCTCGCCTGCCTGGCGCGGTTGACGATCGAGCCGGCCGAGGCGACGTCGACGGCGTCAAGGACGAGGACCTTGGCGCCGCGCGTGATCGCGGCTTCGGCCTGTTGCTGCTGCTTGGCGGCGTCCTGGGTGGCGTTCTCGTAGATGATCTCGCAGTTCGGGCACAGCTCCTTGACCTTGGCGGTGAAGAACGGCTTGTCCTGGTTCTCGTAGCGCGCGGTCTTGTTCTCGGGCAGGAGCAGGGCGATCTTCGCGCCCGCGCCGGAGGACGAGGCCGTCGTCGAGCTGCCGGAACTGTTGTTGTCGTCGTTGGACCCGCAGCCGGCCGTAAGGGCCGCGAGCGACGTCGCCAGCAGTACAGCGACGGTTGCCCGTGGGTGGAACGTGGGGAACATCTCTTTCTCCTCCTCGGTGAAGCGTGCCGGCCAGACCGTAGCACTACTGGTATAGACCAGCAAGAGGAAGTGGACTACACCAATTCAGGGGGCGACGGAGGCGTCGGGTGTGGCGGGGTTCGGGATCGTGACGCCCGTGCTGCTGTCGGCGGGTGGCGTGGTGGCGGCGGGCTCGGTGGGCGGATCGCTGGTGTCCGGGGCGGTCTCGGTGTCGCCGTCGGGCACGGTTGGCGTCGGGTCATTGGGGACGGTGCCGGTCCCGGGACGCGGCTCGATGCCCGAGCCGTCGGGGTTGGGGTGCGCACTGCCGCCCGTCGCGCCCGCAGCTGGCGCCGGCGCTGCGGCCTTCGAGGAAGAGGGCGCCGACGTCGCGCGCCGTTGATGGGCGTGCAGCACGTGCCGATGCGCGTGCAGCCGCACGGACCGGGCGACCGCCGTCGGGGTTGTCGCGGTGGACGTGGTCGCGGACACATCGGACCCCGCGGCTGACCCGTCGTCGGTCGCGCGGACAACCAGAACGGCGGCAAGCGCCAGCAGGGCGCCGGTGAAGAAGAAGAGGAGATGGCGACGAAGCACGACGTTCTCGCAACGAGTGTGACGCGGAGCAGGTGACGCCGTTTCCCGTGCGGACAATCAGCCGGTAGGCTTGACACCCCGTCAAAGCAACGCGACCGGAGATGGACGCATGGCAGGTATCCAGGAGCAGGAGCAGGTCGATGTCGCCGCCCCCGAGGTGGCCGTCCCCGCTGCGCGCGAGTTTGCCGTCGAGAACCCGGCCACCGGCGAGGTCATCGCCCATTGCCCGGATCTCGGCCCCGAGGAGATCGCCGCGATGGCGCGGGGCGGCCGTGAGGTCCAGCCGGCGTGGGACGCCCTGGGCTTCGAGGGCCGCGGGCGCATCCTGAAGCGGATGCAGAAGTGGCTGATCGACCACCAGGAGGAGGTCATCGCCGTCATCCGGTCAGAGACCGGCAAGACCTATGAGGACGCGCTGATCGCCGAGATCTCCTACGGCGCCGCGGCCTTCGGCTTCTGGGCCACCAACGCCGAGAAGTACCTGGCCGAGGAGAAGGTCAAGTCCGGCGCCATCCTGGTCAAGGGCAAGAAGCTGCGCCTGCGCTACAAGCCGCTGGGCCTCGTTGGCGTCATCGGCCCGTGGAACTACCCGCTGACCAACTCGTTCGGCGATTGCGTCCCCGCCCTGGCGGCCGGCAACAGCGTGATCCTCAAGCCGTCGGAGATCACCCCGCTGACCTCGCTCAAGCTCGCCGAAGGCCTGAAGGAGTGCGGCATCCCCGACGGCGTCTTCCAGGTCGCCACCGGCCTGGGCGCCACCGGCGCCGCGCTGGTCGACGAGGTCGACATGATCATGTTCACCGGCTCGACGGCGACCGGCAAGAAGGTCATGAAGACCGCCGCCGACACGCTCACGCCGGTCTCGCTGGAGCTCGGCGGCAAGGACCCGATGATCGTCCTGGCCGACGCCGACGTCGACCGCGCCGCCAACACCGCGTTGTACTACGGCATGCTCAACGGCGGGCAGACCTGCATCTCGATCGAGCGTGTTTACGTCGAATCGCCGGTCTATGACGAGTTCGTCGCGAAGGTGACCGAGAAGGCCCGCGCGCTGCGCCAGGGCAACGGCGGTGCCGGCACCGCGGACGTCGGGTCGATGACCTTCCCGCCGCAGGTCGACATCGTTGAGCGCCACGTCGAGGACGCCAAGGCCAAGGGTGCGCGCGTCGTCGTCGGCGGTTCGCGCGGCCACCATGACAAGGGCTACTGGTACGAGCCGACGGTCCTGGTCGACGTCGACCACACCATGTTGGCGATGACCGAGGAGACCTTCGGGCCGACGCTGCCGATCATGAAGGTCCGCGACGAGGAGGAGGCCATCATGTTGGCCAACGACTCGCCCTACGGCTTGGGCGCTTCGGTCTTCGGCAAGGACACCGGCCATGCCGAGGCGGTCGCGCGGCGGATCGACGCCGGCGCGGTCTGCGTCAACGACGCGCTGGTCAACTACAGCGCGCTGGAACTGCCGATGGGCGGCGCCAAGGCTTCCGGCCTCGGTACCCGTCACGGCGCCGGCGGCATCCGCAAGTACTGCCAGCAGCAGGCCGTCTTGATCACGCCGCTGGCGCTCAAGAAGGACCCGCACATGTACCCCTACAACGCCAAGATGACGGGGCGGCTGAGCAAGCTGTTCAAGTTCCTCTACGGCCGCGGGGACCGCGGGTAGAACGGACGTGCAGGGGCTCGCGCGAGCGAGCCTCTGGCGAGTTCGCGCAACCTGACCTCGCCCTCTGGGCGAGTGTCAGGCCAGTTCGTCGACCAGCCGCAGCAGGTCGAGCGGGCTGAACGGCTTGGTGAGGAAGAGATCGGCGCCCGCAGTTCGGGCCCGCGTCTCGTTTTCTTGCGCGCCGGCAGCGGTGAGCATGACGATCGTCGCCTTCGCGGCGCCGTTGTCCTGTGCGCGGATCAGGCGGCAGGCCTCGATGCCGTCCATGCGCGGCATGTCGATGTCGAGGAAGACCAGCTCGGGGTGGACCTCGGAGGCCAGCGCGACGGCCTCGACGCCGTTGGCGGCCTCGTGCAGCTGAAAGCCCGCGACGTCCTCGAGGGTCGTGGACACGAGCTTGCGGATGAACGGGTCGTCGTCAACGATCAGGACACTGCGCACGTCAGCCGACCTCGCGTCGGATGTCGTCGAGGCGCGTGAGCGAGATCTGCATGAACGCGTCCACGACCTCGGGGTCGAACTGCGTCCCGGAGGACTCGGCGATCATGTCACGCGCGACGGCAAGCGGCGAAGGTGGCCGGTAGGGCCGGATGGTCGTCAAGGCGTCGAGGACGTCGGCGACCGAGAAGACGCGAGCGGCCAGCGGGATCGCGTCGCCGGCCAGCCCGTCGGGGTAGCCCGCGCCGTCCCAGCGCTCATGGTGGTGGCGGACGACGAGCTTGGCCTCGCCGAGGAAGTCGATCTCGCGCAGGATCTCCCAGCCGACGAGCGAGTGGCGCTCCATCAGCGTGCGCTCCTCGGGCGTCAGCGGCTCGGGCTTCCAGAGGATCGAGTCCGGCACCGCGACCTTGCCGACGTCGTGCAGCAGGAAGCCGAACTCGACCTCGGGGTCGTCGCAGAACGGCGCGTCGAGGACGCGGGCGATCTCCATGCCGTAGGCGGCGACGCGCTCGGCGTGCTTGCCGGTGTAGGCGTCGCGCGCCTCGACCGCGTTGCACAGCGCGCGCACCGTGGCCATGTAGGAGCGGCGCAGCTCATGGCGACGCTCGCGCTCGCGCTTGAACGTCTCGCGCAGATCCGCCGCATAGCGCTCGAGCTGCTGTTCCTTCTCGGCCGCCGAGCGTTCGACGGTGGCCAAGCGCTCTTGCAGCACCGAGATATCGGTGATGGTCCCCTTGCCTGGCATGTCCTCCATCAACGAGCCTACAAGTCCGCCGCGGCTGCGGGCTCCAAGAGGGCCAGGACGGCGGCGCCCGCCTCGCCGACGGAGATCGGCTCGGCGTCCAGCCGTGCGAAGCCGGGGGCGCCGCCGTTGTCGTCGGCCGAGACCACCACGACCGAGCGGCGCAGGCGGCGCCCGCGGAGATCCAGGCCGGCGATCGCGGCCTCGACGTCGGGCAGGCCCGCGTCGACCAGCGCGACCTCGAAGCGGCGCATGGCACACAGCCGCGCGGCCTCCAGCGGCGTGCTGGCCCACTCGTGCTCGATCGCGAGATCGTCGAGCGCCTGGCGCAGGTTGGTGCGCACGTCGGGGCGGCCGACGGCCAGGACCCGGACGCGGCCGGCCATGACGGCGGAGCCCAGCGCGTCGGCCAGCTCCTCGGCGTCGATCGGCTTGGAGACGACCCACTCGCCGCTCAGCGCCTCACGGCCGGAGAAGACCGAGACGACGACGACCGGAAGATCCGCGAGCCGCGGGTCGGCGCGCAGCTCGCGCAAGACTTCGAAGCCGCTGACGCCCGGCATCAGGACGTCGAGCGTCATCGCGTCGAACTCCTCGTTGCGCAGCCGCTCCAGCGCGGTCGCGCCGTCGTGGACGATCTCGCAGCTGACGCCGAAGGGCTCCAGCCGCTCGGCGATCAGCCGCGCGGTCTCGGGCTCGTCGTCCATCACCAGGACGCGGCGGCCGCGCAGCGCGTCGGACGGGCGGGTGACGACGCCCGGGCCCGGCGCCGCGGGGAGCGTGACCGCGAAGGTCGTGCCCTCGCCGGGCGTGGAGGCGACGTCGATCGTGCCACCGTGCAGGTCGACCAGCGACTTGACGATCGAGAGGCCCAGGCCGGTGCCCGGCGTGCCGGTCGAGCCGGCGCCGCGCGAGAAGCGCTCGAAGACGTGCTCGAGCTCGGCGGGCGTCATGCCGCGGCCGGTGTCCGAGATCTCGATCCGCACGCCCGCGCCCAGCTGCGAGGCGCTGAGGCTGAGGCGCCCGCCCTCGTCGGTGTAGAGGTGCGCGTTGGTCACCAGGTTGGTGAGCATCTGGCGCAGGCGCGTGGCGTCGGCCAGGATCCGCGGCGTGTCGGGGGCGACGTCGATCTTCAGCTCCTGGTGCTTGGCCTCGATCCGGCCGGCCAGCAGCGTCGTGACGTCGGCGAGGACCTCGCCGACGTCGACGGGCCGGCGATGCACCTCGACGCGCCCGGCCTCCAGGCGCGCGACGTCGAGCAGGTCGTTGACGAGGTCGACCAGGCGGTTGGTGGAGACCAGGACGATGTCGAGGAACTCGCGCTGGCGGTCGTCAAGGCCGTCGCCGGCGCGCAGCAGCTCGACGAAGCCCTTGATCGAGGTCAGCGGCGAGCGCAGCTCGTGCGAGGCGGTTGCGACGAACTCGCTCTTGAGGCGCTCCAGGCGGGCGCGCTCGGTTGCGTCGCGCAGTGTCCAGACGGTGCCGCCGTCGGCGTGCTCCTCCAGCCGCGCGGCGGTGACGGCGAGCGTGCGGCCCTCGTGCTCGAGCAGGATCTCGACGCCGAGCGCCTCGTCGACGGGCGGCAGGACGAGCCCGCCGACCTCGGGTGGATGGCCGACCTTCAGCTCCGGCGCTAGACGCAGCGCGCGCGGGTTGGCCGAGGAGACCAAGCCTTCCTCGTCGATGATCAGCAGGCCGTCGCCGAGGCTGCGGACCGTGACGGCGAGCCTTCGTCGTTCGGCCTCGAGCCGCTCGTTGGCCTCTTCGAGGTCGACGGCCATCGCGTTGAACGAGCGGCCGAGCTGGCGCAGCTCGTCGGGGCCGGTGTTGTCGTTGACGCGGGCGCTCAGGTCGCCGCCGGCAAGGCGCGCTGAGGCGTCGACGAGGCTCTCCAGGGGCCGGCGGACGCCGGCCAGCAGGAGCGCGACCAGCGCGATCGCGCCGGCCAGCGCCAGACCGCCGGCGGCGGTGATCGAGGCGAGCGCCTGACGCGAGTCGTCGCGGGCGGCGTCGTCGGCCTTGCCGAGCCGGTCGTCCTGGCGGCGCGAGAGGGCGGCAATGGGCGCGCGGGCGGCGAGCGCCGCGCCTGAGGGCGCGTTGGGCCGGCGCAGGCGCCCCTGCGCGGCGCCGGCCTGCTCGACGAGCTTCATGCTCTGCGGATCGTCGGCCGCGCGGCGGCGCGTGTCGGTCAGCGCCTGGATGTAGGCGGCCCTGGCGCGGGCGTCGCCGGCCGGGGTCCGATCGGCGCTCGGAGCCCGCAAGGTGGCCTCCTCGACGACCGAGGCAGCCAGCAGCTTGCCCGCCGAGGCTTTGACCTCGTAGGCATGGGCGAGTTGATCTTCGTAATGCTGCCGGGAGGAGTACAGCGCGCCCACGCCGAATCCCGCGATCGCTGTGAGAGCGATCGTCAATCCAAGAAGCGCTAGTTGGACCGAGCGCGCGATGGATAGCCGGCGCACGCGCGGGACGGTACCGGGCGGGGGAGACGCGCGCCGACGTTTCTCGCGCGCGGCATTGCCGGTCGTGCTCGTCGGGGTGGCCGTGGCGGCCGTTGCGACGGTCGGCGACGGCGGTGTCGGGCGGGCGCATTACCTGCGCCAGCTGGTCTTCGGGCCGGCTGGATCGACGGTCTCGCAACAGGCTCCGAGGACCGTCTCGGCGATCGACGTGGCGCTGCCGATGCCGGCCGTACCCCTCGCCGCGCGCACCCTGCCACGATCCTCGGGCAATGGCCATCGTGCTCGCCCTCGCCGCCGCAGCCTCCTGGGGCCTGGCGGACTTCCTCGCCGGGCTCGCTAGCCGCCGCATCAGCGTTCCGGTCGTCCTCCTGCTGGTCGAGGGCGGCGGCCTCGTGGTCATCGTCGTCGTGGCGGCGATTTGGGGCGGCCCGTTCTTCGATGATCCCCAGGACTTCTGGTCGGCGGTCGGCGCCGGGTTGTCGGGGGTCGTGGGGCTCGGCTGCTTCTACCAAGCACTGGCGATCGGGACGATGAGCATCGTGGCCCCGATATCCTCGGCGGGTGTCGCGCTGCCGGTGGTCGTCGGGTTCGCGACCGGCAACCGGCCTTCGCTGGTCACCACGGTGGGGCTGGCGGCGATCGTCGTGGGCGTCGTGCTTGCCTCGCGCGAGGAGCACGATGGCGCCGAGGCGACCGCGGCGGGGCGCAAGGCGCTCGTGCTCGCGCTGCTGTCGGCGATCGGCTTCGGCGGCTTCTTCGTGTTGATCGACGCACCGGCCGACGTCTCGGTGCCGTGGACGCTGGTGGTCTCGCGTGGGTCGGCGGTGCCGTTCGTGGCGCTGGTCGTCCTGCGCCTGCGGCCGGCCTTCCCGGCGGCGCGGCTCGGGCTCGGGATCGCGGCGGTTGGCTGCATCGACCTGCTGGCGACGGCGCTGCTGTCGATCGCCCAGACCGAGGGCGATCTCAGCGTCGTCTCGGTGCTCGGCGGGATGTACCCGGTCGCGACCGTGCTGCTGGCCGCGGCGGTGCTGCACGAGCGTGTGCGTACGCCGCAGCTCATCGGGATCGTGTGCGCGCTCGGCGGCGTGGGAGCCGTGGCAGCCGGATGACCTCGTTGGCCGCTGCCACCTTCACCTTCGCGCCGCTGCAACTGGCGCCCGCGGCGGTCAGCGTGGCGCTCTACGCGCGACGCGTGCGGACGCTGGGCGGAACGCCGCGTGCGGTGCCGGCGCTGCGGCAGTGGTCGTTCTACAGCGGGGTCGCGCTGATCGTCGCGGTGCTCGTCTCGCCGCTGTCGACCTACAGCGAGGAGCTCTTCTGGGCGCACATGGTCGAGCACCTCGTGATCGCCGACCTCGGCGCGCTCCTGCTCGTGCTCGGCCTCACCGGCCCTCTGCTGGCGCCGATCCTGAGGATCGGCCTCTTCGACCGGCTGCGTGTGCTCGCCCATCCGCTGGTCGCGCTGCCGCTGTGGGCGATCGACCTCTACGCCTGGCACATCCCGGCGCTCCACCAGGCCGCGCTGCACCACGACGGCGTGCACGCGCTGCAGCACCTGTGCTTCATCTTCTTCGGCGCCAACATGTGGATGTGCCTCTTCGGGCCGTTGCCGACGCCGACGTGGTTCACCACCGCGTGGAAGGCGGGGTACATCGTGGCGGTGCGGCTGGTGGGTGCCGCATTGGCCAACGCGTTCCTCTTTGGCGGTAGCGCGTTCTACCCCGCCTACGCCGCCGGTGAAGCTGCGCACGGGTTGGCGCCCGGCACCGACCAGGTCGTCGCCGGCTCGATCATGATGGTCGAGGAGTCGCTGCTGACGATCGGCCTCTTCTGCTGGCTCTTCCTCCGTGCGGCGCGCGAGAACGACGAGCGCCAGGAGCTGCTGGACCTCGCGACCGCGCGCGGCGTGGCGCTGACCGACGAGCGCGCGGCGCGCGCGGTGGCGGCTGGACGAGGGCCGGAGCTGCGCGCCCGTATCGAGCGTGACGCTGAGCAAAACTGAGCGGCAACGGCGCGTTTGCTGATCGTCGGGTCAGGGGACGTCGAGGGCAGGATGTCGACGCGCTTCAAGGAACAGGTTCGCCAACTCGCTCGTGGCCCCGAGGGCCGGCGCATCGCCGAGGAGGCCAAGCGCCTCGCGCGCGATCCGCGCACCCGCGCACGGATCGACGAGGCGCGCAAGCGCCTCGCGACCCCGCAGCGCGGCAAGCCGGCGTAACCGCCGCGCCTCACCCCCCGCGCGTCAGCGCTTCGGCCCGCTCGGCCAGCCCGACGACGCCGTCGCCGAAGGCCTTCAAGTACGGGTCGTCGCTCATGCCCGACGACGCCCGGCGGAAGTTCCCTTCCATGAAGACGATCGACTTCCACAGCGCCAGCGTCTGGTACCAGCGGATGTCGGTCATCGATCGCCCGGACTGCTCCTCGTAGCGTGCGACCAGTTCGGCGCGCGTCGGCCAGCCCTCCTCGCGCGTGACGCCCGAGAGCTCGAACTTGCCCAGCGATGGGTCGTCGCGCTCGACGTAGAGCGTGCAGAAGTAGCCGAGGTCGGCCAGCGGGTCGCCGATCGTCGACATCTCCCAGTCCAGGACGGCGGCGATGGCCGCCGGTGGCTCGGGCGCGAGCAGGACGTTGCCCAGGCGGTAGTCGCCGTGGACGATCGTGGCGGTGGGGGAGGCGGGGAGGTTGGTCTCCAGCCAGTCGCCGACCACCTCGACTGCCGGGATCTCGCGCGTCTTGTTGTGCTCCCAGAGCCCGCGGAAGCGGCGCAGCTGGCGCTCCAGATAGCCGTCGGGCTTGCCGAAGCCCTCCAGGCCCGCCGCGCGCCAGTCGACGCCGTGGATCTCCACCAGCGCGTCGATCAGCTCGTTCGCTGTCCGCGACCGCTCGGCCGGCGAGTCCAGGCCGACCGGCATCGCGCCGGTGACGACATGGCCGATGACCTCCTCCATCACGTAGAACGGCGCGCCGAGCACGGCCTCGTCTTCGCAGACGGCGAGCACACGCGGCACCCGTGCCCGCCCTTCCAACGCGCGCAGCACCCGCGCCTCGCGCAGCATGTCGTTGGCCGACGGCGGGATCGGCGGCCGCGGCGGCCGGCGCAGGACGAAGCGCGCGCCGCCGCGATCAAAGAGGTAGGTCGCGTTGGAGTGCCCGTCGCCGATCGGCCGGATCGTCGGTTCGCCGTCGCCGAGGTCGTGCTCGTCGAGGAACGCCAGCAGCGGGTCGAGAATCAGCAGCGGCGGCCGCTCGTTGGCGGCTGCCGCTTCGAACGTGCGGACGATGTCGTCGTCGGCGATCTCGTGGGCCATCAGGCCAGGTCTCCTGTCGCGGCCTTGGTCGACTCACCCTGCATGGCGAGCTTGAGCAGCTCGCGCGCGATCGTCATCCGGTGCACCTCCGAGGCGCCGTCGTAGATGCGCGCGGCGCGCGCATCCTGGTAGATCCTGCCGACCGGGAGGTCGAGGGCGATGCCCGCCGCGCCGTGGATCTGCACAGCACGGTCGGCGATCCGGCCGAACGCCTCCGACACGTAGGTCTTGGTCATCGCGACTTCCTGGCGGTGAGGGAGGCCGTGCTCGAGCTTCCAGGCGGTGTGCAGCACCATCAACCGCGCGGCGTACAGGTCGATCGCGCTGTCGGCGATCATCGCCTGCAGCATCTGATGGCGCGCGAGCTCCTTGCCGAAGGACTTGCGCTGCAGGAGCCGCGTGGTGGCAAGGTCCAGTGCGCGCTGGGACATGCCGATCCAGCGCATCGCGTGCGCCAGGCGCCCGCCGGCCAGCCGCTTCTGGGCGATCACGAAGCCCTCGCCCGCGCCGCCGAGCAGGTTGGCGATCGGGACGCGGACGTCCTCGATGGAGATGATCGGATGGCCGCCCGGCGAATGGCTGCCCATCCACTCGGGGTCGCGCTCGACGGTCCAGCCGGGGGTGTCGGTGGGGACGATGATCAGCGAGTAGTTGCGGTGGCCGGCGGCGCTGTCCTCACCGGTCTTGGCGACCACGATCGAGAAGGCCGCGCCGATCGCGCCCGTGATGCACCACTTGCGGCCGTTGAGGATCCACTCGGCGCCGTCCTCGGAGCGGACCGCGGTGGTCTCCAAGTTGGTGGGGTCGCTCGACGCGACGTCGGGCTCGGTCATCGCGAAGCACGATCGGATGCCCCCCTCGGCCAGCGGTCGCAGCCAGCGCTCCTGCTGCTCCTCGCTGCCGGCCAGCAGCAAGGTGTGCATGTTGCCCTCATCGGGCGCCATGCAGTTCATGCCCAGCGCGGCGAGCGGGGCGGCCCCAACCTCCTGGGAGATCAAAGCCATGCCGAGCACGCCGACGCCGAGGCCGCCGTACTCCTCGGGCAGATGCGGGGTGAAGATCCCACGCTCGCGCGCGCGGTCGCGCAGCCGCTCGACGACCTCCCACGAGCTCAGGACGTCTTCGGGGTCGGTGATCTCCGCCTCCGCCGGCAGGACGTCTTGCGAGATGTAGTCCTTGATGCGCTCCAGCAGGGACTGCAGCTCGTCCGGCACGGTGAAGTCGATCACACCCGAAGTATGAGAGATCGGGCCCTCACGCAACCCTCACGGAACGTTCGCGCAACTTCGCTCGTCGCTAGCGTGTCCCACTTCGTGATGCCCGCACCTGCACGCCCCCAGCTCCTCGCCGTGATGGCGACCCTCCTCGCCGCCCTTGCGCTTGCCACCATTTCCGCCGCGCCGGCGCATGCAAGCAAAGGCGAGGAAGTGACCTTCGAGGCGCCGCGCGATCTCTTCGATCCGGCGCAGCGCGAGGCGGCGTTCTCGGAGATCGACAGCCTCGGCGCCCACGCGCTGCGCATCGTCCTCTACTGGCAGGACGTCGCCCCCGACGCGGCGTCGCGCGTCAAGCCCAAGCTCGACATGACCGACCCGGCCAGTTACGACTGGTCCAAGTACCAGCCGGTGCTCGACGAGGCCAAGGCGCGCGGCTGGACCGTGCAGGTCACGGCGTCGGGCCCGGTGCCGCGGTGGGCGACCAACGGCGCGCGCGACAACACCACGCGCCCGAGCCCTAACGAGTTCCGCATGTTCATGACCGCGTTGGCCAAGCACTTCGGCAACGAGGTCACGCGCTGGTCGATCTGGAACGAGCCCAACCACCCGCAGTTCCTCGACCCGCAGTACGACTCCAAGCACAAGCCGGCATCGCCCCAGATCTACCGCGGGCTCTACGCCGCTGCGCTGCGCGGTCTCGCCGACGCCGGTGACACCAAGCCCGTGCTGATGGGCGAGACGGCGCCGACCGGCACCACCAAGGACGTCGCGCCGCTGACCTTCCTGCGCGGCGCGCTCTGCCTCAACGACAACTACAAGAAGGTCGGCTCCTGCGCCAAGCTGCGCGTCGACGGCTACGCGCACCACGCTTACACCAACCGCTCCGGCCCGCTCTTCAAGACGACGCACCCCAACGACGTGATGATCGGCGTGCTGCCCCGTCTCGTCACCGCGCTCGACAAGGCCGCCGCGGCCGGCGCCGTCACCAAGAAGCTGCCGATCTACCTCACCGAGTTCGGCATCCAGTCGGTGCCCGACCCCACCTTCGGGGTCAGCCTCCAGCGCCAGGCCGAGTACCGCTCCTACTCCGAGCGCATCGCCTATTACAACTCCCGCGTCGCCGCGTTCTCGCAGTACCTGCTGACCGACGACCTGCCGCACTTGGACGGGCCGGCGTCGCAGAAGTACAGCGGCTTCGAGTCGGGCCTGCGCACGACCGACGGCAAGGCCAAGCCGGCGCTCGACGGCTTCCGCCTTCCGCTGGTCGCCAAGAAGAGCAAGGGCTCGACCAAGGTGTCGCTCTGGGGTTTGGCACGGCCGGCCAAGAGCGCCACGAAGGTCACCGTTCAGCAGCGCGACGGCAGCGCCTCGTGGAAGACCATCAAGACGGTGAGCACCGACAGCCACGGCTACTGGACCTCGACCGCGAGCCTCGGCGGCGCCAAGCGCGCGTGGCGCGTGGAGTGGACCGACGCCCAGGGCAAGCAGTGGACCGGCCCGGCGACGCGCGCGCTCGGCTGAGTCGTCGCCGCTAGGGTCCCGCTTATGGGGAACCAGCTTTGGCTGCTGCGCCACGGCGAGGCCGAGCCGCACGGCACACGGCCCGATGCTGAGCGCCGGCTCACGCCGCGTGGCGAAGAGCAGTCGCGGGCCGCGGGACGGGCGCTCACCGCGCTCGGGCTCACCTTCCAGGCGATCTACACCAGCCCCAAGGTGCGTGCGCGTGACACTGCGCTGCTGGCCGCCGAGACGCTCGGCGACGAGCCGATCGTCACGCCGGTCCTGGCGGAGGACTTCAGCGTCGCCGACGCGCGCGACCTGCTGCTGGGCGTCGAGCCCGATGGGCGCATCCTCGTCGTCGGCCACAACCCGGACTTCGCCCAGGTCGTCTTCGACCTCACCGGCGGCCGCGTGGACTTCAAGAAGGGCGCGGTAGCCGGCGTCCGGCTGGACGGCACCCGCGGCGAGCTGATCGCGCTGCTGCGTCCGCGCGAGCTCGATCAGATCGGGGCCCAGTCGGGTCCCTCGCCCGCGGCTTAGCCGAACGGCGAATTACCTCATCGGGGCGTTGAAGCGGGTCCGCCCGCGCCCTTATGTTCCTCTTCATCGGTCCCATGCTCGACTCCGCGGACGTCACCCCACGAGACGGACGCGTCGCCCGATCGCACCGCACGCGCGCTGCGATCGTCGAGGCGCTCGTCACCCTGCTCGAAGCGGGCAACCCGCAGCCGACGGTCGAGGAGATCGCCGCTCAGGCGTCGGTCGCCCCGCGGACCGTCTTTCAGCACTACGCCGACCGCGAGGCGCTCTTCGCCGCGGTCTCAGAGCATCGCGAGGCGCATCTGCAGCGCCTCATGGGCAGGATCGACCCGGGCGCGCCGCTGCACGAGCGCATCGACGCGGTCGTCGCCCAGCGCCGCCGCATCTTCGAGTGGATCGCCGCCGTGCGCCGTGGCGCGCTGCTGATGGAGCCGTTCTCCGAGAGCGTGCACGATGCGCTCGACGGCTTCCGCACGGCCAAGCGCCTGGAGCTCGAACGGGTCTTCGCGGCCGAGATCGCCGGATGTGGTGAGCGCGAGCGCGCCACCTTGGTCGCCGCGCTCGGGGTCGCGGGCTCGTGGTCGACGTGGGAGGCGCTGCGCGTGCAGCAGGGCCTTGACGTCGAGGCCGCCGGTGCGGCGCTGGCGCTGGCGCTGCGGTCGCTGCTCCACGGTCGCTGATCGCGACGCGGCACACTGCAGTCCATGGAACGCGTCCGTGTACGGGCTCCCGAGCTCGACGGCGACGGTGGATGGATCGGCGTCGACGACCTCTCGCTCGCGCAGCTGCGCGGCAAGGTCGTCCTGCTCGACTTCTGGACGCTGGCCTGCGTGAACTGTCAGCGCGTGATCGAGGAGCTGCGTGGTCTGGAGCGGCGCTTTGCCGATGTCCTGGTGACCGTCGGCGTGCACTCGCCAAAGTTTCCCCACGAGCACGACCACGGCGCGGTGCGGGCGGCCGTCGCCCGCCACCGCATCGAGCATCCCGTACTCGACGACCCGGCCATGGCCACCTGGGACGCCTACGCCGTTCGCGCCTGGCCGACGCTTGTGTTGATCGACGTCGACGGTCGCGTGGCGCTGACGGTCTCCGGCGAGGGCAAGGCCGTTGAGCTGGCGGCGGCGATCGAGGCGTTGGTGGCCGAGGCCGAGGCGGCGGGCACGCTGCGCCGCGGGCCGCTGGAGCTCGACGCGGCTGATGCCGCCCAGGGCACCGGTGAGCTGGCGTTCCCGGGCAAGGTCGCGATCGAGGACGGCGCGACGCGGGCGCCGCGCGTCGCGATCGCCGACACCGGCCACGACCGGGTGCTGATCTGCTCGTTGGGCGGCGAGGTGGAGATCGAGCTCGACGGGCTCTACCAACCCCAGGGTGTGCGCTTCGACGGCGTCGGGGAGACAGCCGCGCTGCTGGTCTGCGAGACCGGCGCCGACCGCGTCTGGCGGATCCCGCTCGACGGCCGGCGGCGACGGGAACTGCTGACCGATCAGCTGCGCTCGCCGTGGGACGTGATCGTCTGGCATGGGCACGTGGTGATCGCCGAGGCCGGTCGCCACCGCCTGTGGGCTGTCGACCGTGCGGGCGAGCTGCAGCTGCTGGCGGGCACGGGCGCCGAGGCGCTGGTCGACGGGCCTGGTCTGGAAGCGGTCCTGGCGCAGCCGTCCGGGCTGGCGCTGACCGCCGACGGCGACCTCGCGTTCCTCGACGCCGAGGCCAGCGCGCTGCGGGTTGTGCGCGCCGGAACGTTCGCTGTCGAGACGCTCGCCGGTGCCGGGCTGTTCGCGTGGGGCGATGACGACGGGGACGGCGAGCGCGCGCGGCTGCAGCATCCGCTCGGCCTCGCGCTCGGCCCCGGCGGCGAGCTCTACATCGCCGATACCTTCAACAACGTGATCCGCGTCTGGCGCGGGTCGCATCTGTGGACGGTGCCGGTCCAGGGCTTCGTCGAGCCGGGCGGGATCGCAGTGCTGCCCGACGGCCGCCTGCTCGTCGCCGACACCGGCAACCACCGGATCGTCCGCGTCGACCCGCTGCGCGCGCGGGCGGTCGCGCTCGACGTCGGGCGCCCGTCCTCGGTCGACACCCCCGCCGGTCAGCCGGCCTCGGTGGCCGGGACGATCGTGCAGCCCGCGGGCTCCACGCTGCCGGTCTCCCTGGACCTCGATCCCGGCGACGACGACCTCGACCCCGCGAGCGGCCCGCCGATCCGCGTGCGGGCCGTGACCGACGTGCCCGGGCTGCTGCGCGAACCGACGTCCTGGACGGCAAGCGCGCTGCCGGTCTCGATCGACCTTGCGCTCGGCGAGGGCTCGGGGCGCGTGACGGTCGAGCTGCTGGCGGCGACCTGTGGGACAGACGCGTGCCGTCTGCGGCGCACGCAGCGCGCCTACGACGTCCTTCTAACCTAAGGCCGCCATGCCCGAGCTGCCCGAGGTCGAGATCACCGCCCGCCGTCTGAGCGAGGCGCTGGCCGGCGCGACGATTGAGTCGACGCTCGCGCCCGGCATCAACGCGCTGAAGACCTTCGATCCGCCGCTGCACGCGCTCGACGGGCGGCAGATCGAGGGCGTGCGGCGCATCGGCAAGCACGCGGTCATCGATGTCTCCGACGATCTCCATGTGCTGGTCCATCTGATGAGCGCCGGGCGGCTGCAGTTGTATGACAAGCGCGCATCGCTGCGTGATCGCACCTCGCGCCTGCTCATCCGGGTCGACGGCGGCACCGGCGAGCGCGAGCTGCGCCTGCGCGAGTTCGGCACCAAGCAGGCAGCGTGGGTCAAGGTGCTGACGCCGGAGGGGCTGGCTGCCGACGAGGCGGTCGCCAAGCTCGGTCCCGAGGCCTGGCCGGACCCGCCGCAGGATCTCGCGGAGCTCCTCAGGCCGGTCGGCGCACGCCCGCTGCAGGCCGCGTTGCGCGACCAGCGCGTGATCACCGGCATCGGGCGCTCGTGGGTCGACGAGATCCTGTGGACGGCCAAGCTCTCGCCGTTCAAGCGTGCCAACGAGCTCGACGCGCAGGAGGCCGGCGCGCTGCGCGCCGCGATCCTCGAGCGCCTCGGCGGGGCGATCGACCATTACGAAGAGGTCGTCACGCTCCCGATCCCCGACAAGCTGCCGCTGCCGCTGGAGGTCCACCGTCACGCGGGCGAGCCATGCCCGCGCTGCGGCACGACGATCGAGGCGGTGCACTACGAGTCCTACGTCCTCTGCTACTGCCCGCACGACCAGACCGGCGACCGCGTCCTGAAGGATCGCCGGCTGTCGCGGTTGTTGAAATGACCGGGCCTATCATCTAAGGCATGGGCAAGATCAAGGAGGGCCAGCCGGCCCCGGACTTCGAGCTTCCCGACCAGTCGGGCAACCCCGTCCGCCTCTCCAGCTTCCACGGGCGCAAGGTCGTGTTGTACTTCTACCCGAAGGCCAACACGCCGGGCTGTACGACCCAGGCCTGCGGGGTGCGCGACCACGAGACCGACTACGAGCGCGCCGGCGCCGTCGTGCTCGGCGTGTCGCCGGACCCGGTCAAGGCGGTCAAGAAGTTCGCCGAAAAGCAGGACCTCAACTTCGAGCTGCTCGCCGATGAGCACCACGAGGTCTGCGAGGCCTACGGCGTCTGGGTCGAGAAGTCGATGTACGGCAAGACCTTCTGGGGCGCCAAGCGCGCCACGTTCATCATCGACGAAGAGGGCATCGTCCGACGCGCCTTCAAGGCGCACCCCGAGACCCACGACGAGGACGTCCTCACGATCCTGAACGAGCTCAACGCGCCGGCCTAAACGGCGCCGACGTGCGAGGATCCGCCGCATGTCCCGCCGCGACGAGCTCGACGCCCTCAGCTCCCAGGAGCTCCACGACCGCGCCGTCAAGCGCGCCGAGAGGCACCTCGACATCAAGTTCCTGTGGAACCTGATGAGGCTCGTGCCGGCCGCCGAGGCTGCCGCGGGCCAGGAGGACGAGGCCGATTACGACGTCGTCCACTGGTCCGGCCAGGTGGCCGACACCTTCCGCGACGACGACGGCAAGCTGTCTGACGCGCTGCGCCCGGTCTACCTCGAATACCTCGAGCAGCACCCCGACGCGTAGTCCCTGCGGTCTCCTCGCCGACGGCCGGCGCTCAGGAATCCGGCGCCTCTGCCGACGACCCTGAAGAACGACCGTGACGACTTTGGCAAAGGGACAGGGACTCTCCGCATGACGACGCAGGTGGCCGAGCGATACCGATTGGTGACCCGCTCCGACTTCGACGGGCTGGTGTGTGCAGCACTGCTCAAGGAGCTGGGGATCCTCGACGACATCCTCTTCGTCCACCCCAAGGACATGCAGGACGGCAAGGTCGAGCTGACCGACCGCGACATCACCACCAACCTGCCCTACGTCGCAGGCGTGCACCTGTCGTTCGACCACCACGACAGCGAGACGATCCGCGTCACCGACGCGCCCGAGAACCACATCATCGTCCCGGGCGCCAAGTCCGCCGCGCGCGTGGTCTACGACCACTTCGGCGGCGCCGACGTCTTCACGCTCGTCGGCGAGGACATCATGACCGCCGTCGACAAGGCCGACGCCGCCGACTTCACGCGCGACGAGATCCTCTCGCCCCAAGGCTGGGACTACATCAGCTTCCTGATGGACCCCCGCACCGGCCTCGGCCGCTTCCGCGAGTTCCGCATCTCCAACTACCAGTTGATGATGCAGTTGATCGACGACATCACGACCAAGTCGATCGAGGAGATCCTCGAGACGCCCGACGTCGCCGAGCGCGTCGAGCTCTACCGCGAGCACGCCGATCAGGCGATCGACCAGGTCGCCCGCTGCGGCACCCAGCACGGCAACCTCGTCGTGCTCGACTTCCGCAACGAGGACAAGATCTTCGCGACCAACCGCTTCACGGTCTACGCGCTCTTCCCCGACTGCAACATCTCGATCCACATCCTCTGGGGCCTGCGCCAGCAGAACACCGTCTTCGCCACCGGCAAGTCGATCCTGGACCGCTCCAGCCGCACCGACGTCGGCGAGCTGATGCTCTCCTACGGCGGCGGCGGCCACAGCGCGGCCGGGACCTGCCAGGTCGCCAACGAGGACGCCGAGCGCGTCCTCGGCGAGCTGATCCGCAAGATCAACGCGGACGGGTAAGCGTCGCGCACTACAGTCCGGGCGCATGGCCGTCCGGCTGGTGGGAGACGAGGACATCGACGCGCTGGCGGGCACGCTGACGCGCGCCTTCGAGGACGATCCGGTGACGCGCTGGGTGTACGCGCGCGATGCGCGGCGGCCGGTGTGGTCGGAGCGCTTCTTCCGTTGGCAGTTGCTGCGGCTGCCCCGCCAGGAGGTGAGCTGGACGACCGAGGACGGGCGTGGTGGCGCGGCGCTGTGGGCGCTGCCCGGGCGCTGGCGCGAGGACGCACGCGAGACGCTGAGCCTGCTGGCGATGACGCTGCCCGGCGTGCTGCCGCGGCTGCCGCGGATCCTGCGCGGCCTCGGCCAGGTGGAGATGCGCCACCCCGCCGAGCGCCATCTCTACCTCGCCGTCCTCGGTGTTGACCCCGCGCGCCAGGGCGAGGGCATCGGCTCGCAGTTGATCGCACCCGGGCTGGACCTCTGCGACCGCGAGCACCTGCCCGCCTACTTAGAGACCGGCAAGGAGGCCAACCTCGCGTTTTACGGCCGCCACGGGTTTGCGGTGGTCGACCAGCTCCAGCTGCCTAAGGGCCCGCCGGTCTGGTTCCTGTGGCGCGAGCCGCGCTGAGCGGTCTCGTAGGGTGCGGGGCGTGACCCTCGCCGCCCCGCCTCAGGCCGTCGTCTTTGACAACGATGGCCTCCTACTCGACACCGAGACGGCCTGGACGCGTGCTGAGGAGGCGCTGTTCGCCGCCCACGGCGGCACGTTCACCATGGAGCACAAGCGCGACCTGATCGGCTCCTCGCACACCGTCGCGGCGGGCAAGTTGGAGGTCATGCTCGATCGCCCCGGAGAGGGGCTCGCGCTGATGGCCGAGCTCCACGAGCGGGTGATGGCCGAGGCGACCCACGACGTGGCGCCGCGCCCCGGCGCCGTCGCGCTCGTCGACGCGCTGCTGGGCGCCGGGATTCCGGTCGCGGTCGCCTCCAACTCGCCACGCGCGTTCCTGGACCTCGTCCTGCAGACCGCCGGGGTGGCCGCGCGCTTCGCGGTCACGGTCGCCGGCGACGAGGTCGCCCACCCCAAGCCCGCGCCTGACATCTACCTCGAGGCGTGCCGTCTGCTGGGTGCCGACCCGGCGGCATCGGTCGGTCTGGAGGACTCACCGACGGGCGCCCAGGCGGCCAAGGCGGCGGGCCTGACCGTCATCGGCGTGCCGTATCTGCCCGACATGGCGATCCCGCCCGCCGACCTCATCGCGGCCTCGCTGGCCGATGACGCCGTCCTGGCGGCGGTTGGGCTCGTACCCTCCCGGGGGTGAGCGCCGCTGTGATTCTCGCCGCGATAATCAGGGCCGTACCCTGCCAGGGGTGAGCGCTGCGGCGGCCGCCCTGATTTTCGCCAGTCTCGGCGACTTCTTCGATGCGGTTGGTCAGTTCTTCGGCAACCTCGCCGACATCCGTTGGGGCGCGCTCCTGCTTGGGCTGCTCTGCTTTGGCACCTACCTCACGATCCGCTCGCGCGCCTTCTACAACGTGCTGCGCGCCGCCTACCCGACCGAGAAGATCGAGTTCAAGCGGATCTGGGGCGCCTACATCGCGGCCTACGGCTTCAACAACGTCGTGCCGGCCCGCGGCGGCGACGTCATCAAGATCTTCTTGGTCAAGACGTCGATCGCCAACTCGACCTACTCGGCGATCGCCGCCGCGTTCTTCGTGGAGTTCGGGTTCGACGCCTCGATGGGCGTCTTCATCCTGATCTTCGCCTTCACCCAGGGCGTCTTCCCCAAGCCGCCGGACTTCTCCAAGCTCGGCGCCTTCGACCTCAGCTTCTTCGCTTCACACCCGCGCTTCCTGCTGTTCGTGCTCACCGCGCTGGCCGTCGCCGGCCTCGTCGGCTTCGCGCTGCTGAGCACCAAGGTGAAGGCCTTCTGGGCGCGCGTGCGGCAAGGGTTGACCATCATCTTCGATCGCAAGCGCTACTTCCGCGAGGTCTGGCTGGTCCAGTTCGGCGGCTGGTGCTTTCGCTTCGCCGCCTTCTGGTTCCTGTTGGACGCGTTTCATATCGGCGGCTCGATCAAGAACGTGCTCTTGGTCCTCGGCGTCAACGCCGTCGCGGCGTGCGTGCCGTTCACGCCTGGTGGCGCCGGCGTCCAGCAGGCGTTCCTGGTGAAGGTGTTCGCCGGGACCGCGGCGGGCGCGACGGTGGCGGCGTACTCGGTCGGCCAGCAGATCGCGATCGCCGCGTTCAGCCTCGCGGTCGGCTTCTTCGCGCTGGTGACGGTGTTCAAATTCCGGTCTTTCAAAGAGGTCATCGCGGCCGGGCGCGAGCATCGCGAGGCCGAGCGGGCTGCCGCTGGGCAGCCGGTACCCTGAGGTCCATGGAAGGCTTCGGAGGACTCTTCGGCGACCCGGACGAGCTGCAGCGCCGCATGGCGGAGTTCGCAGATCAGATGCAGGGTCAGCAGCGGCTGGCATGGGCCGACAACGCGATCGGCCTCGCCGTGCAGATGACGGTGGCGGCGGTCAACCGCGTCAACATCCAGGGCACGACGGCCGAGCAGGCCGAGCAGATCCGCGCCGTGATGGCGACCGTCTTCCCCGAGGCGGTCACGCTGGTGCGCGAGGCGCGCGCCGGGCTGCAGTAACCCGGCGACGGGCCGCGAGTGCTGCGCCGGTAGGATCGCCTCCGTGGCGCAGCTTTCGTCTTCCCAGATGCTCTGGCGTGGCCGCATCGAGGCGGGCCTGCGGGTCGCCGCCCCGGTGCTTGACCTGGTGCTGGCCGCAGGTGACCGCCTGTCGCGCACCGTCGATCGCGAGGAGCCCGAGCTGATCATGCCCAGCCGCCTCGGCCACGACGACCAGCGCTCGCTGACCGATGGCCGCAGCTGAGTCCGTCCCGGTGGTGACGCCGGAGCAGATCGTCGCCCGCGAGGCCGTCCAGAAGCCGCGCGTCGGCTTTGCGGCGCTCGCCGCTGCCGTGCTGGGGGTGATCGCCGGCGTGCTGCCTGCGTCGATCCTCAGCGACCTCCCGCGCGTCTATACGCTCGACGCGCTGCGTGACGCGGCCGGGCAGTCGATCGGTCGCGCCGGGCTGCTCACCGAGCAGGTGCTCTTCTATGACGATCACGCGCTCCCGCTGCTGGCTGTCGCGATCTGCCAGGCCATTTCGGTCGCGCTGATCGGCGTGCTGCTCGTCTTCCTCTTCGACGCTTCGGTCGTGCGCGGTGCCACCACGCCGCGGATGGCCCGGATCCTGGCGATCGGCGGTGCGGGCGCCAGCGCGCTTGCCGCGATCGCCGTGCAGATCGCCGTGATGATCAGCGCGAGCGACTTCGCCTCCTCCGCCGACCACAGCACCACCGCCGCCCACGACGCGCTCCGTGGTGGGGCCGTCGTCGCAGCTAGCGGCGTCAGCTTCCTCGGCTCGCTCGCGCTGGCCGCTGCGTTCGTCCTGATCGCGCTGGGCGGCATGCGCGTCGGGCTGCTCACGCGCTTCCTCGGCGTTCTCGGCGCGCTCGTCGGCGCGCTGATCCTGCTCGGCCCGCTCGTCGGGGGCTCCTCGAGCTTCATCGTCCAGGCGTTCTGGCTGGCGATGGTCGGCGTGCTGCTGTTCGGCCGCTGGCCGGGCGCTGGCGTCCCGGCGGCGTGGACCGATGGCGAGGCCCGCCCATGGCCGACCCAGCAGGAGATCCGCGAGGCCAAGGACCGCGCTCGCGGCGGCGGCGGTTACGCCAAGGCGCCGGAGCCGGCTGGGGCGTCGAGCGCCTCGGGCGCCTCGACGTCCAACGGCGTCGCGAGCCCGGCGACGTCAGCGCGCAAGAAGCGCAAGCGCCGTTAACGGCAGCCGCCGTCATAGCGCTGACAGCGCCCAGGCTTGCCTTCCCGCGTAAGGGGAACGCTGTAGGACAACGACTTGGGTTGCGGAGCGCGGCTCCACCTTTGAGGCGGGCTCTGCCAGGAAGAGGAGCGTGTCTGATGGAAGCCTCGACGACCAACGCCCCGCGCTTCACGCGCGAGGAGCGAGCGGACGGGCGGACGCCCGTCGCGTCACAGGACCTCACGTTCGTGCCATCGCCGATCGCCGACCCGGGGCCGTTGGGCCTCGCGGCGTTCGCGCTGACGACCTTCGTGTTGAGCGTGTTCAACGCCCATCTCATGGGCGCGGGTGGTGAGCCGGTCGTCTTCGGGCTGGCCTTCGCCTACGGCGGCATCGCGCAGTTCGCGGCCGGCATGTGGGAGTTCCGCACCGGCAACACGTTCGGCGCGGTGGCCTTCACGTCCTACGGCGCCTTCTGGCTGTCGTTCTGGGCGTTCGTGGAGTTCTTCGAGAAGGACGTGCCGAAGGCCGACGCCGGCCACGCGATCGGCCTGTACCTGATCGCGTGGGGCATCTTCACGCTCTACATGTTCGTCGCCTCGCTGCGCACGACCGCGGCGATCGCCGCCGTCTTCGCGCTGCTGACCCTGACGTTCTTTGCGCTCGGGATCGGGAACGCCGGCGGGCACACGAACATCGTGCACCTGGGTGGGTGGATTGGCTTGGCGACGGCGGCAGCCGCGTGGTATGCCTCTTTCGCGGCGGTGACGAACTCGACGTTCGGGCGCGCTGTCCTGCCCGTCAAGCATCTGCACTGACGGGCGCCTGAAACTCAAGACCACAAACCGACCGAGGGGACCGCGATCATGGCGGGAACGACGACCGATCTGGAACGCCAACTGGCCGAGTTGCTGGAGCAGGAGCGCTTCGAGCCGCCGGAGGCGTTCAAGGCCAACGCGTTGATCACGGACCTCTCGGTGCACGAGGCGGCCGCCAAGGATCCCGTCGGCTGGTGGAACGAGCAGGCGCGCGCGCTGCACTGGTTCTCTGCGCCGCAGCGCGCGCTCGACGACGAGAACCCGCCGTTCTACAAGTGGTTTGAGGGTGGCACGATCAACGCCTCCTACAACTGCCTGGACCGTCACGTCGAGGCAGGCCTCGGCGAGCGCGTCGCCTTCAAGTGGCGTGGCGAGGAGGGCGAGACACGCGACATCACCTACGCGTGGCTCCTGGAGCAGACGCAGCGGGCGGCCAACGCGCTGAAGGACCACGGCGTCGGCGCGGGCGATGTGGTCGGCATCTTCCTGCCGATGATCCCCGAGGTTGTCGTGGCGATGCTCGCCTGCTCGCGCATCGGCGCGCCGCACAACGTTGTCTTCGGCGGGTTCTCGGCCGAGAGCGTGAAGGAGCGCATGGAGTTCTCCGAGGCCAAGGCGCTGATCACCGTCGACGGCGCACGCCGCAAGGGCAAGACGGCGCCGGTCAAGCAGACGGTGGATGACGTCGGGATGCCGGTGGCGACGACGTTGGTCGTGCGCCACACCGGCATCGACTGCCCGATGGGCGACGGCGACGTGTTCTGGGACGAGGCGCTGGCGGCCGCTGACGCGTCGTGTCCTCCCGCCGAGCTCGACGCCGAGCATCCGCTGTTCATCTTGTACTCGTCGGGCTCGACGGCCAAGCCGAAGGGCATCCTGCACTCCACGGGCGGCTACCTCACGCAGGTGGCGTGGACGCACAAGCACGTCTTCGACCTCAAGCCGGAGTCCGACGTGTATTGGTGCAGCGCCGATGTGGGCTGGATTACCGGCCACTCCTACATCGTCTACGGGCCGCTGCTCAACGCGGCGACGTCGGTGATGTACGAGGGCGCGCCCGACTACCCGCACAGGGGCATCTGGTGGGAGCTCTGCGAGAAGACCGAGGCCACCATCTTCTACACGGCGCCGACGGCGATCCGCGCGTGCATCAAGTGGGGCGTCGAGCACGTGGAGAAGGCCGACTTGTCGAAGCTGCGGCTGTTGGGCTCGGTCGGCGAGCCGATCAACCCCAAGGCCTGGCTCTGGTACTGGAAGATCGTCGGTGGCGGCAACTGCCCGGTCGTCGACACGTGGTGGCAGACCGAGACCGGCGGGATCATGATCACCACCTTGCCCGGCGCCCAGGCGATGAAGCCGGGGATCGCGGGGACGCCGCTGCCGGGGGTTGCGGCGGCGGTCGTCGACGAGAGCGGTGAGGAGGTCTCGCGCGGCACCCAGGGCTTGTTGTCGTTGTCGCGTCCGTGGCCCGGCATGCTGCGCACGCTGTACGGCGACGATGACCGCTACATCTCGACGTACTGGGAAAAGTGGGGGCCCCGGAAGTACTTGGTTGGGGACGCCTCCAAGCAGGACGACGAGGGCTACATCTCGGTCATCGGCCGCGTCGACGACGTGCTCAACGTGTCCGGCCACCGGATGTCCACGGCGGAGATCGAGAGCGCGATCGTCTCGCACGGCAAGGTTGCCGAGGCCGCGGTGATCGGCGCCACCGACGAGGACACCGGCCAGTCGGTCGCCGCCTTCGTCACGCTGGAGGGCGACCTCGAAGGCACCGACGAGCTGGTCGCCGAGATCCGCGAGCACGTTGCGGTGCGCATCGGCAAGCTGGCACGCCCCAAGCGCATCATCTGGGCCGATGACCTGCCCAAGACGCGGTCGGGCAAGATCATGCGGCGGTTGTTGAAGGACATCGCCGAGGGGCGCGAGCTGGGCGATGTGACGACGCTGCGCGACCCCGACGTGATGGCGCAACTGCAGGACAAGATCCAAGAGCGCGCCGACGAGGAGTAGCTTCCCTCCATGGGTCGCTATGAAGAGCTCCGTGCCGGGCATGAGTGGCATGTGCCCGAGCGCTACAACATCGCTCAGGACGTCTGCGACAAGCATCCGCGCGACAAGCCGGCGATGGTGTGGGAGCGCTTTGACGGCGCGCGTCGGGAGCTGAACTGGGGCGAGCTACAGGATCTGTCCAACCAGGCGGCGCACGTGCTCGGCGAGCACGGTGTCGACCCGGGTGAGCGGGTCGCGGTCGTGCTGCCGCCGACGCCGGAGACGGCAGCGATCTTCTTCGGCACCTGGAAGCGTGGCGCGATCCTGCTGTCGATGTCGGTGCTCTACGGCGATGACGGCATCGCGCACCGGTTGAAGGACTCCAAGCCGCGGGTGCTCGTCACCGACAAGGCCAATGCCGATCGCTTCCGCGCGCACGTGGGGGAGACGGTCGGGGAGTTGCTGATCCTCGATGAGGACGACGGTCTTCTGGCGGGTGCGCCGACCGACATGGTGTCCTACGACAGCGCCGCCGACGACCCGGCGCAGTTGTACTACACCTCGGGAACGACCGGGCTGGCCAAGGGCATCGTGCACGCCCACCGCTATCTGCTCGCCCACAACGAGTTCGAGCTCTGCCACGAGGTTGCCGACGGCGAGCGCTTCCACGGCATGGGGGAGTGGGCGTGGGCGGCGGGCATCGCGCCGTTGCTGGGGCCGTGGCGCTTGGGCGCCGTGCAGGTCGTGTTGCAGCGGGAAGGCGGCTTCGACCCGCGGGGTCAGCTCGACTTCCTCAGCCGTAACAAGGTCACCAACGTCTTCACCACGCCGACCGCGATGCGCTCGATGATGGCCATCGAGGATGCGGGGACGCGCTACCCGTGCGACTTCCGCCGCGTTTGCAGCGCCGGTGAGCCGCTGAACCCGGAGGCGATCCGTTGGTTTCGCGACCAGTACGGGCTGACCGTGCTCGACTACTACGGGTTGACGGAGTCCTATCCGTTGTGCGGGAACTTTCCGTGGATGGAAGTGCGCGAGGGCTCGATGGGTCGCCCGATGCCCGGCTGGGACGTGCGCATCCTCGACGAGGACGAGCATGAGGTCGCCCAGGGCGAGCGCGGCGAGATCTGTCTACGGGCGCGGTCCAACCCGCACTACCCGTTGGGCTACTGGAACAACGACGCGGCGGCGGCCGAGACCTTCGGCGGCGACTGGTTTCACACCAAGGACGCGGCGACCGCCGACGAGGACGGCTACATCTGGTACGCCGGCCGCGCCGACGACGTCATCATCTCGGCGGGGTACCGGATCGGCCCGTTCGAGGTGGAGTCGGCCTGCATCGAGCATCCGGCGGTGCGCGAGGCCGCGGCGGTCGCCGCGCCCGACGAGCGCCGCGGTGCGATCGTCAAGGCCTTCATCGTGCTGGTCGAGGGGCGCGAGCCGTCGGAGGAGCTGGGCGACGAGATCAAGGCGTTCGTGCGCGATCGCCTGTCGGCCTATGCGTATCCGCGGCGCGTCGAGTTCGTGGAGGACTTGCCGAAGACGCTGACGGGGAAGATCCGGCGGATCGAGCTGCGCGAGCGCGAGGCCGAGCGCGCCGCCGCCGCGTCTGAGGGGTAGCGCGGGCGTCGATGCGTGCAGCGCGCCGCCTGGTCGTGGTGCGTTGCGTGATCTGTCGGCACCGAGGAGAGCGAGCGGGAATCGGCGCTCGGTGCGCTGGCTCGTCGTCCGTTGGCCTTTGGGCGGGCGATTCGGGCCCGAAGGAAACTCGATCGCACCGTGACTGCCATATGCGCAGTCTGGGTGCGATCCAAGGTCCTCACCGGTCGTCGGCGGATGACGGGCCACGCTGCGAGGTGCCACTTCGCTTCACTCCCGCGGTGCCGACAGACCAGGCGGCGTACTCACGCCAGCGCCGCGCACTGAACACCAACGACGTTCGCCCTACAACCCCTCCCGAAACCCCTTGCGCCAGGTGGGCCACCGCGGCGTCCATCCAAGCACCGACCGCGCACGCTCGTTGGAGGCGCCGCGCGCAGTGGTCATCATCGTCACCACCGCCTCGCCCGCTGCGATGCGGCCGAGCCATGCCGGGACGTGGCGTGGCGCCGGGGCGCCCAGCGCCGATGCCAGCGCCGGGAGCCAGTCGGCCGTCCTCGCCGGCTCGTCGTCGACGATGGCGAAGACCCCCGTCGGTCCGCCCGGCGTCAGCGTCGCGAGCACGCCGCCGACCGCGTCGTCGATGTGGGTGAACGACCAGCGCCCGTCGCCGCTGCCGACGACCGGCAGGCGCCGCCGCCGCACCAGCTCGGTCATCTCGCCGTTGGCGCTGAGGCTCGTCCCCGGCCCGTAGAAGCCGCCGTACCGCAGCACGACGCCCTCGACGTCGCCCGCCTCACCGACCAACGTCTCCAGCTCGCGGATCGCCGCCAGCGACTCGCGCTGCGCACGCGGCGGGTCCGGATCCAGCGGCGCGTCCTCGCCCTTGACCGGTCCGCCCTCGCGCGCGAACGGCCAGCCCGTGAAGCTCTGGGCGATGAGCCGCCGCGTGCCGGCCGCGCGGGCGGCGTCCAGGAGATGACGCGTGCCCTCGGTCCGCAGACGGTTGGTCGTCGCGAAGACACGATCGAAGCGCTTGAGGTCGGTCGCGCCCGTCAGCGCTGTCATCTGATGGACGATGACATCGGGCTCGGCGCCAAGCACCGCGCCCATCACCGCCTCGCGATCCAGCGCGTCGGCGACCACCGGCACTGCCCCTGCCGCTCGCAGCCCGTCGGCCTTGGCCGGCGTCCTCGTCATGGCCACCACCTCGTGGCCGTCTTGCAGGAGCGCCGGCATCAGCCGCTGCCCCACCGCACCCGTTGCACCTGCCAGAAAGACTCGCATGGGCCTTCTGACGAGACAGGCCGCTTAGGTGTGACATGTCACACCTAAGCGGGCAAGATCGTCTCCGTGGACATGACGCGATCGTCGGAGCTGACTGAGCTGCGCCCGCTGGTGTTCTCGATCGCCTATCGGATGCTCGGCTCGGTGGCCGAGGCCGAGGACATCGCGCAGGAGACGCTGCTGCGTGCCCACCGCGAGCTACGCGACGGCACGGAGATCGCATCGCCCAAGGCCTACATGACGGCGGTCGCCACGCGCCTATCCATCGACCACCTGCGCTCGGCGCGCGTGCGGCGCGAGGCCTACGTCGGCCCGTGGCTGCCCGAGCCGCTCCTGGTCGACGCCGGGGTCGACGTCGTCGCTGACGCCGAGCTGGCCGACGACCTCTCGCTCGCGTTCCTGGTGGTGTTGGAGCGACTGACACCGGACGAGCGCGCGGTCTTCCTCCTGCGCGAGGCCTTCGACTACAAGTTCTCAGAGATCGCCGAGATCATCGACAAGAGCCCAGCGAACTGCCGGCAGATTGGCGCCCGCGCACGCCGCCACGTCCTCACCGAACGCCCGCGCTTTGAGCCCTCACGTGTGGCGCGTGAGGAGCTCGCCGTACGCTTCCTCGCCGCCGCCCAGGGCGACGATCTCGACGGTCTGATCGAGCTGCTCGCCGACGACGCGGTCTTCACCGGCGACGGTGGCGGCAAGGCGACGGCGTTCCCGCAGCCGCTCGTCGGCGCGCAGCGTATTGCCCACGCCGTCCGCGCGCTCTTCCGCCAGGCCGCGCGCGGCGACGGTGCGGTAACGGTCACGCCGACGACCGTCAACGGCCAGCCCGGCTGGATCGCGCACGACAGCGAGGACAAGGTCATCGTCGTCATGGCGCTCGACATCGCCGGCGGCCGTGTCACCGCGATCCGCTCGATCGTCAACCCCGACAAGCTCGCCCATCTCGGGCCGGTGTCGGATCGCGCGCGGCGGTAGCTACTCGTAGACCACCACGTCGGGGCGCGGCGAGAGCGCCATGACCGACTTGGGGGACATGGTCTTGACGTCCTCCTTGTAGAACAACTTGAAGCCGCGGCGCATCGTCGGCGTCGTGTGGACGAAGGAGTGGTACTTGGCGATCTTGACGCTGTTGGTCCCGAAGCCGTCGACGTTGACCACGGTCTGCACGCCGGGGACCTGACGCAGGCGGTCGGCGCGGGCGATCATGTCGTCGGTGAAGCGATGGACGATCAGCAGCTTCTCGGGCAGGTTGCGCTCGCGCATGATCTTGCTCAGGTAGGTCGCAGCGGCGTTGACGACGTCGGCGTCGGTCGACCCAATCACCTTGCCTGGCAGCGCATCGGGGGCGACGTGCCACTCAGGATCCAGGGCGAGGCCCACGTCGGGCTCGCGCAGGAACGTCGCAAGCCGCGTGATCTCGGGGCCGAACTCGCCGCGACCGGGCTGGATATCGAGGATCAGCAACGCATGGATCTTGCGCGCGGCGGCCAGGTAGCTGCGGATCTTCGCGAAGGAGAGGTGGTCGCGATAGAGGCCGGCGTCGCCGGGCGCGGCGGTCGCCACGGTGGAGATCAGCTCCATCGCCGGCAGCACGGGGCGCGCCTTCAGGTTGTAGGGCTTGGCCTGCGTGAGCAGGCGCTTGGCTGCCTGGGCGGGCGTGCCGATCCCGAGCGCGCCGAGCTCGTCGTCGCGCGGGTTGCCGTAGAAGGCGACGACGCGGCGGTCGGGAAACAGGCGCCGGCCGCCGCCCGGGAGCTGGATGGGCTTGGGCGTGTCGCCGCTGGTCGGGGCGCTCGTCGCGCCCGCGCTCTCGCCCTTGGACCCGCCACCGCCCGCGCCGGCCACGGCCCCGCCTACGACGGCCACTAGCGCCACCGCACCCAGGGCGGTGAGTCGCCGCCGGCGCACGGTGCGGGCATCCACGCGCCCATCATGCCCGCAATCGGGCGGTCGCTCACGCATCGAGGCTCGACATCTCTGCGATCTGCGTCGAACCCGGGGAACCTCGACGGCCGTCGTCGGTAAGGATGGGGTGATGGCTCTCCTGGACGGCAAGAAGCTCCTGATCACCGGCGTGCTGACCGATCGCTCGATCGCCTACACGGTCGCCAGGCGCGCGCAGGAGGAGGGCGCCGAGATCGTCCTCACCGGCTTCGGCCGCGCGCTGCGGCTGACCCAGCGGATGGCCCAGCGCCTGCCCCAGCCGCCCGATGTGCTGGAGCTCGACGTGACCGACGAGGCGCAGATCGCGGCGGCGGCCGCCGAGCTGGAGGAGCGCTGGGGCGTCGTCGACGGCGTCCTGCACGCGATCGCCTTCGTGCCCGGCGACGCGCTCGGCGGCCGCTTCCTCGAGGCGCCGGTCGCCTCGGCGGTCAGCGCGTTTGAGATCAGCGCGTTCTCGCTGAAGTCGCTGGGCGCCGCCTTCGCACCGCTGCTGGAGCGCGCCGAGGGCGGCGGCTCGCTCGTCGGCCTCGACTTCGACGCCACCAAGGCCTGGCCGATCTACGACTGGGCCGGCGTGTCGAAGGCCGCGTTGGAGTCGGTCAACCGCTACCTCGCGCAGTACCTCGGCCCGCGCGGGATCCGCTCCAACCTCGTCGCGGCCGGTCCACTGCGCACGATGGCCGCAGGCGCGATCGAGGGCTTCGACGTGCTCGCCGCCGCCTGGGAGCAGGGCGCACCGCTGCCCTGGGACCTCGACGACCCCGAGCCCGTTGCCGACGCCGTCCTCTTCCTCTTCTCCTCGCTGTCACGAGCAGTGACCGGTGAGATCCTCCACGTCGATGGCGGCTTCCATGCGCTGGGCGTCCATGGCGGAGCCGTCGCGCAGGCTGCTGCAGCCGACTGAACGTCGGGTCTGTGGGCGAACATGCCCGCTGTTTGGCACGATGCTGAGCAGTGCGCCGAATTCGCGACTTCATGCCCGCCACGCTGAGCGTCGGCGTGCGTCCCATGGAGGGGATCGTCGCGGCCACCGGCAAGGACATCGCGTGGCTTCTGCCACGAGATCCGCGCGACGCGACGCCCGGCCTGCTGCCGCGGTCGGCGCAGCTCTCCTTCCGGCATCAGGGCCACCTCGTCGTCCTCCACGGAAAAGCTGAGCGCGCTCAGCAGGGCTGCGTGGCCTTCACCGCCAATCGCGAGGGCCGCATCGACAACCTGCGCGAGAGTCCGCGGCTCGACGTCCAGCTGCCGGTCACGGTCAGCGCGGGCGGCCAGGAGATCACCTCGCGCACCGTCAACGTCTCAGCCGGTGGCGCGCTGCTGGAGGGCGCCGCGTTCGGCGAGCGCGACGTCGTCGTCGAGGTGACCATCGAGATGCCCCAGGGCGGCCCCGAGGTCAAGGCCACCGGCATCATCGTGCGGACCATCCCCGAGGGCACCGCCATCCGCTTCACCGAGATCGACCCCGCCTCGCGCGACCACCTCGACTCCATGGTCCTCTCCATCCGCGCAGCCCTCGCCCGCCGCTTCGCCGAGCAGGCGACGGGCGGCGACGCCGCGCGGGGACGTTAGGCGCGCCCGCCCTAGGCCGGCGGCGGCTCGGCCGGCTTGGAGTACACCGCGCGCCACCAGAGCTCGGCGAGCACGCGGATCGACTGGTGGGCGTCGCCGCCGCCCTGGATGAGCTCCAGGGTCACGTGACGCTCGACCATCGCCAGCAGCGCTTGGGCCGCTAGCCGTGGCGGAATATCCGAAGGAGCGATCCCGCGTGCCTGGTCGCGCGCGATCCGCGCCGTCCCGCCTTCGACGAAGCGCACGACGTAGGGCGCCCACTGCGGCGGCAGGCGGTCCTCCTCGCCGCTGAGCATGGCGGCGAGCGTCAACACGTGCGCGTCGCGGTCGATGACCTTCACGGTGCGCGCCAGGCCGCGGCGCAGCTCCGCGCGCGGGTCCCCGCTGCCGTCCAGATAGGGCGCGGCCGCCTCGTACATGTCCAAGAACGCACGCAAGATCAGCCGGTCGACCAGCGCACGCTTGTTGGGGAAGTAGAAGTACAGCGCCGTGCGGCTGACGAACGCCCGCTTGGCGATGATGTCCATCGTCAGGCGGCGGTACTCGGTGTCGGCGAGCGCGTCGCGCGCAGCGTCGAGGATGGCCTCCTCGGTCGCGTTGCGCGACTCGTTGAGCTCCAGCGGCTCGCCGCCTGGGCTCACGTCTGCGCCAGCTCGAGGACGTGGGCGATGCGGTCGCGCGTCTCCGACGGCGCGACGACTTCGTCCACGAACCCCGCGGCGGCCGCGACGTGCACCGGCAGGTGCTCGGCCTCGTAGGCGTCGGCTAGTACCGCAGCGTCGGCGCCCGCCTCGATCTCGCGGCGGCGGACCAACTCGACGGCCTGGCGCGCGCCCATGACGCCGATCCGGGCATCCGGCCAGGCGAGCGTGAGGGTCGCACCGAGATCGCGGGAGTTCATGACGATGTGCGCCCCACCATACGCCTGCCGCAACGTGACCGTGACCCTCGGGACCGACGCCCGTCCGAAGGCCCGCAGGAGCGACGCGCCATGGCGCAGGACGCCGGCGGCCTCCTGGGTGGCACCCGGCAGGAAGCCCGGCGTGTCGGCCAGGACGACGAGCGGGATGCCGAAGCGGTCGCAGAGATCGACGAACCACGCGCCCTTCTCGGCCGCGTCGGCGTCGAGGCAGCCCCCGAGGTGCTTGGGCTGGTTGGCGATCACGCCGACCGCCCGGCCCTCGACGCGGCCGAAGCCGACGACGAGGTTGCGCGCCCAGCGTGGCGCGAGCTCCAGCAGCGCGCCGCGGTCCAACAGGCGCGCGGCGACCTCGCGCACGTCATACACGCGACGGTCGCTCTCGGGCAGCACATCGCCCGGGTCCTCGCCGGGCGCCTCGGCCGGGGGCACCAGCGGCATACCGTGGCCGCCGACGCGGTCGGGCAGGAACGTCAGCAGCTCGCGCACTAGCTCGGCGGCGTGGACGTCGTCGCGCGCGACCAGGTGCGAGACGCCGTTGGCGCCGTGCACCTTGACGCCACCCAGATCGGCCGCGGAGATGACCTCGCGCGTCACGCGCTCGATGATCTTCGGGCCGGTCAGGAACATCACGGCATCGGCGGTCATGACCACGAAGTCGCCCAGCGCGGGCGAGTAGGCCGCACCGCCGGCGCACGGGCCCGACACGACGCTGATCATCGGGACCGTCGCCAGGGCCTGAGCGCGGAAGATCGCCGCATAGGCGCTCAGCGCCGCGACGCCCTCCTGCAGCCGCGCGCCGCCGGAATGGGGAAAGCCGACGACTGGGACGCCGAGCGCGTCGGCGCGCTGGATCGTCCGGGCGATCGTCTCGCCGCCCGAGGAGCCCAGCGACCCGCCCTTGAACGTCCCGTCCTGCGCCCACGCGACCACCGCGCGGCCCTGGACGCGCCCGCTGCCCGACAGCACGCCGTCGCCGACCGCGGTGCGGATCGGCCGGAACGTGCCGGCGTCGAACAGCAGCTCCAGCCGCGCACGGGCGGCAAGGATGTCGGTCCCACCCTCCCGGACATCGAAGACGGCGGACATGGCGTGGGGACTCCTAGGCCGCCTGCAAGACGAGCGTCGCGTTCTGGCCGCCGAAGGCAAACGAGTTGCTCAGCGCGACCTTGAGATCCGGCGCCTCGCGCGGGGCACCGGCGATGTGATCTGCGGCGCACTCGGGGTCGATGTCCTCGAGTCCGAGCGTCGGCGGCAGCGCGCCGCGGCGCAGCGCCTCGACACACGCCAGCGCCTCGATCGCGCCGGCGGCGCCGAGCGTGTGCCCGACGGCGCCCTTGCAGGAGGAGACCGGCGGCCCGTCCTCGCCGAGGACCTGGCGTAGCGCGAGCGTCTCGACGCGATCGTTGATCGGTGTGCTCGTGCCATGCGCGTTGACGTAGCCCACGTCGGCCGGCGCGA
This sequence comes from uncultured Conexibacteraceae bacterium, assembly GCA_963836485.1. GTDB lineage: Bacteria > Actinomycetota > Thermoleophilia > Solirubrobacterales > Solirubrobacteraceae > Baekduia. The sequence continues at coordinate 18,390 of CAWIJS010000008.1, read as the reverse complement.
GGTCGGCGTCGCGCAGCGCCGCAGTCATGGCCTCGACCGCACCGCGGCCGTTGGCCTCGGGTTGGGTGATGTGGAAGGCGTCGTTGGACGCGCCGTAACCGGTCACGCGCGCGTAGATGTGCGCGCCGCGAGCGCGGGCGTGCTCCTCGCGCTCCAGCACCAGGACCGCGGAGCCCTCGCCCATGACGAAGCCGTCGCGGCGCGTGTCAAACGGGCGCGACTCGCCGACGCGCGACAGCGCGCCCATGCGCCGGAAGGCCGCCAGGCAGAGGCCGACGAGCGCGGCCTCGGTGCCGCCGGAGATCATCACGTCGGCCTCGCCGCGCGCGATCAAGCGGGCAGCCTCGCCGATCGAATGCGCGCCCGTCGAGCAGGCCGACGCGATCGAGAAGCCCGGGCCGTGCAGGCCGCGGCGCATCGCGATCTGGCCGGCGGCGGCATTGGGCATCATCATCGGGACAAAGAGCGGCGAGACCGCGCGGTCGCCCTCCTCCAGCCACGTCTTGCACTCCGCCTGCAGGGTCGTGAGACCCCCGACGCCGGTGCCGACGATCACGCCAACCCGCGCCGGGTCGACCTCGCCGAGCAGCCCGGCCTCGTCGGCCGCCTGGTCAGCAGCCGCGACCGCGAGCTGCGCGAAGCGGTCCATCCGCCGCGCCTCCTTCGGGGTCATCACGACCTCGGGGTCGAACTCGCCGCATGGCGCGACACCCTCGTCGGTGATCCCGCCCTCCATGCCGAGCAGGGCGTCGAAGAACGCCTCGACGCCCGTGGCGACGGGGGAGACGACGCCCCGTCCGGTGATGACGATGCCGTCCATATAGCTGTTAGGCCGCCGCGCCCTGGAGGCGCTCGACGAGCGCGATCGCGTCGCCGACCGAGGCAATGCCCTTGAGATCCGGATCGGCGATCTGGACCTCGAAGCGGTCCTCCAGCGCCTTGACGAGCTCGACGAGATCGAGGGAGTCGACGTCGAGCTGCTCCCACGTCGTGTCGGGCTGCGCCGTGTCGGCGTCGGGCACCTTGATGGCGGTGAGCTCGGCGCGGATGGCTTCGAGGATCTCTTGCTGGCTGGCCATGATGGTGGTGTTCTCCTGGTTCTTCGGGTTCTTGGTTCGGGACAGGTAGTGCTAGGCGCCGAGGCCGCCATCGACGGCCAGCGTTGCGCCGTTGATGTAGGCCGCTTGATCGCTGACGAGGAAGCTCACCGCGGCGGCGACCTCCTCGGGTTGACCGATGCGCGCCGCCGGGATCGCGGCCGCCAGCTCCTTGGCCGGCAGCTCCGCGGTCATCTCGGTCTCGATGAAGCCGGGCGTCACGGCGTTGGACGTGATGTTGCGCTTGCCCATCTCCTTGGCGACAACCCGGGTGAAGCCGAGCAGGCCCGCCTTGGAGGCGGCGTAGTTGGCCTGGCCGGAGTTGGCGCGCTCGGCCGAGACCGACGACACGTTGACGATGCGGCCCCAGCGGGCCTTCAACATGTCCTCGAGGCCGCGCTTGGTGCAGTTGAAGGCACCGTTCAAGTTGGTGTCGATCACGCGCGCCCAATCATCGTCGGGCATGCGGATGGCCAGCCCGTCGGCGGTGACGCCGGCGTTGTTGACCAGGATCAGCACGGGGCCGAAGCGCTCACGGACCTCATCGAAGGCCGCCTGGACCGCGGCCGGATCGGCGACGTCGGCCTGCACGTCGCCGCCGCTGCGGCCGAGCGTGGCGACCTTGTAGCCGTCGGCCTTCAGCCGCTGCGCGATCGACGCGCCGATGCCGCGCGTGCCGCCGGTGACCAGCGCGACCGCCCCCTCAGGCGCAGACATACTGGCGCTCCTTCCAGCTCACGACGCCCGCGCCCCAGACGAAGCCGGCGCCGAAGGCGGCCAGGCCGACGGTGGCGCCAGGCTTCAGCAGCCCGTCGCGCTCGGCTTGGGCCAGCGCGAGCGGGATGGAGGCCGACGAGGTGTTGGCGACGCGGTCGACATTGATCGCGAGCTTGGCGTGGGGCAGACCCAGCTCGTTGGCGGCGGACTCGATGATGCGTGAGTTTGCCTGGTGGGCGACAAAAAGGTCGAGATCGTCAACGGTCAGGGCGGCGGCGTCCAGCGCCTCGCGCGTCGCCTCGGCCATCCGGGCCACCGCGTGGCGGTAGACCTCGCGGCCTTCCATCCGTAGCTTGCGGTCCTCGTTGTCGGCGTAGAGCAGACCGCCCTGCTCGGGATCGCAGCCCAGGACGAAGCGCGACACGCCACGGTCGAGCTCACCGGCGGCGACGACCACCGCGCCCGCGCCGTCGCCGAACAGCACGGCGGTGCCGCGGTCCTCGATGTCGGTCAGGCGGCTTAGCGCCTCGGCGCCGCAGACCAGGACGACACCGGCGCGGCCGGTCTCGACCAGCGCCGCGGCCTGGTCCAAGCCATACAAGAAGCCCGCGCAGGCGGCATTGAGGTCGACCGCGGCAGCGCCGTGGGCGCCGATCAGCCGTGCGACCTCGGGGGCCAGGCCGGGGGTGACCTTGTCCGGGGTGATCGTGGTGACGATGAGCTGGTCGACCTCGGCGGCCGTGCGCCCGGCGTCGGCCAGCGCGTCGGCGCAGGCGCGGGCGGCGAGCGGCGCGAGCGGCTCGTCAGCCTCCAGCCAGCGGCGCGTGCGGATGCCGGTGCGGCGCACGATCCAGGCGTCGTCGGTGTCGAGTCGCTGCTCGAAGTAGGCGTTGTCGATCTCGCGCTCGGGCAGCGCGGCGCCGACGCCGAAGAGGCCGGCGGTGAGCGAGACGGCCCTCACCCGCCCACGGCGCGAGCGGGTTTGCGCTGCGGTCCCCGCGTCGCCCGCGGTTATCCTCGCGCCGCGCGTGATCCGCCCGCTGCGCGCGGTCGTTTGGGTGGCGGTGTCGGTGACCGTGCCCGCTTGCATCACGCCGCCGCCAGCGTTCGCTTGACCAGGCCGGTGAGGACGGCGCCGGGCCCGTGCTCGACGTAGCGGTCGATGCCCGCGGCGCGCAGCGCCAGCATCGTCTCGCGCCAGCGCACGGCGCGCAGGAGGTTCTCGCTGAGCTCTCGGCGGACGTCCTTGAACGGGGCTGCGCTGCCGTTGGCATAGACCGGGAAGGCACCGGGCTGGATCTCGACGCGCGCGAGGGCCTCGGCCAGGCGCGTGGCGGCCGGCTCCATCAGCGGCGAGTGGAAGGCGGCGGAGACGTCGAGACGCCGGGCGCGTGCTCCGGTCTCCTCACGAGCGAGCTCCTCGGCCTGGGCGACGGCTTCGGTCGCCCCGCTCAGCACCAGCTGGCCGGGGGCGTTGTCGTTGGCGATCGTCAGGCCCAGGCGGTCGGCCAGCGCGCGAATGGCGTGGTCGTCGCCGCCGAGCATCGCGACCATCGAGCCGGACTGCAGCTCGCCCGCGTCGGCCATCGCCGCGGCGCGCTCGGCCACGAGGCTGACGGCGTCCTCAAAGGACAGGACGCCCGCGGCGACCAGCGCGGCGTACTCGCCGAGCGAGTGGCCGGCGGCGGCGCGCACCTGCGCGAACTCCTCGGGCGACCCCTCGCGCCAGAGGTCCCACGCGGTGACGCTGCACAGGAAGATCGCGGGCTGCTGGAACCGCGTGCCCTCGGCGAGGCGCTCGAACGGGTCGAACCCGAGCAGCTCGAGCCCGCGCTCGAAGGCGGCCAGCCCGCGGTAGGGCTCGTCCATGTCGGGCGCATGGCTTCCCTGGCCCGGGAAGATCGCGGCAATAGAGGGCACTGCTCACACTTAGCGCGCGAGAGCGCCGTGGTTTCGCGATCTCGACAGACGGTGTGAAGAGTGTCGAATCACGTGCACCGCACCCATTCAGGTACAGGTGTGCTTGCGATGGGTCTCAGACCTTGCCGTGTGCCGGCGTCCAGGTGCCGTCGTCGTCGCGCGAGAAGTCCTGAAAGAGCGCGGGCGCCTCGGCCAGCGCCAGCTTGGCGACGAGGTCGAAGACGAGCCGCAGCTCCTCCTCGGCGCCGGGCGCGGTGCGCAGCGCGATGACGTGGCGCAGCGTCCGCACGTTGGCCGTCCAGATGATGTCGGTGCTCAGCCCGATCGGCGCCAGGCGCCGCAGCGCCGAGGTCACCTCTTTCTTGACCGCGAACGGCAGGCCCTCGTCGTCGACACCGAGCTCGCGTGCGGCGCTGACCTGCAGCTCCTCGAGCTGCTCGACGATCGAGACCACCTGCTCGCGGATTGGCTCCAGCGCGGGCGGGATGCGGAAGCCGATGTCGGTCAGCCGCACGTAGCGCAGGCTCTCCTGCGAGAAGGCCGAGCCGGCGCGGTGGCGGACCAACTCATGGGTAAAGACGCGCGAGACGTCGCGGAAGGCGAACGTGTAGCTGGCGTGCTCCAAGACCGAGCCATGGCCCGAGGCGAGCACGTTGTCGAGGTACGCGCGTGGGTCGGTGCGCACGCGCGTGACGTTGGGGTTCAGCCCCGGCTCCCAGGAGCGGTAACAGGCGCGGCCGGCGAACTCGGCCAGCGTCTCGCCGGGGTTCAGCACCTCGCTTTCGGCCAGCCGGCGGTCGAGCCACGAGGCCCCGCTAGCCGCGTCGAGATAGCCGCGCAGACCGTCGAGATCGAGCGCGGGACGGGCAATCAAGAACACCTGTGGCGTGGTCTCGCGCATGAACTGCAGTATCCCGATCTCTTCAGTCGCCTTGCTGTACACTGCCGAACCTCCTAAACCTGACTGTGATTAGCCCTTTTTCCGAGGAGACTCGCCAGTGACGCCCAAGATCCTGCTCTCGACGCTCGCCGTCGCTGCCCTCGCCGTAGCCGGCTGTGGTGGCGCGTCCGATGACACGAGCGGCTCGTCGGCCTCCTCCTCCGGCGGCGGTGGGGGCGGCTCGACGTCCTCGCTCTCGCTGGTCGCCTACTCGACCCCCGAGGTCGTCTACGACGAGATCATTCCGGACTTCCAGAAGACCGCTGAGGGCAAGGGCGTGTCGTTCAAGACCTCCTACGGCGCCTCGGGCGACCAGAGCCGCGCGGTGCTCGCCGGCCAGAAGGCCGACGTCGTGGCGCTCTCGCTCGCCCCCGACGTCGACAAGCTGACGCCCGACAAGCTCGTGCCCGCCGACTGGGTCGCGCAGACCGAGGCGGCCGGCGGCAAGGGCGGCTTCGTCACCACGTCGCTGGTCTCGTTCGTCGTGCGCAAGGGCAACCCCAAGGGCATCCACGGCTGGGACGACCTGCTCAAGCCCGGCGTCAAGGTCGTCACGCCCAACCCGTTCACCTCGGGTGCGGCCAAATGGAACCTGCTGGGCGCCTACCAGCACGGCGGGATCGCCTACGTCAAGAAGCTCCTGAGCGACCATGTGCCGGTTCAGCCCAAGTCCGGGCGCGAGGCGCTGCAGACCTTCACCGGCGGCGAGGGCGACGTGCTCATCTCCTATGAGTACGAGTACACGACGGCCGTCAAGAAGGGCGAGAAGAACATTGAGTTGGTCCAGCCCGATGACACGTTCCTGATCCAGAACCCGATCGCGGCGACGACCGCGGGCGGCGCCAAGGGCCAGGCGTTCGTGAAGTTCGCGCTGAGCGACAGCGCGCAGCAGCACTTCGCCGACTGGGGCTACCGCCCGGTCAACGCGGCGATCCTGGCCAAGAACAAGTCCAAGTTCCCGGATCCGGGCACGGTCAAGACGGTCGACGACTTCGGCGGCTGGAAGAAGATCAACGACGACCTGTTCGATCCCGAGAAGGGCGCGGTCGCCAAGATCGAGGACGACAACGGGGTGTCCACGGCGAAGTGAGCACGCAGGTCGCCACCCCCGCCGCGCCGGCGTCCGTCCGTCGCCCCCGTCGCCGTCGGACGCTCGCACGGTCCGGAGGCGTCGGCGGTCTGGGCATGGGCCTGGCGATGCTGTGGCTGAGCCTGATCGTGCTGTTGCCGCTGGCGGCGCTGACGGCTAAGTCGCTGGACGGCGGCCTGTCGGCGTTCTGGGACTCGGTCTCCAGCCGCCAGGCCGTCGCCGCGCTGAAGTTCACGCTGACCGTGTCGGTCATCGTCGCGGCCATCAACGCGGTGGCCGGGGTGGCGATCGCCTGGACGCTCGTGCGCGACGAGTTCCCCGGCCGCCGGGTCGTCAACGCGATCATCGACCTGCCGTTCGCGATGCCGACGATCGTCGTCGGTATCACGCTCCTGGCCCTGTGGGGGCCGACAAGCCCGGTCGGCGTCAACCTCGCGTTCACGCAGCTGTCGGTCGCGCTTGCGCTGCTGTTCGTCACGCTCCCGTTCGGCGTCCGCGCCGTGCAGCCGGTGCTAATCGAGCTCGACACCGAGATGGAGCAGGCGGCCGCGTCGCTCGGCGCCGGCCCGCTGATGACCTTCCGGCGGATCATCCTGCCCAACCTGGTCCCGGCGATCCTGTCCGGTGCGGCGCTGTCGTTCGCGCGCGCGGTCGGGGAGTTCGGCTCGGTCATCCTGATCTCGGGCAACAAGCCGTTTGACACCCAGGTGTCGTCGGTCTTCATCTTCAAGCAGATCGAGAGCGACAACGCGAGCGGCGCGGCGGCGGTGGCGGTCGTCCTGATCGGCATCTCGTTGTTGATGTTGATCGCGTTGCGCTTCATCGAGTACTGGGGCTCGCGGCATGATCACTAGCCGTGCGAGCCGCTACGGCATTCGCTTCTTTGCGCTCGGCTACGTCGCCCTGCTAGTGATGGTGCCGATCGGCGTCGTGCTCTACCGGACCTTCGAGCCGGGTCTCGATGCGGTCTGGGCCTCGATCACGACGCCGGCCGCGATCAGCGCGTTCTGGTTGACGATCGAGATCACCGCGATTGCTGTGCCGTTGAACACCATCTTCGGGATTGTGGCTGCGCTTGCCCTCGTGCGCTCGCGCGTGCGCGGCAAGCGTGTACTCGAGGCGCTCATCGACCTCCCGTTTGCGATCTCGCCGGTCGTCATCGGCCTGGCGCTGTTCTTGCTCTACGGCCGCCAAGGCTGGCTCGGGCCGACGCTCACCGACGCCGGCATCCAGATCATCTTCTCGGTGCCCGGCATGGTGCTGGCGACGATCTTCGTCTGCCTGCCGTTCGTCGTGCGCGAGGTCGTGCCGGTGCTGCGCGAGATCGGTAACGAGCAGGAGCAGGCCGCCGCGACGCTCGGCGCCTCACGCTGGCAGACGTTCCTGCGCGTCACGCTGCCGGCGATCCGGTGGGGCGTGGCCTACGGCGTCGTGCTGTCGGTCGCGCGCGCCATCGGCGAGTTCGGGGCGGTGAGCGTCGTGTCGGGCAAGATCTCGGGCGAGACGATCACGCTGCCGCTGCTCGTCGAGAACCGCTTCTCGAACTTCGACCTCGCCGGCGCCTACGCCGCCTCGGCGCTCATGGCCGTCATCGCGCTCGTAACCTTGCTCGCGATGACCCTTCTGCAACGCAAGGGTGACGCACGATGATCTCCGTCTCTTCCGTCTCCAAGCACTACGGCGAGTTCGCGGCGCTGCACGACGTCTCGGTCGAGATCGAGCCCGGCTCGCTGACCGCGCTGCTCGGGCCGTCGGGCTCGGGCAAGTCCACGCTGCTGCGTGTGATCGCGGGGCTGGAGGTGCCCGACGCGGGCACGGTCGTCCTTGAGGATCGCGACGTCACCGGCTTGGCGCCCCAGCAGCGCGACATCGGCTTCGTCTTCCAGCACTACGCCGCGTTCAAGCACATGACGGTGCGCGACAACGTTGCCTTCGGCCTGAAGGTGCGCAAGCGCCCGAAGGCGGAGATCACCGCGAAGGTCGACGAACTGCTCGGCATCGTCGGGCTCGCGGGCTACCAGGATCGCTATCCGTCGCAGCTATCAGGCGGCCAGCGTCAGCGCATGGCGCTGGCTCGCGCGCTGGCGGTCGAGCCGAAGGTGCTGTTGCTGGACGAGCCGTTCGGTGCGCTGGACGCCAACGTCCGCGCCGAGCTGCGCGCGTGGCTGCGCCGGCTGCACGACGAGGTCCACGTCACCACCGTCCTGGTCACCCATGACCAGGAGGAGGCGATGGAGCTGGCCGATCGCATCGTGGTCCTTAACGGCGGCCGCATCGAGCAGGTCGGCGCGCCGCGCGAGCTCTACGACGCGCCGGCCAACGAGTTCGTCATGGGCTTCCTCGGCCCGGTCGCGCGGCTGGGCGACGGGCTGGTGCGCCCGCACGACCTCGTCCTGCGGACCGATCCGGACGGCATCGGCGTCGAGGCACAGATCTCACGCATCGTGCACCTCGGCTTCGAGGTCCGCGTCGAGCTCGACCTCGCCGGCGACGGCGCCGTCTACGCCCAGCTCACGCGCCACGAGGCCGAGCAGCTGGAGCTGCACGAGGGCGACATCGTCTACGTGCGGCGCGACGGCGTGAAGTCGCTGCCGAGCGCTGCTTAGCGGCGCGTCACCCAGGCCTCCGGGTCTTTGGCCAGCGCCTCGACGTCCTTGGGCAGCTTGCCTGAGGCGAGGTCGGCGAGCGTGACGTTCTCGACGACGCGGCGCAGGCTGGCGCGCACGCCGATCCAGACGCGCTGCAGCGGCTCGGCGGTGCCGGCGTAGTCCACGTCCTCCGGGCGGCCGCCGCGGACGGAGGCCAGCGGGCCCTCGACGGCGCGGATGATGTCGGCGACCGTGATCTCCTCGGCGGGGCGGGCGAGCCAGTAGCCGCCCTCGGCGCCGCGGCGGCTGGTCACCAGGCCGGCGTGGCGCATGTCGGCGAGGATGTTCTCGAGGAACTTCAGGGGGATGCCCTGGGCCTGCGCGACGCTGTCGCCCTTGGTCGGACGCTCGGTTCCGGCGACGGCCAGCTCGATCGCTGCCCGCACCGCGTAGTCGGCCTTGGCGGAGATACGCACCGGCGCATCGTTCCAGACGCGCCGGAAGCTCGCGGAGCCAGGCGCTCACTCGTGCGTCGGTTCGTCTTCGCCGTTCGTCGGCCTCCTTGTCGGTCCCCGCGGGGCGTGGTCTCGGGGTAGCCCTCGGAGCCCTGCTCCTGCTTGCGCGGGTCCTCGGTGTGGTCTGGGCGGGGATCGTCGGACATGGCCTGCGTCCTACCCAGCCGGGCGCCGGGGCCACCGCCGTAGTGCGGCGGTGGCCCGTGTGCGGTTACTTCGCGGCGGCCGCGTGCTTCTTGGTCTTCTTGGTCGCCTTCTTCTTGGCCGTGGCCTTCCTTCTTGGCTGGGCTTGGCGCCGTTCTTCAGCGAGGCGTCGGACGGGATCCGCGTCTTGCCGCCGAGGGCGGACTTCGGGCAGCCGCGCGGGCGGCCGAGGTCGTAGGGGCCGGAGATCGCCTGGGTGACGACGCCCTTGCTGTCGGCGGTCGCGTAGACGACGGTCAGCAGCGGGTCGACGCGCGGCTCGTCGCAGAGCTTCCCGTCGATCGAGAACGTGCCGACGATGTTGGCGTACGGTCGTGCCGGTGTACTTGCCGATGCAGTTGAAGCCCCAGCCGGGGAAGTCGCCGTTGCAGGTGAACGAGTCGGTCGTGACCGGGTTCTTCTGCTGGTCGAAGACCGAGACGTCGGTCGAGAAGCCGGTGTCGCTGATCTGCGGCTGGATCTGGTACCCGGTGATCGGGCCGCCGCAGGCGAAGACGTACTGGACCTGCGTGCTGTCGTCACCGGGCTGCGGCTGACCGGCTTCGATGTGCCCGCCGCAGTCGTAGGTGTTGGGGTTGGCACTGGCGCCGGCGAGCGGCGCCCACACCGCGAGGGCGAAGACGGCGATCAGCAGGGGACGGGCGAGGGTCAAGGGGACCTCCGTGTCGGGTTCGTGGGATGGGATCGATGGGGGAAGGTGGAAGACGCCGTCGCGGTCGGCGGTGCGAGCACGCCGTCGAGCGCGGGCGTGGTGACCTGCGCGGCGGCGCCGAGCGGGTCGAGGCCGAGCAGGTCCTCGATCGAGCGCAGCAGCGCGACCGGGCCGGTCGCGGCGTCGACGGTGCGCGCGGCGGTGGCGCGGGGCGAGAGGACGAGCGCGCCGAGCGGGGCGGGCGGCGTCGCGGCGGCGGTGGCCGGGTCGGCTGGGGCCGGCGGCGGCGCGTCGCTGACGATCAGCAGGACGCCGTCGGCCTTGTAGGCGGCGCTGGCGGTGATCTTGGCCACGAGCGTGTGCAGCGGCGCGCTGGCGCCGTCGAGACCCGCGGGCGCGCCGTCGGCGCACGGCGTCGCGCTGCCGTCGTGGCAGGCGCTGGGGATCGAAGAGGCTCAGCGCCGGCGTCTTGGCCTTCTTGGCGAGGTCGGCGTCGAGCGTCGCGGGGTCGACGACGTTGCTCGCGCAGTCCTTGCGGCTGCTGAGCGTGGTGAAGAGCGAGACGCCGACGCGGGCGCTCGGGGTCGCCGCGCAGCGCTGCGCCGGGTCCTCGACGTAGGCGCGCCACGTCAGGTTGGTGGTGCGCAGCTGGTCGGGCAGCGACGTCTCGCCGGCGGGCAGGACGCACGCGGCGAGGTCGGCGGCGCAGTCGGCCGTGGGGACCTGGCCGCCGAGCAGCGCGAGCTCGTTGGCCGCGGCGGAGGGGCCGGCGGCGGCGTAGTTGGAGAGCAGCGTGCCCTGCGCGACGAGGTCGGCGAGGGGAGAGGTCGGGCCGAAGGCGGTCGCGTCGAGCTGCGTGAGGCTGATGACGAAGACGTGCGCCGGGCACGGTTGCGGCGGGCGTCTGTGGTGGACGTCTCGCCGGCGCCGCGTGGTCGTCGTGTCGCCGTCGCTGGCGAGGTGGTCCTGGAGTCGTCGGCAGAGGAGCGGTCGTCGGTCGAGCTGCTGTCGTCGCTCGCGGAGGAGGTCGTCGTCGGTCGCGGTGGTGGCGGTGTCGTCGTCGGCGCTCGGCGTGTCGGAAGAGCCCTCGTCGTCGGGCGGCGACGGCTCGTCTTCGCGCGGTCGTCGGCGGGCGCAGGCGCCGCACTCGGCACCACGAGCGCGACGAGCCGCTGCGGCGCAGCAGCGACCGAGGGCGCCGGCCCCGGGCCGAGCGCCGCGCCGGCCGCAGCACCGAGCGCGAGCGTCACGGCCGCCAGCGCGGCGGCGAGGCGTCGGGACGGCGCGCGCCGCCCGCCGGCCGCTGCACCGCTAACCGCCGCCGCATCATCGCCGCCCGCGAAGGCACCGCCGGCCGCGGGCGCCGCACGCGCAGACGCCCCTCGGCCTCCACCGCAAACCCCAGCGCGCCCAGCGGATCGACCCGCGGCGCGCCGTGGCGCGCGCCGCAGCGCAGGCAGTAGCGCTGGTCGGCGTGCAGCGGTGCGCCGCACTCGCCGCAGGTGGCGGTGCTCTCTGGAGGGTGAGGGCTCATGCCCGGAATCGGTTCTGTTCAATCTCGATCAGAATTATGTGGTTAGACTATTGTCCATCAACCGACCATGCAAACTGGGAAATGGAGTTCCGCGGAGATGAACCGCTCTCGACGCCTCATCGCAGCCCTCGCCGCAGTCGGCGTTCTCGCCGTCGCCGCACCCGCCGGCGCCTCGGCCGCCAGCACGATCACCATCAGCGGCGCGACCGGCTCAGCGCCGCTTGTCGCCCTGCTGGCCAAGAAGTACGTCAAGCTCAAGCCCGGCAAGGTGAAGTTCAAGCTCGCCCAGGGTGGTGGCGAGGTCGGCATCCAGGATGCCGCCGCCGGCCGCGTGACGATCGGCAACGCCGCGCGCGACCCGCGCGCCAGCGATCCCGCCGGCCTGGTCTTCTACCCGATCGCCAAGGACTTCTTCTGCTTCGACACCAACCCGGCCAACAAGCTGCCGAACCTGACGCTCGCGCAGGCGCAGGCGATCTGGACCGGCCAGGTGCGCAACTGGGAGGACGTCCCGGGCGCGACGGTCACCGGCACGATCGACCTGATCGGCCGCACGGCCGCCTCGTCGCTGCCGCCGCTCGTCCAGCAGCTGCTGCTCGGCAACAAGACGATCTCGGCGCTCGCCGCGCTGAAGCCGTCTGACGGCCTGGTCGAGCAGACGGTCGCCTCCGACAAGAACGCGATCGGCTTCAACTCGGGGTACTACGCGTCGCAGAAGGACGTCCACGCGGTGTCGTTCAACGGCGTCGCCTGCAACCTCCAGAACGCGAAGTCCGGCCAGTACCCGGGCGTGCGCAACTACTACGAGGTGACGCGCGGCAAGGCCAACGGCGCGGCGTCGGCGTTCATCCACTGGATCCAGAAGAGCCCGGTCGCGCGCAAGATCATCGCGTCGATCGCGATCCCGCTGGACAGCTAGGACACCATGATCGCCCGGCTGACGAGCAGCCGTGGACGGACCGGCAGGCCGCGTGGCGCCTCGGCGCCGTGGCCTGCCTGGTCCTGCTGACCATCGTGTTGATGGTGGGCTTCGTCGCCGTGCGCGCATGGCCGTCGCTGCAGGCCAACGGCTGGGTCGCGTGGCTGGGCTCCGGCGGCAGCGTCGATCACCAGCTCGGCGAGATGATCAAGACCGGTCAGGACCCGCCCGACTGCCGCCTACCACCTGCGGGCGTGGCCGCTGATCTACGGGACGCTGCTGACGACCGGCGTCGCCGTTGTCGTCGGCCTTGTCTTCTCGCTGTTCTCGGCGATCTTCATCGTCGAGTTCGCCCCGGCGCGCATGCGCGCCGTCGTCGTGCCGGCGGTGCGGCTGCTGGCGGCGGTGCCGTCGGTCATCTACGGGCTGATCGGGATCCTGGTGCTGGCGCCGTTCGTCGGCAACCACCTCATCAGCCCGGAGCGCAAGGACGTCGGTGCAGAACGTCGTCCAGCTCGACGGGACCGGCGTGCTCGTCGGCGATCGTCGTGCTGACGGTGATGATCACGCCGATCATGATCGCGATCGTCGTCGACGCGCTGCGGGCGATCCCGACGGCGTGGACCGAGGGCGCCGCGCGCTGGGCGCCAACCGCTGGGAGGCGATCTGGACCGTCTCGCGTGCGCGCCGCGCGCCCGGCGATCGTCGCCGCCGCGGTGCTCGCGTGCGCCCGCGCGCTGGGCGAGGCGGTCGCGCTGTCGATGGTCTCGGGCTCGCGCGGCTTCTCGCCCAACCCGATCGACGGCATCACCTACATCTTCGAGCCGATCCGGCCGCTGGCCGCGTCGATGGTCGAGAACGTCGACGCGATCAACGCGCCGGCGGTCAAGTCCTCCATCTACGCGTTCGCCTTGCTGTTGCTGCTCTCCAGCCTGGTGCTCTCGATCGGCGGCTACGTCGCCAAGCTGCCGATGCGCCGGCAGGGGCTGCGGGTCTGATGGCCGCGACCGTCGAGACGCGCGCCGCCGCCGCTGATCGAGCCCTCGCGGCCCGCGCCGCGCGGCGACGCGCTGCGCTCGTGGAAGTGGACGCCACCGCCTGGCGTTCCTCACGTGCTGGGCGTGCGGGCTCGCGCTGTGCGCCGTCACCGCCGCGATCGTCATCTACATGGGCGTGCGCGGCGATCCAGTACCTCAACCCCGAGCTGCTCTTCACGCGCCCGCAGCCCGGCCTGGCAGCAGCACACGACCGGCGGCATCCTGGACCCGATCTTCGGGCACGATCGTGCTGACGATCATCGGGATCGCGATCGCGGTGCCGCTGGCCGTCGCGTCGGCGGTCTGGCTCGTCGAGTACGGCAAGCCGGCGCCGCTGGCGCGCGCGGTCGAGTCCGGGATCGAGGTCGTCGCCGGCACGCCCGACATCGTCATCGCGATCTTCGGCCTGGCGATCTTCCAGCTGCCGATCCTCGCGCCGCTCTCGTTCACCGCCTCGGGCGGCGGCGTCTTCGGGCGCTCGTTCCTGGCGGCGGGCGCGATGATGTCGCTGATCGCGCTGCCGCTGGTCTTCGGCGCCGCGCGCGAGGGGCTGATGGCGATCCCGACCCACGTGCGCGAGGCGTCGTGGGCGCTGGGCAAGACGCGCATCTGCACGATCCGCGACCATCCTGCTGCCGCAGATCCGCGCGCAACATCGCGACCGGCGCCGCGCTGGGGATGGGGCGGATCGTCGGCGACACGGCGGTCGTCGTCGTGCTGCTCGGCGCGACGCTGCAGATCGAGCCCCAGGGCGACGTGCCGATCCTCGGCAACCTGCGCGGCACGGGCTCGACGCTGACCAGCTACGTCTACGGCGCCTCGCCCGCCGGCGAGGGCAACGCCCCGCAGAAGGCCTACGCCGCAGCGTTCGTGCTGCTGCTGATCGTGCTGACGCTGAACGCGACGGTCGACTTCCTCGGCCGCCGCAAGGAGACCCGCGCATGAGCACCGACGACCGAGTGGTCGATCCGTTCCTTGACGACGCCGTGCCCGCGCTGCCGCCGCCGCGCCGGCGCGTGCGGCTGGATCGCACGCCGGTCCCGGTGCCCGAGACCCAGGACGCGCCGCGCCGTCGCCCGCACGAGCGGAGAACCGGGGGCGTGGGCCCGGGTCCCCGGAGCGCATGCGCGTGGAGGGGTTGAGCGTGCTGTACGGCGACAAGCCGCGCGGTCAAGGACGTGTCCTTGCCGATCCACGCCGGCGAGGCGCTGGCGCTGATCGGTCCGTCGGGCTGCGGCAAGACGACGTTGTTGCGGACCTTGAACCGCCTGACCGAGACGACGGCGGGCGCGACGCGCCACGGGCGGGTGCTGCTCGACGGCGTCGATGTCGAGCAGTTCGAGGTGACCGCGCTGCGCCGCCGCGTGGCGATGGTCTTCCAGCAGCCCAACCCGTTCCCGATGTCGATCTTCGACAACGTGGCCTACGCGATCCGCGTGCAGAACCGCAAGCGTCCGGGCCGCCGTGAGCTGGAGCCGCAGGTGGTCGACGCGCTGCGCCGCGCTGGCCTCTACGACGAGCTCGGCGGTGACCTCGACCGCCCGGCGCTGCGTCTGAGCGGCGGCCAGCAGCAGCGGCTGTGCATCGCGCGCGCCATCGCGACGCGACCCGAGGTGTTGTTGATGGACGAGCCGTGCAGCGCGCTGGATCCGCGGTCGACGGCCGTGATCGAGGAGCTGATCGGCGAGCTGCGCCGCGATCTGGCCGTCGTCATCGTCACCCATAACCTGGCCCAGGCGCATCGCGTCGGGGACAAGGTCGCGTTCATGTACCTGGGCGATCTCGTCGAGTTCGGGCGACGTCGAGCAGGTCTTCGAGGCGCCGCGCGCCGAGCGCACGCGCGACTACGTGGCGGGGGCCTTCGGGTGAAGATGGCTGTCGCAGCGCTCAGCCTGGTTGCCGCGCTGCGGGCCTGTCGGCGTGCGAGAGCACGGCGGACAAGAGCGCGCGGATCGCCGCGGAGGGCAAGCAGGCGGTGCAGGCGAGCGGGACGCTGAAGATCCGGCACAACGCCGAAGTGCGCGTGGCGCGGGCGGTCGTGGTGCGCGGGGTCGGCGGAGCGGTTGCCGCGGCCGTCGAGGTGCGCAACGCCGGTGCGCGAGCGCAGCGCGACGTGCCGGTGCTCATCGACGTGCGCGACGCGCAACGGCGCGTCGTTGTACAAGAACGACGCGGTCGGCCTGCAGCCCGCGCTGCAGCGGCTGGCGACGGTCGGTGCGGGTCGTAGCGCGTGGTGGGTCAACGACCAGGTGACGGTCGCCAGCGCGCCGCGCTCGGTTCGCGCGCGGGTCGGCGCCGCGCCGGCGGCTGCGACGGGTCCCGCGGGTCCGCGTGACCGGCGTGCACTTCGACGGCGACAGCACCGGCCGCTACCTGACCGGCACCGTCGTCAACCCGTCGCACAGCGTCTTGCGCAACGTGCCGATCTTCGCCGTCGCGCTGAAGGGATCGCGCGTGGTCGCGGCCGGACGCGCGCTCGTGCCCAAGCTGCCCGCCGCCGGCTCGTCCAAGAAGGTCGTCTTCCGCCTGTTCTTCGTCGGCGAGCCGCGCGGTGCGCGCATCGCCGTGACCGTCGCGCCCAACGCTGGACCATCGTCGTGAAGGAGCATCCCGTGATCATCGAGTCCTCGCAATCCGCGCCCGTCTTCGGGCGCGACGGCGAGCCCTGCCCGGCCTGCGGAGCACCGCTGGCGGGCGACCAGCGCTACTGCCTGCACTGCGGCGCGCGGCGGCCGGAGGCGCGGCTGGAGTTCTTGGACGTGTTGGACGCCGACGTGCGGGCGCGGTCGGTGCCGGCAGCCGGCCCGTTTGGCGTCGTCGCGCCGCCGTTCGGCGGCGAGCCGGTGGCCGCGTGGACCGCCGCGGCCGTGCCGCCGCGCGGGTTCAACGGACGGTTGCAGGCCAACGCCGGTCTGCTCGCGTTGGCGGCGTTGCTGTTGTTGACGTTGTTGATCGGGCTGCTGCTGGGGCACTGGGCGACGGGGACGTCGTCGGTGCCGAGCGCCGCGACGCCGGCGCCGCAGGTCATCAAGGTCGAGGGGACGGCGGCTGCGCCGGCCGCGGCCGCCGCGAAGACGGACGGTGGCGGCAGCGGCGGGTCGACGAGCGGCTCGGGCTCCTCGAAGTCCTCGTCGAAGTCCAAGGCGTCGTCGACCTCCAGCGACAAGGCGACACCGGACAAGAGCGCGGTGTCGGTCGACAACCTCTCCAGCAAGAAGGCCGTCGAGGACGCGGTCAAGAAGGGCAAGCCGATCGCCACCGGCAACGGCAAGCTGCCGCCCAAGGACAACAAGGCGCCGGCCGGCGGCACGGGCTTCGAGGAGATCGGATGAGCGCGCTTCCGGGGCCGACGTCGCTGGACGAGCTGCGCGCGCGCCGCCACGAGCTGGCGCGTCGCGTGGCGGCGCTGACCTTCGACCTCGGGGGGCTGACCTACGAGATGGCGACGCGCGACCACTACCGGCTCGACGTGCTGTCGCGGCGCGCCGCCGAGCTGCAGGTCGCCGACGCGGAGCTCGGCGAGGTCGAGCGGCTGCTGGCGGCGTCGGAGGACGGCGTCGTGGGCGCGTGCCGCTCCTGCGGCGCCGTGCATTCGCGCGGCGCGACGTTCTGCTGGCAGTGCGGGCAGACGCTGGTCGCGGGCGTGGTCGCACCGACAGAGGCGCCGGTGCCGCCTGCGATGCCCGCGCCGCCGGCCTGAGTGGCGCTCAGCGCGTGGCGTGGTCGTACTACGCAGCGTGGTCTGTTGGCGGCGAGGGAGTGAAGGCGTTCGAGCCGCCACCGCCTTCTGTCATCCGCTTGCGCCCGGGCGATCCGGGTCACCTTGACGACAATAGTTGTGCTCGAAACGCCCCGGATCGAACCATGCTGCGCACCACCACGACGCGGCGCACTGAGCGCCAACCACGCCACGCGCCCAGCAGCTACAGCAGCCCGAGCGCCCGCCCCGCGTCGCCCGCCAGGTTCAACAACGGCGACGGGATCACCCCGAAGACCACGATCGCGGCCCCAGCCAACACGGCCACGAGCGTCACTTCCCAATCAGCCCGCTCCGCCGCCGGGTCGGCGCCCGCAAGCCGGGGCGAGCCGTCGGCGGTGACGACCTCAGAGGCCGCCGAAGCCGGCCGCATCCACATCGCCGCCACGACCTTCAAGTAATACGCCAACGAGATCATCGACCCAATCACGATGACAATCCCCAGCCACGTGTACCCCGCATCCGCCGCCGCGTCGATCAGCGTGAACTTGCCGATGAACCCCGCCGTCGCCGGCATGCCGGCCAGCGACAGCATCGCCAGCGTCATCGGCCACGCCAACAACGGCCGCGAGACACCGATCCCCGCCACCGAGCGAATGTCGTCGCCATACGGCGCCTCACGCTCGCGCGCCACGATCACCGCGAAGGCCGCCAAGTTCATGAACAAGTAGACCGACAGGTAGAAGACCGTCGCCTGCACGCCCAGCTTCGAGGCCCCCACCAACCCCGCGAGCAGGTACCCCGCCTGCGCCACCGACGACCACGCCAGCAGCCGCTTCAGCGACGACTGCGACAGCGCGCCGACGTTGCCGACGATGATCGTGATCGCCGCCAGCGCCGCGATCATCGGCGCCCAGTCGGCGTGCGCGTCGATCAGCGCGACGTCGAAGATCCGCAGCGCGCCGCCGAAGGCAGCAGCCTTCGTCGCGACCGCCATCCACGCGGTCACCGGCGTCGGCGCGCCCTCGTAGACGTCCGGCGTCCACTGGTGGAACGGCGCGATCGAGGCCTTGAACGCCAGCCCGACCAGCGTCAGCGCGATGCCGGTCAGCAGCAGCGAGTCATGGGCGGTCGCCGCCGTGAAACGCAGCAGCGATGTCGCGGAAGTCCGTGCCGCCTGTGCCGCCGTAGATGAACGCCAACCCGTACAGGAACGTCGCCGAGCCGACCGAGCCGATGATGAGGTACTTCAGCCCGGACTCCAGCGAGCGCTCACGCCGCATCTCGGTCGCGCAGAGCACGTAGAGCGGAACCGACAGCAGCTCCAGCCCCAGGAAGACCGACACGAGGTTCTGCGCGGCGGCCAAGATGACCATGCCCGCGGCGCTGGTCAGCATCAACGCGAAGTACTCGCCGTGCGCGGCCTCGCGCGGTGCCAGCGCGCGCCACGACAGCAGTACCGCGCCGATCCCGGTCACAC